>NZ_JACIFI010000009.1 GCF_014197275.1 Xanthomonas sp. 3075 | reverse complement strand
TTGGCCGGCGTGACCTGGACGGCGAGCAGATGTCCCAGCGTGTCGACCGCCATGTGCACCTTGCTTCCCTTCTTGCGCTTATAACCATCGTATCCAGCACGCGGCCCACTTTCACAGGTGGACTGCAGCGTACGGCCATCAAAAATCACCGCACTCGCATCAAAAATCACCGCACTCGGCTGGCCTTTCTTCCCCTGTGCTACACGCAAGAGTGAGCGCAGATCGCTGACCATGGCTTCAAAGCAGCCTGCCTGCAGCCAGCGCTGCGTTTGCTGATACACCGCCTCCCAAGGCGGGAAATCGTTGGGAAGCAATCGCCACGGTGCGCCGGCGCGTGCGATCCAGCGCAGTGCGTTGAACATCGCGCGTAGCGCGTATTTGCGCTGCGGTGCTTGCGCATCCATCAGTGTGAGATATGGCGCAGCAAAGGCCCATTCTTCGTCGGAGATATCGGTCGGATATGGCTTACGAGGCTTCATCCGCATACGTTAGCGTGACAAGAGCAAAGTTCATAACACGCTCTAGCTTGCTGGCTTCATGGGCAGCAAGCCATGGGTCATTGTCGACATACGATTTCCCAACATTTGCCTTGAACGAATGAAGTCCCGGTTCCTGAAAGTAGCGCAATTTGACTCGCCCTTCTGCCGTCTTGCTGGTGGTTACCCTGAAGCCGGGGATGGACCGAATTTCCTCTATCGCAGCGCCGTCTTTGGGCGCATTGAGCCGGTCGATCGCGCAAAACGGTGCCACCTATTAAGTGAACCTGCCCAAAACCTGACCCCCGTTACGACGACCCCGTTATTGCGGATGCATAGATTGGGGTCAAGCGAGGCCGGGGTGGCCTGCTGCAGTAACTTCATAGCTTCGCTATTTCTTAGGAGGGCATACTTGCAACCGACCTGCACATGGACAACCATCCGTGTGATTGCGGTGGAGCTGTCAAATCATGCAAGCGAATCCTCACGCCAACCTTAGTTCTCTAGCACTGCTAGTAGCTGCTAGTCTCTTCTTCGTACCAGGGTGCTCTGCCATGCAGCAAGACTCACGGCCCGGCTTTAATACTCAACAGTCTGCCGCCAAAGCAAGGCAGCAGCTTCAAGCCGCCAACCCGATCGGCTCGCACATTACGACTGCGCAGAAGAATCTTGAGGATCTAGGATTTCGCTGCCAAGCGTTGAGCTCTCCCGGCGCAGGTTACAAAGCGTCGATGGTGTGCACGCTTTCCCCTATTGTGAAAGAGGCGCAGCCATCGGTGACAGCGCCAGCTGTGCCGGTTACCTGGATGGTGGGCTTTCATTCTGCTGACGGAATCTACTTGAGCAAACTGGTAGTGAATCGAGCTCCGCAGGATATTGGGGAATAAGTCATGGATGAGCAAAAGACGGCAACAATTTCAGTGGGCGCAAGCGAGGTTGCTGGCGACCGCCGCCATCTCTACCTGCTCTTTCAGAAATCCGATGGTAGCCAGACCGTAGTACGCGGGGGGCCAGACACCAGGGCCGAAGGGAATGATCTGGCGAACTTTGCCGAGAGCACGGTTTTTGGCTCGGAAAAGTTTGGGCACATCATTGTCCAAGCGGCGCCTTACGTAGCGCCTTATGAAGTTGGGTACCGACTAAAGCAGGACGGGAACTACGAGCGAGTTCCCTTGAATCAGCTGGATCCTTCCGACGCTGGCATTGCACGGGACGTCAGAGGTGACGTCGTGAAAGAGACGATCATAGCTCCAGATTGGCCCGCACCGGGCGAGCATCACGAGCGTATCGTTGCCTGGAGTGGCTCTGACCAGGAATTAACTGCAAAGCTCGAGTCCGCCGTGAAGGCAGGCGAGCAGATCAATCACGCACAATTGGAATATTCCCCGCTGTACAACAACAGCAACGGGGTTGTCAGCAACCTACTAAAGGCCAGCGGCGTTCAACCTGTTCTGCCCAAAAACGTACAAGGTGAGACGGTCAACGCCCCGGATTTTGGGGAGGACCTTTATCAGGACGTAGGCGCGGGGTCGGTACGCAGCGGCTACAGGTTTGACGGCAAGCAGTGGTTCGATGCGGATGATCGTAGAATCGCGCCTCCTACGAATGGACAACCGTTGGTACCTCAGGACCCTGCCGCACCTTCGCGCGGATCGTCGGATGGTTTCAAGCTCAGCGCATATGCTCCATCGCCTAGCGATCCCATGTTTGCTCAAATCCAGGATGGCGTACATCGGATCGATCAATCGCTGAATCGTGTTCCGGATGCGGCAAGTGATCGGATGACCTGGAGCCTGTATGCACTCGCCAAAGAGCAGGGCATGGAACGTGTGGACAATGTCGTACTTGGCCAAGCAGGCACCCGCGCAGCAGCCGGCGAATACGTCTTCCTGGTCCAGGGAAACCCCTCTACTTCCGTGTATCACCGTGAGCAAATGCGCACGGCAGATGCGGTGGAGAATTCAGTTGAGCAAAGCCAGGCGCGCGTGCAGTCTGCAGAACAGACGCGCGCACTCGCGATGAGTGTCGAAGCTCAGGAGCAGACTCAGAAGCAAGATGCACCGAGGTTGCAAGTCTAACTGGGGTGTCTTTAGCAGCTTTTCGATCAGCCTACTAAACGGCGTAAACGGCACCTACGGTGACAACCGATGTTGTCAACTCCTAGCGACTTCGGCCGAGCCAGCCTCAAAAGATAGTTCCACTGACATTTGGTTGTACCTTCCAGTTAAAGACAGAGCGGTCTCAGGAATCAAGTGCAACGCGTGATGTGACGGCGAGGATTTCCTTTTTCATGGTCGCCGCTGCGTAGCCCATCCCAAGGTCTAACGAGGACGCTCGTTCATCAGTTTGGCCAGGTGATTGAGGTACTCCTGACCGGCCTTCGACAGGTCCGCACCCTTGGGGGAACTGGCGGGTGTCGTGCGTGGGCATGTCCCGCAGTGCTGCGGCTGTCTGCGGAAACCAGCGATCGAACACCAACCGGTGGTGGACGATGGGCCGACCCAAGTTCTAAGTGCTGGAACGCGCGCGTTCCCAGGCGTTGCATCCAGGCCTACAGCCGCACGATCCCCACCACCACCAGAATGAAGATGCCCCACTTGAGCGTCTGGTACAGCGGGTTGTTGCGTTCCTTCAGCGCCTTGGCCTTCAGGCGTGCCGCGTAGAAGTAACGGAACACGCGGTTGATGCCGCCGGTCTTGTCGCCTTCCTGGTTGGGCGAGGCGCCGGCCGAGAGCAGGCTGCGGCCGACGAAGCGGTTCAGCGCCGCAGCCCAGCGCCAGCGCATCGGGCGTTCGATATCGCAGAACAGGATGATGCGGTCGTGGTCGGTGTCGTTGCGTGCATGGTGGATATAGGTCTCGTCGAACATCGTCCACTCGCCGTCGCGCCAGCTATGGCGCTGGCCGTCCACGTCGATGAAGCAGCGGTCGTCGTTGGGTGTGGCCAGCCCCAGGTGCAGGCGCATGGACCCTGCGAACGGGTCGCGGTGCGGACGCAGTTCGCTGCCCGGCGGCAACTCGGCGAACATTGCTGCCTTCACCGTCGGGATCGCATGCAGCAACGCGGTGGTCTGCGGGCACAGTTCCGAGGCCGACGGGTGCGCGGTGCCGTACCACTTCAGATAGAACCGCTTCCAGCCGCGGCGGAAAAACGAGTTGAAGCCGATATCGGTATAGCCGTCGGCAGCGCGGATCTTCTGCATCTGCTGCAGGGCGACGGCTTCATCGCGGATCAGCGACCAGTTGGCGCGCAACGGCGCCAGTTCCGGGAATTCCTTGCCGGGGTCGATGAACGGTGTGGTCGGCACCCGGGAACACAGATACATCAGCGTGTTGATCGGCGCCATGAAGGTGGAATGGTCCAGCAGCTGCCGGCTGAGCCGGTGCCGCACGCGACCGCGGTAATGGATGTACAGCGCCGATGCGATGAACAGCGCGATGATGAGCCACTTCAACATTGGGGAGGCCGATTGGGGGCAAGAGCCGCAAACTGGGAAGGTGCTGAACAGGGCGTGCCGCCATCGGGCGCAGCCATTCACTACTGAATTCTACCGGGTGTCGCCGTCCAACCTGACCGATCGGGATGGGCGGTGAGCCAAGACTCTGTGTCCCACCGAAGGCAGCTGTTCTGCGGGCGGCGATCTGTACCGCCGCTCAGTCGATGCGGCGGCGGATCGGGATCGACGCGACCGGAACGCTGGCGATGTCGTGCCCCTGTTCGCGGATGGGTGCGCCCGGTGCCGGCGCCCAGGCGTGGGCGTAGATCACTTCCCAGGAACTGGGCAAGCTGCCGTCGGGGCGTCGCAGCGGTTCGTAAGCGGCGCTGGCGGCGGCGAAGCGGCCGCGTCCGGTCAGGGTGGCGCGGCGATTGCTGAGCGCATTGGTGGCGCCCATCGCGCGCAGTTCGCGCATCAAGGCAGGCAGGTCGTTATAGGTCAGCGTAAACAGGTCGCGGTCCAGCACCGGGTCGCGGAAGCCGGACATCAACAAGGCATCGCCGAATTGCGCGATCGGCGGAAAGCGGCTGACATGCGGCGCCGGGTCGGCCTGGGCGAAGGCCTCGCGCAATTCGATCAGCGTCTCCGGGCCGAAGGTGGAGCACAGCAACAGCCCGCCCGGCCGCAGCGCGCGGCGAAAGCCGGCGAACACCGCCGGCAGGTCTTCCACCCATTGCAGGCACAGATTGCTGAAGATCACATCCACGCTGCCGTCGGCCACCGGCAACGCACGCGCATCGGCGCAGACCTGCGCGAACGGCTTCCACCAACCGGCGGCCTTGCGCGCCTGGCGCAGCATCGGCATGGCCTGATCCAGCGCGATCACCTGCGCCTTGGGCCAGCGCTTCTTGATCGCGCCGCTGGCATGGCCGGGGCCGGCGCCGACATCCAGCACCACCTTGGGTACCTGGTCGCCCAGGTAGTCGAGCGATTCGAGCAGGCGCGTTTCCGCTTCGCGCTGCAGCGCGGCGGCGGCGGCATAGCTGCTGGCGGCGCGCGCAAAGGCGCGCCGGACGTGGCGGGGGTCGAAGGTACTGTTCATTAGCGGCGCTATTGTCGCTGCTGCGCGCGACGGAGGGAATCGATGTGTGCGAGCGGGCCTTCGGCCAGGAGCCGCTGCGGGTGGGCGCCAGGATGCTGGCCGGGGCTGGCGGCGCGCGCGCTACACACTGTGTCCTGCCAGGCAGGCATCAGGCAGCGTGAAAAACCATTGTGCTCATCGCAAGGCGCGGCGCGGTGACGCCCGGAATCGGCGCCTGCCTGCATGCCTGCAGCTGTGGGCACCTGTTCCGTGCCTGCCTGCCGTTCGCCGCGCGGTGTTGGCTGCGTTCGCGGCATGTGGAGCGGACGGTGAACTGCGGCGTGCGTGGCGTGCAAGCCGGCGTGGGACATGGATGTGCCACAGCCCGCCTGCGGCGATCTGATCCTAGAACGTACCCGGATAGCTGCCGCCATCGATCAGCAGGTTCTGTCCGGTGATGTAGCCGGCCTGGGCGCTGCAGAGGAACGCGCAGGCGGCGCCGAATTCGTCCGCCTCGCCGAAGCGCCCGGCCGGAATGCCCGCCCGCTTGCGCTCGGCGACGTCTTCGGCGGTGCTGCCTTGCTGTTGCGCGATCGCCGCGAAGTTGCCGCGCAACCGGTCGGTGGCGAACTGGCCGGGCAGCAGATTGTTGATGGTGACGTTGTCGGCCACCGTGCTGCGTGCCAGCCCGGCGACGAAGCCGGTCAGCCCGGCGCGCGCGCCGTTGGACAGGCCGAGAATGTCGATCGGCGCCTTCACCGCGCTGGAGGTGATGTTGACGATGCGGCCGAAGCGCCGCGCGCGCATCGCATCGACGCTTGCGCGAATCAGTTCGATCGGCGCCAGCATGTTGGCATCCAGCGCGCGCAGCCAATCCTCGCGTTCCCATTGGCGGAAATCGCCGGGCGGCGGGCCACCGGCGTTGTTGATGAGGATATCCACCTGCGGACAGGCGGCGAGTGCGTCGGCGCGACCTTGCGGGGTGGCGATATCGGCCACCACGCTGCGCACCTCGCCCGCGCCTGGCAGTGCGCGCAATGCATCGGCGGATTGCTCCAACGCATCGCGTCCGCGCGCGACGATCACCACGTTGACGCCTTCGCTGGCCAGCGCGCGTGCGCAGCCCAATCCCAAGCCTTTGCTGGCGGCGCACACCAGTGCCCAGCGGCCGGCGATTCCCAAGTCCATGCGTGTTTCCTCGATCAGCGATGGCGCATGATCGACGATCCGTTCAAGGCACGGACGCAACGAAGCGTTGCAGCGCCTCGGCGACCTGATCGGCGTGGCCGAGAAACGGGGCGTGCCCGCCACCGGCAATGGTGAGTGCCTGCGCCTGTGGAGTTCGTGTTGCGGCAGCGTGCATGCCGGCGGCTGGCACCAGCCGATCGCGTTGCCCGGCAATCCACAGGCTGGGGCGCGCAAGCTGCGGCAGTGCGCGGCGCAGGTCGGTGCGTTCCAGCAGGCTCAAACCTTGCTGCAACGCCTCGGCGGCCGGTTCGCCGCGCGCAACCAGCGTCTCGCGCAGGCTGCGCAATTCGGCGCGGGCATGCGCCGAGCCCAGCGTATCCAGCGCCAGAAAACGCTCCAGGGTGCCGCGATAATCGCGGGACAGGTCCTGGCCGAATTGCACGAACACCTCGCGTTCGACTGCATCGGGCCAATCATTGCCACGCACGAAGCGCGGTGTGGCCGCGATCATCGCCAGTCCACGCACCTGCGGTTGCGTGGCCGCCGCATGCAGCGCGAACAACCCGCCCAGCGACCAGCCGAGCCACACCGCCGGCGGGGTGGCGGCGGCGATGCCGGCGACCACGTCCGGCAGTGCCAGCGGCGTGCGGTCGTCGCGGCTGAACCCGTGTCCGGGCAGATCCACCAGATGCAGTTGATGGTGCTGCGACAGCCGCTCCACCAATGGCGCAAATACGCCGCCGTGCAGTGCCCACCCGTGCAGAAGAACCAGTGCAGGCCCGTGGCCGATGACGTCGATATGCATGCGGGGATTGTCGCTGATTGGTGCGCCTGGGTGGTGCGTGCACCCGGCGTGTCTTGGGTCAACGCGCGGAGCTTGTGCGTGGCCGGTCGATCCTGGGCGCGAGCAGGTCAGCTTGCGTGCGCGTGCGGGAACACCAACGCTCCAGCCAGCGCCAGTGGCGCGCGCACAGCGCCTGGATTGCAGCGGCCAACCCGTCGCGCCACGGGGCGCTTTCCCCGCACCTCAACGGACATCACACGCTCTAAGCCATCGCACGCACTGGTTGCCGGCTGATCGCATCGCGCGCCTGCGCGATGGCTTCGATCAATGCCTGCACCTGCTGCGGGGTATGCAGTGCGGACAAGGTCACGCGCAGGCGCGCCTTGCCTTCGGGCACGGTGGGCGGACGGATCGCGCCGACCAGGAAGCCGGCCTGTTCCAACGCGGCCGACATCGCCATCACGGTGGATTCCTCGCCGCACACCAGCGGTTGGATCGGCGTGTCCGAGGCCATCAGTTCCAGGCCATACCGGCGTGCGCCATCGCGGAAACTACCGATCGATTCGACAAGCTTTTCGCGGCGCCAATCGTCGCGACGCGCCAGCCGCACTGCCGCCAAGGTTGCGGCAACCTGTGCCGGCGGCAACGCGGTGGTGTAAATGTACGGGCGCGCGGTTTCGGCCAGGTGGCGCACCAGCGCTTCTTCGCCGACAACCACCGCGCCATACCCACCGAGCGCCTTGCCCAGGGTGACCAATTGCAGCGGCACTTCGGCAACGCCAAGTCCGGCATCGGCCACGCAGCCGCGCCCCTGCGGTCCGAGCACGCCAACGCCGTGTGCATCGTCGACGTAGAACAGCGCTTCCTGCATGCGCGCGATCAGGCTCAACGCACGCAGCGGCGCAACATCGCCATCCATGCTGAAGACGCCATCGCTGGCCAGCATCGCCGCGCCCTCGGGCGAACCCTTGAGCTGACGCATCGCCCCTTCCACATCCAGATGCGGATAGCGCCGCAACCGGCAACCGGCCAGGCGGGTGGCATCGAGCAGGCTGGCGTGATTGAGCCGGTCCTGCACGCACACATCGTTTTCTTCGCTGAGCAAGGCCTGCTGCACGGCCAGGTTGGCGATAAACCCGCTGCCGAACAGCAGCGCCGACGGATAGCCCAACCAATGCGCGATCTCGCGTTCGAGCGTTTCGTGGGCGGTATGGTGGCCGCAGATCAGGTGCGAGGCGGTGGCGCCGGCGCCATCGCGTGCGGCGGCATCCTGCAACGCGGCGACCACTTCGAACTGCTGCGACAGGCCCAGATAATCGTTGGAGCAAAAGCCGGTCAGCCAGCGCCCTTCTACTTCCAGGCGCACGCCATCGCGGCGTCCCACCAACCGCCGCACCCGTACCCGTTCCTGGGCCACACGCAACTTGCGCAGCGACGAAATCCGTTCGTGCAGATCGGGGCGAGCCATGGGGTCGGTCACAGCAGAGAGAAGAGCCGCTAGCGTAGCGTGCCGGACTCAGCGCGCCCAGCAGCTACCGACGGCCGGTGTCTGGGGTGCCGTTATGCGGCGTGCTCGCAGGCCGGCCCGCCGGTGATGTCGGCATGCACGGTGCCGGGATGGTCGTGGTCGGCGGCATCGACGGTGATCTGCATCGGGCGCAGGCCCAGGCGCTGGAACAGGGCCTGGTCGCGCTCGGTGTCCGGGTTGCCGGTGGTCAGCAGTTTCTCGCCGTAGAAGATCGAGTTGGCGCCGGCCAGGAAACACAGCGCCTGCAGTTCGTCGCTCATCGCTTCGCGGCCGGCGGACAGCCGCACCATCGAGGTGGGCATGGCGATGCGGGCGACCGCGATCATGCGCACGAACTCGAACGGGTCCAGTTGCTGGGTGCCGTGCAGCGGGGTGCCAGCGACCTGCACCAGCTGGTTGATCGGCACCGAATCCGGGTGCGCAGGCAAGGTGGCCAGGGCCAGCAGCAGGCCGACGCGCTGCTCGCGGGTTTCGCCCATGCCGACGATGCCGCCGCAGCAGGTCTTCAAGCCCACATCGCGCACGTGCTCCAGGGTGTTCAGGCGATCCTGGTACTGGCGGGTGTGGATGATGGAATCGTAGTAATCCGGCGCGGTGTCCAGATTGTGGTTGTAGTAGTCCAGCCCGGCGTCCTTGAGCGCGCGCGCCTGGCCGGCGTCGAGCATGCCCAGCGTGGCGCAGGTTTCCAGGCCCATCGCCTTGACCTCGCGGATCATCGCGGCCACTTTCGGGATGTCGCGCTCCTTGGGCGAACGCCAGGCCGCGCCCATGCAGAAGCGCGAGGCGCCGGCGGCCTTGGCCTGGCGCGCCTTGGCGACGACCTCTTCGGTCTCCATCAGCTTCTGCGCGGTCACCCCGGTGTCGTAGCGCTGCGCCTGCGGGCAGTACGCGCAGTCTTCCGGGCAGCCGCCGGTCTTGACCGACAGCAGCGTGGAGACCTGCACCTGCGCTGGATCGAAATGGGCGCGGTGCACGCTGGCGGCGCGGTGCAGCAACTCCGGGAACGGCAGCTCGAACAAGGCCTGCAGCTCGTTGCGATTCCAGTCATGGCGTACGACAACAGACATCGGGGTTTCCTGACAGTCAGCGGCTTGGAAGCCAGGCAGTCTGGTGAGCATGGGAGAGGCTGTCAACTTCGATGCGGTGCGTTCGGTTTACAGGTGGCCGCGACGGGTGTTGCGGCTGCTGCTGCCGAGTGTGTGCCTGGTATGCGCGGAGGCCGGCACTGCCGATCGCGATCTGTGTGCGGCATGTCGCGCCGCCTTGCCGGATCACGGCAAGGCCTGCCCGTGTTGCGCCACGCAGTTGCCAGCTTCCGACGGATTGGCTCCGTGTGGGCACTGCCTGCACCACCCGCCACCGTTGCAACAGGTGCACGCCTGTTTCACCTACCGCTGGCCGGTGGACGGCTTGCTGCGGCGTTTCAAGTTTCACCAGGATCTGGCGGCCGGGCGTCTGCTCAGCGAGTTGATGACCGAACGCTGCGCCGGCTTGCCGCGTCCACAGGCGCTGGTGCCGGTGAGCCTGCATCGGCAGCGCTTGCGCCAGCGCGGTTACGACCAGGCACTGGAACTGGCCAGGCCGTTAGGACGCGCGCTGCAACTGCCCTGCCTGCCCTTGCTGCGCCGGGTACGCGCTACCGCACCGCAATCGGAGCTGGACGCGGCCGAGCGCCAGCGCAATCTGCGCGACGCCTTCGTGGTGCAAGGCGCGGTGCCGGCGCATGTTGCCTTGGTCGATGACGTGATGACCACCGGTGCCACGCTGCATGCGGCGGCGAAGGCATTGCGTCGGGCCGGTGTGCAGCGGGTGGATGCGTGGGTGTGCGCACGCGTGCCGTAAGGCTGGGTGGCCTGCCTCGTGGGCGCGCCCGCGCCCTCATCTCACCCCCTCGCCCGCGCGCGGGAGAGGCGCTACTGCATCGGTGCCTTCCCTCTCTTCTCGGGCATGCGGGAGAAGCGACACGGAGACTGTGTTTTGCTTCCCTTCTCCCGCGTGCGGGGGAAGGTGCCCGCAGGGCGGATGGGGGGGAGGTGTCGCCGCCAGTTCCTCAGGGCAATTGTTCTTGCGCAGGGAGCGGGACGTGTCGCCCGTAAAGAACGATTGCGACACGTGGCGATGCCGTTGTTGCTGGCGCCAGCCGCGCAAGGGGGGGGCGTGCAAAGCAGCGGGCGCTCGTGCAATCCCGAATCCCGCTGCCTGGATCCGTGCCCTAGCGCAATGCCAGAGAGGCGGCGATGCCGACGAAGATCGCCAGGCCCACCCAGTTGTTGTGCAGGAAGGCACGGAAGCAGGGGCCGCGCTCGCGATGGCGGGCGATGTGGAATTCGTAGGCCACCAGCAGCGCCGCAACGCCCAGTCCCGCCCAGTACGCAGTGCTCAGGCCCGCGCGCATGCCCACGCCTGCCAACGCCGCAAACATCAGCGCGTACAGCGCCGCCTGCGCGATCAGGTCGAACTTGCCGAACAGAATGGCGGTGGATTTGCTGCCCATGCGGATATCGTCGTCGCGGTCGACCATCGCATACCAGGTGTCGTACGCGGTGGCCCACAGGATGTTGGCCGCATACAGCAGCCAGCCCAGCAGCGGAACGCTGCCGTGCACCGCAGCGAACGCCATCGGGATGCCCCAGCCGAAGGCCATGCCCAGATACACCTGGGGCAGATGGGTGTGGCGCTTGAGATAGGGGTAGCTGGCGGCCAAGAACACGCCCGGCACGCTTAGCGCCACGGTCAGCCAATTGAGCGTAAGCACCAGCGCGAACGCCACCAGCATCAGCACCACGAACACCCACAGCGCCTCGCGCCCGGACACCGCGCCGGTGGCCAGCGGGCGGGACTTGGTGCGCTCGACATGCGGGTCCAGCCAGCGGTCGGCATAGTCGTTGATCACGCAGCCGGCCGAGCGGGTCAGCCAGACCCCGGCGGTAAACACGCACAGCGTCCACACCGGCGGCATGCCGCCAGCGGCCAGCCACAACGCCCACCACGTGGGCCAAAGCAACAACAGGCTGCCGATCGGGCGATCGCCACGGATCAATTTCCAGTACTGGCCCAGTCGCTGCGGCCAAGTCAGCGCGGGGGCTGCCGGCAGCTGTTCAACACCATGCTTGCTCATGGCGCAAAGGGTAGCAGCGCTGCTTGGTGGCGGTCATGCCTGTAGTGCGCCGCGTGGCTGCACGTGGCCTCAGGACGCGTGTGCTGCAGCGCGGCCATTTGCTCACCGGAGCGATGCATGGCCTGGGCGATGCACGCAAGACGGCGCTCGATCGACGCCAGCCTGACGCGACACGCTCCGCTGGCCGCTGTTAGCCCAGGCGCCTGTTGCCTCCTCGCAGCGGTCGGACATGTCCCCCGTCGCCGGCAGGCCATCTCACGCGCGCGGCAGCGGTTCTGGCATAATGCGCGGCCAGGCGCTCGTAGCTCAGCCGGATAGAGTAGTGGCTTCCGAAGCCATTGGTCGGGGGTTCGAATCCCTCCGGGCGCACCAGATGCAAACGTTCGGCCCGCTGCAGTGTCACTGCAGCGGGCCGAAGTCATTTCTGGAGTAGCGCACCGAAGTGATGCAGCAGCGGTGTTTGCCGTTGTCTGGATGTGAACATCGCAGCCGCGCGCTCGGCCTAACGTGCTCGGCCTAAACGGGCAGGGCGCGTGAGCGCGACCCTGCCAGGCGTCCAAATCAGCAAGCGCGGATCAGAGCATGTCCGGCGGCGGTGCAGTCGCCTTGGCGTGCTGCTTGCCGCGCGCATGTTCGATGGCGGTGCGCAGCTTGCGTGCGGCACCGGTGACGGCCGAGGCGGTGGTTTCGGCGCTGTTGGTGGCCGCAATCGGCGGCAGGCCGGCGACGTGGGCTTCGATGCTGCAGGTTCGATCCGCCGCGCCGCCGCGTTGGCCGTTTTCATCGCGCAGATGCACTTCGACGCGGGTGATGTCGTTGGCGAAATGCGCCAGCTGGGCGGTGCAGGTCTTCTCGACATGCTGCACGACGGACGGGTCGTGCGGCACGTGCTTGTCGGTCTGGATCTGAATCTGCATGAAGTATCTCCTTCGCGGTCATCCGCTGCGTCTGCCGTAGCGGTAGCTCGATTCTGCGACAGTCCGGTGTTGCCGCAAGGTGACAAGCTGCCGCATGTTCATGCATTGGTTGGCTGGGCGGTGGCACTCCCCGGATGCTGCGCTTGCGTCCGCATGAATCGCCGCCACGGCGGCGGGCGGCATGGCGGGGGCGGTGGCTTAAGATGCCGGCACCGCGCGGTTCTGCGCCTGTCCGATGCCTGCCTGTGTCCCGATTTCGTTCTGTGTGGTCTGCCCGTTCGAGCGTGTTGTTGCGCGTGCTGCTGTGCTGCGGCCTGTGGCTGGCCTGTGCGGGCGCCGTGCTCGCACAGGACGAGGACAGCTTACTGGAGACCGCACAGACACAGCTGGACAATGCACAAAAGGTGCTGGACCAGGGTGAGGCCGGGCTGGAAAAGGCCGATACCGACCTGCTGCGTGCGTTGAACGACCAGGTGACGTTGGCGCAACGGCAGGCACAGGATCTGGCACGTCAGCTGGATCCGCAGCTTAAGCAACTCAGCGTTCGGCTTGACGGTTTGGGTGTGGAGCAAAAGACAGATCCGGCAGACCTGAAAAATCAGCGCAAGGCGCTGGCGAGCGAAAAAAATAAGCTGGATGCGGAACTCAAGCGCGCCAACTTGCTGGCATCCGAAGCAGGCGAACTGGCCGATCGCCTGGAACAAAAACGCGTGCAGCTCTTCAGTGTGCAGCTGTCCACGCGCGTCGCCTCACCGCTGTCGCCGGCACTGTGGGCGCAGATCGCGCAGCAATGGCCGGATGACCGCACCCGCCTGCGTGGCTTGTACGACGATGCGGTCCAGGCGGTGCGCGCGGGCATGGCTGCCAACGGCGTTGGCGGCCTGGTGACTGGTGTGGCGATCGCGCTGCTGCTGGCCTTCCCGTTGCGCATGTTTCTGCGCCATCTGGGCCGGCGCTATGCCGCGTCGCGTGCGCCGGGCGGGCGGTTGCGACGTTCCGGCTTGGCGCTGTGGTTCCTGCTGGTCGGCACGCTCAGTCTGGGCATGGCGGCATGGGTGCTGGCCGAAAGCCTGCGTGCAATAGCCCAGGTGCCGGCCGATCTGGACGAGTTGCTGGGCGCGTTCGTCTTCATCAGCTTCATCGCGGCCTTTGTCGGCTCGCTCAGTGCCAGCTTGCTGATGAAGCACCAACCCACCTGGCGGCTGTTCCCGCTGGACGACGCCACCGTCGATCGGCTGCGCGTGCATTGCCTGGCCACTGCCGCAGTGAGCTGGTTCAGCGGCATGGCGATGAAGCTCAACGACGTGGCGCGCACCAGTGCCGCCGCCACGACGGCAACCGATGCGGTGGCCGCGTTGTTGTATGCCGGCCTGATCCTTTCGGCACTGGCCGGCCTGAGTCTGTCGTTGCGCGCGCGCGCCGCCAGCGCCGGGGCTGCCAGCGCCGATAGCAGCGAGCCGCCACCGGTGGTCTCGCGTGGCGGTGGCGTCATCGTGCTGATCCGCCTGCTGGGGCATGTCGCGGTGATCGTGTCGCTGCTGGCGGCATTGTTCGGCTATCTCAATCTGTCGTTGTTCATTGCGCGCCAGATCATCTGGATCACGCTGATCTGCAGCCTGCTCGGTTTGCTGGTGGTGTTTGCCGACGACCTGCTGACCTGGGTGTTCAACCCGGAAGGGCGCTTCAATCGTGCGTTGTCGCATGCCTCGGGCATGGGCAGCGGACGTCTGGTGCAGCTGGGCCTGCTGCTGTCTGCCGTGTCACGTGTCGTGTTGATCCTGCTGGGAGTCGCGGCGCTGATCACGCCGTATGGCGCCAATCTCTCTGCGGTCACCGGCTGGGCCGAGAACGTCTCGCACGGCATCGAAATCGGCAAGGAGCTCACCATCACACCGGCTGCGGTCGTGCGCGCGCTGCTGGTATTCGTCGTGGGCCTGGGGGTGGTGCAGGTGGTGCAGCAATGGCTGCTCAACACCTATCTGCCCAAGACCGAGCTGGATGCCGGTGCGCGTAATTCGATCAGCACGGTGGCGCGTTATCTGGGCTGGCTGATTGTGGCGATCTGGGGCCTGACGGCGCTCGGGCTGGATCTGAGGCGGCTGGCGCTGGTGTTGAGCGCGCTGTCGGTGGGGATCGGGTTTGGTTTGCAGGCGATCACGCAGAACTTCGTGTCCGGCCTGATCCTGCTGGCCGAGCGGCCGGTGAAGATCGGCGATTGGGTGCGTATCGGCGACCAGGAAGGCGATGTGCGCAAGATCAGTGTGCGCGCGACCGAAATCCAGGTGGGCGATCGCTCCACCTTGATCGTGCCGAACTCGGAGTTGATCACCAAGAGCGTGCGCAACATGACGCTGTCCAACCCGCTGGGGCGCGTGCAGTTGCAGTTCTCGGTGCCCTTGGATGCCAACGTGGCCAAGGTGCGCGACATGCTGCTGGGGCTGTTTGCCGAGCACATCAAGGTGCTGGCCGACCCGGCACCGGCAGTGTTCATCGATTCGCTGGCCGGCGGGCACGTCAACTTCAATTCGTTCGCCTATGTGCGCAGCCCGCGCGATTCGTATGGCGTACGTAGCGAACTGTTCTTCGCGCTGCTGCAGGCGATGGAAAACGCAGGGATCGACCTGCAATCGCCGCAGGAAATCCGCTTCAGCCGGGCAGGCGCTGCGGTGGCGCGCGATGCGGGCGATGGCACGCCTGCAGCGCAAGACTGAGCCGGTGCGTGCATGCAATGCGCGGACAAGGCATTGCGGTGATGCCTCAGATCGGCCGCGCTACAGCTGATCTATCCGCGCCGTCCAGCTGTTACAGACAGCCGAGATTTCCGAGTCTTGCCGTTCAAGTCTTGGCGTTGTCTAGATACAGTCGGGCGCTTGGGTCAAAAGCCTGGTGGGTCGAGCGCGCGGTGTCCTCACCGCTTGCGGGACACGCCGTGAACCCGTCCTTGGGGGCTCGATGGCGGCATCCATGCCGCCAACGGTCCCGCAAGCGGCGAGGACACCGCACCAGAAAATTGGTCGGCTGCTTTCTCGAAAGTCTGTTGCTGTGCTTGCGGTGGGCAGACGAGACGTGTGTAGGGTGCGTATTGAAGCCTGCCTGTTGTCCCGCCTTGCGCCGGGAACTGATCGGACGCAACGGGATCGGAACAACGCACATGCCCTGCTTGTAACCCTGCACACCAACCATCTCGACAGGTCCTTGCCCGCCTACCGTCGCGGGACCTTACGCGGCATGGATGCCGCGTAAGAGCCTCCATGGACGGATTCACGGCGTGTCCCGCGACGGTGGGCGGGCAAGGGCCCGGCAGCAACGCCGCAGATAGCACGCTCCGGCTCCGGCTCCGGCTCCGGCTCCGGCTTTGGCTTTGGCTCCGGCTTTGGCTATGGCTATGGCTTTGGCTCATCCACATCGCCCGGCCTCGGACCAGGAAGATGGCCAGGCTCAGGAGCGGTCCGCGACCTGGGCCTGTTTCACCAAGGCCAGATCGTCGACGCTGACATCTTCGGTGTAATCCAGCCAAGCGCGGATCTCCAGATCCTCCACCGCATGTTCCAGACCGACCGGCATGCGGATGCGGCCGGCCGCATCGGGCACCACCCATTGCTGGGCCAGCACCACCTTGCGCTCGGACGAGACTGCTTCCACCCAGAACGCGCGCGTGGGACGGCGTTTGGCGTAGAGCTCCAGCATGTAGCGTCCGGCCTCGGTCTTGCGCGCAGCCTGGGTGAGCATGATCGGCTGGCGTACACGCGGGCGCGGTCCTTGCTGGCTGGCCGCCAATGGTGCGTCCACGGCGATGCCGCGGGTCAGGTCCGGGTCGCGATACAGCTTCATGTTCTGCTGGCGATCGACCACCAGCGCGCACCAGTCACCATCGGCCGAGCCATCTTCAAACGCCGTGCAACGGTCCACGTAGGCCAGCGTACCCTCGGTATGGGTGCGATCGAACTGGCGCGAGGTGTTCTCCAGATACACGGTTTTCAGGTTGGTGTCGTCGTCGTATTCCAGCAGCACCGGTGGGCGCACCTGTTGCACGCCCACCACCACATCGCCGTTGCCGTTGATGCGCAGCAGGCGCGTGCTGCGCCCGGTCCACAGCGTGCGCGCGTAGGCCAGATAACGCGGATAATCCTTGCCGCTGTCGCGGCTGGCGGCGACGCTGGCGCTGGCGGGTGCGTCGTTGGCCAGCAATGAGCGGCCGAAGCCCAGCGTGCGCATGCCTGGTTCCAGCAACTGCAGCAGCGTGGCGCCGGAATCGAGCGTGCTGCCGGCGCGGGAGACCACTTGCTGCGGGGCGATGTCCTTGCCCAGGAACAGCAGCAGGTTTTCGCGTTTCTGCTTGGCGAGCACGTCGCTGAGATCGTTGGGCATCGCCAGGTGATCGGAGGCGATCACGATGAGGGTGTTCTTGCCATAGCGGCTGTTGCGAATGCGCGTGACCAGTTCGCCGATCAGCCGGTCGCTGCATTTGATCGCATGCAGCAAACCGATGTCGCCCAGTGCGCTGTCGTACTGCTGGCCCTTGCATGCCAGCGGCAGATGACCGGCAGGATGATGGGTGTCCATGGTGAGCGTGGTGAGCATGAACGGTTGGCCGGCGCGCGACAGCGTCTGGAAGCTGTCCCAGGCATCGTCCAGCAGCACGTCGTCGTGCACGCCCCAGGCGGAGAAGTGCTTGGGCGCTATGCCCTTGTCGCGGAAATAGCCGACGTCATGTACCACGTCGAAGCCATGACTGGACAAAAAGCTGCCCTTGCCCGCAAAGCTGGCATCGGCGCCGCCCACATAGTGATTGCGGTAGCCCTGATCCTTGAGGTAGTCGCCCAGGCAGCGCGCTTCGGGCAGGAACCGGCCCATGCGGTCCATGCTGTTTTCATCGCCGGGCGCGGTGGTCAGCGGCACGCCGCACATCGAGGCGACCATGCCGGCGATGGTCCAGCCGCTGCCTTCGGTGGAGGTGAGATTGCGCACGTCCACCGCTTCGCTGGCCAATGCGCGCAGGTTCGGCATCAGACCGGGAAAGACATCTTCATCGAAATAGGTGCGTTCCAGGCTCTCGCCATAGATCCACACGATGTTCTTGCGCTTCTGCAAGGGCTGCTGCGGCACCAGGTATTCCGGCACCACGGTGGCGTAATCCACCGGGCGCAACTGGTAGTACAGGCGCTTGCCATCGCGGTACAGCGGGCTCACTGCAACGCTCACCAGCAGCATCGTCACGAACGCAGCAAACACCGCACCACCGCCACGCGGGCGACGGAAACGCCGCACTCTGATTAGCAGCAACGGGCTGAGCGACAGCAATACCATGCCGATAAACACGGCGATATAGCCGGAAAAATCGCTGACGCCGGCCCCATCCATATCCGCGCGCAGGTGATACAGCGTGGCGGCGTTGATGCCATCGCCGCTGAGCCGATCCACCAGGCCCCAGGCGCTGAGCAATAGCAGCAGCAGCGACAGCAGACCGGCCTTGAGCCATGCCAGACGCGGCGATGCGACCAACAGCCAAAGCAAGAGCAACAACGAGAACAGCAACATCCAATGCATGCGGCAGCGTCCGTGGGGGAATGATGCGAGCGCGTACCGGACGCCTTGCTCGCCATGTCCTGTGCGCCACCTGCAATGTGACACCCGGATGACGGACTATGCCGCGCTGAAGCTGACTGAAATGTTTGTTGCAGCACGTGGATTGCTGCGCCCCGGCAGATTGCGTGACCTCGCGCCCTTGCCATCCTGGTGGTGTTCGCTATGCGGCAATGCACGCGCCGGCGCGTGGGCGCGGCGTCAATCCAGCCACTTGCCGCAGATCACTGTCGTTGCCTGGATGGAACAGTTCCCGCCACGCGGCAGTCGATGCGACAGGGCTCCCGTCTGCATCGAGCGCCTGACTGCGTAAAACCTGCGATATCCAGGCGGCATTTGGGATCACGCCACATGGCTCGCCTGCACATCGGCGCCTTGTTGCAGCGTTAGTCGCAAGCGACGCGGGTTCTACGCCGGTGCGCAAGTCCGCTAGCGATGCCCGCGCTCTTCGCGCGCCCGTACGCGGCGGTCGAACAGCAACGCGCTGAGCACGATACCCAGGCCCAGCACGACGCCGAGCAGGAACAGCACCATCGCGATCGCCGGATAGCCCCACAGTTTCAGGCCGGTTTCGATGCGCATCATCTGCGCCGAGGCCATGATCAGCGCCGCCGTCACGATGCCGGCCGCCACCCGGTTGGCGATCTTCTGCAGGCTTTCCATCAGATGCGATTCTTCCAGCCCGGTAACGCGCATCTGCAGGCGGTTTTCCGCAGCCAGCGAGAGAATCTCCGACATCCGGCGCGGCCCTTCGCGCACCAGATGCTGCAGCTCCATCGCCTCGCTGGCCAGGTTGGCGGCGGACAGCGATTTCTTCAGGCGCGCGCGCATCACATGCTGCAGATGCCGCTCGACCACCCGGCGCGTATCCAGATGCGGCGACAACGCACGGCACACGCCCTCCAGGTTCAACAAGGTCTTGCCCAGCAGGCTCAACTCCGGCGGCGTGCGCAGGCCATTGGCGGTGGCGATGCGCACCAGGTCCAGCACCACGCGTCCTTCGGACGTGGTGTCGTGCGCGGCGTAGCGGGCGATCATCTGCCCGGTTTCGCGCTGATAGCGGTCTTCGTCGTAATCCTCCAGGCGGGTGCTGAGCGCGATGGTCTCTTCGGCGACCTCTTCGCCACGGCCGTCGACGGCGGCGAACAGCAGCTTGAGCAAGCGCTCGCGCAGGCGCGGCGGTACGTGCGCGACCATGCCCAGGTCGAAGATCGCCAGGCGTCCGTCCTGCAGCACGCGCAGATTGCCCGGATGCGGGTCGGCGTGGATCTCGCCATGCACGAACATCTGGTCCAGATAGCCCTTCACCAACTCGGCCGCCAGGGTGTCCATCGGCTGCTCGGTGCGGCGCAGGCCGGAGATCTTGTCCACGCGCACGCCTTCGGCCAGCTGCATGGTCAGCACCTTGCGGCTGCTCAGGTCCCACACCGGCTGCGGAATCCACAACAGCGGAAACGGCTTGAGATGCTTGCCGAAGCGCACCAGCGTTTCGGCTTCGTCCTCATAATTGAGTTCGGCACGCAGGGTCTTGCCGAATTCGCCCAGCCAGTCGGCAAAGCGCACGCGCCGGCCGATGCCGGTCAGGCGGTCGGCGGCGGTGGCAAAGCTCTTGAGCACGTCCAGGTCCGAGCGCACCTGGGCGGCGACTTCGGGCTTTTGCACCTTGATCGCCACCGGGGTGCCGTCGCGCAGGGCGGCGCGGTGCACCTGCGCCAGCGAGGCGCAGCCCAGCGGCACCGGGTCGAAGAACGAGAACGCCTTGTTGACCGACACGCCGAGTTCTTCTTCGATGATCTGGCGAATGCGTTCCACCGGCACCGAGCTGGTGTTTTCCTGCATGCGCTCCAGCGCGGTGGCGAATTCGGGCGGCACGATGTCCGGACGCGTGGACAGCATCTGGCCGAGTTTGACGAAGGTGGGGCCGAGCGCTTCCAGGTCGGAGACGAACTGGTCGGGCGTACCTTCGGCCGGCACTTCGTACTCGTTGATCGCGGCCGGGTCCAGGTTCATGCCGGCAAACACCCCCGACCCGCGATACCGCAGCAGCAGACGCAGGATCTGCGTGCGGCGGCTCATGCCGCCCACCACGGCGGTGTCTGCCGGGATCGCGGCCTGGGCCGGCGTGCGGTACGGGTCGTTCGGACTCAAGGACATCTCCGGTGCGTCATGCAGGCGCCGAGTGTGGCCAGCGACGGGTCGTCAGGTAGTGAATCCGGCATGCCCACAGCATCTGCGCGCAGGCGCTGCCGGGGCCGCTGGCGCGGCAGGCCGAGAGCGTTTTTGCGCTGCCCGCATCGCACGTTCAACTACTGCCAACACCCGGCAACTGCATGCCATCACCCCATGCGGGCACCGGATCGGCGAGAATCCACCCACCCCCACGAAGGACTCCCGCATGGCCGGTGCCAGCCTGTTCACCCTGCTCGACGACATCGCCACGCTGCTGGACGACGTTTCCATCCTGACCAAGGTCGCGGCCAAGAAGACCGCCGGCGTGCTTGGCGACGATCTGGCGCTCAATGCGCAGCAGGTGACCGGGGTGAGTGCCGACCGCGAATTGCCGGTGGTCTGGGCGGTCGCCAAGGGCTCGCTGGTCAACAAGGTGATCCTGGTGCCGGCGGCGCTGGCGATCAGCGCGTTGGAAGCCTGGCTGCGCGGGCGCGGTTACAACGTGCCGCTGGTGATGCCGCTGATGATGATCGGCGGTGCGTATCTGTGCTTCGAAGGCGTGGAGAAGCTGGCGCACAAATTTCTTCACGACGAAGCGGAAGAGGCGCAGCGGCATGCCGAGCGCACCCGCGCGCTGGCCGACGCGAGCGTGGACGTGGTGGCGCTGGAAAAAGACAAGGTCAAGGGTGCGATCCGCACCGACTTCATCCTGTCGGCGGAGATCAT
The DNA here is from genome assembly GCF_014197275.1 of Xanthomonas sp. 3075. Classification (GTDB taxonomy): domain Bacteria; phylum Pseudomonadota; class Gammaproteobacteria; order Xanthomonadales; family Xanthomonadaceae; genus Xanthomonas; species Xanthomonas campestris_B. The sequence continues at coordinate 173,406 of NZ_JACIFI010000009.1, read as the reverse complement.
CGTGCTGTCGCTGGGCGTGGTGGCGGGCGTGTCGTTCGGGCAGCAGGTGGCGGTGCTGGTGGCGATCGCGCTGGCGATGACCATCGGCGTGTACGGCCTGGTGGCGGCCATCGTCAAGCTGGACGATCTGGGCCTGTACCTGACCGGCAAGGGCGCGGCGCTGGCTGCGTTCGGTCGCGGCATCCTGGTGGCCGCCCCGTGGCTGATGAAGTTCCTGTCGGTGGCCGGTACGCTGGCGATGTTCCTGGTCGGCGGCGGCATCCTGGTGCACAACATCCCGGCGCTGCATCACATCGTGCAGGATCTGACCAAGTCGGCCGGCGGCATGGGCTGGCTGGTCGATGCGCTGGGCAACATGCTGGTCGGCGTGGTCGCCGGCGCGATCGTGCTGGGCGCAGTGACGCTGTTCCAGAAGCTGCGCGGCAAGCCGGCGGCGCACTGACGCTTCATTGCGGCATGGTGGAAGACCACCCGGCTGCCGCACTGAGACCGGCGGTGGTCGTTGAGGCCCGCAGGCAATCGAAGAACCTCCGGCGCATCTGCGTGGTGCGCCGCGTACCCAGCCCGACTGATCGGCGCGGCAGTCCGAGGTTTGCCGCTAATCGGCGCTGATCACCCGGTTCTTGCCGGCCGACTTGGCGTCGTACATGGCGCGGTCGGCACGGCGGATGACATCGTCCTGGGCTTCGTCCAGATGGCGCAACGCCACGCCGCCGCTGAAGCTGATGAAGACCCGCACGTCGTCGTGCAGCAAGGAGCGCTGCGCCAGGGCGCGCTGCAGACGGATCACCGCTGCGCTGGCTTCGAAGATGGTGGAGTCCGGCAACAGCAGCACGAATTCCTCGCCGCCGAAGCGGGCGATGGCGTCGGTGGTGCGCAGCACCGCCTTGGCCACTTCCACGGTGTGGCGCAGCGCCGCATCGCCGCCGGCATGCCCGTGGGTTTCGTTGAGATGGCGGAAGTCGTCCAGATCCAGCATCGCCACGCACAGCGGCTGGCCGCTGCGCTGGGTGCGTGCGGCTTCGCGTTGAAACAGCTCTTCGAAGCCGCGTCGGTTGAGCGCGCCGGTGAGCTGGTCTTCGCGCACCAGGCCGGCCACGTCCTTGAGTTCCTGTTCGAGCGAGGCGATGCGCTGCTCGGCATCCTCGACCTGGCGACGGGCCGCCAGCAGTTCGTCGCGCGCGGCCAATGCCTGCGCCTGCACACCGGCGGTGTCCTGCAGCAGCTCCTGCAGCAGGCGATTGAGGTCCGGGATGCCGCGTGCGTCGCCGATGGCCTGCGAGTAGCCGGCCACCCGGTCGTGGTACTCGCCGGTGCTGGTGGCCATGCCGTCGAGGCGGTCGACGAAGGACACCATCATCTCGCGCATGGCGGTCTTGGACTCGGCGATGCCCTGCTTGAGCAGCCCTTGTTTGTAGATGACCTCGCGCAGGGTGCCGCGTGCCTGCTCGATCGAGCTGACGTCCAGCGGCCCGGAGATCAGCTGCCGCACCACCGAGATCTGACCCTGCAACCAGCTGCGGTCGTCGAGCAGTTCGCCGACGTTCTCCAACAACAGGTCGAACAGGCCGAGCAGCAGGTTCTGTTGTTCGCTGGCATCCTCGGCGCGCAGGCCGATCTGGTGGCTCAGCTCGCGCAGCCGCTGCTCCAGCGTGATCAGCTCGTGGCCGGGGCGCCAATGGCGCAGCGCCGAGGCCAGGGTCTGGGCCTCTTCGGCCAGTTCCGGGCTGCGCTGCAGCAGCGTGGCCAATGCGTTGCCCAGCGCGTGACGCAGCAGGTCGCGCAGCTGCTCGGCCTCGGTGCGTCCTTCGGCCAGCGAATCGCCGGTATCGACGGTACGGATGTATTTGTCGATCAACTGCCGCAGGACGCGGCCATAGCCGGGCCAGTCGCCGGCCGCATAGGCCGCGCTCAGACGCCCGCCCATGTCGCCGAGTTCGCCATGCAGGCTGGCGATGCCTTCGGCAAAGGCCAGCAGCAGCGCCTCGGGGTGCGCGGCATGCGAGAACAGGCGCATCAACAGGGCGGTGGCGGCAGCCGGATCGTGCGCGCCGGACTTGGTCTTGGCCGGCACCAGGTGGTGGGCAGCCAGACCGTTCCGGCCGCGCTCGCTGCCGATCACCGCCGGCATGGCGGCCGCCGGGCGCATGCTGTCCGCACCGCCCCAGGGCAACAGGCGGCGCAGTCCACCGCGCGGACGGCTTGGAAGTTCAGGCTGGTCTGCCATGCGCCAGGGTCTCGAAAAGGCGTGATGCAATAGCTGGTTATCGGCGCGCATCCCGGTCGCTTAAGCGGGCAGGAGCATGCAGTGATGTTGGTCGCGCAGGCGCAGGGTCGGACACGCAGCGGGAAGTATGTAGCTGAATCATTTAGATCGGTGACGTCGAGCGCCACTGCAAGCTCCCGCTTTCGGTGCGTTTCAATGCCAATGCACCTGTCTGGGGATGTCATCGCACTGCAATGTGCGATAGCGGCCTGACTGCGTGCGCCATGTCACGTCGTCGAAGGCGGCTTGTCGCGTAAAAGTAAACACGTGTTCACGCATATTTTATTTGCCCGGGGTGTAGATTCGACCACATGGACAGCGTGGAGTACGCGCGTCGTCCGCTCCTCGACTCGTGGCAAGTTGTCTGGCTGAATTGGCAGACGATGGTTTTCGCTTCGCTGTTTTCCGTCTCCACCCACTTCACGACGGACGTTTAGATGGTTGCCATGATGCCGCTTCACGCTACCTCCGCACGCTTCGAGCGCAGTACCGTGCTCACTCTTCCGAAGAAGGGCGGGCGGCCGCGTGACGCGCGCGGACGCTTCATTCCGCACCACGAGCGATTGCCGGTGGCGTTGGCCGACACCCGGGGTGCGTTGTTCGTGGTGTCGGAGATGGCGGACTTCATCAAGGCCGGCGGTCTGGGCGATGTCGCGGCCGCATTGCCACGCGCGTTGCGTCATCGGTACGACGTGCGGGTGTTGATCCCCGGTTATCGCGCGGTGCTCGAGCGTGCCGGCAAGGTGGAGATCGTGGGCCGGGTCTTGGCGCATGCCGCGTTACCGGCCTGCGACATCGGCCGCATCGTGCAGTCCGACGGCTTGCCGATCTACATCCTGTTGTCCAGGGAACTGTTCGAACGCGACGGCTCGCCATATGTCAGCGCCAGCGGTTCGGAATTCGAAGACAACGCCATCCGCTTCGCGACCTTGTCGCATGCCGCCGCGCAGATTGCCGCCGGCCATGCCGGATTAGGCTGGAAGCCGCGCCTGCTGCACCTCAACGACTGGCCGTGCGCGATGGCGGCGGCGTATGTGCGCTGGTCCGGCGGCACCACGCCTTGCCTGCTGACCATCCACAATCTGGCTTACCAGGGCCTGGTGCCATATTCGATGGCCGCCGCGTTGGGTATCCCGGCCGAGCGCGTGGCCGAGCTGGAGTTCTATGGGCAGATGTCGTTCCTGCGCGGCGGTATCGTGCATGCCGACCACGTCAATACCGTCAGCATCAGCTATGCCCAGCAGATCACTGGCCCGGCCCAGGGCTGCGGGCTGGATCGGCTGCTGGCCGGTCGCGCCGCCAAGGGCGCGCTGACCGGCATCGTCAACGGCATCGACGCCAGCTGGGACCCGCGCACCGATCACCATCTGGACGCGCATTTCAGCGTGAACCAGTGGCAGGGCCGTCACGCCAACGCGGCGCAGGTGCGCAAGGCGTTCGGCTTGCGCGACAGCAGCGGGCCGCTGTTTGCAGTGGTGTCGCGGCTGGTGCATCAGAAGGGCCTGGACCTGATCTGCGAAGTCGCCCCGCAGATCGTGGCCGCTGGCGGCCAGATCGCGGTGATCGGCGGCGGCGAGCCGGAGATCGAACAACAGGTGGCCGAGCTGACCCGGCGTTATCCGGGACAGGTCGGTGCCTTCATCGGCTTTGAGGAGGGCCTGGCGCGGCGCATGTTCGCAGGCGCCGACTTCCTGCTGATGCCCTCGCGCTTCGAACCGTGCGGGTTGAGCCAGATGTACGCGCAGCGCTTCGGCTGCCTGCCGATCGCGCATGCCACCGGTGGTCTGATCGACACCGTGGACGATGGCGTGACCGGCTTCCTGTTCCAGCACGCCAGCGTGGAAGCCCTGCGCCGCTGCCTGGAACGGGCGTTCCGTACCTTCCGCTTGCCCAGCCTGCTGTCGGCGATGCGTCGCGCGGCGATGCTGCGTCCCAGTGGCTGGGACGTGGCCGGCAAGAAGTACATGTCCCTCTACGAACACACCGCCGCGACCGCGCCAGCGCTTGCGACGGTGTCATGAGCGAACGGTTGGGCGTGACGGGGCTGGGCACGGAAGCAGGCGGGGTGACCACGGAGGGCAGGACCGATATGTTGCAGATCTTGCAGGCGCTGGCCGATGGCCTGCCCGCCGATGCCTTTGCCGTCCTCGGCCCGCATCCCAGCACCGATGGGCGTCGCCGCGTTCGCGTCTTGGCACCGGGCGCCGAAGCGATGGGCCTGATCGATCCGCGTGGCAAGTTGCTGGCGCGCATGCAGCCCGGCCCGATCGAGGGCGTGTTCGAAGGGGAACTGGCCACCCACGGCCCTTACCGGCTGCGCATCGTCTGGCCGGATGTGGTGCAGGAGATCGAAGACCCCTACGCATTTGCTGCCACGTTGGACGAGACCGCACTGCTGCACATCGCCGCCGGCGATGGCCAGGCGCTGCGCAGTGCGTTGGGCGCGCAGCACCTGCAGTGCGACGGCGTGCCGGGTGTGCGCTTTGCCGTGTGGGCACCGCATGCGCAACGTGTCGCGGTGGTCGGCGACTTCAATGGATGGGATGTGCGCCGGCATCCGCTGCGCCAGCGCACGGGCGGCTTCTGGGAACTGTTCCTGCCGCGCGTGGAAGCCGGCACCCGCTACAAGTACGCCATCACCGCTGCCGATGGCCGGGTACTGCTCAAGGCCGACCCGGTGGCGCGCCAAAGCGAATTGCCGCCGGCCACCGCCTCGGTGGTGCCGGGCGCTGCGTCGTTCGGCTGGACCGACGCTGCCTGGATGGCTGCACGCGATGCCAGTGCCGCGCCGGCACCGCTGTCGATCTATGAAGTGCACGCCGCTTCCTGGCGACGCGATGGGCATAACCAACCGCTGGACTGGCCGACCCTGGCCGCACAATTGATTCCGTACGTGCAGCAGCTCGGCTTCACCCATATCGAGTTGCTGCCGATCACCGAGCATCCCTTCGGCGGCTCCTGGGGCTACCAACCGCTGGGGCTGTATGCGCCGACTGCCCGCCATGGCAGCCCGGATGGCTTTGCGCAGTTTGTCGATGCCTGCCACCGCGCCGGCATCGGCGTGATCCTGGACTGGGTCAGCGCGCACTTTCCCGACGACGCACACGGGCTGGCGCAGTTCGACGGCGCTGCGGTGTACGAACATGCGGACCCGCGCGAGGGCATGCACCGCGATTGGAATACGCTGATCTACAACTACGGCCGGCCCGAAGTGACCGCCTACCTGCTGGGCAGCGCACTGGAGTGGATCGACCACTACCATCTCGACGGCCTGCGCGTGGATGCGGTGGCCTCGATGCTGTATCGCGACTATGGCCGCGCCGAAGGCGAGTGGGTGCCCAACGCACACGGCGGCCGCGAGAATCTGGAAGCCGTCGCCTTCCTGCGCCAGCTCAACAGCGAGATCGCCGCGCGCTTTCCGGGCGTGCTCACAATCGCTGAAGAATCCACCGCGTGGCCGGGGGTGACCGCGCCGATCAGCGAGGGCGGCCTGGGCTTCACGCACAAATGGAACATGGGCTGGATGCACGACACGCTGCACTACATGCAGCGCGATCCGGCCGAGCGCGCGCAGCACCACAGCCAGCTCACCTTCGGCCTGGTGTACGCGTTCTCCGAGCGTTTCGTGTTGCCGATCTCGCATGACGAAGTGGTGCACGGCACCGGTGGCCTGCTCGGGCAGATGCCCGGCGACGACTGGCGCCGCTTTGCAAACCTGCGCGCCTATCTGGCGCTGATGTGGGCGCATCCGGGCGACAAACTGCTGTTCATGGGCGCCGAATTCGGCCAATGGGCCGACTGGAACCACGATCAGTCGTTGGACTGGCATCTGCTCGCTGGCGCGCCGCATCGCGGCGTGCAGCAACTGGTGGGCGATCTCAACGCGACATTGCGTCGCGTGCCGGCGCTGTTTCGCGGCACGCACCGCGCCGACGGTTTCGACTGGAGCGTGGCCGACGATGCACGCAACAGCGTGCTGGCCTTCATTCGCCACGATCCCGATGGCGGCCCACCCCTGCTGGCGGTGAGCAACCTCACCCCGCAGCCGCTTCACGCGTATCGCGTCGGTGTGCCGCGTGCCGGCGGCTGGCGCGAAATCCTCAACACCGACAGTGCCCATTACGGTGGCAGCAATCTCGGCAATGCCGGCCGCTTACCGACTGCGCCGACCGGCATGCACGGGCATGCGCAAAGTCTGCGCCTGACGCTACCGCCGCTGGCCACGATCTACCTGCAAGCGGAGAAATAACAATGAACGAGCGCAACGTAACCACACCGGCCTGGGGTGCATGGCCGGCGGGTGAGGGACAGGTGCGCTTTGCGCTCTGGGCACCGGATGCCGATCGCGTGGACGTGGTCTTCGACGACGCGACGCGGGTTGCGCTGCAGCCAGGGCAGGAGGGATTCTTCAGTGCGCTGATCGATTGCGCAGCGGATGCGCGCTATCGCTACAGCATCGACGGCGGCGAGCCGGTGCCGGACCCGGCCTCGCGCTGGCAGCCCGAGGGCGTGCACGGCCCCAGCGCCGTGCAGCCTACCGACGGTTACGCCTGGAAGAACGCGCAGTGGCAGGGACGGCCGTGGGACGAGGCGGTGATCTACGAATTGCATGTCGGCACCTGCGGCGGCTATGCCGGCGTGCAGGCGCAGTTGCCGCAGCTGGCGGCGATGGGCATCACCGCGATCGAACTGATGCCGTTGAGCGCGTTTCCGGGTGCGCATAACTGGGGCTACGACGGCGTGCTGCCGTACGCACCGGTGGAAGCCTATGGCACCCCGGACGAACTGAAGGCACTGATCGACGCCGCGCACGGGCATGGCCTGATGGTGCTGCTGGACGTGGTCTACAACCACTTCGGCCCGGACGGCAATTACCTGGGCAGCTATGCAGCCCCGTTCTTCAACGAAGACAAGCCCACGCCTTGGGGGGCAGCGATCGACTTCCGCAAGCCGCCGGTGCAGCGCTACTTTCTCGATAACGCATTGATGTGGGTGCACGAATACCGCTTCGACGGCCTGCGTCTGGACGCGGTGCATGCGATCACCCCGAACGCCTTCCTGGATACCTTGCGCGAGACCGTGCAAACCAGTCTGCCGGCCGGTCGTCAGGTGCATCTGGTGCTGGAAAACGAATTCAACCAGGCCTCGCAGCTGCAACGTGGTTATACCGCGCAATGGGACGACGACTTCCACAACGCGCTGCATGTCGTGCTGACCGGCGAGGAAGAAGGCTATTACGCCGCCTTTGCCGATCAACCCACACAGCATCTGGCGCGCGTGCTTGGCGAAGGCTTTGCCTATCAAGGCCAGCCGGACCCGCGTGGGCATGTGCGCGGTGAGCCGAGCGGCGACCTGCCGCCGCACAAGTTCGTGATCTTTGCGCAAAACCACGATCAGATCGGCAACCGCGCGCGCGGCGAACGCCTGACGATCTTGGTGTCGCAACAACGCCTGCGTGCTGCACTGGCATTGACTGCGCTGACACCGATGATTCCGCTGTTTTTCATGGGCGAGCCGTGGGGCGCCACGCAGCCGTTCCTGTTTTTCACCGACTTCGGCCCGCCGCTGGACGATGCGGTGCGCGAAGGGCGTCGCCGCGAATTCGCGCACTTTGCCGCATTCGCCGACGAGGCCCAGCGCGCCACCATCCCCGACCCGAACAGCCACGCCACCTTCGCTGCATCGCGTTCGCCGATCGAAGATGCAGCGCATGGCGAAGGCGCGCAGTGGGCCGCATGGTTCACCGCGCTGCTGGGCGTGCGTCGCCAATGCCTGGTGCCGGGGCTGGCACAGGCGCGCGCCGCAGGCGCCAGCGTGCTGGCCGACGGTGCAGTGACCGCCAGTTGGGAATTGCCGAGCGGGCAGTGGCATATCGCCTTCAACCTCGGCACCGCTGCGGTGCCGATGCCGCCGCTGCGTGGCCGCGTGGCGCATGCCGAAAACGTCGCCGCCGATGCAACGCAGTTGCCGGTCGATGGTTTCATCGCCTGGCATGAGGCGCGCGCATGAGCACGCGCGACCTGGACAGGGAGGGCTTGCACGCCCTGGCCGCTGCGGCCGGCGTGATGGTCGATTGGGTGGACGCCAGCGACCAGCCGCGTCAGGTGTCCGAGCAATCGCTGCATGCGGTGCTCACCGCGCTGGAGCTACCCGCCGCTACCGCCGCACAACGCGAAGACAGCCTGCGTCGTTGCAAGGCGCACGCCGCCGAACCGGCGCCGCTGCTCACCGTGCAAGTGGGCCAATGCCTGTCGCTGCGCGTGGCCGCCAATGCCAGCGGACGCTGGACCGACGACAGTGGCGCCAGCGAAGAGGCGCGTGCGGATGCGCAAGGGCAGCTGCGCGCGCCGCAGCGCTTTGGCTATTGGACGCTGCAGATCGGCACCGTGACCCAGCAGGTTGCAGTGGCGCCGCAGCGCTGCTTCAGCGTGGCCGATGCCTGCGGCCTGCCGGCGCCGCGCGCCTGGGGCATGGCGCTGCAGGTGTATTCGGCGCGCAGTGTCGATGATGCCGGCATCGGCGACGCCGCCGGGACCGTCGAGTGGGTTCGACACGCGGCGCTGGCCAGCGCCGATGCCCTGGCATTGAGTCCGGTGCATGCCTCACGCCCGATCACCAGCGGTTACAGTCCGTACTCGCCCAGCGACCGACGTTTCCTGGACCCGCTACATGCCGCACCGGTGCGCATCCTGGGCGAACTGGCGCTGGACGCGATTGCCGAGGTGCCCGGCCTGCGCGAACGCTTCGAGACGCTGCACACCAACGCCTTGATCGACTGGCCGGCCTCCGCGCAGGCCAAGTGGCACTTGTTGCGTCACCTGTACACGCGGGTGGCGCCCGATCACGCCGATCTGCTCGCGTTTCGCAGCGAGGGCGGCGATGCGCTGGAGGGCTTTGCCCGGTTTGCCGCGCAGGACTTCGGCGATGGCGATCCGCAGTTGCATGTGTTCACGCAATGGCTGGCGGCGCGCAGCTGGTCCGATGCACAGCGCGAGGCGCACGAGCGCGGCATGAAGATCGGTTTGATTGCCGATCTGGCCGTCGGCTTCGATCCGAATGGCGCCGAAGCCGCTGCTGCCGCAGATACCGTGCTGCATGGGCTGGTACTGGGCGCGCCGCCGGATGCCTTCAATGCCGATGGCCAGCATTGGGGCATCGGTGCGTATGCGCCCACCGCATTGCGACGTAGCGGCTATGCGCCGTATATCGCGTTGCTACGCGCGGTGCTGCGCGATCGCGGCGGCATCCGCATCGACCATATCCTGGGGTTGTTGCGGCTGTGGGTGGTGCCCGAAGGCGCCAGCTCCAACGAAGGCGCGTATCTGTCCTATCCGCTGCACGACCTGCTCAATCTGCTCGCGCTGGAATCGTGGCGGCATCGCGCGATCGTGATCGGCGAAGACCTGGGCGTGGTGCCGCCGGGCATCCGCGAAGAACTGTCGCGGCGCGGGGTGATGGGCATCGATGTGTTGATGTTCACCCGCGACGAAAACGGTGCGTTCGTGTCACCGGCGTTGTGGCGGCCCGATGCGGTGGCCACCACCACCACGCACGATCTGCCGACGCTGACCGGCTGGCGCGAAGGCCGCGATATCGCGTGGCGACGCAAGCTGGAACTGATCCAGCCGGCGCAAGCCGTCGCCGATACCGAAGCGCGCACCGAGGATCTGGCGCGGCTGGATGCGGCGGTCGAACACGCCGGCCTGACCGCTGCGCACGACCCGCTGCTGGGCGCGCTGCGCTTCACCGCCAGCAGCGTGTCGCCACTGGCCTTGCTACCGGTGGAAGACGCACTGGCACTGGAAGAACAACCCAATCTGCCGGGCACCGTCGAGGTCCATCCCAATTGGCGTCGACGCCTGCCCGACCCCTTGCCGCATGCGCGCCTGAGTACGGCGCTGCAGGGCGTTGCCGAGGCGCGTCGCGTCGCGGCCGTTTCGGAACCGCAACCATGATCGACCTTCGCGCCACCGCCCGCCTGCAGCTGCATGCTGGCTTCACTCTGCACGATGCGCGTGCCCAGGTGCCGTATTACGCGGGCCTTGGCATCAGCCATCTGTACCTGTCGCCGATCGGCATGGCGGTGCCCGGCTCCACGCACGGCTACGACAATATCGACCCGTCCGTGGTCAATCCCGAACTCGGTGGCGAAGCCGCGCTGATCGCGTTGTCGCAGGCTGCGCGCGAACACGGCATGGGCCTGATCGCCGATATCGTGCCCAATCACATGGCCACGCATGCCAATAACGCGTGGTGGTGGGATGTGCTGCGCAACGGCCGCAGCGCCAAGCATGCCGACTGGTTCGATATCGATTGGCGCGCCCCGGGGCGCGACGGCAAGTTGTGGCTGGCGGTGCTGGATCGCCCGTATGCCGCCGCGTTGGCCGAAGGCCTGATCACCCTGGTGGTCGAGGACGATGGCAGCGCGGCGCTGGCGCATTACGATCAGCGTTACCCGATTCGTCCGCAGACGCTGGAGATGCCGGAAAAAGCGGCGCGTGCGCAGTGGTTGCGCGACTACAACGACGGCGCCAAGCGTGGCGATGGCCGCCTGCACAAGCTGATCGAACGGCAACCGTATCGCTTGAACTGGTGGCGGGTGGGCAACGACATGCTCAACTACCGTCGCTTCTTCGATATCACCTCGCTGGTGGCGTTGCGGGTGGAGCTGCCGGCGGTGTTCGACGCGGTGCATGCCTTGCCGCTGCGGCTGGTCGCCGAAGGGCATCTGGATGGGCTGCGCATCGACCATGTGGACGGGCTCACCGACCCCACCGGCTATGTGCGCAAGCTGCGCAGCCGGCTGGATGCGGCCGGCCGCACGCGTGGGCTCAAGCCCGGCACGCTGGGTCTGTATCTGGAAAAGATCCTCGCGCCCGGCGAAGCCCTGCCGGCCGACTGGCCGTGCGATGGCACCACCGGTTACGACTTCATGGACCAGGTTGGCGGCGTGTTGCATGACCCGGCCGGCTTCAAACCGCTGGCGCGCGCCTGGCAGAAGGTGAGTGGACGCAGCGGCGATTTCGCGCAGGAAGAACGCGCCGCGCGCGATGAGATGTTGCGTGGCCCGCTGCAGACCGAATTCAATCGCGCCGTCGGTGCGTTGTCGGCATTGGCGCGACTGGATCCGCCGACGCGCGAGTTCAGCCCGCAGATGCTGGCGCGCGGGCTGTGCGTGTTGCTGCGCTGGTTCCCGGTGTATCGCACCTATGCCGGTGCCAAGGGCGTGACCGGCAGCGAGGCCGAGCGCCTGCGCGCCACCGCTGCACGTGCCCGCGATGGCATGCCGGAGGCGATCGTGGCAGCAGTGGATGCGATCGAACGCTGGTTGCTCGACGATGCCGGCGCCGACCGCGCGCAGATCGCCTTGCGTCGCATCCTGCGCCGTCGCGTGGAGCAATTGTCTGCACCGCTCAACGCCAAGGCGGTGGAAGACACCGCGTTCTATCGGCATGGCGTGCTGTTGTCGCGCAACGAGGTCGGCAGCCACCCCACCCACTTCGCCAACGAGGCGGCCGCGTTCCATGCGCAGAATCAGCAGCGCGCCAAGCACTTCCCGCGCGCGCTGCTGGCCACCGCCACGCACGACCACAAGCGTGGCGAAGACCTGCGCATGCGGCTAGCGGTGCTGTCCGAGCAACCGCGCTGGTGGATCGAGCAGAGCGCCCAGTTCGACGCCCTGACCGAAACGCTTGACGCACCGGCCCTGGCCGGCGGCGATCAACAGATGCTTTGGCAGACCCTGGTCGCCGCCTGGCCGATCGGCCTGGGCGCCGACCAGGCCGAGCCGCTGGCCGACTACGCCGAGCGCATTGCGCAATGGCTGCTCAAGGCGGTGCGCGAGGCCAAGTTGCACACCAGCTGGACCGACGGCTCGCCCGCTTACGAACAGGCCGTGCAAGCAACGGTGGAGCAGGTGCTGTGCAGCCGCGCCGGGCTGCCGTTGCGGCGCGCGCTGCTGCGCGCCAGCAACCATATCGCGGCCGCCGGTGCACGCAATGCGCTGGTGCAAACCACCCTGCGCCTGACCGTGCCTGGCGTGCCCGATCTGTATCAAGGCACCGAAGGCTGGGATCTGTCACTGGTGGATCCGGACAACCGCCGCCCGGTTGACTACGCGCAGCGCCAGCAGTGGCTGGACCAGGCGCGCGACTGGAACACGCTGCTGCGCAGCTGGCGCGATGGTGCGGTCAAGGCGCGTCTCACCGCGATCCTGTTGCAGCTGCGTGCCGACCATCCGGCGTTGTTTGCGCATGGCGACTATCAGCCGCTCACCGTCGCGGCCAGCGGCGATGCGCAGGTGCTGGCGTTCCGCCGTCAGCATCGCGGTCAGTCGCTGGTGGTGGCCGTCACGCGACTGGCTGCCGGCGACCAGACCGACGGCGATCTGCCGTTGCTGGTGCCGCCGGCACGCTGGGGTCAGGCGGCGTTGGCATTGCCACCTGGCACATACCGTAATGTGCTCGACGGCAGCACGCTGCAGCCGCAGGGCGGCCGCGTGGCGAACTCCACGCTGTTTGCACGTGCGCCAGTGGCAGTGTTGTTAACCCTTTAAGAGAACGTACGCAATGAACGACACGGAACGGCAAGCGCGGCTTCGCCAGTTGGCACGGGAAATCTGGGAAGCGGAGGGCCGCCCGGACGGTCATGCAGATCGGCATTGGGCCATGGCCGAGCGCCTGGTGGACGCCGAGGAGCGCGCCGCCGAACAGGCCAACCCACCGGTCACTGCACGCCAGTAACGGTGTCTCTGTCATCGTGCATGGTTCACTCTGCGCGCTGCGCCATGCATGGGTGACCGTGTATCGGCACGCAGGCACCCGCAAATCGCGCACCGTTCTAAGTTCACCGTTCTCAGGAGTTACCGATGGCCACCCGCAAGTTCACTCAGCGCTCGCGCATTCGCGAAGGCCGTCCCAACCCGCTCGGCGCCACCTGGGATGGTCTGGGTGTCAATTTCGCGCTGTACTCGCGCAACGCCACCCGCGTGGAGTTGTGCCTGTTCGACGAGCGTGGCCGCGAGCAGGAGCGCCTGGCGTTACCCGAATACACCGACGAGGTCTGGCACGGCTATCTGCCCGACGCACGTCCCGGCCAGCTGTATGGCTATCGTGTGCACGGGCCTTACGCGCCCGATGCCGGTCATCGCTTCAACCACAACAAGCTGCTGCTGGACCCGTATGCCAAGCAGATCGTCGGCGAGCTCAAATGGGCGCCGCATCTGTTCGGCTACACCATCGGCCATCGCGACAAGGATCTGAGCTTCGACCGCCGCGACAGTGCCGCGTTCATGCCCAAATCCGCAGTGATCGACCCGGCGTTCACCTGGGGCCAGGATCGCCCGCCGCAGACCCCGTGGAACCGCACGGTGATCTACGAAGCGCACGTGCGCGGGCTGAGCATGCTGCACCCGTCGGTGCCGCAGGAAGATCGCGGTACGTTCTCGGCGCTGAAGACCGACGAATTGATCGACCATATCAGCTCGCTCGGCGTCACTGCGGTGGAGCTGCTGCCGGTGCATGCCTTCGTCGACGATCAATACCTGCTGGAAAAAGGCCTGCGCAACTACTGGGGCTACAACACACTGGGGTTCTTCGCACCGCAGGCGCGTTACATGTCCACGCGCACCGTGTCCGAGTTCAAGCAGATGGTGGCGCGGCTGCATCACGCCGGGCTGGAAGTGCTGCTGGACGTGGTCTACAACCACACCGCCGAAGGCAATGAGCTGGGGCCGACGCTCTCGTTCAAGGGCATCGACAACGCCAGCTATTACCGCCTGGCCGACGATCGCCGCTTCTACATCAACGACACCGGTACCGGGAACACCTTCGATCTGACCAATGTCGGCGCGCTGCGCATGGTGATGGACTCGCTGCGTTACTGGGTGCAGGAGATGCATGTCGATGGATTCCGTTTCGATCTGGCCACCATCCTCGGGCGCGAGCGTTACGGCTTCGATCCGTCGGGCAGCTTCCTCGATGCAGTCCGCCAGGATCCGGTGCTGAGCCAGACCAAGCTGATCTCCGAGCCGTGGGACATCGGACCGGGCGGTTACCAGGTCGGCAATTTCCCGCCGGGCTGGGTGGAATGGAACGACAAGTTCCGCGACAACGTGCGTGCGTTCTGGCGCGGCGATGGCGGGCAACTGGCCGAACTGGCCACGCGCCTGACCGGCTCGGCCGATCTGTTCAATCACAGTGGCCGTCGCCCGACCGCATCGGTCAATTTCGTCACCGCGCACGATGGCTTCACCCTGCGCGATCTGGTCAGTTACGAAGGCAAGCACAATCTTGCCAACGGCGAGGATGGCCGGGACGGCAGCGACCACAATATTTCGGCCAATTACGGCGTCGAAGGCGACACCAACGACCCCGCGATCAAGCAATTGCGGCGTCAGCAGATGCGCAATCTGCTGGCGACATTGTTGCTGTCGCAAGGCACGCCGATGCTGCTGGCCGGCGATGAATTCGGCCACAGCCAGAACGGTAACAACAACGCGTATTGCCAGGACAACGAACTGACCTGGATCGACTGGACTGCCGCCACCAAGGCCGCCGCCGCCGATCAGGCCGCCTTCGTGCGTCGCTTGATCCGCATCCGCCAGCGTTATCCGTTGCTGCACCGCGCGCGCTTCTTCGACGGTAAATTCGACGAAGCGCTGGGCTTGAAGGATCTCACCTGGCTGGCACCGGACGGCCACGAAATGGACGAAGCCAGCTGGCACGACCCGGAAGCGCGCGCGCTGATGCTGCGCCTGGATGGCCGCTCGCCGACTACCGGTCTGCGCGAGATCGCCGCCAACGTGACCTTGCTGATGCTGATCAATGCCGCCCCCACCAGCGTGGCGTTCACGCTGCCGGCGATGCATGACGAGCATTGGCGTGTGTTGGTCGACACCGCGCGCCATGGCGGCCGCGTGGTGGCCGGCGGCAGCGAGTGGAAGGCACCGGCGCATTCGCTGACCTTGCTGGCAGTGGAGCGCGATCGCATCGCCAGCAGTGCGCGCATCGTCTCCGAGGGTGCGCGCTGATGCTGGGGGCGATCTGATGGATGTGTTGTTGGCAGGCGCGACCGGTCTGGTCGGAAGGCACGTCTTGCAACAACTACTGGCCGATGTGCGCTGCACCGGCGTGGTGGCGGTGACACGGCGTGCGTTGACGCAGATCCATCCCAAGTTGCGCAACCAGGTGATCGATTTCGATCGCCTGGACAACTGGACCGCTCCGCGCATGGAAGCGGCCATCTGTGCCCTGGGCAGCACGATGAAACAGGCCGGCTCGCGCGAGGCGTTCTATCGCATCGATCATGGCTACCCGATGGCACTGGCACGCGCGGCTTGCGCGCAAGGTACCTCGGTGTTCGTGCTGAATTCGGCCGCCGGTGCCGATGCGCACTCGCGCATCTTCTACAACCGCGTCAAGGGCGAGCTGGAACGCGATCTTCGCGCGGTTGGCTTTCCCTCGCTCACCTTCGTACGCCCCGGTCTGATCGGTGGCGAACGCGAAGAGCGACGCACCGGCGAGCATGTCGGCAGCCTGGTGCTAGGCGCACTCGGCCCGATCCTGCCGCGTCGCTTCCGTGTCAATCCGGCAGAGCGTATTGCTGCCGCGCTGGTGAGCGCCGCGCTGGCGCCGGCGCGTGGCGAGCATCACGTTGAAGCGGCAGAATTGGCTGGCTAGCAATGCGTCGTTGCATGCGGGTCAGGCATGCCGACGGATGAGCGCCTGTCGTCCCGTGCGGTGGCGGCACCGATCTTTGCATGCGTGCCGATGTACTGTTCTTACCTGGTCATGCTGGCGCGCGATGACACAGTGCCGGGGCAGAGGCATCCGATGCCAGCACGGTCCTATGTCAGCGTGCACGCCGGCAACGCGTGCTCGGCCAGCATAGGCAATCGCTCACACTCCCAACGACTGCCCGCCATCCACCGCCAGCACTTGCCCGGTGATCCAGCGCGCCTGCGGCGAGGCGAGAAATAACGCCGCATCGGCAATGTGTTGCACCTGCCCGAATCCACCGAATGGGATGCTGTCGCGGATGCGTGCATACAGGTCCGGTTCTTCGTCGCGGCGGCGTGCCCATAAGCCATCGGGAAACTCGATCGAGCCGGGCGCAATCGCGTTGACGCGGATACGCTCGCGTGCGAGTTCGGCGGCCAGCGTGGTGGTGTAGTAATTGAGCGCGGCCTTGGCGGTGGAATAGGCGATCGCACGTGGGGTCGGGCGCTGTGCGTTGATCGAGCTGATATTGAGGATCACTGGCGCCGCGCTGTTGCGTAAGTGTGGCAGCGCGGCGCGATTGCAGCGCACTGCCGCCATCAGATCCACGTCCAGACCGGCCTGCCAGCTTGCATCGTCGTTGCCGTGCCCATAGCCGGAAGCGTTGTTGATCACCACGTCCAGGCCGTCCAATGCCTGCGCTGCGGCCTGCACGTAAGCTTCGATTTGCGCAGCATCCGACAGGTCGCAGGCGGCGGTGTGCACCGGCCTGCCATGCGGGGCCAACGCGTGCGCGGCCTGCGCAAGGCCATCGGCATTGCGTGCGCAAAGTGACACATGCGCACCGTGACGTACGAATGCCTCGGCAATGGCCAGGCCGATGCCGCGACTGCCACCGGCGATCAGGACACGTTGCGGGCGTGCTGCGGAAATGGACATGGTGAGCGCTCGAGGTGGAAACCCGCATTATCGAGCAGCTGCGCCACCGAGATGCCACACCCTGGCGCAACCGCTGCGCATTGCCCTGCTGCGAGCACGCAGGCGAGAGGCCCAGGGCCATCCGGATGCGGTCGCGTGCGCTGTCATGGGCGTGCAATGCAGTGCGCGCGCAGCTTGCGTTGCAAGCCTCATCACCAACCACAATCAGCTCATGCGTTTTCAGTCGCTGACTACTAACCATTTGTTTACACATGCATGCCGTGCTGCAGGCACAAGGTGCGGGTCATTCAGTGGGATGTGCACATGGAAACCCATATCACCGTCATCGGCGCCGGCTTCTGCGGCACCGCGCTGGTCCGTGCGCTGGCACAGACGGCCGATGCGCAGGTGCGCATCACCCTGGTCGGGGTGGCCGAGACCTTCGGCAGTGGCATCGCCTATGGCGCCGCGCGACCGGAGCATTTGCTCAACGTGCGCGCCAAGGACCTCGGCATCGATGCACAGGCGCCGGGCGCCTTCGCCGATACCCTGCACCTGGGCGACAGCGGACGATTGGAATTCCTGCCGCGCCTCGCCTACGGCGATTACCTGCGTAGCGAGCTGGATGCGGCAGTCAGTGGTGCGCAGGCGTCGATCGTGCGGCTGTCGCAGGAAGCGGTGGCAGTGGAACGTGCGCGTAAAGGCTTCCGCGTGTTTCTGGCCAATGGCGATGCGTTCCATAGCGACCGGGTGGTGTTGGCGGTGGGCGCATTGCAACCGCAGGCGCTGGCCGGGATCGGCCCGCGCCTGAGCGTGCATCCGCGCTACATCGGTTGGCCATGGCAGGGCGATGCGCTGGCGCGGCTGTCGCCGGACGACGACGTGCTGATTGTCGGCACCGGGCTGACCATGGTGGACGTGGCATTGACGCTGCACGCGCGCGGCCATCGTGGACGGCTGCTGGCGATCTCGCGGCGCGGCCTGGCGCCGCAGGCGCATCTGCGCCAGCCCGGCGCGGCGCTGGAGTTGCCGCCGCATCTGCAGCGCGCGCTCAAGGATGCCGACCTGCGCGGTCTGCTGCGCGGCGTGCGTCAGCTCAGTGCGGTGGTCGACGACTGGCGGCGCGTGGTGGATGGCTTGCGCCCGCATCTGCAACCGCTATGGCAGCGGCTGGCGTTGCCACAGCGTGCGCGGTTCCTGCGCCACCTGCGGCCGTATTGGGAAGTGGCCCGGCATCGGGTCGCGCCGGGCGCGGCGGATCAACTGGCGCAGCTGCAGGCCTCGGGCCAATTGCAGGTGAGCGCGGCGCGCCTGCTACGTGCGCGCTGGGTGCCCGACGGCGTGGAAGCGGTGATCCGCCCGCGTGGCGCTGCCGATGCGCAGACAGGTCATTACGATGCGGTGATCCGCGCCACCGGCTTGGATACCGATATCGACCGCACCAGCGACCCGCTGATCGCGGGCATGCGCGACGCCGGCCTGTTGCGCGCCGACCCGCTGGGGCTGGGCGTGGACACCGATGCGCACCTGCGCGTGCGCGATGGCACCGGGCAGATCGTGCCGGGGTTGTTCTGCGTGGGCCCGCTGCTACGCGGACGTTACTGGGAAATCACCGCCGTGCCCGAGTTACGCGTGGCCACGCGTGCGTTGGCCGAGCGCTTGCTGTTGGGGGCGACGCCGGCGTTACAGCCGGAGCCGGAACAGCTGCCGCGCGAGGTCACTGCGCGTGTGTAGCGAGGTCTGCGTTCATTCCACCTTCTCGATGGATGGCTTGCGTTGACGCCTCCACGAGCGCGGGGTCTGGACCCGTTTCCCGGCGGAAAAAGGTGGCGCGCTGGCGCCGAATGAGGGGGCGCGCGCAACCTCGTGGCTTGGGTGATTCCTCTTTGAAAAAGTTGGTTCCGGTCGACGCGCGCCAGTTGCGGCGCGTCGGTCGGGCATCAGACGCATCGCTTGATGCTCGTATCGTCTGTCGTCCGTCAGCGACCGACTTCGGTTGTCATTGTCGGCGGCGATGGAGACGCCCGATCGCTCCACAAACACCTCTGCGCGCGCAGGCATAGCCCGCAGCTGGCAATCGTGCGCTGACTTCGCCAACCAGCGCAATCATGCAGCGTGATGCGTAGCGCAGCGCGCCGTTGCAGACAGGATTAGGTCATGTTGATCGCCCTGGACTGAGTACAGTCCAGGTCGTTTGATTCCCCCGTCCGCCTGGAGTTTGCCATGCCCCGTCTCGTTCCCGCCGCCTTGCTCGCCACGTTGTGTGCCTGCGCGTTGCCCGCCTGGGCCAGTGAATCGCTCAATACCCGTGCTGAGGTGCTCGCGGCCCTGGAGGCCGGTTACGACGTCAGTCTGACCACCGATCTTGGCAGCTGCACACCCGAAGAAGGCACGCCGGTCACGAAGACCCGTGGCGGCCGCCATATCGACGCGTACCGCATCACCGAGGACGGCACCGCCGCGTTCTCCGGTTCACACTTCACCGTGGCCAACGACGGCAAGCCGATCCAGCAGTTCATGCGCTATCAGCTGCGCCCGGATGGCACTGTGCGGTTCACCACCTACATGTACGACCTGCCGGGCCTGCAGCAACGCGGGCCGGTACTGGCCTACCAATGCACGATCAACCAGGGCATTCGCTTCCACGCCGATTGAGTGGCCTGCGCCGCGGCGACTGCGTAACCGGCGCCGGGCCGGGATCAGATCGGGCCGGCGATGCGGCACTAAAGTCCCCCCGCAGCGCCGGCGATTCACCCACAACGGTCGTGTAGCCTCACAATAGGCGGCCAGTTCCCAACCGATGTCGCCATGCGCAAGACCTATCAGCTCAACCTCGAAGGCAAGAACCGCGATCGTCTGCTGGAGTCCAGCAAGAACGACATCCGCAAGTACATCCGCCGCGAGCGCCGCAAGGACTTGCCGGAAGGCGCGGACTATTGGGACTTCGACATGCGCTTTGGCGTGGATGAAGCCAGTGCCGCGCCGCTGCCGCCGGCCGAGTTGATCCGTTCGATCAATGCGCTCAC
The DNA here is from genome assembly GCF_014197275.1 of Xanthomonas sp. 3075. GTDB lineage: Bacteria > Pseudomonadota > Gammaproteobacteria > Xanthomonadales > Xanthomonadaceae > Xanthomonas > Xanthomonas campestris_B. The sequence goes on along the minus strand of NZ_JACIFI010000009.1, from coordinate 153,478 downwards.
CGCCGAAGGCGGCGACCAGTTCTTCGTGGAAATCCTGCGCAAGCCCGGCAAGCGCACCCCACGTGCGGATGGCGACAGCGCCCCGGGCGGCGAGCTGGATTTCGAGCAGGACTGAGGTTTCGCCGCACCGTCCACCCCGGTGTGACGACGCAGCGTTGCGTGTAAGTCCCGGCCGTCAGGCGGGCTTGCCTGCCTGTGTCGCGGCTGCCGCGCGTAGCTTGTCCTTCTTGCTCGGCCGCTTGCCCTTGATGCCGCCGTTGTCGTCCGGTGCGTGCGTACCGGTGTTCGGGGGCTCCGTCGCAGGCGTATCTGTCGCCAGGGTCGGCTCGAAACCGGCAACCACGCTGGTCGGCACGCGCAGGCCCTGGCGTTTTTCGATCAGGCGCCATTGCGGCTGGCTCTCCGCAATGATGAAGCTGATCGCAAGGCCGCTGGCGCCTGCGCGTGCGGTGCGGCCGATGCGGTGGGTATAGTCCACCGTCGAACGCGGCAGATCGTAATTGATCACTGCCGGCAGCGCGTCGATATCGATGCCGCGCCCGGCTAGATCGGTAGCCACCAGCACCTGCACGTCGCGCTGCTTGAAGGCAGACAAGGTGCGCTCGCGGCGACCCTGGCTCAATTCGCCATGCAGCGGCTGCGCGTTGACGCCGGTCTTGGTGAGTTTTTCGGCGATCTTCTCTGCGGTGTGTCGGCTGGCGACGAACACCAGCAGTTGCGGCCAACCGTATTCCAGCAACAGATGGCGCAGCAGCTGCGTGCGCTGGCCGGTATCGACAGCGATGGCGCGTTGTTCGATCGCAGGCGCTTGTTCCGGCGTGGCGGCAACGGTGATGCGTAGCGGGTCGCGCAGGCGGCGTTTGGCCAGCACGGCGATGGCGGCCGGAAACGTGGCCGAGAACAGCACGCTTTGCCGTTGCGCCGGCAGCGAGGCCAGGATGCGATCGAGCTCGGCGCCGAAGCCCAGTTCCAGCAGGCGGTCGGCTTCGTCCAGCACCAAGGTGGCCACCTCGCCCAAGCGCAGCGCGTTGTGATCGACCAGATCCAGCAGCCGTCCGGGCGTGGCCACCACGATGTCGGCGCCACCGCGTAGCGCCAGCAGCTGCGGGTTGATCGAACTGCCGCCGGTGGCCGCGACGATCTTGAGCCGACGCGGCAGATGGGCGGCCAGCTGGCGCAGCGTGGCCTCGACCTGCGCAGCGAGTTCGCGTGTCGGCACCAGCACCAGCGCACCGAGCACGCGCGGAGCGGTGTCGGGTGCAAGGCAGCGCTGCTGCAGCAACGGCAGCGCATAGGCCAGGGTCTTGCCCGAGCCGGTCTGCGCCATCGCAATCAGGTCGCGGCCCTGCAGCATCGGCCCGATGGCTTGCTGCTGGATCGGGGTGGGCCTGTGGTGACCGGCGTGGGTCAGCGCTGCGGTGAAGGCCGGCAGCAGCTGTGGCGACAGGTCGAGGTGGTCGAACGACATGGGGGAATCTCTGGACACGTGCGTCATTGTGGGCGATTGGTGCAGCGGCTGCGACGTGCCGATGCGGCAGCGGCGCCGATGGTTTGTCGCGGTGTCGTCAGTACCGCCATTTGCGTACCGCCCGTGGCCCCAGCCTTTCTTCCAGCAATGCTTGAGCTGTCGCGTCGTCGTCGTGAATCTCGCCCAGGCACAGCAGCATCAGCGCATCCAGATAGCCGGCGACCGTATCGAACAGGCGCGTCAGCATCGCGCCATCGTCGTGGTCGAAGTAATACACCGCCCCGTTGTGGCGATGAAAACACCACAGGTTGCCATTGCCCAGGTAATCGCCGAATACGACCAGCGAGGGGAGCAAGGCGTGTTCGTCAGCGCTCGCCTCGATCTCGTCCACGCTCGGATACGCCTGCTGCAGCGGTTCGATGCTGGGTGCGGCGTCGCCTGGCGCGCACAGCGTCTCGGCCAGCGCCAGGCTGCCGACTTCGCAGTGATAGCGCGCAAGCAGCGGCGGCAGCGCGCAGCCAAGGCGCGCCTCGCACGCGTGCACGGCCTGCGGGCTGGCGGGTTGCGCCGCAGCGTCGTCGCCGAGGAGTGCGGCATACGCGGTGCAGACCTGCCGGTACCACTGCAGGCGTGCATCGTCGTCGACAAGGTCCGGCCATGCCAGCGGCGGGCAGTCGGCTGGACGCCACTCGGCGTCGGTCGCAGCTGTGTTCATCGGGCCTCCGTGAGGGAATGGAATGCGCCGCCGCGCATGCGGTGGTGTCGGCGCAGGGAAATGCGGGTTGCGTCTGGCTGAGCGAGGACCGGGCATGCCAGCGGAGACGCTGCTGCTCAGGCCTGCGTGGTGGCCTGGCCAGCGGTATCGCGGATCGCCACGCCCATGACCTTGATCCGTCCGCCATACGGCAACGCCGCCGCCTGGTAGATGGTGCGTGCCGGACGACGTCCCTGCGCAAACAGCGCGATGTAGAGCGCATTGACCTCGGGCAGATCGGCCAGGTCGATGAAGGCGATATCGATGAAGGTCAGGTCCTCGCGTGCGAAGCCGGCCGCAGCCAGGGCTGCAAACAGGTTGTCGAAGGCACGCGCGGCTTCCTGCCTTGCGCTGCCGGGCACATGGCGGCCGGCGCTGTCGATGGAGAGCTGGCCGCTGAGGTAGCAGATGTCGTTGACGACGACGGCATGGCTGATCGGCGAATCCCACACGGGAAGGCCATCGCCCTGGGTGACAAATGTCCGCATCGCGGCGCCTGATATCCGGCGCCTGAGTCTAGCGCGGAGCGCGCGCGACCTGGCGCCAGGCCGCGCTGCCACGGCGCGGCAGGACCCATGGCATGAAGGTGGATCCGGCCGATGCGGCCGCAACGATGTCGCGCATGACGGCGCGGCAGGTGTTGGCGCAAGGACCGACGTGCGGCGGCAGCGGTTACACGGCCAACGCCAGATCGTCGAGCAGCGCGCGCAGGAAGCGTGCGGCTTCGCCACCGGTGGCGGCGCGGTGATCGAAGGTCAGCGACAGCGGCATGATCTTGTGGGTTTCCACCCCGCCCATCACCGGGGTGAGCTGGTAGCGCGCGCGGCCGGCGGCGACGATGGCCACGCACGGCGGCACCACCACAGGCGTGGCGTAGCGGCCGGCGAACATGCCGAAGTTGGACAGCGAGATGGTGTAGCCGCTCAGTTCCGACGCGGCGATGCTGCGGGTTTCCACCTGCTGGCGCAGGCGGTTGACGCTTTCGCGGATACCGTGCGCATCGAGCATGTCGGCATTGCGCAACGCCGGCACGAACAGGCCTTCTTCGGTATCTACCGCGATGCCGATATCGACCTGGTTGTGCAGCGTGCGGCTGAGTGCGTCGCCATCGAACCAGGCATTGAGTGCCGGCACCGCCTGGCAGGCGCGCACGATGCCGCGTACCAGCCGCACGGTGACGTCGTTGCCGGGCTGCCAGGCGTGGATATCGGCATCGTCGTTGAGCGTGGTTGGCACCACCTTGCTGTGCGCGTCGGCCATGACCCGTGCCATGTTGCGACGCACGCCTTTGAGCTGTTCGGGCTGGCCCTTGGCGACCACGCCTGGCGGCTGGGTGCGCATGGGTTTGCCGCTGCTGGAGAGCGTGGAGCGCGCCTGGCCCTCATCCGCCCTGCGGGCACCTTCTCCCGCAGGCGGGAGAAGGGACGCGGTTCCCGGGCGATCTCTGCCGCCTGTCGCGACACTATCGCCTCTCCCGCCTGCGGGAGAGGTCGGTGCGCCCTGCGCACCGGGTGAGGGCCGCGCTGTGCCAGCGGCGGCGGCCTGCTTCACATCGGCCATGGTGACCGTGCCGTCGGGGCCGGTGGCGTGCACCTGGGTCAGATCCACGCGCAGCTTGCGCGCCAGCGCACGCACTGCCGGCATGGCGCGCACGCCGCCGACGGCGATCGCCTGCTCGCTCTGCACCGCGTTGGAGCTCTGCATCGCGCCGACCACGGTGCCGGCGTCGTCGCGCTCGCCATTGCCGTCGTTGCCACTCTCGGCGTCGGCAATCTCGCCACCGTTATCGGAGGCGACCACGCGCATCGTCGGGCCGGCGGCGTTGTCGCCGGTGCTGGGTGTGTGCGTAGGACCATGTGCGTGGCCGGTGTCCTGGCCATCGGCGCGCTGCGGCTGCGAGGCGTCCAGCGCGAACTGCGCCAGCATCGCGCCGGTCACGATCACATCGCCGGCTGCGCCGGCCAGCTTGACCACGGTGCCGGAAAACGGCGAAGGCACCTCGACCACCGCCTTGGCGGTTTCCATCGACACCAGCGGGTCGTCCAGGCGCACGTTGTCGCCCTCCTTGACGAACCACTCGACGATGGTGGCATCGGGCAGGCCTTCGCCCAGGTCGGGCAGGTGGAAATTCTTGGCTTCGCTCATGGCAGATTCTCTTGCGCCGCAGCTAGCTGCGGCATGGTGTCGTCGAGGAGTTCCAGATCGGAAGCCGGTAGCCAGCCCTGCATGCCATCGGCACGCTCGGACCACCACCAACCGCCGTGTTCGTAATGCAGCAACACGTCCTCGCCCTGGCGGGCATCGAGTTCGCGTGCGTCGTAATCGCGCAGGGCTTCGGCCAGGCCGTCGCCGAGCGGGCGCAGCCAGGCCAGCGGCGCCCAGCCGGCACGGCCGTCGTCGGTGGTGACCCAGGCAAACGCAGGCCATTCTTCATCGCGCACGCCCACGCTCACCTGCCGGCCCGCCTCGAAGCGGACCGGGTTGGCGTAGGCGGCGCGATGTTCGCAAAGCAGACGGGCGCGCATGTCAGCCGGCGGCCACCGCGCGACGGGCAGCGGTGACGATGCGTTCCACGCTCGGCAGGTACTTCATCTCCAGCCGGAACAGCGGGATATGGGTGTCGTAACCGGTGACGCGTTCGACCGGCGCGAGCAGGTCGTACATGGATTTTTCGGCAAGCTGCGCGGCGATTTCCGCACCGAAGCCGGCGGTGCGCGGGGCTTCCTGCACGATCACGCAGCGGCCGGTCTTGGCCACCGATTCGGCGATGGTGTCGAAGTCCAGCGGGCGCAGCGTGGCCACGTCGATGACTTCGGCACTGATGCCTTCGCCGGCGAGTTTGTCGGCCGCTTCCAGCGCTTCCTTGACCTGCGCGCCCCAGGTGACCAGGGTGACGTCGGTACCGTCGCGCAGCACGAAGCACACGTCCAGCGGCAGCGCTTCGCCATCGTTGACGACCACTTCCTTGTACTGGCGATAGATGCGCTTGGGTTCCATGTAGATCACCGGATCCGGGTCGCGGATCGCGGCCAGCAACAGGCCATACGCGCGCTGCGGCGAGGACGGCAGCACCACGCGCAGACCGGGCACGTTGGTGAAGATGGCTTCGTTGGCTTCGCTGTGATGTTCTGGCGCGCGGATGCCGCCGCCCCACGGCACGCGTAACACCATCGGGCAATGCAGCCGGCCGCGGGTACGGTTGCGCAGGCGGGCGGCATGGCAGATCAGGTGATCGACCATGGGATAGACGAAGCCGTCGAACTGCGCTTCGGCCACCGGCTTCATGCCTTGCGCGGCCAGGCCGACGCTCAGGCCGGCGATGGTGGTTTCGTCCAGCGGGGTGTCGAGCACGCGTTCGCTGCCGAAGCGCTGCTGCAGGCCGGCGGTGGCGCGGAACACGCCGCCGTTGACGCCGACATCCTCGCCCAGCACCAGCACCGCAGGGTCGTGTTCCAACTCCCAGGCCAGCGCCTGGGTGATGGCTTCGATCAGGGTGATGGGTGAACGCATGGCGATCTCTCCGCGCGTGGCTGCGGCGTTGTAGGGGGCGCTGGCCAGCTGCGTGGCAGCGCTGTGTGACTGATTGAGCTCATCCATGACGGGTCTCCAGCGCCATCACCTCGGCGCGCTGCGCCAGCAACTCCGCCGGCGGGTCGCCGTAGAGATAATCGAACATCGCTTCGATCGGCTGCACCGGCGTGTTGAGGTAGGCGTTGACCTCTTCGTCCACGCGCGCGCCGCACTCGGCTTTCCATGCCTTCTCCTGCGCCTCGTCCCACAGGCCTTGCGCGGTGAGATAGCGGCGCAGGCGCAGCAGCGGTTCGCGCGCCCAGCCTTGCTTGACCTCTTCTTCGCCGCGATAGCGCCGCGCATCGTCGGCGGTGGTGTGGTCGGACAGGCGATAGGTCAAAAACTCGATCACCGTGCCGCCGTCGCCGGCCAATGCGCGCGCGCGCGCCTGGCGCATCGCTTCGAGCACGGCGATGAGATCGTTGCCGTCCACCTGCAGACAATGCAGGCCGCCGGCCAGGCCCTTTTGCGCCAGCGTCTGCGCGCCGGTCTGCGCCGAGCGCGGTACCGAGATCGCCCAGCCGTTGTTGATCACGCACAGGATCAGCGGCAGCTTGTAGGCGCCGGCCGAATTGAGCGCGGCGTAGAAGTCGGTCTTGGAGCTGCCGCCATCGCCGCAGCAGGCCACTGCGACCTGTTGCTTGCCCTGCAGCTTGAACGACAGCGCCGAACCGGCGGCATGCAAACACTGGGTGGAGATCGGCACGCAGATCGGGAAGTCGATGGCCGCGTCGGCATCGCGCGGATAGTCGCTGCCGCGCTCGTCGCCGCCCCAGTACAGCAACACGTCGCGCGGGCGCACGCCGCGCTCGAACATGGTGCCGTATTCGCGGTAGCTGGGCGCGAACACATCGCCACTGCGCATCGAGGCACCGATGCCGACGTGGGTGGCTTCGTGGCCGATGCAGGCCGCGTAGGTGCCCAGCTTGCCGGTGCGCTGCAAGGCGACCGACTTGCTGTCGAAGGTGCGCACGAACAGCATGCGCTTGAACAGCGCGAGCAGCTGTTGCGGGTTGGCGGCGTCGGCCGGCAGGTCGTCGCGGACGATCTGGCCGTCCGCGTCCATGTATTGCAGGTATTGGATCTCGAACTGCGCGGCTACGCTCATTGCGGCGACACCTTCATCAAGAAGTTTCAAATGATATGAGTTGTGATGTTAAGGACAGCCAAGCAAAAAGCTGTCCTGCACCGCAGCACACAATGATGCTGGCTTGCACAAAAAAAAGGGCGCGGACTAGGCCGCGCCCTTTGTCGCAGTACAGAATTGCGACGTGCTGCACTGCGATTAGCGGCGGCCATCACCTCCACCGATCGGGGTGACGATCAGCGCCGAATCGTTTGCCGGGTTCGCGTCCGGCGATGCCGATGTGGCGCTGGCCTGCACGCGGATGGCACCGTCGGCCGGGATCGGCTTGGCTGCCACGTTCAACTGGAAGGCCAGCTGCGCGCCCGGCAGCACCACGGCCGCACTGCTGCACACGAAGCGGGCACTACGCAGCGATTGCACCTGCTTGTCGCAGCGCCAGCCCTGCGGCGGCACCAGCTGCGACAGCGCAGACACCGTATTGCCTTCGATCACCAGGCCGGGACGCTGCGCCGGCGCGGCACCGACGTTGTCCAGCAGCACGCGGTAGCTGGCACTGAACGCTGTGGTCGGCAGGCTGGCCGGGCCATCGAACCGCACCGCCAGGTCGCTACGCGGCTGCGGCCGTGCCTGCACCACGACGGCGGCGGTGTCGGTGTTGTTGTCCGGCTGCGGGTCGGGCGATTGCGAGGCGACCGAGGCGGCCAGGGTGAGGGTGCGTCCTGCCAGGTCCGGGCCGGCATCCAGTTGCACTGCAAAGCTCTGCACAGATCCAGCCGCAAGCAGGGGGATATTGCAGGTGAACGTGGTCTGCGTGGCGTTGGTCTGGTTCTGGCAGACCCAGCCCGTCGGGGCAGTGAGACGCGCCCGTGCCGGCAGGTCGAACACCAATGCCAGCGCAGTGAACGGTGCACGAGCCGGCCCACGGTTCTCTACATCCACGGTGTAGTCGATGCGATCGCCTTCGCTGACCTGGTCGCGTGCGGCAGTGACTGCCACGCGCAAGTCCGCGTTCACCTGCCTGGTCATGCGCAATAGCACCACGGTGGGATCGTGATCGGACAAGCGCGTGGGCGTGTTGGCATCGTTGCGCGCGGTGCCGGGGAAATCGGCATTGATGCGGGCATGGCCCACCGACAACGAGGCGATCTGCGGCGAGCGCATCAGCGCCTCGTTGGCGAGGATGTGATCCAGCGATTGCACGTTGCCGTCGAAGGCATACGAATAGCTCTGGTCGGGCGTGTTGAACCAGGTCAGATCGGTGTAATCCGGGTTGACCAGATCCACGCCATCGCCGCTCACCACGGTCTGCGCATCCGGCGCCGGCTTGCCGGTGACCGTGCCCATCGCGTCCACATAGCCGTCGTTGAATTCGAAAGCGTTGAAGTCGCCCATCACCAGCACTTTTTCGTCAGGGTTCACTTGCTGACGCGTCTGCAGCAGACGCGCCAGATACGCGGCCTGCGCCTGACGTTTGGCGCGGATGCGGGTGCCGGATGCGTCGTCGGTTTCGGCACCGTTGAGCGAGCGCTGATGCACCACGATGGCGGTCAGCGGCAGCACGCGGCCATCGGCCTGATGCACGTTGGCAGTGAGCACCAACGGTGGGCGGTCGTTGAGCAGGCTGACACCGCCGGCCGGTTCGGTCCACGTGGTGGTCTTGCCTTCCTGCGCGATGGAAAGCACTTCCACGCGTGGCACGCCGGCGGCAACGTCGGCGGTCTTGACCAGGAAACCGACATCGATGCCGCCGACGTCGTTGCCTTCCTGCAGATACGCCACGTATTGCGGATTGGGCTGCCCGCCGGCCACCGCATCGGCGTTGACGCGCGCGGCCAGGGTCTGCAGCACGCTGAGGTTTTCCACTTCCACCGTGCCCAGGATGTCGGGCAGATGCAGATAGCGGCGGATCGCCAGCGAGGCCTTGTTGAGGCGGGCCTGGAACGCGGCCGGGGTGAGCACCGGTTCGCCGATCGCCGGGTCGTTCTGGTCGTCGAAGAAGCGCTCCATGTTGTAGGTCGCCACGGCCACGTCGTCGGCCTGCGGCATCGGCGCCGGGCGTGGTTGGTCGGCACCGTTGCAGTTCACCTGCGGGGTGCGTTCCGGGTACAGCGTGTAGCGGCGGAAGCTGTAGTCCAGCGGGCCGACCACATTGAGCACCTGGCAGCCGGAGGCCAGATCCAGCCGCTCGGCGCCCACGCCGGCACTGCCGACCGCGATCACTTCCGGGTTGGTATTCCAGCGCGGCACGCCCGCCGGCGAGCCGGCCGGCAGCGGGTCGGGCAGTTGCACGCCCGGTTCGCGGAAGGCGCGCGGCACCCCGGTGACCACGGCATGGAACACGCCATTGCTGGTGGCCGTGGCATTGGTCTCGTTGACGCTGCCACCGGTGGGCGCATTGACGGTGAGGCTGGGCGCGGTCACGCGCATGCCTTCCAGCGCTTCGAGCTGGTCATAAGCGCCGTTGGGGTTGGGGAAGTCCGGACGCAACAGCACCGGCGCAGGAAGCGGGTTGCCGGTGGAATCCAGCAGCACGGTCAGGGTGCCGCCGATCTCGGTCAATGGCGGCTGGGTCGGGTCGGCGGTGGGCACGTATTCGATCACCGTGCCTTGCACGCGCACCCGGTTGCCGATGGCGGCGGTGTCCGGCGGTGCGCTGCCGGTATAGACGTAGACGCCCTCGGAGGTGGCCGGGTCGCCGTCGGCTTCGGTATCCGGAGCCTGCAGGAAGAACCCGGCGCTGCGGCGTGCGGTCACGATGCCGGAGGTGGCCACCACCTGGCCATCCAGCGGCGAGCGTGCGGCCTTGCCCTGGATGTTGTGGATCGGCAGCAGGTTGAAGTCGTCGTTGAGGATGGTGCCGGTGGCACTGAGCGTGGCCGGCAGCGCGCCGGTGAGGCCGCTGATCTGCAGGCTGAAACGCTCGTCCGGCTCGGAGACGGTGTCGCCCAGCACATCCACCGCGATGGTGGCCGTGCGCTCGCCTGCGGCAATACGCACGCTGGTGGCGGGCAGGGCGATGTAGTCGCTGCCGGCGGTGGCGGTGCCATCGCGCGTGGCGGCGGTGAAGCTCACCCCGCCCGCACCGGCCGGCTGGCTCAGGCTCAGCGTGAACACGACGCTGCGGCTGCCGCTGTTGCCTTCGGCCTGGCTGACATCGGCCAGCGTGGCGATCGGTTGGCCGCCGCCGCTGCACAGCCGCGCGCCGCTGGCGCTATTGCGCGGTGCCGGCGCGCCGGTGGCGAAATCGGCTGCGTTGTTGTCGGTGTCGGTGCAGCCATCGCCTGCGCGCAGTACCGCCAGCGTATTGCTGGGCGCCGGTGTGGGCGCATTGCCTTCGGCGCAGCTGGCGGTGCTGCCATAGCCGACCAGATCGGCATTGCCGGTGGGGCAGATGCCGCTCAACGCGGAGGCGCTGTTGCTCAGCGCCACCTTGCCGGCGGTGCCGCTCATGGCAAGGGTGCCGGTGGCGTCGGGAGTGGGCAGCGCAACGCTGCCGCCGCTGCCATCGGCCTGCTTGACCAGGTAATAGCCGCCGGCCGGCACATCGCCCGCCAGCGGGGTGACCTGCCAGCTGCTGCCGGCGGCCGAGGCGTACTGCACCGACCAGCCGTCCAGGCTGACCGTGGTGCTGCCGACGTTGTGCAGCTCGATGAAATCGCTGCGGAGGGTGGCGCCGCTATTGCCGCCACCGCCGTAGACCTGGCTGATGACGACCTGGGCATTGGCGTGGCCGGCAACTGCCAGCGCACAGAGAAATACGGCTGCACGACGCTGCAACACATGCATGAGATGAGGGTCCCCTGATCCTTGAGACGTGAAACGCTCCCCTGGTCCGGCCACGTCCCTGGCCGGCAGCGCCGTTCGATTCTGCATGAATTTGCAGACCTAGGTTGACGATACGGTGACAGCGGCGCAGCGACTGCGGCGGCTGCGCTCGAAAGCGGCGGGATGCTCCAGGAGGAAAGGACCGGTCGCGCACGCCAGGGCGTTGCCGGTCGCTGGAGTAACCAGGCCATCTGTAAACCGAACGCTGCAGTAGCGGCACGATGCAGCGGCATGCACGCTGCGCGGCGCTGCAACGATCAGGTAATCCCGTCCGGCGTCAGTCCCAGCCAGGCAGGTCTGCACGGCGGTGTGGGACGGCAACCGAAGCGTAGGAAGCGTATTTCGGAGACCCAGCCTCCAGCATCGCTCTCAGCCGCCAGCCCGTTGATGTCCAATCCCCGCCTCCCGAACCGCGAATCCCAAATCCCAAATCCCAAATCCCGATTCCCCATTCCCCATTCCCCATTCCCCATTCCCCATTCCCGGCTGCCAAGCCGTCGCCAGCGCGCTACCCTGGCCGGCCCCATCGCCAGCGCTACGCCATGCCCGTCGACAAGAACCTGCGTGACTTGGAACCCGGCATCCACACCGATCTGGAAGGGCGGTTGACCTACGGCGGCTATCTGCGTCTGGACCAACTGCTGTCCGCGCAGCAGCCGCTCTCAGAGCCGGCGCATCACGACGAGATGCTGTTCATCATCCAGCACCAGACCTCCGAGCTGTGGCTGAAGCTGCTGGCGCACGAGCTGCGTGCGGCGATGGTGCATCTGCAGAACGATCAGGTCTGGCAGTGCCGCAAGGTGCTGGCGCGCAGCAAGCAGGTGCTGCGCCAGCTCACCGAGCAATGGTCGGTGCTGGAGACGCTGACCCCCAGCGAGTACATGGGGTTTCGCGATGTGCTTGGCCCCTCGTCGGGGTTCCAGTCGCTGCAATACCGCTACATCGAGTTTTTGCTGGGCAACAAGAATCCGCAGATGCTGCAGGTGTTCGCCTACGACCCGCAAGGACAGGCGCGGCTGCGCGAGGTGCTGGAAGCGCCCAGCCTGTACGAGGAATTCCTGCGCTATCTGGCGCGCTTCGGGCATGCGATTCCGCAGCAGTACCAAGCACGCGATTGGACGGCCGCGCATGTGGCCGACGACAGCTTGCGTCCGGTATTCGAGCGCATCTACGAAAACACCGACCGCTACTGGCGCGAATACGCCTTGTGCGAGGACCTGGTGGATGTGGAAACCCAATTCCAGCTGTGGCGCTTCCGCCACATGCGCACCGTGATGCGGGTGATCGGCTTCAAGCGCGGCACCGGCGGTTCCAGCGGCGTGGGGTTTTTGCAGCAGGCGCTGGCGCTGACGTTCTTTCCCGAGCTGTTCGACGTACGGACCTCGGTCGGCGTGGAACACCGCGAGCCGGTGGATGGACGCAGCGAGGCGACGAAGCGCTGAGGGATACAGCAGAAGCTGGTAAGGCATGAAGCCGAAGGGAGCAGAAGCCGGAACTGCCACCTGGTTCCCTGCGGAGAAACCGTCCCCCATTCGCCCTTCGGGCAGCTTCCCCCGCAGGGGGAAGGGCGCTGATAACGCAACTCCTTCAGGGAAAGGCGGTGATAGGTCAACGCCTTCAGCGGAAGGGGGGATAGCCCGACTCCTGCAGGTGGTGGCGCAGCGCTAGCCCTCTCCCGACCCCAGAGGTCTGATCCCGACACCAGCGGTCTGAAGCCCCTCTCCCGCGTGCGGGAGAGGGGTTGGGGTGAGGGGACGGGCATCATCCTCGCAGAGCCGCCTCTTGCCGTTGCTCCTGCCCGCCCGCTGCGCAGTCCGTCCGCACACCAACACCGCAACTGGCGCTACCACACGACTTCATCGGCCCAACCAGCGCTGCTAGCACGTGCACGTGCCAGCCCCCAAAAAGCCACCCCCGACCCACCTCGCTTTATCCCTAGTCGACCAGCGTATCCCCGCCGACCCTTCTCATCCGCCGCCCAAATCGCACCGATCCAACCCGTCGTCATCAGGTCGCCGAGTCCGCCGAATTTGACGTGAACATGACGTCTAAGTGATCCTCGCGCGTCGCCCAGGGCTCGCCCTGGTGCACCCAGCCATCACTGAATACGCAAGGGACACCTCATGAGCGTTGACGCTACTGCGCCGACTTCCGCTACCACTCCGCCGCAGCCGCCTGCGCCGCCCGAGTTCCCCACGTTGCTCGGCCATCCCCGGCCGTTGTGGATGCTGTTCATGACCGAATTCTGGGAGCGCTTCGCGTTCTACGGCATTCGCTGGGCGCTGGTGCTGTACATCGTGGCGCAGTTCTTCGGCGGCGATGCCACCGGGCAGGCGCCGGCCGGACGCACCTACGGCGCCTATCTGGCGCTGGTGTATGCAGCAGCGATCTTCGGCGGTTACGTGGCCGACCGGGTGCTCGGTTACCAGCGCTCGATCCTGGTTGGCGCAGCAGTGATGGCCACCGGCCTGTTCCTGATCGCCATTCCCGACCACACCATGTTCGAGATCGGCCTGGCCACCGTGGTGGTGGGCAACGGGCTGTTCAAACCGAACATCTCCACCATGGTCGGCAAGCTCTATTCGGTGGTCGATCCACGCCGCGACAGCGGCTTCACCATCTTCTACATGGGCATCAACCTCGGCGCGATGATCTCGCCGGTGCTGACCCAGTTGCTGGCCGAAAAGGTGTTCGGCACCGAAGCCATGCCGTCTTACAAGATGGTGTTCATGGCCTCCGGCGTGGGCATGCTGATCAGCCTGGTGTGGTTCTGGATTGGCCGTGCCCAGCTCAAGGGCATCGGTGCACCGGCGCCGAACGCGCAGGGCATCGGCCGTGTGCTGATGGTGCTGGTCGGCTGCGTGCTGGCGGTTCCGGTGGTGTATTTCCTGCTCGCCGTCGGCGCGGACGTGTTGCAGATCGTGTTGACCGTGCTGTTCATCGGCTTGTCGGTGATGCTGCTGATCGAAGGCATCCGCGAGGGCAAGGTGCAGCGCGACAAGGTGATCGCGATGCTGATCATCTTCGCCTTCAACGTGCTGTTCTGGATGTTCTTCGAACAGGCCGGTAGCTCGTTCACCTTCCTGGCCGACAACATCGTCGACCGTGGCTTCGGCGACTGGACCTTCCCGACTGCCTGGTTCCAGTCGGTGAACTCGATCGCCATCATCGCGCTGGCGCCGATCATCGCCTGGATCTGGGTCAAGTCCGGCCGCTTCAATCCTTCCATTCCACGCAAGTTCGGCCTGGGCCTGTTGTTCAACGGACTGGCGTTCCTGCTGCTGATGTTCGCGCTGTCCAGCCTGGTCAACGATGCTGGTAAGGTGCCGTTCTGGACCTTGTTCATGGTCTACGTGATCCAGTCGGTCGGCGAGTTGTGCCTGTCGCCGATCGGCCTGTCGATGGTGACCAAGCTGGCACCGGTGCGTCTGGTCGGTTTCGGAATGGGTGGCTGGTTTTTGTCCACCGGCATCGGTAACAACCTGTCGGGCATTTTTGCCGGGCATGTCAGCGGAAGCGAAGGGATGAGCGTGTCCTCGGCCCTGAGCGGGTATACCTTCGGGTTTTGGGCGCTGCTGGGCGCTGGCGCGGTGCTGTTCCTGATCGCGCCGCTGATCAACAAACTGATGCATGGTGTGAAGTGAGGAGAACAGCAATGCCGATCAAATCCACTGTCTGTGGCCTGCTGCTGGCCGGTCTGTTGAGCGCCTGCGGGCAGTCTGCCGAGCACCAGGAGGCGCCACGGCCGTTGGACACCTCGATGCAGAAGCCACCCAGTGCCGATCCCAGCCAGCCGGTGGCCTCCGGCAATACACCCACTGCCGCCGATATCGCGGCGGCGGCGGCGCTCAATGCGCAATACGACCCCTCGCGCGATCCGGCTGCCGATCTGGAGACCGCCAAGGTCGAGGCCAAGCGCGGCGGCAAGCGCATCGTGCTCAATGTCGGCAACGCGGCCTGCGAGCCGTGCAAGGCGCTGGACGAGGTGATGGGCGGCGATGCGGAGCTGCGCAGCTTCCGCGATGCGCACTTCGTGGTGGTCAAGGTCAACCGCGATGCGGCCAACGAAAACGCTGCCTTCCTCTCGCAGTTCGCCCAGCTCACTGATTTTCCGGCGCTGCTGGTGCTGGACAACGACGGCAAGCTGCTGACCACCCAGGCTGGCGCGGAGTTGCGCAAGGGCGAAGGCTTCGACCGCAAGAAACTGTTCGATTTCCTCAAGCAGTGGGCGCCGCCACAGGCGTGAGCCGGGAGTGGGATTGCCTGCGGGTCTGACGGGCGAACGCCGCACCAGGGGATGATCGGGCAGGTGGCTGGATGCTGCCCTCATCCGGCGCTACGCGCCACCTTCTCCCGCTTGCGGGAGAAGGAAAGGGCATGCTGGCCACGGGCTGGCTAAGGGAAGGACACTCTCGCTACGGTGAAGGACGCCCCGGCTGCGGGAAGAAGGCCAAGCGCCTGCGGTAGCGACAGAGCACGGCGCCACTCGGCTTTGCCCTTCCCCTGCGTGCGCGGGAAGGTGCCCGCAGGGCGGAGGGGGCGAGCGCGGCAGATAGCCACCTGCCCACCTGGACAAGACGTCAGTCCTTCCCCGCCATGCGCGGCAGCCCGTCCTTGGCCAGCCGATCGATCAGTTGCTCCAGCGCCTGCTGTTCCTCGGCACTGAATACCGACATCAGCCGTTGCTCCATTTCGTTGACCAGCGGCGCAACCGTCTCGTAGACCTGGCGTCCGGCTGGCGACAGCGCCAGCATCGAGCGGCGGCGGTCGTCGCCATGGGTCTCGCGGCGGATGAAGCCGCGCTCCAGCAGGCGCGCCACGGCGCGGCTCACTGCAACCTTGTCCATCGCGGTGCGATCGGAGACCTCGCTGGCCGAGGAACCCGGATACAGCGCCAGGATGGTGATCACCCGCCACTCGGGAATGGCCATGCCGTAACGATCGCCGTAGACCTTGGCGATGTTGCTGCTGATACGGTTGGACAGCACGCTCAGGCGATACGGCAGGAACTGCTCAAGGTTGAGCAGCACGGGATGGTGCGGCGGGATGGGGGCGTCGAGATCGCTCATGCTGCACTGTGTCTTGATTTTGGTTTCATTTGCAACTACAAACCGTGGGTGGCCTGCGCATTCTCGCGGGTCTTCTGCCACCCCGCATAGCCCTGCGGACGGCCCAGCGTGGAGAAACGACGATGAGTGCACAACCGAGCAGTACCGCAACCCGCCCGAACCTGGGCATGCAGGTCACCACGTTCGACAATCCGATGGGGATCGACGGGTTCGAATTCGTCGAATTCGCCGCACCCGTCGGCCAGGCCGCGCAGCTGCACGACTATTTCCGCAAGCTGGGTTTCAGCCCGGTGCTGCGTCATCGTCGCCGCGCCATTACCGTCTATCGCCAGGGCGGGGTCAACTTCCTGCTCAACGAAGACCCCGATTCGTTCGCGGCCGATTTCGCCGCCGCGCATGGCCCCTGCGCCTGCGGCTTTGCGATCCGCTTCCGTACCCCGGCCGAGACCGTGCTGCAGACGGTGCTGGGCAACGGCGGCGAAGCGGTGCAGGACAAGGCCGACACGCGCGCGGTGCCGGCCCCGGTGGTCAAGGGCATCGGCGACTGCATGCTGTATCTGGTCGACCGCTACGGCGATGCGGGCAGCATCTACGACGCCGACTACGCGCCGATCGAAGGCGCCGACCAGCATCCGGCGGGCTTCGGGTTGACCTTCATCGATCACCTGACCCACAACCTGTACTTCGGCAACATGCAGCGCTGGTCGGACTATTACGAGCGCCTGTTCAACTTCCGCGAGATCCGCTATTTCGACATCAAGGGCGCCAAGACCGGCCTGGTGTCCAAGGCGATGACCGCCCCCGACGGCGTCGTGCGCATCCCGCTCAACGAGTCCTCCGACCCCAAGAGCCAGATCAACGAATATCTGGATGCCTACCACGGCGAAGGCATCCAGCATATCGCCTGTTTCACCGACGATATCTACACCTCGGTGGAAAAGATGCGCGAGGCCGGCGTGAGCTTTCTGGAGACTCCGGACACCTATTTCGATGTAGTGGATCTGCGTATTCCCGACCACGGCGAAGACGTCGAGCGCCTGCGTCGCAACAAAATCCTGATCGACGCCGATGTGGATACCAAGCAGCGCAAGCTGCTGCAAATCTTCACCACCAACTGCATCGGCCCGATCTTCTTCGAGATCATCCAGCGCAAGGGCAACGAAGGGTTTGGCGAAGGCAATTTCCAGGCGCTGTTCGAGAGTATCGAGCGCGATCAGATCAAGCGCGGGGTGCTGTGAGGGCCGGATCTGCGGTTCTGGAGCAATGATGTGTTGCCTTCGCTGGATGCGGTGGTCGCGGCGATCTTCAAGCTGATCGCAACACCGTACCCTCACCCCAACCCGTGCCCCGAGCGGGGAGGGGCTTAATCCCAGCCCCTTGGGGCCCAGTCCGGACGCATGCCATGCATAACA
The DNA here is from genome assembly GCF_014197275.1 of Xanthomonas sp. 3075. GTDB lineage: Bacteria > Pseudomonadota > Gammaproteobacteria > Xanthomonadales > Xanthomonadaceae > Xanthomonas > Xanthomonas campestris_B. The sequence goes on along the minus strand of NZ_JACIFI010000009.1, from coordinate 136,293 downwards.
ACCCGCACTACATGACCGGTTTCGGCAACGAGTTCGCCAGCGAGGCGGTAGCCGATACGTTGCCCATCGGGCAGAACTCGCCGCAGCGTGTGGCGCACGGGTTATATGCCGAACAATTGTCCGGCACGGCATTCACCGCGCCGCGCGCTGAGAATCGGCGGAGTTGGTTGTATCGCATCCGTCCGGCGGCCGTGCATGGCGCGTTCTCGTTGATCGCGCAATCCACCTTCCACAACGACTTCGGTCGCGCCCCGGTGCCGCCGGATCAACTGCGTTGGAGCCCGTTGCCGCTGCCGTCCACGCCCACCGATTTTATCGATGGTCTGTACACCATGGCGGGCAACGGCGGGCCGGAGGCGATGTCCGGTGTTGCGGTGCATCTGTATGCAGCAAACGCATCCATGCACGACCGTTTCTTCTACGATGCCGATGCCGAGCTGCTGCTGGTGCCGCAACTCGGGCGGCTGCGCGTGCATACCGAACTGGGTGTGCTGGATCTGGAGCCACAGCAGATTGGGGTGATTCCGCGCGGCGTGCGCTTCCGCGTCGAACTGCCGGATGGGCAGGCGCGCGGCTATGTCTGCGAAAACTTCGGCGGGCTGCTGCGACTGCCCGACCTGGGGCCGATCGGCTCGAACGGGTTGGCCAATGCACGCGATTTCGAAACGCCACATGCCGCCTTCGAACAGCGCGAAGGCGCATTCGCGTTGGTCGCCAAGTTTCAGGGCCATCTGTGGCGCGCCGACATCGGTCACTCGCCACTGGATGTTGTCGCCTGGCACGGCAATTACGCGCCGTACCGCTACGATCTGCGTCGCTTCAACACCATCGGCTCGATCAGTTTCGATCACCCGGACCCGAGCATCTTCACCGTGCTGACCTCGCCCAGCGACACACATGGCACCGCGAACATGGATTTTGCGATCTTCCCGCCGCGCTGGCTGGTGGCACAGCACACCTTCCGGCCGCCGTGGTTCCATCGCAATGTCGCCAGCGAATTCATGGGGCTGGTGCACGGCGTCTACGATGCCAAGGCCGAAGGCTTCGCGCCCGGCGGCGCCTCGTTGCACAACTGCATGAGTGGGCACGGGCCGGATGCGGCGACCTTCGAGAAAGCCTCGCACGCCGACCTGGCGCGCCCGGACGTCATTTCCGAAACGATGGCCTTCATGTTCGAAACGCGTGCAGTGCTGCGCCCCACCCAGCAGGCGCTGCAGGCAACGCACCGGCAAGGCGATTATCAGCAGTGCTGGTCTGGATTGCGTGCGGGGTTTGCACCGCCGCACGCGTCATAGTGCTGTCCGGCCGTCAGGCAGGCGTCGCGGCAGGCAGGCGAGCGCTGCCTGTCTGCTGGCACGCGCGCGGCGCGGGAGTGATGCATCGCCCGTAAACGCAGGATCCTTCTCTGGACAGAGCGAGTCTGGACAGAGCGAGCCACAGGAGCCGCGCTGGAGGTGTGACATGCGCCGACGCAATGCTTGTCCGCGCACTCGGCAGCCGTGCAGCGGGTTCTTCGTTTTTGTCACGCATTGTCCGCAGAGCCACCACTCCGGCAAAAGCCCGCGTGACGTCACCGATCTACGCGATGGCCGAGCGCCCTCGACTGCCGGCCAATCATTGCCCCAACATGCAGCTTAGTCGCCCCCATATGCGCTCAAGCCAGCTGCAACCCATCCGGTAGCAGCTCGCCAACGTGAGCACGCACGCGCTCGGCGTAGCTGGCCGAGGTGATCTGCGGCAGCTCGCGCAGTGCCTCGGCGATGGCAACGCCGATGTGCGCTTCCGTGCGTGCGGCGTGCAGGTGGCGGTACAGCACGGCCGCTGCCGGGTTGCGTTGCAGTTGCAGGATATCGAGCAGATACAGCCGCGCGTTGGTGGTCGCGCGACGGCGTTGACGTTGCAGGTCGTCTTCGGTTGGCAGTGCATCCGGTGCTCGGGTCAGCGCTGGTGCGTGCTGCGCGGTGGCTGGCGGTCCGGTGAGCGCACCTGTTCCCGCTGTATCGCTCTGCAGATAGCCCATCGTGCACAAGCTCTGCACCAGCTCGGCTGCATCGCCGCCCAGCAGCGTGGACAGGGTCGCCAGGTCGCGCTGGCCGTCGGCCAGAATCAGGGCGCGTCGCTGCAGCAATGTGAGGGGACTGCGGTGCGATTGCAGCGCGGTCAGGGCGAGTTCGGTCTTGCGTGGGGTCATGGCGGCGATCCTGCGAAGCCGCCAGGTTGCCTGCTACCAATGAAGCGTCGATGACATCGGCACGACGCACTGCCTCTTCGCGTTCTGCACATCGCCGCGATGGGCGCTGTGTAGGCTGTCGCGGACTCGAAAGGAATGCACGCATGAGCACCAGATTGCTGAGTTTGATGGGCGCACTGTTGTTGTTGAGCGGCTGTCACCGGGCCGGCGACTCCACTGCCACGGCTGTGCACGACAGCACGGAGCAGGTGCCCGCTGCGGCGGCCACCGATCAGCCAGCGGGCGATGTTCCGCCTGCCACCGCACCCGCTGGCGCGTTCCCGCCGCAACTACGCCAGGAGCCGGCTCCGCTCGCGCGTCTGGACGGCTACGGCGATCTGCGCTTTGGGATGGATGCCAGGCAGGCGCGGGCGGCCTGGGGGGGCGACCTGCGCGGCGAGCCTGCGACCGATGGCGGCTGCTATCTGCTACGGCCGCAATGGGCCGACGATGCGCGCCGCTTCGGTTTCATGTTCGAGGGCGATCGCTTCGTGCGTTATCAAACCAGCGAGGCCAAGGAACTCGCACCTGGCGGTGGCAAGGTCGGCATGACGGTGGCGCAACTGCGCGCGCTGTACACCGCTGCGTTGACCGAGCAGCCGCACAAGTACGTGCCCGGCGCGCTCACCTTGCGGGTGGCCGATACAAGGGCGCCATCTGTCCTGGTGTTCGATACCGATGCCGACGGCAAGGTGAGCAGCTGGCGGGTCGGGCAAGCGCCGCAGGTGGACTACGTGGAAGGCTGCGGCTGATGCCTCGGGGCTTCCGATGCACCGCAGCGCTGGCACCGAAAGCGGCATCTCACCGCGATGCGGGCTGCATGCAGAGCCTCTCGACCGGAGCCGCGGCGCGCCCAGGAGCGCGCTAGCGTCCGATGAATGGCGCCGGGCTTCCACGCAGCGCACCACATCAACGCCGATCGGTATCCGGCTCGGCATGCTGCTTGGCGGTTTCTTCGTTTTCGCCGACATCGCCTTGCGTCTGCGGCGTGGGCAAGCCTTCTTCCTTCATCTCGCCATGGTTGGGGACTTCCGGGCGGTTTTCCATCATCAACGACAAGGCAGCCTTGGCCATCAAATGCGCACTGATCGGCGCGGTGATGAACAGGAACACGGTAATCAGCAATTCGCGTGGCTGCGGGTCCACGCCGAGAAACAGGTGATAACCGACCGAGGCCAGCAGCACGCAGCCCACGCCCAACGTGCTGGCCTTGGTCGGTGCGTGCAAGCGCTTGAAGAAATCGGAGAATTTCACCAGCCCGAACGCGCCGATCAGGATGAAGAAGGTGCCGACCAGCAGCAGCGCGCTGAGCAGATACTCGGTCAGGGCGATCATTCGACGATGTCCCGACGCAACACGAATTTACTGAGCACCACGGTGCTGCCGAAGCCCAGCATCGCAATCACCAGTGCCGCCTCGAAGTAGATCGGCGAATCCAGGTACATGCCCAGCAGCATCAGTTCGGCGATGGCGGTGATGGACAGCGTGTCCAGCGCCAGGATGCGATCTGGCACCGTCGGGCCGCGCAGCAAGCGCCACAGCGCCAGCAACATCGCCAGGCCCACCGCGTGCATGCAGAGGACGATGGTCGATTCGATGAACATGTGGCCGGTCATGGAAAGATCTCCATCAGGGGCTTCTCGTAGCGGGCCTTGATTTCGGCGATCAGGGCATCCGGATCGTCCAGGTGCAGCACGTGCACCAATAGAAATTTGCGGTCATCGGACAGCGCTGCCGACACCGTGCCGGGCGTGAGCGTGATCATGCTGGTCAGCGCGGCGATACCGTGGATGTTGGCGATATCCAGCGGCACCCAGATGAAACCGGGATGGATGCGCGACTCCGGGCCGAGCACCTGGCCGGCCACCTTGATGTTGGAGCGCACGATATCGCCGGCGGCCACCAGCAACATGCGCGGCACCGAACGCAGCGAGCCGATGCGTGCGAACTCGCGGTCCAGCCGTGCGGCGAAGATCGGCACCACCACGCCCAGCAGCGCGCCCAGCACCCACTGCTGCGGCCCGAAGCTGTCGCTGAGCAGCAGCCAGAAGATAAACACCGTCACGCTCAACGAGGGCGAGGGCAATAGCCGGCGTCGCAGTGGCATGCGGGCGCTCATGGCTGCCTCCGTTGCGGCGTGGTGGCGCGCACCTGATCCACATACGCAGCGGGATCGCGCAGCTGGGCACCGGCCGCATCGGTGTAGTGCATCAACGGTCCTGCGCCCACCGTCATCGCCACCAGGCCACTGAGCAACAGCAGCGTTGCGGCGGTTTCCACCGGCCGCATGCGGCCACGACGTTGCGGTTGCAGCTCGGGGACATCCTGCACCGCCTCGGGCACGCGCCAGAACAAGCGCACGCCGGCTCGGGTCAGGCCGATCACCACCAGCAGGCTGCTGCCGAGGATGGCGCCCCACACCGGCCCGACCAACCCCTCGGGCACGTGCTGCAACAACGCGGCCTTGGCCAGGAAGCCGGACAACGGCGGCAGGCCGGCGACGGCGACCGCAGCGACCATGAACATCGCGCCAGGCACCCCACGGCGCGGCAATGGCGCGACCACTTCCTTGCGATCGCTGGCGCTGCCGCGCCGACGCCGGATCAGGTCCGACACCATGAACAAGGCGGCGGCCACGAAACTGCTATGCGGCAGGTAATAAAGGCCAGCGCCCAACGCGCCGGCATCGTCCAGCGAGAAGGCGATGAACAAGGTCGCCGCCGAAAACACCACCAGATACGACACCATCACCCGTAGCCGCGATGCGGCCATCACCCCGAACGCGGCCATCAACAGCGTGGCGATGCCCAGCCACAGCAGCGCGTGGCGACCGAAGCCCTGCAGCGCGCCGGCACCGGCGCCGAACCAGAGCGCGGACACCCGCAGTGTCGCGTACAGCCCCACCTTGGTCATGATCGCAAACAACGCCGCCACCGCTGCCGGCGCGCGCGAGTAGGTTTCCGGCAACCACAGATACAGCGGCAGCAACGCGGCCTTGCTGCAGAACACCAGCAGCAACAGGCCCAGGCTGGCCTTGGCCAGCGGGACGTCCTGGGCCGGCAATGCGGCGATGCGTTGCGACAGCTCTGCCATGTTCAAGGTGCCGAACACGCCGAACAGCAGGCCCAGTGCGATCAAGAACAAGGTCGACGCACACACGTTGAACACCACGTAATGCAGGCCCACGCGCATCTGCAGCCCACGCCCGCCGCTGAGCAGCAGGCCGTAGGAGGCGATCAGCATCACTTCGAAGAACACGAACAGGTTGAAGATGTCGCCGGTCAGAAATGCACCGTTCAAGCCCATCAACTGGAACTGGAACAGGGCGTGGAAGTGGGGTACGCGTCGGTCCCAGCCCGCGCACGCATGCAGCAGGCAGGCCGCGCCCAGGATCAAGGTGGTCAACAGCATCCACGCCGACAGGCGGTCTCCCATCAGCACGATGCCGATGCGCGCCGGCCAGTCGCCCAGCAGATACACCAGCACCGTGCCTTCGGCCGCACGCGCAAACAGTGCAATCACCGCCGCCGCCAGCAGCAGCATGCTCACCCACGCCACGCTGCGCTGCACGCGCGGGCCATAGCGGCGGTGTTCGACGAACAATGATGCCGACGCGCCCAGCATCGGGATCAGGATCGGCAGGATCAGCAGATGATTCATCGCCGCGCCTCGCGCGTGTCCACGCCGGTCGCGGCATCTTCATGCGCATCCACGTGATCGCTGCCGTTGTCGCTGCGGCTGCGGATCGCCAGCACCAGGCTCACTGCGGTCATCGCGAAGGCGATCACGATCGCGGTCAGCACCAGCGCCTGCGGTAACGGGTCGGTGTAGTGCATCAGATCGACCGGTGTGCCCTCGCGCAGCACCGGCGCCTGTCCGCTACGCAGCCGTCCGCCGGCGAAGATCAGCAGGTTGGTCGCGTAGGACAGGAAGGTCATCCCCAGGATCACATCGAAGCTGCGTGCGCGCAGCAACAGGTAGATCGCCAATGCGGTGAGGACGCCGACCGCGCTTGCCACTGCCAATTCCATCAATACTGCTCCGCAGTGCGTGTCGAACGTTGGGTGGGGTCGATCTCGCCGCGCTGCGAGCTGCGCGTACGCGAGGGTTTGATCGTGCCCATCATCGACAGCATCAGCATCGCCGCACCGAACACCACCAGATACACGCCGATATCGAAGCCCAGCGCGCTGGCCAGTTCCAGCTCGCCCAGCAGCGGCAGCGGAATTTCCAGATGCCCGCTGGTCAAGAACGGCAGGCCGAACAGCAGCGACCCGGCGCCACTGACCAGCGCGCACAGCAGGCCGATGCCGATCAGGCGGATGTAGTCGAAGCCGAAGCGCGATTCCACCGAGGCGGTGCCCTGGATCACGTACTGCATCAGCAACGGCACCGCCAGCACCAGGCCGGCGATGAAGCCGCCACCGGGCGCGTTGTGGCCACGCAAAAAGAGGAACAACGACACCGTCAACGTCAGCGGGAACATGATCTGCGCCAGATCGGCCGGCACCGGCAACTTGATCGGCGGGCCGGGCATGGTGCGCTCCGGCGCCATGCGCGAGCGTCGCAGCAGTGCATGCACCACCAGCCCGGCGATCGCGAACACGGTGATCTCGCCAAAGGTATCGAAGCCGCGGAAATCCACCAGGATCACGTTGACCACGTTGCGCCCGTAGGCTTCCGGCAGCGCACGTTGCAGCAGCTCGCCGGCCACGGTGTGGCTGGGCTGGGTCATCAACGTATAGGTCAATGCGGCAAGCCCGGCGCCGCCAATCACGGCGATGGTGGCATCGCGCATCTTGCGCAGCCGTGCAGGCTCGGGCAGCGAGCGCTCCGGCAGGTAATTCATCGCCAGCAGCATCAGCACCAACGTCACCATCTCCACCAACAGCTGGGTCAATGCAAGATCCGGCGCCGACAGGAACACGAAGGTCATGCTGACCGCCAGGCCGGTGCCGCCCAGCACCAGCACTGCCAGCAGACGCTGCTTGTACAGAAACAGGCTGCCCAGTGCGCAGGCGATCATCAGCAACCACACAATCCAGCCCAGCAGCGGCATCGGAGTGGGCGCAGGCCAGGCCGGCAGGACGCCGCCTTGCACAAACGGCACCAGTGCGACGACCACGGCACTGAGCACCAGCAACATCAGCATGCGTTGCAGATTGCCGTTGGTGACGGCATCGGTCATGCGCGCGGTTGCAGCGAACAGCGCGCGCAGGTTCCAGTGGAACAGCGCCTTGCCTGGCGAGCGGTTCTGGATCGCGTACATATCCAAGGTGCGGCGCAGCGTCATGTACAACAGCGTGCCACCCACCATGCCGGCGATGCTCATGGCCAGCGGCCAGTTGAAGCCATGCCACAGCGCCAGGCTATAGTCGGGCAAGCGCTCGCCGAGGATGGCGCTTGCACCGGCACGCAGCACCGGCGCAATCGTCCATGCCGGCACGATGCCGACTGCCACGCACATCAGTACCAGCACTTCCACCGGGATCTTCATCCAGCGCGGTGGTTCGTGCGCAGTGGTGTCCAGATCGCGCGGACCCTCGCCGAAGAAGGTGTCGTGCACGAAACGCAGGCTATAGGCCACCCCGAGCAGGCCGGCCAGCAACGCGGCAATGCTGGCCAGCACCCGCATCGTCTGCGGCGCGTCGGTTTCCAATGCCACGGCGAAGAACATTTCCTTGGACAGGAAGCCGTTGAGCAGCGGAATACCGGCCATTGCCAGCGAGGCGATGATCGCCAACGCACTGGTCATCGGCATCAAACGACGCAGGTTGCCGAGCTTGCGCATGTCGCGCGTGCCGGTCTCGTGGTCGATGATGCCGGCGGCCATGAACAGCGAGGCCTTGAACACTGCGTGGTTGAGGATATGGAACACACCGGCCACCACCGCCATCGGCGTGGACAGCCCGAACAACATCGTGATCAGGCCTAGATGCGAGATGGTGGAGTAGGCCAGCACGCCTTTGAGATCATGCTGGAAGATCGCGTGCCAGGCGCCCAGCAACAAGGTGATCGCACCGATGCTGGTGACGGTGTAGAAGAAGAAATCGGTGCCGGCCAATGCCGGATGCAGGCGCGCCAGCAGGAACACGCCGGCCTTCACCATCGTGGCCGAATGCAGATATGCCGACACCGGCGTGGGCGCAGCCATCGCGTGCGGCAGCCAGAAATGGAACGGAAACTGTGCGCTCTTGGTAAAGATGCCCAGCAATACCAGGCTCAGGGCATACGGATACAGCGGGCTGGCGCGGATGAGATCGCCGGCGGCCAGCACCGCATCCAGCTGAAAGCTGCCCACGATGCGGCCGATCATCAGCACGCCGCCCAGCAAGGCCAGGCCGCCGCCAGCGGTCAGCACGAACGCCATGCGGGCGCCTTCGCGCGCATCCTTGCGATGCGACCAGAAGCCGATCAACAGGAACGAACTGATGCTGGTGAGCTCCCAGAACACCATCAGCAACAGCAGATTGCCCGACAGCACCATGCCAAGCATCGCGCCCATGAACAGCATGAGGTAGGCAAAGAAGCGCGAGGCGCTGTCGCGTGCGCTCAGGTAGTAATGCGCATACATCACCACCAACGCACCGATGCCCAGCACCAGCAATGCAAACATCCACGCCAGGCCATCGAGTCGCAGCGAGAACATCAAGCCGATCTGCGGCAACCACGCATGCTCGCTGCGGATCACCTCACCGCGCATCACTGCCGGTGTGAGCATCGCCAGAATGACCAAGCCGGCCAACGGCGCGGCCGCAGCCAACCACGCAGTGATCGAACGAGCTGTGCGCCAGCGCAGCGCAATGGCGGCCGCCATTGCAAATGGCAGCGCGAGCAGGATTTCCAGCGAGAAAGGCATGCAGGGAACACAAGATTCGCGAGCAGGCCAGAGAGCTTAACAAACCCTTGACTGACGTCCGTGTCAACGTCGCCGCTACCGACGTGAGCAAATGGCTGCAGCGGCGGCTTCGCGCCCCGGCGTCGCACTCGGTATGCTGCGTCCATCCAGACTGCATCCGTGCCCCGTGACTGTTCCCCATCCTGATCCGTCCACTGCTGTATCTGCGCCACGCGCCCTGGTTTTCGGCGGCAGTGGGCAGATCGGCGAACGCCTGCTGACGCGCCTGCTGAGTCGCGGCTGGCAGGTGACGGCATGGTCGCGCCAGCCGCGTGCCGCGCGTTCCGGGTTGATCTGGCGGCAAGGCGATCTGACCGCGCCAGCCGCAACGGGCGAGGCATGCGAGGTGATCTTCAGCTGCGGCCCGCTGGATCACTTCGCCCGCTGGTACGCCGAAAATCCGGTGCGCGCTCCGCGCATTGTGGCGTTCGGTTCAACCAGCGTGGACGTCAAGGAACATTCGACCGACGCAGCTGAGCGCGATGTGGCCCAGCGGCTCGCACATGCCGAACAAACGCTGTTTTCCGCAGCCCAGGCGCGTGGCGCGACCGCGACGGTGCTGCGTCCGACCCTGGTCTATGGTGCCGGGCGCGACCGCACGCTCACCCAGATCGCCGGGCTGGCCCAACGCACGGGCGCCTTCGTGCTGCCGGCCAACGCCACTGGCCTGCGGCAGCCGGTGCATGTGGACGATCTGGCCAGCGCCGCATTGGCGGTGCTGGCCCAGCCGGCGACGCAGCAGCGCAGTTACGCCGTCGGCGGTGGCGAAGTGCTGGCCTATACGCAGATGGTGGAACGCGTGCTGGCGGCGTTGCCACGACCGGCGCGGTTGTATCAGGTGCCGCCAGGCCTGTTTGGGCTTGCCGTCAGCGCTGCGCAGCGGCTGGGGCGCCTGGGCGGGATGAATGCGGCCGCGTTGCAGCGCATGCGCGATGACCTGGTGTTCGACCTGGAGCCTGCACGCCGCGATTTTGGTTATGCGCCGCGCGCGTTCCGTCCGTTACCGGAAGAACTCGGCATCGGTGAGTGAGGCGCGGTGAGCACGCCTACGGTTTGTCGAGGGTGAAACGTCAGGCGTCGAATGCTCGATGATCGACGTCGATTGGCCGCCGTTTTAACCAGGGCCCTGCGCATTGGGAGATCCGGATGCGAGCGACGCTTGGAAGGAGCCTGTCAGTGCCACGTGCCAGGCGACTTGCCTGACTGACCGTTGCTGGCCAATTGCACTCAGTAGCGCCAACCCAACTGACGATACAGCTTGGCCAGCACCCAGATCGGACCGATCAACAGGTAGGTCAGGTCGGTCAGAAAGCTCGGCTTGCGGCCCTCGATCTTGTGGCCGACGAATTGTGCGATCCACGCCAGCACGAATACCGCCGCCCCCAGCGTGAAGACGCCACCCAGCCCGACCTTGTGCTCGATCAACCGGCACAGGCAGCCGAAGAAAAAGAACATCGCCAACATGCCCAGCCCCAGTGGGCGCGACAGTCGGTTGTAGTAGCACCACGCTGCGAACATCGCCAGCGCCGCCCATACCCCGCTATTGAACCAGGTGCCGCCGACCGGAATGCACCACAGCAAGGCCACCACCGACCACAGGATCGCCGGCACCGCCAGGACATGGATCTGCTGGTTGGTGGCGTTTTGATGATCGTCGGAATAACTGGCGAAATAGCGCTCGATCGGGCGCGCGGTGGTGATGCTGTCGGTCATGTTCCCTCCCAGGAATGACCCAAGCATACGCGCGCGGACGGCCGCAGTGACAGCCGGGCCCTTGCCACGCGTCGATCGCGCGGCAAGGGCCGGCAACACCTTAGAGCAGCTAACAAAACCTGGCGAGCGAGCGCCTGTCAGTGAGTGCAGTGGTTTGTCGGTCGTATCTTGGTGGATGCAGTCAGAAGTCCAGATCAAACACTGAGTGGGTCGAATGCGCGGTGCCCTCACCGCTGGCGGGACACGCCGTGAATCCATCCCTGGAGGCTCGGTGGCGGCATCCATGCCGCCACACGGTCCCGCCAGCGGCGAGGACACCGCACCAGAGAGTTAGTCGGTGGCTTTTTTAAAGCCATGCACACCGACACTCTCGACTGGTCCTTGCCCGTCCAGCGTCGTGGGACCTTACGCGGCATGGATGCCGCGTAAGAGCTTACAAGGACGTACTTGCAGCGTGTCCCGCGACGCTGGGCGGGCAAGGGCCCTGCAGCCAAGCCGCAGATAGCCGGCCTGCAGTAGGCTGACGCGAAGTCGTTTTGTTAGCCGCTCTTAGTTGACCGACACCGCGCTCCACGCCGCAGCCACCGCGCGGTACTGCGTGGAGGTACTGCCATACAGGTCGGTGGCAGCACTCAAGGTGGCCCGACGTGCGGCCGCGTAGTTGGTCGAGGACGTCATGTAGACCGTCAGGGCGCGGTACCAGATACGGCTGGCTGCGGCCCGGCCGATCGCGCTCAACGCGGTATTGCCGTTGCACACCAGCCCGGCCGGGGTCACGTTCCAGCTGGTGCCGGCACCGAAACCGCTCGGCACCACCGCACCCTCGGCGAGCAGATAGTAGAAATGGTTGGCAACGCCCGAGCTGTAGTGCACGTTGAGCGAGCCCAGGCTGCTGCTGTAGCAGTCCGGCGAATCGCCGTCCAGGCTGGGCTTGAACATGTAGCGCAACGCCAGCGTACCGGTGCTGTTGCCGGGCACGATCTTCTCGCCGATCAGATAATTGCCCGGCTGCGCGCTGTTGTTGGCGGAGTACTCCACCATCGCACCCATGATGTCGGAGGTGGCTTCGTTCAAACCACCGGACTCGCCCGAGTACACCAGGCGTGCGGTCCGGCTGGTCACGCCATGGGTCATCTCATGCCCGGCCACATCCACCGGCACCAAGGGCGTGAACATGCTGCCGTCGCCATCGCCGAACGTCATGCAGAAGCAGCTGTCCTGCCAGAAGGCATTGTTGTAGCCGTTGCCGTAATGCACGCGGCTACGCGCACCCGCCCCGTCGTTGGCGATGCCGCTGCGCGCATGCGTCGTGCGGAAATAGTCCCAGGTCAACGCCACGCCGTAATGCGCATCCACCGCCACGGTGGCCGCATCGCTGTTGGCACCGTTGCCCCAGGCATTGTCGGCATCGGTGACCAGCGTGCCGCTACCGGAGGTGCCGTTGCGCATGGTGTAGGTGGCACCGCCGCCGCGGCTCATATCGGTCAATTCATAGCCGCTGCTGCAGCGCGTTGCGGACAAGGCAACGTTGCCGGCATAAAGCGAACGCCCGCTGCCGGCTGCGCTGGTGCCGCCGCTGCAGACCGTATGCACGGTATCCCAGGATTCGAGAATGCGTTGATTGACCGCATCGACGATGTAATGCATCTCGGTTGGCGTTTGATCGGGTTTGATGCCGCTGTAGATCACGTCATAGACCAGCCGCGGTGCGCCCTGCCGTGCATACAGTGCCAGGCTGGCACGCGGCGCGGCATCGGGCGCCACATCGAACTGCGCACCGGCCACACGCAGTGCAGTGTCGGCATCGATGCCCGGCAGCAGGTTCGGACGCACGCTGGTGTCCATGGTCTGGCTCAGCTGCCGCATCACCCCGCGCCGCGAATGCACCACCACATCGCCGCCGATCACCGGCAGGCCCTGATAGGTACGATCGAAACGGACATGTTCGGTGCCATCGGCATCGACGATGCTGTCGCGCGCGATGAAGGCATCGGCCGGCGCACGATTGGCCATCGCTGACGCGTTATTTACCAACAACGATTGCGCACGCGAAACGGCTGCCTCTGCGGAAAGATCCGCAGCATTGGCGACAGCACAGACTGATAGCGCGCAGCAGATCGCCGCGCCCAAGACGTGGAATTGCATGACGACTCTCTCCAGAAAACGTGCAATGCAAAGACCGGCGGCGACGAAGGTCGCAGCAGATCGCGAGTGGCAACTTCAGAGCGATTAACCAAACGACTGCACATCCGCCAGGCATGCGCGACCGATGCGCGGAGTCTGCATGTGCCCCTGGTGCACTCCGATTCCGGGCGTGCCGTCCGCCCCCATCTGACGACTGCTCGCTACGTTTTGTTGGCCGTTCCGAAGTCCCGGCAGACACGCTTGCACAGTCGGTGGTCGTGCAATAAGTAAAATTTACGGATGTGTTTGATTCTGTGCGCCCGGCCACTTCGGGCTGTGGAATGCATCGCAGAGATGCGGATGCTGCGTTACGCGCTGGACACCATGCCCCCGCCGTTGCGCAACCCGCTATCACGCGCAAGACGTTGCATCGGCACGCGATACGCCGCACTGCGGTATGTAGAGTGGCAGGCGCTCATTGTGCACGCGCGCCGATCGACGAAGACCGCATTGCGCGTGTGCTCCCCATCTGCCTAGCGATGCGCGGGTACAAAAAAGCCGGCCAGACAATCTGGCCGGCTGCGTCGCGCGTCGCTGAACTCAGCGGCCGCCGATGGCGACCTTCTGCTGCTCGTCGTGCACCTGTTGCTGTTGCGACTGGCCGGCCAGCAATTGCGCGCTGGTCTGTTCCAGCGTCGGGGCAGGCTGATTCAGATCCACCGCCGCGCGGAAACCCGGCGTGGTCCCCATCACGAACGCCTTGCCGTCCTGCACGGTGACGCTCTGCAGCTTGTCGGCGCTGTCGATTCCGTTCTGCTTTGCCTGCAAGGTCACGTTGGCAGCGGTATCGCTGGAAATCATGCTTGGCAGCTTGCTGCGGATCGCGTTATGCAGCGCATGGTCCGGATGCGAGGCATCGTTCAGCGACGGGCCCTTCGGCGCCGCGACCGGTGCTTCGCCTGCTCTGCTCTGGGTCTGTGCCGGAAGCGCGGACAATGCCGCCTGCGTATTGCGACCCACCACGCCATCGGCCTGCAGCCCGTGCTGCTTCTGGAACGCAAGCACTGCCTCGCGCGTGTTGTCACCGAAGCGGCCATCCTCGGCCAGCCGGTTGCCCTGTGCATCGCGCACGCCGAGACGGTTGAGGTCCTGCTGCAGCTTGCCGACATCGGGGCTTTGATCGCCGTGACGCAGCGCGCCGTGGCTGGCCGGTGTCGATGACGGGGATTGGCGAGCGCCTGACTCCTGTTGATGGCCTTGATTCCAGAACGTCTCCGGACTGGTCAACTTGCCGTTGGCATCGCGCAGTTGGTAATGCACATGCTGCGCGTACTGGCTGTTACCGTTCGGGCCGCGTCCACCCATCGTGCCGATCGCATCGCCCGCGGACAGCGTCTGACCTTCTTTCACCTTGAGTGCGTCCAGGTGCAGGATCTCGTGCGAGTTACCCTGTGCATCGCGAATCTTGACAGTGCCGTAGTTGCCGCCCGCAAACGTCACGGTTCCTGAGACCGGCGAATGCACCGTCGGATGCTGCAGGTTGCGGCCTGTCTGGCCACCTTCATAATTGAAATCTGTGCCGCCATGCGGCCCGTGGCTGCCACGGTGCTCGCCATAGTGACCAGTGATATGCGGATCGGCACTACCTTGGCCGGGCAGCATACGCTCCATCGTCTGTTGGAAGTTGCTGCGAGTGCCATGGCTGGTTTCGGCCGGGTGCGCCGCTGGCGCAGGGCGGTCCACTGCAGTCCCCTGCGTCTGGGCAAGACGCTGTTCGACAAACTGGGTGTAGTTGTCCAGATGAGGGGCAATCTCGCGCCGCGACAGAGCAAGGCCACCATAGTCTTTCGTCGGACCGTCGTGGTGATACTTGTAGATGTAATCCTCGTCCTGGCCCCGGCTGCGTGCGAGGTCGCGGTTATCGATGAAATGTTGCACCAATGCCTGCGACTGCGTTTGCACGTCGAAGCGGTTGGACGTATTGACGCCGTAATGCGCACCAGTGCGGTCAATGAATTGACCCAGGCCCGAAGCGGACGTTGTGCCCGCAGCTGCATCGGGATTGAAGCCCGATTCGACTCGGGCGATGGCAAGAACGTAAGCGGTCTCGCGCGATGAAAGCCCAGCATCCCGCGAGGCGTCGATAAGGCTATCGATCACCCGTGATTGGGTATGTGGGCTGGCATCGCCCCAGCGACGCGAGTCGCCATGCAGTCGGCCATCTCCGCTGTCGATGGGCTCGCGATAATGGCTCCAGGGCTTGATCCGGTCGCTGCTGTATGCAGCACCGCGTGGCTGAAGCATGTCGGTATAAATCGTGTCGGTCATGTCGTGCGTTCCTTTCTATGAGACAGATTCTTCCTTGTAACGGGTACCGCTCCATGTACTGCGTACTGCTTTGGCTATGCACCGCCATCGGCGCATAGGCATCCTTTGCTCAGGGCTGGAAAGGCAACAGTTCCGGGTGCTTCAGCCCCAACGCTTCGAGCTTGTGTTCGTATTCATCGTTATTCGGGCTCTGCTGGCCATCCTGCGTATGAAGCGGCGGTGTCGCGTGATTCAGCAACTGACCCTTGATGTCATACAGGAAGAACCATTCGCAAAATTCGCAGCCGTAAGGAAGCTCGCCGTACTGGACGACGAAATAGCTGCTTCCTTTGGCGTCTTCCGCGCAACCCAGGCCCACTGCCGTGTAGTCGGCCATCTCTGGAGGCGCTGACACTTCCTGGCGCTGGCCATCGCGCTCCATTTCCAGGTGGGTTTTGGTGGAGCCGTCGGTCCCGGATGGCAACGCGCTCAGGTGCAGGCGCATGCCGGAGCATTCCTTGATCATGTCGTTCCGTCCTTGTCTATCTGCTTCTGTCGAAGCTGGGGATGGGGTATTGGCGGGTGGCGCACCGGGTGCGCTGGTAGCGGCATTGGCGGTACCCGGCTTGTCACCACATGCGGCAAGCACCAGGGTGACAGCGAAAGCAGCTAGGACAGGAATGAAGCGTCGCATCAGGTCGCCTCTTTGGCGGTTTGAAGGTGCAGGTGCGGATACCCAAGCCGGCAGAACCTACTTCCAGCTGCCCACCGACGTTACAACGATTGGTCGTCCACTTTGACCAGCATCCAGCAGGGGCGCTGGGCGAAGTGGTAGACCTGCTGATCGCCGGTGTCGGGTGTGCGGACCAGCACCTGGCGGCCATCGGCTTCTTCAGAAATTGTGACCTCGCGGCCGCCGTTGCGGGCTGCCTCCAGGTTCGGGATGACGGGCCATTCGACCTCGGCCAGCGGAACGGCGCGGGTGACCGGGGTGGGCTCGGGCTGTGCGTCCGGGTCGAGTTGGATCATCGTCAGCGGATCGGCCGTTGCCTTTTCCTGTACCGCAATGTCGGCGCTGAAGCTTTTCAGAAATGCAGAGAAGTCGGCGGTGGGACAACGTGCTGCCGAAGCAGGTGCGCCCGATGTGTCAGCAGGTGTTGAGACTGCAGGTGCAGCATCTGCAGCAGGGGGCGCAGCGCCAGCCGGCTCTGCTTGCGGTTTGCAGGCAACCAGCGCCAGGCTGAGTGCGAGCGTGTGCAGGGAAGTTCGGACAAAGGCCAACGGATCCTCCTGATCGTAGCGGGCGACGTGAGCGCGGCCGGAATCTTATACGCGCGTTACGTGCAAATGCGTGAAGACTTGCCGAGCCGAGGGTGACGAAAACGGGTCGGCATGTCGCAGACCATTACCCTGGGAGGGAAGCCAGCCTGACTGCGGTCCCAGTGCTCGGCGTTCGGTTGATTCCACTGCCAGCGATTGCCGCCAATACACGCTGGGCTATCCCGAATCGATCACTCACCGGGACCATAATAATCGGGTGACACGTTTTCCTGGGATTGATGCAGTTTCTCGCGAACGACTAGATGCCGTTCGAAAAAACATCGAGTGCATCCGCACCCACCCATCCCTGTGCGCAGTCACCGACATAGTGGCCCGGTGCGGCGGCATGGCAGCTCTTGCTGGCGGCGGGCGTTGAGCGTTGAATCCGCCTGTCTCCATACGTTCCGCATGCCGGGTCGTTCTTGCATTTGGCAACACTGTCTGCGGGAATCGCGACGACATAGTAATAAAGTGGGTTCTGTCCCGCGCGGCCGATACCTTGAATACAGACGAGCTGGCCCTGGGCCAGCTTGGCTCTGGCGAATGCGCGGCTGCCAGTGGTTGGCACGGCATCAAGTACATCCACCCCGTCTGCTTGCGCTACGCCTGCAAAGAAGCCCGCATCGCCACACACAGGCGAAAGTTCCACATCGTAAAAATCGCCGGCATCCACATTTCCTGCGGTGCAGCCTGTTGCCATCTTGGCATCGGTACACTGCACGCCGCTTGCCTGTATCAATGTCGCGAGCCCGTCATCGATGGAAGCGGTAGCAGAAGCCGGTGCATGCGTTGCTGCAGACGTCGATACCGTCGATGTGGCTGGCGCCGCGGCAGGTGGTGCTGATCCGCCGGGACTGCAGGCACTTACTGCAAGCAGGCCGGGAAGCATTGCGCTGCGAAACGCGGGTAATCTGCGGAAAGAAAAATGTGAGAGAGCCATGGCGACCTCGTTGGGCAATGGACCGCGCCCGGTGCGTCTTTCAGCGCTCAATAAAAAGAGCGCTGCCAGCGATTGTTGCTTTAGTGAAGCCGCAAAGCCCCGAGCCCGGGGCGTTGAAGATCAATCAACCGAAATGCCCGCCAGCCGCTGCAGCGCTTCGGCATATTTGGCGCGGGTGCGGTCGATCACTTCGGCCGGCAGCTGCGGGCCGGGGGCGGTCTTGCCCCACTCCAGGGTTTCCAGATAATCGCGCACGAACTGCTTGTCGTAGCTGGGCGGGCTGGTGCCGAGCTCGTACTGGTCGGCCGGCCAGTAACGCGACGAGTCCGGGGTCAGCATCTCGTCCATGATGTACAGCCGGCCATCGGCGTCGGTGCCGAATTCGAACTTGGTGTCGGCCAGCAAAATGCCGCGTTCGGCGGCAAAGTCCGCGGCGAAGCGGTAGATGCGCAAGGTCGCATCGCGCACGCGCTCGGCCAGTTCCGCGCCGACGGTCTTGACCATCGCGTCGAAGTCGATGTTTTCGTCATGGTCGCCAACGGCGGCCTTGGTCGAGGGGGTAAAGATCGGCTCGGGTAGTTTCTCGGCCTGGCGCAGGCCGTCGGGCAACTCGATGCCGCTGACCTTGCCGGTGCGCTGGTAGTCCTTCCAACCGCTGCCGATCAGATAGCCACGTGCGATGGCTTCCACCGGTACCGGCTTGAGCTTGCGGGTGACCACTGCGCGCCTGGCGTACAAGGCCGGGTCCACGCCCTCGGGCAGCACCTGTTCCACCGTGATGTTCACCAGATGGTTGGGCATCAGGTGTTCGGTCTTGTGGAACCAGAAGTTGGAGACCTGGCAGAGCATCTCGCCCTTGCCGGGAATCGGGTCGGGCAGCACCACGTCGAACGCGGACAGGCGGTCGGTCGCCACCATCAACAGATAATCGCCGGGCGGCGCATCGGCGGGCAGGCGGTCGCGGGGAATGTCGAAGACATCGCGCACCTTGCCACGGTGACGCAACGGCAGGCCGGGTAGATCGGATTGCAACAGCGTGGTCGACACAGGCACTCCTAAGGACGTCGCAATGACGCTGTCCCCGGGACCCGGCGGGCCCGCGGGTGGGCAGCGGGCCGCGTAGTGTACGGCGCTTCGTTGCGGCCCGCAGGATTTATTGGCCGCCGCCGGGCGGGCGCCGTGCAGGGCATGTCAGCCAGGCCGGGTGGAGGTTCGGGTAAGATCGCCAGCCCGCCTCCCGCCCCGATTGCCCATGTCCTGGTACGGAAAACTGCTCGGCGCACTGGCCGGCGCCTTGCTGTTTCGCGGGGCACCGGTGATGGGCCTGCTGATTGGCCTGGCGATCGGCCATGCGGTGGACGCCGGCTGGTTCAAGCGTCGCGCCGAGAACCCTTACGAAGCGTTGGGGCTGGAGCCGGACGCCACCACCGCCGAGATCGACCTGGCCTATCGCCGGCTGATGTCGCGCTACCACCCGGACAAGGTGGCCAACGCCGAGCCGGAAGCGCGTCGCCAGGCCGAGAAGAAAGCCAGCCAGATCAACGCCGCCTACGACCGGATTCAGCGCTTGCGCAAACGCTGATGGCGTGCCGGGCATCCGGTGGCGGCGCCAGGGGAGGTGGCTATCTGCAGCAGGATCGGAGTCGGCGCCAGCACCAAGACGCCTGGCCGGGTCACCGGTCAGGCGTCTTGGTCACTCAGGCATCAAGACCTCAGAAGCGATACGTCGCAGTCAGACGCACTGCATTCGACGAAAAGTCGGTGTCGGTGCGACGCAGATCGGTGCCGGCCGGATTGACGCGCAGGAACGGGTTGGTCGCCGGTGCGGTGCCCGGCCCCACGCGCACGCGGGTGTCTTCGTCCTGCAGGCGGGTGAACAGGTATTCCACGCCCACCGAGACGTTGTCGCTCAAACGCCGCTGCAGACCGAGGCCGGCCTGATAACCGTCGGCGCTGTCGCCGCCGCTGCCGGTGAAGCTGTTGGCGGTGTTGCTGCTGGAGAAGCTGTGGTCGAACTCGCCACGTGCCACGCCGGCGGTGAAATAAGCCAGGAAGTCGTCTTGCGCGCCGAACGCATAGCCGATCCGGCCGCGCAGCGCGGCGGTGCGGTTGAGCTGGCGGGTGAAGGTATAGAACGCCGGCGTCGTGCTGAAGGCGCTGACGCTGTCGCGCAGGTCGTTGCGGGTGTACTCGGCCACCACGCCATAGACCCAGTTGCCGGCCTGCCAGTCATAACCCAGCCGCGCGCCGTATTCGGTGCCGCCCTTGTCTTTGCTACAGCCGCTGGCCGGCCTGCTTCCGGCCGCCGCGCCGCCGCAGAACCCGGGCGAAAATGCGTTGGCACCGGTGGCGGTGCTGACCTGGTCGCCGTCGCGGCCGTCCAGATCGGTGTCGAAGCCGAAGCGCCCACCGGAGACGCCGCTGACATCGGCGCCGCCGACCGTGGCACCGATCGAGACACCGGACCAGTCGGCTGGGCCGGTTTGCGCCCAGGCGGACGGGGCAAGGGCCAGCAAAGCCAGTGCAGCGGAGGCGAGCGGGGTGGTCTTCATGCAGTGTCCTTCGCAAAAGGGCGCTGTGCGCCGGTCAGGTGCATACGCAGGCCGGGTCGCAACGGATGCACTGGCTTTGCGTGCCTGCGACAATGCGGTTCCTGTTCCTTGACGAGCTACCCATGCAACCGACGGCGATCGCCCCGTCCATCCTGTCCGCCGATTTCGCCCGTCTGGGCGAAGAAGTGAACAACGTCCTGAAAGCCGGCGCCGACTGGGTGCATTTCGACGTGATGGACAACCACTACGTGCCCAACCTCACCATCGGCCCGATGGTGTGCCAGGCGCTGCGCAAGCACGGCATCACCGCGCCGATCGACGTGCACCTGATGGTCGAGCCGGTGGACCGCATCGTGCCGGATTTTGCCGAGGCAGGCGCCACCCTCATCAGCTTCCATCCCGAAGCCAGCCGCCACGTGCACCGCACGATCCAGCTGATCAAGTCGCACGGTTGCCAGGCCGGGCTGGTGCTCAATCCGGCCACGCCGGTGGACATCCTGGACTGGGTGCTGCCCGAGCTGGATCTGGTGCTGGTGATGTCGGTCAATCCCGGTTTTGGCGGGCAGGCCTTCATTCCCTCGGCGCTAGACAAGCTGCGCGCCATCCGCAGCAAGATCGACGCCCTGGGCAAGCCGATCCGGTTGGAGATCGATGGCGGGGTCAAAGCCGACAACATCGGCGCGATTGCCGCAGCCGGCGCCGACACCTTCGTTGCCGGGTCGGCGATCTTCAACGCGCCCGACTATGCGCAGGTGATCGCGCAGATGCGTGCAGCGGTGGCTGCGGTGCGATGAGTGCGCCCGCGCTGCGGATCCGCGCCGCCACGCCCGACGATGCGCCGCTGCTGCACGCGCTGATCACCGCGCTGGCGGTGTACGAACGCGAGCCCGACGCGGTCGAGGCCAGCCCCGAGACGCTGCGCGCCAGCCTGTTCAACGACGGCGCCACCGCGCACGCGCTGATCTGCGAGCAGGACGGCCAGGCAGTGGGATTTGCGGTGTACTTCTTCAATTACTCGACCTGGCTCGGCCGCAACGGCCTGTATCTGGAAGACCTGTTCGTGCGTCCGCAGGCGCGCGGGCAGGGCGCCGGGCTGGCGTTGTTGCGGCACCTGGCGCAATTGGCCGTGCAGCGTGGCTGCGGGCGTTTCGAGTGGTCGGTGCTGGACTGGAATCAGCCGGCCATCGATTTCTACAAGGCGGCCGGCGCGCGTCCGATGGACGGCTGGACCGTGTACCGGCTCGACGGCGAGCGCCTGGCCGCGTTTGCCGCCAGCGCCTGAGCAATCCGCGCCGCCCGGCAAGGACCACGCAAGAAGAAGGCCGCTCCCCTGGGAGCGGCCTTCGAGAAAATTGGAGGCTGATCCTGCCTCCGCCCGTCGTCCCTGCTATGGCCTTCTACTCTCCGGGTCATCGATGACATGCCAATGACAGCCCGGCAACGTTGCGTATTCACAATGCAGCTGGCGCCCCGCTGCTAGCCTGCGCCATCATCCTCACAGCATTGGCAGCGCGCATGGCCCCGCCCCACTGGCGTCTGATCCTCAACGGCAAGTCCACCGACAATCCGGACCTGCGTGAGGCGGTGGGAGCGCTGCGCAAGCGCGGTGTCCGGCTCGATGTGCGGGTCACCTGGGAAGACGGCGATGCCGAGCGCTATGTCGGCGAGGCAGTCGCCGATGGCGTGCACACGGTGGTCGCCGCCGGTGGCGACGGCACGCTAAGCGAAGTGGCCGCCGCGCTGGCGCATCACGCCGCCGATGCCGCCGGGCTGCCGTCGCTGGGCCTGGTGCCGCTGGGGACCGCCAACGATTTCGCCACGGCCGCCAACCTCCCGATCGCGCCGCTGGATGCGCTGCAGCTGATCGCCGACCGCGCTGCGTACCCCATCGACCTGCTGCGGATCGATGCCGAACACGGCCCGCATTGGTGCGCCAACGTCGCCAGTGGCGGCTTCGGCACCCAGGTCACCGTCGAGACCGACGAGGGCTTGAAGAAGATGCTCGGCGGCCTGGCCTACCTGATCACCGGCATGTCGCGGCTGGGCCGGATCGACCCGATCAGCGCCCGCTTCAGCGGCCCGGATTTCAGCTGGGAAGGCGAGTTCATCGCGCTCGGCCTGGGCAACGGCCGTCAGGCCGGCGGTGGCCAGGCGTTGTGCCCGGAAGCGCTGATCGACGACGGCCTGCTCGACGTCACCATCGTGCCGGCGCTCGACGGCGAAGTGGCCGCCACGCTCGGCACGCTGATCACCGGCGGCAAGCAGGCCGCGCTGGAACGCGTGGCGGTGCGCGTGCAGCTGCCGTGGCTGGAAATCGTCTCCCATCAGCCGCTGACCTTGAACCTGGATGGCGAACCGGAAACCTCGCTGCATTTCCGCATCGAATGCGTGCCGGCGCGGTTGCGGATGCATTTGCCCGTGGATTGCCCGTTGCTTGGGGATTGAATGCGGGAATCGGGAATCGGGAATCGCACGGGCGCGAGTGTGCGGCGCTGCGCCTGGTCATCCCGGTCGGCGGGCGCGTACAGAGATCAATCAGCACGCTAGTCTGGATCGATGGGATCCGGGCATACGAACAGCTGCAGGCCTTATCTCAAGCGCAGCAACGGCCATCGCGCCGCTATGGCCGCGTTCCCTCCGGGCCCGTCCTGTGGGAGGGCGCCGGTCTTGATCGGCTGGCCTGCCGGTCATGCCTCCCCCATCCGCCCTGCGGGCACCTTCCCCCGCACGCGGGAGAAGGGAATCTTGCACTTGTGAGAAGGGACCTTGCAGGCGGGAGAAGGGGATCTTGCACTTGTGAGAAGGGACCTCGCAGGCGGGAGAAGGGACCTCGCAGGCGGGAGAAGGGACTTCGCACGTGTGAGAAGGGAGGTTGCACGCCGGGGGCAGGGCGTCGCACCGGGGAATCGGAACCTTGCGCTCCGGCGTAGGGACGGCGAGATCGCCTGCGCACTCGCCCCTCTCCCGTGTGCGGGAGCCGGGTTGGGGTGAGGGCCGCCGCCGACATGCATGCCGCCTCCGGAGACCTCGCCCTGCACTGGCGCGCCGCCATGGCTCAGTGGCGGCGCAAACCGTATGCAACGGCAGGCACGCGCTGCCCGGGTTTGATGCCAGTCACCTCGAGAAACCGCCCCCGACAACGCCCGACCCACCTTCGCAATTCGCACGGCGTTGGCCCCGCGCCTGCTGCCCTGCGCCAGCAGTTGCGCTACAGTAGTTGGGTGTCCCGCCTGACGACTCCACGCTCGTTCTCTTCCGCTCGCCGCTGCTGGCGATGGTGGCCCGTTGCCGTCGTCCGCCCCGTCACAGAGTCCCGGAAGGAAAGTCGTCTTGATCACTGCAGAGCAGTTCCAGCGCCAGGCCGCTGAAGGCCACACCCGTATCCCCGTTGTCCGCGAAGTGCTGTCCGACCTGGACACGCCGCTATCGGTCTATCTGAAGCTCGCCGACGGCGCCTACACCTATCTGTTCGAATCGGTCGAAGGCGGCGAACGCTTCGGGCGCTACTCCATCATCGGCCTGCCGGCGCGGCGGGTATACAGCTTCCGCGGGCATACGCTGGAAATCAGCGAGCATGGCGAAGTGCTGGAAACCCGCGAGGTCGCCGACCCGCTGGCCGAGGTCGACGCCTTGCGTGCCGAGCACTCGGTGCCGCAGCTCGATGGCTTGCCCGGTTTCACCGGCGGGCTGGTCGGCTGGTTCGGCTTCGAATGCATCCAGTACATCGAGCCGCGCCTGGGCAGCGGCGACAAACCCGATGAGTTGGGCACGCCGGACATCCTGCTGATGCTGTCCGAAGAGCTGGCGGTGTTCGACAACCTCAAAGGCCGTTTGTACCTGATCGTGCATGCCGACCCGCGCCAGCCGCAGGCCTATGTGCGTGCCAAGCGGCGTCTGGACGAACTGGCGCATCGCTTGCGTCAGGGGGGCGCGGGGTATCCGCAGGCGCAGATTTCCGATGCGATCGACGAATCGGATTTCCGCTCCTCGTTTACCCGCGAGGAATATCACGCGGTGGTGCGCAAGGCGCAGGAATACGTGCGCGCCGGCGATATTTTCCAGGTGGTGCCATCGCAACGCTTGCGCGTGCCGTTCCGCGCGCGTCCGGTGGATGTGTACCGCGCCTTGCGCGCGCTCAATCCCTCGCCGTACATGTATTTTCTCGATGTCGGCGGCACCCAGGTCGTCGGCTCATCGCCGGAAATCCTGGCGCGGTTGCGCGATGGCGTGGTCACCGTGCGGCCGATCGCCGGCACTCGCCCGCGCGGCGCAACACCGGAACTGGACAAGGCGCTGGAAGAAGAATTGCTGGCCGATCCGAAAGAGCGCGCCGAGCACGTGATGTTGATCGACCTGGGCCGCAACGATGTCGGCCGCGTGGCCGAACCGGGCACGGTCAAGGTGGGCGAGCAGTTTGTGATCGAACGCTATAGCCACGTGATGCACATCGTCAGCGAAGTCACCGGCACGCTCAAGGCCGGCCTGAACTACAGCGACGTGCTGCGCGCCACCTTCCCGGCCGGCACCGTCAGCGGTGCGCCGAAAATCCGCGCGCTGGAAATCATCCGCGAGCTGGAACCGGTCAAGCGTAACGTCTATTCCGGTGCAGTCGGCTATATCGGTTGGCACGGTGATGCCGATACCGCGATTGCGATCCGCACCGCGGTGATCCAGGACGGCTATCTGTACGTGCAAGCCGGCGGCGGCGTGGTGTATGACTCCGATCCCGATCTGGAATGGCAGGAAACCATGAACAAGGGCCGCGCGCTGTTCCGTGCGGTTGCCCAGGCGGCCAAGGGGTTGTGATGGACGGGCAGGGCAACGCTGTGCGCATCAGCTTCCGCAACGACTACAGCGAAGGCGCGCATCCGCGTGTGTTGCAGGCGTTGGTGCAGGCCAGTACCGAGCAGAATGCCGGCTACGGCACCGATCGCCACACTGCCCGTGCGGTCGCACTGATTCGTACCGCGATCGCGCAAGCGCAGGCCGAGGTGCATCTGCTGGTCGGCGGTACCCAGACCAACCTGATCGCAATCGCCGCGTTTCTGCGCCCGCATCAGGCGGTGATCGCGGTGGAGGCGGGGCACATCGCCACGCACGAAACCGGCGCGATCGAAGCCACCGGCCATAAGGTGCTGACGGTGCCTGCGCTGCACGACAAGCTGACGCCGGCGCTGATCCAGCCGTTGCTGGACGTGCACAGCAACGAGCACATGGTGCAACCGCGCCTGGTCTACATTTCCAACAGCACCGAGAGCGGCACCATTTACACCCGTGCCGAACTCGATGCGTTGTCGCGCTTCTGCCGCGCGCACGAGCTGCTGCTGTATCTGGATGGCGCACGTCTGGGCGCCGCGCTGACCGCCGACGGTAACGATCTGGATCTGCCGACCATTGCCGCGCTGACCGATGCGTTCTACATCGGCGGCACCAAGAATGGCGCCTTGCTCGGCGAAGCTCTGGTCATCGTCAATCCCGCATTGCAGGCGGACTTCCGCTATCTGATCAAGCAGCGCGGCGCGCTGCTGGCCAAGGGCATGGTGTTGGGCGCGCAGTTCGCCACCTTGTTCGAGGATGGCCTGTTCTTCGCGTTGGCCGCGCATGCCAATAGCATGGCGCAGCGCCTGCGCGCGGGATTGCTGGCCGCTGGCGCCGAGTTCACCAGCGACTCGCCGACCAACCAGCAATTCATCGCCGTCAGCGCGCAACGCGCCACACAGCTGGCGCAACGCTACGACTTCGAGCGCTGGGAAGGACGCGCCGATGGCAGCCAGGTGATCCGCTTCGTGACCTCGTGGGCAACCACCGCTGCGTCGGTCGATCGTCTATGCGCCGACCTCGCAGCGCTGGTTGCCTCCGAGGCGCAGACCTGACCATTCATCAGGGAAGAGCACGATGAAGCGAATCGAACGCTGGATCGTCGCAAGCCTGTTGATGCTGCCGTTTGCTGCAACGACATAGGTCACCAGCCTGCCGTCGCAGCGGCATCTGTGGCAGGTGTATTGAATAGCCGATCCCGACCGTTTTTGCGTCGACCTCAACGTCAGCAACACCCATCTGCAGCGGGGCCTGGCACGCAGGTTCGTCGAAGAACATGCTCAGCCCTGCGCGGTTCTCCACGCGCGGTGGCCGGACATCCGCCACGGATGGCTCACACAGTGCGTGGTGTCGGCTCAGGCAGCGTGTGACGCATGCAGGCTGTCGTTGGAGAGGCGGCCATCGGCAGACACGGTGCATGCAGCCATCCATTGCCTGGCGTAATCGTAGGCGGCCCTGCGGTCGGCAAAGGCGGCGACAGGCAAGTCGTAGCGATACAGGGTAAGACCGCCAGGCCGTGACACCAGTATCTCGGATGCAAAGCGGCCGTCGTTCGGGGTGATATGTGCGGTGAGCTGGTAGTCGCCCACGTGCCGGATTGACGCCATGCCCAACGGGGATCCTCCTTGATTCGATGGTCGGGTGCGTGCCACGCCGATGGTTGTCGCGTATCGCGTCGTCAAGCCGACGTCGCCCGGCGATTGTGAAGGAAAAGTGCGCATTGGAATATCGGTAAAAGTAGCTAGGACAGTAAGGAGATCCCTCACGCCGGTGCGGTAGTCGCCGGCGAGCAGGCTGTCTGGATATTTAGACGATGCTAAGCGTTGCCCATGTGAGCACGACGTAACGCGCGGTCTTGGCGATCGCCACCAACGGCAGGAACACACGCAACGGCTCGCGCATGACGCCGGCCGCCAGCGTCAGCGGGTCGCCGATGATCGGCATCCAGCTCAGCAGTAGTGACCATTTGCCGTA
The DNA here is from genome assembly GCF_014197275.1 of Xanthomonas sp. 3075. GTDB lineage: Bacteria > Pseudomonadota > Gammaproteobacteria > Xanthomonadales > Xanthomonadaceae > Xanthomonas > Xanthomonas campestris_B. Next base: position 109,417 of record NZ_JACIFI010000009.1, on the reverse strand, counting down.
GTGGCCATACCAGGTCTGGGCCCGTCGCAAGGCCGCGGCCTTGATCGGAAACCAGCGCTTGCTCTGGAAACGCAGCGCCTCGCGCCCGAGCCACCAATTGATCAGCGAGCCCAGCACATTGCCGAGGCTTGCCGCCGCGACAAGTCCGGCCGGCGAATCGCCGCGCAGCAGCAGCGCAACCAACGCCGTCTCCGATTGGGCGGGGAGCAGGGTGGCCGCGACGAGGGCAAGCACAAAGAGCGACAGATAGGACATTGGCGGGGTTGAGTGGGGGCGCAGTGGCATGGACCGCCGGAGAGCCAGGCGCGTTAACGCGATTGCGCCGTCACGACAATGTGGCATGGCGAGCAGGCCGGTGCACAGCGGCCGTTCTGGCGCTCTGGCAACGCGGCGGATGCTGCGTGCAGTTGATGGACCTGGCGATCAACCCCGCTTCGCGCTACAGGGTTGACCAGTTCAGTGCGGGCGTCGCCTGCGGCGTGGCGATTCGCACGCTGGCAGCGAAACACGATCGGGGCGCTGCCGACAGCTCAAACGTGACGGGCAGGGTGTTCAGCAGCGCATGTCGCCAGCGCAGCCGTCATCGCCGGCGCAACAGTTTTCGGTGAGATAGGCCAACAAGGCATTCATCGCCTGGAAATCGGCGCGATAGCAGATGGTCCTGCCGCGCTGCTCGGCGTTGATCAGCCCTGCGGTGCCGAGCTCCTTGAGGTGGAAAGACAGCGTGGCGCCAGGCAGTGCGAGTTCCTGGGCAATGTCGCCGGCCAATTTTCCGCCGCGGCCTGCCTGCACGAGTAGGCGGAAGACGCGCAGGCGGGTTTCCTGGCCCAGGGCGGACAGGGCTTTGCTTGCACTTTTATTTTCCATAATTCTAGAATAGTGGAATGAAAATGACCGAGCAAGCCGATCTTGCGCTTCCCCATCTCGACCTTGGCCTGGCTCAGGCGCCCGATCTGGACAGGCTGTCGCTGCAAAGCCGACACAAGCCGCGCATCCTCGTCCTGTATGGATCGCTGCGCCCGGAGTCCTATAGCCGCAAACTGGCGTTCGAGTGCGAGCGCTTGCTGCAGCATTTCGGTGCCGAGGTACGGGTGTTCGATCCGGTGGATCTACCGCTGGCCGATGCCGTTGCGCCCGAACACCCCAAGGTGCAGGAGTTGCGTAGCGCATCGATCTGGTCCGAGGGCCAGGTGTGGATCAGCCCGGAGCGTCACGGCACCCTGACCGCCGTCTTCAAGAACCAGATCGATTGGCTGCCGCTGCAGCAGGGCAGCGTGCGGCCAACCCAGGGGCGCACGCTGGCGGTCATGCAGGTCAGCGGTGGCTCGCAGTCCTTCAATGCGGTGAATGCATTGCGGGTGCTCGGGCGTTGGATGCGCATGTTCACCATCCCCAACCAGTCGTCGGTGGCCAAGGCATGGCAGGAATTCGACGACGCCGGACGGATGAAGCCATCGGCCTATTACGACCGCGTGGTCGACGTGCTGGAAGAACTGGTCAAGTTCACCCTGCTCACGCGCGACAGCAGCGACTACCTGGTCGATCGCTACAGCGAGCGTAAGGACAGCAGCGCCGCCTCGCGGTTGGCGCAGCAAGCCGGCGCGGTTGCATCGGCGGCGGCAGACACCACCGAGTGATACATCGATCTGGTGGCGCTGCCATCGACCAACGACCAACGACGACGACCTGCGGAGCGCGCTTGCATGAAGGCCACGATCTATCACAACCCAGCCTGTGGCACCTCGCGCAACGTGCTTGCGCTGATTCGGCATGTGGGCATCGAGCCTGAGATTGTCGAGTATCTGGCGCACCCGCCAACACGCGAACGTCTGGTCGATCTGATTGTACGCGCCGGTCTGAATGTCCGCGATGCATTGCGCCAGAAGGGCACTCCGTATACGGAGCTGGGATTGGGCGATGCTGGGCTGAGCGATGCGGCATTGCTCGACGCGATGCTGGCCCATCCGATTCTGATCAATCGTCCGTTTGTCGAGACCGAGCGCGGCGTGCGTCTATGCCGGCCGTCGGAACAGGTGCTGGAGATCTTGCCGGCAGCAACCGATGCGTTCTCGAAAGAAGACGGTGAGCAGGTACTGGATGCGCGCGGAAAACGCATCATCGACGCGCAGGCGTGAGTGCAAACGGCGCACCGTGCGGCCATGCGCATCGAGTGCTTCAATGGCCCACGAACGCCTCGATATTGCTGACGAGGTTGTGGCGCGTGTAGGGCTTGCTGAGGAAGCTGGTGCGGGGCGGCAATCCCTTGGGTGAATAGCCCAGCCCGGAGGTCAGGATGGCGGGCACCATGTTGCCATCGGCGCGCAGGTAGGCGATCAGCCCATATCCATCCAGCAGTCCAGGCATCTGCAGGTCAGTGAATACGAGTGCGATCGTTGGATGATGATGAATGTGCTCAAGCGCTTCCTGCGCATCCCTGGCGGTGACGACGACGTAACCGCAGTCTGCGAGTAACAAGGTGGCGATCTCGAGGGTGTCGTGATTGTCCTCGACGACGAGAATCAGTTTTTCTTCGATGGAGCGCATAACGCAGGACTTCTAGGAGTACATGCATCACACTACGTTTTTGGTGCGAACAGCACGTGATCGATGTGCAGACTATGAACGGCACGCAGGATTTTCCCGACCATCGTTACCGTCAGGTCGTCGAACTCTCGCTGGATTCCATCAAGGAAATCTCGCTGGATGGACGCGTCAAATTCGTCAATGCGCATGGATTGACGCGCGTGGCGGGTGTGAATGCCGAGTCGGTCGTGGGCAAGCCGTGGGCATCGTTGTGGCCGGAGCGGTTCAGGTCCAGGGTGGAGCAGGCGCTGGCGGCGGCCGCGCAAGGCAAGTCGCAACAGTTCGAAGCCGAATGCATCAATGCCGAGGGACAACACCAGGTGTGGTTGGTATCGACCACGCCGCTACGCGATGCGCATGGTGAAGTTGAAGGTGTGCTGGCCGTCAACCGCGACATCACCGAACGTCGGCAATCGCAACAGGCCTTGCGCACGCTCAACCAGACGCTGAACCCGCGTGCGGAGCCGTTGCTCACGCAAGACGATCTGTACGACGTAGCGGGCGTTGCGCAGTCAGGCGTTGCCGGCACTGACTCACGCATTGCGATCGAGCTGGACATCGCACGCGCAGCGCAGCGTCTGGCCGAAACCGTCGCCGAGCGCGCGCAGGAGGGGGAAGCCGTCGGCCAATTGCTGGCAGGCGTCGTTCATGATCTGAACAATGTGCTGCAGACCGCCGCTGCCGCCATCGACGTGGTTCAGTCGCGCACCTCCATCCGCGAGGACGACAGAAAGATTCTGCAGATGGCGGAAGGTGCGTTACAGCAGGGATCGATCATGGCGCAGCGCCTGCTGGGCTTTGCGCGCCATCATCCTTACGCGCCCGAACGTGTGGATCTCAACGTTCTGGTCGCCCGTCTGATGCCGTTGCTGCAACAGGCTGCCGGCACTGCCGTGTCCGTCCACTGGAAGACGACGGCATCCAACAGCATGGTGCTGGTGGACCCGCACACGCTGGAACGCGCGCTGATGAATCTTGTGATCAATGCACGCGATGTCTGCGGCGAGCACGGCAAGATCGGTATCACGGTAGAAAACCGGACCCATCGCAACGTTGGCCGCGATACCCATCCACGCTGTGGCCATTACGTCACCATCGCGGTCAGGGATAACGGCAGCGGCATTGCGCCCGCCATTCGCGACCAGCTGTTCGATGCGTACTTCACCACCAAGCCGGAGGGCAAGGGCACCGGGCTGGGCTTGGCACAAGTGGATGGCGCCGTCCGGCAGGCCGACGGCTTTGTCGAAGTGGAATCGGAGCCCGGCCAGGGCGCCTGCTTTACCTTGGGATTTCCCGCGCTTTGAAACTCGATGCGGGCCGGTGGGTGCAGTCGCTGCCGGCCGTGTACCTGGGCGATACGGGGCAGACGCTGCGGCACCAGCTATTGATCGCTTTTCAGCAAGCCAGCCCGGTAAGTGTGCATGCTTGTATGCATTGCCGTGCGTAGTGCCGTGCAGCATGCCGGGTCCGGAAGTTGACATCGGTTCGCGCATAGCGATGCAGCGTGATGCCACTTTCGAAGGACACAGGATTCTCCGGTGAAAACAGCGCGGCAACCGGCGTGGTGTGCAGTCAATCGATACCGGCCAATCTGCCGGATCAGTGCAAGGCGCATAAATTCGACGCGCGCAGGATCGGCAGGGAGGCGTGTCCCGGTATATCACGCTGCGATACCGCTTGAACCTATGGCACTGCGAACCGCCGTGCTGCGCGTTGCGGTTCGCAGATGCGTCAAGACGCGGGCGCGTCACAACGATGCCGGCCTGTATGCCGGCAATGCAGGGCCATGCACGTGCACCGCGTTGTGCCTTGCCCGGTCGCAGCAGCGCGCGTTACCATTGTCGCTCGATCTCCGATGGCTCCCCGACTCCATGACACCACCCTGACCCAACGCATCACGCGCTCGCTGCTTTAGCGAAGGTCCAGGTGTTTTTCGTGTTCATGTACTCGTGCCGTGCGTTTTCCGGTACGCGGAGCGGTTTCCAATGTCCAAGTTTTATTCGTTGCGCCAGCAATGGCTCGGCAACGTGCGTGGCGATGTGCTCGCCGGCATCGTCGTCGCACTCGCGCTCATTCCCGAAGCAATCGCGTTCTCGATCATCGCCGGTGTCGATCCCAAGGTCGGTCTCTACGCGGCGTTCTGTATTGCCGTGGTGACGTCCATCGCCGGTGGCCGTCCCGGCATGATTTCCGCCGCGACCGGCGCCATGGCGCTATTGATGGTGGATCTGGTCAAGGACCATGGTCTGCAGTATCTGCTGGCAGCCACCATCCTGGCCGGCGTGCTGCAGGTCATCGCTGGTGCCTTGCGACTGGGTGCGTTGATGCGCTTTGTCTCACGTTCGGTGATTACCGGCTTCGTCAACGCGCTGGCGATCCTGATCTTTCTGGCGCAGTTGCCTGAGCTGATCGGCATGCCATGGCCGGTCTACGCCGTGTGCGCTGCGGCCCTGGCCATCATCTACCTGCTGCCACGGCTGACGAGCGCCATTCCCTCGCCATTGGTGGCCATCGTGGTGCTCACCGTGGTCTGCGTGTGCTGGGGCATCGACATACGCACGGTGGGCGATATGGGCCATCTTCCCGATAGTCTGCCGACGTTCTTGCTGCCGGATGTACCGCTGAGTTGGGAAACGCTGCAGATTCTGTTGCCGGTCTCCACCACCTTGGCGGTGGTGGGGTTGCTGGAATCGCTGATGACCGCGCAGATCGTTGAGGACATGACCGATACACCATCGCAACGTAATCGCGAGTGTGCCGGCCAGGGGCTGGCGAACATCGTCGCTGGCTGCTTCGGCGGCATGGCGGGCTGCGCGATGATCGGCCAATCGGTGATCAACGTGACCTCCGGCGGACGCGGGCGGTTGTCGTGCATGGTCGCCGGGGTGGTGTTGTTGCTGATGGTGGTCTATGGCGCCACCTGGGTGAGCCAGATTCCGATGGCGGCGCTGGTGGCGGTGATGATCATGGTCAGCATCGGGACGTTCAGCTGGGGCTCGTTGCGCGATGTACGCCACCATCCCAAGAGCTCGTCGGTGGTGATGATCGGCACCGTGGTGGTGACGGTGTGGACGCATGATCTGGCCAGGGGCGTGCTTGCCGGCGTGCTGCTGTCGGCGCTGTTCTTCGCACGCAAGGTCGGGCGCATGTTGGATGTGCAGGAGGTCGATCGCCAGGATGGTGTGCGTGTGTATGCGGTCCGTGGCCAGGTGTTCTTCGCATCGGCTGGACAATTCGCCACCAGTTTCGATTTTCTGAATCCGCCCACGCAGGTGCTGATCGACCTGACGCACGCCCATTTCTGGGATATCAGTGCGGTGGCTGCGCTGGATCGGGTGGTGCTCAAGTTGAGGGCGCATGGTGCCGAGGTCGAGGTCATCGGCTTGAACGCGGCCAGCGAAACGCTGGTCGATCGGCTCGGCATGCATCGTCGCGAAGGAGCGCGCCTGTCGGCCGGTCATTGACCGTAGCGCGCAGCGCGCACGATGCGCTGACGCCATGCAGAACCGTGCGACGTCGTGCCGCTGCCAGTGACGGCAGCGGCCAGCCCGGCGCAGGCGCCGCTTCCAGGCGCGTGCGACCTGGAGGACAATGGGGCATGTCTAGTTCACATTCCTCCCGCAGCACGCTGCGCGCAGCGCTAGCATCGGAGCGGTGGCGGCGGCGGATCACCCTGTGGGGCGGCGCGGTGGCGGTTGCGCTGGTGTCCATCCTGTTCGCCAAGGCCAGCGATGCTGCGTTTTCCTTGTTCCAGCGCATCATCGGCCATTCGCTGTGGTGGGCGTTGTTGCTGACCCCGGGCATCTTCGCGTTGCTGGCGTGGTTGACCAGCGGGGTGCTGCGGCCCACGCGCGGCAGCGGTATCCCGCAGGTGATCGCCGCATTGGAGACGCCCGACGACGCCGCATTCCGCAGCACGAATCTGTCGCTGCGCGTATCGGCCGGCAAGTTGCTGCTGACCACGTTGTCGCTGCTGGGCGGCGCTTCGGTCGGGCGTGAGGGTCCCACCGTGCACGTGGGCGCGAGCGTGATGTACACCTTCGGCCGCTGGCTGGGGTTTCGCGATCCGCGCGAGCTCTCGCACTTTCTGCTGGCCGGCGGCGCAGCCGGCATCGCAGCGGCCTTCAACACGCCGCTGGCCGGCATCGTGTTCGCGATCGAAGAGCTGAGCGGGCGCTTCGAACATCGCTTCTCCGGCACGCTGTTGACGGCCGTGATCGTGGGCGGCGTGGTGTCGTTGGGCATCCTGGGCAATTACGTCTACTTCGGAAGGGTGGCCACGTTTCTGCCGCTCGGTCAGGGCTGGTTGGCGATCCTGTTGTGCGGCAGCGTCGCCGGGTTGCTGGGTGGGTTATTCGCGCGTCTGGTGCTGCTCAGCGTGTCCGGCCGCCCGCGTTGGCTGGGAGCGCTGCGCCGGGACCATCCGGTGCTACTGGCCGCCGGCTGCGGGTTGCTGGTGGTGTCGCTTGCGGCGGTGTTCGGCACTGGCGCCTTCGGAACCGGCTACGAGCAGGCGCGCGGCCTGGTACAGGGGCACGCGACCGTGGGCCATGAGTTCGGCTTGATGAAGCTGCTTGCCAACCTGGCGTCCTATGTCGCGGGAATTCCCGGCGGCCTGTTCTCGCCCGCGCTAGCGGTGGGCGCAGGACTGGGGCACAACCTGTCGGTGTTGATGCCTGGCGTGGACCCGGCCGCATTCGTGGTGCTCGGCATGTGTGCCTACCTCACCGGCGTCACCCAGGCGCCATTGACCTCGGCGGTCATCTCGCTGGAGCTGACCGACACCAGCGGCATGCTGCTGCCGATCCTGGCCACCGTACTGCTGGCACGCGGTGTCTCCGGTCTGGTCTGTCATGTGCCGATCTATCGGGGCCTGGCCGAACAGTTGACCACCGGGCCCGCGCCGCCGCCCGCCGAAACGCGTCCGGCCGCGCCACCCGCCGCCTGACCAGATCCTCGGGCCGGGCAGCAGGCCGCGTTTCGCAGCGCATGCACCGACGCCAACCGATCGGGTGCGGCAGAGGTGAGCCGCAGCAGGCACGTGCGAAGATAGGCAATCAGTGTTGCCTCCTCCGACCGGCGGCTTGGGTATCAGCGCATTGGCGGGTATGGCTGCAGTTTCTGGGGTTGTCCCCTTTTGGAATACATCGGATACGCCGAACATGCTGTTGATGCTCGATAACTACGACAGTTTCACCTACAACCTCGTGCAGTACCTGCAGGCCTTGGGCGCCGAGGTCACGGTGGTGCGCAACGATGCGATGAGCGTCGACCAGATCGCCGCGCTCAAGCCCGAGCGCATCGTGATCTCGCCTGGCCCCTGCACGCCGAACGAAGCGGGTATCTCGCTGCAGCTGATCGAGCAGTTGGGCCAGACCACGCCGATCCTCGGTGTGTGCCTGGGCCATCAGAGCATTGGTCAGGTCTATGGCGGCGATGTGATCCGCGCCGGCAACATCATGCATGGCAAGACCTCGCCGATCCGCCATCAAGGCAAGGGCGTGTTCGCCGGCCTGCCGGACAGTTACGAGGCCACCCGCTATCACTCGCTGGTGGTGGACAAGACCACCTTGCCGGACGCGCTGGAAGTCACTGCCTGGACCGAGAACCCGGATGGTTCGGTGGAAGAGATCATGGGCCTGCGCCACCGTCAGTTTCCGGTCGAAGGCGTGCAGTTCCACCCCGAGTCGATCCTGACCCAGCACGGGCACGCCTTGCTGAAGAACTTCCTGGAGCGTTGAGCGTGCTGCACGCCGTGCTGGTCGCACGTGTCGCGGCGTCGCTGGATGTCGCCGCCGCATCGGCTGGGTGCGATCGCAGCGTCAGCGATTACCTGTGCTGCGCCTTGCCTGCGTCAACCCCCGGATCACGATGAACATGCCCAACGACAGCGTCCATTTCTACGAACCGGCGCAAGGCCACGGACTGCCGCACGACCCATTCAATGCCATCGTCGGCCCACGGCCGATCGGCTGGATCGGCTCGCGTTCGGCCGACGGCATCGCCAATCTGGCGCCTTACAGCTTCTTCAATGCCTTCAACTACGTGCCGCCGATCGTGGGCTTTGCCAGCATCGGCCGCAAGGACAGTCTGCGCAACATCGAAGCCACCGGCGCGTTCACCTGGAACCTGGCAACGCGTCCGTTGGCCGAGGCAATGAATGCCAGTGCGGCGATGGTGCCGTCGGAGGTCGACGAGTTCGCCCTGGCTGGTTTGCAGATGGCGCCGTCGCGGTTGATCGATGCCCCGCGCGTTGCGGCCAGCCCGGTCAGTTTCGAATGCCGGCTCAGCCAGCTGTTGCCGCTGCAGACCGCAGACGGGCAGGCCATCGAAACCTGGCTGGTGCTGGGCGAAGTGGTGGGCGTGCATCTGGCGCACGCGGCATTGCAGGACGGCATTTACGACCCGTCTGCCGTGCAGACCATCCTGCGCGCAGGCGGTCCGGCAGACTATTTTGAAGTGCAGGCACAGGCGCGCTTCCAGATGCGGCGTCCGGGGCAGTGAGCGTTGTAGATGCCGTCGCATTGCCCTGTGGATGTGCACGCGCGCACCGCTCAGGCTGAGCGCTCCGCATTGCAGCCCCCTTTTTTTCTTCGCATTACCACGGTTGCCCCCATGCCCATGACTCCGCAAGAAGCCCTGCAGCGCACCATCGAACACCGCGAAATCTTCCATGACGAAATGGTGGAGTTGATGCGGCAGATCATGCGTGGCGAGGTGTCCGACATGATGGTCGCCGCCATCCTCACCGGGCTGCGGGTCAAGAAGGAAACCATCGGCGAGATTGCCGGCGCGGCAACGGTGATGCGTGAATTCTCGCGGCGCGTGGAGGTGACCGACCATCGTCACATGGTGGACATCGTCGGCACCGGCGGTGATGGCTCGCACACCTTCAATATCTCCACCTGCGCGATGTTCGTGGCCGCCGCCGGCGGCGCCAAGGTCGCCAAGCACGGCAACCGCAGCGTCTCGTCCAAGTCCGGCAGTGCCGACGCGCTGGAAGCGCTGGGCGCGGCGATCGAACTGCAGCCAGCGCAGGTCGCCGCCTCGCTGGCGCAGACCGGGATCGGCTTCATGTACGCCCCGGTGCATCACCCGGCCATGAAAGTGGTGGCGCCGGTGCGCCGCGAAATGGGCGTGCGCACCATCTTCAATATCCTCGGTCCGCTGACCAATCCGGCCGGCTCGCCCAATATCCTGATGGGCGTCTTCCACCCCGATCTGGTCGGCATCCAGGCGCGCGTGCTGCACGAGCTGGGCGCCGAGCGCGCGCTGGTGGTGTGGGGGCGCGATGGCATGGACGAACTCTCGCTCGGTGCCGGCACCCTGGTCGGCGAATTGCGCGATGGCCAGGTGCGCGAATACGAAGTGCATCCGGAAGATTTCGGCATCGCCATGTCGGCCAGTCGCAACCTCAAGGTGGCCGATGCCGCCGAGTCGCGCGCGATGCTGCTGCAGGTGCTGGACAACGTGCCCGGCCCGGCGCTGGACATCGTTGCGCTCAACGCCGGCGCTGCCCTTTACGTGGCCGGCGTGTCCGACAGCATCGCCGACGGCGTCGCGCGCGCGCGCGCGGTGCTGGCCGACGGCTCGGCACGCGCCAGATTGGATGCGTATGTCGCGTGTACGCGGGAGTTGGCGGGTCTGGATGGCGCCGAGCGCAGCTGCGTCTGAGCGGGCCATCTGGTGTGATCGCCCGCGCGCGGCGCGGACGTCGGGGGGGCGGCGACGCGCGATGCGCTGGCTCAACGCGGGTGCCGCGTTGCCCGCGTTCAGCCGCCCGCGCACCCCTTCCGCCTCGGCGGAGATGGTCGGCGCATGGATGGAGCGCTAAGCTGCTGTCCGCAGCGTCTGCCGCACGCGATGACAAGGAGTTTGCGTGGCCAACCGATCCTATCTCTACAGCCTCAGCAACCGGCCAACGGCGTACGACGATCGACCGGAAATGATTTGCGGCCTGTCGGAGTGGCCGTATGACGTGCCGTTCGTATACCGGCTGCTGATGTCGGCCGATCCCCAGCTGTGCGCATCGCTGGTCTCGGACGGTCTGGGCGATGATGACGAAGCGCCGGGCGACGATGACGATGGACACAGCGATGGCGCGCATGCACAGGCTGGCCGGAAGACGCGCCTTTATGCAATCAGCAGCACGTTCGACCCAGGCATGGAACGGTTCCGTCGCTTTGTCGAGATCGTAAAAATTCTCGTCGCAACCGCTGCACCTGCAATGCCCACACCCGCACCTGCACCCGCACCTGCACCTGTGTCTTTCACCGGGCGGCTCAAGCGCATGTTCTCGGCTGCACCGTCCTCCGCTGAACTGGCTGCGCAACCGCCCGGCCCGGCGCCTGCGGCGGTCGAACATCTGCCGAGCTGGCTGGACGAATCGCTGATCTTTCTGGAAGAGCGCAGCGATGATTTCCTGCTGCTGGAAACAGTCGAGCTCGACCTCATGTCGGAGGGCGAGGAGCAGGGACTGCGCGACTGCGTCGAGGCAGAGATCGACAGATGCCGCGCTGTCGGTGCCGCGTTCGCCGCCTTGCCGGCCGACATGCACGACGCTGCGCAGCTCGTGCGCCGCGCTGCGGCGCAACTGCACGCGCCGCCGCTGGATGCGTTCTACGGCTTGCGCTTCGACGACGACTGCGACAGTACCCGGACAGGCGCCACCAAGCACCCGTTGGGCCTGATGAACTGGTCCGAAGACCTGTACTTCGAGGTGATGGACCGCGAGGACTTCGAGGAACGCCGGGCGAACGGTTGAGGTCGGATGCGGTGGCCTTGGCGCCTGGCCGCAACGCCGCAGCAGCGGTCACGGATGGGTTGCCCGACGACTGCGCGCATCGCTCAGTCAATCGACGGCCGAGGCGATCGATGCACGTTGGCCGTCATCATCGGCGACACGGCAAGGCGGCGCTGGTACACATCTGCAACGACGACTGCGTATCGCTCCATGGCGCGCTGCCTTTCCCAGGGCAACCGGCGGTTACCTGGTCCGCTGGATCCGTCTGCTGGATCCTGGATCCTTACCCCGGTCGTCACCGTCTTGGTCGATAATGTCCGCTCATCAGGACACAAACCGCATGAGCGACATCCTCAATACCATCCTTGCCCGCAAGGCCGACGAAGTCGCCGAGCGCAGCGCCCGCGTGCCGCTGGCCGAGCTGATCGCGCGCACTGCCGATCTGCCGCTCACCCGCGGTTTTGCCGCGGCCATGCAGGCCAGCATCGCGGCCGGTGACCCGGCGGTGATCGCCGAAGTGAAGAAGGCCAGCCCGTCCAAGGGTGTGATCCGTCCGGATTTCCATCCGGCCGATATCGCGGTCAGCTACGAATTCGGTGGCGCCAGTTGCCTGTCGGTGCTGACCGACGTGGATTTCTTCCAGGGGTCCGACGCGTATCTGCGGCAGGCGCGCGACGCCTGCACGCTGCCGGTGCTGCGCAAGGATTTCACCGTCGACCCGTACCAGGTCTACGAAGCGCGCGTGCTCGGCGCCGACTGCATCCTGCTGATCGTCTCGGCGCTGGAGGACGCGCAGCTGGCCGATCTGTCCGGCCTGGCCATGCAGATCGGCCTGGATGTGCTGGTGGAAGTGCACGACATCGACGAGCTCGAGCGCGCGGTGCAGGTGCCGGTGCCGATGATCGGCATCAACAACCGCAACCTGCGCACCTTCGAAGTGTCGCTGCAGACGACACTGGACATGCGGGCCGCCGTGCCGCGCGACCGTGTGCTGGTCACCGAGAGCGGCATCGTCACCCCGGCCGATGTGCAGTTGATGCGCGGACACGGTGTGAACGCGTTTCTGGTGGGCGAGACCTTCATGCGTGCACCCGAACCCGGCGAGTCGCTGCGTCAGCTATTCTTCGCGCATGACTGAGTCGTATCCGGCACCGCGCGACGATGCGCCGCTGGTGGTCTTCGATTTCGACCACACGCTTTACGACGGCGATTCCGGTAGCCATCTGTTCGCCTGGTTGATCAAACGCAACCCGTTGCGCCTGCTGGTCGCGCTGCTGGCGTCGCCGCTGCTCGGGCCGATGGTGGCGATGCTGCCGACCCGTCGTCGCGGTGTGTCCGGCTATGTCTGGATCGCCACCTTCGGCCTGCACCGCGCGCGCGAGTTCAACCGCTTCATCGATGCGTACGTGCTCAAGCACGAGGCGCAGATCCGGCAGCGGTTGTTGCCGCACGCATTGAAGGTGTTCACCGAGCACCGCGCGGCAGGAGATCGTGTCGTGGTTGCCACCGGTGCGCCGCCGGAGCTGGCGCGCGCCATTCTCGGCTTCGTGGCACATCAGGACGTGCCGGTGATCGGCAGCCTGGTGGGCCCACGCCTGGGGGCGGTCACCGCGCGCCGTCACTGCCACAACGAAGAGAAGATGCGCATGTTGCGCGAGCGCGGCTACGCCGACATCGCCATCGCGTATTCGGACAGCACCGCCGACCTGCCGCTATTGAAGGCGGCGCGCGCGCCGGTGGTGGTCAATCCCAAGGCCAATCGCGAAGCGTTGTTCCGCCAGGTGCTGCCTGCCGGAACGCCGATCCTCAACTGGGGGTGTCGCGATCGGGGTGGCAAGGCGTTGTAGCGCCTGTTTCCAGGCTGCGGCCGCTGCAAGCACCGCTTTCTTTTGGCTTTGTCCGTGCGATCGCAGTGCGATTGCGCGATTCGGCGCTGATCGAACTCACGCTTCCGCGTGCGCAGATGTCGTGGCTGCGGCCGGTCAAGCCTCCGGCGAGACGCAGCACGCGCCTTGCAATCGCTCGCCAGCACGCCCCGGCTGCATCGATCGCATGCCTTGTTGCATGCGGCGTCAGCAGCGGTTGGTGCGAGAGCCACACCAACCGCAACGGCTAGCGCTTAGCGGGTGCCGTACAGCACGACTGTCTTGCCGCGTGCATGCAGCAGGCCGTCGGCTTGCAGCTTCTTGAGCACGCGCCCGGCCATTTCGCGCGAGCAACCGACCAGGCGTGCCAACTCCTGCCGCGAGACGCGCAGCTGGGTGCCCTGCGGGTGGCTCATCGCTTCCGGCTCCTTGGACAGATCGTGCAGCGTGCGCACGATGCGGTCGGTCACGTCCAGGAACGCCAGGCGGCTGGCTTTCCTTGTGGTGTCGAGCAGCCGCTTGGAGAGCTGAACGCCGATCGCATACAGGATGCGGGGCGCGTCCGGCGACAGGCTGGTCTGAAACAGCTGCTGCAGCCGCTCGTAGCTGATCTCGGCCAACTCGCACTGGGTGCGGGTGCGCAAGATCACCTCGCGGGTATCGGATTCGATGAACAACCCCATCTCGCCGACGAACTCGCCGCTACCGAAGTAGCCCAGCACCAACTCACGATCGTCATCTTCCTCGGCAATGATGCTCACCGAGCCACTGATCACGTAATAGAGGGTGCCAGCCGGGTCTCCTGGCCGGAACACATCGGTCCGGGTCGGATAGCGTCTGCGATGGCTGTGCGCCAGGAAGCGTTCAATCGTGCCCGCGTCCAGCGCCAGCAAAGGGGTAGCGTTACGTACCGTCGTAGTCACAACCGTCGTGTTTCCTGGGCTCATGGTAGTTCCGCGTGTAGTTCCTGAAGCTTAACGGCATGAGTCATGCAAGGTAAACCATTCTGAACGTTGGCATTTCGTTGCTGGGATCTTTGGCTCATAATTGTTTCCTTTCCCGCCTTCCATAAGGACAGACCGACGTGGTCAAGCCGTTGCCTCGCCTGAGGCTACAGGGGTTCAATAACCTCACCAAGGCGTTGAGCTTCAACATCTACGACGTCTGTTACGCGCGCACCGAAGAGGAGCGTCAGCGCTACATCGAATACATCGATGAGCAATACGACGCTGATCGTCTGACGCAGATCCTGACCGATGTGGCCGAGATCATTGGCGCCAACATCCTCAATATCGCACGTCAGGACTACGATCCGCAGGGGGCGTCGGTAACGATCCTCATTTCGGAAGAGCCCGTCATCGATAAGAAGCAGGCCGGCAAGGAGTTGATCTCCGATGCCGTGGTTGCTCATATGGACAAGAGTCATATCACTGTCCATACATATCCGGAAACGCACCCGCAGGAAGGCATCGCCACGTTCCGCGCCGACATCGACGTCGCCACGTGCGGCGTGATCTCGCCGCTGAAGGCGCTGAACTATCTGATCGAGACTCTGGAATCAGACATCGTGATCATGGACTACCGTGTCCGTGGCTTTACCCGCGATGTGAAGGGCAAGAAGCACTACATCGACCACAAGATCAACTCGATCCAGCACTTCCTCGCCAAGAACGTGAAGTCGCGCTACGAGATGATCGATGTCAACGTCTATCAGGAAAATATCTTCCACACCAAGATGCACCTGAAGGACTTCGACCTGGATCAGTACCTGTTCGAAGAGCGCGCCAAGAACCTTTCGTTCAAGGAGCGCATGAAGATCGAAACGTTGCTCAAGCGCGAGATCGAAGAGCTGTTTCACGGGCGCAACCTGAGCGAATAAGCGCAGGGACCAGCTGTTGCGCGCCTGTGTGCAGGCGCGCGAAAGAATCAAGGCGGGACGGCCCGCCACGCGATGACCTCGCGTTCCACAGCCGACGGCGGCCCAGTGTGCAAACACTGGGTCGCTTTTTTTTTGTCCTTTTTTTGTTGAGGAGTACTGCAATGCCCTGGATCTATCTGCTACTGGCCGGCCTGTTCGAGATCGGCTTTGCCATGGGACTGAAATACAGCGACGGCTTCACCCGCCTGTGGCCGACCGTGCTGACGATCGGCCTGGCGGGCATCAGCCTGTGGTTTCTGACCCAGGCCCTGAAGACCATCCCGGTGGGCACTGGGTACGCGATCTGGACCGGAATCGGCGCGCTGGGCGTCACCATCGCCGGCATTGCGCTGTTCGGCGACAGTGCGTCGTGGTCGCGGCTGGCCTGCATCGGCTTGATCGTTGCCGGTGTGATTGGATTGAAGCTGGTCGGATAGTTGTGGTCGTGGTCGTGGTCAGTCCCGCTGCGTGGGCCCGCCCCCCAAAGTTTGCTGCGCAAACCTTGGGCCCCACGCGTGGTCAATCCCACTGCGTGGGCCTGCCCCCCCCCAAAGTTTGCTGCGCAAACCTTGGGCCCCACTCCGTAGCTCCCTATCCCCGCGCCTTCGGCGCGCCCCCTTAACAAAGGGGGCTCTGCTCCAGTTGGGTGTTGCGAGTGCAAGGCCTGGTTTGCTTGGGCGCCGTCAGCCGCCATTCCCCATTCCCCATTCCCGGCCGGCTACAGCCGGTAGGCGATGGTCTTCATCAGCTTGGACGCCAGGGCCATGGCGGTGGGGATGGGGGGGGGCAGGATCCGGGCGCCGGCTTGTTCGGCGTGGTCGGCGTGGCGTGCTTCGTCGATCTTCATCACGCGCAGGATGGCGCGGCTGCGTTGGTCGATCTCCGGCAGGGTCTCCAGGTGCTCGTCCAGATGGGCTTCGACCTGGCGCTCGGTCTCGACCACGAAGCCCAGGCTCCAGTCGTCGCCGCGCAGCCCGGCCAGGGCACCGAGTGCGTAACTGCCGGCATACCAGACCGGGTTGAGCAGGCTGGGGCGGCTGTCCAGTTCGTGCAGGCGATCCGCGCACCAGGCCAGGTGGTCGGTTTCTTCCTGCGCGGCTTCCAGCAGGTGATGCTGGGTCTGCGCGTCGCGGGCGACGGCGGCCTGGCCGAAATACAGGCCTTGCGCACAGACTTCGCCGACATGGTTGATGCGCATCAAGCCGGCGGCATGGCGGCGTTGCTCCGGGTCCAGCGCCACGTCGGGAGTGTCGGCGGCTGGATTGGGCCGTTCTGCCGGCGGATTGCCGAATACCGTGTCCAGCGCGCGCTGGGCTTCGACCAGCAGCCGGTCGAGCGGGCTGTGCAGTCGGGAAGGGGTGGTATGGGTCATGCCCCGATTCTGGCCTCCGGCCGACCTGCTGCCAACCGCCGATCCGAGCCTGACGGTGCAACTTGCGTCGCAGGAGGGTGTCCCGTACAATCCCGCCTCTTCTGTTTCGCCTTCACAACGCGTGGCAAAGTTCCAGCGGTCATTGCCGCTGCAATCCGCCCGACCACTCAAGAGTTTTCTCATGACTACGTTCACCGCCAAGTCCGAGACCGTCCAGCGCGACTGGTATCTCGTTGACGCCGCCGGCAAGACGCTCGGCCGTCTGTCCACCGAACTGGCTCGCCGTCTGCGCGGCAAGCACAAACCGGTCTATACCCCTCACGTCGATACTGGCGATTACCTCGTGGTGATCAATGCCGAGAAGATCGTGGTCACGGGTAACAAGCTGAAAGACAAGAAGTATCACCGCTTCACCGGCTACATCGGTAACTTGAAGACCGAGAGCCTGGAGCAGGCGCTGCAGCGCCACCCGGAGCGCGTGATCGAAATCGCCGTCAAGGGCATGCTGCCGAAGGGCCCCCTGGGCCGCACCATGTACCGCAAGCTCAAGGTCTATTCGGGTGCCGAGCATCCGCACGCCGCCCAGCAGCCGCAAGTTCTGGATATCTAATCATGGCTATCACGCAAAACTACGGCACTGGCCGCCGCAAGTCCTCCACCGCTCGCGTGTTCCTGCGCAAGGGTACCGGCAAGATCACCGTCAACGACCGTCCGCTGGACGAGTTCTTTGGCCGTGAGACGGCACGCATGATCGTGCGTCAGCCGCTGGAACTCACCAAGAACACCGAGAGCTTCGACATCCTGGTCACCGCCTCCGGCGGCGGCACCACCGGCCAGGCCGGTGCGATCCGCCTGGGCATCGCCCGCGCGCTGGTCGAGTACGACGAAACCCTGAAGTCCGAGCTGCGCAAGGCTGGCTTCATGACCCGCGACGCCCGCGAAGTCGAGCGTAAGAAGGTCGGTCTGCACAAGGCCCGTCGCGCGACCCAGTTCTCCAAGCGCTGATCCATAGCGTTTGTTGCGTCCCGGTTCGCCGGGGCGCCTGCGACAAAAGCCCGGTCATGCCGGGCTTTTGTCGTTTTGGGATCTGCAAATGTGTTGCCTGCGATGCTGGTTCGGAGGCGGGGTTTTCGCCGGGCTTGGCAGCGTTGCAGGCGGCAGATGGGTATCTCGTCGACCGCGTGCGATGGCGATGCTTGGCTTGTGCAGCTGTCCAATCACTGAGGTCATTGGCGACGGATGGCGCCCGTAGGTGCGTTATGCATCCGGGGGCATCTTGCTGCAGCCGCGTTCGTGGGTTCACGCGTTGAGTGGTGGGCAGTGTCAGCAGCGATTCCCGGTTGGCCTTGGGCGGGGATGTTTGCCTCCATCCTTCTTGGCTGGGGGCGGCTGGCAAACGGTCGGGCAACAAAAAAGGCCCGATCGTGAGATCGGACCTTTCGTGTTTGGCTGCCCCGGATGGATTCGAACCACCGATGCCTGAGTCAGAGTCAGGTGCCTTACCGCTTGGCGACGGGGCAATAAAACGGATTGATCCAAGATTATCGCATGCCGGTGAGGGCGTGAATACCTTGGTGGCTATGGGTGGACTCGAACCACCGACCCCAGCATTATGAGTGCTGTGCTCTAACCGGCTGAGCTACATAGCCTAGGGAGCCGGCAATTCTCACGATGCGCCAAGGTGTTGTCAAGTATTTCGTTTTCAGCTTGTGACCCGGGCGTCGCCGTGGCAGAGTCGGTGACAGTAGATTTTCAGGAGTCCGCATCGTGATCGATCCGGACGGCTTCCGGCCAAACGTTGGCATCGTGCTGATGCGGCAGGACGGTCAGGTGTTCTGGGCACGACGTGTGCGCAGGGACGGCTGGCAGTTCCCGCAAGGCGGCATGAACACCGACGAGACCCCCGTTGAAGCCATGTACCGCGAGTTGCGCGAAGAAACTGGGTTGTTGCCCGAGCATGTTCAATTGCTCGGCGCCACGCCTGGATGGTTGCGCTATCGGCTGCCCAGCCGGGCGGTGCGCCGCAACGAACGCCAGGTCTGCATCGGCCAGAAGCAGGTGTGGTTCCTGCTGCAGTTCACCGGCGACGAATCCCATCTCAAGCTCGACCAGACCGACACGCCGGAGTTCGACCATTGGCGCTGGGTGGATTTCTGGTATCCGGTCGAACATGTGGTGATGTTCAAGCGCGGCGTCTACGCGCGTGCACTGCGCCATCTGGCGCCGTTGGCGCAGAATCTGGCCGGGCCTGCCGCTGTCGGGGTGATGCCGGAGCGTGCGCTGGAGGCCTGGTTGCCGGGCAGTAGCGCGGCCGGGCACGACAGTCCGCGCAAGCGGCCACGCAAGCGCAGCGGGCCGCGCGCCACCTGGATTAATAATGATTAACGTTTGGAATTGACACCTATTCTCGTTTGCGGTGGAATCAGCACCGGTCCTCTCCGGATCGCCAGCGCCCGACCGATACCGTGTACGTCTGCATCTGTAATGGGGTCACCGACCACCAGATCCGCGAAGCGGCCGAAAACGGCTGCGCCAGCCTGGCCGAGCTCACCATGCGCACCGGCTGCGGGTCCAATTGTGGTTCATGTCTTGAGATGGCCGCCGACCTGCTGAGCCAGGCGCACGCCACGCGCGCGCTACCGTTGCCTCTGCTGGGGTTCGCCAGCGCTGCCTGAGGTCCGAGTGGCCTGTCCTGCGCTCTGGGCGATGCCCGGCGCGCTCATGCAGCGGCCGACTACGCGTCCCGCAACTGATCACGATTCGCGTTCCTTCATGCGCCGCGCCAACGCGTTAAAGTGCGGCCGGCTCACTGTCTCGGAGACATCGCATGAAGGGCGATACCAAGGTCATCGAGTACCTCAACAAGGTGCTCTACAACGAACTCACTGCGATCAACCAGTATTTCCTGCATGCCAAGATGCTGAAGAACTGGGGCCTGAAGGAACTGGCCGAGCATGAGTACAAGGAATCCATCGACGAGATGAAGCATGCGGACAAGCTGTCCGACCGCATCCTGTTTCTCGAAGGGCTTCCCAATTTCCAGGCGCTGGGCAAGCTGCGCATCGGCGAGAACCCCACCGAAATGTTTCGCTGCGATCTGGCGCTGGAGCGCGAGGCGGTCGCGGTGTTGCGCGAAGCGGTGGCGTATGCGGAAACCGTCAACGACTACGTGAGCCGCCAGCTGCTGGTGGACATCCTGGAGTCGGAAGAAGAGCACATCGACTGGCTGGAAACCCAGCTGGATCTGGTGGCGCGCATTGGCGAGCCCAATTATCTGCTGACCAAGCTGGATGATTGAGCGCGGCTGATGCCAGAGAGGGCCCGCAGATGGCGTGGCTCTGCTCGGCGTTGATGACACGCGCGCCGAGGTTTTGATTGGGTGCGTGTGTCGGGTACGCGCCGCGTCGCTCGTCCCCTGTCCGCAATCCCTCTCCTGCAGCAAGAGGGGCATGTTCGTGCCGCCCGATCATCTGTTGTAGGCCGAATGCGCGCTGTGCAGGCAGAACGTGTGTGAGGCACGCGACGCCTTGCGTCATTCGTTGAACTTGGCGAGAGAGACACAGGCAGCGCTTCGGCGCCGGGTCAGGGCGCGATGCGCTCAGTTCATCAATTTCTTCCGGGGTGACGGCTCAGCCGGCCGCGCGGCTGGCGGCGCGCAGGCGGGCGACCTGGCCCAGCAAGGCCAGGCGGGCGCGGGCGTATTCGGCGATGACCAGCGCCACCATCACCGAGGGGCGTTCGATGGTGCCGGTGCGTGCGGCCAGTTCGATCCGTCGCGCTGCGTTGGAAAGCGCCTGGGCGCCGACGTTGGCACTGGAGGACTTGAGCGTGTGCGCCAGATCGCGCAGCTGCATGCTGTCGCGGTTGGTGGCCGCAGTTTCCAGCTGTTCGATGATGCCCGGGGCATCCTCCAGGAACAGTTGCAGGATGGTGATGGTGTCGGTGCCCGCCACGTCGTAGAGCTCGTCGATGACGCTGTTGTCCAGGATCGGCAGTGCGCGTGCCTGCTGGACCGTGCTGCTGGCGTTCTCGGGTGCAAGCGGCGCGGCGCTGGTCGGTCCGGGCGATTGCGGCTGGCGCGGCAGCCAGCGCTGCAGGCAGGCGTCGAGTTGTTCGCGTGCGACCGGTTTGGACAGGTAATCGTCCATGCCGGCAGCCAGGCAGCGTTCGCGGTCGCCGGCCATGGCGTTGGCGGTCATCGCCACGATCGGGATCGGGCGGCCGCCGCTTTCGGTTTCCATCGCACGCCAGCGGCGGGTGGCGGCATAGCCGTCGAGCACCGGCATCTGGCAATCCATGAACACCATGTCGTAGCGGGTGGATTCCATGCTGCTCAGCGCGGCTTCGCCGTCGGTGGCGGTGTCGGCCTCGAAGCCCAGCACGGCCAGCAGCTTCTGCGCGACCAGCAGATTCACCGGGTTGTCCTCGACCAGCAGGATGCGCGCCTCGCGGGAATTGGTCGGTGGTGCGGGCGGCGGCTCGGGAATCATCGCCGAGGCCAGCATGGGCGCCACGGCGGGCTTGGGATCGGGCGGCAGCACCAGCGTGCGCAGGGTATCGTCCGGGCTCTGGCGCGGCGCCATGCTGGCGTTGTCCTGCAACTCGGACGGCACCGGCTCTTCGCCGTAGAGCCAGATCAGCCGCGCGCTGACGAGATCCTCCGGGCGCGCCAGTGCGCGATGCACGGCGCGCGCGCTGTAGCGCAGGGTGTCGTAGTCGGCGATGACGCAGCCAAAGCCCTCGGTGTCGCTGTGGCGGCGCAGGCGTTCCAGCGCCTCCTGGGTGGTTTCCATCAGCACGTGCGACAGGCCCCAGCTGTCGAGCAGATGTTTGAGGCGTTGCGACAGGCGTGCATCGGAACTGATCACCATCACCCGTTCGGCATCGCCACCGGTGTTCTGCTGCAGGTCGCCGATCACCTTGAGCAACGGAATTTCGAACCAGAACGTGGCACCGCGTCCGGGTTCGGACTCCACTCCGATGCGTCCGCCCATCAGGTCGATGATGCGCTTGCAGATTGCCAGTCCCAGCCCGGTGCCACCGTACAGGCGCGTGGTGGAGGCATCGGCCTGGGCGAAGGAACGGAACAGACGCACCTGCTGCTCCGGCGCGATGCCGATGCCGGTATCGCGCACCTGGAAGCGCAACAGATGCTGGGCGCGTGTTTCGCCCAGGCGCCGCAGCTGGACGTCCACGCTGCCGCGTTCGGTGAACTTGATCGCGTTGCCGATCAGGTTGCCAAGCACCTGCCGCAGGCGGACCGGGTCGCCGCGCACCAGCAGGCGCACCGACGGCTCGATGTCCAGGCTCAGCCGCAGTTGGCGACCTTCGGCGGTGCGCTGCAACAGCTGCACGACGCCGTCGAGCAGTTCGCGCAGGTTGAAGGTGGTGGTCTCCAGTTCCAGCTTGTTGGCTTCGAGCTTGGAGTAATCGAGGATGTCGTCGACGATACGCAGCAGTTGCAGTGAGCTACTGGTTGCGGTCTGCAGCATGTCGCGCTGATCCAGGCTGAGTTGACCGCTGGAGATCAGCTCCAGCATCGGAATGATGCCGTTGAGCGGAGTGCGGATTTCGTGGCTCATGGTGGCGAGGAATTCGCCCTTGGCCAGGGTGGCGGCTTCGGCGGCCTGTTTGGCGCGCAGCAGCTGCTGTTCGAGTTCGCCATGGCGTTGCAATTCCTGCTGCAGCCGCGCGTGGGTGGCTTCGGCGTCGTCCAGGCGCTGCGACAGGGCCAGTTGCGCACGCGCATCGCGGTCGCTGGCGATGGCGGCACACACGCCGAACACCCCCGCGAGTGCCGCCGCGCTGGCGGCAACGACGAGCCAGGGGCCGGGAATTGCGCTCCACCACTGCAGGCCTGCGGCCAGCGTTGCGGCCATGGCCGCCAGGGGAGCCAGTGTGCTCCAGGCGCGAAGGCCTCCTGCCCGCGCCGTCACTCAGAGCACCGCGTTCGTGAAGTCGAAGTCCAGTTCCTTGCCGACGGTCTGCACCAGATTGCCCTGGATGAAATCCACCCCGCTCATCCACATCGCCGCGGCAGCCTGCGGGTCTTCGATGCGTTGGCCGATGATCAACAGGCCGCGCTGGTGGGCGACGTTGATCGCGCTGCGCAACTGGTCGCGGATGTCGGCATTGCCATGCGCATCGGCGAAGCGGTTGGCCATGCGCACGAAGCTGAGCGGCAATTGGCTCAGCAGCGCGTTGGCTTCGTCGCCGGGCTCGAACTGGCTGAGGCAGAACTGCACGCCGGCCGGCATCAGCTTGGCGCAGAACTGCTGCACGGTGACGGCGTGGATCAAGGCATCGTCCAGGCGCAGATCGACAATCAGCGATTGCCCGGCCACACCGCGCTCGGCCAGGGCCTGGAGCAGCCAGTCAGCGAAGGCGTCGCGTGCCAACGTGCGTGGCGACTGCGAAACGAACAGCCGCAGCGGCGGGCTGGCGTGCTGGTACAGATGCAGCAGGCCGAGCGCGTGGTCCATCACCTGTTGGTCCAGATCGGCGATGCGCCCGGCCGCTTCGGCAGCGGGAATCACCTGGCCGGCCGACAGCAGCGTGCCATCGCTCTGCCGCAGCCGCAGTAGCACCTGGTATTGCGCGGTGTCGCCGCCGGCTACGGCCACGATCGGTTGATAGGCCAATTCGAGCTGGCCTTCGACCAGACGCAGTTGCTCGCGTTGCTCGGCCTGGCTGGGCGCCAGATACACCTGCACGCCGTCGCTGCGCAGGCGTGCCTGCAAGGCGGTGCGTTCGACCGCTTCCAGCGCGCTGCCGGTGTCGTCGAAGCCCAGGCTCAGCGGTGCCAGGCCGATCGCGCAGCGCACGTGCACCGATTCTTCTTCGCGCACCGGGAAGGCATTGGCCGAGAGCCGTTGACGGATATCCAATGCGTGCTGTTCCAGCCCGGTTTCGGGCATGTCCACAGCCAGCAGCAGGAAGCTGTTGTCGTTCAAGCGGGCCAGCGGATACGGATGCGCGGCACTGGCCAGGCGATGCCCGGCCTGGCTCATCAGGCGCTCGTAGGCGGCGTAGCCATAGCGTTCGCGCAGACCGAGCGCGCTGGCGATCTCGATGAAGAACAGGCCGCCGGATTGGGTGTGCTTCAGCGCGTCGGCGAGCAATTCCATCACGTGGCTGCGCGTGGGCAGGCCGGTTTCCGGATTGCTGCGCACGCTGACGGGTTCGCCTGCCTGTTGCAGCGCCTGCTGGCGCGCGCGGCGGATACGGTTGGACACTGCGGCGATCAGGTGGCGCGGGCGGATCGGCTTGGTGAGGAAATCATCCGCGCCGCTGTCGAGCACTTCGAACTGACGCTCCGGATCCGGGTCGCCGGTGAGAAACACGATCGGCAGCAGCTGCTGGCCCGGCTGCTGGCGAATCAGGGTGGTCAGGCGGATGCCGTCCAACTCCGGCATGTGCAGGTCCATCAGGATCAGATCCGGGTGGTAGTCCTGGATCGCCTGCGGCACGCTGGCGGCGGTCATTTCGACCTGCGCATGCATGCCGGCGCCATGCAGCACGCTCTGTGCGAACAGCGCCTGCGAGCGGTCGTCTTCGACGATCAGGACGCGATACGGCGCATCGGCTGCCACGTGGTCGCCGTCGTCGCGGGTTTCCGATTGCGCTGCAGGCCTGGGCGATGCGGCCGTGCTGCCCGCATTGTTTCCGTGGGCCACGGCCTGCGGCGGCATGGGCGCAGCAGCGCTTCCCGGCGCGCGGATAATGGCCGCACTCACCGGCGCAGCGTCTTCTGACGCAGCTGCGGTTTCGTCGGCCCAGCGCTGCCAGTAGTCGGCCGGCGGGGTTTCCGCGCGCAGCGGACGATTACGCGTGGCGGTATCGTCACGCGGGGTGAAAGGAACCGGATCTCGGGCGGCCATCGATACTCCCTGCAGTCGCGAACGATTATGCGATGAACTTCACGATAGCGGGGGGCGACGTGCAGCCGGCGTGGTGGCCGAGCGCAGCGGCGCGGCCAGCCGGTGCATACCCCGCCACAGCAGCCGCCAGACCCACCACACCACCAGCGTGGCCAGCAGGCTGGAACCTACCGCCACGCTCAGCGCCAGCCATGGGTGGGCCAGTGCCAGGGCCAGCGACGTGGTGGCGAGGGTGTCTTCTGCCAGCGACGCGATCCAGTTGCTGGCCGGTTCCGGCGAGGTGTTGAGCAATGCGCGGGTGCCGGCCTTGAGGGTGTGGCTGGTCAGCGCCACGCCAGCGCCTGCCGCCAGCGCGCCCGCGCCCAGATTGCCATCGGGCGACAACGTGGCTGCCGCCAGGAATGCGCCAGCCGGCACGCGCGCCAGCGTCTGCAGCAGGTCCCAGCCCGAATCCACGCCGGGGATCTTGTCGGCGAAGAATTCGGCCACCGCCAGCGCACCCGAGGTGCCCAGCACCCACCACGACTGCGCCGGGTGCAGGGCCTGCGGCAGCTCGATCCAGCCGAGCAGGCCGGCCAGGCCGACGCCGAACACGGTGAGGTAGACACGGATGCCGGCCAGCCAGGCCAGCAGGATGCCGATCACGAACAGGTGGGTGTCGCTCATGGCGGTGTTTCCCTGCAAACAATTGCAGAACTATCGGATAACCGTCGGTCCAGCGCCAGCGCGACGGCCGCCGAGGCTCTGGCACACTACGCCGCCCATGACTGCGCCGGCCCGTCCGGACCCGATGCCCATGAGACCGACCGCACGCGTTCAGATCGTCCGCCGCGAAACCGGCGGTGGCGGCTCCAGCGGCCGCTGGCTGTGGATGGGGGCGATCGTCATCGTGTGGCTGGCATCGCTGGGCGGGGTCTGGTGGATGGCCACGCGTCACGCCGCACCGCGTCTGGTCGAGGCCGAATCGGCGCTGCAGCAGGCGCAGCGTGCCCAGGCCCAGCAGCGGCGACAGATCGAGCAGTTGCAACAGCGCCAGGTCAATCTGGCGATGTCCGACAAGATCAGCCGCGCCGCCAACACCGAGGTGCAGGCCTCGCTGGCCGAGCGCGACGAACAGATCGCCGCACTGCGCGCCGACGTGGCCTTCTACGAGCGGCTGGTGGGCTCGACCGCGCAGCGCAAGGGACTCAACGCGCACTCGGTGCAGTTCACTGCCGAGCCCGGTGGCACCTGGAATTACAGCGTGGTGCTGACCCAGAACCTCAATCGGGGTGCGATCAGCCAGGGCCAGCTGCGCTTTGCGGTGGAAGGCGTGCGCGCCGGCAAGCTGGTCACGGTGAGCTGGAACGAGCTGCATCAAAAGCCCGATGCTGCCGGGCAGCCGTATTCGTTCCGGTATTTCCAGCAATTGGACGGCAGTGTGATCCTGCCGAAGGATTTCACCCCGCAACGTGTCAAAATCTCCCTGAGCGGCGATGGGGCGCCGGTCAATCAGACATTCGATTGGAAAGTCGCCGGTAATGGCGCGGGGGAGTAGCTCATGTTCGGAAACAAGTCCAACCGTGGTGCGCAGACCGTGGTCGACACCTTGATCGGGCCGCAGGTGATCATTCGCGGCGACCTGATGTTCAGCGGCGGGCTGTATGTGGAAGGCCGCATCCTGGGCAAGGTCATCGCCGAAGAGGGCGCCAGCGCCACCTTGACGGTGGCCGAGCAGGGCTGCATCGAAGGCGAGGTGCGCGCACCGGTGGTGATCATCAACGGGCAACTGACCGGCGACGTGCATGCTGCCGAGCGGGTCGAGCTGGCGCCCAACGCGCGCGTGCAGGGCAATGTGCATTACCAGGTGGTGGAGATGAGCGCCGGTGCGCAGCTCACTGGCCGGCTGATTCATGCCGCCACCGCAGGCGCGACCGCCGCGTTGCCGGCCCCGGACGCCAGCCGCGCCGAGCAGGTCAAGGCCCCGCAGGCCGAGACCGCCGACGCCTGAGTGCGGCGGGTGCGACTGAAGCCCGGCTTCGACGTTGCCCGGACCTGCTTGAAGTGTGGCCGCCTGGCCCCCATGCTGACGCCATGAGCACGCTCGTTTCGCTACCCACCGCCGCCCCGGCACCGGACTACCAGTCCATCGACCGGCCGCTGAACTTTTCGTTGGCCGCCGCCGCCAAGGTGCGCGAGCTGATCCAGGAAGAAGGCAATGCCGACCTGGCATTGCGTGTGTACATTCAGGGCGGCGGCTGCTCCGGCTTCCAGTACGGCTTCGAATTCGACGAGAACCGCGCCGAGGACGACCTGGCCGTGGCCACCGATGGGGTGACCTTGCTGGTCGACCCGCTGAGCCTGCAATACCTGATGGGTGCCGAGGTGGATTACACCGAGAGCCTGACCGGTGCGCAGTTCGTGATCCGCAATCCGAATGCCAAGACCACCTGCGGGTGCGGCAGCAGTTTCAGCGTCTGAGTGCAGTGGAGAGAGCCCGGCGTCTGAACAGGCGCCGTTGCTAGCGTGTTCTGCTGGCGTCACATGGTTGCGGGTGTCGCCGATTATCGGCAGGCTTGCGTCGATGCCAGAGTCTCTTTTTTCAACAGCCGGTTTTGCTTTCGCGCATGCGCCGCTGGATCGTGGCGATCTGCTGCGTGACGATGCCGATGCGTTGGCGCGCCTGTGGCCGCAAGGCCGCGTGCTGCTGCTCGATGCCAAGGGCACGGCGTTGGCCGATGCCGAGGGTCAGCCACTGCTGATGGACGGCGCCGCGCTTGGCGAGGTGCCGGAGGCAGCGATTTTTCTGGGCCTGCGCGACAACGTCGGTTGGTTCTGTCTGCTGGCCGAGCAGACCTCCGTGCAGGCAGCGCAGCGCATCGATCTGCGCCAGGCCGCCGCCGACTGTCCGGCCGACGTCGCCACCGCCTTGGCCTATGCACGCGCGATGCTGCATTGGCAGTCGCGTACGCGCTTTTGCGGTGTCTGCGGTGGAGCGATCGCCTTCAGGCGGGCCGGCTTCATCGCCCATTGCACGCAGTGTCAGACCGAGCATTACCCGCGCGTGGATCCGGCGATCATCGTGGCGGTCAGCGATGGCGCGCGCTTGCTGCTGGGGCGCCAGGCAAGTTGGGCACCGGGCCGTTATTCGGTGATTGCCGGGTTTGTGGAGCCGGGCGAGTCGCTGGAGCAGACCGTGGTGCGCGAGGTCTACGAAGAAACCCGCGTGCAGGTGCAGGACTGCCGCTATCTGGGCGCGCAGCCGTGGCCGTTTCCGGGTGCGTTGATGCTGGGGTTCACGGCGCGCGCGGCGGCGACCGAGGTGCCGCAGGTCACCGGCGAGCTGGAAGACGCGCGCTGGGTCAGCCATGCCGAGGTCACCGCTGCATTGGCCGGCGAAGGCGACATCGGGCTGCCACCACGAATTTCCATCGCACGCGCGCTGATCGAGCATTGGCATCGCGCGCATGGCTGAGCCTGGCCGACTGCGCCAAAAACGCACAGCCCCGGCCTGCCGGCGTTCGCTCTAGACTCGGCTGAGGAGGCTCGCCCATGTTTACCACCCTGGTTGCTGTCGTGGTCGCACTTGCGCTGGGTCACCTGGTGCCTGCCCAGGTGGCGCGGTTGCGGCGTTTCGAATGGTTTGGCCACTGGCTGCGCCGGCTCGACAGCCACGCGGCTGGGCGCGGCGCGTGGCAGGGACGTTACGGCGTGCTGCTGGCGTTGTTGCCGGCCTTGCTGGTGGTGTTGCTGCTGCAATGGGTGCTGGACGACGTCTGGCGCGGCTTCCTGGCCTTGCTGTTCGGCGTGGCGGTGCTGGCCTGGACCTGGGGGCCGCGCGATCTGGACCGCGATGTGGAAGCAGTAATCGACGCCGACGAACCGGGCGCGCGTCGTGACGCGATTGCGCAGTTGCAGGCCGCTGGCGGCAGCGTGCACGAAGATGCGCCCTCGTTGGTGGAAGCGGTGGTGGTCAACGGGCTGCGGCGCTGGTTTGCGGTGTTGTGGTGGTTCCTGCTGCTGGGGCCGTTCGGAGCGGTGCTGTATCGGCTGACCGCGTTGGCGGTGGAAAGCCCGCTGTCGGTGTTGCTGCCGCCGCGCAATCTGGCCGGTGCGCGCTGGTTGCTCGCCGCGCTGGAATGGCCGGTGGCGCAGTTGATCACCGTGTCGATGGCGCTGGTTGGGAATTTCGACACCGTGTTCCGTGCCTGGCGGCAGGCGCATGGCAACCGCTGGTCGCTGGATCCGCATTTTCTGGGTGCGGTGGCGCGTGCCAGCGTCAGTGCCGAGCTACGCGAGGAAGCGCATGACTACACCGATTCGGGGCTGGTGCCGGTGTGGCGCCGCCTGCCGGAAGTGCGCGATGCGATGAGCCTGGTCTGGCGCGTGCTGCTGCTGTGGATGGTGGTGCTGGCGTTATTGGTGATTGCCGGGTGGGTGCGGTGAGGTCTGATTTGCCCGGTGAGAACAACGATGCTCAGCTAGCAAGCGATTGATTGCGTGTTGGCATCGCAGCACTTTCTACTGGCGCGCTTTAACCTGGAGCCAGCAAGGAGAAGGGTGGCCAAGGCAGGTTCCTTGCCACCCAGAACCCGGGCAGTAGCGCGATCCAAAGCCACGGAGAGCCAGACAATCTGGCCAGCGGCACCAAGCGCTTTGGCTGCCACCCGAGATGCCACAGCAGCACCCACGGGACCAATAGTAATAGTCCGACCGCAAGAGCATTCATCTTGAAGGCTGTGACCACATCGCCATGTGCCAGCGCATGTAAAGCGCGGGTGATGCCACACCCAGCACAGTAGTAACCCGTCAGTGCATGGAAGATGCAGGGCGGGAACGGATTTCCTGGAAGATTTGGATCAAACTTCCAAAAAATCCATAGGCCTGCACCAGCTGCCACTGCAGCTGGTGCGAGCGAAAGTTGGAGCAGGCGCCTGGACACGCTTATCTCGACTGTTCGATCTGCTGCTGCATCTCAAGAATGCGTGCCTTGTAACCATCTACACCAAGGCTGGCGATTGAAACTATCCAAAG
The DNA here is from genome assembly GCF_014197275.1 of Xanthomonas sp. 3075. Classification (GTDB taxonomy): domain Bacteria; phylum Pseudomonadota; class Gammaproteobacteria; order Xanthomonadales; family Xanthomonadaceae; genus Xanthomonas; species Xanthomonas campestris_B. The sequence goes on along the minus strand of NZ_JACIFI010000009.1, from coordinate 80,043 downwards.
AAGTAATCCAAGCACAAAAATGGCGGTGGTGACCCATGCCAATATTTTTGCAGTACTCGACGCCTTGACCGCCCCTGGAATATCGCCCACGTTGAGCAAGGGATTCACCTTCGCCGCAAAGACGATCGCCACGATGCCGGTGATGATGCCCGGAATCGTCCAGCATGAGCAGCAGATCAGAACGCAAAGAACCGTCATCGTGATGGACCAGGCCAGATGATTTCGAATCGGCTGGACGGGTGGCGGCACAGCGGAAGGCTGCGGATGGATCGGCGGTGGGATGGCACTCATGGTGAAGCTCCTTGGGTGGTAAACGACTGCGAACTGATAAGTGAGTGGGGAGGGTTATCGAGTGGGTGCCGCAGCACTGGCGACAATCGAAGGTGTGTGCATACAACGGCCGCACACCCTTAACGATGCGAGTGCCTGCCGCTGGAATGAGCGGCAGCTGCCAATCACGGCAGACGCCTCAGGCGCGATGATGTTGAGCACGACGACTTCCCCCGGTACGACCTGTCGCGTTCGCTAGGCGAGCGCGGCGGCAAAACGTGTGATGACGCACAGGCTACTCGCGGCGCGCGACGGACGCAAAGCCTGCGCCCGCCGGTCTCAGGGGTGATCCTGACGCAGTGCCCGCACGTGCTGTTCGAGCAGTGCGGCCGTTGCCGTGTGACCCGGCACCGCTGCCCCTGCGACGACTTCGATATGGGCGCGCATCCGACGCGGCACGCGCATGCGGCCCAGGCGGCTATCGCGCCGGCTCCACATGCTCGACCACATGCCGCGCAACGCCATCGGAATCACCGGCACCTGGCGGCGCTCCAGGATCTTTTCCACGCCCGATTTGAATGCAGCGATCTCGCCATCCTTGGTCAGTGCGCCTTCGGGGAAGATGCACACCAGCTCGCCGTCGGCCAGCGCGGCATCGATACGGTCGAAGGCCTGCTGCATCAGCGCAGGGTCTTCGCGCGCACCGGCGATCGGGATCGCCTTGGCGGTGCGGAATATCCAGCGCATCACCGGGATGCGGAAGATCTTGTAGTACATGACAAAGCGCACCGGGCGCGGAATCACCGCCGACAGGATCAGCGCGTCCATGTAGCTGACGTGGTTGCACACCAGCAGCGCGGCGCCTTCATCCGGCACATGGCGCTCGATGCCGTACAGGCGTGGCCGATACAGCGCGCTCACCAGCACCCAGCTGAGAAAGCGCATCAGGAACTCGGGCACCAGGGTGAAGATCCACAGCGCCACCAGCGTATTGGCCAGCGCCAGGGCCAGGAACACCTGTGGAATGCTCAGGCCCGGCAATGGAATGCGCACGCCGAACAGCACCAGCTGCTGCAACTGCAGCGCGATGCCGATGATGGCGGCGGTGACGATGAACAGCGAGTTCTGGATGTTGAGCCCGGCGATCACGCGCGAGAGTTCGGCCTTGGGCGTGCGGCTCTGGATCAGCGCGAACAACGGCACCACGAATAAACCGGTGAACAGACCGATGCCGACCAGATCCACGATCAGGCGCACGCTGCCGGGCTGCTGCACAAACTGGCCGATCGACAGATCGCTGACGGGCGCGCCGCCGGGACGCGCGAAGTACAGATCCAGCAAAAAGGCGCTGATACCGAACGCGCCCAGCGGCACCAGACCGATTTCCACGGTGCGCCCGGACAGCCGTTCGCACAGCAGCGAACCGACGCCGGTGCCGATCGAAAACAGCGCCAGCGCGAACACATACAGGTCCTGCTGGCCGCCGAGATTGAGCTGCGCGTAGGTCGGCAGCTGCGCGGTCAGCACCGTGCCGACGAACCAGAACCACGACACTCCGAGCACGGCATTGCGCACCGCCGGCGTGCGCCGGGTCAGACGCATGATCGCGCGCGATTCGGGGATCGGATTCCAGTTGATCTTCAGCTCCGGCGCGCCGGCATCGACCTTGGGCACCAGCCGCGCGACCAGGTTGCCGGTGACGGCGATGGCGATCACGGCGGTGGCTGCAGCGACCGGCCCGTGGCTGCCGGCGATCTGGAAGATCAGGCCGCCGAAGATCATGCCGCACAGGATCGAGATCGAGGTGCCCATCTCGACCAGGCCATTGCCGCCGGTGAGTTCCTCGGGTTTGAGCACCGAAGGCAGGATGGAGTATTTCACCGGCCCGAACAGCGTGGACTGCAGGCCGGTGCAGAACAGCGCAACCAGCAGGATCACCATGTTCTCGGTGAGAAAACCCACCGCCGCCAGCGACATGATGGCAATTTCCATCGTGGTGGTGATCACGATGAGTTTCTGTTTTTCCAGCTTCTCGGCGATCTGCCCGGCCAGTGCGGAGAACAAAAAGTACGGCAGGATGAACAATGCCGGGGCCAGATTGGTGTACAGCGTGCGCTGCGCCGCATCGATGCCGAGATAGAACAACAAGCCGATGATGGCCTGCCGATAGACATTGTCGTTGAACGCGCCCAACGCCTGCACGGCGAAGAACGGCAAGAAGCGGCGCTGCCTGAGCAGGGCGAACTGACTGTGACCGGACATGCAGTTTCCTTTGCGAACGCGCGCAGCCTAGCAGGCTTCCACGGTGGGCTGGTGCATGGCCGATGCGCTCAGCGCGGCGCGCGTGCCGATGGCGCGCGGCGCGCGGCCTGGGCGCGCAGCAGCGCCACGAAGGCACGCGCGGCCGGGGTGGGATCGGGCCGCCACACCGCATAGGTCAAAAAGCCGAAGCGCTCTTTCAGCGCGACCGTCACCACCCCGCGCATGGCTGCGGCCATGGTCTGCGGCACGATGCCCACGCCCAGGTCGGCGGCGACCAGTTCGCGCACCAGATCGGCATGGGTGACCTCGTATTGCTGGCGCTGCCGCAAGCCGGCCTGCGCGAAGGCCGCATCGACGATGCCGCGCACGCCGGCACCGGCGATCAGCCCGGCCATCGGTTCGTCGTCCAGCTCGGCCAGCGCCACCCGCTTGCGCGTGGCGAAACGATGCGTGGGCGCAACGATCAAGGCCAGGGTTTCCTCGTGCAGCAGCAGACGCTGGTCGGGCACCGCGACCTGCGGGCCGACGCCGACCAGGGCGACATCCAGCCGGCCTTCGCTCAGGTCGTGCAGCAGGGCCTCGCTCATGGCGGTGCGTAGATGCACGTCCACCCGTGCATGCGCGCTGCGAAACGCGCGCAGCAGCGTCGGCAGCTGCACGGTGGTGAGCGAGGAGATCTGCCCCAGCGTGAGCCGGCCGCGCACCGTGCCCAAGGCCTGCGCCATTTCCTCGTGCAGGCGCTCGGCCGCGCGCAAGGTTTCGCGGGCGTTGTGCAGAAATACCTCGCCGGCCGCGGTAGGCCGCACCTGGCGGCTGCCGCGCTCGAACACGCGTGCGCCAAGGGTTTCCTCGATCTTGGCGACCTGGTGGCTGAGCGCCGATTGCACGGTGTTGCAACGGCGCGCGGCGGCGGTAAAGCCGCCTTCCTCGGCCACGGCCACGGCGAATTCGAGTTGGCGCAGGGTCAGCATACGATCTCGAAACGCGATGGAGATGGTGAAAACAATACATTGGAAAGATGCCGTGTCGCTGCCCACACTGCGCCCATTCCTTCAACAGGCACCTGCCATGACCGTCGAACCGATTGCCCACCCGCCATTGCCACGACGGCTGGTGCTGCTGATGGCCGCGGCCACCGGCCTTGCGGTGGCGAGCAACTACTATGCGCAGCCCTTGCTGGAAACGCTGGCGCAGGCGTTCGGGCTCCAGGTGCGCAGCGCCGGGGCGGTGGTGACCGCCGCGCAGTTGGCGTACGCAGTGGGGCTGCTGTTGCTGGTGCCGCTGGGCGACCGGCTGGAGCGGCGCAGCCTGATCGTCGGGCTCTTTGTGCTCAGTGCGCTGGGCCTGCTGGTGAGCGCCGCCTCGCACAGCTTTGGCATGTTGCTGGCCGGCACGATTGTCACTGGCGCCAGTTCGGTGGCGGCGCAGATCCTGGTGCCGTTCGCCGCGACCCTGGCCGCCCCGCACGAGCGCGGGCGGGTGATCGGCACGGTGATGAGCGGCCTGCTGCTGGGCATTCTGCTGGCGCGTACCGCCGCCGGGGTGCTGGCCGGTGTGGGCGGCTGGCATACGGTGTACTGGATCGCCTCCGGCTTGCTGCTGGTCACCGCCTGGCTGTTGTGGCGTGGGCTGCCGCGCCATCCCGGCAATGCGCAGTTGTCGTATCCGCAGTTGGTGGGGTCGGTGCTGACGCTGCTGCGCGACGATGCAGTGCTACGTTCGCGTGCGGTGCTGGGCGGGCTGATCTTTGCCGGTTTCAGCATGTTCTGGACCACGCTGGCGTTCTTGTTGTCCGGGTCGAGCTATGGCTATGGCACGGCGGTGATCGGGCTGTTCGGGTTGATCGGTGCGGCTGGCGCGCTGGCGGCCAATCGTTCCGGCCATTGGTCCGATCGCGGCCATGGCGATCGGGTCAGCTGGGGCGGGCTGGTGATGTTGCTGCTGTCGTGGGGATTGCTGGCGTGTGCGCCGCAGTCGATCGCGCTGCTGATCGTGGGCGTGCTGCTGCTGGATATCGCGGTGCAAGGCGTGCATATCGCCAATCAGAGCGTGATCTATCAGCGCAATCCGAACGCGCGCAATCGCATCACCTCGGCCTATATCACCTGCTACTTCATCGGCGGTGCGGTGGGTTCGACATTGGGCACGGCGGCGTATGCGCAGGCCGGCTGGAATGGTGTGGTGATCGGTGGTGCGGCGCTGGCTGCAGCGGCGCTGGGGTGGGTGGGCTTGAGTGTGTCGCGCAACACCTGGAAGTAAGCGCGGCGCGCACGACGAACGACGCGGCGAGCAGGGCGATGGCCTGTGCGCGCAGTGCGCGGCCTCGCCTCGCCTGTCCATGTGGAGGCGGCCGTGGCTGCGCCGCGTCCACGCCGACCGGCAAAGACGCGCTAGGCCTTGTTGATCGTCAACCGTGTGGTGCCCTCGGCCGGCGCGGTGGTGACCGCCAAGGCCGCAGCACGTAGTTTGGGCAGCAAGCGCAGGGTCAACGCCAACTGGTCGCGCAGCAGGCGTTGCTTGGGCGGCAGTTGCACTGCGTGTTGCTCCAGCGCTTCGGCGGTGGCGACTTCTTCGGTTTCATCGTGCACGGGCAGCGGTTGGCGCTCGCGCAAGGCGGTGGCGATTTCGCTCAGCGTGCGCTGCAGGTAGTCGCCGGCCTGCGCGATGGCGGGATCGTGGTCGCCCTCGAGCGCGGCGCGATGTGCCCCCAGTGCAGACAGATAGCCCAGCAAGGTGTTGGACAGCGCCAGGAAGCGGAAGCCGGCATCCAGATTGCGCCGGTAACGGCCCGGTTCGCGCAGCATGTTGGACAGCGCCACCGACAAGGCGGCATCGGCGTTGTGCATGTCGCGCCGCGCGATACGGTAGGGCAGGTCGTCGCGCATGCCGCTGGCGTATTGCTCCAGCACCTGGGCCAGATACCGCGCGCAGCTGGCAAGCACCGTGGCCATCACCTGATTGAGGCGGCGACCCTGCCAGTCGGGCAGGATCAGGAACGAGGCGGCCGCGGCGATGGCGCAGCCGATCACGGTGTCGATCAGGCGCGGCCAGATCAGCACGAAGCCATCGCCGAGCAGGTTGAAGCAGAACAGCGCCATCACGGTGATGCCGGCGGTGGCCAGCATGTAGCGATCGGTGCGGGTGACGAAGAAGATCAGCGCGGCGGCCAGCGCCAGCAGCAATTGCACTTCGGTGCCGGGGAACAGCTGCATCAACGCCCAGGTGGCGACCAGGCCGATCAGGGTGCCGGCGATCCGCTGCACCAGCCGCAGGCGGGTGGCGCCGTAGTTGGGCCGGCACACGAAGACGGTGGTGAGCAGGATCCAGTAGCCGTTGTCGGCATCGATGGACTGCATGATGGCGTAGCCGACCACCAGCGCGATGGCCATGCGCAGGCCGTGGCGGAACAGTACCGAGCCGGGCGTGAGTTGCTGGCCCAGGCGTGCGGCCATTTCGCGCAAGGTGTGTGGCGATGAATCGCGCAGACGGGTGTCCAGATTGTCGCTGGTGGAATCGAATTGCGCCGCTTCCGAGAGCTTGCGTTCGATGCTCTGCAGATTGGTCACCAGCAGTTCCAGCGCACCGAGCAAACGGGCCAGTGCCGGGTCGGCACGCGCGTGCAGATAGTCCAGCGACTGGCGCAGGTCTTCGGTGGCCAGGCGGCTGTGCTCGCCGTAATCGAACGGCTGGCGCAGCCGGATTGCCTCGCCCAACGCCGCGCAGGCCTTGCCCTGTAGCGCGAGCAGGCGCTGGCAGCGATACAGCACATCGCTGTGGAAGAACGCCTCGGTCAGCGCTTCGTAGGGATAGTGCGAGGAACTGGCGCGCTCGTGGAATTCCTGCGCCATGTAATACAGCCGGAAATACAGGCCCGATTGCACCCCCGGCCGTCCCGACCGGCCGAAGCGGCTCATGATCGCGGTCTTGGCGGCGTTGAGCGCGCCAACGACCTTGGCGTTCTGGTCGGCCAGCGCCAGCCGACGCGCATGCAGGTCGCTCTGCCGCACCGGTTCGAACAGGTCGGCCTTGAGCTTGAGATAGCGGCCCAGCTCGAAGAACAACCGCGACAGCCGTTCGCGTACCGGGCGGTTGGCGAACAGGATGGTCCACAGGATCGACAGCACGCCGTACCAGGTGGCGCCGATCAACAGCAACGCCGCGCCATGCCAGCCGATCAGCGGGTCGTGGCTGCCATGCTGGTCCATGCCGATCATGGCGTAGATCGACAGGGCGACCGTGGCCTGCGCGATGGAGGCGTAGCGCTCGCCCAGCGCGCCGAGCAGGGTCAGCGAAAACGTCGCCAACGCCATGCCGACCACGAACGCCAGCGGATATGGAAACAGCAGCACCACCGCCGCAGCGGCTGCGGCGAAACACAGCAACGACAGCAGCACCGATTTGATGCGACCCAGCCAGTTGTCGTCGGTTTCGGCAATGGCGCTGGCGATCGCGCCCAGGAACAGCGCCGGCACCGCGGTGAGTTGCTGCCAATGCCAGCACACGCCCATCGCCACCGCCAGCGCGATGAACACGCGCAGGCCATAGCTGGCCTTTTCATGGGCCCACAGGCGGCTAAGGCGGGTTTCGAAAGAGGGAGTGGCCACAGTCTCTGTTAGGCAAGGTGCCCGGGCATTATTGCCGCAGGCACGCGCCATCGGGGTGGAGGGCGGCTAATTCTTTGTCAGTAGCTGGCGTTTGTGCGGATTGGAGCCGATTGCGCGACGACGGTGCCTGCACCGCAGCCCAACTGCACGTGCCTGCGCGCAGCCGCGTGAGCTGCGCGTCCGGCCAACTGCATGGCTGTCTACCGCGCTTGGCGACCTTGCAACCTGTGGTTGCGAGTTTGAACACCGCCTTGTCGGCGACCACCAGTGAGCTGTTGCTCTGTTCGGCTGACAACCAGCGGATGTGCGAGCTTGCCCCCATCCGCCCTTCGGGCACCTTCCCCCGCCGGCGGGGGAAGGACGCGGCTTAGCCCTGCGCCTGCCGCTCGCGGGCGATCGCACGCCAGCCGATATCGCTGCGCTGGAAGGCGTTGGGCCAGTGGATCGGCTGCAGGCCGGCATACGCGGTGCGCTGTGCGTCCTGCACGCTGTCGCCCAAGGCGGCCACGCACAGCACGCGGCCACCGGCGCTGATCACCTGCCCGTCGGTATTCAACGCGGTGCCGGCGTGGAAGACCTTGGCGCTGGTCGGCACCTGGTCCAGGCCGGTGATGACCTCGCCGGTGACCGGGGTTTCCGGATAGGGCTTGGCCGCGATCACCACGCCCAGCGAGGGGCGCGGATCCCACTGCGCCTGCGCGGTGTCGAGCTTGCCGTCGATGGCCGCGTCGAGCAGATCGACCAGGTCCGACTGCAGCCGCAGCATCACTGGCTGGGTTTCCGGGTCGCCGAAGCGCACGTTGAATTCGATCACCTTGGGCGCGCCGTGCGCATCGATCATCAGCCCGGCGTACAGGAACCCGGTGAACGGCACGCCGTCGGCGATCATGCCTTGCACGGTCGGCTCGACCACCTCGCGCATCACCCGCGCATGCACCTCGGGCGTGACCACCGGGGCCGGCGAGTACGCGCCCATGCCGCCGGTATTGGGGCCGGTGTCGCCATCGCCGACGCGCTTGTGGTCCTGGCTGGTGGCCATCGGCAAGGCATGTTTGCCATCGACGATCGAGATGAAGCTGGCTTCTTCGCCATCGAGGAATTCTTCGATGACCACACGCGCGCCGGCATCGCCGAAGGCATTGCCCGAGAGCATGTCGCGCACTGCCTCTTCGGCCTCGCGCAGCGTCATCGCCACGATCACGCCCTTGCCGGCGGCCAGGCCATCGGCCTTGACCACGATCGGCGCGCCTTTCTCACGCACATAGGCAAGTGCTGCTTCCACTTCCGTGTGCACCGCGTAATACGCGGTGGGGATGCCGTGGCGCGCCAGGAAATCCTTGGCGAACGCCTTGCTGCCCTCCAGCTGCGCGGCCTTGGCGGTGGGCCCGAAGATACGCAGGCCGGCCGCATGGAAGCGGTCGACCACGCCCAGCACCAGCGGCACTTCCGGGCCGACCACGGTCAGCGCGACGTCTTCGCGCTGCGCCAGTGACAGCAGGCCATCGAGATCATCGACCTTGATCGCCACATTGCGGCACTTGGCCTCGGTGGCGGTGCCGGCATTGCCAGGTGCAACGAGGACCTCGCTCACGCGCGCGGACTGCGCGATCTTCCAGGCCAGGGCGTGTTCACGGCCGCCGGAGCCGATGACAAGGATTTTCATGTAAGTGCCGAGATTGGGGAGTCGTGATTGGGGATTGGTTGAAGCAAGGCGTGGCTCGGAAACAGCAGAAACCAGAGCGACGTTGCCACTCCCGAATCCCCATTCCCGAATCCCGGCACGTCAGTGGCGGAAATGCCGCACGCCGGTAAACACCATCGCGATGGCATGCTCGTCGGCGGCGGCGATCACCTCGCCATCGCGCATCGAGCCGCCCGGCTGGATGACCGCCTTGATACCGGCCGCAGCAGCAGCATCGATACCGTCGCGGAACGGGAAGAACGCATCGGAGGCCATCACCGAGCCGGCCACCGTGAGCTTGGCTTCTTCGGCCTTGAGCGCGGCGATCTTGGCGCTCACCACGCGGCTCATCTGCCCGGCGCCCACGCCAATCGTGCGGCTGTCCTTGGCGTAGACAATGGCGTTGGATTTGACGTACTTGGCCACGCGCCAGGCGAACAGCAGATCGCCCAGTTCCGCATCGCTGGGCGCACGCTGGGTGACCACGCTCAATTCGCCCAGCGACATGCCGCGGTTGTCGGACGACTGCATCAGCAGGCCAGAGCCAATGCGCTTGGTGTCGTAGTTGTTGAGGCCGTTGCCGTGCGGGATCTTGAGCACGCGCACGTTGGCTTTCTTGGTCGCGTACTCGAGCGCGCCGGCATCGTAGTCGGGGGCGATCAATACCTCGACGAACTGGCGGTCGAGAATCGCTTTTGCAGTGGCCGCATCCAGCGTCTTGTTGAAGGCCAGGATGCCGCCGAAGGCACTGGTCGGGTCGGTCGCATAGGCCAGCTCGTAGGCATCGCCGCAGGCCGCGCCCACCGCCACGCCACAGGGGTTGGCGTGCTTGACGATCACGCAGGCCGGCGCATCGAACTGACGCACGCATTCCCATGCGGCATCGGCGTCGGCCAGGTTGTTGTAGCTCAGCTCCTTGCCCTGCAACTGCTGGAAGGTGGCCAAGGTGCCCGGCACCGGATACAGGTCGCGGTAGAACGCGCCGGCCTGGTGCGGGTTCTCGCCGTAGCGCAGGTCCATCACCTTGATGAAGTTGGAATTGATCTGCGCCGGGAACGGGCTGCGCGTGGGCACGCTCTCCGCACTGTCGGCCACGGCGGACAGGTAGTTGCTGATCGCCGCGTCGTACTGCGCCACGCGGTTGAACGCGGCCACCGACAGCGCAAAGCGCTTGGCCGCCGACAGCTGCCCGTCGTTGGCATCGAGTTCGGCCAGCAGCTCGGCGTACTGCGCCGGGTCGGTGGCCACCGCCACGCGGGCAAAGTTCTTCGCTGCCGAGCGCAGCATCGCCGGGCCGCCGATATCGATGTTTTCCACCGCATCGGCCAGTGTGCAATCGGCCTGGGCGGTCACCGACTCGAACGGATACAGGTTCAGCACCAGCAGGTCGATCGGCGCGATGCCGTGTTCGGCCATCACCGCTTCATCGACGCCGGCGCGGCCGAGCAGGCCGCCGTGCACCAGCGGGTGCAGGGTCTTGACGCGGCCGTCCATCATCTCCGGGAAACCGGTCAGCTCGGCAACGTCGGTGACCGGCAGGCCGGCCTCGCGGATCGCCTTGGCGGTGCCGCCGGTGGACAGCAGCTCGACCTTGCGCGCCACCAGCGCGCGGGCCAGATCGATCAGGCCGGTCTTGTCGGAAACGGAGAGCAGGGCCCGGCGCACGGGCAGGAAATCAGAGGCCATCGGTGGGGGATGTCGTTGCGGGGCAGCCGATATTGTAGGCTGCGCCAGCGCTCGAATGGACTCAATAGACGGCAATGGACGCGACCCCTGCTCTGAAACGACGTTTCCACGCGCCGCTGCGGCCGCTGGCGGGCACGCTGTTTCGCGGCGTCTGCACCGCCCAGCATGACCGCGCGCGACGCAACGACGGTGGTGCGCCATCACGCTGGCGCGAACTGGCCGCTGCCACCGGCCCGCATGCCGTTGCGCATGGCGCTCGATGCACCCCACAGTATCCTGACCCGCGGGTTGGGTCGGACATCGCGGACAGCGCAGTGGGCTGCCCACCTCTACGTACGGCGGTCGCAGCAACCAGGACGCGGCCGCACGGCAACCGGAGGTGGCGATACGCACGCGCGGGGGCGCTGCCTCGACGGGCAGCAAGGCGTGATTGGCGGTCGCGTTGGTCCAGCATGCCCCGCCTGCGGCCGTGGCAGTCCGCAGGTGTGAGGGGGCAGCTGCTGACATGGGCTGCGGCATCGATCGGCAAGGAGCGCTTGTGACAGACCAACCCGTGCCCGCACACCTTGATCCGATCGCGGCCACGCCTGCACAACAGGCGTTATGGCAACGGCTGCAGGCATATCGCTTCGGCGATGATGACGCGGCATTGGCGGCGTTCGTCGGTCGCGTCGCCAAGCAGGCGCATTGCAGCGTGACGCAGGCACAACGGATGGTGGAGGAATACCGCCGCTTCTGTTTTCTGGCCTGCACCGGCACGCAGGATGTCACGCCCAGCCCGTTGATCGACCAGGTCTGGCACACCCACCTCACCGACACCCGCGCCTATTGGCAGCAGTTCTGCCCGCAGGTGCTGCAGACCACCTTGCACCATCAGCCCGGGCGCGCAGGCGCTGACGAGGACATGCGCTTCCAGGCGCAGTACCGGCAGACATTGGAACGCTATCGCCAGCATTTCGGCGAGCCGCCGCCAGCGCTGTGGCCAGCGGCGCGGCAGCCCCCGAGCGCGTCGGTATCGACGCCGACGCCTGCGCCGGATGCGGAGGCCACCTTGCGTGCAGTGCGTGGCGGTGCCGGTCACGACAGGTGGACGCGCGGGATCGGCACGGTGATGGGATGGGCTGCCGCAACGTTGGTCGTTGCCGCGTTCGGCAGCAACGCCAACACCGGCGTCCTGTCGCCGCTGCACTGGCGGGGAACGCATTTTCTGGCGTTGTTCGTGGTGCTGATCGGCCTGGCATGGTCAGCAGCCGCGCTGCTGCGGCGTTGGGCGCGCGGCGTGGGGGGAGCTTCCAACCAGCACCTGTCCGATGCTGCCGAGGTGGCCTACCTGAGCGGTGGCGACGCCCGCGTGGCCGACCTGTATTTCGCGCAGTTGCTTGCCACCAACGCAGTATTTCTTGAGCGCGATGAAGAGGCGCAGGGGCGCGTGCGGCTGCGCCGCAACGCGGTAGCCACGGTGCCAGCTGCGCTCGCCCCGGCCTTGCAGATCGCAGGCAATGCCGAAGACCCGGTCATGGCATGGCAGGCGCTACGCGCCTTGGCAGAGCCTGTGCAGCAGCGCGTGGTCGCGAAGGGGCTGTGGCTGGATCCGCGCCATGCGCTGTGGGTGCGCGGGCTCAGCGCGCTCCCGGTTGCAGCGTTGTGGCTACTGGGCGCATGCAAGATCGTGATCGGCCTGCAGGGCGGGTACCCGATCGGTTACCTGCTGGCCCTGATGGTGCTGCTCAGCATGGTGGTGTCGGGGTTCCTGCTGGCGCCGGCGCGCCGCACGTTGGCCGGAGACCAGCAGATCGCCGTGCGCAGAGAGACGGTGAAACCCGACGCTGCGCGCGGCGGTGCCGATCCCGGTCACGTGGTGGCGCTGTATGGCACCGCCGCCTTGCTGGGGACGCCGTGGGAGAGCTACCACACGCTGCGTTCGCCGATGTCCACCACTGGCGACAGCTCGACGACCAGTTGCGGTGGCGGCGGTGACAGTGGCGGCGGCGACAGCGGTGGTGGTGGATGCGGTGGATGCGGGGGAGGGGGCGACTGATGCAACACACACCGCAATTACCGGAACGCCGCCGTCGCTGGGCACGCGCATTGCGCGAACGTGGCGCCACGCCCAATGGCGTGTCGTGGGCAGGGATCGCCTTTGCCGCACTGGCCGGTCTGATGTTCTACATCGCCTTGAGCCACGCGGCGCGCGAGGGCGCGGCGCCGTTGTTGCTGGCCTTGTTCGGTTTGCAGGGCCGGTTGTGGTGCAACCGCATGGATGGCGTGCTGGCACGTGAGGCGCGCCTGGTCGGGCGTGCGGGCGAGGTCTACAACGATGCGCCGGATCGCCTGTCCGATGTCGTGGTCTGCATCGGGCTTGGCTATGGCCTGCAGGCCAGCGTGCCGTGGGCGGCGCAACTGGGGTGGGCGGCCGCGTTGTGCTGCGTGGTCACCGCGTATGTGCGCATGCTCGGTCTGGCCTGCGGCACGCCGGAGCCACGCCAGGGGCCGATGACGCGTGTACAGCGCATGCACTGGTTGTCGCTGGTCACCGCGCTGGCCATTCCGGTGCAGTGGCTGGGCCACGCAACGCCTGCGGCGTGGATGCTGGTGGGCGCACTGTGCGTGCTGATCGCCGGCGCATTGGTGACCGCAGTGCTGCGGCTGCGCAGGATCGTGCGCGCATTGGAGTGGAGGTGATTGCCGGCCAGCCAGGTGCGGGCTGGCGTTGTGCTCGATCGCCGCATTCGCACCGTGGCACGCGGTCGGCGAGGATCTGATAGGCGCCGGGGCCGACTGGTGGTGCCGGCGATCAGCTGCGATCGCGGCATCGACGCCGTGGCCGCATGCGTGAAGGTCACGGTGGCGTGCTCGATCGATTGCATGCGTAACGCGCTCTATCCGTTTGCCGCACCGTGCTGCCCGCATCACCGCAACCTGGTCACCGTTCCGGGCCTTTAGCGAAAACGGAGAAAGTGCAAACGGTGCACTTTCTGAAGGCGGGTATATATCACACGCATTAACTAACGCACTTCTCATTTAATGCATGGATTTTCCGGTGCGGGGTTTCGTCGCATCGGTATTTAAGATGTGCGACGCCAATGCGTCACGAAAACCGATGGGTGCGCGAAACGATTCGAATGTCGCAAGCATTATCGCAGGACAGAATTCCGACCCGGTCGCATATCGGCAAAAAAATCCGGCATTCTGGGACGTGGCCCGTTGTTGTTCTTCGGTGATGCGCACCTGGCTTCTCTTGTGGCGACAATGACCTGGCACGGCTGATCCACGATCTGGACTCGCTGATCTGTTTGTTCGACAGGTTCAAAGTCAATGACGCTCTCGGCGAGGCGTCCCTTCGATATTCGCTGCAACGGCTGTCGCGCAGGAGCCAGCCTTGCCATCACCCCAGCTGCGTCTTGCAGTCACGGCCGTCCATGACCCTGCGATTCAAGCAAGACACCGCAGCGCACGGGCGCCTCGGGGCGTTCGTTGATACCCACCATTGCAGTGCCGGCGCTCGCCTTGCCAACGGGTGGATCTGCCTTGCCATGACGGCTGGATGATCCGTGCCCGCGTTATCGGCGGCAACCAGCGTCGGCTTGCATCGCTGCCCGGAATATCCAGATGAGATCATTCTTATGAATCGTGAAAAAGTCTTGGCGTTACGCACCTGCACCAACAATATGTCCGATCATTGCGGTCTGATCTGGCCACGCACAGGCAGTGTCGAGTGCACGCATTGGCAACCCACCATCAAGCAGGAAAACGGCCTGACCGGCCTGCTGTGGGGGCAGGGCACCAATGCGCATCTGAACATGCACGCCGATGCGCACTGGGTGGTGTGCATGGTGGACACCGCCGACATCATCTGGCTGGGCGAGGAGGGAATGATCAAGTTTCCCCGGGCCGAGGTGGTCTACGCCGGCAACCGTGCAGGCGCCATGCAGTGCATTGCCGCCGGCATCGAGCAGCATGCGCCGCCCCCGCCGCCCCCGCCGGAGCCGCCCGTAGCCGCAGTCATTGCTGCGCAATTCATTCCCAAGGCAGCACAGGCGCAGTTCACTGCGCCGGCAGTGGAGCAGAGCGGTTATTCCGTGGCACCGACACAGCCACAGCCACAGCCACAGCAACCGCCATTGGCCGGCGCTGGCGGCGTGCAGATGCCGCCGCATCCGCAGGACACGGCGCTCACGCGCGAGATCGCAACCTATGGCAGCACGCTTACCGGTGCCGATCAAAGTCAGCTGATCGCAGGCTATGGAAGCACCGAAACTGCGGGTAATCGCAGCGAGTTGATCGCCGGCTACGGCAGCACCGGTGTGGCCGGATCGGACAGCACCATCGTGGCCGGCTATGGCAGCTCGCAAACGGCCGGTGGCGGAAGCACGCTGACCGCCGGCTATGGCAGCACGCAGACCGCACGCAGCGGCAGCGATCTGACCGCTGGCTACGGCAGTACCGAAACCGCCGGTGCCGACAGCTCGTTGATCGCAGGCTATGGCAGCACCCAGACCTCCGGTGGCGACAGTTCGCTGACTGCCGGCTACGGCAGTACCCAGACGGCGCAGGGCGGCAGCGATCTCACCGCCGGCTATGGCAGCACCGCCACCGCCGGCGCCGATAGCACCTTGATCGCCGGCTACGGCAGTACGCAGACCTCCGGCGGCGAAAGCTCGCTCACCGCCGGCTACGGGAGTACCCAGACCGCGCAGGATGGCAGTGACCTGACGGCTGGGTATGGCAGCACCGGCACTGCCGGTGCCGACAGTTCGTTGATCGCCGGCTACGGCAGTACGCAGACATCGGGCAATGCCAGCTCGCTGACCGCCGGCTATGGCAGCACGCAGACCGCGCGCACCGGTAGCGATCTGACTGCCGGTTACGGCAGCACCTCCACCGCCGGCGCCGACAGCACCTTGATCGCCGGCTACGGCAGCACGCAGACCTCCGGTGGCGAGAGCTCGCTGACTGCCGGTTACGGCAGTACGCAAACCGCGCGCAAGGGCAGCGATTTGACTGCCGGCTATGGCAGCACCTCGACGGCGGGTGGGGACAGCACGCTGATCGCCGGCTACGGCAGCACGCAGACCTCGGGCAACGCCAGTTCGCTCACTGCCGGCTACGGCAGCACGCAGACCGCCCGCAGCGGCAGCGATCTCACCACCGGCTATGGCAGCACCTCCACGGCCGGCGCCGACAGCACCTTGGTCGCCGGCTACGGCAGCACGCAGACCTCCGGCGGCGACAGTTCGCTCACTGCCGGTTATGGGAGTACGCAAACTGCCCGCAGCGGCAGCGATCTCACCACCGGCTATGGCAGCACCTCCACGGCCGGTGCCGACAGCACCTTGATCGCCGGCTACGGCAGCACGCAGACCTCCGGCGGCGACAGCTCGCTCACTGCCGGCTACGGCAGCACGCAAACTGCCCGCAGCGGCAGCGATCTCACCACCGGCTATGGCAGCACCTCCACGGCCGGTGCCGACAGCACCTTGGTCGCCGGCTACGGCAGCACGCAGACCTCCGGCGGTGACAGCTCGCTCACTGCCGGCTACGGCAGCACACAAACTGCCCGTAGCGGCAGCGACCTCACCACCGGCTATGGCAGCACTTCCACGGCCGGTGGCGAGAGCACGCTGATTGCCGGTTACGGCAGCACCCAGACCTCGGGCAACGCCAGTTCGCTCACTGCCGGCTACGGCAGCACACAAACCGCGCGTAGCGGTAGCGACCTCACCACCGGCTATGGCAGCACCTCCACTGCCGGTGCCGACAGCACCTTGATTGCCGGCTACGGCAGCACGCAGACCTCCGGCGGAGAAAGCTCGCTCACCGCCGGCTATGGCAGTACCCAGACCGCGCGCAAGGGCAGCGATCTGACCGCCGGTTACGGCAGCACCTCCACTGCCGGTGCCGATAGCACCTTGATCGCTGGGTACGGCAGCACGCAGACCTCCGGTGGCGACAGTTCGCTGACCGCTGGCTATGGCAGCACGCAGACCGCCCGTAGCGGCAGCGATCTGACCGCCGGTTACGGCAGCACCTCCACCGCTGGCTCGGACAGTTCATTGATCGCCGGCTACGGCAGCACGCAGACGGCGGGCTTCAAGAGCATCCTGACCACCGGCTACGGCAGCACCCAGACCGCGCAGGAGGGCAGCATGCTCACCGCCGGTTATGGCAGCTCCTCCACTGCCGGCTCGGACAGCTCGCTGATCGCCGGCTACGGCAGCACGCAGACGGCGGGTTTCAAAAGCATGCTCACCGCCGGCTACGGCAGCACGCAGACTGCGCAGGAGCGCAGCATGCTCACCACCGGCTACGGCAGCACCTCCACCGCTGGGCACGACAGTACGCTGATCGCCGGCTACGGCAGTACCCAGACGGCCGGTTACAAGAGCATTCTCACCACCGGCTATGGCAGCACCCAGACCGCCCAGGAGAGCAGTTCGCTCATTGCCGGCTACGGCAGTTCATCGATGGCCGGCCCGGACAGTTCGCTCATCGCCGGCTATGGCAGCACCCAGACGGCCGGCTACGACAGTTCACTGACGGCCGGTTACGGCAGCACCCAGACCGCGCAGAGCAGCAGCTGGCTGATCACCGGCTACGGCAGTACCTCCACCGCCAGCTTCCAGAGTTCGCTGATTGCCGGCTATGGCAGCACCCAGACCGCAGGCTACGAGAGCACCCTGACCGCTGGCTACGGCAGCACCCAGACGGCGCAGGAAATCAGCTGGCTCACCACCGGCTACGGCAGTACGCAAACCGCAGGACATGGCAGCATTCTGACCGCCGGCTATGGCAGCAACTCCACCGCCGGTTATGAAAGCATCTTGATCGCCGGCTACGGCAGCACCCAGACCGCCGGCTACGACAGCACCCTCACCGCCGGCTACGGCAGCACGCTGACCGCGCTGGAAAACAGCACGCTCACCGCCGGCTACGGCAGCACCGAAATCGCCGGGTTCTCCAGCACCCTGATCGCCGGCTACGGCAGCAGCCAGACCGCCGGTGGCGACAGCACGCTGACGGCCGGCTACGGCAGCACCTTGACCGCACAGGACAACAGCTCGTTGACCGCCGGCTATGGCAGTACCGAGACCGCCGGCCAAGACAGTTCGCTGATCGCCGGGTATGGCAGCACGTTGACCAGCGGCGTGCGCAGTTCTCTGACGGCCGGCTATGGCAGCAATCAGATCGCAAGCTATGGGAGTTCGTTGATCGCCGGGCACGAAAGCACCCAGATCGCCGGACATCGGAGCATGCTGATCGCCGGCAAACTGAGTTCACAGACCGCCGGTTCGCGCAGCACGCTGATCGCCGGCATGGGCAGCATCCAGACGGCGGGGGATCGCAGCAAGTTGATCGCCGGTGCCGACAGCACCCAGATCGCCGGCGATCGCAGCAAGCTGTTGGCCGGCCGCAACAGCTACCTCACTGCCGGAGACCGCAGCAAGCTCACCGCAGGCGATGACTGCACGCTGATGGCCGGCGACCGCAGCAAGCTGACGGCCGGCAAGAACAGCATCCTGACCGCCGGAGCCAACAGCAGGTTGATCGGCAGCCTGGGCTCCACCTTGACCGGCGGCGAAGACTCGGTATTGATCTTCCGATGCTGGGACGGCAAGCGCTATACCAACATCATCGCCAAGACCGGCGAGGAAGGGGTCGAGGCCGACACCGCCTACCAGGTCGATGACGACAGGAACGTGGTCGAAAAATTCGATGACCCGTTCGATACGATCGTGCTTGAGCATGACGGCGGGCCGGCGTCTGCAGCCGATCATGCGCCCGCCGCGCAATCGCCCCACTGAGCAGGGCGGCGCAGGCACGCCATCGGCGTCGCTGATCCAGGTCTGCGATGGCCAACTGCCGAATGCGGCAGTTGGCCTGACCGGATGCGTTCGACCACGCTGTGCAGCGAACGCGGCGACGGCGCCCGCCCGCGTGGCATCACGCAGGCACGACCAGAAGCGCATCATCACGCGTGCAGCCAACACGCCCACGCTGGGCACGCATCGACAGCGGGACGTGCCCCGGCATGCGCAAGGCACAACCGATCAGAAACTTGGCCCCGGCGAATGGCAGATGCCCTGCGTGCCGGACTGCCAGCGACGCGACAACGCGCCTGCGAGTGCCCGGCTCCGATGCCCGCCCTCAGGTCAGCCCATATTCCTTGAGCTTCTTGCGCAAGGTCGCCCGGTGAATGCCCAGCATCGCCGCCGCGCGGCTCTGGTTGCCCTCGCAGTGGTTGAGCACTTCGACGAACAACGGGATCTCCATCTCGCGCAACACGATTTCGTAGACGTCGTCCGCATCGCTGCCGTCCAGGTCGCGCAGATAACGGCGGACGGACTGGGCCACGTGTTCGCGCAGAGGCGACTTCGGGGCGCCACGACTGGTGTCAGGACGAGAGGGGGCTGCGTTCAAAGGAGGTTCCCAGTGTCACGAAGCCGGGACGCGTGGCCGGCGAGGGGGAGTGAGTCTAGCGCGTGACCTCAAAGGTCGCCACGCCCATGTGGCCATTCGTTGCACGTCGCGTCGGCTCAACGGAACTCGAAACTGAAGGCAGCGGTGCTCGCGGCCGGTTCGCGGACGGAAAACGCCACCTGCACCGCCTGGCCTGGCGCCAGCGTGTCCTGCGCGGCCGGCGGCTGGCCCAGATACTCGTGTGGCGCCAGCACCCGCGTGCCGATCACCCGCCCATCGGCGTCGGACAGCGACAGCTGCAGCCACGGCCAGGCCTGCGCCCAGCGCGCGTCGTTGCGGAAACTGGCCTGCACCTGCAGTGCACCGGGCACGCCCGGCAACGGGCGCACCTCGCGGTTGAGCAGGGTCAGCGCCGCCGGCTCGCGCCACGCCGGCAACGTGCAGCGCAATGCCTGGCAGGCCGCACCGACCAATGGCCGCCAGTGTGCGTTGGCGGCCAGGTGGGCGCGGTCGGCAATGAGGATCTGCACGGCAAGCACGCCCAGCAGCCCGAACAACACCGCCCACTGCGTTGCGCTGGCACGTAGCCGCGGGCGGCCGAGACCACGTCTTGCGAAAGCGGGCGCGGCGACGGCCGGCGGCCGTTGCGGAAGGTGCGCTGCGGTCGAGGCGCTGGAGGCGGCGACGGCGCCAGCGACCGTTGCGGTGTTGGCGGACGCGTGTTGCGACGCGATCCCGGACGCTGCCCCAGCGTGGACGTCGGATGCGTGATCCACGCCGCGCGCGGCAGGAGGCGTGAGCTGAGCCACCGTCGCTGTGGCCGGGCCCGCGTTGCCTGCGGTGTCCGGGGGCAGGCCATCGGCCGGGGCGGCATTGGCAGCCGGGGCGTGATCGGGCTGCTGCGTGCTCGAGGTGGCCGGCGCTGCGTGCATCGCCGTGGCAGCGGCCGCCGGCCGCGGGTGTTCGCTGCCCTGCGTGGCTGCAGCGCGCGGTGGCGCGGGCGACGGCCAAGCGTCAGCGGAATCGATCTCCGCCGACGCGTCCAGGCCATCGCGACGGGGCGTGGCGGCATCGGTGTGTGGCGGCCTGCCCGCAGGCGTCGCTGGCGCGGCAATGATCGGCGCCAGCGGTGCAGGAGCCGGCTCCTGCGAGGGTGCAGGTGGCAGGTCTGCCGATGGCACCGGCAGCGGCTGTTCCGGCGCGTGGACGGGCGGCACCACCGGCGTTGGAATCAGCGATGGTGCGGCCGGCGTCGCACGCAGGAACGTGGCAAGGGGGCGGCGCGGTGGCGGAGTCTCTGGCATCGGCAGGCGTGCAGCGAGAAGAGCGCTATTCAACCACGTGCACGCCGCTGGGCGAACCCGGGGGGCGCAGCGGCCGCACCCGACACTGCACGCACGCATGCATCGGCCACCGCATCGGTACACCCCAGCCAACGACGCACTCAACGCCGGTTTGCAATTGCCCACCAATCAGACACGCTGCCGTCGATTCCCGATTCCCGATTCCCGATTCCCGATTCCCGATTCCCGATTCCCGATTCCCGATTCAGCGCCTGCGCCGCGTCTTCCCCTCCGCCAGCAATAGATCCAGCAACCCGCTGCGCTGACGCGGTGCCAGCGTGTCGAAACGCGACAGCAGCATGCGTTGCTGGTCGTCCAGGCGGCGATATTGGGCGGGTTCTTCGGCGATGGCCGATACCGGCGGGCCGAACGTGCGCTCACCTCGGCCCGTGGCCAGGTATTCGAAGGCCATGCCGCTGCGCTTGGCCAGCCCGATCAGGTTCTCCACCGACGGCGCGGTGCCTTCGGCCATCTCCCACTGCGCGACCGCGCTGCGCGTCACCCCCAACTCCCCGGCCAGCGCTTCCTGCGTGAGCTTGGTGAGGCTGCGGGCTTCGCGTATTCGCTCGTACAGCTTGCTCACACGGCACCAATGGTGGGGGGACGGGCCGGGAGATATAGCTCTAGAAGCCCTGCTTCATAGTTCGTATTACTTTCATATCGCTCTATGTTTGCGATACTGTCCTGCCGTCAATGACGACAGCATCACAACGAACTCAAGGAGGATGTTCATGGTCGAGCCAGCCACTTCCAAATCCCGTGCCGCGCACTCCGATCCCGCGGCACCAGGGGCTCCACCCACCGCCCCGTGGCCTGCGCATTCGCCATTGGACCCGGGCGTCAGTCGCTTCCACGGCGCGGCGCGCTACCTGGTCTGGCGGCGCAATGCGGACTGGATGGCGGTGCGTGAGGGCATGCACTGGTCAGCTGGACTGGCGCCGCGGAGTTGGGCGCTGCGTTACCGGCACTGGCGGCTGCTGGCTTCGGGCATGCTGTTGTTGGGCCTGGCCGGCGGCGTGACGCTGGCCGGCACGCAGGGGTGGGCGTCCACCGCCTGGGCGGCGCTGCTGCTGGCCGAGCTGGCGTTACGCGTCTATGCCGCCAGACACGCCGGGCGCTGGCGCAACGCGGCCCTGCAGCGCGACGGCTGGCAGGCGGTCACCCGCTTGCGGGCGATCAGCGCGGCCGATGCGTTGACCACCGCGCAGATCCGCGCCGGCCGGCCGGCGCGCTGAGGGTGCAGCGAGTCAGGCGCGGCGCACGCCGTCGATGCGCATCCAGTCTTCGTCGCGTTCGCAGCGCAGTTGCTCAAACCACGGCGCGTAGCGCTGCAGCAACGCGTCCTCCTGGCCGTGCAGGATGCCAGACAGCGCAATCCGCCCGCCCGGCGCCACGCGGGCGGCCAGGGTGTCGGCCAGCGCATCCAGCGCCGAGGCCAGGATGTTGGCCACCACCACCGGGTAGGTCTGCACCGGCTCGTCCTGCGGCAGATGCACGGTCAGTTGCGTCTCCACCGCATTGCGCGCGGCATTGTCGGCGGTGGCCAGCAGCGCCTGCGGGTCGTTGTCCACGCCCACTGCACTGGTCGCGCCCAGCTTCAACGCGGCGACCGCGAGAATGCCGGAGCCGCACCCGAAATCGAGCACGCTGCGGCCCTGCAGCTGGCCGTTGCCAGCCAGGCCGTCCAGCCAGCGCAGGCACAGCGCGGTGGTCGGATGCGTCCCCGAACCGAACGCCAGGCCTGGATCCAGCCGCACCACCGCCGCGTCGGGCGCCTGCGCAGCCTCGGGCAGGTCGTGATTCCACGGCACGATGAAGGTGCGCGTGCCGAATTGCATCGGTTTGAACTGATCCATCCAGGCGCGTTCCCAGTCGTCGTCCTGCACGCTGCGAAACGCCACCTGGCTCCAGTCCAGCCCGGGATCGAACGCTTCCAGCGCGGCCAGCAACACCAGCGCATCGCTGTCGCCATCGAACAGCGCGGTCAGCACCAGCGTGTTCCACAGCGGCGTTTCGCCCACGCCGGGTTCGAGGATGGCGCGCTCGTTGCTGGTATCGGCATCGGCGTCGAGCAGGGTCACCGCCAATGCGCCCACATCGTCCAGCGCATTCTGGAAACGGGGCTGGGTGGCATCGGAGCAGGGCAGGGTCAGTTCAAGAAACGGCATCGTGGCGGCTAGGCAATTCGAAAGCGTGCATCGTAGACCATTCGCGCAGGCGGACTGCTGGGCCGGGGCTTTCTTGCGCTGCGCGTGCCAGTGGGGAATGCCGGGCGGCCACCTCCAGCGCCTGGCGCGAACGTCGATGCGACCCTCGCAGGTCATCCTGCGCCGTGCGTCCGCGCATTGCCGGTTTTCGTCGATGCGGTACCACTGGCAGGGGCATCATGCACGCCGAACCACCAGGGCATGCTGCCAGGAGGGTCAGCGCTCATGTCGCCAGGTGTCGCTGGCGAACCTGGCGGCAACGGTGCATCTGTTGCTGCCGCTGCCGCTATCCCGCGTGGTGGCCGGCAACGATCCGCGCCTGCCGTTGGCGGCCAGTTGCCATGACCGATACGTTGTTGGCATGCCGCGCGCCGTCGGCCGTCTCGCAGACGGGAGGGAGAACCCCGTCTTGCGGTGACGAACATGGGGCGGTGGATCGTGCGCGTCGCTGTCGCGTGCATGCCTGCCTATCCGCGCGCGGGAACACACGGTCACATGAAACACGGCGCAATCGGGTTAGCGTTTCAAGGGCATAAAAAAAGCCCGGTTTCCCGGGCTTTTTCGTGACTTGCGGCTTGCGATCAGACCAGCGCGATCGACTTGTTCTTGCGCTCGGCCAGGCGCTTTTCCAGATAGTGGATGTTCTGCCCACCGGCCTGGAAGCCCTTGTCGCGCATGATGCGCTGCTGCAGCGGGATGTTGGTCTTGATGCCGTCCACCACCATCTCGCTCAGCGCCACGCGCATGCGCGCGATCGCGGTCTCGCGGTCGGGGCCGTGCACGATCAACTTGCCGATCATCGAGTCGTAGTTCGGCGGCACCTTGTAGCCGGCATAGATGTGCGTATCCACCCGCACACCCGGGCCACCGGGCGGATGGAAGGCAGTGATCAGGCCCGGGTTGGGCATGAAGGTTTCCGGGTCTTCGGCGTTGATGCGGCACTCGATCGCATGTCCGCGCAGCACGATGTCGCTCTGCTTGATGCTGAGCTTGTGGCCGGCGGCGATGCGCAGCTGCTCGCACACCAGGTCGATGCCGGTGATGCGCTCGGTCACCGGGTGCTCCACCTGGATACGCGTGTTCATTTCGATGAAGTAGAAGCGCCCGCCTTCGAACAGGAATTCGAAGGTGCCCGCGCCGCGATAGCCGATGCGGATGCAGGCATCCACGCACACCTTGCCGATCTCGGCGCGCAGTTCTTCGGTGATGCCCGGTGCCGGCGCTTCTTCCACCACCTTCTGGTGGCGGCGCTGCATCGAGCAATCGCGTTCGCCCAGATGGATCGCACCGCCCTGGCCATCGGCGAGCACCTGGATTTCCACGTGACGCGGATTTTCCAGGAACTTCTCCATGTAGACCTGATCGTTGCTGAAAGCGGCCTTGGCTTCGGACTTGGTGGTTTCGATCGCAGCCTTCAACGCCGCCTCCGAATGCACCACGCGCATGCCGCGTCCACCGCCGCCGCCGGCGGCCTTGATGATGACCGGGTAGCCGATTTCGCGCGCCACCTTGGTGTTGGCGACGATGTCGTCGCCCAATGGGCCACCCGAGCCGGGCACGCACGGCACGCCGGCGGCCTTCATCGCGCGGATCGCCTCGACCTTGTCGCCCATCAGGCGAATGGTGTCGGCCTTGGGACCAATGAAGATGAAGCCGGATTCTTCCACGCGCTCGGCGAAGTCGGCGTTTTCCGACAGGAAGCCGTAGCCGGGATGGATGGCCTGCGCATCGGTCACCTCGGCCGCGGCGATCAACGCCGGGATGTTGAGGTAACTGTCGCTGGAGGCGGCCGGGCCGATGCACACCGACTCATCGGCCATGGCCACGTGCTTGAGGTTACGGTCGACCGTGGAATGCACCGCGACCGTGCGGATGCCGAGCGTGTGGCACGCGCGCAGGATGCGCAGCGCGATTTCACCTCGGTTGGCGATGACGACTTTATCGAGCATGGGAATAGGGAGTCGAGAATGGGGAATGGGTAGATGCGGGCATCATGCGGCTCCACGTCTGCGTAGGGCGTTCATCAGTGCAGTGAGCTTGGCGAACACCAGGTCGACCTGACGGCGAACGATCTGGTCATCTTCACTGCGGCTGTAACCCAGTCGGGCGGCGATCTGGACTTGCGTGTCCAGTTCTGAAAGCGATCCACGTGCGATGGATAGGAAGCGGGAGTAATCGGGAGTGGAGCGTCGCGCCGCACCTTCGGCCATGTTCGACGGGATGCTGACGGCTGCGCGGCGCAACTGCGCAGTCAGGCCGTAACGCTCCTGTTCGGGAAATACCTCGGTCAGCCGGTAGATCATTTCGACGAGCTCCATGGAATCACGCCATGCGTCCAGACGTTCGTGAGGCCGCTGTGCCGATTCCCGATTCTCCACTCCCGATTCCCTGCAACTCAGCCAATCACAAACAACGGCTGATCGAATTCCACCGGCTGGCCGGTTTCGCCGAGGATGGCCACGACGGTGCCGGAGATGTCGGCTTCGATCGGGTTGAACATCTTCATCGCCTCGATGATGGCCAGGGTGTCGCCGGCCTTGACCTGCTGGCCGACGGTGACGAAGGCCGGCTTGTCCGGCGAAGGCGAGGTGTAGAACGTGCCGACCATCGGCGCGCGCAGCACATGGCCTTCCGGCAACGCAGCGGCCTGCTTGGCACCGCCGGTGGAGGCCTCGGTGGGCGACTGCATCGGCATGGTGGCGGCGGCCGGTGCCTGCGCGACGGGGGCCGGCGCGTACTGCTGCATGGGAGCGCTCATCATGGCCGTGCCCTTGGGCACGCGCGCCAGACGCACGCTTTCTTCGCCTTCCTTGATCTCGATTTCGGCGAGATTGGACTCTTCGAGCAGGTCGATCAGTTTCTTGATTTTGCGGAGATCCATACGGGCCTCATAAGGTGAATCGGTGGGGAGTGCCGGTGGGCACCGGCGGGATGGGGTCAGACGCCCGGCGTGGGCGCCGGTGTCGGTGCTGCAGCTCTCATGCATCGCGCTCCAGTCGCGCGATCACCGCTTCCAGCGCCAGCCGGTAGCTGTCTGCGCCAAAGCCGCTGATCACGCCGTCGGCCTTGTCGCTGAGATAGCTGTGGTGCCGGAACGGCTCGCGCGCATGCGGATTGGACAGGTGGATTTCCACGAACGGCAGACCCACGCCGAGCAGCGCGTCGCGCAGCGCCACCGAGGTGTGGGTGAAGGCGGCCGGGTTGATCAGGATGTAGACCGTACCGTCCTCGCGTGCGGCATGGATGCGCTCCACCAGCACATGCTCGGCATTGGATTGCAGGCAGGCGAGCGTATGCCCGGCCGCCTGCGCGCGGTCGACCAGGGCCGCATCGATCTGCGCCAGCGTGGTGCGTCCGTAGACCTCCGGCTCGCGGGTACCGAGCAGATTGAGGTTGGGGCCATGCAGCAGCAGCAGGTGGGCCATGACATCCAGCAGAGCGGAAAGGCCAGAAGTCTGCGCGATGTGGCCGATGCTGTCCAGATAGGCGAAGTTATGCGTGTTTTAAACGAGCGATTGAAAATGCCCGGTGGTTGCGACCGGTGCGAGTGCTGGTGGGCATCGGGGCAGAACAGGTCCGGTTGCGAAGGTCCTTCGCCTGCCGTGCGTGACGCGGCTGCGCATCGTCATGGAGTCAGACGCGATGCGCTGGGGCGCGGCCACTGGGCGAACGGCCAGGCCGGCAGCGTTGCCGGTCCGGATGCCTGCATCCTCCACTGCTACGTGTCAGGGTTCTGTGCCGCTGCCAGCAGTTCGTCGTTCGCGTCGTTGATCGCGCCACCTCGCGCGATCAACGACGGCCCGGGCGGCATGCTGGGGCAGTGGGTGAGGTGGAGTGTCGCAAGTCCCGCCGCCAGCGATGCCGCCGGTCGCCGCTGGCGTGTCTGCCGGGACCACAAACCGCAAGCGGATGCTCGCCGTCGGTCGCCGGATCAGCTTGCGCTCCGCAGCGGCAACGCCGCCACGGAAACAATCTAAATCAGTGCAGCGCCATGCGTAGCCTGGGTGTCGTTGCCCGGGTTGGTGTGCCGCTCTCGATGCTGTCGTAGAGCACCACATCCTTGCCCGCATCTCGAAACCCGGCTCACCGCGCCGCCCGCAGCAACGCATCCTCGGTAATCGCATTGGTCAGCACCGTGGGCAGGATCGCCGGCGGTGCGCCTGGGCCGTAGACCACATAGAGCGGCACGCCGACCGCCTGGTGCTGGTCGAGGAAGGTGCTGATGGCCGGGTCGACATTGGTCCAGTCGCCTTTCATGTAGACCGCATCGACGCGGCGCAGCGCGTCGCGGAACTCGGCGCCGCCAAGCACGTTGCGTTCGTTGGCCTTGCAGGTCACGCACCAGTCGGCGGTCATGTTGACGAACACCACGCGATTGTCGGCGCGCAGGCGATCCAGCAGTTGCGGCGAGAACGTGGCCGCGCCTTCGGTGGCGACAGCCGCCGGCAGGCGCAGGCGGGTAACCGCAACCACCGGCACCAGGGCCAGTACCAGCATCACCGCAGCCAGGCTCATGCCCAGGCGGTGGCTGTTCCAGCGGCTGCGCTCGAAGCACCACAGGCCCAAGGCGAGCAGGGTGGTGCCGACCAGCATCACGGCCAGCGCATCCACGCCGCGCTGCTTGCCCAGCACCCACAGCAGCCAGATCGCGGTGAGATACATCGGGAACGCCAGTACCTGCTTGAGCGTTTCCATCCACGCGCCGGGCGTGGGCAGGCGCCGCGCCAGCGAGGGAATGAAACCGATCAGCAGGAACGGCAGCGCCAGGCCCAGGCCCAGCGCCAGGAACACCAGCATGGCCAGCAGCGCAGGCGCAGTGAACGCATACGCCAGTGCGGTGCCCATGAACGGGGCGATGCAGGGGCTGGCCACCACGCAGGCCAGCACGCCGGTGAAGAAATCGCCCAGCGGACCATTGCGCGCGGCCAGCGACTGGCCGATGCCGCCCAGATTGCTGCCCAGCGTAAACACACCCGACAGGCTCAGGCCCACCGCGAACATCAGGTATGCCAGCGCGGCGACGAACCACGGCTGCTGCAGCTGGAACCCCCAGCCGGCGGCCTGGCCGGCGGCGCGCAAGCCGATCACCAGCCCGCCGACCGCCGCAAACGACACCAGCACGCCGAGCGAATACCAGATCGCGTGGCTGCGCGCGTGGCTGCGGCTTTCGCCGCTGTGCGCCAGGCCCAGCACTTTCAGCGACAGGATCGGCAACACGCAGGGCATCAGGTTCAACACCAGTCCGCCGAGCATCGCCAGCACCAGCATCGCCAGCAGGCCCTGTTCGGTCTGCGGTGGCTGGGTGCGTTGCGGGTTCTCGGCCGAGGCGTCTGCGGCGGGACTGGTGCCGGCGGCGGGCGTTGGCGCAGGCGCGGGTTCGACCGGCGCCTGTCCAGCTGCCAGCGGCGAGATCATCAGCGGTGCGGCCTGCGCCTGGTTCTGCGGCGACACCGTGCCGGCCGGCAATTCCAGTGCCACGCGGCGGGTCATCGGCGGGTAGCAGATGCCGTCGGTCTGGCAGCCCTGGAAGGTGGCCACCAGCGTGACGCGTGCCGGATCGGGGCGCTCGCGCAGCAGCGGCAAGGTGACTTCGGCCTGGTCGAAATACACCACCACATCGCCGAAGTGTTCGTCGCGGTGCGCTTTGCCTTGCGGCCAGCGCGGCAGCCCGGTGCGTACGCCGCTGGCGCCTTCCAGCGCCAGCGAGGTGCGGTCGCGGTAGATGTAATAACCGGGGGCGGGAGTGAAGCGCAGCAGCAGGCTGTTGCCATCGCCGACGATGGCTTCGAAGGTGAATGCCTGCTCGGCGGGCAACGGCAGCGCGTCCACGCCAGTGCCCTGGCCGGCGCTGCCGAACAGGCGCGGGCCTGCCGGTGCGCGTGGCACCAGCGCGCCCAGGTTCTCGCGTTGCGCTGAGGGGGACGCGGCGGTGGGCAGGGTGACGCGCAGTTCGCGGCGTTGCGGCGGGTAGCATACGCCGGCATCGGCGCAGCCCTGGTATTGCACCTGCAGCACGGCGGTCTGCACCCCCGGCTCGGCCTTGCCGGCCAGCGTGGCCTGCAGTTGCTGGCGGTAGGTCTGCACCTGGCCGAAGAACTCGTCGCGCTTGCTCTCGCCTTCCGGCAACGTGAGTTCGCCGGCGGTAAACCCCTGCCCGGATTTGACGCTGATGCGGTGGCGATACAGGTAATAGCCCGGCGCGATCTTCCAGCGCAGCGCGATGCTGTCGCGGCTGGCGGCAGTGGCGCTCAGCGTAAAGGCCTGATCCACCGGCAGCAGGTCGGCTTCGGTGACTGCGGCGCGCGCCGGCAGCGGTGCCACCAGCGTCGGCGCAGCGACGAATAACGGTGCGGCCAGCAGTGCGCAGCGGGCGATCCAGCGGGACAGAGACTTCATGGACGTCAGGATTCCTTGCGGGTTTCGGCCCGGACCCAATCGAGATAGGCCGGCAGCCCGGCGCTGGCTTGGACAGCGACGGCCTCCGGCAGTTCATACGGATGCAGGGCCTGCAGCCGCGCGATGGCGTCGGGCAGGCGATCTTCCCAGGTCTTGATCAGCAGCAGGACTTCCTGGCTGCGCGTGATCGCGCCGTTCCAGCGGTACAGCGACTGCGCGCCGGGCAGCTGGGTGACGCAGGCGGCCAGCCGCGCGTCGAGCAGGGCGTGCGCGATGCGATCGGCACTGTCGGCATCCGGACAGGTGCTGAACAACACATGGAGGGGCGGGGTACTCATCGTAGCGCGGCAGTGTAATCCCCCTGCTCGCGCAGGATCGAGCCGGCATTCCGGAATAGGGCGTTGACTTCGCCCGGCGGTCGTCCCGCCGTCGCCGCAGCTGGGACACCGACGTCGGAGTAGCGCAACGCAGATGCCGATGCTCGGGCGGCCCTGCGCGCGGGCGTGCAAGGTGCGCGAGCGGTGACAACGCTGCAGGCGCGAGGCTGCATGCGCGGGAGGGCAGACGTTGCGCAATGGCCGCAGGCGTTGCGCGACCAGGACGCGGGTGTGATCGTCGCTCAGGCCAGCGGCAGCGGCCACATCCTCCGGCCCGACGCAGCACGCGCCGGGCCGGGTGAGCTCAGTTGGCCAACTGGCAGCTGGCCGGCTTGGCCGAGGTGAACAGCCCGGAGGTGGCCCATTCGGGGTGGTCGACGAACGGGTTGCGGTTGCCCTGGAAGCTGAAGATCACCTCGTTGCGGGCGCGCTCGGCGTCGTCCGGCGGGTCTGCCTGGTGCCAGGCCAGCAGCGTGGACAGCAGGCCCATGTAGGCCGGCGAGGCGGAGGTCTTGACGATCTTGCTGCGGTCGTCGGTGAGCTCCAGGTCTGGCTCGGACTGGCCGGTCGCGGCATCGGCGCCGCCTTCATAGCGGATGGCCATGTACATCACCGCGCGCGCCATGTCGCCCTTGCGCTTGCCCCACACCTCGAAGGTGCCGCCATTGCCGTCGGGCGTGAGCACCCAGTTGGAATTGCCCGGGTAACGCCCGCTGCCGCCGCCACTGCCGTCGTTGACCTCGGTCGCGCGCTCGCCGCAGCCGCTGGTGCAGGTGGCGTAGGGCTTGTTGCCACGGTCGGCGTTGAAGGCGGTGTCGGTCAGATACAGCATGTGGGTATCGGTGTAGGGCGCGTACGGCAGGCCCTTGTCGCCGCTGGCGCTGCCGAAGCCCAGCGAGTTGGGCCAGGTGTGCTCGCGGTTATAGGTGAGCCCGCTGCCGGTGCCGGCCCGGTCGCTGCCCTTGGCGTAGCTGCGGTTGCGGTAGGCGTCCAGGATCCGGCCGCTGTTGTTGGGATCCTCGTCGGCCATCTCCAGGATGGTCCAGGTGCTGGTGCCCGAGCCGCTGTACGGATACACGGTGTGGCCCTTGATGACCGTATGCAGCGAGCAGCGCAACTGGCCGGCATTGGCGGTATTGACCCGCGAGTAGTAGCCGGTGCCGCCGCCGCTGGCCGTGGCCACGGTGAAGGCGATGGCCTGGTTGGCGGCCGGGCTCAGCCCGCTGGCATCGCGGATGGCGCTGGCAGTGATGGCCAGGCTGCAACGCTCGCCACCGACCAGGGCGGTGTTGGTGGACAGGCTGAAGCGGGTGCCGCTGGTGGGATAGCTCAGCGGCACGCTGCCGGAGCTGGCGCAACTCAGCGCGAAGGCGCCACTGCTCAGCGTCACCGACTCGCTGAAGTCCACTGCCAGATCGCCCGCAGCCGGAAAGCCGGTTGCGCCCTGGGTCGGGGTGGTGCTGGTGATCGACGGTGCCGCGCCGGTTTCGCCGCCACCGCCGCTGCCATTGAAGGTCTGGCCGCGATTGCAGGCGCCAAACGTCTGCGCCGACGAGCCGGCCCAGCTGAAGTTGGCCGCGCTGCTGCCGGTGCCGGTCAATTGCAGCGAACTGCCGACCGCGCTGTTGTTGCTCTCGCTGACCGGCAGGTTCTGGCTGGTGACGCCGGCGGCCGGGCCGCCGCTGCCGGTGATGCTGCCTTCGTAGCTGAGGAACTGCACCAGCTGCCCGCTCGGGTCCACCAGCGCCACACCGTCGTTGGGCCCGTTCTGCACGCCGTTGCTGGCGTAGCTGACCGTGGCCACGCGCGCCTGGCTGCCGCAGCTGACCAGGCTGCCGGCCGGCACCGCCGTGTTGGCATAGACCGTGGCCGCGCCCGGCGTGCTGCCGTTGTAGAGATAAATGCGGTAGCCGCTCAGCGATTCGCCGGCAGTGGCCACCACTTCCACCGCTTCGCCGCTGTCGCCGGAGGCGCCCGCGTCGTCGTAGTGCAGTTCGTTGATGAAGACCGCCGCGTGGGCGGTGGGGACGACCAGCGCGATGGCGCAGGTCAGCGGAAGAACGTGGGCCAGCAACCTCATCGACAGCTCCTTGTGATCGGGGTAGTGCGGTCCCGACTCTAGAGCCTGTGCATGACAATCGATGGAACCTGGTTCCACTTTTAGGTCAACCGACACGCACGGCTGCGCGCACGGCCGGGCGTGTGCAGGCTGTTGGCCCGGTGCGCAATGCACCGCGCCGCCATGTCGGTTCGGAGCGCGCGATGCGCGCCTGTGCCGACGGGCGCTGCGCAGGATTGTGTCGCTGCCCGTCGCTGCCGGCTCGGGCTGACCGGCGAAAAAGTTTTATCGCCAGCCCTTGAAAGCGGCCCACGCAGCACAATCTCTGGCCCGCACCCGCTCTGTCGGGTTTTTTCCGCGCGCTGTGCTGGCAGTCGTCACATACGAGTGCTAACATCGCCGATAATTTCCAGACCAATCAAACACTTAAGAGGGTCTTTCTCTATGAGCATCAAGCCGCTTCACGACCGCGTTGTAGTCAAGCCGATCGAAGCCGACGAAGTTTCCGCCGGCGGCATCGTGATCCCGGACTCCGCCAAGGAAAAGTCCACCAAGGGTGAAGTCGTCGCCATCGGCGCCGGCAAGCCCCTGGACAACGGCAGCCTGCGCGCGCCGGTGGTCAAGGTTGGCGACAAGGTCATCTACGGCCAGTACGCCGGCAGCAGCTACAAGTCCGAAGGCGTCGAGTACAAGGTGCTGCGCGAAGACGACATCCTGGCGGTCATCGGCTGATCAGGCGCTATGCGCCGGGAATCGGGAGTTGGGAATCGGGAATGGGCAAAGCGGCTAACGCCCTTCGCCATCCCACCCCGCCCCGATTCACGCTGTTGATCTACCGATTCCACATTCCCTATTCCCCATTTCCGGAGTTACATACAAATGGCTGCTAAAGACATTCGTTTCGGTGAAGACGCACGTACCCGCATGGTTCGTGGCGTCAACGTTCTCGCCAATGCCGTCAAGGCAACCCTGGGCCCGAAGGGCCGCAACGTCGTGCTCGAGAAGAGCTTCGGCGCGCCGACCATCACCAAGGACGGCGTCTCCGTCGCCAAGGAAATCGAACTGGCTGACAAGTTCGAGAACATGGGCGCGCAGATGGTGAAGGAAGTCGCGTCGCGCACCAACGACAACGCCGGCGACGGCACCACCACCGCCACCGTGCTGGCCCAGGCCCTGATCCGCGAAGGCGCCAAGGCCGTGGCCGCCGGCATGAACCCGATGGATCTGAAGCGCGGTATCGACCAGGCCGTCAAGGCCGCCGTCATCGAGCTGAAGAACATCTCCAAGCCCACCACCGACGACAAGGCGATCGCCCAGGTCGGCACGATCTCGGCCAACTCGGACGAATCGATCGGCAACATCATTGCCGAAGCGATGCAGAAGGTCGGCAAGGAAGGCGTGATCACCGTCGAAGAAGGCTCGGGCCTGGAAAACGAGCTGGACGTGGTCGAGGGCATGCAGTTCGATCGCGGCTACCTCTCCCCGTACTTCATCAACAACCAGCAGAGCCAGTCGGCCGATCTGGACGACCCGTTCATCCTGCTGCACGACAAGAAGATCTCCAACGTGCGCGACCTGCTGCCCGTGCTGGAAGGCGTGGCCAAGGCCGGCAAGCCGTTGCTGATCGTCGCTGAAGAAGTCGAAGGCGAAGCGCTGGCGACGCTGGTGGTCAACACCATCCGCGGCATCGTCAAGGTCGTGGCCGTCAAGGCACCGGGCTTCGGCGACCGTCGCAAGGCGATGCTGGAAGACATGGCCGTGCTGACCGGCGGCACCGTGATCTCCGAGGAAGTGGGCCTGGCGCTGGAGAAGGCCACGATCAAGGACCTGGGCCGCGCGAAGAAGGTGCAGGTCTCCAAGGAGAACACCACCATCATCGACGGCGCCGGCGACTCGGCCGCGATCGAAGCCCGCGTTGGCCAGATCAAGACCCAGATCGAGGACACCTCGTCCGATTACGACCGTGAGAAGCTGCAGGAACGCGTGGCCAAGCTGGCCGGCGGCGTTGCCGTGATCAAGGTCGGCGCTTCGACCGAAATCGAAATGAAGGAAAAGAAGGCCCGCGTCGAAGACGCCCTGCACGCCACCCGTGCAGCCGTCGAAGAAGGTGTGGTCCCGGGCGGCGGTGTGGCCCTGGTGCGTGCGCTGGTGGCCGTCGGTAACCTGACCGGTGCCAACGAAGACCAGACCCACGGCATCCAGATCGCCCTGCGCGCGATGGAAGCCCCGCTGCGCGAAATCGTGGCCAATGCCGGCGAAGAGCCGTCCGTGATCCTGAACAAGGTCAAGGAAGGCACCGGCAACTACGGCTACAACGCCGCCAACGGCGAGTTCGGCGACATGGTCGAGTTCGGCATCCTGGACCCGACCAAGGTCACCCGTTCGGCGCTGCAGAACGCAGCCTCGATCGCCGGCCTGATGATCACCACCGAAGCCATGGTGGCCGATGCGCCGAAGAAGGACGAGCCGGCGATGCCCGGCGGCGGCGGTGGCATGGGCGGCATGGGCGGCATGGATTTCTGATCCAGCCCCATCGGTTGTTGCCTCAAAAAAGGACCCCGCCGAAAGGCGGGGTTTTTTTGTGCGCGGGGCGGCGGAACACGCCTGCGACGCGTGGCCTGCCGCAATGGCGCGCGGGCTTCGGGCACCTGACGGACCCAAGCGTGTCGGCACTGTCGCGCCTGCAAGGCCGTCATCCGGCGCACAGTTGCATGACAGCCCCTTGACACCGATGTCATAGCGGTCATAGCGTCGCAGGGCAGGCGCTTGCGCCGCGCGGTAGGGGGCCGCCGGACAAGGGGCAGCGATGCAGTGCATCGCTGGCGGGCGTCGTTGCAGCGCATTGCCACGCCGGCCATGGCCGGCTTCTCCCGGGGATCTTATGAACTGCCGCAGTCATCGCCTTGCCTTGTCGATTTCCTTGTCCCTTGTCCTGACCGCCGCCGCTGCCGCCGCGCCGTCGGCCGTTGCCCAGCAAACCGAGCCGGAGTCGCCACGCGCCACCTCCACCCTGGATGCGGTCAGCGTCACCGGCTCGCGTATCAAGCGCGCACAGGTCGAAGGCGCGCAGCCGGTGGTCACCATCTCCGCGCAGCAGATCCAGCAGGAAGGGTTTGCCACCGTCTACGACGTGCTCAACAGCATGAATCAGCAGGGCTCGGTGGAAGCCGATACGCAATGGGGCTCGCACACACCCAACGCCTCGCCGATCAATCTGCGCGACCTCGGGCCGGGCCGTACCCTGCTGCTGGTCAACGGCCACCGCGTGGCCGATTACCCGCTGCCGTACGGCGGCGAAAGCAACTTCTCCAACTACAGCAATATCCCGTCCGCGGCGGTGGAGCGCATCGAGATCCTCACCGGCGGCGCCTCGGCGATCTACGGCTCGGACGCGGTGGCCGGCGTGGTCAACGTGATCCTCAAGCGCGACTACCAGGGCGACCAGGTGCGGCTGCGTGGCGGCACCGCCACTGAAGGTGGGCGCGACAGCTTCGACGTGTCGTGGGCAGGTGGGCGCACCGGCGAGAACTGGAGCCTGACCTACGCACTGCAGGCCACCCGGCGCGATCCGTTGAGCGGGCGCGACCGCCCCAAAATGGACGACTCCGACGACATGTCCTATTCCAACTGGACCGGCCAGAACCGACTGTACGGCTTCAATCCGTTCACTGGTTTGAGCCTGGTCGATGCCAACACCAACCAGCGCCTGGCGCCGCCGGCCGGCACCTGCGCGCGCTTCGGCGGCGAGTTCGTCGATGCGCAGCGGCTCAGCTACGACCAGAACAGCGGCGCGCTGACCAACGCCGGCAATTACTGCGGCGTGGCGCGCGATTACGGCGACTGGGGCCTGGTCACCGGCAGCGAGGATTATTCGGCCTATCTCTACGGCACCTGGAAGTTCGGCGAACACACCGAAGCCTGGGCCACGCTGTCGGCCAACCGCAGCATCGGGCGCTGGACCTACGACCCGCCGTACGCGTATCTGGGCCCGTTCCAGGACGCGGCCACCGGGCGCTCGTTGAACCTGATCCGTCAGCTCACCCGGCGCGAAGCCGGCGGCTGGGACCGGCTGGCCAACTACAACAAGGAACAGTCCTGGGATCTGAGCGCCGGCTTGCGCGGGGTCTGGGCCGACCGCTTCGATTGGGAGTTGAGCGTGGGCCGCTCGCGCTACACCGTGGACGAATACATCCGCACCGTGGATACCGCGCGTGCCACCGCTTATTTCCTCGGCAGCCCGCTTGGCACCGGCGCCGATGGCAACCCGATCTACGCGATCAACGAAGCGCGCCTGTATGCGCCGCTGTCGTCGAACCAATACGACGACCTGGTCGCCAAATCGCACAACGCCGCGTATTCGTGGGTGAATCAGGCCAGTTTCAGCCTCAGTGGCGATCTGGTGCAGGGCTGGGCCGGACCGATCCGCTTCGCCACCGTGGCCGAAGTGGCCAAGCAGGGCTATCAACTGTCGCCGGACCCGTGCGCCAACGCGTGCTACCCGGTGGACGTGGTCGATAGCGGCGGCGGCGAACGCGTGCGCAGCTCGGCCGGCCTGGAATTCCAGATCCCGTTGCTGTCCACGTTGAGCGCGAATGTGGCCGGTCGCTACGACCGCTATGGCAACTATCGCTCGTCGGCCGCCATCGCCACCGATGTCGGCACGCAAAGCGATACCACCTGGAGCGCCGGGCTG
This sequence comes from Xanthomonas sp. 3075, assembly GCF_014197275.1. Lineage (GTDB taxonomy): Bacteria > Pseudomonadota > Gammaproteobacteria > Xanthomonadales > Xanthomonadaceae > Xanthomonas > Xanthomonas campestris_B. The sequence goes on along the minus strand of NZ_JACIFI010000009.1, from coordinate 44,047 downwards.
GAATGGCGCCCGGTCGAGAGCCTGTTGTTGCGCAGCACGCTGGCCACCAGCTTCCGCGCGCCGGACATGCATTACGTGCTCGGCGAACCCAGCTCCACCAACCAGACCGTGATCGATCAGTACCGCTGCATTGCCAGCGGCGCGTCCGTCACCGGCGGCTGCAACGACGAGAACAACAACATCTACTACACCGTAGATGTGAATCGGCGCGGCACCCCGGATCTACGCTCGGAAACCGGCCGCTCGTTCACCGGCGGGGTGGTGTGGGACATCGCGCAAGGGCTGTCGCTGAGTGTGGATTACTACCGCATCCAGCTGGAGGAAATGATCAAGGATCTGGACCGCGACGAGATCCTGTCCGCCGAAGCCGGCTGCCGCACCGGCACCACCGTCAGCGGCGGTGCCTGGAACAATCCCGGCGGTGCGGGCTATTGCGACACCATCACCTCGCGGGTGCTGCGCAATGCCGATGGCACCATCGCCAGCATCGAGCGCGGCCCGATCAACCTGGCGCAGATGGAAACCTCCGGCATCGACGCTGCGCTGAAATATCGCCTTGCCACCGCCGGCTGGGGCAACTTCCAGTTGTCGCTGGACTACAACAACCTGCTCGCCTATCGCGAGCAGATCTACCGCACCGACAGCGACGAAAACCGCCGCGACGAACGCGTGCGCAGCCGCGTGCGCGGCAGCGTGCATTGGGACAACGGCGGCGCCTGGGACTGGACGGTGTACTTCCGCCGGCTCGGCTCGATGCGCGCGGTCAACTGGGGCACCTGCGCGCGCTTCGACGATGGCTACCAGCCCAGCGCGTCGGACCAATGCCTGGTGACCGACACCGCCAACGTGCATCTTGGCGAAACCAGCAAGCGCTACTTTGGCCGCGTGGGCCCGGCGATCTACTGGAACCTCAGCACCGGCTACAAGATCACCGACCACGCCAAGGTCAACTTCTACGTCAACAACGTGTTCAACGAAGTGGGTTACGAGAACAAGGAGCGCTTCTACGGCTACGGCTTCTACAACACCACCTTGTTCAACCCGATCGGCCGCGAAGTGGCGGCAGAGTATGTGTTTACGTTCTGATTGAACTTGGCGGCCGCATCGCACGTCACGGATTAGCGCCGTGGCGTGTGGTGCAGTGTGGAGGTGGGGGCGATACATGCAGACATGCTTGCTGAAACAATATATGAAACGATTTTTTGCCCAGGGATGATTCCCATGTGGCTGATTTATATGAAATTTAAGCGATTTTTAGGGCGCCTGAGCGCTGAGTCATGAAACGATACTCGCAGGGTGCACGGCATAGAGAGCGCTTGCGGAAATACAAGGGCCGGGCTGGTTTAAACGTCTCTGTCCGCAGTGATGTTTCGACATCAGATTGGCCCGGTCGATATCGAAGTCGAGGTTAAAAAAAAGCGTGTCCAGCTGCATCGAGCGCAGCCGAATCAGCCGCTTGTTCGGCATGCTGAGCGTTCGAGTCGAACCCGATCGCATGCATCTCAGGACAATGCAAATCGCGGCAATGTCATCAGGTCCATGAAGCCTTTTGGGGGCGATACATTTGCGCGGAAACGGTCAGCGCGGGTCTAACAGCAGCCGGCATGCTCCTGCCCGATGACATCGCTGCAACGTTCCGTTGCCGATGAAACAGTGGCAGCGTCGAAACGCGCGTGTTATCAATGCATCCAATGAACGCACCCCGCAGCCCGTTTTATTTTTGGTACTACGGTTTTCCGATGCCGCTGGCGGAGGACGGATTGCGCTCACCCTGAAGGAAACTTCAGCAGCATTCCCGAAAAGCCGCCAGCGCACACTGGCGGCTTTTTTGTTGCCGCCTCGCCTGGCATCCCTGATGCAACACCGCCCACCGAGACACTGTTATGCCGCCTGTGACCGATGACCTGCGTATCCGCAAGATCGAAGCCCTTGCACCGCCCTCGCAGCTGCTGTCGCTGCTGCCCTGCGACGAGCGTGCCTCCGAAACCGTGACCACTGCGCGTGCCGCGCTGCACGAGATCCTGCATGGCCGCGACGACCGCCTGACGGTGGTGATCGGGCCCTGCTCGATCCACGACCCGGTCGCGGCGATGGACTACGCGCACCGCCTACGCCCGCTGCGCGAGCAGTTCGGCGACGCGCTGGAGATCGTGATGCGGGTGTACTTCGAAAAGCCGCGCACCACCATCGGCTGGAAGGGCCTGATCAACGACCCGGACCTGGATGGCAGCTTCCAGATCAACAAGGGCCTGCGGGTGGCGCGCGGCCTGCTGCGCGACATCAACAACCTTGGCCTGCCGGCCGGCGTGGAATTTCTCGACATCATCTCGCCGCAGTACATCGCCGACCTGGTGGCCTGGGGCGCGATCGGCGCGCGGACCACCGAAAGCCAGGTGCATCGCGAAATGGCCTCCGGGTTGTCGTGCCCGGTGGGCTTCAAGAACGGCACCGGTGGCGACGTCAAGATTGCGGTGGACGCGGTGGGCGCAGCCTCGCACCCGCATCATTTCCTTGCGGTGACCAAGGACGGCCACACTGCCGTGGCGGCGACGGCGGGCAACCCGGATTGCCACGTGATTCTGCGTGGCGGCAAGGTGCCCAACTTCGATGCGGCCAATGTGGAATCGGCCAGCCAGGTGCTCACTAAATCCGGCTTGCCGGCGCGCCTGATGATCGACGCCAGCCACGCCAACAGCGGCAAGAATCCTGAGAACCAGCCCAAGGTCATCGACGACATCGCCAGGCAGCTGGAAGGCGGCGAGACACGCATCGTCGGCGTCATGGTGGAGAGTCATCTGGTCGGTGGACGTCAGGAATTGGTGCCGGGCTGCGCACTGACTTACGGCCAGAGCATCACTGACGGCTGCCTGGATTGGGACGCCTCGGTGCAGGTGCTGGAGCGCTTGGCGACAGCGGTGCGTACGCGTCGCGCAAGGCGGATTGCCGAAGCGGCGTGAGTGCCGAGAGCCTCTCTCCTGCACGGCGACAAGGCACTGCTGTGCGCATCCCTGGCACACGTGCCCTGGAGTCCCGCGCCGCAAGCGCGGGCGGGGACCCGCAGCGGAGGACCGCGGCGAGGGCACGGAAGCGAAGCCACGCAGGAAGGCTGAGCGGTGGCGTGCAAGCCAGCTGGGCTGGCGCCATGTCGCACCCGCGGCTTACCACTGGCGGCTAATCGGTCGCATCCCGACATGCACGCCACGCTCCAACCAGCGCGCAGGCCGTGGCCGCATTCACGCCTCGCCGCCAGCGCAACCGCGATAGTGACCGCAGACTCGTCTTTGCCTGCGCCCATGCCCTCTCTTCGCGATCGCTTTCAGCGCTGGCCCCGGCCGTGGCGCATTGCAGTGGTCATTGCGGTAGCGGCGTACGCGCTGTATCTGCTTGCCGGTAACCTGTTCCTCAACACGCCGTTGTTCGATGCCACCACCAACCGGCAGCCGCACAAGTTCACCATGCAGACCGGCCCGGCGCTCACGGTGTTCCCCGGGCAGGTGATGGCCTGGAACGTGCGCATGCGCGGTCAGGCCAACCGTACCGTCTACGTCTTTCATGCCGATCGCGCCAATGCGCGCATTGCAGTGTTGCCGCTGTTTCGGCGTGAAGTGCGCTTGCCGTGGCTGCATGCCACCGGCCTGAGTGCGGAAGTCGACATGTCGGACACCGCCATTGCGCCACCGCCACGCGGCAATCAGGGCTGGACGCTGCGCTTTAACGCGATCACCAGCAACAGCATCCGCAGTGCGCGCCTGGGCAAGTTGCTGATCGCCGGGCACGGCCACGGCAAGGTCGGTTTTCTCAAGCAGCTCAAGGGTGGGCCGTCGGAGTTGTTTCCCTCCGAAGCGGGCTTTACCGACGCGGTGGTCAGCTACGACGGCGTGCAGGTGTTCAACGGTGCGCAGCTGGATGCGAACTTCCAGTTTCCGCGCCATTACCGCGAGACAGCGCCGGGTCTGCGCAAGCTCGGCATCACCCGTGCGCGCCTGCAGTTGAAGGCCAGCACGGTTGCGTTGAAGATCGATACCGGCGCGCCGCACGTGGATATCCGTAGTGGGGCGTCGGCGGCGCGGGTGGAAGCCGACATCAGCCTGGATGGCGGCGCGTTGCAGCCCGGTAGCCATGCAGTATGGCGGCTGCCGCTGATGGCCGGCGTGGGCGCCACCGATCGCGGCATGCTGGCGCTGCAGCTGGATGTGGCGCGCGATATCCGGGTGCAGGCGCGGCTGCCGCGCGATGAAGCCACCGGCAGCGAGCTGCACGCCGATCTGCGCGTGGCCGGGCGCAGCATTCCGTTCCAGGAGCCGGCGCAGATCCTGCCGCGTTTATCCGGGCAGGTGCGTGGACGCTGGAAGTTCGAATCGCTGAACTGGATTGCCGAGCTGTTCGTGCGCAAGCCGTGGTTCCAGCTACAAGGTGGTGGTCTGGTCGAGGCCGATCTGCATCTGGCGCAAGGCCGGCTCGCCAGCGGCAGCAGCCTGGACATTCCGCGCGTGGACGCTGTGGCGCAGGTGTTCGATACGCGTCTGGCCGGGATCGCCAAAGCGCATGGACGCATCGACGATGCCGCCACGCCGCAAGCGCACCTGGATGTGCGCATTCCCACCTTCAAGGCCACGCCGCACGATGCGCCCAAGCAGACACTGCTGGATGGCCGCGATCTGCAGCTGGCGATGCAGGGCGATGCGGAACTGGCGCGCCTGCGCGACACGGTCAAGGCGCAACTGCGTTTCAGCGATGCGCGCGTGCCCGATCTCACCGTCTACAACCGTTATCTGCCGGGCAAGAACCTGCGCCTGCTCGGCGGCAGTGGCAGCCTGACCGGCGACGTGGCGCTCAATGCCTCCGGCGAGGTCGGTAGCGGCCACGCCAACCTGCGCGGACAGGGCGCGCATCTGGCGATGGCAGGCGTGCAGATGCAGGGCGATGCCGAGCTGCAGGCGCAGCTGCGACGCGCCGATTTCAAGAACAAATTCTTCGACCTCAGCGGCACGCGCGTACGATTGCGCAACATGCGCGTGGGCGATAACCGCAACGACAGCGCATGGTGGGGCGAGATGACTGTCGGCGCCGGCACCATCCAGGCCAGTGCGCCGTTTCAGGTGGATGCCGATGCGGCGATTCGCATGCGCGATGCCGCGCCGCTGCTGTCGGTATTTGCGCAGCGCGCCGACTATCCGCGATGGGTCTTGGGGTTGCTGGACTCCGGCGAGCTCGATGCCACCGGCCGGGTGCGCTGGCGCAAGCAGAACGTCGTGATCGATGACCTGCATGCAGAAAACGCACGCCTGTCGTTGCGGGCCCGGCTGGCCTTGAACGACGCGCAGCGGCGTGGCGATCTGTATCTGCGCTGGGGCGTGCTCGGCGCCGGCATCGAGCTCGATGGCACGCAACGCCAGTGGCATCTGGCCGGCGCACGCGCGTGGTACGACGCGCAGCCGGGTTTGCTGCCCGCAGTGGCGAGCTCGAAGTGAGGCGTCCAGCGCTCGAGGTCATGTGGCGCGTGGTTGGCGCTCGCTGCGGTTAGTGCAGCGCCGGACCTATCACCGCTTCGAGCGGGGATTCGTCTTGCGTTTTGTGCCTGCGCGAACCGGGATGAGGGCTCGCTGCGCATGCACGCACATTGCCTTCACAGCTGCATCCACGCTGCTGCGCGACTCACGCGCGACGCGCTGCCCCTCATGGAGCGACGCGGCGTACTGCACTTACGGCACACTTGACCCATTGCGCCGCGTTGCAGGCGCGGTCTTCAGGAGCCTGCCGCCATGACAACGCCCATTCGTGCCCGCTGGCGTGCATTGCCCCGTGGAGTGCGCTGGCCGGTGGTGGCGCTGCTGACGCTGTACGCGAGCTATTTGCTGCTCGGCAATCTGCTGCTCAATACGCCGCTGGGACCGGCGGCGCTCAGTCGCAAACCGGACAGATTCACAATGCAATGGGGCCCGGGCGTGACCTGGTGGCCCGGGCGGCTGGCACTGTGGAATGTGGACATGCAAGGCCATTCGCCACGCAGCAGCTGGAACGTCAGTGCGCAGCGCATGAGCGGGCAGGTGCGGCTACTGCCCTTGCTGCATCGACAACTGCTGGTGCCTCAGCTGCATGTCTCCGGTGTGCGTGCAGGACTGCATGCCGCCGTCGCGGCGTCGGGTGGTGCGGCGACGCGATCAGCGGCCCGCATGCCAGACGCCCAGGCTGCCGCCGCACCGATGCATGGCGCATCCGCAACGCATGCGGTCGTCGCAGTGCAGGATGCGACACCGACACCGATAAAAAACGCCGAGGTCTCGGCGAGCACGCCGCCACCGCAGAGTGCTCGCGCATCCGCGCGCATGCCGCAGTCCGCGCAGCCGCCCCGTTCAACCGCCGCAACTGCCTCGACTGCTCCAGCCTGGACCCTGCAATTCGACCGCATCGTTGCCGAGCAGGTGCAGGCATTGACGCTGCGCCAGCTGCATATCGAAGGAGACGGCAACCTGCAGCTCGGCGTGTTCAAGCAGCTGCGCGGCGGCCCCATGGAACTCTTCCCCTCACGTGCGACGTTTGCCAACGCACGGATGCGCTGGGGTGACAGCGACGTGTTGCGCAACGGCCAGCTACGCATCGACGCCAGCATCGCGCGACATGCGCCCGATCAGGCGCGCGGGCTGGCGGTACTGCTGCTCACCGACGCGCTGGTGGAGCTGCACGGCGACACCGCAGCGTTGCACGTGACACGCAATGCGCAGGGTCGGCAGACGCTTGCCACAGGTGCCGGCAATGGGCGCGCAGATGGTCAATTGCGCTGGATGCGCGGCGTCCTGCAGCCAGGAAGCCAGCTGCAATGGCGCGCGCCGGTGTACGACAGCATGCGCACGCCGGCTGCGGCGCTGGGCGAGCTTGCCGCGCAGTTGCAGGTCGATCAGGACATGCACGTGAAGGTGAGCATGCCCGAGCCGGCCGATGCCGGTCTGACGCTGGACGCCGATCTGCGCGTGCAAGGCCGGCAATTGCCGTTGCAATCCCTGCGCACCCTGCTGCCGCGCACCTCCGGGCATGCGCGCCTGCATTGGCAGCTGTCTTCGCTGAGCTGGATTCCCGCGTTGTTTCCCGATGTCGATTGGCTGACGTTGCAAGGCGATGGCCTGGTGGATGCCGATCTGCGTATCGATCGTGGCCGGCTCGGTGCCGGCAGTCGCCTGCAGGTGCCGCACGTACGCGCGCATGTCGGGGTGATGGGACACGCGATCGACGGAGAGGCCAGCGCCGATCTGCGCGTGGACGCCGATGCAGATGGACAGGTGTTGCCGTCACTTGCCCTGCAGATGCAGCAGTTCTCGATCGCCCATCGCGACGCACCCACGCGCCCGTTCGTGCAGGGCCGCGATCTGCGTCTGGATCTGCAGACGCGCGCCGATGCACGCAACCTGGCCACGTTGCGCGATGCCACGCGTGCGCATCTGCTGTTTTCCAATGCGCGCGTGCCGGATCTGCGCGCCTACAACCGCTATCTGCCGCAGCAGCAACTGCGCTTCGATGGCGGCAGCGGCGTACTCAGCGGCGATCTGCAGATCGAACCCGGCGGGCGTATCGGCAAGGGCGGCCTGCGCATCGGCGCCCGCGCGGCGCGGCTGCAGTTTGCCGGCCTGGCATTGCGTGGCGATGTGGATGCGGATTTGCGTTTGCAGCGCGGCGATCTACGCGCAGAGAACTTCAGCCTCGATGCCAGCAACATCCAGCTGCGCAATGTCGGCTTTACCGGCCCGGATGGACAACGCCGTGATGGCTGGTGGGCGCGCATCGTCCTGGAAGACACGCGCATGCAATGGCGTCCGCCGGTCGGTGTGGATGGACGCGTGCGGATCCAGATGCGCGATCTGGCATTTCTGATGGCGCTGTATACGCGCGACCACTCGATCCCGGACTGGATGCTGCGGCTGGTGGATGCCGGCCAGGCGCAGGTGACCGGCCGGGTGCATTGGCAGGGCGAGACGGTCATCGTCGATCGCCTGCAGGCGCGCAACGCGCGCTTTCAGGTCGATGCGCGTCTGCGTCTGCAGGGCAGCCAGCGCAGTGGCAGCCTGCTCGCGCGCTGGGGCGTAGCGAGCGCGGCGGTGGGCTTGCGCAACGGCACGCCGGAGTGGCACGTGCTGCGTGCGGCGCAGTGGTACCAGGCTCAGCCGGATTTGCTGCGATAACCCCGGAATTGGGCCAATGTGCATGCGGGCATAAGCACCAGTTCTGTACTGCCTGGTGTTGTTTTGCAGTGCAGCGTGCAAGTCGCGTTTGGGGCGCGCACTATGCTCCTGCATCCCGACGTGGGGGAGGGAGCAAAGCCCGCTGGCAGTTCGCTGCAAGCGGGCTTTTTTATTGCCCGTCACCTGGCCGGTCGAGTCTGGATGAAGTTCGTTGGCGGTTGGGGCGCTGCGGTGGGAACGGTGTTGTGGCCGGGGTTGCTGAGTCTGGCTGCGCTGGGGGGGGGCGCCCGGGCTGGCCTATGCGCTGCGTTCCGGCGCATCCCTGGCGGTGGTCCTGGGAGGCATGGCTTGCCTGGCAAGCGGCCGGCAGCGCCTGTAGTGACGGCGGCGCACTGCGTGCGTTTGTCGCCAAGGCGCTGCAGGAGTCCTTAGGTGAGCCCGGGCTTCAAGGCACGGGGTGACACGTTGATCTGGGGAGTTCGCATCGGCGGTGTGTTGCCTGCAGCGCGCAGCGCCACCCCACTGCGGTGATCGATCACCCACACGTGCCGCTGCCGCGCGGGGATGCCAGAATCCGCGCATGTCGCTGCCCACCTCATCCGCATCTCCTGCGCTCACCGCTCTGATCGAGCGGGCTGTCGCGCGTGTCCGTCAGGCCGCTTCGGCCGATCAGCCCTGGCCGGGCGCCGATGTCGACCGGCACCTGGAGCAGGTGGCGCTCGCCAGCGAATGTGCGCTCGACACCTTGGCGCGCCAGCCGGCGGTGCTGCATCACCTGGCGCAGCCCGACCCACCGCCCTTGCCAGTGCCGGTGCTCGATCCGGCCCAGCCGCAGGATTGGCCGGCGCAGCTGCGACGGTATCGCAGTGCCGAATCCACGCGTCTGGTGTGGCGCGACGTGCTCGGCCTGGACTGTGTGGACGACACCCTGGCGGGTGCCACGCGGCTGGCCGAGACCTGCCTGCAGTGCGGGCTGCAGGCGCTCGAACAGCAATTCGAGAGCCGCCATGGGCAGGTCATTGCCGAGGACGGCAGCGTGCAGCGGCTGGTGGTGTTCGGGCTGGGCAAGCTGGGCGGTGGCGAACTGAATTTCTCGTCGGATGTGGATCTGGTCTACGCCTATCCGCAAGGCGGCCAGTCCGACGGCGCGCGTGTGCTGGCGGCCGAGGAATATTTCGCACGCCTGGGCCAGCAGTTGGCCAAGTTGCTGGATGAAACCACCGCCGATGGTTTCAGTCACCGCGTGGATCTGCGTCTGCGCCCGTTCGGCACCGCCGGGCGGGTGGCATTGTCGTTCACCGGCATGGACCAGTATTTCCAGCGCGAAGGCCGCGATTGGGAGCGCTACGCCTGGCTCAAGGCGCGCGCGGTGGCCGGCGATATCGATGCCGGCGAAGCATGGCTGGAAACGCTGCGGCCGTTCGTCTACCGGCGCTATCTTGACTTCACCGCGCTGGACGGCCTGCGTGAGATGAAGGCCGCGATCACGGCCGAAGTCGCACGCCACGATCGGCTGGACGATATCAAACGCGGGCCGGGCGGCATTCGTGAGATCGAGTTCCTGGCGCAGTCGTTGCAATTGATTCGTGGTGGCCGCGAGCCGGCCCTGCGCGAGCGTCGCCTGCTGCCAGCGCTGCAGGCGCTGGTGGACGCAGGCCAGATCGACGCCGACAACGGGCACGCATTGACCGAGGCGTATCGCTTTTTGCGCCGGCTCGAAAATCGCCTGCAGATGCTGCGCGATGCGCAGACGCATGCCTTGCCGCAGGCGCCGCTGGACCGCGAACGCATCGCGCTCGGCCTGGGCTATGCGGAGTGGGCGGCGTTGCTGCAGGCACTGACGCCGCACCGCACTCGCGTGGCCGCCGAATTCGCTGAACTGCTGGCGCCGCGCGTGCGCACCACCGCCCCGGATGCGCTAGCCGATTACTGGCGTGCGTTGCCGGAAGGCGATGCGGCGCCGTTGTCGGGCATCGGCCTGCACGATCCAGGCGGCGCGCATCAGGTGCTGGCCGAGTTCGCCCACGGCTCCGGCGTGCGCGCGCTCTCCGACAGTGCGCGTGCACGGCTCGACCGCGTCATGCCGGCTCTGCTGCACGCGGCCACCCGCGCCAGCCAGCCCGATGCTGCGGTACGCCGTATGCTCGGGCTGCTGCAGGCCACCTTGCGCCGTACCAGCTATCTGGCGCTGCTGGACGAACAGCCCAGCGCGCTCGCGCGGCTGGTCGATGTGCTCTCGCGCAGTGCCTTGCTGGCCGAACGCCTGGCCGCGCATCCGTTGCTGCTGGACGAATTGCTCGACACCCGCATCAGCGGGCCGTTGCCCGATCGTGAAGCCTTGCACGTTGCATGTGTCGACACCTTGCAGATCCACGACACCGAGGCGGCGTTGCGCGAACTCAACGAGCGCCGGCTTGCGCTGAGTTTCCGTATTGCATTGGCCACGCTCGACGGTCGCCAGGCGGCAGTGCAAAGCGCGCGGCAATTGGCCTGGCTTGCCGAGGCGGTAGTGCAGACGGTGCTGGAGCTGGCACACCGCGAACTGATCGCAGCGCATGGGCAGGTGCCAGGCGGCCACTTCGCCATCATCGGTTACGGCAGTCTGGGCGGGCTGGAACTGGGCTTCGGGTCGGATCTGGATCTGGTGTTTCTCTACGATCACCCGCGCGACAGCGAGGCCTCCGATGGTGCGCGGCCGCTGGACGCCGGGCGCTGGTTTGCCCGGCTTGCGCAGAAGGTGATGGCATTGCTCGCTGCCGAAACCGGCGCAGGCAGCCTGTATGAAATCGATGTGCGGCTACGCCCGGACGGCGGCACCGGTGCACTGGTGTCGTCGCTGGCCAGCTACCGCGAGTATCAACGCGAGCGCGCCTGGACCTGGGAGCATCAGGCGCTGGTGCGTGCGCGTGCGGTGGCAGGCGATGCCGCGCTGTGCGATGCCTTCGCGCAGGTGCGCAGCGAGACGCTCGCACGCGCGCGCGACCCTGCACTGCTGCATGAGGATGTGCGCAAGATGCGCACCCGCATGCGCAGCGAACTGGATCGCAGCGATGCGGGGCGGTTGGATCTCAAACAAGGCGCCGGCGGTCTGGTCGATCTGGAATTCGTGCTGCAGGCCGGCGTGCTCGGCCAGGCCGCACAGCAGCCGCAGTTGCTGCTGGCCTGCGATACACCCACGCTGATCGATGCGCTGGTACAGGTGCAATGGCTCCCGCCGGAGAGCGCAGCAGCGTTGCATCAGGCCCACGCCACGCTGGTGGAAGCGGGCCTGAGTTGCACGCTGGACCGCAGGCCACGGTTGATCGCGCCAACGCCTCCGGTCCAGCAGGCACGGCAACAGATTTTCAACACTGCGCGGATGCAGGGGCTGGAGTTTCCGGCCGGCAAGGATGCCGCGCCGTTGTAGCCGGTCGATGCGTCTGCGCGTTGCGCTGCGATCAGTCGTGCCTGCAGACCGGCCTGGTGGATGGCTGGTCGTATCGGACTCTGCACGCAATCCCGGCTTGCAACGCGCGCGCGCCAGCCTGGCGCGCTCAGGGTCTCGGTGGTGGCGTCGTCCGCCATAGCAAGGCGCGGAACGGCCCCAGCAAAAACACGCCCATCCCCAGCTTCACCGCCAGATCGCCAGCCGCCCAGCTGACCCAGGGCAACGCCATGCCGGCAAAGCCAATGCTCCAGAAGATCGCCGTATCCAGCGTGGCGCTGCAGGTGGTCGCCACGATCGGCGCGCGCCACCAGCTGCCACGGCGCAGCCGATCGAACACGGTGATATCCAGTAACTGCGCAGCGATGAAGGCAGTGCACGACGCCACCGCGATGCGAGGCGTGGCCAGCCACAGCGACAACATCACCGCCAGCACAAAACCGCACCAGGCGACCTTGCGCGCCGCACGCGGCCCGAAGCGCCGGTTGATCAGGTTGCTGACCAGAAACGCCAACGGATACGAGAACGCACCCCAGGTCAGCCAATCGTTGATCGGGTACTGCACCAGGATGTTGGACAACAGCACCACCGCGCCCATGGCCAGTACCGACCACGCCAACGCGCGTGCCGTGAGGGGGGTAAACAACGTGGGCGAAGTGGTGGGCATGGCGGTGCGGCACGCATAAGTCAGCGCGGATTATCTGCGTCTGGGTGGGTGTGGGCCAGTGCGCGGGGCCGGGCGCAGACGCGGGCGCGGCATGCGATCGGGAGAAACGGTGTGCTGGCGCCGGCTTTGCTGGTGCACCTCAGGGTGGTTGCGCAATCGCTGGATGCGTTCATCGATCGGCTGTGTCGCCGCGCTGGTTGCTGGTTGCCTGCCGGCGCGTCAACAGTGCCAGCACCAACAACGCAAGCGCGCACACGCCACCGAACACATCGCCGATGCGGGTATAGAGCGTGGTTACGTGCGGGCCGATCCGTACGTCGACGATCGCGCTGGTTCCGGGCATCGGCGCGCTACGGGTTTGCAGCTGCACGCGGCCGTAGGCATCGGTGACGCTCAGGAAGCCTTCGCGCGCGTTGCGCACCACGGTATAGCCATTTTCCACGCCACGCAGCGCCGTCATCTGCGCCGACATCCACGCATCGCGATAGGCGAAATCCCAGGCCGGCACCAGCATCAGCGCCGCGTTGCGCTGGCCGTTGGCCCGTGCCAGCTGCGCGAACAGCATGTCCTTGCAGATCGCCAGCCCCCAGCGCATGTCATCGACACGATGGATGGCGTAGTCGGTTCCATGCGCATACTGCTGCGCGCGTTCCGGCGGGGCCAGAAACTGCTTTTCGTAGCGCTCCACGCGCACGCCTTGCGGGTCGAACAGCCAAGCAAGGTTGCGCGGCTGTGCGCCGTGTTCGGCAATGCCGATCAATACCCACAACCGGTGCTTCCGGGCGAGCGCGCTGTAGTGCTGTTGCCACTGCGCCAGTTGCTGCGGCGGCAACACCGCGATTTTCTCCGGCAACACCACCAGCTGCGCGCCCTGCGCCGCCAACGTAGCGATCAGGGCGTCGTAGCGATTGCGGACCGGTTGCCAGTACACCGGCGCGGCCGATGGACCAATCGAGTCGTCGATGGCGGCCAGACCGATGCGCAATGGGCTGCCTGTGGCCGGCGTCTGCAGACGCCACATGCCGTAGCCGGCGCTTGCCGCCAGCGTCAGCGTGACGGCAGCAAGGACCAGTACCGGCCGGCGCACCGCATGGCCACGCCACACCAGCAGCGCCAGCGCCGAGGGCACCAGGCACAGCACGAACAGCAGCCCGGACACCCCGGTCAACGCGGTCAGCTGCAGCAGCGGTAGGACATCGGCCTGCGTGTACGCGGGGCTGCCCCAATTGCCGTCCGGCAGCAGCCGCGCCATCAACAGGTCGGCGCATACCCACAGCAGCGGATAAGCCAACACGCTCCATCCATTGCGCAGACATCGCACCACGCCACGCGCACCCATCACCACCGCAGACCACAGCAGTGCGATTGCGCAGGTGGCCAGCACCACCGCCGGCAGCGGCATCACCAGTCCGAAGTAAGGCACATAGTGCGTGGCCGCCACCGTGGTGGCCAGCAACACCGCGATGCGTGCGTGCGCCTTGCGCTCGATGGTGTAGGCCAGCCACAGCACTGGTGCCGGCGCCAGCCACACCCACCACCACGGCGGTTGCAGGCCAACCCCAAGCCACAGCGCCGCACCTGCGAAAAGCGCAGCCGGCAACAGGCGGGTGGGCGATCGCGGCGTGTGATCCATGCGCTGTCCGATCAAGGGGGTGGATCGATCATGCAACGTCACAGCCCCTGTGTGGCGATGTGCGCCGTGGTCGCCTGCACATCGCGTAGAGCGACCAGCAGTCCGCTGGCGCGGCGACCGGGCAGACACGACCCTTCGTTGCAGAAGGTGACGTTCGTCCGCTCCGTGTGCCCGAAGCGGGCTAGCGTGTTGTCGCTGCGCCTGCCGGCATCACCAGGTCTGGGTGGTGTTTTGCGCGGCCGATTCGGCGGTCGGCACAAAGGCCAGCGCCTGGCCCTGTGGCGATTGCACCGTCCACCCGGCGCCGGCAGGGCTGGGCTGGAAGGTCACGGTGTCGCCGACGCGGAAGCCGGCGGTCGGGTCGTCCTGGCGCGCCGGCCAGCGCAGCAGTGCGGTGTTCTCGGTTTGCTGCGGGTCCTGCAACTGCACTTCGCAGCCGCCATCGGTGGTTTTTTCCACTGACTTGACCCGCATCGGCGGCAACGGCCCGGCGGACACCTTGTTCGATGCATCGCTGATCGCTTCCGAGCCCGCGATCGCACTGTGGCCAACCGCCAACGACACGAAGTACGGCGCAGAGATCACCAGGATCGCGGACATCACCGACGCATCCCCGCGCGTGATCGTCGGCAGGCCGGCGTTGGCTCGCAGGGGCTGGCCGCATGCAACGGCCAGCAGCAGGCCAAGTCCGGCAGAGCGAAGAGTGAGGTTCATGGGGACGCTCCGTGTGTAGAGATGCGGCGTGGGATGGGAAAATCCTGCTGCAGCACATGCGCTTGCTGCAGGAAATCGAACACCGACTCGACCGTGATCACCGAATAGTTGCCGGAAATCCGCTCGCCCGCAGGATGGTCGGTCACGGCCGCATTGGCAACGAAGAAACGCGCGCCGATGCGTTTGCCCAGATCGAGATGCAGGCGGGTGGGCTGGTAGCCGTTGGTCTTGAGCCAGGCCTGCGCGCTGCGGCGATCATGCACCGCTGCAGATGCCGTGGCGCTTGCGTCGGTTGCCGCGAGTGCAGCCGCCACTACTTCAAGCACCCATTGATTGGAATTTTGATACTCGGTGGAGAAAGGGTAGGCAATGACGCTGTAGCGCGCCTGGTGCAGTGTGTGCGCCAGCACGCCGGGGTCCTGCAACAGCGTGCGCAGCTGCCGTTGCAGTGCAGGCGTGGGCACGCCGACGCGCAGGTCTGCGTTGAGGGCGCTCTCGCCGATGAAGTTGCTCAAGCCTTCGCGATATAGCTCTGACGTGTCCGACTTGCATTGATTGAGCAGGTGCCTGACGCGCCAGCTGCCGTCTTCCTCGCGCAGCGCGAATGCCAGATGGCTGTGTTTGAGCCCATAGCGGCTCAGGTCCTGGCCGCCGCGTGCCAGTAGCACCACCTGCGCGCCCTCCAGTGCATCCAGCGCCTGGCGTGTGGAGCGTGCCATGTCGAACATCGCCGCCAGCGTCGCCGGTGTTGGGTAATGCGGCGTGCAGACCGGCGCGGCCGCTGCGGGCGAGGCGGCAAGCAGGCTTGCCAGCGCGAGTGCGATGACGCACCGCGTGCGCGTGGTGGATACGGTTCGCATGCAGATGCGACGTCCTTGTGTCTGCGTGTCACTCACGCCGCACCATCATACGTGCAAGCGCGCGCGGACCAATGCGGCGATACGTTGGGTTTCGCGCAGCGGCGCGAGGTTCGGCTGCGCAGCGAGCATGCCGCCCGCATCGCATAACCGACTCTGCGCGTGCAGTGACCGAAGGTACTGCCCAACCCGTCCCTGTGCCTGTTCGGCAAACGCGGCAACCACCGGAACCCGCGTGGCGCAGGCTTCGGACAGCAGGTTGACCGAGTCGGCGCTGGCCACGATCGCATCGGCCCAGCCCAGCAAGCCGGCATATGCATTGCGCCCATCGCGCGCATCGCACCACAACACACCGGGCAAGCCTGCGCACACCGCGCGTAGCGTGGCGATCGCCTCGGCCGGGGTGCGTCTGGAGGCGGTGACCAACAGGCTGCCGCCGGCCGCGCGTACCTGCTCGCGCAATTGCGCACACAGCGCCGCCAGCGCCTGGGGCGACCACGGCACCTGCGCAGTGGGGCCGCCGATCAACACTGCCACACGCGGGCAGGGCAACGTGCCGAGCGTGGCGAAGGCGGCGCGCCCGGCGGCCAGCCAGGCGTCGTCCACCGGATGCAGGCTGCCATGCAAGGTGAGCACGTTCTCGCCACGCAGACGGTCGTGCACGGGCACGATCAGCAGGTCCCACCGGGCCGGGTCCATGCGCGGGTCAAGGATCTGCACCGCGCGGCTGCCGCGTGCGCGCAGCAGTCGGGTGGCCAGCGCAGCCTGGCGTCCGCAGCCAATGGCCACTGCCGGTGGTTGCTGCAGGTGCCGGGCAAACTCCACGCCGAAGGCCGCGCGCGCCCCAGGCAACCAACGCGGCGCCGCCCAGCGCCAGGGAGCGCGCGTGTGCAGATGCATGGCCGTCATCGACTCAGGCTGCAGCGCACGCGCAAGCGCTTCGGCCTGGCGTGCATTGCCGGCGCGGCCGTCGCTCAGCGCCCAGGTCAGCACCATCGTTTCAGATCCGACATAGGTTTGTTTCAGATTAAGCGTGTGCCGCAGCAATCGCGCCACTTTACACTGCGGTCTTCACGCCGGCGTCGTTGCTGCATCTTACTGTCGTCCATTCCTTGCCTCCCGGAGCCTTCATGTCCGACCTGCTCAACGCCACCGCGCTGGATCAGCTGTTTCGCACTGCCCGCACGCAAAATGCCTTTCTCGACAAGCCCGTCAGCGACGAACAGTTGCGTCAGCTCTATGACCTGGTGAAATGGGGGCCCACTGCGGCCAACGGCTCGCCAGCGCGGTTTGTGTTCGTGACCACCCCGCAGGCCAAGCAGAAACTCGCCCCGGCGCTGTCCGAGGGCAATGCCGCCAAGACGCTGGCCGCGCCGGTCACGGTGATCATCGGGTCGGATGAGGATTTCCACGAAAAACTGCCGTACCTGTTCCCGCATGCCGACGCAAAAAGCTGGTTCGATGGCCCGCGCGAGGGGCGCGTCGAATCGGCGTTCCGCAACAGCTCGCTGCAGGGTGCGTATCTGATCCTGGCCGCACGTGCGTTGGGTCTGGATGCCGGCCCGATGTCCGGTTTCGACAATGCCAAGGTGGACGCCGCGTTCTTTGCCGGCACGTCGATCAAATCCAATTTCCTGGTCAATCTCGGCTACGGTGACTCGGCCGGACTGTTTCCGCGCCTGCCGCGTCTGAGTTTTGACGAAGCCGCACGCATCGAATAAGCGGCTGCCCACACGCTTTCCTGCAGTCCTCGTCCGTCTGCGTCTGTTCCATCCGCGTTGTTCCAACGCGTCTCTCATCACATGGAGTTTCAATGAAGACCACCCACAAACTGCTGCTGCCGCTTGCCCTGACCCTGGCCATTGCCGCCTGCTCCAAGCCGGCCGACAACGCTGCCGTGCCTGCTGCCGAAACCCCGGCTGCCACCGCGCCGGCCGATGCCAGCGCTGCTCCGGCCGCTGCGCCAGCTGCCTCGACCGCACCGGCAGTGGAAGTGGCCTCGGGCACCTACACCCTGGACCCGAGCCACACCGACGTGCTGGTGCAGTGGAGCCACTTCGGCTTCTCCAACCCGACCGCGCACTTCGGCAACGTTGACGGCACGCTGGTGTACGACGCCGCCGACGTGACCAAGTCGACCGTGCAGGTCACCCTGCCGTTGTCCGGCCTGAACAGCTTCACCGCCAAGTTCGACGAGCACCTGAAGAGTGGCGAGTTCTTCGACGCGGCCAAGTTCCCGTCTGCCACCTTCAAGAGCACCAAGGTCGAAGCGGCCGGTACCAACAAGCTGACCGTCACCGGCGATCTGACCATCAAGGATCAGACCAAGCCGGTCGTGCTGGACGTCACCATCAACGGTGGCGGCGAGCACCCGATGAAGAAGGTGCCGGCTGCCGGTTTCGACGCCACCACCACGATCAAGCGCAGCGATTTCGGCGTGGGCCAGTACGCCCCGAACGTCAGCGACGAGGTCAAGATCCGCATCACCACCGAAGCCCTGCAGGCCAAGGCCGGCGACGCTGCTGCGAAGTAATCAGGCAATTGCTCGCGTTAGGGCCCGCCATTGGCGGGCCCTAATTTTTTGGGCAAGTTTCAAGCGTCTAAGCCCTTGATGGAGTCGCTTCTGATCAGGTGGTTTGCTCGATTGGAAGTAGATAGATCTGAACGCCGTGATCGCCGAACGTCGCGGTCGTGTTTCCCGCAATATTCATTACCGCAAGGGTTTTCCCTTTTGCGTCTGCCAGAACAAGTGCGTAGATGTCCCCAAATCGTGGGTCGTTACGGATAATGGATGCGCTTACGCGGTATTTTCCGTTGTCCGGTAGAACCAGGACGGGCGACATTTCGCCAGGGCTTAGTTGAAGGTCAACGTCTCTTCCGCCCAGATCACCTCGAACCTTCACCTCTAACTATCTGTTTCTTCGGTATTGCCCGAGGAAGAGCGGTGGTGTGTGCTTGCTCAGCCGAGTAAGCAGCGATGGGCGATGCTGCCAAAAGCGCAATGGCAACGGCTCCTGATAAAAAGCGGCGACGTTCATCTGCCTTCATATCTTTCATGGGACGCCTCTCGATCGAGTAGGTCCATCAGGTGGCAACACACCGATCAGATAAAGATTTACGGGATCCTCGTGTTTGCGTTCCAGCAACGGCACTGATTAAGAGCGGCTAACAAAACGACTTCGCGTCAGCCTACTGCAGGCCGGCTATCTGCGGCCTGGCTGCAGGGCCCTTGCCCGCCACCATCGCGGGACACGCTGCAAGGACGTCCTTGTAAGCTCTTACGCGGCATCCATGCCGCGTAAGGTCCCGCGACGCTGGGCAGGCAAGGACCAGTGGAGAGTGTCGGTGCGCATGGCTTTCAAAAAAACAGCCATGAAACTGTCTGGCGCGGTGTCCTCGCCGCTTGCGGGACCGTGTGGCGGCATGGATGCCGCCACCGAGCCTCCAGGGATGGATTCACGGCGTGTCCCGCGAGCGGTGAGGGCACCGCGCATTCGACCCACTCAGTGTTTGATCTGGACTTCTGACGGCATCCACCAAGATACGGCCGACAAAACCGCTGCACTCACTGACAGGCGCTCGCTCGCCAGGTTTTGTTAGCTGCTCTAAGTGTCAACACTTGTTGTGTTCGCTTGATCGACGCTGTAATTCGAACGCAGCTCCGCACGTTTGACGATCGGGCTGGCCAGGTGATCAAGCGCGGCTTGCGCTGACCGCGTCGCAGCGCGCGCTTCTAACCGACGATGCGCGGGGACAATCGCAGCATCCGTGTCGGGCTCATGCTGCAAATCCGGGTCAGCACCCTCTCTAGTCATCATCGATGTGCATGCGCCGTACCACGCCTTGAACGCGCTGGTACGACAGAAGCGGCGGCACAGGCGGGTCTCGCCAGCCGGTCCAGTGGCTTTATGGATGGAGGTTTCCGATTCCGATCGCCGGAAGCATCGTCAGATGCGACAGATGTTTGTTGGCTACTCTCGCTGGATCACCAGAGACCGGAGCGTTTGGCCTTATTCCCCAGCCGGATCCGCCTTCCAATACCCCTTTGCGCGGATCCACTCCTTGTCCACGCCCATGTGCTCTTCCACAAACTTGCGCATGGCCCGCGTGCGCATCGATTCGGCACCGATCCAGTAGAACGTGTCGCCGTCGTGCGGCTCGTAATCGCGCAGGCTGTCTTCCAGCAAGGTGCTGCTGGCGGCATCGAAGCCATTGCGCTCCAGCCAGTACACATCGACATCGGCGGCGCTGATCAGTTCCTGCCGCTCGTGGGCATCGGCCACTTCGATGAAGACCTCTGCGTGCAGGTCGGCCGGCATCGACTCCAGCCAGCGGCCGATCGCTGGCAGCGCGGTTTCATCGCCGATCAACACATAATGGTCGAAGTCGTCGGCCACCAGAAAGGAGCCGCGTGGGCCGCCGATCTTCAGCGCGTCGCCGGGCTGCGCCTGTGCGGCCCAGCTGGATGCCACGCCGTCGCCATGCAGCACGAAATCGATACTCAGCGCGTTGTTTTGCGGGTCGAACGCGCGCGGTGTGTAGTCGCGGCCGGGCGAGGGCAGTGCACCCTCGGCGTAACGCGGTCCTTCCGGGGTCATGGTCGGCAGCACGAAGGCGCCATCGGCATTGGGGAAAAATAGTTTGACGTGGTCGTCCGGCGCTTCGCTTTGAAAGCCGGCCAGCTCGCTGCCGCCAAAGACGATGCGGCGCATCTGCGGCGTGATCGATTCGCAACGGACCACGTGCACGGAGCGCAGGCGCGCGTCGCGGCGAACTTGGGTATTGGTGTGTGCAGCCATGGTGGTGCGATTCCTGATGGTGTCGCGCGCACAGGCGCGGCGTTGGTGGGGGGAGCGGATGCGGTGGTGTTGTGACACAGCACCCGGTGGCGATCGGCTGGCGTCGATGCTTCAACACGACTCAGCGTTCGCCCTGCTCCATGCCGTCGGCGGCGGCGTTGAGCAGTGCGGCAATCCGTTCGGTTTCTGCGTCGCTCCATTGACCGTGGCGTGCGAACAGGCCGTGCTTGATGCGGTGGATCGCCTCGCGGATGGGGGCGGGCGTCTGCGCCTTGATCAGCTCGCGGGCGCGGCGATGGGTGCGCGCCAGTGCGGCATCCAGGGCGTCGCGTTGATCGGCGGCGTAACTGCGGCCGGCGTCGGTGATTCGATACTGCTTGCGGCCCTGCTCCAGATCGGTTTGCACCCAACCGTTGGCGTCCAGCTGCGCCAGCGCCGGGTAGATCGCGCCGGCGCTGGGCGTGTACAGGCCTTTGAACAGCGCCGTGATCTGCCGCATCAGCTCATAGCCGTGGCGTGGGTGTTGTTCGATCAGCGCCAGCAGCAGCAGGCGCAGGTCGCCGTGCCCCAGCGGCCGGATGCGCGCACTGCCGCGCCCGGAGACGTTGCGGTCGGCTGCATCCAGGTCGGCCAGGACCTCATGGTGGCGGGTGTTCGGTTTCATTCGATATATCGAAGCATGCGAAAAAGATATATCGAAGTTGAGGCGACCGCAAGCATGTGGCTGTCGCAGCGCTGACCCGCAGCCGTCACGTCATCCGCCGATGCTGCAACGCGTCTAGACGCGGTCCATCTCCATAATTACGATGTAATTACTCCGACATTACGGGCGCGTCCCGGTGAGGCAAGGCATGAGTCGACAGTGGGACACCCAGGCCGAAGGCCGGCGCAAGCGCCTGCAGCGTGCCGCC
The DNA here is from genome assembly GCF_014197275.1 of Xanthomonas sp. 3075. Taxonomy (GTDB): domain Bacteria; phylum Pseudomonadota; class Gammaproteobacteria; order Xanthomonadales; family Xanthomonadaceae; genus Xanthomonas; species Xanthomonas campestris_B. Next base: position 22,871 of record NZ_JACIFI010000009.1, on the reverse strand, counting down.
GCGCTGGCGCCGCAAGGCCGCGTGGTGGCCGCCAACGATGTGGTGGCGCTGCTGGAGGCGGTGATCGAACCCGGCGATCGCGTCTGCCTGGAGGGCAACAACCAGAAGCAGGCCGATTTCCTGGCGCGCTGCCTCACCGAGGTGGACCCGGCCCGCGTGCACGACCTGCACATGGTGCAGTCGGTGCTGTCGCTGGCGTCGCATCTGGACGTGTTCGAGCGCGGCATTGCCAAGCGCCTGGATTTTTCGTTCTCCGGCCCGCAGGCCGCACGCCTGGCCGGGCTGGTCAGCGAGGGGCGCATCGAAATCGGCGCCATCCACACCTATCTGGAATTGTTCGGCCGCTACTTCATCGACCTGACCCCGCGCATCGCGCTGGTCACTGCACAGGCGGCCGATCGACACGGCAATCTCTACACCGGCCCGAACACCGAAGACACCCCGGTCATCGTGGAGGCCACCGCGTTCAAGGGCGGCATCGTCATCGCGCAGGTCAACGAGATCCTCGACACCCTGCCACGCGTGGACATCCCGGCCGATTGGGTGGACTTCGTCACCCAGGCGCCCAAGCCCAACTACATCGAACCGCTGTTCACCCGCGACCCGGCGCAGATCTCCGAGATCCAGGTGCTGATGGCGATGATGGCGATCAAGGGCATCTACGCCGAATACGGTGTGGACCGGCTCAATCACGGCATCGGTTTCGATACCGCAGCGATCGAATTGTTGCTGCCCACCTACGCCGAATCGCTGGGGTTGAAGGGCAAGATCTGCCGGCATTGGGCGCTCAATCCGCATCCTGCATTGATCCCTGCGATCGAGTCGGGCTTTGTGCAGTCGGTGCATTCGTTCGGTTCGGAACTGGGCATGGAGAAGTACATCGCCGCGCGTGGGGATGTGTTCTTCACCGGCGCCGACGGCAGCATGCGTTCCAATCGCGCGCTGTCGCAGACCGCCGGCCTGTATGCCTGCGACATGTTCATCGGCTCCACCTTGCAGATCGATCTGCAGGGCAACAGTTCCACCGCCACGCGCGACCGCATCGCCGGTTTCGGCGGCGCACCCAACATGGGCTCGGATGCGCGCGGCCGCCGGCATGCCAGCGCCGCCTGGCTCAAGGCCGGACGCGAAGCTGCACGACCGGGCGAGATGCCGCGCGGGCGCAAGTTGGTGGTGCAGATGGTGGAAACCTTCCGCGAGCACATGGCGCCGGCCTTTGTCGACAAGCTCGATGCCTGGGAGCTGGCCGAGCGGGCCAACATGCCGTTGCCGCCGGTGATGATCTACGGTGACGACGTCAGCCATGTGCTGACCGAAGAAGGCATCGCCAACCTGCTGTTGTGCCGCAGTCCCGAAGAGCGCGAACAGGCGATTCGTGGTGTGTCCGGCTATACCGCCGTTGGCCTGGGCCGCGACAAGCGAATGGTCGAAAACCTGCGCGATCGCGGCGTCATCAAGCGACCGGAAGACTTGGGTATTCGTCCGCGCGATGCCACGCGCGACCTGCTCGCCGCGCGCACGGTCAAGGATCTGGTGCGCTGGTCCGGTGGGTTGTACGACCCGCCGAAACGTTTTCGCAATTGGTAGGGGGCACAGCATGGAAACCCTGCGGTATCGCTTCGATGGTCAGCACGGCGCACGCGCCGGTCTGGAACATGCGCTGGTGGGCGTGGTCGCCTCCGGCAACCTGGAAGTGCTGGTCGAGCGCGTGCCGCTCGACGGCGCGATGGAGATCGACATCCTGACCGCCGCACGCGGCTTCGGCACGATCTGGGAGGCGGTGCTGGACGATTTCGTCGCGCGCCATCCGCTGCGTGACGTGCGCATCAGCATCAACGATGTCGGCGCCACGCCTGCGGTCGTGAGCTTGCGCCTGGAGCAGGCGATGGACGTGCTGCAAGGAGACGCCGCATGAGCCATCTTCATTTCGCACAGCCTGGTCTCGCCACAGAGACGCTGCAGCGTACGAAGCGCGTCCTGGACAACGCGCTGCTTGCGCATGCCTGCGCTGCTGCATGGGCCAACGGGAGCCACGCATGAGCACCACCATCCCCCTGGCCGAGCGCAGCTACTACGAAGCCGAAGCACGCGAGCGCATCGAGGGGCTGCTGGATGCCGGCAGTTTTCACGAGTTCGTCGGCCCGCGTCGCCGTCTGGTCAGTCCGCATCTCGCTCAGCTCGATACGCCCGGCGCCTTCGATGACGGCATCGTGGTGGGCGAAGGCAGGTTGCGTGGGCGCACCGTCCTGATCGCCGCCCAGCAGGGCGCCTTCATGGGCGGCGGCGTCGGCGAAGTCCATGGCGCCAAGCTCACCGGCCTGCTCGAACGCGCCGCCGCCACGCAGCCGGACGCGGTGCTGTTGCTACTCGACACCGGTGGCGTGCGCCTGCACGAAGCCAATGCCGGGCTGATCGCCATTTCCGAGATCATGCGCGCCACGCTCGACACGCGCGCGGCCGGCGTGCCGGTGCTGGCCTTGATCGGCAGCGGCAATGGCGCGTTCGGCGGCATGGGCATCGTGGCGCGCTGCTGCAGCGCGGTGATCATGTCCGAAGAAGGCCGCCTGTCGCTGTCCGGCCCGGACGTGATCGAGACCGTGCGCGGCGTGGAAGAGTTCGACGCCCGCGACCGCGCACTGGTGTGGCGCGTCACCGGCGGCAAGCATCGGTATCTGCTTGGCGAGGCGCAGACCTTGGTCGCCGATCGCATCGCCGCGTTCGCCGATGCCGCCGTCACCACACTTGCGACGTCGGCCGAGCCTGCAGGCGACGACGCCCTGCAGGCGCTGGAGCACGCGCATCAGCACTTGGCCGCGCGCATCGATGCGTACGGCGACTGCCGCGACGGCCTGGACATCTGGGCGCTGCAGGGCATCGTCGATGCGCCACGCCTGCCGCTGCTGGATACCGACGACTTTCTTGCCGCCACCGCCGATCGGAGCACCCCATGGAACTGAGCCAGCTGCTGGATCGCCTGTTCCCGCTCGGTCACCGCATCACGCGCAACGATGACGTCCTCACCGGCAGCGCAACCACGGCTGCAGGCGAGGTCACCGTCATCGGTACCGCCAACAAGCTGGAAGTCGGTGTGGACCACGCGCTGGCATTGGCCGCCACGGTGCTGGCGAGTACGCGCGCGCATCCGCAGCGACCGATCGTGATGCTGGCCGACACCGCCGGCCAGCGGCTCGCACGGCGCGACGAACTGCTCGGCATCAATGGCTATTTCGCGCATCTGGCACGGTCGCTGGATCTTGCGCGCAAGCGCGGCGCACGGCTGGTCACGCTGGTCTATGGCGAATCGGTCAGCGGCGGCTTTCTGTCGTTCGGCTTGATGGCCGACCACATCCACGCGCTGCCGGATGCGCAGATCCGCGTGATGGACCTGCGTGCGATGGCGCGCATCACCAAGCAATCGGTGGAAACCTTGCAGGCGTTGAGCAAGCGCTCGCCGGTATTCGCGCCAGGCGTGGAGAACTACGTGCGCATGGGTGCGGTGGAATCGTTGTGGGGTGGCGATCTGGCGCAGGCGCTGCTCGATGCGTTGGCCGCACCCAGCGAGGGCGATCGACGTCGTGCGCTCGGCGCGCAACGCGGCGGGCGGACCCTGGCGCGCGATGTCGCCGCCGCGGTGGCAGCGGGCGAGGCCTGACATGACCGGCCGCCACGCACTGGTGTGGTTGCGCCCGAGCGCGCCATGGCAAGCGCTCACGCCGGGCGCGCAGCGGCGTCTGCAGCACTGGTTTGCTGCCGGGTTGCCGGCAGTGGTGGCCCGCCGCGATGGCAGCGAAGCACTCGGTACGCTAAGGCTTGGCGTGCCGTTGCCACCCAGTGAAGACAAACAACGCCTGTCATTGACCGCCAAGGCGGCCGATATCGCCCGTCGCGCTGCGCCCCTGCAGCTGCAGGCGGTGATCGCGCACGCACCCGGCCAGATGCAGCCGGCCTTGCAGGCCCTGCTCACCCAGACCCGTGCCCATGCATTGCAGCCGCGTGTGTTCGGCAGCTTTGCCTGGCAGGCTCTGACGGGGCTTGCGTATGTACACGCGCAGTCGGATCTGGATCTGCTGTGGTCCATCGCCACGCCCGAACAGGCGCATGCGGTGGTCGTGCTGTTGCAACGCTGGCAACACCGCCACGGCCTGCGTGCAGACGGCGAATTGTTGCTGCCGGACGGCGGTGCAGTGAACTGGCGCGAATACGCAGGTAGCGCGCAACAGGTATTGGTGAAGTCCGATCACGGCTGCCGTCTGTTGCCGCGTGCAGCGCTGTTTCCGGTGTGGAGCGCGGCATGAGTGCGCTGCTGAAACGTGCTGCCGATGTCGAGCCTGCAGGTGCGCGTGGCGGTATCGCCGGCCTGCATGCGGTCGCGATGTCCGTCGACGCGGCGCGGCGCGCGGCATGTGGAGCGGGCACATCGACGCCGGCGCAATCGGTACCGCCTGGCTCAATGTCGTCCACTGCGCTGCATGGCGGCAGTGCAACCGGCCAATCGCGCCAGCTGCCTGCGATAACGACTGACGCACGGGCGCATGGCTCCGTGCAACAGAACGCGGCGTTGCACAGCGCATCGCATCCCGAGCGCGCCACAGCCAGCCCGCTGGCGTACCGGTTGGGGCGGCTGGCCGTCGGCGCGTTGCATGCAGAACTGGCCTGCGTGCCCAAACCCGGCCTGGTAACGCCGTTCGACAACGGCAGTCATACCGACATGGAGGCGTCCACCTTCCTGCGCAGCCTGTTTGCATTGCGTGGCTATTTTGTCGCCATTGCCCAGGCCGCGATCGAAAACGCACCCTTTGCGCGACTGCGTCAGCTGGGCATCGATGCCGAAGCTGCGATGTTACGCGCCACTGGCGGGGTCAACACCCATCGCGGTGCGATCTTCAGCCTGGGCCTGCTCACTGCCCAGGCGGCGCGTCTGCACGTGAGCTGCAGACAACGCCCTTCGGCCGAAGCCGTGTGCCACGGAGTGCAGGAATGGCGTGCCGCGTTGGAGGCCGCGCCGCTGGATCCGCGCAGCAATGGTCAGCGCGTGCGCGCGCAGTACAGGATCGGAGGCGTGCGCGAGCAGGCGGCAGCGGGTTATCCACTGCTGCGCGAGATCGCGCTGCCGTGTCTGCGCACTGCATTGAACAGTGGCGCAACACGCGAAGCGGCATTGGCGCAGACGCTGATGCAGTTGGTCGCCGAAGTGGATGATCTCAACCTGCTGCATCGCGGCGGCCACCAAGGCCTGATCTACGCGCAAGCACAGGCACGCGCGTTCCTTGCCGATGGCGGCATCGCGCAGCCGCAATGGCGTGTGCGTCTTGCGGAGATCGGCACGCACTTCGTCGCCCGCCGTCTGAGCCCGGGCGGCAGCGCCGATCTGCTGGCCTGCGCATGGTTTCTGCATTGCCAGGAGACTGCATGAGCAAGCAGCTCAGGCAATGCGTCACGCGGCGCGTCACCTCATCGCGCGTGCGCCGCTGCGTTCTCCTTCGCCCGGTGTTGCCAACTGTGGCGCGTGCAAACCCGCCCCGCATCAGCGGCACCGTTGTCCTTCTCCCGGAACCGGGAGAAGGTGCCCGCAGGGCGGATGAGTGCAGCTCCCGCACAAAGCATTCGGCAGCACGCAAGCAGGCCAGCCCATGAGTCTGGCCCTGCTATGTCCAGGTCAAGGCGGTCAGCACGCGCGGATGTTCGCGCATGTTGCCGACGCGCCCGCCGCCATCGACGTGCTGGCCGCCGCGGCCAAGGTGCTCGGCAGCGCACCACAGACACTTGCCGAAGACCCGCACCGCTACGCCAACGCCACCGCGCAACCGCTGGTGTGTGCCGGTACGTTGGCGCACTGGCAGGTGCTGCACGACCAGCTGCCCACGCCGCTGCTGGTGCTCGGTTACAGCGTTGGCGAGCTTGCCGCCCATGCAGTGGCTGGCAGCATGGGCATCGAGACGTGTTTGCAGCTGGCGGCCACCCGCGCGCGCGCGATGGATGCCGCCAGTCCCGAAAACGCCGGATTGATGGCCGTGGTCGGTCTGCCGCTGCGCGTGCTCGAAACGCTTTGTCGAACCCACGGGACGGCGCTGGCCATCCTCAATGGCGACGATCACGCTGTGCTCGGCGGTCCGCATGATGCGCTGCAAGCGCTTGCCGCTGACGTGCAGGCGCGGGGCGCACGGACCACGCTGTTGCCGGTCAGCGTGCCGGCACATACGCCGTGGTTGCGCGCGGCCGCCGATGCATTCGCGGTCGAACTCAATGACGCCGATCTGCAAGCCCCTACGTTGCGTGTGCTGGCCGGCATCGATGCGCGTGTGGTCACCACGCAGGCATCGGTGATCCAGACATTGTCCGCGCAGATCGCGCAGACCGTGCGCTGGAACGCTGTGCTGGTGCAGGCCGCAGAACGCGGTGCGCGCGTATTTCTCGAACTTGGGCCAGGCAGCGCATTGGCGCGCATGGCCCGCGACGTGGTCCCTGACTGCGAAGCGCGTTCGGTGGATGAATTCCACAGCATGCAAGGCGTGGTGGAGTGGGTCACTGCTGCGTGCGAGCGCGCGGCATGACCGTGAGGCCGGCGCCGTACATGGCGTGACCCTTGGATGGCGGGTGGCCATCCGTGCTGTAGATGACTCAGGTGTCTGGGAGGGCGCATGACTCCGCAAATCGCAACGATTCTTGGCTTGGTGATCATGTTCATCGTTGCCACCGCATTGCCCATCAACATGGGTGCGGTGGCCTTCGCGCTGGCGTTCATCGTCGGTGGCGTGTGGGTGGGATTGGACGGCAAGGAGGTGCTGGCCGGCTTTCCGGGCGACCTGTTCCTGACCCTGGTCGGCATCACCTATCTGTTCGCCATTGCGCAGAAGAACGGCACCATCGATCTGTTGGTGCATTGGGCGGTGCGCGCGGTGCGCGGACGCATCGTGGCGATCCCGTGGGTGATGTTCGTCATCACCGGCTTGCTCACTGCATTCGGTGCGCTCGGGCCGGCAGCGGTGGCCATCATCGGCCCGGTGGCGCTGCGCTTTGCCAAACAGTACCGCATCAACCCGTTGATGATGGGCCTGCTGGTGATCCATGGCGCGCAGGGCGGTGGGTTTTCGCCGATCAGCGTGTATGGCGGCATCACCAACAAGGTGGTCGAAAAGGCCGGGTTGGACGTCACCGAGATGACGGTGTTCCTGACCAGCCTGGGGTTCAACCTGATGATGGCGATCATCTGTTTCTGCGCGTTCGGCGGACTCAAGCTGATGCGCCGGCAGGAAGTCTCGCTGACCGATGCGCAATACGTGCCGGTGGCCGAAGATCAAGCGTCCAAGCGCCCGTTCGCGATCGAAGGGCACGGCTCGTTGGTGGCCGCCGGTGGCGGGACGCTGTCGACCAATCCGCTGGCACTGGAGGCCGTCGCCATCACCCGCGATCGCTTGATTACGCTGGTGGGCCTGCTTGGGTTGGGCGTGGCAGCGCTGGTCTACAACCTCAATGTCGGCCTGGTCTCGATCACGGTCGCCGTTGCGCTGGCGTTGATCTCGCCGAATGCGCAAAAGGGCGCGGTGGATGGCATCAGTTGGTCCACGGTGCTGCTGATCAGCGGCGTGGTGACGTACGTGGCGGTGCTGGAAAAGGCCGGCGCGGTGGACTACATCGGCACCGGTGTCTCGCATATCGGCATGCCGTTGCTGGGTGCGTTACTGGTCTGTTACGTCGGTGGCATCGTCTCCGCGTTCGCCTCGTCGGCGGCGGTGCTTGGCGCCACCATCCCGCTGGCGGTGCCGTTCCTGATGCAGGGCCAGTTGGGAGCGGCCGGGGTGATCTGTGCGCTCGCGGTATCGTCCACCATCGTCGACGTCAGCCCGTTTTCCACCAATGGTGCCCTGGTGGTGGCCTCGGCCGCCAAGGACGAACGGGACGCGCTGTTCCGTCGCTTCCTGATCTACAGCGGGCTGGTGGTGCTGTTGGGGCCGCTGACGGCATGGCTGATATTTGTGGTGCCGGCTTGGCTATGAACCATCCCGCACGCGGCAGGGGTTGGGGGCGTGCCCGTAGAATGGGCGCCCCCGCGCCGACGTCCACGATCCTTCCGCCATGACCCTCGCTCCCGATTCGCGCGCTGCCAGGAAGCGCGTACCGCTGTACGAGGAAGTGGCCGAGCGCCTGCGCCAGAAGATCTACGACTACGCGCTGCCACCCGGCGAGTGGATCGACGAGCCGGCCCTGGCCGAAGAGCTCGGCATCAGCCGCACCCCGTTACGCGAGAGCCTCAAGCTGCTCGCGGCCGAGGGGCTGGTGCAACTGGACGCGGGCCGCGGCAGCAGGGTCACGCGGCTGACGCTGGAAGATCTCAATCAGCTGTTCCCGGTGATGGCCATGTTGGAAGGCCGCTGCGCCCACGATGCGGTCAAGCGCATCGATGCAGACGGTGTGCATCGCCTGGAAGCGTTGCATGCGGCGATGGAAGCGGCAGCCGAGGTTGGCGATCTGGCCGAGTACTACCGCAACAATTATCTGATCCACGAGACCGTGCAGCATTACGCGGGCAATCCGTGGTTGATCCGGGTCACTCACGATCTGCACCGCATTCTCAAGATGCATCGCGGCCGTCAGTTGTTGACGCCAGGACGCATGGCGCAGTCGTTGGCCGAGCACCGCGAATTGATGGATTGCGTGCGGCGCGGCGATGCGGAAGGCGCGGAGCGGACGATGCACACGCATCTGTTGAGCCAGGGCCAGGCGTTGGCGGCATACGTGGCGGCGGGTGGCATGTTGAACGTGCCGGCGCCGTTGCCGCGGGTGGGCGGCGTGTAGAAGGTGGTGCGTCGCTGCTGGCGGCGCTGCGCACAGTACTTGCACCCAAACATGCTTCCCTTCTCCCCCTTGTGGGAGAAGGTGCCCGAAGGGCGGATGAGAACCGCCGCAGTGCTAGCGCGCATCCAACGCAAGCAGGCCGCCCACGTGTTCGATCAGCTGTGCCCCGGTCAACCCGGCAAATACCTCCGGATGCGCATAGCCCCAAGCAACCGCAGCAAATGGCAATCCCACCGCGCGCGCTGCGTCCCAGTCGGCAACCTGGTCGCCCACATACACCGCGTGCGATGCCGCGTGCCCGGTGCCACGCAGCACACCACGCAAGGCGCGTTGCTTGCCCAGCAGATGCGCACCACCGTCGATCCGTGCAAACCTCGCGCTCAACTCCGGGCCCAAGGCCCGCTGCACATTCTCGACCGAGTTGGACGACACCACAGCCAGGCGCGTGCCGCCTGCGTGCAGCGTCTTCAACACCTCGGCAATCCCGGGAAACAACGCCACCGGCGGTGCTGCGCGCATCAGGCCGATGAAGTCGGCGGCGACCAGCGGGACGCGCCAGCTGCGCAGGCCCGAGGCCTTGAGCAGTGCACGCGTGCTCAGGCGACGTGCGGCGTCCACTTCATCGGCTTGCACTGCGCGAAAGCCGTGCCGCTCGGCCAAGGTACGCTGCACGCTTAGAAAGAAGCCGAACGAATCGGCCAGGGTGCCGTCGAAGTCGAAGATCATCAGCTTGGGCATCGCAACACGGTTGGCAGGCGTCATCGCCCCGCCATTGTCGCGCACGCATCGCATGCAGGCACGCCCGCGCACAGGTGCTGTGCGTTACGCCTCGGCGAAGTGCGGCACGATCGGCGTATCACCCTGCGCGTGCTGTTCGATGACCTTGCGCTGCATTGCGGCCAGATACGCATCCAGCTCGTCGGTGGAGGCGAACACATCGCTCAGCGGCACCGCCTTGACCATGTCGAACACCTTGCGGATCTGCGGTTGCGGGTTGGCAACCAGCACCTTGCCGTTGCGCGTTGCCAGCGCCTTGCGGGCCTTGAAGATGCAGCGGATGCCGGCGCTGGAAATGTATTCCAGCGCGGAAAGATCCAGCACCAGGGTAGTGATCAGGGTGCCCAGCAGCGGCGACAATGCCGCGTCCAGATCCTGATAGGTATGGGTGTCCAGGCGTCCGGTGAGGATGACGCGTTGACGGGTGCCTTGCGGCGGATCGATCTGGATCGCGAGCGTAGTCATGACAGTACCTCAGGGACAGGAGCGTACGGGTGGAGCAGGGTGACGCGTACGACGTTGTATGCACCGTCGTGGTGATAGTCGATGTGATCGGCGAACTGATGTACTAAAAACAACCCCAGTCCGCCGATCGGGCGTTGATCGAGCTCTGCAGCCAGGTCTGGTACAGCAATGTCGCGCGGATCGAAGGCGATTCCTGGATCGTGCAACTCAAGCACCAGCGCCTGCGGGTCCAGTTGCAGTTGCAACCGCAACGGACGCTCCACGGGCCGGCCGTGGATGAGTGCGTTGCAACCGAGCTCTTCCACGATCAGCCGGACCTGGTCGATGCGCTCGGCACCCAGACCTTCGCGCATGAGCGAATCTTGCAGCGTGTCGTTGACATAGGCCAGATCGTCCAGCGACGGGGCGATTGCCAGTTCGAGCATCATCGGTCGGTTGCCTTGCCGGGAATGCCCCGGGCAGCGTCGGTGTCCCGTCCAGCATGCTCCTGACGTAGCCGGATCGCCAGCAGCGTGATGTCGTCGTACGGATCGGCCTTGCCGGTGAAGCGGGCGATGTTGGCGATTACCGCTTTGCATTGCGCTGCAGCACTGCGGCGCGGGCGCAGCGCGCCCAGCAGCCGCTCCAGGCCGTAGCTGGCGCCCCGCTCATTCATTGCCTCGGTCACGCCGTCGGTGAACCCCAGCAAGGTCTGCCCGGCGCTCATGCGGCCGCGCAATACCGGGTAGGACGCTTGCGGCTCGATCCCCAGCGGCGGGCCGGTTTCCAGCGGCAACACACGTGCGCTGCCATCGATATCGATCAACAGCGGTGGCTCATGGCCGGCGCTGGCCAGCCAGTAGTCGCCGCTGAGCACATTGATTACCCCACACAGCACGGTGGCGAACATGCAGGTGTCGTTGTTTTCCGCCAGCCGCGTGGAGGCGGCAATCAGGATGCTGTCCGGACCCGTATGCCGGCGTGCGGCGATTTCCAGCACGCTCAGCGCGCGTGCCATGAACAAGGCCGCCGGCACGCCCTTGTCGGACACATCGCCCACCACGAACCACAACACGCCCGGTTCGGTCTCGACGAAGTGGTAAAAATCGCCGCCTACCGCCTTGGCTGGTTCCAGCCACGCACAGGTTTCCAGATGCGAACTGGCGCGGTCGAAGGTACGCCCGGAAGGCAGCATCGCCTGCTGGATTTCACGCGCAATCTGCAATTCGCTTTGCATGCGCTCGCGTGCCGCTGTCATCTCGCTGATCTCGGCGATGTGGCGGCGCAGCGCATCGCGTGCGCTATCGAACGCACGCGCCATCACCCCCACTTCGTCGTTGCGTTCGATGTGTTGCAGCGGGTATTCGAATTCGCCACGACGGAAGTGTTCGGCGGTATCGGTCAGTTCCTCGAACGGCCGCGTCAACTTGCGCGTGATGCGGCCCATCAGCCACCACCACACCACCGCGCCCAGCAGCGCCGCCAGCGCCACCCAGGCGGCCAGCCAGTTCAGGCCGGCCAGGACATAGCCTTCGGATGCGGACAACACGAAGGTCCAGCCGCTGCTCCCCACCGCCGCGCTGTGGGTCAGAAAGCGCTCGCCATCGGGGGCGGTATGCGAGAACGAAATTGGCTGGCCTGCCGCCAACGCATGCTGCAAGGGTGCCAGGTCCGGCCGCGAACGCGCCACGTAGGCGTCAAGCGTGTAACGCAGATTGAGCGCAGGATCGGGGCTGAAGACCAGCATGCCTTCGGGCGACAACAACATCGGCCGGATGCTGATGTCGCGCGGCAACTGGTCGATGATGTCGTGCAGGTGTTGCAGCGGCAGATCCACCGCCACCATGCCCACCGGCGGCGCATCCAGCGCGTCGCCGGGCCGCCGCAGCGGCAGGTTGTAGCTGGTGTACAGGCTGCCGCCATCGGTATCGAGGGACGGCTCGGACCACCAGGCACGCCCTTGCTGCCGGGTGCGCAGATACCACGGCATCGCACGGTAGTCGTAGCCCAGCTCCAGCGCCGATTTTTCGACCGTCCGCGTGCCGTTGCGAGACACCGACCAGACAAACCCCGCGTCGCCGGCTTTCTGCGTGCGTGGCTCGATGATCAGGCGCGCCGCACCGATATCCGGGTCGCCGACGAGCGTGGCCAGCAGCAAGGCACGCAGATTGAATGGCTGCAGCCCCACGCCACTGCTGCTGGCGGCCAGCGTGCGGCCGCTTACCTGCACCGAATCCAGCATCGCCGCCAGGCTGCGCGCGGTCTGCTCGGTCAAGCCGTCCACCTCCACCCGCGCCGCTTCCACCAACTCGGCCCGCGCGCCCAGGTAAAACACCGTTCCCAGCACCGTCAGCAACGCCACCAACACGGCCGTGGCGGCCAGCAGCACGCGCATGCGCAAGCTGTTGCGCCAGTGCACGCGCGGGGTGACCGGTAGCTGCTGTGCGAGTGGTCGAGCGCGAGCGGCGATGTCACGCGCTCCATGGCGGCGGATGCATCCGATCATGGCAGCTTTGCGATCATTCACAAACTGCTCACAGCGGCCTCATCCTGGAGCGCGCTAGATTGACCCGACGTGTAGCAGCCAACTAGATTGATTCCCCCTAACGCCATGGAGGCCGGCCTTGCGCCAGATTCTGACACCGAGCCTGCTGGCCCTTTTGCTGACGGCCTGTAGCGGCCCGGAGACAAGCATGACCCAGACTCAATCCCCCGCCGCCGAGGCCGTTGCAGAAGCCGACGTCGAGGCAGGCGGACGCGGCCTTGCCAAGTTGAACCCCAGCCCGCGCAAGGCCTTCGAGGTCACCTTGACGCTGGACAAAGCGCCGGGCGCGTTTGGTCTGGTGCAAGGCGCAGCGCAGTACGACGTGGCCAATGAGCAGGAATGCGGCAAGATCCAGTCCGAAACCGGCACCGCCGGGCGCATCACCAGCCAGGAAGATTTCGCGCTCAAGAAGATCTCCGACACCGAGTATCGCGGCACCGTCTATCTGGATCTGATGCAGGACGAAGACTATTACGGTCGCGGCGTCTGCCATTGGGAATTCAGCGGCGCCAGCGTGCTGCTCAAGGCGACCGGTGCCGAAGAAGAAACGCGTTTTCTGTCGTTTATCGAAGGCACGACGGTGACGGCGCAGCAGCCGCAGACGAAGTATTACTGGAAGGAAGGTTATCCGCGCTCGGAGTCCAAGAGCTTCCCGGACACCGGTGAGCTGAGCCCCGAGAAGTTCAAGCCTGAGATCCGCGACAATCTCTTCACCATCACATTGGCTGCCAAGGAAGTTGCGCCATGAGTATCCCATCACCGCAATATGCGGGCTTGTCTGAAGATGCCTACAAGGATCGCGCCGTCGGTCGACGTGCGCCGGGTCAGGAGGAAATCGTCGTGGTCGAGGGGCAGCGTTACGCGGTTCTCGATCACGTCAACAACAAGGCCACTGGCTATCAAGGCACGATTTATCGGCGCGAAGGCAGTGGCGAGATCGTGGTCGCGCATCGGGGCACGGAAGGAGCCGCCAAGGACATTCTTACCGACGCGACCATGGTTACCTCGCGGACCAATCCACAAGCCGCCGATGCGTTGGCGCTGACCCAGGACGCGCTGATCATTGCCAAGGATGTTGGAAAGCGAACCGGTCACACCCCCGAAGTCACCGTCACCGGCCACTCCCTCGGTGGTGCGCTCGCGCAAGTCTCCGCGCACCATTACGACCTCAAGGGCGAGACCTTCAATTCGTATGGCGCAGCCAGCCTGAGTTACCGGATTCCGGAAGGCGGCAACAGCGTGGTCAACCACGTCATGGCGTCCGACCCGGTCAGCGCGGCCTCGCCGCATTTCGGGCAGGTGCGCATCTACGCCAAGCCGAACGAGATCGCCACGTTGAGTGGCGCCGGCTACAGCAACAGCAAGGCCAACTTCCTGATTCCCGACTACCCGCTGGTGGCGGCCGGTGGCTCGCTGGGCGCGCACAAGCTGGGCAACTTCCTGGGCGAGCACTCGGCGCTCACCGATCCCAATGCGCGTCCGCTCGCGGAAAAGAACGCGCGCATGATCGACGAATACCGCAGTGATGTGGATGGGCTCCGCACCGGCACGACCATCCTGACGCGTAGCGCACGTGGCCTGGGCCAGGACGCCATCGACGCCATCCGTGGTCCGCTCGCGCCGGGCGAACCCGCCAAGCGCGATGCGCGCGAACACGGGAACGACCACACCTCGCTGCGGATCGATCAGCCAGGGCACGTAGGCAATACCTTGTTCCAGGATGCACAGCGGGGCGTGCATGCGCAGGACGCGCGTGCGGGGCGCACACCCGACCAGCACAGTGCGCAGTTGTCCGGCTCGCTGGCGTCGGAAATGCATGCCGCCGGTGGTCAGCGCATCGACGCGGTGATGCTGAGTCCCGATGCCGCACGCACCTTCGCCGTGCAGGGCCGCGTGGACGATCCCGCGCAGCTGCGCGTCAGCGTGGAGACGATGACCGCGATGAACACCCCGTTGGAGCAGAGCAGCCAGCGCGTTGCCGAAAATGCTGCACGCCAATCGGTGGCGATGGAGCAGCAGCAAACGCAGACCCAGCAACAACAGCAGGGCGCACGCGCGATGGGTTGAGCGCGCGCATGCGTGGGCGGGTAGGGCGTGCACACGCGTTGCCGGCAGCCATGACGCGGCGCGGCTTGAATAAGCAGCCAGGTCCATCGCACGTTGCACAAAACGCCGGCTTGCCCGGCGTTTTTTATGCTGTCGCGCAATGCCCCGCCGGCTTCTTGCTGCACCCGCACAACATTGCGCTGGTCAAAAAAGTGCCAGTTCGCCAGTTCAACGCTTTCTGCGGCTGAGCTATGCCGCAACGACGCAGCAGCTATAGCGAGCGCGACTGCTTGCGGCGCCGTGCTTGAATCGCCAGCGCTTGGCAGCAGTCGCCGCCATCGCGAGCACCGTATCGCCACACGCCATGCATCGAGTGCAGGGGATCAGGCAAGGCGTCGTGTGGCGTGATATCCATCGATCAAGGGAGAGGTTTCATGCGCGTTTTTCGTACGGGTTACAGTCGCCTGCTGCTGGTAGTGCTTGCGTGTTTCGTCAGTGCCGGCGCAGGCGCGCAAGGCATTGCCAAGGGGGCCGATGTCAGCTGGCTCAACCAGCAGGCTGCAGCGAATCCGTCGCAGGTGTTTCGCGATGCATCGGGCAACACCACCGATTTCATCAAATTGCTCAAGGACGTTGGCGGTAATGCGGTCCGCCTGCGCGTGTGGGTCAACCCGTCCGGCGGCTGGAACGATGGCCGCGACACGCTCGACAAGGCCAAGCGTGCCGCCGCGCAGGGCATGCGCATCATGATCGACTTCCACTACAGCGATAGTTGGGCCGACCCCGGCAAGCAGACCAAGCCGGCCGCCTGGGCGGGCCACTCCGTCGCTCAGCTCAATACCGATGTCTACAGCCACACCCAGGGCATCCTCAAGTACCTCAAGGACAACGGCATCACTGTCAGCTGGGTACAGGTGGGCAACGAGATCAACAGCGGCATGTTGTGGAACGAGGGCAAGACGCCCAACTTCGCCAACCTGGGCCAGTTCATCAACAGCGGCTACAACGCCACCAAGGCCGTGTACCCCAACGCCAAGGTCATCGTGCACCTGGCCAACGGCGACGACAACGCCAACTTCCGCTGGTTCTTCGACAACCTGCGCTCGGCCGGCGGCAAGTGGGACGTCATCGGGATGTCGCACTACCCACCGGTCGGCAGCTGGCAGGATTACAACAGCCGGCTGGACACCAACATGCGCGACATGATCTCCCGCTACGGCAGCGACGTGGTGGTGGCCGAGGTCGGCATGGACTGGCAGCAGGCCGCCACCACCCGCGCCATGCTCAGCAACCTGCTCAGCCGCAGCAACGCCATCGGCGCGCGCGTGCTCGGCGTGTTCTATTGGGAACCCGACGCCTACCCCGGCTGGCAGGGCTACACCATGGGCGCGGTCAACAACAACGGCCAATTGACCGAAGCGTTGCAGGCGTTCTGATCGGGTTTGCTTGCGCCCTCATACGCCCTCATCCGCCCCTGCGGGGCACCTTCTCCCGCAGGCGGGAGAAGGGAACTGCCAGCCACCGTTGGCTGACAGCTTCTGCACCGCAAGCCCCTCTCTCTCTCGGGAGAGGGGTTGGGGCAAGGGTACGGGGCGAAGCCCTCGTGGTGTTCCAACGGCATGTGGCTTCGCTTGCGCCCTCATCCGCCCCTGCGGGGCACCTTCTCCCGCAGGCGGGAGAAGGGAGCGGCCACCACCGTTGGCTGACAGCTTCGGCATGGCAAGCTCCTCTCTCCCCGAGAGAAGGGCTTGGGGTGAGGGTTCGGGGCGAAGCCCTTGTGGCGTTCCAACTGCGTGTGGCTTTGCTTGCATCCTCATCCACGCTTGCAGGCTCCCTTTTCCTCAGGGAGGAAGAGACGCGAGCGGGAGAACGCTATGGTGCAGCGGCCCCCTGCTCAGCTGCGCCGGCCTCATCCTTTGGTCGTATGCCAGTAGCGGTCATCGGCACACGCGTTGCTCCTGTCGACACGCCCGGTCAACGTCACCAGCCTCAGCCCGTCCTGTACGCCGTAGCGCTGCCGCCTGCCTGTCACCCCGTCGCATCTGGACAACACGATGTGTTCGCCATCCTCGGCCCCCCATTCCAGCAATCACCAGAGCCCACTCACTGCACGACACCATCCCATTCCATACGCACCCGTAGCGAGGAATGGCAACAGGTGCGTGCGGTACACTTGCGGGTTCACGAATTCACGATGTCGACACACCCGCGGGGTGTGTCCCCCCGGGAGCGCTAATGAACTGGTTGAACGAAGTGCTGCACAACGATCCGAACCCGCTTGAGACGCAGGAGTGGCTCGAATCGATCAAGGCCGTCATCGATGTAGAAGGTCCTGAGCGCGCCCATCAGCTGCTGGAAGGCATGGTCGAACAGACCCGCCGCGCCGGCGCTTACCTGCCGTTCTCGCCCACTACCGAGTACGTCAACACCATCGCACCGGCCAACGAGGCCAAGAACCCCGGCGATTCCGCGCTGGAGTGGAAGATCCGCTCGATCATCCGCTGGAACGCCATGGCCACCGTCGTGCGGGCCAACCGCAAGCCGGGCGACCTGGGCGGCCACATCGCCTCGTTCGCCTCCAGCGCCACGCTGTACGACGTGGGCTTCAACCACTTCTGGCGCGCGCCCTCGGACACCCACCCGGGCGACCTGCTGTTCATCCAGGGCCACAGCGCCCCGGGCATCTACGCCCGCGCCTTCCTCGAAGGCCGCATCAGCGAAGCCCAGCTGGACAACTTCCGCATGGAAGTGGACGGCCAGGGCATCTCGTCCTACCCGCACCCGTGGCTGATGCCCGAGTTCTGGCAGACCCCCACCGTGTCGATGGGCCTGGGCCCGTTGGCCGCCATCTACCAGGCGCAGTTCATGCGCTACCTGGAAAACCGCGGCCTGATCGAGAAGTCCGACCGCAAGGTGTGGTGCTTCATCGGCGACGGCGAGAGCGACGAGCCAGAAACCCTCGGCGCCATCGCGCTGGCCGGCCGCGAAGGCCTGGACAACCTCATCTTCGTGGTCAACTGCAACCTGCAGCGCCTGGACGGCCCGGTGCGCGGCAACGGCAAGATCATCCAGGAGCTGGAAGGCGTGTTCCGTGGCGGCGGCTGGAACGTCATCAAGCTGCTCTGGGGCGGCTACTGGGACGCCCTGCTGGCCAAGGACACCGACGGCGTCCTGAAGAAGCTGATGATGGAAACGGTCGACGGCGAATACCAGAACTGCAAGGCCTTCGGCGGCGCCTACACGCGCGCCAACTTCTTCGGCAAGTACCCGGAGACCGCGGCCATGGTCGCCGGCCTGTCCGACGACGACATCTGGCGCCTGAACCGTGGCGGCCACGACCCGCACAAGGTGTACGCCGCCTACAACCAGGCCGTGAACACCACCGGCATGCCCACCGTGATCCTGGCCAAGACGGTCAAGGGCTACGGCATGGGCTCGGCCGGTGAGGCGCTCAACCCCACCCACCAGACCAAGAAGCTGGACGACGCGGCGGTCAAGCACTTCCGCGACCGCTTCAACATTCCGGTCACCGACGCCCAGCTGGAAGACGGCCAGGTGCCGTTCTACCACCCCGGCGAAGACTCCCCGGAAGTGCAGTACCTGAAAGAGCGCCGCAACGTGCTGGGCGGCTTTCTGCCCTCGCGCCGTCCCAAGGCCAGCAAGTCGTTCGTGGCGCCCACGCTCGACAAGTTCGAGCGCCTGCTCAAGGACAGCGGCGAGCGCAGCTATTCCACCACCATGTCGTTCGTGCAGAGCCTCAACATCGCCCTGCGCGACAAGGAACTGGGCCCGCGCATCGTGCCGATCGTGGCCGATGAGGCGCGCACCTTCGGCATGGAAGGCATGTTCCGCCAGATCGGCATCTATGCCCCGTTCGGCCAGAAGTACAAGCCGGTCGATGCCGACCAGCTCATGTACTACCGCGAAGACCAGACCGGGCAGGTGCTGCAGCAGGGCATCAGCGAGCCGGGCGCCATCGCCTCGTGGATGGCCGCCGGCACCAGCTACTCGGTCTCCGACGTGCCGATGCTGCCGTTCTACATCTACTACTCCATGTTCGGCTTCCAGCGCGTGGGCGACATCGCCTGGCAGGCAGCGGACATGCGCACGCGTGGCTTCCTGCTCGGCGGCACCGCCGGCCGCACCACGCTCAATGGCGAAGGCCTGCAGCACGAAGACGGCTTCAGCCAGGTCATCGCCGGCTCGATTCCGAATGTGCGTAGCTACGACCCGACCTTCGGCTTCGAAGTCACCGTCATCATGCAGCACGGCATGAAGGCGATGATGGAAGACCAGATCGATGAGTACTACTACATCACCCTGATGAACGAGAACTACGCCCACCCCGGCATGCCGGACGGCGCAGCCGAGGGCATCATCAAGGGCATGTACCTGCTCAAGGACGCCGGCAAGCCCAAGAAGGGCGAGCTGCGCGTGCAGCTGCTGGGCAGCGGCACCATCCTGCGCGAGGCCATTGCCGCAGCCGAGCTGCTGGACAAGGACTTCGGCGTCACCGCCGACATCTGGTCCTGCCCCAGCTTCAACGAAGTGCGCCGCGACGGCTTCGCCGCCGAACGCTGGAACCGCCTGCACCCGGAGGCCGAACAGCGCAAGCCCTATGTCACCCAGCTGCTGGAAGGCCGCCAGGGCCCGGCGATTGCCGCAACGGACTACGTACGCCTGTTTGCCGACCAGATCCGCGCCTTCGTCCCGATGACCTACAGCGTGCTCGGCACGGATGGGTTCGGTCGCTCGGACACGCGTGCGAACCTGCGCCGGTTCTTCGAGGTTGACCGTTACTACATCGCGCATGCGGCCATTGCCGCGCTGGCGAAGGATGGCAAGATGACCGGCAAGGATGTGGCCCGGGCGATCAAGCAGTACAAGATTGATCCTGAGAAAGCGAATCCTGTTGGGGTCTAAGGATCTGAGACTCTACTGGTACTGAATACGAAGGGCGATCTATGATCGCCCTTCGTATGTTGGAGGCCTGACTCATCAAGCTGGCCTCAGGCACAGCTGATCTCGGCTCTGGAATGATTAATGGTGACATATGTCGACGGCCGAACAACTAAAAGCACTTCTGCTATCTCATAAAGATGGTAATGATGAGCGCTTCTATGCGGTCGCGCTTCAGTGGGCTGCACAGGAAGCACGCAAGGGGCATTTGAAGGCAGCTGAAGAAATAAAACAGTTGGTTGATGCTGGGAAGGCCCGGCCATCCAAAACCGTTGCTTTACACCAGCCTCGCGGGGATCTTGGTGCGCTGCTTTCAGTAACCTATCCAAAGAATAGGTTGAGCGATCTCATTACTGGTGCTGGTCTGCACGCACAGCTAGAACGAATCATCCGTGAGCAGCGGAGTGCTAGCAGCCTTCTCTCTCATGGTCTTTCTCCTCGCAGAAAACTTCTGCTTGTAGGACCGCCTGGCACTGGAAAGACATTGAGCGCCTCCGTGCTAGCTGGGGAATTGGGTGTGCCACTTTTTCTTATCCGTCTGGATGTGCTGATTACCAAGTTTATGGGTGAAACAGCGGCTCGGCTGCGGCAGGTATTTGATGCGATTGCCGCTACTCGAGGCGTCTATTTCTTTGATGAATTTGACGCGATCGGCTCGCAAAGAGGAGGGGCTAACGATGTCGGCGAGGTCCGCAGAATCTTGAATAGTTTCCTGCAAATGTTGGAGCAGGATCAGTCGCATAGTCTAGTTGTCGCCGCGACAAATCACCCGGGCATTTTGGACTACGCGCTCTTAAGGCGATTTGATGATGTGCTCAATTATGGATTGCCTGACGAAAAGCAGATTCGTGACCTGTTGAAGGGGCGGCTCTTAAGGTTTATGCCAGCTCGCCCGCCATGGAAGGCTTTGACTAAAGGTGCTGAGGGTTTGAGTTATGCTGAAATTACTAAGGCTGCTGAAGATGCAATAAAAGAAGCTTTGATTCGTGGGGATAAAGTGGTCGACTCTAAGCATGTGGCTGAAATGTTAGCCGAACGCCAGATGATGAAAACTGTTTGGAAGCAATTTGCGTAAGAAATAACTAAGAAGGAGCTTGCGCTATGCCAAGGAATCCGCGCCCACACTTGATGTTGCCGGAAATTTTTACTTCGACAAAACGATATCAGTATCCAGGGCGCGGTGGAAATCCATACGCTACTCCCGAGCGAAATAGGGCTACGCAAGCGTCTATTTTGCGCCAGAACTTGTCGGATGTTCAGCGCGACTACGAAGAGATGCTTGATCTTCAGCGTGAGCACGGATGGGATGATGGCTTTGGCATCACTGTATTGTTCTCCAGCTTTCCGGATATTGAATTGGCTGTTGACAGTTTAGAGCAACGGGCCTCTGGTATCGAGTTGCTTAGTGTTCGTGACATCGACGGAAGGACGCTGGCGGCGGTTTGGATACCGGACGGAAAGCTCTCGCACTTCGAAGATAAGATCGCTGCTTATTTGAGGCGTGCGCCAAGAGATAATCAGAAGCTAGTCGATGCAATTCAAAGTATCCGCTCTGCCGTCTTGGAGGATCTTTGGACGGATGAAGCGCCGCTCCCTATGGATAATGAAGTTATTCGATTCGAAGCTTGGCTCGGACTTCCTGTTAAGAAATATAGAAATCCTGAGCTTTATGCGCAACTAAAGGAGTTGCGCGTTTCACGCTTTAGGGCGGCATGTGAAGCCCAAGGTTTGCGTGTTGGCCAGAGCGTGCTGGCTTTTCCGGAAAGATTGGTGTTGCAGGTCGTGGGCTCCATCGCGCAAATGAGGGCTTCCGCTGCCGTGCTTGGTCAGCTTGCAGAGTTACGCTATGCGCCTGAATCTGCTGAATTCTTTATTGAAATGCCGACTAATGAGCAGGCTGATTGGTCTGAAAATCTAATTGCTAGAGCCTCGTTCCCTGATGAGGGCGCAGATGTTCCTTATATCTGTATTCTGGATACAGGAGTTTCTCGCGCTCACCCACTGATCTCACCGCTGCTATCCATGCGAGATATGCATACAGCCGATCCAGCATGGGGTAATGATGATGATCATGGTCACGGTACTGAGCAGTCTGGGCTGGCAATATGGGGCGACTTAACTAATTGCCTTGTCAGAAATGACTTCGTGACTATTGGCCATCGATTAGAGTCAGTGAAAATCCAGCCCAGAGACGGATTCAATGGGGATGACCATCTTGCAAGTATAACCGTACAGGCGGTGAGTCGCCCGGAGATTCAATATCCGTCTAGGTCTCGGCTGTTTTCGATGGCGGTGACTAGCACTAGGACTACGATTTCTGGGAGGGCAACAGCCTGGTCCTCGGAGATTGACTCGTTAACTTCTGATTGGCTAGAGAACGGTAGAAATCCCCGGCTTATGATTGTAAGCGGAGGGAATGTTAACCACACTCAGTCTGGCCATTATTTTGGACTAAATAGTGGGACGTCTATCGAAGATCCGGCGCAGTCCTGGAATTCTCTAACAGTGGGGGCAATTACTGAAAAATATGAAATCACCGAGGATGGAATGCGACACTATTTTCCAATGGCGCCAGCTGGAGGGTTGAGTCCATTTTGCAGTACCTCCGCTGGGTGGAATCGGGAATTTCCTTTCAAGCCCGACGTTGTATTCGAGGGAGGGAATCTCGCCTCAGATGGAGCTTTCGTTAGTCGTGCTGATAGTCTAAGTCTTCTGACGACATACCATCTTCCTCTTCAGAGGACATTTGTAAATACGGAGGCTACTAGCGCGGCTACTGCATTGGGTTCCCATTTTTCTGCACAAGTCATGACGAAGTATCCGTCACTATGGCCGCAAACTGTACGGGCCTTGATAGTGCATAGCGCAGACTGGACTGATGAGCTCTTACGTCAGTTTCCGGGGAATGGTAGAGACCAGCTTGAATTTAGGCTGCGGCATTGTGGATGGGGGCGCCCGGATATCAGTAAAGCGCTTAATAGCGGGTCCGACTCCTTAACTCTGCTTGTACAGTCCGGACTGCAGCCATTTGAGAAGAAGCCGGTTCAGGTTGTCGGAGGGACTCGTCGAGGTGGCAATATTGCAACTCGCGATATGCAGATGCATAAAATTCCATGGCCAACGGCGGCACTGCAAGATTTGCTAGATCAAGAGGTGGAACTAAGGGTTACCCTTTCTTACTTTGTTGAACCTAACCCCGGCGAGCGTGGCCGCGACGTCCCCCCGATTTTGAGTAGCACGCCAGTTTGGAGTCCAATTCCCTACCCCGAAGGAGATTGGACGTGAAGAAACGTTTTACTGACGAGCA
>NZ_JACIFI010000008.1 GCF_014197275.1 Xanthomonas sp. 3075 | reverse complement strand
CCCATTCTTCGTCGGAGATATCGGTCGGATATGGCTTACGAGGCTTCATCCGCATACGTTAGCGTGACAAGAGCAAAGTTCATAACACGCTCTAGAAAACTCTGCAGACGGACAAAATTTCATGCTTGGCGATCCAGATGCTGCGCAGAAAATAGTCGTGAAAGTGGAGAGTTTGCAAGACACCATGCGGGCTGGGTTGATCAATGGCGACCTATACACCAATGCGCCACTGGGTCTAAAAGCGGACGATATTCGGCCGAGGCTGCAGTCATTCTTTGAAGGAATTCCTAACTACGAACAAGTTCACCAAGCACAAATTGGACGCTTTGGACAAATGCTGCCGTCAGAGCTGGCCTGGTCATCGATCACGCAGTCCGAAACGCATGTTTCCCGCACACTGCAAGTGATGGTTCGATCGAGCGAAAACCTGTCCAAGGGCGGTAATCCAGCTCTCGAACGAACTGTGCTTTCGCAAGCCATTGCCGAAGCACACGCGAATGGTCGTTTAAATTTCTCTGAACAGGGGATTTTGCAAGTCGAGCAGGCTTTAGGAGCGGATGCGGCGAGGCCGCTACGCATTCCCGTAGCGCAGCGCGGCTTTGCCACCCCCGAGCTTCTTGCAGGTAGCTTGTCCGCAGGCCAAGCACTTCGTGTAACGGGCTTGCTGGCATCGGCGACCGATGCGATTGGGACCGGCCAACGGGTGAGCACGTTGCTCGCGCAAGACAACCTGCTGGGTGCTAAACACGAGTTGCGCAACTACACCGCTAACAACGCAAGCGCCTGGGCTGGTGCTTGGGCAGGAGCGGAGATTGGCGCAGTAGGTGGTCCAGTTGGCGTTGCCGTTGGTGGGGCTGTGGGCGGCGTTGCTGGTTACGTCGTGTCAGACAAGATAATGGCGACCCTGGATGAGCGCGAGATCACGCATCAAGTGGACTCCCTGGGCAGGCAGTGGAGCTTCAACGGGCGGCAATGGGTGCAGCCGATGGCTGCTGATCTTCGTGCCGATGGAATTGACCATCCGCAGCAGACAACGTTTTCGGCAGACTTCGATACCCGCCGTGAGTTGGACTACCGAGCCGCCAATACGTCTGTCGAACTGGCGATGAGCCGGATGCCGCCACCGCGTAGCCCTTACAACTTGGAAGCCAGTAGCACTGATCTTCCGAGCTTGTTGCCGGCGAACTGGACGCGTGACGCCGATACTGGTCAGTGGCAGCGCACTCGCGTTACCGACATTGATCCAAATGGCGGCAACACCACTCAGGCCGAAGTAGCGCCGGCTGCGCGTGCTGCGCAACTGGACGCGCAAGCGGCCGAGGTTGTGGAAAGCAATATCGTGCAGGGGCCAGCGGCGCTTGCCGCTCGGTATCAGGTTGCGCACCGCCTGGATGGCTGGGACACGATCGCTGGCATTCAATCGCCGTCAGCCGTCACTACCGCGCTCAATCCGGATAACTTGCAGGCGTCCAACAGCAAGCAGTATCAATTTGCTGACGGTGTGTGGCGCCATAACGGCGAGGTAGCAACCGGCACGATCGCTGCGGAACTGTCGGCGACCCGCGTTGCCATGCAGCCACATCTGGAACAACACGAACAAACGATGGCAGCGCTCCCCGCGTGGCAGCGCCCGACCCAGGATCAGCTAGACCTATCGAGCCTGGCGACAACCTATGCAGGTTATGGCCTCAATCCGAATGCCGAGTCCCTTGCTGCCATCCAGTTGGCCATCAACACCACGCGTGCAAACTCGGGCCTGGATGCGTCGAACTCTTCTTTGACGCTCGATCCCGATGCACAGGGCGCGCGTCAGCTCGACAGCCCCATTGCCCATCTGCAACGCGGCAGTGATGGTGTGATCCGCGTCGCGGCGGTCACCAGCAGTGAAGACATCCAAAACGCACGGGAGCAGGTGCAAGCTTACGCCCAGGCGTCTGCCGTGCCTGAGCTTGGCGAACGCCAGATCGAGCATCGTTCGCCCCAAGAGCGCGATGCCTACGATCAAGCGTTGCGGGAGGCCAATCGGCAGGGCGTTTCCACGCAAGAAGCGCAACAGGTCGCAAACTTCGCCGCAACGACGGTTACCGCCCCGCATGTGGATGAAACCCAAGCGCCTCAGGCAGCCATTGATGCGCAGCGGGATCGAGACGTTACACGCACACCCGACACGCCTGCTGTTGCCGAGGCGGCAACGCCGGCCCCGGTCGTGATGCCTGCATCCGTCCACGCGCCGCTACAAGAAGACATGCGCCCGGTCGCCAAGCCCGCTGAGCCGAAGCCCGAACCTGTCCCGCAACGCGAACCCCAAGAGACCCAAGCACCTGTGGTTGCTGCACCCTCGACAGCTGATGCAGTCCAGCCGAAGGCAGAGACCGTGGGCCCAGCCTTGGCAAGCGTATCTGCGCCGAGTGCCGGGCCGGCATCATCCGCTTCGACTGCTCCCGATCAGGCGCCTACTCAGGCCGCTGCCCCAGTATCGCCGGCATCCCATGAAGTGGAAGGGCTGCGCCTGGGCGACCGAGGGCAAGAGGTCGAGTTCTTGCAGTATCGCTTGCAGCAGGTGGATGCCCGTGGCCCAAACGGCCAGGCCGTGCCGCAAGACGGGCACTACGGTCCGGAGACCGAACACGCGGTGAGGCAGTTCCAGCAAGACCAAGGTGTGCCGGCAACGGGCATTGCCGGCCAAGACCTGGATGCGGCGTTGTCCCAGGCACAACACGCGCGCCGAGAAGCCTTGAAACCCACAGAGCCGGCATCGACAAACACAGCAGTGGAGCAGGGCAGTGAGCAGCAAGCCCGAGTAGTCACGCGACAGAGCGATGCGCCATCGCCTGTTCCATTGCAGGCAGAGCAGCAAGAGGCGGTGCGAGCGCCGTCGCCGGCAACCGCAACGCGGAGCGAAATTCCGGCGCAGATCGTCTTGCCTGAGCGCACGTCCTCCTATACGTCATTGCCTGGCCTTGGTGGGAGTGGCGGGCGCTCAAACGCAGGTGAACAAAAGGAGGATCGGGTCGAGCAAGCTAGGCCTTCCCAAAACGTCGCCCAGCAGGCGTTTCCCTCGGACCATCGGGATTACGCCCTGTTTTCTGCAATCCAGGCGCAGCTCCCCAAGGGCACATCCGATGAGAAAACGGCCGAAGTGCTGCATGCCGTCAAAGAGTCAGGGATCGAGCGCGCGGATGAGTTTCGGAAAGTGACCATCCAAGATGATGTCGCTTTTGTCTTCGGCAAAACGCCAGGGTTTCATTCGGAAGTCGCGCTCGACACGCCATCGCCTGGCATCAATGAAACCTTGCAGAAGACGGAGACGTTGGATCAGCAACGTGCGCAGGAGATGGTGCAGTTCCAGCGCGAGCGCGAAGAAATCGACAAGAACCCAACGGGCCCAGTGATGACGCTTGCGACCCACCCTCAGCAACAGGTCATGTCGGGCGGTCCTGGCGGAGATGGGGCCGGTGGTGACGGCGGTTGATGTTTGCCGAACTAAACAAGGAACGATGCCTGTCAATGCAGCGCGCAAGATATGCGTCAAAGTAGGAAGGTAGGCCTGCGTTGCAGGCGGTGCTGAGTTTGATGTGCCTGCATGCGATGCCTTGAACCGAAGGAAAGGGGTGGGGGCTGCAGTGCATGGCCGGGGTGCCTGCGTTGCCGACGCGGATGGCGGCATGCTGCTCCCTTGAGATGGCTAGCCGGTTGTCCCCGGCAGCACGCTATTTACCCCCAATCTGAACATCGTTCAGCATATCGGCCATGCTTGGCTCGCTCAGGCCCGCCGGTGTCATTCGTTGCACCCAAGGTCCCGCCGTTAAAGCGGTAGATCTTGACTTTGACTAAAGTTGTTTCGTTTCATGGCCTTATTGTCAGAAGTTCATCTGATCTCTGTTACTCTCGGCCGATGATTCGACGCACCCTGACCTGCCTGCTCACCCTCGGCCTTGTCGCCTGCGCGACCCAGCCCAGCCCTCCGACCCCGCCGCCGGCCGCCAGCGCGCCTCCGGCCAAGCCGCCGAGTGCAGCGGTTGCGCCGGTTGCGCCCGTCAGCGCCGCGGCTGAAGCGCCCGCGCTGCCGCCGGTGGATCTGACCCCGGTGCCGTTCGACATCGCACGCGCCAACTTCGTCCGCGACACTGCCGCCAAGTACGGCATCGACGCGGCACAGATCGACGCGGTACTGGCGCAGGCGCAATTCAAGGACGCGATCGTCACCGCGATGTCGCGTCCGGCCGAGCGGGTCAAGCCGTGGAACGAATATCGCCCGATGTTCATCACCCAGGCGCGGATCGATGGCGGCCGCAAGTTCCTGGCCGAACACCGCGCCGAGCTGAGCAAGGTCGAAGCCGCCACCGGCGTGCCGGCGCAGGTGATCGTGGCCATCATCGGGGTGGAAACCAGCTACGGCAGCAATGCCGGCAAGTACCGCGTGCTGGACGCGCTGTACACGCTGGCGTTCCGTTATCCGCGCAGCGGCGACCCGGCCAAGCTGGAGCGCGAAGTGCGCCGCGAGCTGTTCTTCCGCGATGAGCTCGGCCAGCTGTTCGCGCTCGGCAAGGAAGAGCAACTCGATGTCACCACACTGATTGGTAGCTATGCCGGTGCGATGGGCATGGGCCAGTTCATGCCGTCCAGCTACCGCCAGTTCGCCGTCGATGGCGATGCCGACGGCAAGCGCAATCTGTTCACCGACCACAACGACGTCTTCGCCTCGATCGCCAATTACTTCGTCAAGAAGGGCGGTTGGGTGCGCGGTGGTCAGGTCGCGGTACCGGCCACGCTGGCGGCCGGGCACGAGGAATTCAATCCCACCGATTGGTCGCCGGTCTACACGCTGGCCGACCTGTCGGCGCGTGGCTACCACCCGAATGCGCCGGTCGTGGCCGGCAGCATGGCGACCCCGATCACCCTGGACGACGCCAACGGCAAGCAGTACTGGCTGGGCTTCCAGAATTTCTACGCGATCACCCGATACAACATTTCCAAGATGTACGCGATGGCCGTGTTCCAGCTGTCCGACGCCATCGCCGGCAAGGAGTTACCCCCGGCATGAATCACACGACAGGCCTCAAGTGGCTGATCCCGATGGCGCTGATGCTCGGCCTGGCGGCCTGTAGCAGTGCACCGAAGAAGAGTTCGGGCAGTGCAGGCAGCGGCGCGATCAAGGGCGTCAAGGTCGAAGGCAAGGGGCCGGCGTATGTCGCCACCGGGTGTCCTTCGAGCTCGCCGTATGCGGCGGCCAAGGAAGACCCGTCCACGCGCGGCGACTACACCGCCGGCGGCCTGTACAAGCCCGGCGTCAAGGACACCACGCCCGACCACGTGCCCAACGTGGCCTGCATCCCCGAACCGCTGGTCACCAACGAGCCGTATTCGGCGGTGGGCAATCGCTCGCCCTACGAGGTGCTGGGCAAGCGCTACGTGGTGAGGGATGGCCCGGGTGGCTATGTCGAACGTGGCACCGCCTCGTACTACGGCAATAAATTCCACGGCCGCCTGACTTCCAACAAGGAGGTCTACGACATGTACGCCTTCACTGCCGCCCACAAGACCTTGCCGCTGCCCAGTTTTGCGCTGGTGACCAATACCGACACCGGCGACTCGGTGGTGGTGCGCGTCAACGACCGTGGCCCGTTCCACGATGGTCGGGTGATCGATCTGAGCTACGCCGCTGCGGTCAAGCTCGGCATCACCGGCAAGGGCACCGGCAATGTCGAAGTGCGCGGCCTGACCGAAGCGGACAACGGCGATCTGCTGGCCAAGCGCCGTGCCGGTCCGGTGCGGGGCAACACGGCCGTTGCAGCAGTGCGCCCGGTTGCAGGCGGTAGTCAGATCGATGGCCTGGTCCAGCGGTTACCCACGCGCACCGTGCCGGCCGGCGCAGCTGCGGCCGCCCCGGTTGCAGCGGGGGCAGCAGCCGGCGCCGCGACCGCAGCGGTCCCGGCAGGCGAGCGGTGGCGCTATCGCGTGGCCGATTCGCGCCAGCCCGGCAATGCCGACAATTTCGATGCCTGGATGAAGGCGCAGGGCGTACGCGTGGCCACCGGCAAGCCGACCGCCGCTGCGCCACGGCCGGCGGCGTCTGTCCCGGCGGCACCAGCCCCGGTCGCGGTTGCCGCGATCAAGCCGGCAGACAGCGCGCCCACCCGTCCGCTCAAGAGCGAGCCGGCTCCCGCCAAGACCCCGAGCGTGGCGGAAGCCGCACTGGGCGACATCCTGCTGCAGGTCGCCAGTTTTGCCAGCCGCGAGAACGCCAATCGGGCGCTGTCGCAACTGGCCTCGGCCGGTATTGCCGGTGCCAGTGTCAGCGATATCGTCAGCGGCGGCCGTACCTTGTGGCGGTTGCGGGTCAATGCACGCGATCACGCCAATGCGTCGGAAATCTCCCAGCGCATCGCCGGTCTTGGCTTCGGCCGCCCGCAGATCGTCGCCAACTAAGGGCGATCCACAGGCTGGCCCAGGCGCCGGTTGACCTTGCCGCTGACCGGAATCGGCGGGCTGGCCCAGACGCCTTGGCTTCGGCGCGCGGCGCGCGGACCGACTAGAACAATCTGTTTTGGTGGAACGCCTGGGCGCCGCAACTGCCGTCATCGCTGAACTGCGCAGGCGCGCCTGTTCTTTATGCGTCGCCCTGGTCGCCGTGGCACCTTACAATTTCGCATTACCCAGCCTTCGGGCCCGTCAGGAGTCGTTCTTCAATGAAATTCCGCTTCGCCGCCGCTGCCGTGGCCACGTTTGCCTTTGGGCTGGTTTGCGCTCAGACGCCCGCGCCGCAGCCGACGCCTGCCGTGGCCGCTGCGCCCGCCGCCTTGCCGGTTCCGCCGGCACCCGCACCGGCAGTGTCCAAGTCCTGGATCCTGATGGACTACGCCACCGGGCAGGTCCTGGCCGGCGAGAACATTCATCAGCAACTGGCCCCGGCCAGCATCACCAAGGTGATGACCTCCTATGTGGTGGCCGCCGAGATCAAGAACGGCAAGGTCAAGCGCGACGACCAGGTCATGATGAGCGAGCGCGCCTGGCGCGAGGGCGGCGCCGGCACCGACGGCAGCTACAGCGGCTTCCCGGTCAACCAGACCGCGCGTCTGGAAGACATGGAAAAGGGCATGGCGATCCAGTCCGGCAACGATGCCGCGATCGCGCTGGCCGAGCATGTGGCCGGTAGCGAAGAAGCCTTCGCCTCGCTGATGAACAGCTACGCCGCCAAGATCGGCATGAAGGATTCGTCCTTCGTCAACGCGCACGGGTTGAGCGCCGAAGGCCATCACTCCAGCGCCTACGATCTGGCCATACTGGGCCGTGCGATGGTGCGCGATTACCCGGAAACCTATGCCTACAACAAGATCAAGGAGTTCCAGGTCGGCACCATCAAGCAAAGCAACCGTAACCGGCTGCTATGGCGCGACCCGGCTGTGGACGGCATCAAGACCGGCCACACCTCCGAGGCCGGCTACTGCCTGCTGAGTTCGGCCAAGCGTGGCGACCAGCGCCTGATTGCGGTGGTGATGGGCGATAGCTCCGAAGCGCAGCGTGCGACCGACAGCCTAGCCCTGCTGAACTGGGGTTTCCGCTTCTTCGAGACCCACAGCCTGTACGCGCCCGGCAAGGTCGTGACCAAGCAGAAGGTCTGGAAGGGCGAGCAGGACGAAGTGCAGCTGGGCGTGGCCCAACCGCTGCTGGTCAGCCTGCAGCGGGGCCGCTACAACGACCTCAAGCCCAGCATGGAAGTGGCCAAGAACCTGCAGGCGCCGATCAAGCAGGGCCAGCAGATGGGCACCGTCAAGGTCAGCCTCGACGGCAAGATCATCGCCCAGGCCCCATTGGTGGCGATCAACGCCGTCGAAGAGGGCGGATTCTTCAAGCGCCTCTGGGATGCGTTCTGGATGTGGTGGGAATCCGAATAATTCAAATGAAAAGCCGGCGAAAGCCGGCTTTTCATTTGCGGGATTGGGGATTGGGCATTCGGGATTGGCAAGAGCGAGAGCAGGAGCGAAGCACCAGCAGCCTGCTCTTACGAATCCCGAATCCCAACTCCCCAATCTCTGCCCTCAAAGCATCCGACTGATCGTGAAACTCCCATACACCGGGGTTTCGCGCTGGGTCTCGAACTCGCGGGTGCGGTGGTAGCGGGCGATGGCGAACTTCCAGCGGCCGTACATCACCGCCAGGCCGTAACCGACCTCGCCGACGAAGGGGCGCTTGTCCACGCTGTGACTGTTGCGGAAGGTGTTGCCGTCCAGCGTGATGTCACGGAGCACCCAGCGTGCATCGCTGGTCACGAACAGATGGCCCGACCAACCGCTGGCGCGCCCAAGTCGGCTGGGTGCGGTGTTTTCGCCGGCCGGCCGGGTCGGGGTGCTGCCGAAGTCGTCCGGCAGCTTCCAGCCGAAGCGCGCTTCGCCGCCGGCATTCAGATGCGTGGTCATGTTGCCGACCGCGCCGCCCCAATGCGAAATGAAATCCCAGCCGAAGCCGTCGGCATTGGCCGCCGAATCGGCCGGCCAGCGATGCATGCGCTCGTGCACCAGGTTGATCAGCGGTTCGTTGTGCAACTGATTGTCCCAGCCCTGGAATTTCTCGTCGCCCAGCACATCGTGCACCGCGTTCTGGGTCTGCCTGGCCAGCGACCACGGCCCGACCACGCCGATCTGCAATTGCGTGGTGCGCAAGTGCGCCTCGTTGCGGGCGTTGTAGCCGAAGCTCGCCAGCAGGATGCCCGCATACGGACGGTCGTCCGGGATCACATCGCGGCGGGTGTAGTCGCTCGGGGTGAAGATTGCCTGGCCGAACGCGAACACCATGTTCTGCTGGTCGAATTCGCCAGGATGCAGACGTTCCAGGTAGCTGTTGACCCAGCGCGCAGTGCGCGGCAGGCACGGGTCGTTGGTGTAGTCGACCACATTGGGCGATACCAGGGTGAGCACGGCGCCGTTGGAATAGCCCTGATCCTGATCCTCACCGCCGAACAGGTCGTTGTCGACACGGAAGTTCACCGCCGGTGGAGTACTGCCCAACCTGCTGGAATCGCACTGGTCAGCCGCCAGGGCAGGTATCGACAGCCCGGATAGAGAAAACAGCAGGGCAACAGCCAACGCGCGCGGTCGAAGCATGGAGAGCCTGAAAGGTAGAAGGACAATGTTCAGAAAGGTGCCTGCGGCCGCTGCTGCGTCGCGTGAAAATGGATGCAACCCGCCATGTCTGGCGGCGCATTCGTCTTCGACAACCGCCTGCCCCATGCACATGCGTTTGGTCTCGACGGTAACGCCAGGAGGTTGGCGAATGTTTAGGGTGTGCGCATAGCTGTTGGCAGGCGGATGTCTCGGTTGCCTGGCAAGGCTTGGGTTTGCTCTTCGCCGGCCCGATAATGGGCGGATGGAAATCAGTACCGACAACCCCGATCACGGCTTTCAATTCCCAGGGACGTTCGAGCTCAGCGCGATGGGCGCTGCCGAGCGCGGGCTGGAAACCGAACTGCCGCGTCTGCTCGCGGCCACGGGCGTGGAGCTGCTGGAGGAAAGCATCAGCTGGAAGCACTCCTCCAGCGGCAAATACGTCTCGGTGAAAATCGGCTTTCGCGCCGAGAGCCGCGAGCAATTCGATGCCGCGCACCAGGCGCTGCGCGATCACCCGGAAGTGAAGTGGACGCTGTAGCGGCCGCTCCCGTGTTGGCATCGGTCCCCGTGCAGCCGGCGCAGGTCCGCGACCTTGGCCGGCAGCCGTATGCGCCGGTGTGGCGTGCGATGCAGCGTTTCACCGATGTGCGTGATGAAGCCACTGCCGACGAAGTGTGGGTGGTCGAGCATGCGCCGGTGTTTACGTTGGGCCAGGCCGGCAAGCCCGAGCATGTGCTGGCGCCGGGCGAGATCCCGGTGCTGCAGGTCGATCGCGGCGGCCAGGTCACCTATCACGGCCCCGGCCAGCTGGTGGTCTATCCACTCCTGGATCTGCGCCGGCTCAAGATCGGCGTGCGCGACTACGTGTGCAAGATCGAGCAGGCCTTGATCGACACCCTGGACGAATGGAACATCGTCGCCGAGCGCCGCGATGGCGCGCCGGGCGTGTACGTGGGCGGGGCCAAGATCGCCGCGCTCGGGATCCGGGTACGGCGCGGCTGTACCTTCCATGGGCTGTCGTTCAACGTGGCGATGGATCTGGAACCGTTCCACCGCATCAATCCCTGTGGCTATCAGGGCCTGCAAGTGACCTCGGTGCTAGACTTGGGCGGCCCCTCCGGGATGGACGCCGTCAAGGCGGTGCTGCTCGATCAGCTGGCGCGCCAGTTCGGTCTCGTGTTGCAGCCTGTTTCCGCGTTGCCCGACCTTTCGCTTCCGGCCTGAGCGCCCGTTTATTGCCATGACCCAGCCTATCGCCCGTTCCATCCCCTTGCAGGTCGTCTCCGGCGACACCGCCGCGCCTGCGTCGTTGCAGACCGGCGTCAAGCAGATCGGTGGCGACAAGATCAATCGTTCGCCGGTGCAGTTCGTCGATGCGCCGGTGCTGCGCAAGCCGTCGTGGATCCGCGTGCGGATCCCATCCGGCAATGCGGTGCAGAACCTCAAGGCCAAGCTGCGTGAAAACCGCCTGGTCACGGTGTGCGAAGAGGCCAGCTGCCCGAACATCCACGAGTGCTTCAGTCACGGCACCGCAACGTTCATGATCCTGGGCGAGGTGTGCACGCGGCGCTGCTCGTTCTGCGATGTGGCGCATGGTCGGCCCAAGCCGCCGGACGCCAGCGAGCCGGCCAGCCTGGCCACCACGGTGGCCGACATGGGCCTGAAGTACGTGGTGGTCACCAGCGTGGACCGCGACGACCTGCGCGATGGCGGTGCCCAGCATTTCGTCGATTGCATCACGGCCATTCGGGTCAGCTCGCCGAACACCCGCATCGAGATCCTGACCCCGGACTTCCGTGGCAAGGGGCGCATGGACCGCGCGCTGGAGATCCTCGCGCTCAGCCCGCCGGACGTGTTCAACCACAACATCGAAACCGTGCCGGACCTGTACCCGAACGTGCGCCCCGGCGCGGATTACCAGTGGTCGCTGACCCTGCTGCAGCGCTTCAAGGCGCAGCATCCGTCCATCGCCACCAAGTCCGGCATCATGCTCGGCCTGGGCGAGACGATGGAGCAGGTGCAGGCCACCTTGCGCGACCTGCGTGCGCACGATGTGGACATGATTACCATCGGCCAGTATCTGCAGCCGACGCCGCACCACCACCCGGTGATGCGTTACTGGACGCCGGAGGAATACACGGCGCTGGAGGAGTACGGCAATGCGCTGGGTTTCAGCCATGTCGCCTCCGGTCCGATGGTGCGCTCGTCGTATCACGCCGATCGCCAGGCCGCTGGCGCCGGCGTCGCGGCTTAGTCGAACCCGGTGGCGCCGTCATGCGCCCATCGTCGGGCGGGCGCGGCGCGTAGTGGGAGCGGCACGTAGCACGCGATCATGGCGGGTGGTCGGTCCCGGCCTGACCGCCGTTGGTGACCTGGATGAGTTGCCTGCAGGCAGGCCGGTGTCGAGCAGTCCATACGGCCCTGCCCACGCGGCAGGGCCGTGTCGTATCCGGCATCGGCACCGCCGCCTGAGGGTACGGTCGCGTTCACAATCTGATACAGGCCCGGCGCTAGGCTGATTCAGCAAGTAGATGACAACGCCAGCAACTTTCGGCACTGTCATGCTGTCTGATCCGTTCACCGCCTTTCTTTCGTCGGCCCCGTGCCGAGAGCCATTCGATGACCTACAACGTTTCTGCGTCCATGAAGGCCGGCTTGCTGGCGCTGGTGTTGACTACTCCGATGGCATTGCTTGCACGCGCCGACACGGCGCTGCCGGCGGCAGCCACGCCCGACCAGGCGACCGCGACTAAGCTGGTCTACGGCCTGCTCTCCGATAGCCGTTACGCCTATCGTCCGCGCACCTTGGACGAGGCCATGTCCAAGGATGTGTTCAAGCGCTATCTGGAAACATTGGACGGCAGCAAACAGTTCTTTACCCAGACCGACATCACCGGCTTTGCGCCGCTGGAAGCCGGCGTGGGCGATGCGCTGCGCGGCGGCAATCTGGAGCCGGCGTTCCAGGTGTTCGCGGTCTACCGGAAGCGGGTCGATCAACGCGTCAAGTATGCGCGCGACCTGCTCAAGCAGGATTTCGATTTCACCGGCAACGAGAAGTTCGAGTACGACCGCAAGGATGTGCCGTGGGCGACCGACGACAAGCAGTTGGACGTGCTGTGGCGCCAGTCGGTGATGAACGATTGGCTGCGCCTGAAGCTGGCCGGCAAGAAGCCTGAGGAAATTCGCAAGACGCTGGATAAGCGCTATGCGGCGCTGGCCGACTCGGTCAAAGAATTGAAAGCCGAGGACGTGTTCCAGTTCTTCCTCAACGCCTACACCAACGCGGTCGATCCGCACACCGATTACTTCACCCCGCGCACGGCCGAAAACTTCAACCAGCAGATGTCGTTGTCGCTGGAAGGCATCGGCGCGCAGCTGCAGAAGCAGGAGGACATGGTGGTGATCCGCGAGGTGATCCCGGGTGGTCCGGCAGCGGTGGATGGCACGCTCAAGCCGGGCGATCGCATCGTCGGTGTGGGCCAGGCAAAGAACGGCGCGATCGAAGATGTGATCGGTTGGCGCATCGACGACGTGGTCGCCAAGATCCGCGGCAGCAAGGACACCCAGGTCCGCCTGGAGTACATCCCGGCCGAAGCCGGCATCGACGGCAAGCACCGCACCGTGACCCTGACCCGGCAGAAGGTGCGTCTGGCCGAGCAGGCGGCCAAGGGCGAGACCATCACCTTGCCCGCGCATGGCAGTGAGCCGGAACGTCGTATCGGCATCATCAAGTTGCCGGGCTTCTATCAGGATTTCGAAGGCCGTCGCCGCAACGCGACCGACTATGCCTCGGCAACGCGCGACGTCGCCAAGCTGCTGGCCGGCTTCAAGACCGACAAGGTCGACGGTGTAGTGCTGGACCTGCGCAACAATGGCGGCGGCTCGCTGGACGAGGCGATCGAGCTCACCGGCCTGTTCATCGAACAGGGGCCGGTGGTGCAGGTGCGCGAGTCCGGCGGCCGGGTCACCGTCAATGGCGACAGCAATCCCAAGGTGGCCTGGGATGGTCCGCTGGGCGTGTTGATCAACCGCGGATCGGCGTCGGCGTCGGAGATCTTTGCCGGCGCCATCCAGGACTATGGTCGTGGGTTGGTGATCGGTGAAACCAGCTTCGGAAAGGGCACGGTGCAGAACATCGTCGACCTGGACCGCTGGCCGGCCGCAGAAGGCCAGCGCTACGGGCAGGTCAAGCTGACGATCGCGCAGTTCTTCCGCGTCAGTGGTTCCAGCACCCAGCACAAGGGCGTGGTGCCGGATATCGCGTTCCCGGCCAGCGTGGATGCCACCGAGTTCGGGGAAAGCACCTACGACAACGCGTTGCCGTGGACGCGCATCGCCGCCTCGCCGCATACCCAGTACGGTAACTTCGCGCCGCTGCTGCCCAAGCTGCAGGGCCTGCACACTGCGCGCATCGCCACCGACAAGGAATTCCAGTGGTGGGAAGAGGACGTCAAGCAGTTCCGCGATGAGAAGGCCAAGAAATACATCTCGTTGAACGAGGCCGAGCGCGTTGCGGAGCGTCAGAAGCAGGACCAGCAGCGCAAGGATCGTCAACAGATGCGCAAGCAGTTGGGCCTGCCGCTGGATCCGCTGTCGGAAGACAGTGACGACGGCCTGACCGGTAACGAGCGCGACATCGTCAAGGACACCGCACGCGAGAAGGCCGCAGAAAAGCGCCCGGATCCGTTGCTGCACGAGTCGGCTGCGATCCTCGCCGATGCGCTGGGGCTGCTCTCGCAGGACCAGCCGCTGTCGGCGCAGGTATTGCCGCAGTCGACCGCCCCGGGACGCTGGGCCGACTGATCGTTTGCCGATAGCCTGAAATACGAAAGACAGGCTGAAGGACCAAAAACGCCATCGCTTTGCGGTGGCGTTTTTTGTTGGTCGCCGCCTTATGTCGGGCACCACGGCAAGCGCGCGTTGGGAGAGATGGATTGATTGGCAGGGAGCGTTGCCGGCGTGCCGTGCAACGCGTCGTCATGCCCGACGCAGACCTACGTCATTGCCTGCCACATTCCCTGCAGGCCAAGCACCAGCAATGTGGCGAAGAACACGCGCCGAAACGTTTCGGCGGAAATGCGGCGACGCGCCCAGGCACCCAGCGACATACCCAGGGCAGTGGGCAGCAGCGCCAAAAACGACGGAGCGATCGCCGCGCCGGGTAGCGCGCCACGCCACGCCAGGGCACTGGCCAGCGCCAGCGTTGCAACGCCGAAACACCAGCCCAGCGAACGGATCAACAACTCGCGCGGTAGTTGCAGTGCGGTGAGGTAGGGCAGTGATGGCAGCACGAACACACCGGTGGCGCCACTCAACAGGCCGGTGACCAGTCCGGCCAGTGGCCCTGCCCAGGGTTCGTGGCGCGCCTGCACACTCCAGTGTCGGCGCGCCAACCCAAGCACGGCATACAGCGCCAGCAGCGCGCCCAACCCGGCGCGGACCAGGCTGGGGTCGGCGCCTGTCATCACCCCTGCGCTCAGCCAGGTGCCGAGTGTCACCGCTGCCAGCAATGGCCACAGACGTCGCAACAGGGCTGCGGTGTCTGGCCCCCAGGCTTGCTGCACATTCGTCACAAGCGAGGGCAGTGCCAGTAACGCTGCCGCTTCGGCAGGCGTCATCCACAGACCCAGCAGCGCCATAGCCACGGTTGGCAAGCCCATCCCGGCCACGCCCTTGACCCAGCCAGCCAGCAAGAAAATGCATGCGATCAGATACCAGTGGGTGTGCAAGGTTTCCATGCAGCCAAGGATCCGGGCTTGCTCCGCAGCAGACAATTCGTGATTGTGTGATGCAGGCTTCGGTCGAGCCGAAGGCTGAGACATGGGAGCTCGGGCGTGGAAAGATCCGATGCAGCAATCGCCTGCCCCGCCTGTTTCGCTGGCGGCGAGCGCACTCTGATTGACGTGCGCGTGCTTGTGGAGCGGTCATGCATCTGGAATTTGTCGATTTACGTTTGTTCGTCGCGGTGGTCGAGGCAGGCAGCATCACGGCCGGTGCGGAACGTGCGGCGTTGTCGTTGGCGGCTGCCAGTGCGCGTATTCGTGCGCTGGAGTTGCAAGTGGGCGCCGCGCTGCTGGAACGCGGGCGCCGCAGCGTCAGCCTGACTCCGGCCGGCGGTGTACTGCTCCGACACGCACGCCACCTGCAGCGGCAGACCGAGGCGCTGCAGCTGGAGTTGAGCGCCTACGGGGGCGGTGGGCAGGTGACGCTGCGTCTGGCGGCCAATACGGCGGCGCTGTCGGCATGGCTGCCCGAACGGCTGGCGGATTTTCTCATCGCACATCCGCAGCTGGATCTGGCGTTGACCGAGCAGGGCAGCGATGAAGCTGCCGATGCGGTGCGCGAGGAACGCGCCGACCTCGCCGTGGTCGCAGGCCATGCCGATGTCAGTGGGCTGCAGGTGCTGCCATTCCGCGAGGATCACTTGGTGCTGGTGGTGGCCGCCGGTCATCCACTGGCCGGCGCCTCGACGCTGCGGGTGAGCGAGCTTGCGGGAATGGACATGCTGGGGCTGGCTGGCGACAGCGCCT
The DNA here is from genome assembly GCF_014197275.1 of Xanthomonas sp. 3075. Classification (GTDB taxonomy): domain Bacteria; phylum Pseudomonadota; class Gammaproteobacteria; order Xanthomonadales; family Xanthomonadaceae; genus Xanthomonas; species Xanthomonas campestris_B. The sequence continues at coordinate 189,107 of NZ_JACIFI010000008.1, read as the reverse complement.
TGCAACGGCATCTGCGCGTGCAAATGAACCGAGCCGGCGTGCAGTTGCGCATGCGTGCAAAGGTGCAAGGAATCGATGCGTTGTGTCGCATGCTCGCGCGAGGCATGGGCATGGCGATTCTTCCGCACGCCGCAGTGCAACGCGCATGCGTGCGCGATCAGCTGGTCACGGTGCCCTTGGAGGAAGCCTGGGCACCTCGGCAACTTTCAATCGTGCTGCGGCACGAGCCGGCGTCGTCGACCCTGCTGAAAGCGCTGGTCGATTGGCTGCAACGCGACTGACCACCAGGGTATCGTCAGACCGATCGGCACCGTGAGCGTGTCACGTCGCCGGCACGCTCAACGTGGCCAGGCAAACTCGGCCAGCACCGGGTAGTGGTCGGACGGCAACACGCCGCCGGGGCGATTATCCAGCGTGGAAAAGCCGGTCGGTGTCAGGCCACGGAAGAGAATCCAGTCGATGCGTCGGGTCGGATGGGTGGTGAAATCCTGAAAGGTTTTTTCCGGGCCTTGCGGCTCGGAGACGCGGGCGCGTGCATCGCCAAGCGCGGCGGTGAGGATGCGGTAGGTGCCTTGATCGGGGTTGCTGTTGAAGTCGCCGGTCACTACCACCGGGACGCCGGCGGGCAGCGTGGCGATGCGCGACAGGATCACGCGCGCGCTGTGCTCGCGCGCGGCCTCGTCCTGATCGCGGTGGGCGAAGTGGGTGTTGAGCAAATAGAAACGACGCTTGTCGCTGCGGCGCTCAAACAGTGCCCAGGTGACCATGCGCGGCAGGTCGGTGTTCCAACTGCTGCTGCCCGGCACCTCGGGCGTTTCCGATAGCCAGAAATCGCCCGATTCCACCACCGACAACGCACGGCTGTCATAGAACACACCCATGTGCTCGTCGCTGCCGTCGGCGCGGCGGCCCTTGCCGAACCAGCGGTAATCAGGCAATTGCGCAGCCAGGTACTGCGCTTGCTCCTTGACCAGTTCCTGCGTGCCGAAGACGTCCGGGTGGACTTGCTCGATCAACGCGACCATCGCCGTACGGCGTACCGCCCAGCGCTTGTCGCCATCGGTATCCACCGGCACGCGGACGTTGAACGACATGACCCGCAATGGATCCGGCGTCGGCGCTGCCAGTGCCAGCGCCGGTGCTGCGATGCACAGCACCGCGATTGCTGCGAGCAAGGAACGTGACACAACGCGACTCAACAGGCGTGGCATACAGGCGCTTCCAACGGGACCGGACGCCAAGTCTAGTCGGCGCGCATGACCGAAATGTCACCGCGACAGCGGTCGCTTGACGTCGCCGCGCATCGGCGTAGCATTTGCGCCAAGCCAACGGATAGACCGCTGGCTGACCACTCAACCGTGAGGGATTCTCATGGCACCGCAGTATGACTATCTCGTGTTCATCGGGCGTTTCGAGCCCTTTCATAACGGCCACGCCGCCGTCGCCCGCCGCGCGCTGGGCAAGGCGAACAAGCTCATTGTGTTGATCGGCTCGGCCGACACGCCACGTACCATTCGCAATCCCTGGACCGTCGCCGAGCGCGCGGTGATGATCGAGTCTGCGTTGCCGGGCGAGGGCGAGCGGCTGATCCTGCGGCCGTTGCGCGACCATCTGTATAACGAAAGCCTGTGGATCGCCGAAGTGCAGCGCCAGGTGGCCGAGGCCGTGCAGGCCGATGGCGGCACGCTCGATGCACGCATCGGTTTGATCGGCATGGACAAGGATGCCAGCAGTTATTACCTGCGTGAGTTCCCGCAGTGGCCGCTGGAAGATGTGCAGCACACCGCCACGCTATCGGCCACCGAGTTGCGCCGGTATCTGTTCGAGGCCGGCGAGATCGGTTTCCACGGCGGGCTGCTGATGTTGCGCGGCAATGTGCCGGCGCCGGTCTACGACATGCTGGAAGCATTCCGGCGCAATTCGCCCAGTTACGCGCAGCTGGTGGCCGAATACCGTTTCATCGAGCAGTACCGCGCAGCCTGGAAAGATGCACCCTATGCACCGACCTTCGTGACCACCGATGCGGTGGTGGTGCATTCCGGTCACGTGCTGCTGGTGCGTCGTCGCGCCGAGCCGGGCAAGGGCCTGTGGGCATTGCCAGGTGGGTTTGTCGGCCAGGACGAAGGCTTGCTGGATGGCTGCCTGCGCGAGCTGCGCGAAGAAACCCGGCTCAAGGTGCCGGTGCCGGTCCTCAAGGGCTCGCTGCGGGGGCGTCAGGTGTTCGATCACCCCGAACGCAGCCTGCGCGGGCGCACCATCACCCATGCGTTCCACTTCGAGTTTCCGGCTGGCGAACTGCCTGCGGTGCGCGGTGGCGACGATGCCGACAAGGCACGCTGGATTCCCATTGCCGAAGTCATGGCGATGGGGCCGCGCTTGTACGAAGATCATCTGCACATTCTCGAATTTTTCCTGGGCCGTGGCTGAGCGCGACAATGCTTGCGTGCCGCCACACGGCCGCTCGCAAGCCTGATCGGCTTGAACTGCGACCTCCCGCCGGCGGATAGACCGCTGGTTCATTCGACGCGAAGGAGCTTCCGTCATGCATTACCTCGATAACCTGCTGCTCAATACCGACAGCTACAAGGCCAGCCACTGGCTGCAATATCCGCCCGGCACCGATGCGGCGTTTTTCTATGTCGAGTCGCGCGGCGGTATCTATGACCAGACCGTGTTCTTCGGCCTGCAATCGATCCTGAAAGAAGCGATCAACCGGCCGGTGACGCACGCCGACATCGACGATGCCAAGGCGTTGCTGGCCGCGCACGGCGAGCCGTTCAACGAAGCCGGCTGGCGCGATATCGTCGATCGTCTCGGCGGGCAGTTGCCGATCCGCATCCGCGCCGTGCCCGAAGGCGCCGTGGTGCCGACGCATAACGTGTTGATGACGATCGAATCCACCGATGCCAAGGCGTTCTGGGTGCCCTCGTATCTGGAAACGCTGCTGTTGCGCGTGTGGTACCCGGTGACGGTGGCCACGGTGAGCTGGCAGGTGAAGCAGGTCGTGCGCGAGTACCTGGAGCGTACCAGCGACGATCCGCAAGGGCAGTTGCCGTTCAAGCTGCACGATTTCGGTGCGCGTGGCGTGTCCAGCCTCGGTTCGGCTGCGCTGGGCGGTGCGGCGCATCTGGTGAATTTCCTCGGCACCGATACCTTGTCGGCGTTGTTGCTGGCGCGCGCGCACTACCACACACCAGTAGCGGGGTACTCGATTCCCGCCGCCGAGCACAGCACCATCACCAGTTGGGGGCGCGAGCGCGAGGTGGATGCGTATCGCAACATGCTGGCGCAGTTTGGGCGGCCCGGTTCGGTTGTGGCGGTGGTATCGGACAGCTACGACATCTATCGCGCGATCCGCGAGCATTGGGGCACGACGCTGCGCGATGACGTCATCGCCTCGGGCGCGACGGTGGTGATCCGTCCGGATTCGGGCGATCCGGTGGATGTGGTCGAGCAATGCCTGCTGCTGCTGGATGAAGCGTTTGGTCACCAGGTCAACGGCAAGGGCTACAAGGTGCTCAAGCATGTGCGGGTGATCCAGGGCGATGGCATCAACCCGCAGTCGTTGCGCGCGATTCTTGAACGCATCACCGCCGCCGGTTATGCCACCGACAACGTCGCTTTCGGCATGGGCGGTGCGCTATTGCAGAAGGTGGACCGCGATACACAAAAGTTTGCGCTCAAGTGCTCGGCAGTGCGCGTGGACGGGCAGTGGATCGATGTCTACAAGGATCCGATCACCGACAAGGGCAAGCAGAGCAAGCGTGGTCGCCTGACCTTGCTGCGCGATCGGCGCGACGGCAGTTATCGCAGCGCCTTGCTGGACGAGGTTGCAGCGCAGGTCGACAGCGAAGACGCATTGGTGACGGTATGGGAAAACGGCGTGATGCAGCAGGAGTGGACGTTGGAGCAGGTGCGCGCGCGCGCCGATGCCGCGCGTCGTTGACGGGTGGTGCGCAGGCATGACCACGCACGCCGCCATCGATGCTGTTTCGGCCTTGCCGGTATCGCCGCTGTTGGCGCAGTTGCGCATCATGGCCCCCAATCTGCAGCGGCGCGTGCCGCTGCAGAACCAGGCCAGCCGATGGCACGCACTGCGCATCGGCGAACGTGACTATCGGGTCGCGCTGCCGGTCACCCTTACCCCGTATGCGTCGGTGCGGCCATGTTCGGCGCGTTGCGGGTTCTGTTCGGAAAATTTGCGTCAAACGCATGGTGGCGTGGCTGCAGCGACGTTGCGGCCGGGGCCGGACTACTTCGCGCAGTTGAGCGCTGCATTGCAGCTGCTGCGCGAGGTACCGTTGTCGTATTCGTTGTCCGGCCTGGAAATGACCGATGACCCCGAGTGGTTGCAGGCGTTGCTGCGCACCTTGTCGACAACGCCGGATGGGCCGCGCGTCGAGCAGCGCGTGCTGTACAGCAACGGCGCCGGATTTGCGCGCGCACAGGGCGAGCAGTTGATCGATGCGTTGGTGGACTTCGGTCTGTCGTGGATCGAGCTGTCGCGTCACCATCCGCTGCAAACGGGCAACGATGCGATCATGCGCTTCCGGCCCGATGAGCCGATCGCCGATGCGACAACCTTCAGGCACGTGGCGCAGCGCATTGCTGCGCGGCTGCCGGTGCGGCTGGTCTGCATCGTGCAGCGTGGTGGCGTGGACAGTGCCGATACGGTGGCGCAGTACATCGCTTGGGCACGCCGCTGTGGCGCGACCCAGGTGATCTTTCGCGAGCTGTCGCGCCTAGATGATGCGTACCGCAGCAATGGCACCTGGCGCTATATCGCCCGGCACCGTGTCGGTGTGGAGGACCTGCTGGCCGACTGCATGCAGCAGCCGTGGTGGGGGCGCTGGCAGGCGCTGGGAGTGACGGAAGGCTATTACTTCTGGAATCTGCGCATGCGCAGCGAAGACGGCCTGGACGTGGTCTTCGAAAGCGCCGACTACGCAGCCATGCACGCGCGGCACGCAACCGGGGATCTGTACAAGCTGGTGTTCTTCGCCAACGGGCGGCTGTGCGCGGGCTGGGATCCAGATACGGATGTGCTCTGGGAGCCGGCCGATGGATGAGCTCGATCAGCACAGTTGGTGGACACCAACGCCGGACGATGCCGCCTGGGCCTTGCCCGACGACCTGCGTGCGGCCGATCCACTGAACGGACGCGACTGTGGCTGGGTCAACCAGATGCGTCCATTCGTGCGCCATTTCAGCCGACCGGGCGAGCAGGTGTTCGATCCGTTCTGCGGTTTCGCAAGCACCTTGCTGGCTGCTGCATTGGAAGGCCGTCGTGCGCATGGCATGGAGATCGATCCTGCACGTGCACAGATCGCACGCACGCGCCTGCAGCGGCAAGCGGTGGCGGCGCCGGTCGTGGTCGGCAGCCTGGTGGATACCGCGCCAGCCGGGGCGGTCGATCTATGCCTGACCAATGTGCCGTATTTCGGATGTCGGTGGCGTGGCGAGGCGCCGCCGGGGCAGCTGTATGCCAGTGCCGATTACGCAGGCTATCTGGCGGGCATGCGTGCGGTGTTGCATGCGCTGCGAAAACGCATGCGGCCAGACGCCTTCGGTGTGGCGATGGTCGAGAATGTGGTGGTGGGCGGGCGCGTGATTCCGCAGGCCTGGGATCTGGGCCGGATACTTGCCAGCCTGTTCACGCTGCGCGAGGAACGCGTGCTGTGTTACCAGCGTCCGGCGGCCGCCCTGGCGCATGCAGACACACAGAGCAACCGCAGCCACGAATACGCGCTGATCTTTCAGCATTGCCGTGCACAGCTGGACCTGCAGCAGGCGGCGCAGCTGTTGCAGGCCTTACGCGCACAACGCCTGCCGGTGCAGGTGCACGGCAGCTACGCGCGCTGGCTGGAGTCGCCGGCGCTGGTGCCCGAGGGCCCGGCGGATCTGGACCTGATGCTGCCGGCCGAGCAGCCGCTGTGGGATCGCCTCAGCCACTGGCTGCAGGCACAAGGCTTCGCATTGAGCCTGTGGGGCGCGCCGTGCCAGGCACCGGTAACGCTGGCGTCGGTGCGTGCGCACCATTACCTGCGTGCCGAGCGCATCGGCGCCGATGGCCGCCGCCTGCAGGTGGACCTGCAACTGCCAGCGGATGAACCGCCGTTGCCGTGATCCGGCAACGCGACGCCGTGCGCACATGGGTTGCGGCTATGCTTTACCTCGGTTTTGGATGCCGGAGTCATCTATGTCTTGTTCTACCCTGATCGCGCGCGGCGCATTGCTTGGTGCCTTGGCAACCCTGGCCGGTTGCGGTGGCAGCAAGGGCGATACGATGCTGATGCGCGAGTCGTTCAATTCCGACGACACTTATTCCCGCAGCGTGGCGTCCACCTCGCCGCAAGCCTGCGAGGCGGCCCGGCGGGTGTTGTTGAGCCAGGGCTATGCGGTCACGCGTGCCGATGCCAGTGCCGTGGAGGGCAGCAAGAACTTCCAGCTCAAGGAAGCCGACCAGAGCGAACAGCTCAATCTGCGCATCTCCTGCGCCACCCAGGACGGTGGCAAGGCGCAGGTGTTTGTGAGCGCGCTTCAAGACCGTTATGCGTTGAAGAAGAGCTCGACCTCGGCCAGCGTCGGTGTCGGCGTGCTCGGCTCGTTGTCGCTGCCGGTCGGCAGCAGCGGCGATTCGCTGGTACGCGTGTCCAGCACCACGGTGCAGGACGCCGCTTTCTACAAGCGCTTCTTCGAGCGTCTGAATTCGTATCTGCCCAAGGTGACCGAAGCGGTTCCGGCCGCGGCCAATGCCGCCCCTGCGCCGGCCGCGCGTGCGCCGACTGCCACGCCGCCTCCAGCGCCAGCGCCAGCGGTACCGAACGCCGCCGCGCCGACCACGCCGCCTGCAGCGCCAGCGTCGACGCCATCGGTTGCACAACCGCCGGTCGCACCGTTGCCGGTCGAGGCGCAGGATCCGCCGCCAGCACCGGCCAATGTGCCGCAGACCGAGCCCGCCACACAGCCGTGACGGCGTGATTCACGCTGCGGTCCAAAGCCTGAATGGAGGGGCGCGCGCTTCACGTTCCGTTCTCGACGCAGCGACCAGAGTGCATCCACGACGCGCCGAGCGGGCGAGAACGATGGAGAAATGACGATGAAGATGCGCAATTCACTGCTGGGTATGTCCTTGATCGGCCTGATGGCCACGAGCACCTTCGCGCAGGCGCAAAGCCACTCGCATCAGCAGCGCTATTCGGAAGCAGACGAAGGCCGCAAGTTCTCCGACGGCACGCGCGTACGCTGCCGCAATGTCGAAGTGCAGAAGAATTCGACCGACCCCAATCGCATCGGCGGCACGCTTGCCGGCGCTGCAATCGGTGGACTGCTGGGCAACCAGGTTGGCGGTGGTAATGGCAAGAAGCTCGCCACCGTGGCCGGCGCAGTGGCTGGCGGTGCGGCGGGTCGTACGATCCAGGGCAATCGCCAGCAAGCCAACGGCAACCGTCAGGTCGAGCGCGTCTGCGAACGTCGTTGAGCATGCCGGACTGAATCCTGCGAGCCCCGGTCATGCCGGGGCTTTCTTTTGCGCGACAATGCAGCACTGCGCTGCCGACACATACACCGCTGATCGATGACTTCTTTCAACGCGCACCGCCTGCAGTTGTCGGCAACATGGCCGGGTCATCGGCAGGCAGAACGACCGCGCGCGTCGTGCCGGCGCATGGCCACGTTGCTGTGCGTGGCGGCAATGATCGCGGCGCAGTGGCCGCAGACCGCACGCGCCGCGCCGAGTGCGACCGTCAACGCCGCAAGCGACGAGTGCGTGGAAATCCTGTTGCGGCGGCTGGGATGGAAAATTGGATACGCACAGGTGGGTGCGCCCGTGATCCAGCGTGGCGCGCCGTGCACGCGTGGCTCGCTTGCGCAGGCGCGCGCGGCTGGCGATCTGCAGGCGACATTGCCGGCGGGATGGGACGATCACCAACGCGGCGCATCGCTCAAGGCGTTGCTGGACGATTCGGCCACGCAATGCGCCTATGCCTTCGAACTAGGTGCCGCTACGCGACGTGCGGTGACGCAGTTGGAAAACAATCCGCATTACCGGTTTTCGGCGGTGCAATTGGGATGGATCGGATTTGGCTGGCGCGGTGCGGCGGCGCAAGGCTGGAGTGGCTTTCGCAGTTTCGGGCGCGGGTATCAGCCGCGCGGCAGCAACGCGCAGGCGCTGGATGCGTTTTATCGTGGTCGGGTGCGTTCCGAATGCGGGGTCGGGCGGCAGGTGGCGCAGCTGGCCACGCAGCGCGAACTGTACGGCGATGCGGGATTCGATCGGGTATTTACCTCCGGCGAATTGTCGATCGGCACGTTCTGGACCTTGCACGACACCGACAGCATTTTGCTGGGAGCGCATGCAGGCGAGTTTTTTGCCGACGGCAAGGCGGTCAAGACATCGCGGATGGGGCGGCAGGCATTTGTCGGTGCGCCGGGTTTCATCGCGCATGTGTTCGACAAGTCGTCTCTGGACGATATCCATAACCAGGCCGAAAACTTCGTGGTGGTCGATGTCAGCGACGCGGCCGCGCAGGCGCTCGCCCAGCACGGCGGCTTTGCGCATTACGACGCGCTCAATCGCCAGATCTGGGAGTTGGCCAAGCAGCTGCGCGGCGGCGACAAGCGCCGTTTCGAGCGGTTGCTGTACGAACGCGACCCAGCCCTGCGCGCCACGCTCGATCCGCAACAACAGGCAACGTTGCAGGAACTGCAGACGTTGCTGGACGATCCGTTCTATCAAGGCTTTCTGGTTTACGTGCATCCCAAAGGCAGCAAGCCGATCGGGTATCACGTGGCGCGCCTGCTCGACCGCAATCCGCGCACGCCGTATGCCATCGAACTGACCCTGCACAATCTGCGCAGCACCTTGTACTGGCGATGGATCGATTGGCAGCTGCAGCAATGCAGCGCCGGTACCGCAACGGAACAATCCATTGAGAATTCCGCCACGCCGGCTTACGCCGGGCATGGCAACCTGCACTGATCAGAGCATTGAGGAGCGATTATGGAACTGGGTATGGTGGGTTTGGGCCGCATGGGCGCCAATATGGCCGAGCGCCTGGTACACGGCGGACACCGCGTGCACGGCTACGATCCGGGCGAGGCTGCACGCAGCAGTGCGCAGGCCAAAGGCATTGTCACTGCCGATGCGTTGGCGTCGCTGGTGTCCGCATTGCCGAGCCCGCGGGTGGTGTGGTTGATGGTGCCTGCCGGCAAGATCGTCGATGACACGCTGGCACAGTTGTCGCCGCTGTTGCAGGCCGGCGACATCGTCATCGATGGCGGCAATTCGTATTACAAGGATTCGCAGCGTCGCGCCACGGTGCTGCAGGCCAGCGGCATCGCCTTTGTCGATTGCGGAACCAGTGGCGGCGTGTGGGGCCTGAAAGAAGGCTACAGCCTGATGGTCGGCGGCGACGAAACCGCAGTGACCACGTTGCATCCGATCCTGGCCACATTGGCGCCTGCGCCCGACAAGGGCTGGGGACGTGTGGGCCCGAGCGGTGCCGGCCACTTCACCAAAATGGTCCACAACGGCATCGAGTACGGAATGATGCAGGCCTATGCCGAAGGCTTTTCGTTGATGCAGCACAAGACCGATTTCGCGCTGGACCTGCACCAGGTGGCCGAGATCTGGCGCGATGGCAGCGTGGTGCGTTCGTGGTTGCTGGACCTCACCGCCGATGCGCTGACGCACAACCCGACCATGGCCGGCATCGCCCCGTTCGTGGCCGATTCGGGCGAGGGCCGCTGGACCGTGGCCGAGGCGATCGATCTGGAAGTCTCGGCACCGATCATCACGCTGTCGCTGATGGAGCGGCTACGCTCGCGCGACAAGGATTCGTTCACCGACAAACTGCTGGCTGCAATGCGCAACCAGTTCGGCGGCCATGCGGTGATGACGACCGGTGCCGCATCGCCGAAGATCGGTCGCAAGGACGCGTAAGCGACCCGCTGCGATCGCACTGCGCGTCTTGGGGCCTCGGGCGCGCAGTGGGGTGTGAGGTGTCCGTGGACGCGGTGACTGCAGTGCTGATACACGTTCTCAGGAAGGCGCCGATTGCGCCTCTTGCGGAGGTTGCGAGCGACCCTGCGACCCGCAATACATGCGTAGCACTGGCCGCGTGACGCGTCGATGGCTTGGCGCAAGCGCAGATGCGCGTTTGGCAGGTTACCGCGTGCGTGCAGCATCCAGCCGCTGCAGCTGGCCCGACGCCGCACTGCGCTGCGCCAGTTCCAGCAGTTCCATCAACTGCACGGCATCGGTCGCGCTGACCGGCGCCGGTCCGGTGCCGGCCAAGGCATCGCGGAAGGCGGCATAGCACTGTCGATAGTCGCCCGGCAGCGTGTCGGGTTGATGGGCATGAACGCGTCCCTCGTCGTCCACGCGCGTGAGCGTGCCCGGGAGCGGATCCACGCCCCAGCCGGCCGTGCCAGGGCGACGGCCGGCGCGCAGCTGGTCTTCCTGGGTGTCCAGCCCGTGCTTGAGATAACTGCCGCGCGTGCCATGCACGGCAAAGCGCAAGCTACCGTCGGCCACCAGCGAACCGGCATGCAGGATCACCCGCAGCCGTGGGTAGTGCAGGGTGACGTGGAAATAATCGTCGCTGCGCGCCTGGTTGCGCTGACGTTGCAGATCCGCACCGATGGCCTGCGGCATGCCGAACAGGTGCAGCGCCTGATCGAGCAGATGCGGTCCAAGGTCGTACCAGAGTCCGGCGCCGGGGAGATCGCTCTCGCGCCAGCGGTCGCGCACGTGCGGGCGGAAGCGATCGAAGTGCGAGTGGAATTCCATCACCTCGCCCAACTGACCTTCGTCGATCAGCCGGCGCACGGTGAGAAAATCCGCGTCCCAACGACGGTTCTGAAACACGCTGACGATACGCCCGGCGTTTGCTGCAGCCTCCACCACCGCGCGTGCCTGTGCGGCGTCCAGTGCGAAGGGTTTGTCCACCAGTACGTGCTTGCCGGCGGAAAGGGCCTGCAACGCGAGCGGTGCATGGGTCTGGTTGGGTGTGGCCAGGACCACCGCGTCGAGCGCGGGATCGGCCAGGGCAATGTCGAGATCGGCAACGACACGCACATCCGGGAAGTCGGCCTGGGCCTGCTGCGGTTTGGACGACACCACGCTGTGCAAGTGCAGGCCAGGCGTACTGGCGATCAGCGGTGCATGAAAGGTGCGGCCGACGTAGCCGTAGCCGACGACAGCCAGATTGAACGGTTTAGGCATTGAAAACGGTTCATCGCAACGACCGGGGAAGCCTGCATGGTATTGCACACAACTGTGTGCGCAGGGTTCACAACCTCTGCATGCGCTGGTCACGCCTGCTCGACGAGTACTGACGCAAGCTGGCGATACATTCAACGGGAGTAGATCGAATGAAGAACATCAAACATGCACGCACGCTGTTGGCGCTGTCGTTGTCGCTCGGTCTGACCTTGGGTGCCGCGCAGGCATTCGCCGCGCCGCAGGAGATGGCTGCGCACAAGGATCATGCCGCTGGCATGAACGAATCCAAGAAGCCGGTGACCGATACCTGGATCACCACCAAGGTCAAGGCCGACCTGCTGGCCACCGATAATGTGTCGGGCACCGACGTCAAGGTCGAGACCAAGAACGGCATCGTGACCCTGACCGGCGCAGTTGCCACCCAGGCCGAGCACGACAAGGCCGTGGCGACCGCCAAGGGCATCGAAGGCGTCAAGAGCGTCAAGTCCACCGGGCTGAAGGTCACCGCTGCGAAAAAGTAAGCGCAGCTGCTGCACTGCCGGGCTGACCGAGGCGAGGCGGTCTACCCGCGCACCGGGCGCACTCTACGGAGTGCGCCTTTTTTTTGCCCGCGCGGGCGTTGCCAATGGGGCGCATCGATGCGATCCATGCAACAGCAAGACGCGCTCACCGTTTCGGCGCGGCAACACTTATGATATGCCCATTCAGCTATGTCGCCTTTCCGGTAGATTTGTCTGAATCATTAATCTTAATGTGCGCCCGATCGGGGACAATACCGGGTCGGCCTTGGGCCTTGTAGCGAGCGGATTTGGATTACCGATGCAGACAACGGTCCACGCAGACAGATGGGATCGCTGGCGCCTGCCTTTACTGGTGGTTGCCGTGTTCCTGATCGTGGTGGTGCCGTCCTTGCTGCTGCAGCAGATGGCGCGTAGCGCCAATCAGGCCGCGCGCTGGGTCTCGCACAGCCAGGACGTGCAGGAGACCGCCCAGCGCCTGGAATCGGCGATGCGCGATACCGAATCGGCGGCGCTGATGCGTTCGCACGGGGTAGAGCGCCCGGCATTGCTGGAGCGCATGCGTCGCGGCCGGCGCGAGTCGCTGGCCGCAGTGGAGCGGCTGATCGTCCTGACCAAGGACAACCCGCCGCAGCAGGTGCGCCTGGGGCGTATCCAGAGCACGATCGAGCGTCGCTTGCAGCTTGCCGAGCGCATCGCATCGACGAGCGCACCGGATGAGATCCGGGCGCTGATCGAAGACATGACCGCGAACAACCCGATTCGCTCGCTGATCGACGATCTGCAAACGGCCGAGGGTTACTTGCTGGATCTGCGCAACCGGCGAGCCGAGACCGACCGCGGGCATTACGTGGTGTTGAGTTGGGCGGCGCTGGTGGTGCAGCTGCTGTTGCTGGGCACGGTGACCTGGTTGCTGCAGCGGCAGATCCGGCGGCGCCTGGCGGCCGAACAGGAATACCTGCGCGCCAACGGCCGTGCGTCCTCGGTGCTGCAGACGGTGCGCGAGCCGATCGTGTTGCTGGATGCGCAGCAGCGCATCCTGCTGCACAACCCGGCCTTCGCCGAGCTGTATGGACTGGAAGAGCAGGGCAATGAAGCGATGCCCCTGGAAGAGGTGGGTGAGGGCGTGTGGCGCGATCCGCAGATCCATCAGCGGCTGGCCGACGTGTTGCTGCGCGACCGCGAATTGTGGGATTTCGAGCACGAGCAGCGCGCCGCCGATGGCGTATTGCGCACCATGTTGATCAACGCCCGCCGCATGCCGTTACCGGACACCAGCGACGAAGACGTGGTGCTGATGACCGTCAGCGACATCAGCCTGCAGAAAGCCTCGCAACTGCGCATCCAGGAGCTCAACCGGCAGATGGAAGGCAAGATGGAGCAGGTGTCGGAAGTCAACCGCGAGCTGGAAGCCTTCAGCTATTCGGTCTCGCACGACCTGCGCGCGCCATTGCGTCACGTGGCCGGGTTCTCCGACAAGCTGGCGCGTCATCTGGGCGATGCGGCCGACGAGAAGTCGCGCCACTACATGGAGGTGATCAGCAGTTCGGCGCGGCGCATGGCCTCGCTGATCGACGACCTGCTGGTGTATTCGCGGCTGGGCCGCAGTGCGCTGCGTCTGCAGGCGGTGGACATGCAGTCGCTGGTCGCCGAAACACGCGCGATTCTGGATTCCAGTGTGCAGAGCGAAAACACCGGCCACCGTGTGGACTGGAATATCGCGCCGCTGCCGGTGCTGGTGGCCGACGAAAACATGATGCGCCAGCTATGGATGAACCTGCTGGGCAATGCAGTCAAGTACAGCGCCAAGCGTGAAGTGGCCAGGATCGAGGTCGCCTATACGCCCATGGCCGACGGCGGCCATCAGTTCAGCGTGCGCGACAACGGCGCAGGCTTCGACATGGAATACAGCGCCAAGTTGTTCGGTGTGTTCCAGCGCCTGCACAAGGCCAGCGAATACCCCGGCACCGGTATCGGTCTGGCCAGCGTGCGACGCGTGCTGACGCGTCACGGCGGCCGGGTCTGGGCCGAAAGCGTGGTCGATGAAGGTGCTACTTTTTATTTTGTGCTTCCCCCTGCGCATGAAGCGCCCAACCAAGAGCTCACCGTATGACCGCCATCCGTACCATTCTTCTGGCAGAAGACAGCCCGGCCGATGCGGAGATGGCGGTCGACGCCCTGCGCGAAGCCCGTCTGGCCAATCCCATCGTGCACGTCGAAGACGGCGTGGAAACCATGGACTATCTGCTGCGTCGTGGCATGTTTGCCGACCGCGAGGAAGGCTTGCCGGCCGTGTTGCTGCTGGACATCAAGATGCCGCGCCTGGACGGGCTGGAAGTGCTCAAGCAGGTGCGCAGCGATGAGGCGCTCAAGCGCTTGCCGGTGGTGATCCTGTCGTCCTCGCGCGAAGAGAGCGACCTGGCTCGTAGCTGGGACCTGGGCGTGAACGCCTATGTGGTCAAGCCGGTGGACGTGGATCAGTTCTTCAACGCAGTCAAGACGCTCGGTACGTTCTGGGCGGTCATCAATCAGGCACCGGAGCTGGACTGAATCATGCCGCATGAGGGTGGCAAGCTGGAGCAGCTGAAGATCCTTCTGGTGGAAGATTCACCGGAAGACGCCGAGCTGTTGTCCGATCAGTTGCTGGAGGCCGGCATCGATGCGTCCTTCGAGCGCGTGGACAGCGAGCCGTCGCTGCGCGCGGCGCTGGATCAGTTTCAGCCGGACATCGTGCTGTCGGATCTGAGCATGCCCGGGTTCTCTGGCCACCAGGCGCTGCGTCTGGTGCGGCAGGGCGGCGCCACGCCCTTCATCTTCGTCTCCGGCACCATGGGCGAGGAGACGGCGGTCAAGGCGCTGCAGGACGGCGCCAACGATTACATCATCAAGCACAACCCGACCCGCCTGCCGAGCGCGGTGATCCGCGCGATCCGCGAAGCGCGTGCGGACCTGGAACGCCAGCGTGTGGAGAGCGAGTTGATGCGCGCGCAGCGGCTGGAAAGCCTGGCGATGCTGGCGGCCGGTTTGAGCCATGACCTGCGCAACATCCTGCAGCCGTTGCTGATCGTGCCCGACCTGCTGGCCGGACGCACCGACGACCCGCAGCTGCGTCAGCTGGCCAACGTGGTGGCCGAGTGCGGCCGACGTGGGCACGAGATGGCCGAGTCGATGCTGTCGTTCGTGCGCGGCTCCAACAAACCGCGCGAGCAGGTGTCCATCGCCAATCTGTTCCAGGGCGTGCAGATGCTGCTCAAGAGCAGCCTGCCCGATGGCGTGCGGTTGCAGATGGACACGATCACTGCGGATCTGACCATTGAAGCCAACCACACCGAATTGCAGCAGTGCCTGCTCAACCTTGGCTTGAATGCGATCCAGGCGATGCCGGCGGGCGGAACGCTGGTCCTGTCGGCCGATCGCTACGACGAGGCGCGCGTGCGCATGAGCGTGGCCGACACCGGCGTGGGGATGAGCGATGAAACGCGCGCGCGCCTGTTCAGTCCCTTTTTCACCACCAAGGCCGATGGCACCGGCCTGGGGCTGATCTCGTGCAAGCGCATCGTGGAAAGCTATGGCGGCAGCATCCTGGTCGATAGCCGGCTGGGGGAGGGCACGCGCTTTGACATGATCGTGCCGATGCGCGGGGCCGTGGTTGCCGTCGCCGACGCCGAGCCGCCGCTGGCGCTGGGCCGTGGGCAGCGCATCCTGCTGGTGGATGGCGAGGCCACGCGCCTGTCGTTGCTGGGCAATGCGTTGTCCAGTCAGGGCTATCAGCCGCAGCTGGCGACCGACGGCGCCGCTGCCCTGCAACTGGTGCAACAACACGCCATGCCGGATCTGGTGATCATCGACAGCGACATCATCCTGCTCTCGGCGGTCAGCGTGTTGTTGAGCATGCAGGAGCTTGGCTATCAAGGCCCGGCAATCGTGCTCGAAGATGTTGGCGCGCCGCTGCAACGCGTGCATTTTCCGGCGGACATCCCGGTGCACGTGCTGCGCAAGCCGCTGGAGATGCGCCGTGTGTTCCGTGCCGTATCGCATGCGCTCGAAGTGGCCTGACCGTCTGGTTCCGGTGTGTTGCCAGCGCACTGCTGCAAGCGCAGCGCGCTGGCGACGGTTGACGTTGGTGCCGGCCGCATGCGCGAATAACGCATGACCACCGTGCTTCTCAGCCTGGGCAGCAACGTCCAGCCGTCCCATTACCTGCGCTTGGCCGTCGATGCCTTACGCGCGCGCTTTGGCCCGCTGCGTGTCTCCCCGGCGTATCGCACGCCGGCGGTGGGCTTCGACGGGCCGGACTTCGTCAATAACGCGGTGGTGCTGGAGAGCGATCTGGGCCTGTACGCGCTTGATCATTGGCTGCATGCGTTGGAAGACGCGCACGGCCGCGACCGCAGCGGCCCGCGTTTCAGCGACCGCACCCTGGACGTGGATGTGGTGTTCTTCGGCGATTGCATCGTCGAAGGGCCGGGCCACCTGCGTATTCCGCGACCCGAGCTCAAGCACGCATTCGTGTTGAAGCCGCTGGCCGATATCGCGCCCGACTTCGTCGACCCGCTGAGCGGCCAGACGCTGGCCACGCTATGGCAGGCGCACCCGCACTACGGCGACACGTTTGCCACGGTGGAACTGGATGCGGACCCTGCAGCCGCGGTGGTGGCGCGTTAGCGCGGCGGTGCGGTGCGGCCAGTGCCTGGCCGCTAGGACCGCTAGGACATTCACGAGCAGCCCTTGGATGGATGCGGACGGCGACGGCGCGGCCAAGGCCATGCTGGCCGATGCCGTCGTCGCGTTGGATGCCGCGCAGCGGTGCCGGCCGTCCGCAGTTGGTGGCGTTTGGCGTGGTCGCGTGCCGCTCAACTGAGCTGGCGGCCACCGTCCACATGCAAGGTGTGGCCTGTGACGAAGCTGGCCTCGTCCAGCAGCCAACGCACCGCTTCGGCAATTTCTTCCGGCGTGCCGATACGTGCCAGCGGCGTGCGTGCGAGCAACGCCTGTTTTGCGTCCGATGCTTTGCCTTGTTCCGGCCACAGAATCGCGCCGGGCGCGACCGCGTTGACCCGGACCTGCGGTGCCAGTTCCAGCGCGAGCGAGCGGGTCAGCATTTCCAGCGCGCTCTTGGAGGCGCCGTACAGCGGGTGATCGCGCATCGGTTGCTGTGCATGCAGATCGGTGAGGTTGACGATGGCGCCGTGGTGCAGGCGCAACTGCGCGGCAGCGGCCTGGGCGATGAAGAACGGCGCGCGTGCGTTGACTGCGAACAGCTCGTCCCACTGCGCTGCAGTCGCTTCGCCCAGCGCGGTGGGATAGAACGCCGAGGCATTGTTGACCACCCCATCCAGGCGGCCGAACGACGCGATGCAGGCATCGACCAATTGCGCTGGTGCTTCGGGCAAGCGCAGATCGGCGTGCAAGGCCAGCGCGCTGCCCGCACGCTGCGCACACAGCGCGGCCACGCGCGCGTCGAGCGCTTCGCCGGAGCGATGCGCATGCAGGGCAAGCCGATAACCGGCCGCGTGCAGCGTGGTGGCGATCTGCGCGCCGATACGGCGGCCTGCGCCGGTGATCAACACCACCTTGGAACTGTCTGTCATGGCGTACTCGCTCGGCGTTGCAAAGGGCTCGGCTATCCTGTGCATTGTCCTCGCAACCGGTGCCCGCATGCACGCCGACCTCCCCACTCCCGATCCGGATGCACTGGCGCACAGCGATCGCCTGGCTGCGCATGTGCGCGCCGAAATCGCCGCTGCCGGTGGTGCGATTCCGTTCTCCCGTTTCATGGAGCTGGCGCTGTATGCGCCGGGCCTGGGCTATTACAGCGCCGGGTCCAGCAAGTTCGGCGAGGCTGGCGATTTCGTCACCGCACCGGAGCTGGGGCCCTTGTTCGCGGCCACCGTGTCCGGCGCGCTGGCGCCGGTGCTGCAGCAGCTCGGCCCGCAGGCGCGCGTGCTGGAAGTGGGCGGCGGCAGCGGCGCATTTGCCGAAGTCACGCTCAAGCGCCTGCTCGAACTGGATGCGCTTCCCGAGCGCTACGCGATCCTGGAACCCAGTGCGGATCTGCGCGAACGGCAGCGCGAGCGGCTGGGACGCACGTTGATCCCACCGGTGTTCGATCTGGTCGAATGGCTGGATGGTCCGTTCCCCGACGATTGGGACGGGGTGCTGTTCGCCAACGAAGTGATCGACGCCTTGCCCACGCCGCGCTTCGCGCTGCGCGATGGCGAGGTGTATGAGGAAACCGTGGTGCTGGATGCGCAGCAGCACTTTGCGCGTGGCGAGCAGCCCGCCGATGCATTGCTGGGTGCGGCGGTACGGCATCTGGAGCGGTATCTGGAGCAGCCGTTCGCCGATGGGTATCGCTCCGAGCTGCTGCCGCAGCTACCGTACTGGATCCAGGCGGTGGCCGGTGGCCTGAAGCGCGGTGCGATGCTGTTCGTCGATTACGGCTACCCGCGTGGCGAGTTCTATCGTGCGCAGCGCGAGGACGGCACCTTGCGGGCGTTCTACCGCCATCGCACGCACGAAGATCTGTATCGCTGGCCCGGCCTGCAGGATCTGACCGCGTCGGTGGACTTCACCGCGCTGGCCGAGGCCGGCACCGGGGCCGGCTTCGAGTTGGCGGGTTACTGCACGCAGGCGAGTTTCCTGCTCGGTAATGGCCTGGACACGCTGTTGGCGCAGGCCGATACCCGTACCGATGAAGTGGGGCGCATGCGGCTGCGTGAGCAGATCAAGCGGCTGACCCTGCCCAGCGAAATGGGCGAGCGCTTCCAGGTGATGGGCTTTGCCCGCGATGTGGATTTTTCGCCGGCATTTCTGCTGGGCGATCTCACATGGCGGCTGTGACCCCGCCGCTGCGCCCGTTCCATCGGCCGCGGCTGTGGGTGGGGTTGTGGATCGCAGCGATCGGCGTGGTGATTGCGGTCTGCCTGGGGCCGCCGCCGGAGTTCCCGGAGCTGCCGTCCAATAGTGACAAGGGCGAGCACTTCCTCACCTTCGCGTTGCTGTGCTGGGGCGCGGTGCAATTGTTCGCCACGCGCCGCGCGCTGCTGCTTGCGGCGTTCGGATTGGTGCTGTTGGGCATCGGCATCGAGATTGCGCAAGGCGCGTTCACCACCAATCGCAGCGCCGACCCGTTCGATGCGCTGGCCGATACGCTGGGCATCCTGGCCGGGTTGTGTCTGGCCAGGACGCGGCTGCGCTTTGTGATGCTGCGGATGGATCAGCGCCTGTTCGCGCGGCGATGAGTGCACCGCGCTCGCGTGCCTGGGATGGATGCCTGGACGCGTTGAGCCAGATCAATACCGGTAAGTGGCCTGCGGTGTGGCCGCAGCAGTGACGTGGCGACGATCAGCGGACCGTCGCCACCAGACTCACCGCATTATTGGTGAGCTGTTGCCATGCCACAGCGAGTGCCTGTGGCGCAGTCGGCTCGCACGCGGCCGTTGCCGCATGCGAGCGATTCGGTCAACCGATCTGATCGCGCCGCGTCACAGCTTCATGTTCAGACCGATGTAGAGCTGACGCCCGGCCGCTGGCGAAAACATCGGTTGCGCCTGTGACCAGAAGAAGCTGTCGTACCAGACATAGGCGTACTCGCGGCCGGTGGCGTTGCGAACCTGCAGGTCCACGCTCCAGGCCGGGTTGATGGTGTATCTGGCAGTGAGGTCCAGCGTTGCAAAACCGCCGTATTTGCCGGCTATGTTGCGCTCTTCCAGATAGTAATCGCCCTGGGCGCGTCCCTGCAGGCCCAGTTGCAGGGCATCGGTTGCGCGGTAGTCCACGCCGATGTTGCTGATGTAGCGCGGCGTTGCGGCAACTTCGTTGCCTTGCAGCGACACACTGGCATCGCGGTCGTCGCGGGCGATCTTGGCTTCCTGGTAGGCATGCGACGCCCACAGCGTCCACTTGTCGCCCAGCTGCGCGCTGATCTGCGCGTCCACGCCGCGACGGCGGGTCTTGCCCAGGGTGACGGTGGTGCCGGTGGCCGGCATGTTGGAGACCTCGTTTGCCGCATCCTGCTGCCACACCGCGATGCGTGCCTGGCTGCCCGCAAACGGGCTGAATTTCATGCCTAGCTCCATGCCGGTGTTGGTGGACGGGCGCACGTCGGCCTGGCCGGCGGTGAGATAGGCCGGGGCGGTGGAGCCGGTCAGCACCTGGAAGGTGCGGCCCCAGTTGGCATAGAGGTTGGTTGTTGGATTAAACGCGTAGACCAGGCTGAGCTTGGGCTGCTCGATGGTGCCGTAGCGCTGCAGCGGTGCGCGCACGCCGCCCGGCAACTGGGTGTCGCCGTCGAAGCGATCCACGCGGTAGGCCGGGACGATCTTCAGCGCCTCGATCGGCTGGTAGATCGCCTGCACGTAGGCGCCCCAGTTGTCGAAGGTATGGCGGTCGTCGTTCTGGATGCGTGCCGGCGTGGCGTTGAAGTTGGTGGGCTCGGCGTAGCTGAAGCGCTCGCGTCGGTAGGCGTTGTCCTGATGCTCGTAGTTGACGCCGCCTTCCAGGGTGAGCGTGTCGCTGCTGCGCCAGGTCAACGTGTTGAGCATGCCGACCTGCGACTCGTCCCACATCCGGCGCTGGCGCGGCGCATTGCCGGTGGGCAGGTCGCTGAAGGTCACCCGGCGGTCGTCCTCGTAGCTGTTGTGGTACAGCTTGGTGCCCAGGAACAGGCCTTCGGCCAGCTTCAGGTCCATGTGTACGCCGAGCTGGCGCATGTCGCGGTCGTCGCCATCGTTGCGATTGCGCAGGTCCGAGGCGCGGCGGTCTGCCCGCATCTCCGCTGCGGTCATAAAGCCGGGTTCATCGGCCTGGTTGTGGTACACGCGTGCGGTCAGGCCGATGCGCATGCCGTCATCGAGATTGCCGTAGAACCACTTGCCGCCCAACGAATACTTGCTGGAGGTATCGTGGTCGCGATAGCCGTCCGACGCCTGGACGCCGACGAAGTAGTTCTGCGCGAAGCCATCGCGTTCGCGCCCCACGGCGAGCTGTGCATCGCGGGTATTGAAGCTGCCGTAGGTCAGGCGGGCGTCGGTGTAGTTGCCGCCCTGGCGGGTGCCGAAGTTGATGTTTCCGCCGATGTTGTGCAGCCCGTAACGCGGGTCGTTGGTGCCGCGCACCACTTCGATGTAGCTGATTTCCAGCGGAAACAGCATGTCGATGAAACGCTGGTTGCCGCTATTGACGTTGCTGGGAATGCCGTCGATCAGGGTCTTGATCGCATTGAGATAGCCCTCGCCGTTGAAGGCGCGGAAGCTGACCTTGCCGGACTCGGCGCCCTGGCGGGTCTCGGTGAGCTGGATGCCCGGCATCTGTCCGAGCAGTTCCCAGCTGTAGGAGACGTTCTTGTCTGCGATCTGGTCGGCGCCGAGCACATCCACCGAGGTCAATACCTGGTGTGCGGTGAGCTGGCCTTCGCCATGCTGGTGAACATCGACCTTGCCGAGCGTCAGCGCCGAATCCGATGATTGTGCGCGCGCTTCGGGGGCAAGCAGAACGGCGACGACAGCCGCCGCAAGAATGTGGGTTTTCATGGATCGGACAGCACCAATGCGAAGTGACGAGGCTGACCGGCGTGTATGTGTCAGCGTGTGCAATATTATAACATAAATGGATGGTGATGGTTCAGGCGTCCCCGCCTCTTGCCCGAGCATTGCCTGGACGCAATGGCGCTGCAGCACACCGCATCGCACCAAGGAGCAGCCGGTGGCTGGATCTGGTTCGCGCTTGCTGGCAGACGTCGCGTGGGTGGCGCGATCAGGCGCGCTCGGGGCACCCCGGGCGGGGGAGATGCCGCCGCCGCAGAACATGCTGATTCGTTCCTGCCGCCGCCGCGCCGCCGGCCATTGCGTGCGGTGTGTCTGTCGCCGCGCTCAACCGGGCATGCGCACCGGGCGTTCGCGCAACCACTTGGTCGCCACCCACTTTTCGCCGGCCAGGACCGGCGCGCCGGCATGCAGGCTACGCGTCATCGGATGCGGGCGGTCGTAGCTGAAGAACACCGCATTGCCTCTGACTGCGGCCACGTCCAGATGCGCGTCGGGAAAGCGCGTGGCGCCACCGCGTTCGGGCGTGTTGAGGTACATCACCAGCGATGCGACGCGCTGGCCGCCGGCCTGCAACAACACCGGCGTGCCTGCAGCAGCAGGGTCGAAGTAATCGTAGTGCGGTTGATACTCGGCACCGGTGGCATAGCGCAGCACCTGCAGCCCTTCGCCGTGGTCGACCGGCCAGTCAAGCAGGCGTGCGATGCGTGCTTCGATACGCGCACACAGCGCGTCCTGGCCGAGTTGCAGGCACATGCTGTCGCTGGTGCGTGCGGCATGCACGATCTGCGCGCCATTGCGATGATCCACCGTGCGCGAACGCGACAGCCGTGGTTGCGCCAGCGCGATGAGTGCATCGCATTCGGCATCGGACAGGAAGCCACCGAGCACGACCACGCGTGGCAGCAACAGGCTGACCAGCACATGCACCTGGCGATCGCCAAGGTCCAGCAGCGAAGCGTCGTTGTCCTGCAGAAGTGCGGGCACGCGCACCGGCAGTGGCAGCGCGTGCGTGCGCGCATGTTGCTGGATGTGCTCGCGCAGCAACGCTTCGACCGCGTCGATGGCGTCCTGCTCGTTCCAGCCTTGCTCCAGCAGCGGCTGCAATGCCTGCTCGGGCGCTTGGCCGGCCAGCGCCTGGGCGATGATCCAGTCGCCCAGGGGGGCGGGGATGGGGTGGGAAGTCATGCCGCTACAGTCGTGTCGGTGTGTGGCAGCAATGTGTCAATTATGTCGCCGTAAGACAAATGCAACAGACGACCTCTATAAAAGCAGCGGGGATCTTGAACGTGCTCGCCACTGCAGTGAGCGGAACGCAACCATTCTTGACGACTCCTCTTCATACCGGACCTTTCTTGACCTGGAGATCAGCCGCATGTCCGTTCGCAACAGCAGTAAGACACTTCTTATGACTTTCGGTACCGCGCTGGCGTTGTCGGCCTGCGGTGGTGGCGCCGACCGTGTCGCCTCGCCGGGCGAGGGCGCCTTCCCGCCGGCACCTGCGCCGACGCCAACGCCCGCGCCGACGCCGGCACCCACACCGGCCCCTTCACCGACCGGCCCGGCTGCGGATTGCCCGACCGGTTTCTCCAACGTCGGCACCATTGCCAACAACAGCTTGCGTGCCTGCCAGTTGCCGGAAACCATCAACGGCAATCTGGTGGTCCCGGCGCGCGCCGGCACCGCATATTCGATCAGCGGCCGCGTCAATGTCGGTACCGATCGCGGCGGCAACGCCACCGCGCCGGCAGCCGGCAGCACGCAGGGCGTGCTGACCATCGAACCGGGCACGACCTTGTACGGTTCGTCGGGCAGCGACTACATCGTGGTCAATCGTGGCTCGCAACTCTTTGCCGAAGGCAGCGCGACCGCACCGATCGTGTTCACCGCGCGTCAGGCGCTGGAGGGGCAGGTCAGCGCCAACACCATCGGTCTTTGGGGCGGCATCGTGGTATTGGGCCGTGCGGCCATCAACAACTGCCCGGGCACCACGGTTTCCGGTACGCCGGAGTGCCAGGCGCAGGTCGAAGGCACCAACGCGTTCTACGGCGGCAACAGCGCCACCGACAACAGCGGTTCCATGCGCTATCTGCGCGTGATGTACTCGGGCTTTGAAATTTCGCCCAACAACGAGCTGCAGGGCATCACCCTGGCCGGCGTGGGCAGCGGCACCAAGCTGGACTACGTGCAGATCCACAACAGCTCCGACGACGGTATCGAATGGTTCGGCGGTACGGTCAACGGTAGCCACGTGGTCATCACCGGCGCCGACGACGATTCGCTCGACACCGATGCCGGTTGGAGCGGCGCATTGCAGTTCGGCATCGTGGTGCAGCGCGCCGGTGGCGGCGACCGCATGAACGAGTGGAGCAGCCTGCGACGCCAGCCGTACTCGCGTCCGAAGGTGGCCAACTTCACCTACGTGGGCAATGCGCGCGCCGGTGCGGCGATCATGCTCAACCAGGGCACCCAGGCCGCGTTCTACAACTCGGTATTCACCCGCCCGGCCGGTGGCACCGGTGATGGCCTGGTGTGCTTCAACCTGGCCGATACCGACACGCTCGGGACGTTCAACTCGGTGTTCTTCGCCTGCCCGACCGCCTTCGGCAGCGATGCACGTGCGGCCACCCAGTTTGCGGCCGGCACCAACAACGTCGCCAACGGCGTGTCCACGCTGCAGAGCACCTTCATCAACGGCGCCAACGAAACCGCCGTACCGGCCTTCCAGGGCTTGAACGGGGTGAGCAGCTTCTTCCAGCAGGTGAATTACATCGGTGGCGTGCGTGATGCCAACGATACCTGGTGGCAGGGTTGGACCTGCGGCCTGACCGCCGATCGTCCCTGCTGAGGCATAGCATCACGCGGCGGCCTGATGGTCGCCGCGTGATGCGTCCAGCTTCATCTTTCTGTTGCCAGGGCTCCCACGATGCGAACCTCCGCCGTCGCCCGTCTCTCCAGGACGGGCCTGTCTCTTTCCATTTCCACCTTGTTGTTCTCCGGTGTTGCGTTGGCGCAATCGACCACCACCGATGCCGGCGCTACCGGCAACACCAGCACGCCCAAGCAGCTTGACCAGGTCGTGGTGCGTGGCGACTACATTCCCGAACCGATGCTGCAGACTTCCGAGGTGGCGTCGTTCGTCACCCGCGAAGACATGGAGCGCACCGGCGACAGCAGCGCTGCGGTGGCGTTGACGCGCGTGACCGGCTTGAGCCTGTCGCGCGGCAAGTATGTGTATGTGCGCGGCCTGGGCGAACGCTATTCGTCGGCGTTGTTCAACGGCTCGCCGTTGCCCAGTCCCGAGCCGATGCAACGCGTGGTGCCGCTGGATCTGTTTCCCAGCGATGTGCTGGCCAGCGTGACCGTGCAAAAAACCTATTCGGCCGATTATCCGGGCGAATTCGGCGGCGGCGTGATCGATCTGCAATCGATGACGGTGCCCGACAAGGCGTTTCTGTCACTGACCGTCGGGGGCGGCGCCAACAGCGTCAGCACCGGCGAAAAGGGCCTGACCTATTACGGTTCCGGCGATGACGAGTGGGGCTTTGACGACGGTGCACGCAAGCAGCCCGCCGCGTTGCGCGATGCGATCCAGAGTGGCCGCCGTGTCGATCTGGGCAGTTTCTCGCGCGAGGACATCCGCAACATCGGGCGTAGCTTGAACAACGCCAATCTGTACGTGCTGCAGGAAAAGGACAGCATCGATCCTGACGTCAATGTGGGCGGCAGCGCCGGTTACAGCATGGACGTGGGCGAGGCCAAGCTGGGCATCATTGCCGTTGCCGGTTACGACAACGAATGGCGCACGCGTACCGGCAAGCAGCAGGACGGCATCTTTGTCGGTGATACGGTCGAATACAATTCCGACTACGACTTCGCTACCACCCGCAACAACGTGCGCACCAATGGCATGTTGGGCCTGGGCTGGGAGTACGGGCGGCACAAGATCGGCTGGACCACCTTGTATGTGCACGATGCCCTGAAGGTTGCGCGCAGCCGTGCAGGACGCGACGAGCTGGCCGGTTTCGATGTGCGCGACGACAACACCGAGTGGTACGAGCGTCAGCTGATCAACAACCAGTTGCGCGGCACCCACGCCTTCGGCGAATACGACGACCTCAAGATCGAATGGCGCGCGGCAGTGGCCAATGCCAGCCGCGATGTGCCGTACGAAACCGGTATCCGTTACGAGCGGCTGGATGGCTATTGGGCGCACGATGCCTCGCGCGTGCAGAACTACACGCGCTTCAGCAAGGTCGACGACAAGGTGGCCAGCGGCGGCGTGGACGTGACCTGGCGCTTGCCGATCGAGCACGACTTCACCGTCAAGGGCGGTCTGGCTTATCTGGATAACGACCGTAGCGCGTGGAGCCGCGAATTCCGCTTCCTGGCACTGGATGGCCCGTTGCCGTTCTACAACCAGTTCCAGCGCGTGGATTACCTGATCTCCGACTACAACATCAGTAACGATCTGCTGCGCCTGCGCGAGACCACCGGCAGCTTCGGTGCGGCTGCATACGACGCAACCTTGAAGGTCAAGGCTGCGTATCTGCAGGCCGAAGGCGAGATCGTGCCGACCCTGCGTGCCACCGTTGGCGTGCGTTACGAAGATGCCACCCAGGCGGTGCATCCGTACGACATCTTCAGCGGAACGCGTCAGGACAGCGTGGCGCCGCTGGAAAACAGCTATGCGCTGCCGTCGGCGACGGTGACCTGGAATTTCGCCGAGAACCAGCAGCTGCGCTTTGGTGCGTCCAAGACCATCGCGCGTCCGCAGTTCCGCGAAATGGCCCCGCAGCAGTACATGGACCCGGATATCGACCGCCAGTTCTTCGGCAACCCGTTCCTGGTCGATAGCGAGCTGGTCAATCTGGATGCGCGTTACGAATGGTTCTTCGAGCCTGGCGAATACGTCACTGTCGGTGCGTTCTACAAGGATATCGACAAGCCGATCGAAGCCATCGTCAACGATGCACCGGGCGGCGGCATTGTGCAGAGCTTCATCAATGCACCCAAGGCCAATCTGTACGGCATCGAGCTGGAAGCCAAGAAGTATGTGGATCTGCCGATCGCGGCGAACTGGTGGGGCGACAACCGCGTGTTCGTGTCCGGCAACTACACGCGCACCAAGTCCAAGGTGAGCGCCAGCGCCAGCGATACCGTGCAGCCGTTCGGCTTCAGCGCGCCGGTGCAGGCAAACCTGTTCATCCGCGACGGGTCTGCCTTGCAGGGCCAGTCCGATGACATCGCCAACCTGCAGATCGGCGTGGAAAGCGAGAGCACCCACAGCCAGGCGACGTTGATTGCCAACTATGTCGGCGAGCGGGTCTCGGCACGTGGCCGTCCGGGTCAGCCGGACTACATCGACAAGCCTGGGACGTCGCTGGATCTGGTGATCAAGAAGGGCCTGGTGTGGTCGGGCGATACGCTGTCGGTGAACTTCGCCGCCCGCAATCTGCTCAAGACCAAGTACCAGGAATATCAGAGCCAGGGTGGCAACCGGGTGGATCTGTATCAGTACCAGCCCGGCATCACCTATGACATCAGTGTGACAGCACGCTTCTGATCCAGCAGGCGCTGAGATGAGCGCAAACGCCCGCCGTGCTTCGCATGGCGGGCGTTTGCGTTTCAAGTGACCCAGCCGTGTGTCAGGTTGTGTCATCAGTTTCTTCTGGCTGACACATTGCTGCCGCATTCTGTCATCCGACCGCAATCCTGATGACGGATGTCCGCCTTGCAGCGCCTTTCGCCCACCTTCAACACCATTCTGTCGGCGCGTGGCGTGCGCGCTGCGGTGGTGTGGGTGATGGTCGCCTTGCTGGCAGTGCAGTGCCTGCGCCTGCTGTGGTTGCTGATCACGCCGATCGGGCCCCTGGGCACCGCACAGCTTGCCGCAGATGCCGATGCCGACCTGTCTGCATTGCGCCGCGATGTGTTCTTTCGCCGCGTTGGCGATGGCAACAGTGAGGGCATCGTCCTGCATGGCGTGCGCGCCGGCGGTACCCAGGCGGCAGCATTTCTCAGCCATGGTGATGGCCGGCAGGGCGCGTACCGCGTCGGTGACGGCGTCTTGCCTGGCGTGGTGGTGCAGGCGATCGCCGCCGACCACGTGCTGCTGCGGACCGGTGCCGGCGTGCAGCGTCTGGCATTGGCCGAGGTCGTCGCCACGGGGACTGCAGCAACGCCATCACCCAGCGCGACCATCACGTCAACCACGGCTGCGCCTGCAGCAGTATCCAATGTCGGCGCCGCCGCTGCTCCTGCCGGAGCGACTGCAGTGGACCCGCAGCAACTGCTGACCAGCGCCGGCCTGCGTGCCAGCGAGGACGGCAGTGGCTTCACCGTCATGCCGCGTGGCGATGGCGCATTGCTGCGCCAGGCCGGCCTGGCGCCGGGCGATGTGCTGACCCAGATCAACGGCCGCACGCTCGATGCCGAGCATCTGCGCGAGCTGCAGGACGAACTGCGCGGCGGCCAGGCGGCCACGCTCACCTATCGCCGCGATGGCCAGACCCACACCATGACCTTGAAGCGCCCGCAATGATCGCTGTTCGCCCGCTCTGGCTGCTTTCGGCCACCTTGTTGCTGGTGCTGCCCGCCGTGCCGATGACGGCGCTGCAGGCTGCCGACGCGCCCGCCGTGCGCATGCAGGACGTTGACCTGCGCGCCTTCATCCAGGATGTCTCGCGCGCCACCGGCATCACCTTCATCGTGGACACGCGCGTGCAGGGCACGGTCAACGTGGCACGCGCGCAGGCGATGAGCGAAGCGGACCTGCTCGGCATGCTGCTGGCGGTGCTGCGTGCCAATGGCCTGATCGCAGTGTCCAGCGGGCCGTCGACGTATCGCATCATTCCCGACGACACTGCCGCGCAGCAGCCGGGCAGTGCGGCCAGCGGCAACCTCGGCTTTGCCACCCAGGTGTTCACGCTGCAACGCGTGGATGCGCGCAGTGCTGCCGAAATCCTCAAGCCGCTGGTAGGACGCGGCGGCGTCATCATGGCGATGCCGCAAGGCAACAGCCTGTTGATTGCCGACTACGCCGACAACCTGCGCCGCATCCGTGGCCTGGTGGCGCAGATCGATACCGACCGTGCGGCGATCGACACGCTGACCCTGCGCAACAGTTCTGCGCAGGAGCTGGCACGTACCCTGACCTCGTTGTTCGGTCAGGCCGGCGAGCGCAGCGCGGTGTTGTCGATCCTGCCGGTGGAAAGCAGCAATTCGTTGATCGTGCGCGGCGATCCGGCACTGGTGCAGCGCGTGGTGCGCACTGCGGTGGATCTGGACGGGCGCGCCGAACGGCGTGGCGATGTCAGCGTGGTGCGCCTGCAACACGCCAGCGCCGAGCAATTGCTCCCGGTGCTGCAGCAACTGGTCGGGCAGACGCCAGGCAACGACGCGCAGCCGGGGCAGGAGACACGATCGAACGTGGTGGATGTGGCGGCCGCTGCCGGCGTTGCGCAGACGCAGGTGATCGCACCGGCGGCAGGCAAGCGCCCGGTGATCGTGCGGTATCCCGGCTCCAATGCCTTGATCATCAATGCCGATCCGGAAACCCAGCGCGCCTTGATGGATGTGATCCGCCAGCTGGACGTGCATCGCGAGCAGGTGCTGGTGGAAGCGATCGTGGTGGAGATCTCCGACACCGCCGCCAAGCGCCTGGGCGTGCAACTGCTGCTGGCCGGGCGCAATGGCACCGTGCCGTTGATGGCCACCCAGTACAGCGGCGCAGCGCCGGGCATCGTGCCGCTGGCCGCAGCGGCGGCCGGCACGCGCAGCAATAACGGAGAAGACGATTCGGTGCTGGAGCAGGCGCGTAATGTCGCCGCGCAATCGCTGCTCGGCTTGAGCGGCGGCTTGATCGGCCTGGCCGGACAAAGCAACGATGCGGTGTTCGGCATGATCATCGATGCGGTCAAGAGCGATACCGGCTCCAACCTGTTGTCGACCCCGTCGATCATGACCCTGGACAACGAGCAGGCACGCATCCTGGTGGGCCAGGAGGTGCCGATCACCACCGGCGAAGTGCTGGGCGCGGCCAACGACAACCCGTTCCGCACCATCCAGCGGCAGGACGTGGGCGTGGAACTGGAAGTGCGCCCGCAGATCAATACCGCCGGCGGCATCACCCTGGCGATCAAGCAGGAAGTCTCGGCCATCGCCGGGCCGGTCAGCACGCAGTCCTCGGAACTGGTGTTCAACAAGCGCCAGATCGAAACACGCGTGGTGGTGGAAAACGGTGCCATCGTCGCGCTGGGCGGCCTGCTCGATCAGAACGATCGCCAGACCGTGGAGAAAGTGCCGTTGCTCGGCGACGTGCCGGGTCTGGGCGCGCTGTTCCGGCACAAGTCGCGCAACCGCGACAAGACCAACCTGATGGTGTTCATCCGCCCGACCATCATCCGCGATGCGGCCGATGCGCAGCGCATGACCGCGCCGCGCTACAACTATCTGCGCGATCGCCAGCTGGCCGATGGCGACCCGGAAGCCGCGCTCGATGCGCTGGTACGCGACTATCTGCGTGCGCAGCCGCCGCAGCTGCCGGCCGGGCCCGCGTCGGTTGCGCCAGCACCGACACCGGCAACAGCACCTGCGCCCGGCGCGCGTCCATCGCAGCGCTGATGCCATGAGCAGCGTGCGCACCAGCATTTCCTATGCATTCGCCAAGCGTCACGGCGTGGTGCTGCTCGGCAGCGATAGCGCCGCGCAGATCGGCCTGCGCGAAGGCGGCGATGTGCAGGCCTTGATCGAGCTGCGGCGTGCGCTGGGCATGCCGCTGCAAGTGCGCACCCTGGCCCCGTCGGTGTTCGACCGGCATGTGTCGGAGATCTATGCCGATGCCGGCCTGGAGCAGGGCGTGCAGGTCGAAGCGCTGGATCTGCACGGCAGCCTGGATTCGTTGATCGACGATATTCCCACCGCCGACCTGCTCGACAGCCAGGATGATGCGCCGATCATCCGCCTGATCAACGGCATCATCGCCGAGGCCGCGCGCCTGGGCGCTTCGGACGTGCATCTGGAATCCTACGAATCGCACCTGCGCGTACGGTTGCGCGTGGATGGCGTGATGCGCGAGGCGGCCACCTTGCCCGGACGCATCGCGCCGCTGCTGGTGTCGCGCGTCAAGGTGATGGCGCGCCTGGACATCGCCGAAAAACGCATTCCGCAAGATGGCCGTGTGTCATTGGTGATGGGCGCCAAGGCACTGGATGTGCGCGTGTCCACGCTGCCGACCCGCAGCAGCGAGCGGGTGGTGCTGCGTATTCTCGACAAGGAGCAGGGCACGCTGTCGTTGACGCAGTTGGGCATGCCGGCTGCGGTGATGCACACGGTGCAGCGCGCCTTGCAGGTGCCCAACGGCATCGTGCTGGTGACCGGCCCGACCGGCTCGGGCAAGACCACCACGCTGTATGCGGCGCTGAGCCTGCTCAACGATGGCTCGCGCAATATCCTCACGGTGGAAGACCCGGTGGAATACGCCATCGACGGCGTCGGCCAGACCCAGGTCAATGCGCGTGTTGGCATGACGTTTGCGGCCGGCTTGCGCGCCATCCTGCGGCAGGACCCGGACGTGGTGATGATCGGCGAGATCCGCGACACCGAGACCGCGCAGATCGCCGTGCAGGCCAGCCTCACCGGTCATCTGGTGCTGTCCACCGTGCACACCAACGATGCGGTGGGTGCGGTCACGCGCTTGCGCGACATGGGCATCGAGCCGTTTCTGCTTGCATCGAGTCTGCGCTTGATCCTGGCGCAGCGCCTGGTGCGGCGCCTGTGCCCGCACTGCCGCACGCCGCGCCCGCTGGATGCGTCGGCGCGACAGATGCTCGCTGTCGATGATGATGCAGTTGGCGTTGCGACGCTCTACAGCGCAGTGGGGTGCAGCGCCTGCCATCACAGCGGCTATGCCGGGCGGGTGGGCATCTACGAAGCCATCGCGGTGGACGATGCGATGCGTCGGCTGATCGGCGACAACGCCGACGAAGAGGCGCTGGCGGCAACGGCGTTCGCACGCGCAGAGCGGCTGGGCGATGCCGCGCGCGCCGCCGTGCTGCAAGGTCTGACCACGCTGGAAGAAGCGCTGCGCGTGACCCGTCAGCAGGATCAGGCCGATGCCGCGGTTTGACTACACCGTGCTCGACCTGCATGGGCAGAGCCGCCAGGGCGTGATCAGCGCCGACAGCGTGCAGGGTGCGCGTGCGCAGCTGGAGCGGCGGCAGTGGCTGCCGGTGCGCGTCGAAGCGGCTGCGGCGGTCGCCACGACGACGGCGCGGCCGGCGCGCTTCAGCGGTAAGGATCTGGTGCTGTTCACCCGCCAGCTCGCCACGTTGGTGGAGACCGCGCCGCTGGAAGAGGCATTGCGCACCATCGGGACGCAGTCCGAACGCCGTGGCGTGCGCCGGGTCACCAGCCAGACGCATGGGTTGGTGGTCGAAGGCTTTCGTCTGTCCGATGCGATGGCACGCCAGGGCAACGCGTTCCCCCCGCTGTATCGGGCGATGGTGGCCGCAGGCGAAAGTGCCGGCGCCCTGCCACAGGTGCTGGAACGCCTGGCCGACCTGCTCGAACGGCAAGCCCAGGTGCGCAGCAAGCTGCAATCCGCCCTGGTCTATCCGGCCGCATTGGCCTTGACGGCCGGTGCGGTGGTCATCGTGCTGATGACCTTCGTGGTGCCCAAGGTGGTGGACCAGTTCGATTCGATGGGGCGCGCACTGCCCTGGCTGACGCGTGCGGTGATCGGGGTGTCGAATTTCCTGCTGCATGCGGGCATCCCGTTGCTGCTTGCGTTGGTCGTTGCAGTGATTGCAGCGCTGCGTCTGCTCAAGCGCCCCGCGTTGCGATTGGCGGCCGATCGCCTGCTCCTACGCGCGCCCTTGCTCGGCCGGCTGATCCGCGACCTGCATGCCGCACGCATGGCGCGCACCCTGGCGATCATGGTCAACAGCGGCTTGCCGCTGATGGAAGGCCTGATGATCGCCGCACGCACCGTGGACAACCGCGCGCTGCGCCTGGCCACCGACAGCATGGTCACCGCCATCCGCGAAGGCGGCAGCCTGGCGGCGGCGATGAAGCGTGCCGGCGTGTTCCCGCCAACGCTGCTGTACATGGCCTCCAGCGGCGAAAACAGTGGGCGCCTGGCGCCGATGCTGGAACGCGCCGCCGATTATCTGGAGCGCGAGTTCGAGTCGTTCACCACTGCGGCGATGAGCCTGCTGGAGCCGGTCATCATCGTGCTGCTGGGCGGCGTGGTGGCGGTGATCGTGCTGTCGATCCTGCTGCCCATCCTGCAATTCAACACCCTTGCGCTTGGTTGAGCGCAGCCGCCCATCTTCGGAGATCGTCATGCAGTCCATCCATTCCCGTGCACGTATCGGCTCGCTCGCCCAGCGCGGACACGCACGCGGTTTCACCCTGGTCGAGTTGATGGTGGTCATCGTCATCATCGGCCTGCTCGCCACCGTGGTGATGATCAACGTGATGCCCAGCCAGGACCGCGCGATGGTGGAGAAAGCGCGCGCCGACGTCGCCGTGCTTGAGCAGGCGCTGGAGACCTATCGCCTGGATAACCTGAGCTATCCCACCACCGAACAAGGCCTGCAGGCCCTGCTCACTGCACCGGGCGGATTGACCCGGCCGGAGCGCTATCGCCAGGGTGGTTATATCCGCCGGCTGCCGGAAGATCCGTGGGGGCATGCGTATCAATACCGTCGTCCCGGCCGCAATGGCGGCTTCGACGTCTACTCGTTGGGTGCCGACGGGGCAGAAGGCGGCGATGCCGACAATGCCGATATCGGCAACTGGCGCTGAGTCACTGCCGTGCGTTTGCAACCGTCCATTGCAAGGCGACCACGCGTACGCATGCCGCGCATGCGCGGCTTCACCCTGCTCGAACTGCTCGCGGTGCTGGTGATCACCGCGCTGGCCAGTACGCTGGTGGTGCTGACCTTGCCCGACACGCGGCGCGATCTGCAAGATCAGGCCGATGCGTTGGCCACTGCGCTGGTCAATGCGCGCGACGAGGCGATCCTGAGCCTGCGCATGGTCGAGGTGACCATCGATGCCGGCGGTTACGCGTTTCGTCGCCAGGCGCAACAGCGCTGGGTGCCACTGGATGACAAACCGTTCGCTGGCGTGCGCTGGCCGGCCGGCGTGCAGGCGAGGTTGCCGGCGGGCGGCAACCAACTCAGCGTGCGCTTCGATCCCACCGGCGCGGCGACGCCGCAACGTATTGCACTGGCCGATGGCCGGCAGCAGGTGCAGGTGATGGTGGATGCTGCCGGCGTGGTGCGGGTCGATGCGCCACGCCAGTAATCCAAGACATAGCGCAGGATTCTCGCTGCTCGAACTGCTGGTCGCGCTGGCGATCTTCGGCATGGCGGTGGTGGGCCTGTTGAATCTCTCCGGCGAAAGCACGCGCACTGCGGTGGTGCTGGAAGAACGCGCGCTCGCGGCAGTGGTTGTGGAGAATCAGGCGATCGAGGCGATGCTTGCGCCCACGGCCGCAGCATTGGCGCCGGCAGCCGGGCAGGAAATGCTGGGCGAACGCAGCTGGGACTGGCAGCGCCGGGCGCTACCGGCAGGCACTGCCGGCATGGTGCGCATCGAGGTACAGGTGCGCGCGGCGGGCCAGGCGCAGGAAATCGCCGGCCTGAGCGTGTTGCGGAGCACCGAATGAACCACCGACCTCGCACTGCCGGCTTCACCCTGATCGAACTGCTGGTCGCATTGGCGGTATTCGCGCTGGTGGCTGCAGCGTCAGTGGTGGTGATGCGGCAGAGCATCGACCAGCGCGACGCCGTGCGCGCGCGCCTGCAGCAGATCCGCGAGTTTCAACTGGCCCATGGCCTGTTGCGGAGCGATCTGCAACAGGCCGCCGTGCGGCGGACACGCCATCGCGATGGTGGCGCTGCACGCACGGCATTTGTCGCCAGCCCGCCGGGCGTGTCCGGACCCTTGTTCGGCTTCGTGCGACGCGGCTGGAGCAACCCGGATCAGGCGCCGCGCGCGTCCTTGCAATATGTCGAGTACCGCGTCATCGATGGCCGGCTGGAGCGCAGTGCGCGTCCTGCGCTCGACGGCACGGCGGCCGGCACACCACAGGTATTGCTGCGCGGCGTTCGTTCTGCGGCGGTGGCGTTTCACTATCGCGCGCAATGGAGCGACGGCTGGAGTGGCGGTCTGGAAGCGCTGCCGGATGCGATAGCGCTGGAGTTGGAGTTGGAGCAATGGGGGCGCGTGCGCCAGTTGTTCCTGCTGCCGGAGGGGCGCGGATGAAGGTGCTGCGTTCCAGTCGCCGGCAGCGCGGCGTCGCGTTGCTGACGGTGTTGTTGCTGGTTGCGGTGATGACGCTGCTGATGGTCGCGGTGCTGGACGACCTGCGCTTCGGCCTGCGCCGCAGCGGCAATGGCGAAGCGATGACCCAGGCGCAGTGGTATGCGCTGGGCACCGAAACCATCGCGCGCCAGCGCTTGCAGGCGTTGGCCAGGCGCGATCCGTTGCGTACCACGTTGGACGGCGGTTGGAGCGATCAGCCGATCAGCTTCCCGCTGGACGATGGCCTGGTGAGCGTGCGTCTGCGCGACCGCGGCGGCTGCTTCAACCTCAACAGCGTGGTGTTCGGCGCCACCGAGCAATGGCAGCGCAGCGACGCTGGCGCACGCCAGTACCGCGCATTGCTGGAGGTGCTTGGCATCGCACCGCAACAGTCACAGGCGTTGACCGATGCGCTGGTGGACTGGATCGACAGCGACAGCCAGCCCGGTGCGCAAGGCGCCGAGGACGATCGCTACGTCCAGTCAGCGGTGCCGTCACGCACCGGGGCCGCCTTGCTGGCAGGCGTCAGCGAGCTCCGCGCCATCGTCGGCTACACGCCAGAGGTGATCGCGCAACTGCGGCCGTATGTGTGCGCATTGCCGGAGGGGCGGTTATCGCCGATCAACATCAATACCCTGCGACTGGAAGACGCGCCGGTGCTGGTGGCATTGAGCGACGGGGCGCTGGAATTGCCGGCGGCACGACGTGTCATCGCGGCGCGGCCGGCCGGCGGCTGGCGCGACGCCAAGACGTTCTTGAGCCAGCCTGCATTGATGCAGGCCGGTCTTTCCGATGCGGTGTTCGAACAATTGCAACTGCGCACCTCCTACTTTTCTCTTCTCAGCCAGGTCGACCATGCCGGCGCGCAGGTCGTGCTGGATGCCTTGCTGCAGCAGGAACCGGCCGGCCGCGTGCGGCTGGTGGCACGCCAATGGAGTTCCGACGAATGAGTACCACCCTGGTGTTGCTGCCGGCCGACGCGGCCACCGAGGCCATCGCTGTGCGCGTTGATGCGCAGGGGCGGGTACTGGCGCAGGGCACCGGCGGCGCGTTGCACGACCCCGCCGCGCGCACCGTGTTGGTGGTGCCGGGTACGCACGTGCATCTGCGTTGGATGCGCTTGCCGGGCCGCAGCGTCGCCCAGTCGGTGGCTGCCGCACGCCTGCAATTGGCCGAGCATCTGGCCACCGATGCGCAAACGGTGCATGTGGTGATTGCCGACAGCGCCGACGCCGACGGCATGCGCCTGGTCGCCGCAGTGGAGGCGGAGGTGATGCAACAGTGGCTGGAGCGCGCGGCACGCCTGGGCGTGGTGCCCGACGCGGTGGTGCCGGAGTGTCTGTTGCTGCCTGGCGCAGACGCCGACCACGCGGCCACGCTCGTGCAGTGGGATGGGCGCTGGCTAATGCATGGTGCGCAGATGGCCTGCAGTCTGGAGCCGCCGCTGGCCGAGCTGCTGCTCGCCACGCAGCCAGTTACGCCGTCGCTGCCACCGAACCCCGATCCGCAGCATGCCATCGCACTGTTCGCACGGCATGCCGCAGTGGTGCCGATCAATCTGCGACAACACCGGTTTGCCGCGCCAACCCAGGCGCGCGCCGGCCTCACCACGCGCAAGCTGGCGATCCTGCTTGTGGTGCTGGCGATTTCCCCGTTGCTGCTGTTGCTGGCGCAGACCGTGCGGTACGAGACCGGGGCGCAGCTGCTGCAACGGCGCAGTGCAGCCATGCCTGGCGTGCAACCACCTGCCGATCCGCATGCGGCCGCAACGCCGCAGCATGGCGCTGCCACAGCGAGCACGTTCGCCACGCAACTGGCAACGCTGTTTGCGGCCGTGGAGGCCGTACCGGGTGCAGAACTGGACACGCTGGCGTATCGGCACGCCGGCCCGCTACGTGTCACCTTGGTGCATGACGACGCGGCCCAGTTGCAGCAGCTGTCTGCACAGTTGAGCCGCGCCGGTTGGCAGTTGCAAGCCGGCGCCAGCCAGGCGCAGGACGATAGAGTGCGTACCCCGCTGCAACTGGAGCCACCGCGATGAGCAACCTGCAGCAGCGCACGCACGCTTGGTGGCAGGCGCGCGCACCGCGCGAGCGGATCATGCTCACGGTCATGCTGCTGGCGGTGGCCGCATGCGTAGCCTGGTATGCCGTGGTGGTGCCGTTGCGGCATTGGCACAGCAGTGCGCAGGCGCGCTATGACCTCGCCGCGCAGGCAGCGCTGCGCGCGCGCGCCACACAGCGCAGCGCGTCCGGCCCTGTTCCACTTGCGCGTGTCCTGCAGAGCGCGCAAGACGCCGGCATCGCCATCACCAGGCAAGGCCGTAGTGCGACCGGCGCGCTCGAACTGCAGATCGATGCGGTCGCCAGCGCCGTCTTGTTCGCCTGGCTCGAGCAACTGCGCCAGCGCGACAACCTGGCCCCAAGCGAGCTCACCATCACCCGCCGCGATGGCCAATTGCAGGTGCGTTGCGTGTTCCCGGAGGTGGCAGCATGAACGTCGTCCGTTGGATGTTGCTGGTCCTGGCGTTGCTGATCGGTGCCGTGATCGCTACCTTGCCGCTGCGCTGGGTGCTGCCCACCAGGGATTTGCCGTTCTCTGCGCTGGACGTGCAGGGCTCGGTCTGGAACGGCACCCTGCGTGCGGTGACCTGGAACACGATGGAGCTGGGCGATGTCGGCGTGCGCCTGCATCCGTTGCCGCTGCTGCGCGGCGAGCGCAAGCTGCAGCTGAGCTCGGCCAGCGCACATCTGGTAGCGCTGCAGGGCGCACGTCACGGCGTGGAGCAGGCCAATGGGCGGCTGTTGCTGCGCAAGCCGGGTGGGGTGACCTTGATGGATGTGTCGATCGACCTGCGCGATGTGCGTGCGCTGTTCGACAGCACGCGCTGCATGCAGGCAGGCGGCGACGTTGCGGTGCAGCTCCTGCCCAACGAACGCGGCGAAGCGGTGGGGCTGTTGCCGCTACGGCTGCGGGGTAGTCCGCAGTGCGTGGACGCGGCAGTGGTGCTGGCGCTGATGCCCGATGGCGGCGTGCCCGAGGGCATGCAGCTCAGCGCCGAGTTGCGCCTGCAGCGCGATGGTCGTTGGCAGTTGCAGTCGCGCGTGGACCCGGGCCAGGACGCCGCACTGGCCATGGGCCTGCAACTGCTCGGCTTTGCCGCCACGCCCGAACGCATGTTGGTGCGCACCGATCAAGGGCAGCTGTACTGAGGCGAGCTTGCGCTGCGCGCCGATGTGCGCAGCCTTACCTGCCTGCGGTGAGCACGCGCATGCGCCTGTCTGTAGTTTGTCGGTGGTCCGTACCGGCGATGGAGCGGGGCGATCGCTGACAACGTTGTCTTCAGCTGATTCGCTTGAGTCATCCGTTCCCCGGCGCGCCATGCTGGCGAGGCACGCTTGCCCGCTTCGACCGTGCTGATGCGTGTGATTGACGCACTGTGACCTGGTTCGCAGCAGCTACAGGGCGCCGGCCGCCGGCCGCAGCGCCACGATTGGTCTGGTCTCGATAAATTGGTAACTGACTGGTCCCATGACAACGATGCCCCGCGTCGATCCGCCTTCCCCCACGCAGATTGACGAAATCCCTGCTGGAAAAGGCTTCATCATCGGGTATCCCGTTCCGGCAGACGCTTTCATCAGTGACTGTTGACACAATCTTTTAAAGACCATAAGAATCGAAACCACTGAATTGGTATTTGCCAATCAGGACCGTTGATCAGCAACGGTTTGCGGTGTCCGGTCCTGGGAAGGGGGCGTGACATCGGCACCCACGGGGGGCCGTACGGGGTGTTTGCAAACAACAGATCGCAGGCGGTTCCGGATATCCGGGGCGGCTGGCCTGTGCGCGTCGGATGGTGTTTGCCGCCGTGTTCGGTCTGTTGATCGCTGGTCAATCGGAATGCCAGTCGCGTTGTCGTCCAGCCATTCCAACCAGGAACTCCTATGCCGTCCGTGTCCCGTGCCGCCGTGCGCTGTTGCTCGCCTTCCTCCCTGTCCATTGCCATCGCACTGTCGCTGCTTGCCTGTGGCGGCGCAGCGCAGGCGCAGGAGTCGCCGCCTGCCGATCCTGCGCCGATTTCCCAGCTCGACACGGTCAAGGTCACCAGCTCGTACCAGAAGAGTCTGATCACTGCGATGGACAACAAGCGCGACGACGTGCGCATGACCGATGGCATCTCGGCGCAGGACATCGGTAAATTCCCCGCCGAAAATATCGCCGAAGCGATCCAGCGCATTCCCGGCGTGCAGATCTCCACCATCAACGGGCGTGGCTCCACCATCAGCGTGCGCGGTCTGGGGCCGCAGTACTCGGCCACCACCATCAACGGACAGGTGATCAAGAGCGCCGATTTCACCGATGGGTTTCGCTACGACATCATCCAGCCGGAAGTGGCCGCCGGGATCGAGGTGATCAAGTCGCCCTCGGCGGACATGGATGCCGGCGGCCTGTCCGGCACGGTCAACATCAACACCACCAAGCCACTGGACTATCAACAGACCAAGCTGCTGTTCTCGGCCAAGACCCAGTACGCCGAATTCGCCGGCGGCTCGCCCACGCCCAAGGGCGTGCTGACCTATATCGACCAGTTCAAGGTCGGCGACGGCAATGTGGGCGTGTTCCTGAGTGCCGGCTATCAGAAGCTCAAGGACCGCGCCGATTATCTGTGGATCGACCGGTGGTATACACAGGAAACCGACGCCGGCACGTTGTATATCCCGCGCCGTCCGCGCTATCGCTCGATCGAGCGCGAAACCACGCGCAAGATGTTCAACGGCGGCTTGCAGTGGAAGCCCAACGACCAGCTGGAAATGAACCTCACGGCGCTGTATTCGCAGGACAGGACCGCCAACGACATGAATCAGCTGGTGTACTCGTTCGAGCGCAACCCGCTGACGGTGCTGCAGACCAACGGACTGACCGCCACGCAGGTGTCGGCATCGGACTACTGGCTGGAAAACAATCGCCAGATCGAACAACACGACCTGTCCACACAGTTGCTCACCTACGACTTCAAATGGAAGGGCGATGCCTGGACGCTCAGTGGCGCTGCCAACTACACCCAGGGCAAGACCGACGAGAACGAACGCGCGGCGATCCTGGGCCGCAAGCCGACCTCGACACTGCTGGATACCTCCAATTCCGACGCGATCTCGCTGACCACCGATGCCGACGCCACCGATGCCAGCGCCTGGGACAAGGCCAATCTGGTGCGCAGCGAATATCCCAACGGTTCCATTCAGTCGCTCAGCAACAAGGAATGGTCGCTGCAACTGGATGCCGAGCGGTATCTGGACATGGGCGCGTTGAATGCGGTGCGCTTCGGTGCCAAATACCGCCGCGAAACCTTCGAACGCGACGTGCGCCGGCGCGATTTTCTGTATCTGCTCAGGACCGGTGCCGTCTCCGGTTTCGACATGTTCCCGGAACTGTCGGCCGCCAACAGCACGGTCAATAATTTTCTCGACGGGCAGCTCGCCTCGCAGGACAGCTGGGTCACCCCGGACATCGACGCCTATGCGCGCTCGCTGGCCGCTGCGGGCATCACCGTGCCGGTGCTGTTCGCGCCGCAAAGCAGCTACAGCATCGAAAACGATATCTCGTCCGCGTATGCGATGGCGCGCATCGATACCGATATCGGCAGCATGCGCCTGCGCGGCAATGTCGGCATGCGCTACGAAAACACCAAGCGCACCACCGATACCTACCTGACCCAGGCGCAGGCCGCCAGCGACGATGCCAACCTGGTGATCGGCACCGCGCGTGCGCCGTACGAATATTCCAACTGGTTGCCCAGCTTGAATCTGGTGCTGGACATGCGCGAGGACCTGCTGCTGCGGTTTGCCGCCGCCAAGGTGCTGGTGCGGCCGATTCTGGACAGCAATACCGCCATCGCCTCGACGATCTCCACCGGCACCAACACCGGCGGCACTACCACGTTTTTCGTCACCCAGGGCCAGACCGACCTGAAGGCGCTGACCGCCGAGCAGGCCGACCTGAGCCTGGAGTGGTACTACGGCAACGGCGGCGCGCTGACCGTGGCCGGGTTCTGGAAGAACATCAAGAACGGCACCTTCAACAGCATCGTATGCCCGACGACGTTCAACGGCACTGCGCTGTCCAGCAATGCGGCCGGCGATTGCGTGGACAGTGGCGGCGATATCTACGAGATCACCGCCACCGCCAACGATCCGAGCAAGGTCAAGATCCGCGGTTACGAGCTTGGCTGGACGCAATCGCTGGATGCCTGGTTGCCGATCGACGGCTTCGGCGTGACCTCCAACTTCACCCGGGTGATTCCGCAGCGCGGCACCGCGTTCCAGATCCGCAACCTGTCCGAACAGACCTGGAACGCCACCGCATACTGGGAGAGCGAACATTATTCGGCGCGCGTCTCGCTCAACCATCGCAGTGAGTACGAACAGGACAGTAGCGACAGCTTCTTCGCCCGCGAAGGCCACACCATGAAGGCGCGCACGCAGCTGGATGCGGTGCTTGGCTATCAGGTCAACGACAAGCTGAGTTTCCAGCTAGGTGGCCTGAACCTCACCAACCGCACCGAGGAGGCGTACAAGGACATCCCCAGCCGCTGGCAAATGACCGGCGTCACCGGCCGCAGCTACTACCTGTCGATGCAGTGGGACATGCTTTGATGGTGGCTGAGCGATCGCTGCGCCAGCGTGTAGCGCTGCGTGCGGCAGCAGGCAGCGCATGCGTCGCTGCGGTGGCTGTGCCGGCACCTGACCTACCGGACGCCGCTGCGCGACGCCTGCTGCCTGGCGCGCATGCGCTGCGGTCGATTCGGTGCTGCCATGCGCAGGCGTGATTTCCTCGCCGGAAGCGTCTGTGCCTCGTCGCTGCTCGGCGTTCCGGCGTTGGTACCCGGCATGGCGAGCGCTGCCTCGGGGCGCACGGGCAGCAGCGGGACACCGCGTCCCGCGCCAGTCGCAGCGGCCACAGCGGACAACGGCCAATGGCTGGATCTGGACGAAGGCTGGCGCTTCCATGCCGGCGACCTGCCGTTCCCGCCGTTGGTCGGGCAGGACGAGACCTACGACAATGCCAAGGCCGGCCGCGCCTGGGGCGCGGCGGCACCGGACTTCGACGATACCGGCTGGCGACAGCTGCAACTGCCGCATGATTTTGTGGTGGAACAGACGGTAAGCGCCGACGCCAATATCGCGCAAGGCTATCGCCCGCGCGGGATTGCCTGGTATCGGCGCACGCTGCGGCTGGACGCGTCCGTGCGCGGCCAGGCGGTGGAGCTGCGTCTGGACGGCATCGCCAGCCACGCCACCGTGTGGGTCAACGGCATGCTGATGGCGCGCAGTTGGAGCGGCTACAACGGGCTGGTCATCGACCTCACGCCGGTCGCGCGTTACGGCAATGCCTTGAACAGCATCGCCATCCGTGTCGATGCCGAGGCGATGGATGGCTGGTGGTACGAAGGCGGCGGCATCTATCGGCACACCTGGCTGGTGTTGCGTACGCCCCTGCATATCGCCGGCGATGGCCTGGCAGCGGTGCCGCGCGAGGGTCCGGGCGACGTCTGGCAGGTGCCGGTGCAGCTGGAGCTGGTCAACAGCGGCCAGCAGCCTGCCGAGGCATGGGTGGATGTGGCGCTGCGCGACGCACACGGTGTTGTGGTGGCGCACGGCGAGACGCAACTGCGCGTCGCCGCGTTCGGTAACGCGCAGGCCGCGATCAACCTGTCGGTGCCGCAGCCGCAGCGCTGGAGCGTGGACACGCCGGTGCTGTATCGCGTGCAGGCCAACGTGCGCGGCGCAGACGGCCGCAACGATCGTGCCGAGTGCGACATCGGTTTTCGCAGCCTGCGCTTCGATGCCGACCACGGCTTCTTCCTCAATGGTCGCGCGCTCAAGATCAAGGGCGTGTGCCTGCATCAGGACCATGCCGGCGTCGGCGTGGCACTGCCCGATGCGTTGCATGCATTTCGTCTGCAGCGCCTGAAATCGATGGGCTGCAATGCCATCCGCCTGCATCATGCGGTGGCGCCGGAACTGCTGCAGGCCTGCGACCGGCTCGGTATGCTGGTGATGGCCGAGAACCGCCTGTTCAATCCGGCGCCCGAGTATGTGGCGCTATTGCGCAACATGGTGCGGCGCCAGCGCAACCATCCCAGCGTGTTCCTGTGGTCGCTGCTCAACGAAGAGCCGCTGCAGGGCACCGCAGTCGGTTACGCGATCATGGCGCGCGCCGCCAGCGCCGTGCGTGCGCTCGACGACACCCGCCCGATCACCGCCGGCATGAACGATGGCATGTTCGCCACGCGCGGTGCGGCCGATGTGGTGGATGTACTCGGTTTCAACTATCGCCAGTTCAACTACGACCGCGTGCATGCCGCGCGGCCGCGCACGCCGATGCTGTCCAGCGAGGACACCAGCGCCTTCCAGACGCGTGGCGCCTGGTTCACCGACCTGGACGCGCACGTGGTGGCCGAGGACGACAGCCTGGCGGCCGACTGGGGCAATACCCATCGGCGCGCCTGGCAGCTGATCGCCGAACGCCCGTTCGTCGCCGGCAGTTTCGTGTGGACCGGCTTCGATTATCGCGGCGAGCCCACGCCGTTCGAATGGCCGTCGGTGGGATCGTTCTTCGGCATCATGGACCAATGCGGATTTGCCAAGGGGGCGTATTGGTTGCGCCGTGCGTTGTGGATCGACGACGCGCCGGTGCTGCACCTGTTGCCGCACTGGAAC
Organism: Xanthomonas sp. 3075; assembly: GCF_014197275.1. GTDB lineage: Bacteria > Pseudomonadota > Gammaproteobacteria > Xanthomonadales > Xanthomonadaceae > Xanthomonas > Xanthomonas campestris_B. The sequence goes on along the minus strand of NZ_JACIFI010000008.1, from coordinate 145,780 downwards.
TGGCGCGGACGCGAAGGCCAGCCGATCAAGGTGATGGCGTTCTGCAATGCCGCGCAGGTGGAGCTGTGGCTCAACGGCCGCTCGCTGGGAAAGCAGGCGGTGGATCGCGCGCAGATGAACCAGTGGCAGGTGGACTATGCGCCAGGCGTGCTCGAAGCGGTGGCCTGGCGCGACGGGCGCGAGGTGGCGCGAACGCGGGTGGAAACCACCCGCGCAGCGGTCGCGCTGCGGCTCACGCCCGACCGCACGCAGCTACGTGGCGATGGTCGTGACGCGCAACCGCTGACGCTGGAAGCGCTGGATGCGCAGGGCCGCCACGTACCCGATTGCAATGCGCTGCTGACGCTGCAGATCAGCGGCGGCCGCTTGCTGGGCGTCGGCAATGGCGACCCGAATGCGCATGCCGCCGATCAGAGTACGCAGGTGGCCTTGTTCAACGGGCTGGCGCAGGCGATCGTGCAGGCCGGGCGCGGCGCTGGCGTGCTACGGCTGCAGGCGCGTAGCGCAGGCCTGCGCGATGCGGTGGTCGAGATCGCACGCGTGGCAGCCCCGCTACCAGCCACAGTGCCGATCGTGGCGCCGGTGATGGTGGTCGAAAGTTGGCGCCACACCGCTGCCTTCGCGCAGCCGCCGGCACCGGATCTGTCGCGCCGCCCCAACGACAACAACAGCTGGAGCAATACGCTGCCCGGCACGTTGGAAACCGCCCCCAAACGCGCTGGCTACGTGTTGTACCGCACCCAGTTCACGCCCTGGCAAGGCGTGCAGGCCCACGGCGGCATGCTCGATCTGGGCCGGCTCAGCGGGCCGGCGCAGGTGTTTCTGGATGGCCGCGCGGTCGCGCAGGCGGCGGCCGGCACGCCGATCACATTGGCGCTTGCACCCGCGACCGGCGCGCGCACGCTGGCGGTGATTCTGCAGGTCGCTGCCGATCAACCGTTTGGATTCCACGACGTCGTCACCGTGCATTATCGGAACTCGCCATGATCGCCCCACTGTTTTCCCTGTCGTCGCCCGCGCGCCTGTTCGCAGGCGCCGTGCTGAGCGCGCTGCTCGCCATTCCCGTCACCGTGCTGGCCGCGCCGCCTGCACAGGCGGTGCTGCAGCGCCTGATCGGCGCGCGCGCCGCCCAGTTCGAGATGACCGTGGCACCGCGCGGCGATGGCGCAGACTGGTACCGCATCGATGCCGGTGGCGACACGGTGCGCATTGCCGGCTCCTCGCAGGTGGCATTGGCGCGTGGCGCCTACGCGTATCTGGGTCAGGCCGGCGCGGCCTCGATGAGTTGGGAAGGCGACCGCGTGGCGCTGCCGGCGCAATGGCCTGCCTACAACAGCGGCCAGGTGCGCACGCCGTTCGCCCATCGCGCCTATCTCAACACCTGCACCTACGGGTACACCACGCCGTTCTGGGATTGGCCGCGCTGGCAGCGCGAAATCGACTGGATGGCACTGCACGGCATCGACATGCCGCTGGCCATGGAAGGGCAGGAAGCCATCTGGCAGGCGCTGTGGCGCGAGTTCGATGTGGGCGATGAGGCGCTGGCGGAGTATTTCTCCGGCCCGGCCTTCACCCCGTGGCAGCGCATGGGCAATATCGAAGGCTATCGTGCGCCACTGCCGCAGCAATGGATCGACAGCAAGCGCGTGCTGCAGACGCAGATCCTCACGCGCATGCGCGAGCTGGGCATGCAACCGGTGCTGCCGGCGTTTGCCGGCTACGTGCCCAAGGCGTTCGCGCAGGCGCATCCGAAGGCGCGCATCTACCGCATGCGTGCCTGGGAAGGCTTTCACGAGACCTATTGGCTGGATCCGCGCGATCCGTTGTTCGCCAAGGTCGCGCGGCGGTTCCTGGAGCTGTACACGCAGACCTATGGCGCAGGCGAGTTCTATCTGGCCGATGCCTTCAACGAAATGTTGCCGCCAGTGGCCGACGACGGCAGCGACGTCGCCGCCGCCAAGTACGGCGACGGCATCGCCAACTCCGACGCCGCACGCGCCAAAGCGGTGCCGCCAGCGCAACGCGATGCACGCCTGGCCGAGTACGGGCAGGCGTTGTATCGCTCCATCGCGCAGGTCAACCCGCAGGCCACCTGGGTGATGCAGGGCTGGCTGTTCGGTGCCGACCGCGACTTCTGGCAACCGCAGGCGATCGCCGCATTTCTCGGCAAGGTGCCCGACGCGCGTTTGATGGTGCTGGACATCGGAAACGACCGCTATCCCGGCACCTGGAAGGCCTCCCAGGCCTTCGACAACAAGCAGTGGATCTACGGCTACGTGCACAACTACGGCGCCAGCAATCCGTTGTACGGCGACTTCGCGTTCTATCGGCAGGATCTGCAGGCCTTGCTGGCCGACCCGGACAAACGCAATCTGCGCGGCTTTGGGGTGTTCCCGGAAGGCTTGCACAGCAACTCGGTGGTCTATGAGTATCTCTACGCGCTGGCTTGGGAAGGGCCGCAGCAGTCCTGGTCGCAATGGCTCGCGCAGTACACGCGTGCGCGCTACGGTCGCAGCGATGCAGCAGTGCTGCAGGCCTGGTCGGATCTGGAGGCGGGGATCTACCAGACCCGTTACTGGTCGCCGCGCTGGTGGAACAAGCGTGCCGGTGCCTACCTGCTGTTCAAGCGGCCGACGGCCGACATCGTCGGTTTCGACGACCGCCCCGGCGATCCGCAACGCCTGCGCCGGGCCATCGATGCCTTGCTGCAGCAGGCCGACCGCTATGCCGATGCGCCGTTGTACCGCTACGACCTGATCGAAGACGCGCGGCATTACCTCAGCCTGCACGCCGACCGCCAATTGCAGGCGGTTGTGCGGGCGTACGACGCCGGCGACTTCGCCCGCGGCGATGCGCTGCTGGCGCGCACCACGCAACTGGTACAGGGACTGGATGCATTGGTCGGCGGTCAACACGAAACCCTGGCCGACTGGACCGGGCAGGCCGCAGCGGCCGCTGGCAACGATGCCGGATTGCGTCGTGCCTATGTCGGCAATGCGCGTGCGCAGGTCAGCGTCTGGGGCGGCGACGGCAATCTGGCCGATTACGCGTCCAAGGCGTGGCAGGGCATGTACGCGGAGTTCTATCTGCAGCGCTGGACGCGCTTTCTGGGCGCGTATCGTGCTGCACGCAAGGCCGGCACGCCGTTCGATGCAGCGGCGGTCAACGCGCAGCTGGTCGCGTGGGAACGCGACTGGGCCGAGCAGGGCACGGCGCCGCAGCGCCAACCACCGCGCGACCCGCTGAAGCTGCTGGGTCGCTTGCTGGCGCAGGTGGATGCGCAACAGGGCGTCCGCGGCGACGTGCAAGGCGAGAGTCGGGGCACCACGCATGGCGCGGCCGAAGGCGCCGTTCGATGATCGGCTGCGTGCCGCATAGCGTGGCCATGCAGGACGGCGATAGCGGCGATGCAATGCCGCAGTTCACCGGCGTCATGTGCGCACCTGGCACACCGCGGTGGATCGGCGAGGCAGTCCGATGAGCGCACAGGCCGCTGTTGCCGCAACCAGCGCCGCGCCGCCGAAGCACGAACGTTTTCTATCGCTGGACGTGTTTCGCGGGCTGACCATTTTCCTGATGATTCTGGTCAACACCCCCGGGCCGGGCGCGCAGGCGTATGCGCAGCTGACACATACACCCTGGTTCGGCTTCACGCTCGCCGACCTGGTGTTTCCCTCGTTCCTGTTCGCCGTCGGCAGCGCGATGAGTTTCGCACTGGCCACCGACACGCCGCATCGGCAGTTCCTCGGCCGCGTGAGCAAGCGCGCCGCGCTGATCGTTCTGTGCGGCGTGCTGATGTACTGGTTCCCGTTCTTCCATCTGCAGCCAGGTGGCGGATGGGCGTTCACTGCGATCGATCAGATCCGCCTGCCTGGCGTACTGCAACGGATCGGCCTGTGCTATCTGCTGGCGGCATTGCTGGTGCGCTATCTGCCGCCGCGTGGCATCGCGCCGGCGTGCGTGGCGCTGCTGCTGGGCTACTGGGCATTGTTGTATGCCTTCGGCCAGCCCGGCGCGGAGTTGAGCAAGACCGGCAATGCCGGCACCCGGCTGGATCTGTGGCTGTTCGGGCGCGCGCATCTGTATCGCAAGGATGGCGGCTTCGACCCGGAGGGCCTGCTCGGCACGTTGTCGGCCACGGTCAACGTACTGGCCGGCTATCTGGCCGGGCGTTTCCTGCAGCGGCGCGGCAAGACCGGTGCCGCCACGCGCGCGTTGCTGCTGGCCGGCGTGGGCCTGGTACTGCTTGCGCTGCTCTGGCACCCCGCCTGGCCGCTGTCGAAGAAGCTCTGGAGCGGCGCGTTCGTCGCCTGTACGGTGGGACTGGATCTGCTGGCGCTGGGCGCGCTGGTCTACCTGCTGGAGCTGTGTGGCCGGGTCGGCGGCAGCGGCTTTTTCACCGTGCTGGGGCGCAACCCGCTGGCGATCTACCTGTTCTCCGAGTTGTTCGTGGTCGTGCTGCGGCTGCTGCCGGCCGGCAGCTCCGGCCTGGACCTGTACGCCTGGGCCGGTATCCGCGTGTTCCAGACCATCGCGCCGGGGCCGTTGGGTTCTTTCTTGTGCGCGCTGGGCTACACCCTGCTGTGCTGGGGCGTGGGCTGGTGGATGGATCGGCGGCGCTGGTATCTGCGGCTGTAACGGCATCGCCACCTGGGCGGTGGCGCGAGGCGCGGGGCGCGGTCAGTTCCGGCGCGGCGCTGTGATGGTGGCCGCAGTAGGTTTCCTTCGATGCGCCGTGGGGCGATCCCCTGGCAGATGTCTCGCTTCCGGGCCCGGCTGCGGCTAATGCGCTCCAGGCAAATTGGTACTATATTGGACCTAACGAATCCAAGTCGGTCCAGAGGACAGGCAATGGTCAAACCGAAAACCGATGCCAGGACGGACAGCGACCCCAGGATGGATGCGCTGGCGCTGGACGCCTCGGCGCCCACGCCACTGTACTTGCAGTTGGCGAGCAAGCTGGACGAGCAGATCCGCAGCGCCCAATGGAAGGCGGGCGAAGCGCTGCCGGCCGAGCGTCAGCTGTGCGAACGGCTGCAGATCTCGCGGGTGACGCTGCGTCAGGCCGTGGATGTACTGGTTGAACAGGGTCTGGTCTCGCGTCGGCAGGGTGCCGGTACCTTCGTCACCACGCAGATCCAGCATCAGCTCAGCGGCCTGACCAGTTTCAGCGAAACGCTGCGCATCAAGGGCTACGAGCCGGGGACGCGCTGGCTGGAGCGGCGCTTGCGCCCGGCCCACGGCGAAGAAATCCTGCGCCTGGGGTTGTCGCCGGATGCGGCGGTGGCCTCGCTCACCCGCCTGCGCAGCGCCGACGACCGCGTCATGGCCTACGAGCATGCGGTGTTGCCGCAACGCATCGTCGCCGACCCGCAGCAGATCGGCGATTCGCTCTATAGCTATCTGGATGCACAGGGCACGCCGGTGGTGCGCGCGCTGCAGTATTTCCGTGCGATCAATCTGCCCGCGCGCCTGGCCGAACACCTGCGCATGAAAACCGGCGAGGCGATCCTGCATGTGGTGCGCGTGGGCTATGCGCGCGATGGCAGCGCGATCGAATTGACCGACACCTATTGCCACAACGATTTCTACGATTTCGTTGCCGAACTGCGTCGCTGATCCAGCGCGGCGTTTCCCAACCGACAACTCAAGAGCCAGCCGATCCATGACTACCGCCAGGCCCGCAAATCCCGTTGTCTCGATCGCCATCGTCGGCGTGCTGTTCTTCATCATCGGCTTTTTCACCTGGATCAACGGGCCGCTGATCACCTTCGTGCGGTTGGCGTTCGACCTCAACGAGGTCAACGCGTTTCTGGTGCTGATGGTGTTCTACCTGTCGTACTTCTTCCTGGCGTTGCCGTCGTCGTGGATTCTCAAGCGCACCGGCATGAAGAAAGGCCTGGCGCTGAGTCTGGTGGTGATGGCGGTGGGCGCGGCCGGCTTCGGTCAGTTCGCCACCCAGCGTTGGTATCCGGGCGCATTGGGCGGCTTGTTCGTGATCGGTAGCGGCCTGGCGCTGCTGCAGACCGCGATCAACCCGTACATCAGCATCCTCGGGCCGATCGAAAGCGCAGCGCGGCGCATCGCGTTGATGGGCATCTGCAACAAGATCGCCGGAATCCTGGCGCCGATCCTGATCGGCTCGCTGGTGCTGCACGGCATCGGCGATCTGTCCGAGCAGGTGGCCAGCGCCGATGCGGCGACCAAGGAGACGTTGCTCACTGCCTTCGCCGCCAAGATTCACGCCCCCTATCTGGTGATGTCCGGCGTGCTGCTGCTGCTGGCCATCGGCGTGCTGTTTTCGCCGTTGCCGGAGCTCAAGGCCTCCGAAGCTAATGCCACGCCGGGCGCGACCGGTGGCGTGCAGAAATCCAGCATCTTCCAGTTCCCGCACCTGTGGCTGGGCGTGCTGTGCCTGTTCGTCTATGTGGGCGTGGAAGTGATGGCCGGCGATGCCATCGGTACCTATGGCCACAGCCTCAATCTGCCGTTGGACAGCACCAAGCTTTTCACCTCTTACACGCTGGGGGCGATGTTGCTGGGCTACATCGCCGGTCTGGTGCTGATTCCTGGTGTGATCTCGCAGGCGCGCTATCTGAGCGTGTCGGCGGTGCTGGGCGTGTTGTTCTCGCTGGGTGCCTTGTTCGCCCAGCGCTACGTGTCGGTGGACTTTTTCGCCTCTCTCGGCTTCGCCAACGCAATGATGTGGCCGGGCTACGTGTCGGTGGGCTTCGTCGCCGCGCTCGGCTTTGCCAACGCCATGATGTGGCCGGCGATCTTTCCGCTGGCCATTCGCGGACTTGGTCGCTTCACCGAGATCGGTTCGGCATTGTTGGTGATGGGCATTGCCGGCGGCGCGATCATTCCGCAGCTGTTCGCCATTCTCAAACAGCACTACGACTTCCAGGTCGTGTTCGCTGCGCTGATGGTGCCGTGCTATCTGTACATCCTGTTCTATTCGTTGCGCGGTCATCGCGTGGGCCTGCCGGCCCAGGCAAAGTGAGCGCGGCAGCATGATAGCTTCCGACGAACAAGGTACATCCATGCGTAGGCCCACCATCAAAGACGTCGCCGAGCGCGCCAAGGTCTCGTTGAAGACCGTGTCGCGGGTGATCAACAACGAACCATCGGTGATGCAGGCAACCCGCGCACGTGTGTTGCGTGCCATCGCCGATCTCGACTACGAACCCGATCCGTCCGCGCGCAATCTGCGCAGCGGCACGCCGTTCGTGATCGGGCTGGTGTACGACAATCCCAACCCGTATCACATCATCGGCATCCAGAACGGTGTGCTGGCCGCCTGCCGCGAAACCGGCTTCGGCCTGCAGATCCATCCCTGCGACTCCACCTCGCCGCTGCTGGCCGAAGAACTGGCCGAATGGGTGCAGCGCTCGCGGCTGGCCGGCGTGGTGCTGACTGCGCCGATGTCCGAGCGCCCCGAGCTGATGGCCGGTCTGGCCGCACGCGGCATCAAGAGCGTGCGCATCATCGCCGCCACCGACGATCCGGGCGATGGCCCCTGCGTCTACATCGACGACCGCGCTGCCGCCTACGAGATCACCGAGCATCTGATCCAGCTCGGTCATCAGCGCATCGGCTTCCTGTGGGGCGGCCCGCAACATCGCTCCAGCGGCGAGCGCTACGCCGGCTACGAGGCGGCGTTGAAGGATTACGGCATCACCCTGGACAAGCATCTGGTGATTCCCGGCGACTACACCTTCGACGACGGCTTCCGTGGCGCGCGCCGGCTGTTGTCGTTGCGCGAACCGCCTACCGCCATCTTCGGCAGCAACGATGAAATCGCCGCCGGGGTGCTGGCCGCAGCCAAATCCACCGGCATGAACGTGCCGTACCAATTGTCGATCGCCGGCTTCGAAGACAGCCCGTTTTCGCGCCAGTCCTGGCCGGCACTGACCACCGCCAAGCAGGCCACCGACGACATCGCGCGGCATGCTGCACGCCTGTTGATCAGCCAGTTGCGTAGCGACGCCTACGACGATCAGCCCGCGCAACTGCAGAACCGCGGATTTGTGCCGCAGTTGGTGGTGCGCGGTTCCACTGCACCGGCGCAGACGCCGGCCACCAACTCCCTTCCCCCCGAATCCACCTGAGCCCGATGAGCCTTCCCACCGAAACCGAGACCTTGATGTTCCGCGAGGCGGCGCAGACCGCCGACGTGGTCGCCGCCCAATTCGCCCGTAACGCCGATACCGTCGCCGCACTCGCGCAGTCGCTGCGCGCTGCGCCGCCGCCGTTCGTGGTGACCTGTGCGCGCGGCAGCTCCGATCATGCAGCGACGTATGCCAAGTATCTGTTCGAAACGCAGCTGGGTATCGTCACCGCATCCGCATCGCCCTCGGTGGGCTCGGTCTATGCAGCGCCGCTGCAGTTGCGCGGCGCGCTGTACATCGTGATTTCGCAATCGGGCAAGAGCCCTGACCTGTTACGTAACGCCGAAGCCGCCAAGGCCGCTGGCGCGCGCGTGGTCGCGCTGGTCAACGTCGAAGATTCGCCGCTGGCGCAACTGGCCGAGGTGGTGATTCCGCTCGGCGCAGGCCCGGAAAAAAGCGTCGCCGCCACCAAGAGCTATCTCGCCTCGCTGGCTGCCGTGCTGCATCTGGGCGCGGTGTGGAAGAACGACCCGGCGTTGCTCGCGGCGGTCGATGCATTGCCGCAGCAGCTGCGCACCGCCTGGCAGGCCGACTGGTCCGCACTCACTGCCGGATTGGTGCCGGCGCACAACCTGTTCGTGCTCGGTCGCGGCCTGGGCCTGGGCGCGGCGCAGGAAGCGGCCTTGAAGTTCAAGGAAACCTGCGGCCTGCATGCCGAAGCCTATAGCTCGGCCGAGGTCAAACACGGCCCGATGGCGTTGGTGGGACCGGGCTTCCCGGTGCTGGTATTCGCCCAACCCGACGAAACCGGCGCCGGCACGCGTGCGCTCGCCGCCGAATTCCGTGCGCGTGGCGCGCAGGTGTGGCTGGCCGCGCCCGATGGCGATCTGCCGCTTGCCGCCGACGCACACCCGGCCGCCGCACCGCTGTTGACCGTGCAGAGCTTCTATCGCGCGATCAACGCGCTGGCACTGCAACGTGGCAACAATCCCGATTTACCGCCGCATTTGAACAAGGTTACGGAAACCGTTTGAACATGGATGCTTCCCCGCTTCAAGCGCTGTGCAATGCACGCGTGCTGACCGACGATGGCCTGCAGGATGGATGGGTCGTCCTGCTGGCCGGCGCGCAGATCCAGGCGGTCGTGCCGGCTGACGATGCGCGCGTTGCGCAGGCGCCTACGCGTGTGGATCTGGGCGGGGCGACGTTGTTGCCGGGCTTCATCGACATCCAGGTCAATGGCGGTGGCGGCGTGTTGTTCAACAACGCACGCGACCCGCAGGCGCTGGCCACCATTGCTGCTGCGCATCGTCGCTTCGGCACCACCGGCATGCTGCCGACGCTGATCAGCGACACCGCCGAGGTCATGGCCGAGGCCATCGACGCCACGCGGCAGGCGATCGCGCAAGGCGTGCCCGGGATACTCGGCATCCATCTGGAAGGCCCGTACCTGAGTCCGGCCCGCAAGGGGACGCACGACGCGCAGAAGTTCCGCCTGCCGAACGCGCACGAGATTGCGGTCGATACCTCGCTGGACAACGGCGTCACCTTGATCACGCTCGCGCCCGAGCGCGTGCCGCTGGACGATATCCGCGCCTTCGTCGCCGGCGGCGCGATTGTCTTTGCCGGCCACACCGCCGCAACCTACGCGCAGGCGCGCGACGGCATCGCCGCCGGCGTCAGCGGCTTCACCCATCTCTACAACGCGATGTCGCAACTGGCAGGGCGCGAGCCCAATGCGGTGGGCGCCGCGCTGGAAGATGCCAACGTGTGGTGCGGCATCATCGTCGATGGCGTGCATGTGCATCCGGCCAGCCTGCGCCTGACGCTGGCCGCCAAACCGCGTGGCACGGTGCTGCTGGTCACCGACGCCATGCCGATGGTCGGCGCCGACAGTCCCAGTTTCGATCTGTACGGCGAAACCATCACTGCCATCGACGGCGTGGTGCGTAATGCCGACGGCGCGTTGGCCGGCTCGGCGCTGGACATGGCCACGGCCGTGCGTAACAGCGTGCAGTGGCTGGGCGTGGATCTGGCCGAAGCCGCACGCATGGCATCGACATATCCGGCGCAGTGCATTGGCTTGGGTGAGCGCCTTGGCCGGATCGCGCCGGGGTATCAGGCCGATCTGGTGCTGGTGGATGCCGATGTACAGGTGCTTGCCACCTGGGTGGCCGGGCAGCGCGCCTAAGCGTATCGCTCAGACCGAACGCGCTCCCGCCAAGCGGGAGCGATGACCGCGCGCCGCGGGATGTGCTGCACGACCACCGCAGCTGTTGCGCGCGATCTGCAGCCGCGTTGCCACCAGTTGCCACCTCCGGCGGGGCTGGATATCGCAGCTCGCGCACGGCCTTACAGCGTATGCAATGACTGCTAGAGTGGCGTCTGACCTTAGATTTTGACGAGTAACGGATGAAATACGCACGGATGCGGTGGTGGCTGGTGCTGAGTCTGTTGTGCAGTATGCATGCGATGGCAGCGATTCCAAGCTGGTACGCGGCTGCCGGTGGAGCTGATTACCAACTGACTGCGGTGCAAGGCGACGTGCAGTCCAGTGAAGGTGCGCAATTGCGTCTGACCGCAATTGCCGCGCGCACTGCACCGTTCGGTGCTGCCTCCGCACAACTGGACACTGTGTCTTTGCGGGGCCAGTCGTTGCTGTTGTCCGGCGTATTGGCAACCTCCAATGCATCGCAGGGCGCCACGCTATGGATGCGCGCCGATGATGCGCATGGCAAACGCCTGGCGTTTGAAAGCTCGCAAACCGATCCGGTCAGCGGCACGACGCGTGCAAGCCGCTCCATTGCGCTGCAGGTGCCGATTGAAGCGCAGAAGGTGTTCATCGGTGTGGTGCTGCGAGGCGATGGAATGCTGGATGTCAGCCAGTTGCGCCTGACCGTCCAGCCAATCGTCGATGCCGCATCGGCCAGCGCGATCCTGGATATCGCCATCCCCGCGATCCGGGATCAAGCGCTGCACAGTGCCCGCATCGATTGGGCCACGCGTGAGCCGCAGCTGCGTACGCAGGCAGCAGGCATGCGCGAGGCCGATGCGTATGCTGCTATCGAGGCGCTGATCGCCCAGCTCGATGACGGCCATAGTTTCCTGATGCGTCCTTCCAGGCGACGTGGCCTGGAAGCTGTTGCCCAGCGCGAGCTGCCCGCCACGCAGACACGCCTGCTGTCATCCGGGATTGCCTATCTCGACCTCCCAGGCCTGGTGACTTCCTCCGGAGAGGTCGTTCGCGCTTATGAAACATCGCTCACGACAGCGCTGGAGCATGTTGCGGCGCAGGCCACCTGCGGCTGGGTCGTCGATCTGCGCCACAACCGCGGAGGCACCATGTGGCCGATGATCAATGGCTTGCACGCGTTGTTGGGCGATGCAGTGCTCGGCAGCTTCGTCGATGCGTCAGGCAAGCAGTCGCCGTGGCAAGCTCGGTCGGTAGCGCGGTCGAGCGCTTCGCCGGGTAGCCTGCAGACGGATCGCCCGGTCGCCGTCCTGGTTGGTCCCAGGACCGCAAGCGCAGGCGAGATGGTGGCGATCTCGTTCCGTGGCCGTGCCAGCACGCGAAGTTTTGGTCAGCCAACTTCCGGCCAGACCACCGGCAATCGTTCTGTGGAACTGCCGGGTGGCGGTCTGCTGGCCATTGCCGGCAGCTACACGCAGGACCGCAGCGGGCATCGCATCGATGGCGCACTGCAACCGGATGCGGTGCTTGACCCGCAAGCCGATGCGATCGAGGCGGCAGCGCAGTGGTTGCGGACGCAGGCGTGCGCGGGCGTGAAGTAGGCGCGTTGTTTCGCGTGATGGCGTACGGGTGTGCAAGCCGATGCGCGCCATGTCGATGCGAACGAAGGTTCTGCGCTCGACAGTGCATCGCACGTTGTGTGGTGGAGGTAGCCGACTGCATCGCAGAGATGGCGCATTCCGCAGTCACGGACTGAACATGGGTGCCTCGCAAAAGCGTCGGTGTGGATAAGGCATGGGCCGACGATGCACATTTGCGCCCATAAAACACGGTGCATCGCATCATCCGGCTGCACAGCCTTGTGCCATCAGGCCGCGACACGCAGTGGTCTGCATGCGCCACAGAAAAAATCCAGTGGCCGACACCCGGGGATCCTTGCGTCTGCATGGCGTGCATCGTGCAGCATCCGCACTGGCTCGATTCGGCGATGTGTTGACAGCGCAGCGTGCGGGAGGCACCTTCGCCGATAACGTTGTCAGCGTGCAGGAGCTTACGTCCGAGTTCACGAAGCATAGTTGCCGCCCGATCGTTGATCGGGTTGGCTGGTCCCGCATGCCGTTACGGTCGTGCGGGACCTCGCTCGCATCCGGTACAGGGGACGGATCGCGGGCATGGCACGCGCATCGCGCGTCGTTGTGCAACCGCAGGGTTGCTACCAGACATCACCAAGAGGTCCACGTCATGCCGTCTCCCCGTGTGTTCGAGTTGTCCCATCACCTGTCGCGTCATCCGCATGCGCTGCGTCGCTCGCCGCTGAGTGCTGCGGTACGCGGTCTGCTGATCGGTGGTGTGGCCCTTGTGGGTGCGACAACGCTACCGGCGTTTGCGCAGGAGCAGGCTGCACCCACGCAAGCGCAAACGCCTGCGCAAACCGATCCATCCGTTTCCACGCTGGATGAAGTCAAGGTGGTGGGCTATCAGGCCAGTCTCGGCAAGGCGCTCAATGTCAAGCGCAACGCCGATGCCATCGTCGATGCAATCAGTGCCGAAGACATCGGCAAGTTCCCGGATACCAATGTTGCCGAATCGCTGTCGCGGCTGTCCGGCATCACGGTGGATCGGCAATTCGGCGAGGGCGAGAAGGTCAGTATTCTCGGCACCGACCCGGCGCTCAATCGCGTGCTGCTCAACGGCCAGACCATCGCCTCCACCAGTTGGGGCGGCGATCCCAACGATCCGGACAGCCGCTCGTTCAACTACAGCACGCTGGCGCCGGAAGTGGTCGGCTTGATGGAGGTCTACAAGACCCCGGAGGCGCGGATCGATGAAGGCTCGATCGGCGGCACCGTGATCGTGCACACGCGCAAGCCGCTGGAGCTGGACCGCAACACGCTGACCGGCACGGTGAGCTACGGATACAACGATCGTTCCGCAGACGGCAAGCCGAACGCATCGGCGCTGTACAGCTGGAAGAATCAGGACGAGACGTTTGGCGTGCTCACCTCGGTGATGCATTCGCAGCGCGTGCTGCGTCGGGATGGCGTGGAAATTTTCGGCTATGACGACGTGCAAGATGCCGGCTTCCCGCCGGCAGTGGTCGGCAACAACACCGGTGTGTTTCCCACCTCGATCAATACGGCGCTGTTTCAACAGACGCGCAAGCGCGATGGCGTCAGCGCAGCGCTGCAATGGAAACCGGATGCCGACTTCGAGCTCAATCTGACCGGCCTGTACGTCAAGGAAAGCTTCGACAACTACAATCAGAGCCGCTACGGCTATTGGGGCTCCAATCCCGGCGACGCACAGGCATTGGGCTTCGAGAACGGGGTAGCCACCTCGGGCACGTTCGGCGATCAATCCACCACGTTCCTTGACGGTTACCTGCGCAACAGCGACGTCACCACCGGCAGCATCCATCTGCGTGCCGATTGGCATGGCGATGGCTGGAATGCGTCGAGCCAGGTGGGCTACACCAGCTCGCAAGGCGGTGCAGAGCGCATCTACGGCATCCAGTTCCGCAATCTTGCCGGCTACAGCTACAACATCGACGGCCGCCGCACCGGCATGGACTACAGCACCGACCCCACCAATGCGGCCGCGATGCAGCTCAACAACGCGTCGGCCAGCCATAGCCCGCAGTACGACAAGGAGCGCTATCTGCAGCTGGACTTCGATCATGCAGTGGAGTGGGGGCCGTTCACGCAGATCCTGACCGGCATCAAGCTCACCAACCACGCCACCGGGCAATCGGCCTACAGCCGTACCTGGGCGCCGAACGACGGCAGTACGCTGGCGGCGTTCTCGCCGGGCACCACGCCATCGGATTATCTCAACGGTTTATCGACCAGTGCCGATATGCAGCGCTGGTCGACCATCAACAGCGGCGCGATCAGCCGGTACATCAGCGGCCTGGAAGGCGACGGCGGGCTGCCGATCAGCTACGCCGGCAACTACAGCATCGAAGAACAGAACCGAGCCTGGTTCCTGCAAGGCAATTTCTCCGGCGAGCGCTATCGCGGCAACATCGGCGTGCGCTATGTGCATTCGCGTGATTCCACCGACGGCTACAGCTATGCACCGGGTGGCGGCTATACGCCGGTCAATTTCCTCAGCAGTTACGGCAAGTGGCTGCCGTCCTTCAATATCGCCTACGACCTGCGCGACGATCTGATGCTGCGTTTTGCCGCGTCCAAGGTCATCGCGCGGCCGCGCTACACCAACATGACCCCGTACGTGGCCACCGACGACACCACCTTGACCGCCTCTTCCGGCAACCCGGGTTTGATGCCGTACGAGTCGACCAACCTGGGTGCATCGCTGGAATGGTATTTCTCCGACAGCAGTCTGCTCAGCGGCGAGTTCTTCTCGCGCGATATCTCCAACTACATCCTGACCACCGTGCAGGACCGGGTGTTCTTCAACAACGCCACCGGCGGCTCCAGCACCTATCAGACCTCGGTGCCGACCAATGCCGGCGATGCCAAGGTGCGCGGTGTGGCGGTGAATCTGCAGCACAACTTCGGTAACGGATTCGGCGTGGTGGCCAACTACACGTATTCCGATTCCAAGACCGACGGCGACTACAGCCTGCCGTACAACTCGCGCAACGCCTACAACATCAGCCCGTATTACGAGCAGGGCAAATGGAGCGCGCGGGTGAATCTGGGTTGGCGTTCGGAATACTTTACCCAGATCGGCCGGCTCAACGGCCAGCAGATGACCGATGCCTTTACCCAGGTCGATGCGTCGTTCGGCTACCAGGCCACCGAACGCCTGCGCGTGGCGCTGGAAGCCACCAATCTGCTGGACGAAACCTATTACAGCTACATCGGCAATAAAGATCAGCCGTACTACATCTACAAGAACGGCCGTTCCTTCATGCTGAGTCTGAACTTCAAGTTGTGATGCATCGCCGGGCGGCTGCGTTCGTGCAGCCGCTCCGGCCGTCATGGCGGGCAGGTTGCATCGGTTGCGATGACGACCGCCTTTGGCCCGGTTTGACCGTTGCTGCACGCCTTGGCGCAGCACGCGCCCACCACGGTTGCGCCTGGGCAACGATGTGCACTCTTGCTTATGCGCCGCCCTTTCGCGCATCCGCAATCGCGGCAATCCGCGCCTTGGCCAATGCTTCGCCGATTTGCGGCCCTTGCAGGCCGTCGGCTGCCAGGTCGCGTGCATTGATCGCCATCGCGGCGGCATGCAGACGCTTGAGTTCTTCGGCCTGCGGGTAGGGTGCATCCTCGCTGCCCAAGCGGCCACGCTTGTCGGCTTCGCAGACCAGGGCGAGTTGTGCGATGCGCTCGGGCCGGCGAAACGCATCGCAGCGCACCAGCACGTCGTGCACGGTGCGGTCACGCAGTTCGGCCAGGCGATGCACGTTCAAGTGTTCGCGGCAGGCGGTGATGGCGAGCTGGCGATAATCCTGCGGCACCTTGAGGCGTTCGCACAATGCCTGCACTGGTGCGACACCGCGTTGCTCGTGCATCACATGGCGTGGCCATTGTTCCTGCGGTGTAAGCGCCTTGCCCAGGTCGTGGGTCAATGCGGCAAAGCCGACCAGTGCGTCGCCGGGCGCCAGCCGCGCGGCCATGTCGCTGACCATTTCCTGGTGAATGCCGGTGTCCACTTCCGGATGAAACGCGCGACGTTGCGGCACGCCATACAGCGCGTCGATTTCCGGCAGGATGACGCGCAGCGCATCGGTGTCGTGCAGCGTACGCAGGAATGCCGAAGGTTGTGCACTCTGCAATACGCGGCGCAACTCCTGCCAGACGCGTTCGGGCACCAGGCTGTCCAGCTCGCCGCTGGCGGCCATTTCGCGCATCAGTGCGGCCGTCTCCGGCGCAATGCTGAAGCCGAGTGGTGCCAGCCGTGCCATGAAGCGCGCCGCACGCAGGACGCGCACCGGGTCTTCGACAAACGCCGGGCCGACATGCCGCAGCACGCGTGCCTGCAGATCGCGTGCGCCGCCGTAAGGATCGAACAACTCGCCCGTGTCTTCGTCGCGCGCAATCGCGTTGATGGTGAAGTCGCGGCGCAGCAGGTCTTCTTCCAGCGTTACCGAGGGATCGGCATCCACCACAAAGCCACGATAACCGCGCCCCGATTTTCGCTCGGTACGCGCCAACGCATACTCTTCGCCGCTACGCGGATGCAGGAATACCGGGAAATCTTTCCCCACCGGTTTGAAGCCCAGGCTTTCCATCTGCGCCTGATCGGCGCCGACCACCACCCAGTCGCGGTCGCCGGCGGGCTGACCAAGCAGGGCATCGCGGACTGCGCCGCCAACGAGATAGATCTTCATGGCGACATGATGCCCGATGCGGTGCGCGGGTCGTAGCGCGACTGATCTACGGCCTGGCTGCCGGACCCTTGGCCGTCCACCATCGCGGGACACGCCGTGAATCCGTCCCTGGATGCTCTAATGCAGCAATGAGGTGCCGCGACGGTGGGCGGCCAAGGGCCAGTCGAGATGGTCGGTATGCATGGTGCAGGCAATGCATCACCCCCGTTGTTCGGGTAACGGCGCGCCCAATCAGCTTGCCAAGACGTGCAGAGCAACAGGCGGGCTTTCAACAAAGCAACCTGCAAGTGTCCTGGTGCGGTGTCCTTGCCGGTTGCGGGACCGTGTGGCGGCATGGACGGATGTACGGCGTGTCCCGCAAGCGGTGAGGGCACCGCGCCCTCGACGGCCCGAGCCTTCGACTGCAGCTAAACGACGCAACGAGGCGATATCTTGCTTGGCCTTGAAGCCTTGAAGCCTTGAAGCCTTGAAGCCTTGAAGCCTTGAAGCCTCGAAGCCTTGAAGCCTCGAAGCCTTGAATCCCTAGAGCCCTAGAGCCCTAGAGAGTGCCGAGAGACGAGTCTCGGAGGTAGCTTGTGCCCCAGACCGAGACAGACACGTGCAACCGCGCAAGCACGACTAGCTCATCCACCCGGCGTGCTCGTCGGTTGACTCGGAGCTCAGTCCTGCGCCGCGTTATTGGTCGCCTGGCCTGGCGTGCACAGCGGTTTCAGGCGCTTGTCGACCAGCTTACCCATCAGGCGATCACTCAGCGGCAGCATGTCGCCGTTGAGGCGCCAGTCGTAGATCACGCTGAACGCCATCACGCGCGCGACGTACTCGCGGGTTTCCTTGTAGCTGATGGTCTCGATCCAGAAGTCCGGCTCGAAATTCGGTCGCTGCGATTGCCAGCGGCCGGTCGGGCCAGGGCCGGCGTTGTAGGCGGCGATGGTGAGATAGGGCAGGCCATAGGTGTTGAGCAGCTGGCGCAGGTACGCGGTGCCGATGGCGATGTTGGTGTCCGGCTCGTACAGACTGGCGGCGCCGGCATAGCCGGGGAGCGCGATGCCCTTGGCCACCGCTGCGCCGGTGCCCGGCAAGACCTGCATCAGGCCCATCGCGTTGGCAGGCGAGCGTGCGCGTGGATTGAAGATGCTTTCCGCGCGGATCTCCGCGGCAACCCAGGCCGGGTCGATGGCGTTCTTGGCGGCTTCGCGGCGAATGCTTTCATCGTGATGCAACGGGAAACGCAGCGAATACAGCCGTTGCTCGTCGGGCTGCTTGCCGAGCGCAAACACCGCGCGGTCGAACCAGCCGTTATCGCCAGCCACTTCCACCGCGAGGCGGCGCTGGGTGTCGTCGAAGCGGCTGGCGGCATCGTTCCATTCGGCCACGGCCCAACCGGGGCGATCGATCTGGAACAACGCAATCGCACGGGTCAGTGCCGGGTCGCGCGCCACTGCGGCCTTGGCCTGCGGGCTGTCCTTGGGCTCCCACGGGCACAGCCGATACGGTTGCTGCAGGCGGTCGGCGGCCAGGAAGCCGTGGAAGGTGGGCGACTGCGCGGCGGCGCGGTACAGCGGTTGCGCGGCCGCTGTCGAACCGGTCTTCTCGGTAAGGCGTGCTTCGAAATACTGCCAGCGCGAATCGCTGCGCTGGGTTGCTGGCATCTTGCGGATCGCGGCCAGCGCGGCCGGCCAATCGCCACGCGACATCGCCTCACGCGCCCGCCATTCGTGCAGGCGCTCGTCGTACGCTGCATCGGGCACTGCATTGAGCCTGCGCGCCGAATCCGGCAGGTAGGACGCCACCGTCCACAAGGCGATCTGATACAGCACCTGGCCGCGCTGCGCCTCGCTGAAGCCGAGTGCGCTCGCAAACTGCGGCAGCTGTTGCTCGGCGGCATCCGGGTCGCTCTTGGCCAGTTTGGCCAGGCCATCGACTGCGATGCCACGGCTGCGCTCGGTCTTGGGCCAACCCAGTGCACGCGGGTGGACCTTGTCGAGAAAGGCGGCGTAATCGGTGGCCAGTGCCAGATCGGCCGCCGGCAAGCCGCGTGCCGCCGCACGCATCACTGCGGGCAGCTGCGCATCGGCAGCGGCTTCCACCCGCTCCCAGCGCAGTGCCGGGGTGAGGTCGCCGCGCGACTCCAGCCCCGCCACCACCGGGTCGCAGGCATCGGGCAGAGCCTTGCCGTTACGCCACAACGTCAACGCATCGCGGCTCCACTGTGCGTCCAGCTTGCCGGTGGCCTGGCGCGCGGTCAGCTGCGCGCAGCGCAAACCCACGTTGTCGGTGGTCTTCCAGTTGGCCAGCAACGTGGTCCAGTCCTGGCGGCGTGCGACCGCCGGCAACCAGGTACTGCGGAAGCTCTCGGCTACCGGTTGGCCGGCGTAGCGCTGCAAGAATCCCTGCGCCTGCGCGTTGGAGACGCTGTCGATGTTGCGCTTGAGCGTGGCGTACTCCAACCAGCCGTATAGCGGATGGCGGCTCAATGCAGCGAACTGGGCGGGATCGGACTGGCCGCGCTCTGCGGCGGCGATCGCATCGCGCATGGCAGTCAATTGCGGATCCAGGCTTTGCGCATGCAGCGCAGTGCTGCCAAGGCACAACAGGCCGACGAAAACAGTGGCAAGACGCGGGAAATAAGTCATCGCGCGACTATACCGAAGCACGCCTGAGCACTTGAGTGAACACGCATCGCGCCTGCCAGCATGCACCCTCTCGCTGTCGCTCTGCGAGCGTGGTCTGGGCGATGTGCTCGCGCATCGAGATGGGCATCGGCGCTTACGCCACGCACTGCGACGCGCATCGCAGTGCTGCACCGCCAGATTGCGATGCGTTAAGGTTTCGTTTACAACTTGGGCCGGACCGCAGGGCACGGGGGCGTGCGGACACTTAAAATCCTTCTGGAGAGAGAAAGGATGAAGCGTCTGATTGGCCCTTCTCGGTCATGCCTGGCCGTGCAGTTGTCGTTGTGTCTGATCCCCACGCTGGCCTGGGCGCAACAGCCCGAAGCCGCCCCCGGTACGCGCACGCTCGATAGCGTGCAAGTCACCGGCACCCGCATCAGGACTGCCGAGCTGCAAGGCCAGGTGCCGATCCAGACGCTCAATCGCGCCGACATCGAGCGTACCGGCCTGACCTCGATCGGCGAGGTGCTGCAGGAGCTCACCGCCTCCGGCTCGGCGCTCAACGCCAAGTTCAATTCGTCCGGCAATTTCGGCTTTCCGCCCGATGGCGGCGGCGTGGGCGCCGGCTCGGCGCAGGTGGATCTGCGCCACCTCGGCTCCAAGCGCGTGCTGGTGCTGGTCGATGGCATCCGCTGGGTCAACGAGTCGTCCGCCTCGGGTGTGGGCTCGTCGACCGACCTCAACACCATCCCGCTGGCGATCGTCGAGCGCATCGAAGTGCTCGAAGACGGTGCCTCGTCGCTGTACGGCTCGGACGCGATTGCCGGCGTGGTCAACATCATCACCCGGCGCAGCTTCGACGGCGCGCAGGTCACGCTCAACTATGGTCAGTACGGCAAGGGCGACGGTGCCAACCAGGGGGTGGACCTGGCCTGGGGTACCAGTGGCGAGGATTTCAGCCTGTTTCTGGGCGCCAGCTACGTCAAGCAGGATCCGATCTATGCGCGCGACCGTGCGCAGGCGCGTTTTCCGATCCCGGGCACCGGCCTGACCTTCGGCAGCTCGGCCACGCCGGATGGGCGCTTTCAGTTCGTCGATCCCACGACCGGCGCACGCCAGAACCTCACGCCCAATGCCGGCGTGGGCACGCCGCAATACGACGGCAGCGCCGGATGCACGCGCAGCGACGACTACCACTGCTTCGGCACCGCAGACCGCTACAACTTTGCCGAGCAGAACCTGCTGCTGACACCATCCGAGCGCAAGGGCGTGTTTGCGCAATTCCGCTATTACTTCAACGACGACGTGCAGTGGTACGTCAAGGCATTGGGCAATCGCCGCGAGTCGACCAACCAGGCCGCGCCGGAGCCGATCTTTCTCGGCCCCGATGCCGGCACCGGCAATCCGCTCGCCGACAACATCGTGATTTCCGGCTTGAATCCGTTCAATCCGTTCGGCTTCGATCTGAACTCGGCCACCAACCTGATCCAGATCGGCCGGCGTCCGGTGGAAGGCGGGCCGCGTCGCTACGAGCAGCAGGTGGATACGCAGTATTTCGGTACCGGCTTGGTGGGCACCTTCGAAGCGGCCGCGCGCACCTGGTATTGGGACGTCAACGGCATGTACAGCAAGAACAAGGCCGAGCAGACCAACTACGGCAGCTACAACCTGTTCAACATCAATCTGGCGTTGGGCGACCCGGCCGCGTGCGCGGCGGTGGCCGGCTGCGTGCCGCTGGATATCTTCAGTGGTGCGGGCAGCATCACGCCGGACATGTTGCGCTGGATCCAGCCGGTGGTGCGCGATCGCAGCCAGAACGAATTGAGCCTGTTCACCGCCAACCTCAGCAGCGAATTGTTCCAGCTGCCGGGCGGCGCGGTGTCGTTTGCCAGCGGCTACGAATACCGTAAGTACGAAGGCGCGTATCAACCCGATCCGCTCACCGTGGCCGGCCGCTACAACGGCGTGCCGTCGTTGCCGACCTCCGGCAGCTACGACGTCAACGAGGCGTATCTCGAACTCAATATCCCGATCTTCGCCAACTCGTCGTTGGGCGACAAACTCGATCTGAATATCGCCGGCCGCTACTCGGATTACTCCACATTCGGCGGTGAATTCACGCCCAAGTACGGCCTGCGCTGGCAGGTCACCGACGAGTTGGTGTTGCGTACCAGCTACGCCGAAGGCTTCCGTGCGCCGACCATCGGCGAGTTGTTCGGTTCGGCCGCGCGCGCCGATTTGCAGCTATCCGACCCTTGCTCGATCGGACTGGGCGGCACCGCGCCGCGCGGCAGTGCGGCCAACTGCGCCGCACTGGGCGTGCCGGGTGGCTACCAGCAGGCCAACCAGCAGATCTCGGTCACCACCGGCGGCAATGAGCAACTGGATCCGGAGCGTTCGCGCAGCTTCAGCGCCGGCTTTGTGTTCAGTCCTGGCTTTGCCAGCAACGCCAGCTGGTCCGACCGGCTGGACATGGAAGTGACGTTCTATCGCCATCATGTCGATGGCGCGATCCAGGCCATCAATGCGCAGACGCAGCTGGATCTGTGCGTGGACACGCTGGATGCGCTGTACTGCGACGGCATCGGGCGCGCATCCACCGGCGGCATCAACGCCTTCAACAACCGCCTGACCAATCTTGGCTCGATCAAGACCGATGGTTGGGACGTGGACCTGTTCTGGACGCTGCCGGAAAGCGCGCTCGGCCGCTTCAAGTTGTCGTGGCAGAACACCTTCGTTGGCCGTTACGAAGCACTGGGCGCGGCCGGGCAGCGGCAGCCGCAGGGGCCGGGCATCGAAGTGGTCGACAGTGCGATTCCCGAGTGGACCAGCAATGCCGTGCTGGATTGGTCGCTGGGCAACTGGACCGCATCGTGGACGGCGCGCCACATCTCCAAGCTCACCGAGCAGTGCGGCGATGCGGTGGAATTTGCGGTGTGCTCCAACCCGAGCGAAGGCACCAACCGGCTGGATGCGATCACCTATCACGATGCGCAGGTGGGGTACCGCTTCGCCTGGCTCAAGGGCCTGCAACTCAACGCCGGCTTGAACAACGTCTTCGACAAGGACCCGCCGATCTGCCTGTCGTGCTCACTCAACGGCTACGACGCCTCCACATACGACATCCCCGGCGGGCGCTTCTGGTATGTCCGTGCGGATCTGAAGTTCTAGGGCGGCCGGGTGCTGCGTGGCTCTTCAGCGAGAACCATGCAGGCTGATTGGGTAACCGCAGCGCTGCGGAGGTGTCGTCGTCGCAGCGCGCCTGGTGATGGCATGTGATGCGCAGGTGCCGGTTGCCTGCGCATCACCGACGCGTTGCCGTGCAGTGGGTGTCGTAGCCGGCGACAACGCCTGCTTCAGCATGGCTCCACCGGCCGATAGTCTGGCAAGGCGATGCTGCTGGAATCGCGCGCAATCAGCGCCATTGCTTCGAGCTTGTCCAGCAGCGCGGCCATCGCAGGCTGCTTCACTGCGGAGTCGCGCACCAGATCCCGCTGCAGCATGGGGCCTTTCCACGACAGCAGGAGCAACGGCCCAATCAACGCAAGCGTCAGCCCGTGCTCGCGCAGCCGTGCGTCGACACTGCGATTGAAAACGCGCGCGGCATGGTTGGCCATATAGCCGGGTGCGATGGCGGCTTCCGGGTGGATGTCCGAGTTCATGCGCGAAGCATATCCCACGCGTGTGGGCGATGGCGCCGCGCGACGGCCGCTGTCGCGGGCGCAGCATCGTGATTGGCACGTAATGGCTGGCGCATCTTTCGACGCTGACGCAGCGCCTTGCAATGGGCTGTGGCGGATGCGCGACGCATCAGTGCGTCGCGCATCCGTCGGCCTCACTCGTGGCCGATCGTTATCGGCGCACCGGCGCATCGCCGGCGATGTAGTAATCGGCCGTGCTGCGCGGCAACGGAGTCCGTCCCCGCATCCGGTCGGCGATCTTCTCGGCAATCATGATGGTGGTGGCATTGAGGTTGCCGGTGATGATGCGCGGCATGATCGAGGCGTCGATGACACGCAGGCCTTCCATGCCATGCACGCGGCCTTGTCCATCCACCACGGCCATGTCATCGGTGCCCATCGCACACGAGCACGACGGGTGATACGCGGTTTCCGCACGCGAACGCACGAATGCGTCCAACTCGGCGTCGGTCTTGCAATCGGCGCTGGGGCTGATCTCGCGCCCGCGGTAAGCATCGAGCGCGGGCTGCGCGATGATCTCGCGCGTGATGCGGATCGCATCGCGAAACTCCTGCCAGTCCTGATCGGTGGACTGGTAGTTGAAGAGGATGGACGGGTGCTGGCGCGGGTCGCGCGATTTGGCATGTACGCGCCCGCGGCTGGGCGTGCGCATCGAGCCCACATGCGCCTGAAACCCATGTTCCTTCACCGCATTGCTGCCGTTGTAATTGATCGCCACCGGCAGGAAGTGGTACTGGATGTTGGGCCAGTCGAACTCGTCGCGCGTGCGGATAAAACCGCCGGCTTCGAACTGATTGCTGGCGCCGGTGCCGGTGCCGGAAAACAGCCACTCGGCGCCAATCGCGGGTTGGTTCCACCATTGCAGTGCCGGGTACAACGACACCGGCTTGGTGCAGGCGTACTGGATGTAGACCTCAAGATGATCCTGCAGGTTCTGGCCGACGCCGGGCAGGTCGTGGACCAGTTGCACGTCGAGTGCGCGCAGCAGATCGGGCGCACCGACACCGGAGCGCTGCAACAGCTGCGGTGAGGCAATCGCGCCAGCGCACACCAGCACTTCGCGGCGTGCCATCGCATCGATCCCATCGCTGCTGTTGCCGACCAGATAATGCACGCCAATCGCGCGCTTGCCGGCAAACAGGATGCGGTCGGTGGTGGCGTGGGTGACGATATGCAGGCCATCGCGCGGCTTGGCCATGTCCAGATAGCCGCGCGCGGTGCTTGCGCGCCGGCCCTGCGGCGTCACCGTGCGGTCCATCGGCCCGAAGCCCTCCTGCTGATAGCCATTGAGATCGTCGGTGCGCGGGTAGCCGGCCTGCACACCGGCCTCGACCATGGCGTGGAACAGCACGTTGTTGTCGTTCTTCGGCGTGGCCACGCTCACCGGGCCTTCGCCGCCGTGATAGTCATTGGCGCCGATGTCGCGCGTCTCGGCCTTGCGGAAGTACGGCAGCACATCGCGGTAGCTCCAGTCCTCCAGGCCCGGGCGCTTGGCCCAATGATCGAAATCCAGCGCATTGCCGCGGATGTAGCACATGCCGTTGATCAGCGACGAACCGCCCAGGCCCTTGCCGCGCCCGCATTCCATGCGCCGGTTGTCCATATGCGGCTCCGGCTCGGTCTCGTAGGCCCAGTTGTAGCGGCGGCCCTGCAACGGAAACGCCAGCGCGGCCGGCATCTGGGTGCGGAAATCCAGCCGGTAATCCGGCCCGCCGGCTTCCAGCAGCAACACGGTGACGCCCGGATCTTCGGTCAGGCGCGCGGCCAGTACGTTGCCTGCGGAACCTGCGCCGATGATGATGTAGTCGTATTCGCGTTGCATGCTGTGCTCCTGTTGCGGTGTCGGTGTGAAGCGACGTCTAAAACGATTGCGCAGTGGGCTGGCGATGCGTGTGATCGAAACGACCGCACTGACCGCACTGCGACTTCTGCATGCCGCCGATGTTGCTGGCGGCTACTTGCTAACTTTCGTCAGTCACTCAAAACACCGACGCATAGCGTTCCAGTTCGACCTGGACAGACTTGGTACGCGTATAGGCCTGCAATGTCGCCAGCCCGTTCTCGCGACCCACGCCGGATTGCTTGTAGCCACCCACCGGCATCGGTGCCGGCGATTCGCCCCAGGTGTTGATCCAGCAGATACCTGCTTCCAGGCGATGGATCAGCCGGTGCGCGCGCGCCAGATCCGGCGTCACCACCCCTGCGGCCAGGCCGTAAGTGGTGGCATTGGCGCGTGCGATCGCTTCGTCTTCGTCGTCGTAGGTGAGCAGGCTCAGCACCGGTCCGAAGATCTCTTCGCGCACGATGGTCATCACGTCGGTGCAGTCGCTGAAGATGGTCGGTGCGACATAGCAGCCCTGTGCCAGCGCGCCATCGCGTAGCCGCTCGCCGCCGCAGAGCAGGCGTGCACCTTCGGCCTTGCCCTGTTCGATGTAGTCCAGCACGCGCTGCATGTGCGCGGCGCTGACCATCGGGCCGAAGGTGGTGCGTTCGTCGAGCGGGTCGCCGATATGGATGCGTTGCACGCGTGCCAGCAGCCGCGCTTCGAAGGCAGTGCGCAATGCGCGCGGCACGAACACGCGGGTGCCATTGGTGCAGACCTGCCCGGAGCTGTAGAAATTGGCCATCATCGCGATGTCGGCCGCCAGATCCAGATCGGCATCGGCGCAGACGATCAGCGGCGACTTGCCGCCCAGTTCCATGGTCACGTCTTTCAACGACGAACTGGACGCGCTGGCCATCACCTTGCGCCCGGTCGCGGTGCCGCCGGTGAAACTGATCTTTTCGATCTGCGGGTGTTCGGTCAGCGCAGTGCCCACGCTGGCGCCATCGCCGGGCAGCACGTTGAACACGCCATCAGGCAGGCCGGCTTCGGTAAAGAGTTCCGCCAGCTTGAGTGCAGTGAGCGGGGTCACTTCGCTGGGCTTGAAGATCATCGCGTTGCCGGCGGCCAATGCCGGTGCGGCCTTCCACAACGCAATCTGGATGGGGTAATTCCACGCACCGATCGCGCCGACCACGCCCAGCGGTTCGTGCCGTGTATAGAAGAAGCTGCCCTCGCGCAATGGCACCTGCACGCCCTGCAGCGCCTGCGCCACCCCGGCGTAGTACTCCAGCACATCCGCACCGGTGACGATATCCACGCTGCGGGTTTCGCTCAGCGGCTTGCCGGTGTTGAGCGTTTCCAGTTCGGCCAGCGCGTCGTTGCGCTCGCGCAGCAACGCCACCGCGCGCAGCAGGATGCGCGAGCGTTCCACCGTGGTCAGTGCCGCCCACTGCTGTTGGCCGGCCTTGGCGCT
This sequence comes from Xanthomonas sp. 3075, assembly GCF_014197275.1. Classification (GTDB taxonomy): domain Bacteria; phylum Pseudomonadota; class Gammaproteobacteria; order Xanthomonadales; family Xanthomonadaceae; genus Xanthomonas; species Xanthomonas campestris_B. Next base: position 119,562 of record NZ_JACIFI010000008.1, on the reverse strand, counting down.
ATCGACGGCGGCATCCAGATCGTCGGCGCCGGCGTTGTGCACATTGGCCAGCACTTCGCCGGTAGCAGGGTTGACCACTTCGAAGGTGTGGCCGCCGCGGGCGGGAACATAACGGCCGCCGATATACAGCAACTGGTCGGGGAAACGTGGCATGACAAACCTCCTGTGGAGCGCACGCCGCAGCGACGGCACCTCAGCGAGTGAGATGCAAAAACTGCAGGTGGCGCTCGTATTGATCGATGATGTCGTTGATGATCTGTTCGCGGCTGTATCCCACCAGGTCGTAGTCCTGGCTGCCTTCGTACAGATACACTTCGGCGCGGTAATAACGTTCGTTGCGCAGGCGCTGCGCGGCGAATGACGGCGTGAGGTAGCCGCGCATCACCACCTGGTAGCGGAAGCCCTGCTGCTCGCCGTGATCGACGCTGATTTCCATGTCGTCGTCGTCCAGCCGGCTGCCGGCCTGCCAGCCTTCTTCCTGCAGCTGCGCGGTGACCGCTTCGATCGCCGGCCGCACCTGGTCGTGCATGAAACGGTAGACCTCGTCGCGTGCCGGGAAATGCATCGCCTGGCCCAGACGCTGACGCCAACCACGGTGATGCCGCGATTGCCCGATCAACGGACTGGGGCTGTAGAGCTGCGCACGCTTGCGCTGCGACTCTTCGCTGAGGGCGCGCGACAACCCCCATGCCATCAGCAGCAATACCGCAGAAAACGGCAGCGATGCCAGTACCACCGCCGATTTCAGCGCATCCATGTTGCCGGCCAGCAACAAACCGGCGGTCACCACCGCAGTGAGTACGCCCCAGAACACCCGCAACCAGCGCGGGCCATCGTCATGCGGCTCGCCGCCGTGCGAGGACAGCGTGGACAGCACCACCGTGCCCGAGTCGGCCGAGGTCACGAAGAACACAAAGCTGATCGCCACCGTCACCGTGATCACCGTGCGGCTCCACGGGTAGCTCTGCAATAGCGAATACAGCACCGTCTGCGGCGCATCGATGGCCTGTTGCGCCAGCGCGCCTTGGCCGTGATGCAGCAACTGGTCCAGCGCGCTGTTGCCGAAGATCGACAGCCACGCCAGGGTGAAGCCGAGCGGGATCAGCAACACGCCGAGCACGAACTCGCGGATGGTGCGGCCACGCGAAATGCGTGCGATGAACAGGCCCACGAACGGCGCCCAGCCGATCCACCACGCCCAGTAGAACACCGTCCAGTTGCCGAGCCAGTCGCTGCGGCCACCGTAGGCGTACACATCGAAACTCTTGTTTACCACGCTGCCCAGGTAGTCGCCCAGGTTCTGCATCAATGCGTTGAGCAGATACTGCGTGGGGCCGGCGAACAGCATGAACAGCAGCAGCGCGATCGCCAGCAGCATGTTGATGTCCGACATCCAGCGCACGCCTTTTTCCACGCCGGAGACCGCCACCACGATCGCCGCGCCCATCATCGCCACGATCAATGCGACCTGCACCCAGTGCGTATGCGGCACATCGAACAAGGTGCTCAACCCGGCGTTGAGATGCAGCACGCCAAAGCCCATGTCCGCACCGATGCCGAACACCGTCGCCACGATGCCCAGCGCATCCACGGTGTAGCCGATCGGGCCGTTGATGCGCTTGCCGATCAGCGGATACAACGCCGAGCGCAAGGCCAGCGGTAGGTTGTGACGAAAGGCGAAGTACGCCAGCGCCATTGCGGCCAGTGCGAATACGCCCCAGCCATGCAGGCCCCAATGCAGGAACAACAGCTGCATCGCCTGCCGTGCGGAGGCTTCGCCGCTGCCGGTGCCGCCTTGCGGCGGTTGCAGATAATGGGTGAGCGGTTCGGAGACGCAGAAGAAGAACAGCGTGATGCTGATGCCCGCAGCGAACAACATGCCGGCCCAGGACAGATAGCTGAATTCCGGTTCGTCGTGATCGGCGCCGAGTTTGATGTTGCCGTAGCTGGACAAGGCCACGCCCAGCACGAACACCAGATACACCGTCATCGCCAGCAGGTAGTACCAGCCGACGTTGTGCGAGGCCCAGGTCTGCGCATCCAGCAGCACACGCCCTGCATCCAGCGGAAACAGCGCAACCAGCAAGGCGAATGTGCACACCACCGTCGCCGCCAGCAAGAACACCGGCCGCAAGGTGCGCACCGGCAACGGCTGCGGTTCGACTGCACTCATACCGACGCACTCATATGATGCGTATCACGTGACGTGCTCCCAACGAAAAACCGCCTGTGTTATCGCACAGGCGGCGTCTAGGGGGTGTCGTCGGTCGAGTTCGCCAGTGCGAACCCGTCGGCACTTTACGTGCGCTAGCGCAGCAACTGCAGCGGAACGCGGATATCCATGCCGACTGCCAGATGATCGGAAAATGCCGCAGGAATCGCTTCGGTATGTTCGATCACCAGACTGTCGCTGACCAGGATATGGTCGATCGCCCGCTCGGGACGCCAGCTCGGAAAGGTGTGTACGACGCAACTTGGCGGTTGCAGGCGCGTGTGGCGGTACAAGGCCTGCATTTCCGGCCGGTCAGCTACGCAGTTGAAGTCGCCCATCAACATCGCGTTGGGATGATCGGACAACAACTCGGCGATGAAGGCCAACTGCGCCATGCGCGAATTGGCACCCAGCGACAGATGCGCCACCGCCACCGCCAAGCCATCGCGCCCGTCGCCGAACTTGGCCAACAGGATGCCGCGCCCGCCGATACGACCGGGCAGGGCGTGATCCTGCACTTCCAGCGGTTCGAGTTTGCTGAGCAGGCCATTGGCGCTGGAGGCCACCCCGCCCATGCGGCGGTTGGGTTGGTGGCTCCAGTAATGGAAGCCGGCGCGCTCGGCCAGATAGTGGGTCTGGTTGGTGAAGCCCGAGCGCAGGCTGCCGGGGTCGGCCTCCTGCAACCCCACGATGTCGCGTTCGCCTACCAGCTTGGCGATGCTGTCCAGGCTGGTGCGCTTTGCGCCCAGCGGCAACGCGTGCGACCAGCTGCGCGTGACGTAATCGCTGTAACGGCGAGTGCTGGAGCCGGCCTGGATATTGGCGGTCAGCACCCGCAGGGTGCGCGAATCCGACGCGTTCACGGGGCTGCGATCGCTGCGATCACTTGGCCAGCGTGGCGCGTTCGCGCGCGATCAGGTGATCGGCAATGCGCAGCATGTCCGGGAAGTTCTGGCCCTTGACCAGGTACTTGCCGTTGACGATCAGCGACGGAGTGCCGGTGAGATTGCTGCGCTGGGCGAACTGCTTGGCGCGGTTGGTCTTGGCCGACACGCCGAAGCTGCTCATGGTGTCGATGAAGGTCTTCTGGTCTACGCCGTACTTGGCGTAGAACGCAGCGATGTCCTGCACCGAATCCTTGCCGCGCTCGCCCTTGAGGGTCTGGTCGACGTGGATGGCCTTGTACAGCGCTTCGTGGGTCTTTTCCTGCACGCCCAGCGTTTCGGCAGCATAGAACGCGCGGCCGTAGTCGTCCCACGGGCCACCGAACATCGCCGGCACGTAGACGAAATGCACGTCCGACGGCAAGCCGGCCTTCCACGGGCCGATCAGCGGCTGGAACGCGTTGCAGGCGGGGCACACGTAGCCGAACACCTCGGCCACTTCGATCTTGCCGGCGGCCTGCTGGTATGGCTGGCCACCTTCGATATCCAGATAATCGGTGCCGGCGACCGGCTCCGGGCCATTCGGTGCGCGCGGGGCGGCGCTGGGCGCGGCGGCCGGCGGCGGCGTGGTGGCGCTTTCGCCAACTGCAGGCGGTGCAGCCGGATCGGCGGCCGGCGTGGACGCGGCAGGCGCGGATGCGGCACCGGCAGCCGGCGTGGTGGCGGCCGGCGCGGTGTCGGACGAGCCGTCCTGGGCCTTGCAGGCGACCAGGATCGGCAGCAGCGCCATCAGCGTCAGGGCGAAGCGGGTCTTCATCGGGTTGGATCTCCAGCGTGGGGCGAGGAAAGGGCCGGGCGGCCGCGGGGCGCATGATGCCACGGGCCGCCGTCGGTGGCGGTTACGCAGTTCAGGGCTTGGCAGGTGCGGCGTGCTCGCGCGCGATCAGATAGTCGGCCACGCGCAGCATGTCCGGGTAATTGCGCGCGCCGATCAGATAGCGCCCGTTGATGATGATGGCCGGGGTGCCGGGGATCTTGCTGCGTTTGGCGAAGGCGCGCGAGGCATCGAGCTTGGCCTCCACCGCCGGACTCTTGAGCGTATCGATGAAGCGCTGCGGCGCAATGCCGTAGTTGGCGTAGAACGCTGCCAGCTCTTCCGGGGCCACGTTCTGGGTCGGTACGGTCTGCTTTTCGTGGATCGCCTCGAACATCGCGCGATGGCTGCGCTTGGCCACGCCCAGCATGTCGGCGGCGAAGTAGGCGCGTGCGAACGCATCCCAGAATCCGCCGAATGCCGCCGGCACCGGGGTGAAGCGCACATAGGCCGGCTGCTTGGCCGCCCAGGCTTCCAGCACCGGCTCGAAATGCGCGCAGTGCGGGCAGGTGTAGCCGAACATCTCGGTCACTTCCACCTTGCCGGCCAGCGGCGCGTAGGGCTGGCCGCCCTCGATGAGGGTGTAGTCCTCGCCCTCGACCGGCACCGCCTTCTTGTCGGCGGCACAGGCCGCCAGCGGTACCACGATCAACAACAGCAAGGACAAGCGGGAAAACAGATTCATGCAGGCTCCGTAGGGGATGCGAGAGGGAGAGCGGGAAACGACGACGCCGGTCGCGGGACCGGCGTCGTGACGCGGTGGGGCCGTGGCGGCGGTCAACTCATGAGCGCGCCGGCGTTGTGGCCGGTGCCTGTGCGGCGGCGGCATCGTCGGCGCGGTTGTGCAGACCCTGCAGATAACTGGCCAGCGCCTGGATCTCCTGCTCGGTCAGCGGGTGCGCCACCTGCGCCATGATATTGAACAGCGCCGGATTGCGCTCCTGGGTGGTACCGGCCTGGTATTCCTTCAGGCGTCGCGCCACGTACTCGGCATGCTGGCCGCCCAGGCGCGGATACGCCGGACCGGGATTGCCGCTGCCGGATGGCCCATGGCAGGCCATGCAGGCCGGCAGGCCGCGTGCGACATCGCCGCTGCGGTAGAGCTTCTCGCCGACCTCGTAGAACTTCATGCCCTGGTACGGCCCCTCGTTGACCACGGCATCGTCGGCCACCCCGGCGGCAGACTTCTGCGTGGCGAAGTAGGCACCCAGGTCGCGCATGTCCTGCGCAGTGAGGTCCTTGACGAACGGCACCATCACCGCCGACATGCCGCTATTGCGCTCGCCGCTGGCGATCAGGGCGACCTGATGCGCCACGTAGCGCTCGGTCTGGCCGGCGATGCGCGGGTACATGGCTAGCGCCGGATTGCCGTCCGGGCCATGGCAGGCCGCGCAGGCGGCGGCCTTGGTCTGGCCGGCCTTGGCATCGCCCCAGGTGGTCTTGGACAGGTCCACCTCCAGCGGCGCAACGCGCACGGCAGGCGGATCGGGGATCGGCGTGACTGCCGATTGCGCAAACGCCACGGCGGCAATGACCGGCACGGCGAGGGCGGTGAGAACTAGCACACGAGCATGGCGCATCAGCTAAAGCTCCGTATGGACCCGGCCCGCGCGCGTTGGGTGCTGGCAGTGGCAGGCGTACTTCGATTATCGACACGCCTTTGCGCCAGGGTCAACGAACAGTGCAGCAAAACTGCCAACGCCCGAACGTGCGATCCTAGGGGGATGTCGCTCCTTATCGAACAAGCCCGCTACCACCTGTCCGCCCACAACGCCCGGCAACTGCCGGACGACGGCGGCTACGAGGTCGCCTTCGCCGGCCGCTCAAACGCCGGAAAATCCAGCGCGCTCAATGCGCTGACCCGCCAGAACGCGCTGGCCCGGGTGTCCAAGACCCCTGGCCGCACCCAGCAGCTGGTGTTCTTTCAGATCCAGCCCGAGCGCTATCTGGTGGATCTGCCCGGTTACGGCTACGCCAAGGTGCCGCAGGACCTGCAGGCGCACTGGCAGGCCTTCATCGACCGCTATTTCCGCACCCGCGAGGCGCTGCGCGGGCTGGTGGTGGTGATGGACATCCGCCATCCGCTCAAGGATTACGACCTGCAGATGCTCGGTTATGCCGCCGAACGCGGCCTGCCCGCGCACGGATTGCTGACCAAGGCCGACAAGCTCGGCCGTGGCCAGCAGATGCAGACCCTGCAGAAGGTCAAGAAGGAAGTGACCTCGCGCTTCGGCGACAGCGTGACCGTGCAGACCTACTCCGGCGAATCGCGCCAGGGCGTGGACGAACTGCGCGGCATCGTCGGCGGCTGGCTGGGCCTGGAGACGGCGCCGCCCGCGCAGGCGTGATCGACGCTGGTCTGCATCGGGCGCGCGCGGTCAGCGATGCTCGGCGGAGGCTGGCGGAGTTCGGTGCAGTTCCTGGTGCGATGCGACGATCGGTCCACTTGCCGGGCGCCGTCAAGGGATCGGCCGCTGCGGACTCGCCTCACGGCCCATCACGCTCTAGGCCTGCCGCGCTTTAGACCTGCACGCCGAACAAGCTGCCGACCAGGCCGGTGGCAAGCATCGCCGCCGCACCCCAGAACACCACCCGCAGCGCGCCGCGCCACATGCGTGCGCCACCGGCGCGCGCCGCCAGTGCGCCGGTGAAGGTCAGTCCGGCCAGCGTCGCCGCGCCCGTTGCCCAGATTTGCCCGCCGGCCGGTGCAAGCAGAGCGGCAAACACCGGCAGGACCGCGCCGGCAATGAATGCTGCCGCCGACGTTGCTGCGGCCTGCAGCGGACGGGCGCGCGCCGTTTCGGTGATGCCCAGCTCGTCGCGTGCATGGGCTTGCAGGGCGTCGTGAGCGGTGAGCTGTTCTGCGACACGGCGTGCCAGCGTGGGGTCGAGGCCGCGCTGGCAATAGATGGCAGCCAACTCGTCCAGTTCGCTTTCGGGAAAGTCCTTCAGTTCGCGGCGCTCGGTCGCCAGGTCGGCGTGTTCGGTGTCGACCTGCGACTGCACCGAGACATACTCGCCCGCTGCCATCGACATCGCACCGGCCACGGTTCCGGCAATGCCGGTCGCCAGGACCACCGAGGCAGAAGCGCCTGCGCTGGCCACCCCGACCACCAGCCCGGCGATCGAGACGATGCCGTCGTTGGCACCGAGCACGGCTGCACGCAGCCAACCGCTGCGGTCGGTGCGATGAGTTTCGGTGGGTTGCGCAGGCATGTCGGGGTCCGTTGGCTACCAGGAGCGTATGCCAAGCCATTGCCATCGGAGTGACTGTCTCGCAATCGCATCGGGCCGCTTAGTGCCCATGGATGGAAATCTCAGACCTGGCCGGTGACCGCGATTCTTCCATGACCTACGGTTATAGTGCGGGCCTTGCGGTGGCTGGGGAGGATCCCCACATCGTTCCCCTAAATTTTCCTGCGAGCCTGCCCTTGTCGAGTCCCAGCCACGTTGCCGAAACGCCGATCACCGAACGTGCGGAGCTGGTCCAGGTGCTGGCCTCCGGCGAGAAGCCCAGCGCCGACTGGCGGATCGGGACCGAGCACGAAAAGTTCGGCTTCCAGCTCGATGACCTGCGCGCGCCCACCTTCGAAGGCGCGCGCGGCATCCAGGCCTTGCTGACCGGCCTGACCCGCTTCGGCTGGGAGCCGGTGCAGGAAAACGGCCGCACCATCGCGCTGCTGCGCGACGGCGCCTCGGTGACGCTGGAGCCGGCCGGCCAGCTGGAACTGTCCGGCGCGGCGGTGGAAACCCTGCATCACACCTGCGTGGAAACCGGCACCCATCTGGACGAAGTGGCCCAGGTGGCCGGCGAGCTGCAACTGGGGTTTCTCGGCATGGGCTTCCAGCCGAAGTGGCGCCGCGACCAGATGCCGTGGATGCCCAAGGGCCGCTACCAGATCATGAAAAACTACATGCCCAAGGTCGGCTCGCTCGGTCTGGACATGATGACGCGCACCTGCACGGTGCAGGTCAATCTGGATTACGCCACCGAAGCGGACATGGTGCAGAAGTTCCGCGTGTCGCTGGCGCTGCAGCCGATCGCCACTGCGTTGTTCGCCGATTCGCCGTTCACCGAAGGCAAGCCCAACGGCTACCTGAGCTACCGCTCGCACATCTGGACCGACACCGACGCCGATCGCACCGGCATGCTGGATTTCGTGTTCGAGGACGGCTTCGGCTACGAGCGCTACGTCGATTACCTGCTCGATGTGCCGATGTATTTCTCCTACCGCGACGGCGTCTACGTCGATGCCAGCGGGCAGAGCTTCCGCGATTTCATGCAGGGCAAGCTGCCGGCACTGCCGGGCGCGTTGCCGACGCTGCGCGATTGGTCGGATCACATGACCACCGCGTTCCCGGAAGTGCGTTTGAAGAAGTATCTGGAAATGCGCGGCGCCGATGCCGGCCCGTGGAATCGCCTGTGCGCGTTGTCGGCGTTCTGGGTTGGGCTGTTGTACGACCAGACCGCGCTCGATGCGGCCTGGGACCTGGTCAAGGATTTCAGCCCCACCGAGCGCCACGCCTTGCGCGACGGCGTGCCCAAGCATGCGCTGGGCCTGCCGTTCCGCAACGGCACCGTGCGCGATCTGGCAGTGGAGGCGGTCAACATCGCCCGCGAAGGCCTGCGTCGGCGCGCGCGGTTGAATGCCGACGGTCAGGATGAAACCGGCTTTGTCGATGTGATCGCCGAGATCGCCGAAAGCGGCGTGACTGCCGCCGAGCGCAAGCTGGCGCTGTATCACGGCGCATGGAACGGTGATATCGATCGCGTATTCCGCGAGTTTGCATACTGAGCGCGTGCTGACGGCAAGGCGGCGCGGCCGTGTTGCTGTGGCGCGCCGAGCGCAGGTTCGCGCGCGCTGATCGGGTGCGCCGCGGCGCTACCGGTGGCCTGCCGCCTACCGTGTTCTTGCCCGGACTGCCGCACCGCTAGCGATGGTGCTGGGGCCAGGCGCGCTCTGCTTCTGACCATGCCGTCGCAGTGACGCGTGCCGCTCCCGGAATGGCAGGCCCAACGCCGCTGCGGAGCTCAGCGTCGCTCCGGCATGCACGGCAGGCGCACCGTGACCCGCAGCCCGCCACCGGCACGATTGTCCAGGCGCAGATCGCCGCCGTGTGCCAGCACGATGCTGTGCGCCACCGACAGGCCCAGCCCGATGCCGCCGGTGTCGCGGTTGCGCGAGGATTCGCCACGCACGAACGGCAGCAGTAATTGCTCGCGCTGGCTGGGGTCGATGCCGGGGCCGTCGTCGTCGATCCACAACACGCCGTCTTCGCCATCACGTTGCAGTTGCAGGCGTGCGCGTCTGCCGTATTTCAACGCGTTTTCCAGCAGGTTCATCACGGCCCGACGCAACGCCAGCGGGTCGCCGTCCAGGGTGATCGCCCGGCCTGGTAGCAACTCCGCATCCGCGCCGATGTCGGCGGCATTGTCGACCACGCTTTCCACCAGCAGGCGCAGGTCCAGCGGTGCGCGTTCGCCGCGGTGCCGGTCGTTCTGGATGAAATTCAATGCTGCGGAAATCATCGCCTTCATTTCGTCGATGTCCGCCAGCGCCTTCTCGCGTAGCGGCGGCTGCAGGCCATCCAGGCGGAACGACAAGCGCGCCAACGGCGTGCGCAGGTCGTGCGCGATGGCCGCCACCATGTGAGTGCGCTCGTTGATCAGCCGGTTCAGGCGTGCCTGCATGGCGTTGAACGAATCGGCTGCGCGCACGATTTCCGGCGGGCCGCTACGTTGCAGTGCGGCCGCATCCGGGTTGCGGCCCAGGCGATCGGCAGCTTCGGCAAAGCGCTTGATCGGCGCCGACAACGCGCGCGAGAACCACCATGCCAACGGCACGTTGGCCAGCAAGCCGGCCAGGAACAACAGCGTGACGTGGGTCTTGAACTCGGCCGACAGGCGCCGCGGTGGAGATTCCACGGTGCGCCAGCTGCCATCGGGTTGCTGCAATGCGGCGGTGAAGCCATCCAGCAACGGCACGCCCGGGGTCAGGCGCTCGCTTTCCCACCCCGCCTGCAGGTCGTCCGGGCGTAGCCCATTGCCGAACGGCGGCTCGCCAGGCTGGCGGTTGGGTGGCCAGTCGTCGGGCAATGGCGGTATCTGCGGCTCGCGGTCGCGTCCGTTGCCAGCACTATGGTCGTTGCCAGCACTGGCAACCGACGCGTGCGGTTGGCTGGGCGCGGGTTGCGGCTGGAGCATTTCGAGCCGATTGGCTTCGCGATCGTCGGCGCTGCGGTAGAAGCGTACGCGTTGCTCGGGCACGTCCAGCCAGTGGGCCAGCAGCATTTCGGCAAAATGGTCGCGCACCTGGCCTGCCGGCGGCGTCGGGGCCTGGGCGGACTCGTTGACCTTCAGGGTCTGGGTGCCGGCCGGCATGCGCGTGGACAGCAGCGCCACCACCTCCGGCGGATGCACCGGCAGCTCGTAGACCGGCGTGCGCATCACCAGCAGGGAGATGCCCACCGCCTGCGCGGTGAGCAGGGCCACCGCCAGCAAGACGAAGGTACGGGCAAAGATCGACAGCCCGCGACGTGCCGGTTTGCTCACAGACGCGAGACGCCCGGCAGCAGCATGTAGCCCTCGTTGCGGACAGTGCGGATCAACTCGGTATGCACGCGCTCGTTGATCTTGCGGCGCAGGCGGCTGATCTGGCTGTCGATGGCGCGGTCGTAGACGTCGGTATCGCGGCCACGGGCGTAGTCCAGCAGCTGGTCGCGGCTCAGCACCCGCTGCGGATGCTCGACGAAGGTGCGCAACAAGGCAAACTCGCCATCGGACAGATTGATGAAGATGCCGGTGGGGTCGCGCAGATCGCGGCGCACCACATCCAGGCGCCAGCCGGCGAACTCATAGACATTGCCCCGGTGATCGGCTTGCTCGCTGGCAGCCTGGCTGCGGCGCAGCAAGGCGCGCACCCGCGCCAGCAATTCGCGCGGATTGCAGGGTTTGGCCAGATAATCGTCGGCCCCCACTTCCAGCCCGATGATGCGGTCGGTGTCGTTGCCCAGCGCGCTGAGCATGATCACCGCCGGTGAGCCGCGCTCGCTGGCCAGGGTGCGGGCGGCGCTCAAGCCGTCTTCGCCAGGCATCATGACGTCGAGGACGATCAGGTCGGGGCGGCGCTGCGCTATCATATTGCGCATCTCTGCCACGTTTTCGGCAACGTCCACCAGATAACCATGGGCGCTGAGGAACTCGCCGATCAGCTTGCGCAGGTCCGGGTCGTCGTCGACCACAAGAACGCAGGGTTGTTGCATGTCCATGGAGGTCATTGTCGGTGGCGCGGAGGTTGGCCCGCGTAGGGTAGTGGCTACCGGATACATGGTGCTCCTCGTTGCAGGGCAGGAGCACGCATCATAATGATCGAATTTGTCAACTATTGGCACACGTGTGACGCAACATGACAGAACGGAACATCGCGCAGGAACCCACGACATCGACACTCCGCCGCTGCAATGGCGCATGTGCGCATGACGAAGCGTTTCCGATGATGCGGGTGATCAGCCGCGACAATGGCGTGGGCCTGACCCGAGACATGGAGCTGATGGCGCAGACACTGCGTGCCGGCGGTGTGCCGGTGCAGGAAGTTGGTTTCACCAGCCAGCGTCTGCAGGACACCGCGCGCGAAGCCCGTCTGTGGGCCAGCCGCGCGCTGTTCGGGCGGGTGCCGTTGCAGATCTTTTCCGAACGCGTGTATGCGCGTTGCCTGCCGCTGGGCCAGATCAACCTGCTGGTGCCCAATCCGGAGTGGTTGCTGCCCAAGTGGTTGCCGCGTCTGCCGCAATTCGATGCGGTGCTGTGCAAGACCCATCACGCCGAGCGTATCTTTCGCAGTCTGGGCTGCAGCACGCGCTATATCGGCTTCACCAGCCCCGACCGGCACGATGGGCAAGTGACGCGTCAGCGCGCCTTTTTCCATCTGGCCGGGCGCAGTACCGCCAAGGGAACCCGCGTACTGCTGGAGACCTGGCAGCGGCATCCGGAATGGCCGCTGCTGACGGTGGTGCAGAATCCGCGCACTGCCGGCAAGCCGGTGGTGGCGCCCAACATCGACCACCGCGTGCGCTATCTCAATGATGCCGAACTGCGTCGGCTGCAGAATGCGCACCTGTTTCATATCTGCCCGTCCGAGGCCGAGGGCTTCGGTCATTACCTGATGGAAGCGCTGAGCGTAGGTGCGGTGACGCTGGCCACCGACGGCGAGCCCATGAACGAGCTGGTCAGGCCAGAACACGGTGTGTTGATTCCGGTGGCCGAGGTGCGCCAGCGGCGGTTGGCCTCGTATTACTACGTGGACGCCATCGGCATCGCGCAGGCGGTGGAAGCCGCACTGGCATTGCCGCAGGCCCAGCTGGAGCAGCTGTCGGCCAATGCGCGTGCGTTCTACCAGGCCAACGACGCCGCGTTTGCGGCGCGCTTTCGCGACGCGGTATTGTCCAGCCTGCCTGGCCACGCGGTGGAGCAAGCCGTCAGTGTGGCGCCGGCTGTCCTCAAGAACTGATGCTCCACTGTTGGTTCCGCAGGATCTGCGGCAGCGGTAGAACAGTGGCTGACCCAACATGGCGAGAGGCCGTCAGGTGGGTGCGGACGGCCCGCTCGGAACCGGCGTGTACGGAGCGTACATGCCGCTTGCAGGCACTGGCTGCGCAGTAGCGCCATGAGCCGCGCTGAGTGCATGCCGGCCCGCACCAGTTAGCGGCGTGGAGCGGCAAATGCCGCGCATATCCGCGTGCAACGCTCCCTGGTCACACGCAGTACGGCCCGCTTTGCACATACGCGCATGGCGTGCGCGGTGCGCGATCCACAGGGGGAATGATGTGTGTGCAGTCCGATCTCCACTGCATATGTGCGACACGCGCATCTGCGCGGTGCGCTGCTGCTGCGCCGTCGGCACCTCTGCGTAGCCCAGGCGAATCCTGGGTAGATACAAGACCACGCTGTCTGGCGAAGTCTACGAGGGGGCGCGTGATTCCTGGAAGGCATCTCGGCCCGGCAGGCCGTCTCGTCGTCGCGGACGACCGCTACACCGGTATCGCCTGGCGGAGCAGCGGCCTGTAGTTTTCTTCGCCAGACGTCATATACTACCCCCCAGTATCCGGCCGGGGCCGTCATGCCACATTCGCCGCAAGAGAAGAAACGGGCGCTGGCACGCGTGCGGCGGTTGCGCGGGCAGTGCGATGCGCTTGAGCGCGCGTTGCAGGCGGGCGCAGACTGCGGCCCCGTTCTGCAGCAGATCGCCGCGATCCGGGGGGCCGTCAATGGGCTGATGTCGCAGGTGTTGGAGGCACACATCCGCGAAGATTTCGGGCATGCCGCCGCATCCGATGCGCAACGTGCAGCGCGCGTGCAGGAATTGCTCGGCCTGGTCCGGTCTTACCTCAAATGAACTCCCACCGGGCCGGCGCATGCCGCGCCCGTCCTTGAACATCCTCGTCAGGAGCGCTATCCCAATGAAATCCCGTGCAGCAGTTGCATTCGGACCCGGCAAGCCGCTGGAAATCGTCGAGATCGACGTTGCACCGCCGAAGGCCGGCGAAGTGCTGGTCCGCATCACCCATACCGGCGTGTGCCATACCGATGCCTTCACGCTGTCCGGCGATGACCCGGAAGGCATCTTCCCGTCGGTGCTGGGACACGAGGGTGGTGGCATCGTCGAGCAGATCGGCGAGGGCGTCACCAGCGTCAAGGTCGGCGACCACGTCATCCCGCTGTACACGGCCGAATGCCGCAAGTGCAAATTCTGTCTGTCCGGCAAGACCAATCTTTGCCAGGCGGTGCGTGCCACGCAGGGCAAGGGATTGATGCCCGACGGCACCACGCGTTTCTCCTACAACGGCGAACCGATCTACCACTACATGGGCTGCAGTACTTTCAGCGAGTACACCGTGGTGCCGGAAATTTCGCTGGCGGTGGTCAATCCCGAAGCACCGCTGGAAAAGGTCTGCCTGCTCGGCTGCGGCGTCACCACCGGCATCGGTGCGGTGCACAACACCGCCAAGGTCAAGCCGGGCGAGAGCGTGGCGGTGTTCGGCCTGGGCGGCATTGGTCTTGCGGTCATCCAGGGTGCGGTGCAGGCCAAGGCCGGGCGCATCCTGGCCATCGATACCAACCCGGGCAAGTTCGACCTGGCGCGCAGCATGGGCGCCACCGATTGCATCAACCCCAAGGACTACGACAAGCCGATCCAGGAAGTGATCGTGGAGTTGACCGATGGCGGCGTGGATTTTAGCTTCGAGTGCATCGGCAACGTCAATGTGATGCGCTCGGCGCTGGAGTGCTGCCACAAGGGCTGGGGCGAGAGCGTCATCATCGGCGTGGCTGGCGCCGGCCAGGAAATCAGTACCCGTCCGTTCCAGTTGGTCACCGGCCGCGTCTGGCGCGGCAGCGCCTTCGGTGGCGTCAAGGGGCGCACGCAATTGCCGGGCATGGTGGAGCAGTCGATGAAGGGCGAGATCGATCTCGATCCGTTCATCACCCACACCATGCCGTTGGAAGAGATCAACGAAGCCTTCCACCTGATGCATGAAGGCAAGTCGATCCGCACCGTGATTCATTTCTGACCACACGGCCAGGAGCGGCGCGCGGCCGCTTCCGCGCACGTGGGACCGAGACTCCGGGAGGGGCATGATGGCTAACGTGTCGATTCATCCTTCGGTAGATGGGGGCATTGCGCGAGGTGGTGCAGAAAACTTTCAAGGGGGAACCCTCGAATGTCACTGCGCCAGCGACAAGGTGGTAGTGGAAGTGGCTGCGCAGACCGCACACAACCACGCATGCGGTTGTAGCAAATGCTGGAAACCCGCGGGCGCGACGTTTTCCGTGATTGCAGTAGCGCCGCGCGACAAGGTCAAGGTGCTTGCGCACGAAGAAAAGCTGAAGATCGTCGATGAAAGCGCGATGATCCAGCGACACGCCTGCACAGCATGCGGCGTGCATCTGATCGGCCGGATCGAGAACAAGGAGCATGCGTTCTATGGGCTGGATTTCGTGCACACCGAGCTGTCCAAGCAGCAGGGATGGTCGGCGCCAGGCTTTGCCGCATTCGTCTCGTCCATCATCGAAACCGGCACCCCGCCGGAGCAGATGGATGGCGTGCGTGCGCGTCTGACCGAGCTGGGGTTGGCGCCCTACGACTGCCTGTCGCCGGCGTTGATGGATGCGCTGTCGACGCAGGTAGCGCGCAAGAAGGGCGTGTTGCACTGATGGTCCAACCCTGCGCCCGCTGATCCGGGCGCAGGGTTTTCTCTTCGTAAGGAATCTTCATGGAACGTATCGAACACCGTGCCTGTTTTGGCGGTTGGCAGGATGTGTATCGGCATCAGTCGCAGAGCCTGGGTTGCAGCATGCAGGTGGGTGTCTATCTGCCACCCCAGGCCGCGGATGGCCCGTTGCCGGTGCTGTACTGGCTCAGCGGCCTGACCTGCACCGAACAGAACTTCATCGGCAAGGCCGGTGCGCAGCGCTATGCCGCCGAGCATGGGGTGATCCTGGTCGCGCCGGATACCAGCCCGCGTGGCGACGATGTCGCCGATGCAGAGGGGTACGACATCGGCAAGGGCGCCGGCTTCTACGTGGACGCCACCGAGCAGCCGTGGGCTGCGCATTACCGCATGTACGACTATGTTGTGAACGAATTGCCGGCGTTGATCGAAGCGCACTTTGCCACCACCGGCGCGCGCGCGATCAGCGGCCATTCGATGGGTGGTCATGGCGCCTTGACCATTGCGTTGAAAAATCCGGGGCGCTATCGCAGCGTGTCGGCGTTCTCGCCGATCGTCGCACCCAGCCAGGTGCCGTGGGGCGAGAAAGCGTTCGGGCAGTATCTGGGTGACGATCGCGACAGCTGGAAGGCGTACGACGCCACCGCATTGATCGCACAGGTGCAGGAGCGCTTGCCGCTGTTGATCGATCAGGGCGATGCCGACGAGTTTCTTGAAAATCAACTGAAGACCGGCTTATTCGAGGCGGCGGCAAAGGCTGCCGGGTATCCGCTCACAGTGCGGCTGCAGCCTGGCTACGATCATAGCTATTACTTCATCGCCAGCTTTATCGGCGAGCATATTGCGCATCATGCTGCGGCGTTGCATGGCTGAGTGTGCGCTCAAGTAAGGTCGACGCACGGCGACGCGATTGGCGTGGCCGTGTTGCCAGGGTTGATGACGTACGACTGCCACTCGACGATTTTCTTTCTCCTGCGTGTGGGAGAAGGTGCCCCATAGGGGCGGATGAGGGCGCATGTGGAGCTTCGTGCAGTTGGAACACTAAGAGGGCTTCGCCCCGTGCCCTCACCCCAACCCCTCTCCCGCAGGCGGGAGAGGGGCTAATGCGTATTCGATCTTGACGTCCTTCTCCCACGAGTGGGAGAAGGTGCCCCGCAGGGGCGGATGAGGGCGCGTGTGGAGCTTCGTGCAATTAGAAGATTACGAGGGCTTCGGCGCGTGCCCTCACCCCAACCCCTCTCCCGCAGGCGGGAGAGGGGCTACTGCGCGTTCGATCTTGACGTCCTTCTCCCACGAGTGGGAGAAGGTGCCCCGCAGGGGCGGATGAGGGCGCGGATCGCAGCTGGTAGTCAGGGCAGCGGTGCGCCCAACGAAGAAGACCGACGTCCCGCGGAAGAGCCGGGCTCCTTGGCTCACCCATGGACGTTCGGGCGGAGCAGTTGCGGCGACACGACATCCTTGGTTATCCACTGCCACTGCCAACCCTGCAGTCATCGCTCAGACGCCACCTGCGCCGCCAGCTTGCCCAAGCGGCGCATGGCGCGTTCCAGTGTGTCGCTCCATGGCTGGCCGCAGGTCAGGCGCAGATGATCGGCATAGTCGCCACGGCTGGAATACAGATGGCCGGGCGAGGTGCCGATGCCTTCGGCCAGTGCCGCCTCGAACAAGGCTTGACCACTTCCGCCGTCAGGCAATTGCAGCCATAGCGACAGTCCGCCGGCCGGGTCGCCCACCCGCGTGCCCTCAGGCCAATGCCGCACGATCGCATCGCGCAGGCGTTGGCCGTTGTCGGCCAGGGTGCGGCGTAGCTTGCGCAGATGCCGTTCCAGATCGTGTTGCGCCAGATAATCTGCCAAGGCCAGTTGCGGCAGGCTGGCGCTGCCGACGGTGGAAAAATACTTGGCGCGCACCAAGGCGTCGGTCCAGTCACCACCGAGCAGCCAACCGACGCGCAAGCCAGGCGACAGCACCTTGGAGAACGAGCCGCAGGTGATGACGTTGGCATGGGTGTCGAAATGGCGTAGCGGCCGTGGGCGTTGTCCCGACCAATCCAGCTCGCCGTAGATATCGTCCTCGATCACCACGGTGCCGTGACGCGCGCAGCTGTCGAGCAATGCGCGCTTGGCAGTATCGGGCGTCAGGCTGCCGTTGGGATTGTTGAAGTTGGGCACCAGCACCGCCGCACGCACGGGCGCGCGTTGCAGCAACGCTTCCAGACGCGCGACATCGATGCCGTGACCGGCGCGGTTGGGGACTTCCAGCACCTTGAGCCGCAACGCGGCCACTGCCTGCAAGATGCCGTGGTAGGTAGGTGTTTCCACCAGGACCACATCGCCCGGTGCGGTGAGCGCGCGCAACGCCAGGCTGATCGCTTCCATCGCGCCTGCGGTGATCACTACTTCATCGGCGGCGACGGGCGTTGCGCAGTGGGCGTACCGCTGAGCGATCTGTCGTCGCAGTGCGGGGTGGCCCTGCGGCGGTGCGTAGTCCAGCGCAGCCGTGCGTTGGCGACGCAGTTGGCGCGATAGGGCCGCCGCCAACTGCGCAGTCGGCAATAGCGCAGGTGCGGGAGTGGCGGTGTGCAGCGGCAGTAGATCGGTGCGCGCCAGGGTGTCGAGGACGCGCTGTAGTGCCGGGTTATCGATGATGCCCGGCTTGCGCCGCCGTGCCGCCGGTGCTGCCGCCGGCATCGCAGACGCCATGCTGCGCACGAAGTAGCCGGAGCGCGGCCGCGCCTGTACACGTCCCTCGCGTTCGAGCTGCAGGCAGGCCTGCACGGCCGTCGCCGTGCTGATGCCGTGATTGGCCGCCAGTTGCCGGATCGACGGCAGGCGTTCGCCCGCGCGCAAGGTGCCGCCTTCGATCTGCTGCCGCAATTGCATGGCCAACGATTCGTACAGAAGCATGCGCCGCGCCTTCCATCTGTATTGGTCTATTTGCAGCGTATCTGAATCTGTCATGGTCGTGTGCTGCGGCGCAGACTGCGTGTGCCCGGTCAGTACGCCCGGCGATGCTCTTTCCCATGAGGTTGGTCGTGCTGCTTCCTGTCTTCATCGTCGATGCGTTCACCACGGTACGTTTCAACGGCAACCCTGCAGCCGTGGTGCCATTGCAGGCCTGGCTGCCGGAGTCGCTGATGCAGGCGATTGCGGGCGAGCACAATCTGTCGGAGACCGCGTTTTTCGTCCGCGACGCCAGCGGTGTGTTCGATATTCGTTGGTTCTCCCCGACCAGGGAGGTCGGCTTTTGCGGGCATGCGACCTTGGCCAGTGCGTTCGTGCTTGCGACGCATCAACGCGTCGCGTTTCCGTTGCGATTGCGCGCGGCGGCGGTCGGCGAGATCGAGATCGCCCGGGTGGACGAGAACACGTTCGAGTTGCGCTTCCCCAACCAGGCACCATCAGTGGTCGCGGTGCCGCCGCCGGCGCTGTTGGAAGCGTTGTCGATTCCGCCACAGGCAGTGCATGCAAACGCGCAGGCGTATATCGCCGTATATGCAGATGAAGCACAGGTGCGCGACGTGGTGCCTGATCTGCGGCGAATGCTGACGCTGGCGCCGCGCGATGTGGCGATCACCGCACCAGGCATCGGGCACGATTTCGTCTCGCGTTATTTCTGGCCGGCCAATGGCGGTAGCGAGGATCCGGTGACCGGTTCGATTCATGCCGCGCTGGCGCCGTTATGGGCGCAACGGCTTGGGAAAACCGAGTTGCGTGCGCGACAGGTCTCTGCACGCGGCGGCGAGCTCGATTGCCGCGTCGAGCCGCAGCACGTGTCTGTGCGCGGTAGCGCTGTCCAGTATCTGCAGGGAACGATCGCCGTATGAGCACGTGCTTCTCGATGCAAACGACGACGGTCGGTGCGACGCGTCGCGCGGTCTGGCAGCTGCTGGTGGCCGAAGTGCTGATCGGCTCGGTCGGCGTGTTCGTCCACGAGAGTGGTCAGGATCCGGTCACTGCGGTGTTCTACCGCTGCCTGTTCGGTGCCCTGTTCCTCACCGTGTGCGGGGTGATCGGCGGGCAGCTGCGCGGGCTATGGCGCGAGCATGCGTTGCTGCGCGATGCCAGCATCAGCGGCGTGCTGCTGGTATTGAACTGGGTGGCCCTGTTCGCGGGGATGGCGCGTTCTTCGATCGGCGTGGCGACAATGGTCTACCACGTGTTTCCGTTCGTGATCCTGATCCTGGCAGCGTTGCTGCAGGGCGAGCGCACGCGGCGTGCCGATCTGGGCTGGACGGTACTGGCGTTTGTTGGCGTGGCCTGTTCGGCCAATCCGGCACGGCTGTGGCAGGCGGCCGATCGCGGCTACGTGATCGGTATCGCGCTGACCTTGCTGGCCGCGCTGTTGTGCGGTGCCTCGTTGCTGATGTCGCGGCGCATCAGTCGCGAGCGGCCGCTGGCGGTGGTGACGGTGCAATGCTGGGTCGGCACGGTATTGCTTGCCGGATTTTCCAGCAGCGCTGTCCTGCATCCAGGCGTGCATTGGCTGTGGCTGGTGGGATTGGGCGTGATCCACAGCGGCATCGTCTACGTGCTGTTCTATTCGGCGTATCGCCACTTGCATGTGGCCACGATCGCAGTACTGGCATTCGTGTATCCACTGGTCACGCTAGTGCTGGATTACCTGCTGTACGGCCACGCGCTGGTGCCGGTGCAATGGGTGGGTCTGGCGCTTATCGTGCTCGGGACATTGGCAGTGAATCTGAAGTGGCGTTGGCCACGGCGTGCCGCCGCCAGCGCACTGACGTAAGGAGTGGCCGCTACCACGTAACGAGCCGTCGTCTTTCTGGCGTGGGCAGCGTGCCGAGAAACGGAGCGGATACGCGCACTGGTTCCCAGGCTCAGGCCAGAGACAACGCGCGGTGATTGGCGCAGGCAGATGCGGCGAACGTGTCCGCACTAAAGCGGCGCTGCCGTCTCACTTTAAGCAGCCGCGCGACCAGACTGGCTGCGCGGCGGTGTTCAGGTGTGATCAAACGCGCTCAACGTACGTCGCGCAGTTCCCAGTGATGTCCGGCCAGCGCTTGCATGCGCAGCTTGAGCAGATCGCCCGGGATGCTGGTGGTGGCGACCAGATCGATGCGCAGATCGCCCTGCTGACCGGTCACCGTCGCCGACGGATCGGTCACGCCCAGGCTCGGGTCCACTGCATCCGGGTCCGGTTGCAGCTGGCGCCAGCGCTCGAACCAGGACCCATCACGCAATGCGGCCTGCAACTGCTCGGCGAAGGACTCGGCACCATGGGCAGTGAAGCTCACGCTCGGGTCGCTGCTGCGGGCGAGTTTGGGGTCGGGCAGGCTGATCGAATAGGTGACGGGCATGGGCAAAGACTCCGGTGGATGACGCCGGCACGTTAGTGCAGCGGCGGTGAGTGCTCCGTCGACGCACATGCGCAGATGCGCGTCGGCGAACGCAGTAGAGTCGGCGACGCGACCAGCATGCGGCCAGACGCACCCGGGACGACCGGCAAACGCTGCCTATCTGGCGCATGCAGGGGCTGTGTACGCCGCCCGGACCACGCGGCCACCGCTCGCAAGGTGGGATCCGTAGCGCTCAGGCCGAGAACGCATGCGGCTCGGCCGCGAACGCCACTGCCAGCGCACCCTTGCCCACGTTGACCATGCCGGTCAGGCTCATCACGCTTTCGAACAATTCCACGCCTTGGTCCCGGCAGGCAGTCCGCAAGGTGCTGTAGCCGGGCAGCGCGTGCAACTCGGCGAGCTCGCCGCCATAGCCAACGCACACGGTGGGTGTCATCAGGCCTTCGCGAATCTTGCGCACGGCAAAGCCGAACAGCTTCTCGGCCGACGGCTCGAAGCCCTTGAGTTTGGCGACTGGCTCGGTGACACCCCGATAGGCGCGCAGCACCGGCTTGATATCCAGCGCACTGCCCAGCGCTGCGCCGATCAGGCCCACGCTGCGATCGCCCTTGGTGCGTGCACGCGCACGCAGGTAGTAGAGATCGCGCGGAATCATGTAGCCGTACGTATGTTCGGCCAGCTGTTCCAGGCGCGCGCGAATGGCCGCCACGCCCTGGCCCTGTTCGCGCAGGCGGACCGCCTCCACTGCTGTGATCCCCTGGCCGGCGAACAGGCTCAAGGTGTCGATCACGCGCAAGGCAAATGGCGAGCTGTGGCCGGCAGCGCGACGCACCGGTTTGTAATCGTTGAGGATGGCGAAACTGGCCTGGGTGGCGTTGTCGAAGATCTGGCTGCGCAGCTTGGAAATGGTCAGGCAGAACACGTGGTCGTAATCGATGACCAGCTGTTGCAGGAACAGGTCGCGGATCTGGTTGACCGACAGCGGGGTGGTCTCCGCTTCGTGACCGCGCTCGGCCACGTGCGCCTGCAGAAAGCTCAGCGTCGCCTCCTCATCGCGGTGATCGGCCAGCACCGCTTCGCCGATGCGCACGCTGATCGGTAGCACGATGATGTCGTTGTGTTGGATGAAGTCCTGCGGCAGATCGCACGCACTGTCCACCACGATTCCGATGCGCATCGTCGCCCCCTTCGGCCATTGCGTCTTCCAGGGGCGCACGCTATCGCAAAACGGCCGCTGGGCGTAGCGCCGTCGGTCCGGTGCGGCGCATGACACCTGCTGGCAAGCTCTTCCATATATTGCGTTCGGGCTGCAACAGCTGTCGCGCGCCCTGCATGATCCGGCGAGTGGGCGCGCCTCCAGCCCCACGGTGCGCGGATGTGGCGACGCACCATGCATGCACGCCAGCTTGCTGGGCATCGGAGCGAGAGCCGCGCAGCGATGGCAAGTGGACGGATGAATCGAGCATCGGCGCAGGCTGGGCCTCTGTAGCAGTCACCAGAAACATCGGCGCAATTGCCGGGCGAGCGCGGTCACTGCGATGGCGCCGCGCGACCACGGCGATACCGGCGCTGCACATGGCACGCTCCGCGCCGGCCATGTTCACATCGCCACCAGTTGGATGCTGTCGAACACCAGTGCCGGGCCGAGGAAGCCGTTGTCCGGTGCACCGGAGGCAATGTCGATATCCAGACGGTTGATGCCGGCCTGCAACGCGGAGGCGGGGATATTCACTTCGTACAGCGTGTTGTTGCCGCGCGCGGTGCCACGCGTGATGCCGCGTGTCTTGGGCTGGTTGGGCGCAGCCGGCAGCGGTCCGTTCCAGCGCGCATTGACGCGGATCTGCGGACGCGCATTGGCCTGGGCCAGCGGCACGAAGATGCGCAGGCGATAGCCATGCACCTCATCGGCGGCCAGGGAAAACGCGATGCGTGTCGGCGAATTGATGTCGCGCCACTGCAGTGCCGGAACGTTGTCCGCACTGCTCGAGCCGACGCTGTAGGTGGCCGCTGTCCAGCGCATGCGCTGGTCGGATGGATGTGCGTGCGGCAACAGATCTGCGTAGCGAAAGCCCGCCGGAGTGCCATCGGGCATGCCGATCTGCCATCTCACCGTGCCCGGCAATGGGACCGCTCGCAATGAGGCTTGCGTGGTCGCGTTGGCGAAAATCTGGGTATCGCACTGCGCCACTTCCAGTTCGTTCTGATAGAGCGTCATGCGGTAGCGGCCCGGACGCACGCCGGCGATCTGGTAATGACCGTTGTCATCGGCACGGGTCCAGTATTCGGCCTGGTCGTTGCTTAGCCCGACCACCGCCGGTTGCCCAGGCAGCACGCCGCTCACGCGCCCGCTCACCGCGCCGCGCCCAGCTTTGGCCAGATATCCGCTCAACCCCAACGTGGCGACAAAACCGGTCTCCAGCTGCATGCCGGAGGGCGCGCCACCATCGGTGAACAGCAGCGCGTAGACACCGTGCAACCCCGCCCGGAACGCTTCGGTCTGGGTGTGATCGGAATACATGTAGTTATAGAGTTCATGGGTCGTGCGCGTCTTTTGCGTGGCGATGTCCTTGAAGAACGGCCCGCCCGAACTGCGTTCGCGGTTGCCCATCAGCATGAATACCGCCACGCCCGGGCCGCTGACCCCATGCAGCTGATCGTCGATCATGCGTCGCGCCGAGTAGAACTTGGAACTGGTCCGTCCATCCGGCAGCAGGAACACATCGTGGCCCTCGATCGGCGTGCCTACGTTGGAATCGGGTTGTTGCAGTGCAGTCGGCAACTTGGACGCGTTCAAGCGGGCGACGAAGCGTAATTCGCCGATCGGCAGCAAGGTCGGTGCGTAGGTCGCCATGTAGATCGCATTGCGACCCTTGCGCGCGATGTAGGTCTGGGTCAGGTCGCCGGCGCTGGCCCAGACCACGATCGATTCGCCCAGCGTGCGCGTGTGCACGCTGGCGCTGGCAAGGCCCGAGGCTAGATGCGAGCCTTTGGGCTCAGTGGTCTGCAATTCATTGTTGCGGTAGCGCATCGACACGATATCGCCGTTGTTGGCGTCTACCGAAAACACCAGCTCGGCGCCTGTATCCACGACGATGCGGTCACCGCTGCGGGTGGCGCCGAACGCGGCCAGGGCGGGTGCGCTGACGCCGCCGTACAACAACAAGGCGTATGCCAGGCGGCGCAGGATGGAGCGGGGCATAGCGCTTTCCATGTCGAGGTAAGTGGCCGTCGTTCTACCGGCACGCGGTCCCAGGTAGCGTGCGCCATGGCAGCGCCGGCCAAGTGTGCAGAGCGTGCGCCGCGCTTGGACAACCGCTATGAAACGCACGCCGTTTCATGCCTGGCCTGGGAGCAGGATGCGGCGACGTGCGGTGCGGGTACGCCGATGTCCTGCACAGGTGCTGCGCTGCAATCGGCCGCTG
This sequence comes from Xanthomonas sp. 3075, assembly GCF_014197275.1. Classification (GTDB taxonomy): domain Bacteria; phylum Pseudomonadota; class Gammaproteobacteria; order Xanthomonadales; family Xanthomonadaceae; genus Xanthomonas; species Xanthomonas campestris_B. The sequence continues at coordinate 95,624 of NZ_JACIFI010000008.1, read as the reverse complement.
ATCTCAGCGCAATGCGGCGCGCGCCGCCTCGATGGCCGCGATCCATTCCACGCGCTTGCCGAGCACGAAGCGATATTCGCTACCGTCGTCGACTTGTATCGCCAGCGATGTCGGCGCCAACGGCAGCAGCCCGAACACACGTGTCCAGCGCCGCTGCATCGCTACGATCCGGGTCAGGTGCAGCGTCAGCGATCGGGTCTGCACATTGAAATTATGCGGCTGAAACAACAGCGCATCGACAGTGAGGATCAAGCGCCCGCCCACCGCGCCCAACCCGCGTTGCAGATTGGCCGGGGTCTGGCGTAGTACCACCCGATCGATCGAGCGCAATCCGCCGCCCTGAAACAGCGCGGTCACTGTTCCGCTCCCGCCGCAGGGCTCGGCTGAGCCGTTAGCGGCGAAGTGCCGGATGTGCCGGTCGGAGCCGATGGCGAAACGGACGACATGGGCGGGACCTGAAGGAGGGCATCAACGGGGCGAAGCACTCCCGGCAAGCACAGTGCTACGTAATGAGACCACATCCCAGATGTATGTAATACCAATGCCGGACAGATACAGCATCAGATCGCGCGGCGTGGCGGTGTTGCCGCGCGCGATGGATGCTGCGCTGCCGGGGCGCAGGCCAAGGCCAAGGTGGTCGGCCTGTTGGATCGCCCGCATGGCTTCGATCAGCACTCCCAGCGCCATGGCCAGCGCACCGGCCCAATGCGGCGGCATGGCCAACAGACCGCGCAGCCCGCAGTCAACCAGCATCGCCGCCAGCACATCGCCCAGGGTGCCGCGCACCATGGCCCGCCGAGTGTGCCGGCGCCGATCGCCACTTCGATCAACAGCATGGCGACGGCAAGCAACAGAGAGAGACCGCGTGCAGCGGGCGGCATCCGTGTCATTGCGTGCATCGGCAATCCCGGGCGAGTGTGTCGTGATGGGCATCGTGCCGGTGCCGGTGCGTGCGCGCTGCCGGCGCACATGGCGCAGGCGAAACGTCGGGGCAAGGTCGCAGGCGCGGCACGGGGTGTTGTCCCGCACCGCATGCAACTGCCGCGACACTCACTTCAGATAGGCGCGCGGCAGCGATCCGGCTTGTTGCATGTAGCGGTCGCGCAGCTCGCTCTGGCGCGAGCGCATCGGCATGTCGCGGCCGCCCAGCCACACCTGCTCTGCGTAGTGGGCGACATCCAGCGGGTCGCCGTCCCACAACACCAGGTCGGCCTGCTTGCCAACGGCGATACTGCCGATGCGGTCGCCAACGCCGAAGATCTCCGCCGGTACCCGGGTCAGCCCGGCCAGTGCGGTCTCCCACGGCATCCCGTTGGCCACTGCGTTGCCGGCCAACTGGCGCTGCTTGCGCGCATTGTGCGAGGCATCGTTGCTCTGGCTGAAGCTCACATCCACACCCGCCGCGCGCAGGCGTGCGGCGTTTTCCAGGGTGGCGCCGATCTGGTCGAAGGTCGAAGGAAGATCCGCCAGCGCATCCACCAGTACCGGCACCTTGGCCTGCGCCAGCTGTGGCGCCAGCTTCCACGCTTCTGCACCGCCGGCGATGGCAATGCGGACCTTCTCGCGCTGCGCCCAGCGCAACAACTGGCGAATGTCGGCCGCCCGCTCCACCTGCACCACGATGCGGCCTTGCCCTGCCAGGTACTTGGCCAGCACGCTGCGGCCAACCGGCGTCAACAGCGCATGCGGCGAGTCGGCCGGCACGCGTCCACGCGCTTCGGCCACCAGCTGATCGAGCAGCATCCACTGCGCGGCGCGCGAGCTGCCGGTGAGGTCGGACGCCGCCGCGCCGAGACGCAGAAACAGCGCATGCGGGCCGATCGGATCGGGGCTGCCATCCAGCCGCACGATGCCGCCCTGGCCGGCGATAAACGCACCGCTGGTGGTCGCGCCCAGCGCGGTGAACCCGATGCCTTCCACCCGCGCCACCGGCACCAGCACCGAGTCGGGGTTGTAGGCCAGGGTGACGTCGAATTCCGGGCGCATCGGCTGATCGCTCAGCTTGACGCCGCTGTCCACCGTGCTGTCTTCGCCGGAGACTTCTTCGATACCGATCTCGGTGATGCCGCCGAACAGTGCCGGCGTCAGCGGCCGGCCCTTGGCGTCGACGACGCGGCCATCGGTGGGCACGGCCAGGTTGCTGCCGATGGCGCGGATCACGCCGCCCTGCACAAGTACATCGGTGTTGCGCAGCGTGCCTTGGGCGGTGGCGGTGTGCACCGTGGCGCCACGGATCAGCACCTGCTGGCCGAGTGCGGGCAACGCAAGCGCCGCCAGCAGTACCGCCGGCAGGACGCGCGCACGCGGGCGAAACCGATTCGCGCGGTTCATCGTGCCACCTCTTGGCCAAGCATGAAGTCGGACACCGGCTGCAGCCTGCGGTCATGCCGGTCGTAGACCTGCGCGCCGTCGATATACACCTGTTCGGCCAGTGCGTAGGAGCTGAAGGGATTGCCGTTCCACACCACTACATCGCCCATCTTGCCCGGCTCCAGCGCGCCGGTCTGCTGCTCGATGCCCAGCGCCTTGGCGGCATTGCTGGTGAGCCAGCGGATCGCGCGCTCGGGCGGAATCTCCATGCCGCTGCGGCGCGCGTTGGCGATTACCTTGGCCGCCTCCTGGTTCAAGCGCTGGATGCCTTCTTCCGAATCCGAATGCACGATGGCGCAACTGTTGGCCGGGCGATCGACCAGCGCAATGTTCTCCTGGATGCCATCGAAGGCTTCCATCTTGAAGCCCCACCAATCGGCCCACAGCGCACCGCAGACGTTTTCCTGCGCCAGACGGTCGGCTAGCTTGTAGGCTTCCACGCCGTGATGGAACGCGGCGATATGGAAGCCGAATTCCTTGGACAGGTCCAGCATGGTCGCCATTTCATCGGCGCGGTAGCAGTGGATGTGCACGCGGATGTCGCCATTGATGGCGCCGGCCAGCGTGTCGAGTTTGAGATCGCGCTTGCCGCCGGCATCGCCGCTGCTGTCGTTGTCGCCGCCGCTGCTCCACCAGTGGCGCTTTTTCGCTGCCTTTTTCTTTGGCGCGTTCTTCTGCAGATACTCGGCCGCATCGATGAAGGCCGCGCGGTACCCGGCGACATTGCCCATGCGCGTGCCGGGGCCGCCCTTTTGCCCATACACGCGCTTGGGGTTCTCGCCGCAGGCCATTTTCAGGCCCCAGGGCGCGCCGGGAAACTTCATGCCTTGATACGTCGTCGACGCCACGTTCTTGAGCGTGACGCCGCGTCCGCCGATCAGATTGGCCGAGCCCGGCAATACCTGCAGCGAGGTGATGCCACCAGCCAGCGCGGTGCCGAAGCCGGGGTCCTGCGGCCAGATCGAATGCTCGGCCCAGACGTTCGGCGTCACCGGTGCGGTCATCTCGTTGCCATCGCTGTGCGCGCTGACGCCGGGGCTGGGATACACGCCCAGATGCGAGTGCACATCGATGATGCCGGGCGTGACCCACTTGCCGGTGCCGTCGATGCGACGCACATCGGCCGGTGTGTCGAGCGCGTGGCCGACCGCCGCCACCTTGCCGTCGCGCAGGAGCACATCGGCGTCGTCCAACCGTTGGCCTGTTCCGGTCAGGACCGTCGCGTGCTGGATCAGCACCGGCCCGGAGGCGAGCACGCGGTAGGTACTCGGATAGGGATCTTGGACAAAGCGTGACGCGGCCGACACTGGCTGGCACAGCATGGCCGCGCCCAGTGCGGCGAACAGGATGGAACGCATGGATTTCCCCGATGCAACGAAAGCGTAGGCCGCAAACCTAGCCGCCCGCGCGGTGCTTGCCAAGTGCTGTCAGGGCGATGGCGGCGGCCTCATCACACACGCGGGTGCATGCTATGCCCTATTCGTCAGGGGAGATGTCGATGATCGCCAAATCAGAGCGCAACAAGCAGGCCGATGTGGTGTTGGCTTTCTGGGAACTGGCCGGTTCGGCCCGGTGGTTCACCCACAACGATGCGTTCGACGCCAACTTTCGCCAGCATTTCAGCGAGCAGCATTTCGCTGCGGCGCGCGGCGAGTATGCGCACTGGATGGAACGTGCCGAAGATGCGCTGGCCTTGCTGATCCTGCTCGACCAGTTTCCACGGAATGCCTTTCGCGGCAGCGCGCATTCCTACGCCACCGACGGCCTGGCGCTGCATTACGCCAAACAGGCGGTAGCCGACGGTTTCGATCAACAGGTTTCCGCGCAATTGCGATTGTTCTTCTACCTGCCGTTCGAGCATGCGGAAGATCTGCACGAGCAGGCGCGCGCGGTGCAGCTCATCACCGCGCTGGACGATGCCGAAACCACCCATTGGGCAGTGGAACATCAGCAGATCATTCAGCGCTTCGGGCGCTTCCCGCATCGCAATGCGGTGTTGGGGCGTGAGACCACTGCTGAAGAACAGCAGTTTCTCGATGACGGTGGGTTTGCCGGGTAAGGGGCGCTGGCAGTTTTGCGCCGATCGGAGGCTGCTACTTCGGCTGCAGGGCGGCTGATCCGTATTTTGGCTGCAGGGCCCTTGCCCGCCCACCGTCGCGGGACACGCCGTCAATCCGTCCATGCAGGCGCTTGTGCGGCATCCATGCCGCATGATGTCCAGCGACGGTGGGCGGACGAGGACCAGTGGAGATGGTCGGTGTGCATGGTTTTCAACAAAGCGGCCAGCAAAATCGCTGGTGCGGTGTGCACGACGCTTGCGGAACCCTGTGGCGGCATGGATGTCGCCACGGAGCCGCCATGGACGGATTGACGGCATGTCCCGCGAGAGTAGCGGGGACACCGCACCCGCGACCCACTGCCGAACACCAGAGCGCTAAACCGGCACAACACAGTTCCCGAACAGCGCAGCGCCAGCCAAGTCAGTACCGCTGCGTAGTGGCTGTCTTGCTCAGTATTTCGCCACGCCGTTGTCCACCTCGTCCGACCAGGCATCGATGCCGCCGGTGACGTTGTAGACGTTGCTGAAGCCCAGGCCGCGGAAGTGCTCGGCCGCTTGCAGGCTGCGCCCGCCACGGTGGCACAGGAACGCCAGCGGGGTGTCCTTGGGCAACTGTTCGATGGCGGCACGCTCGTGCGCATCCAGCGTGCGGAACGGGGCAGCGACCGAGGCCAGCGCACGCTCGTCGGCCGGGCGCACGTCCACCAGGGTCAGGGTGCCGGCCTTGAGGCGGTCGTCCGCATCGCGCACCGACAGTTCCTGCACCGGCTTGGGCGCATTCGGGTTGTCGATGGCCAGGCCACGGCCACGGATATCGTCCACCCAGTCGATGGTGATGCCATCGGCGCGGCGTGCGCTGGCCAGGTCGAACTGCACGCGCAGACCATTGGATTCGGCCGCGATGGCGTTCGGGTTGGTCGGCGCCAGCTGGAAATTCGGCTGGAAGTTGGCATCGATGGACAACGTCAGCGATGCATCCGGCGCGTCGGCCAGTGCGCCCTTGAGCATTTCGACCGCCGCCGGGGTGATGGTGATCTTGGGCGGAGTCCGGTCTGGCGCCTGCAGGCCGAGCATGCTGCTCAGTTCGCCGCTGTCGGCCATCTGCAAAATGATGTCGCTGCCGCCGACCAGCTCGCCGTCCACGTACAGCTGGGGAATGGTCGGCCAATCGCCATAGGCCTTGATGCCTTCGCGGATTTCCTGGTCGGCCAGCACGTTGACGTGGGCATAGTCGATGCCCAGACCATCCAGCACACCGACCGCCTTGGCCGAAAAACCGCACTGCGGCATGCCGGGCTGGCCTTTCATGAAGAGCACCACGCGGCTGGATTGCAGCAGCGTATCGATACGGGAACGCAGGGCGGGATCGAGGGACATGGCAGCACTTCAGTCAGAACGTGGAGTCCGCCCATTCTACGCCGCATGGCATCATGCGGTATGACCACGCTGCAAACGCTGTATCGCATTCCCGCGCATCCCTACCGCTGGATCGTCTGGCTGGCCCTCTCGCAGGCGGCGGTCGCACTGCTGTGGTGGCAGCTGGGCTGGGTCTGGGGGGTGTCGGGGCTGTTGTTGTCGCACGCCTTGTTCGTGGTGCCGGTGTTCCTGCCGCGCGCGCGCCTGTACGCGCCGGTGCTGGCACGCCTGCCGGGCCGCGCACCGCAGGTCTGGCTGACCATCGATGACGGACCGTCCGACGACACCCCGGCCATCCTGGACCTGCTGGACGCCTACGCAGCCAAGGCCACGTTCTTCGTGGTCGGCGCACGCGCCGAGCAGCGGCCTGAGCTGGTGCGCGAGATGGTGCGGCGCGGGCACGGGATCGGCAACCACAGCCACAGTCACCCGCAGGCCTGGTTCTGGGCGCTGGGGCCGTGCCGCATGGCGCAGGAAATCGGCAAGACGCAGCGCGTGCTGGCCACCATCACCGGACAGGCGCCACGGCTGTATCGCTCGGTGGTGGGCATGACCAATCCTTTCGTGGCCTCGCCGTTGCGTGCGCATGGGCTGACCCGCGTGGCCTGGAGCGCGCGCGGCTTCGATGGTGTGCGCTGCGAGCCGGATGCCACCATCGCCCGCATCGTGCGCGACCTGCGTCCCGGCGCGATCGTCCTGCTGCACGAAGGCGCCGCGCACGGGCACAACCTCACCATCCTGCGTGGCGTGCTGGAGGCGATGCGGGAGCGGGGGCTGGTGGGACAGCGTCCGGATTGAGTGCCTGCGAACGGAGCCTGGCCGGCCCGGCGTGATGCCGTAGGCCGATGGCGGCAGCGTCGGGGTGTGGAGCGCTGCGTCTGCCTGTGTGGTCGTTGCCGCGTGCAACATGGCTGGAAATGATCGAGGGTCGACCGAACCTGTAATCCACGCATGTATTGACAGCGATTTAACGTGGATCGAACATGCGCCCCAGCCAGCAAATGGTGCGCGCCTGTTCATGGCGCTGCCACGCCAGCCTCACCAGCCGTCACCGACGGCATTATTTTTGCTCTTGAGGCTGACCCCATGTCCTATCGCATCGTCCCTGCGCGCGCTGTTGTGCGTGCGGATTTCCGCCCGTCGCCCGCCCGTCTGTCGTACTCCTTGCTGGCCCTGGCCTGTGCATGGCCGTTGTCTGTGATGGCGCAGTCGAGCGCGCGCGATCCGGTCGATCTGGACCGCCTGCAGATCGAGGCGCATCGCGGCGCCGCCACCGAAGGCACCGACTCCTACACGGCCGATGTCGCGCGCAGTTCGACCAAGCTGGAGCTGTCGCTGCGCGACACCCCGCAGTCGGTGGTGGTGGTGACCCGCCAGCAGATCGCCGACCGCAATCTGCAATCGCTGCAGGACGTGACCGATACCGTGGCCGGTTTCAACTCGCCGACCTGGGACACCGAGCGCACCTACATCAGTGCGCGCGGCTTCGAGGTGGACTACTACCGCATCGATGGCATTCCCGTCGATTACACCGGCGATGTGCAGCAGAACATGGCCATCTACGACCGGGTCGAGATCGTCCGGGGCGCTAATGGCCTTACCTCCGGCGCGGGCAGCCCGGCCGCCTCCATCGACCTGGTACGCAAACATGCCAACAGCGATGTGTTCACTGGCCGGGTCGATCTGTCGGCTGGGCGTTGGGACCGCTATCGCGGCACTGTCGATCTGCAGTCGCCATTGAATGCCGCCGGCAACGTGCGTGGCCGCGTGGTGGCCAGCTATGAAGACAAGCAGTCGTTCCGCGATTACTACAGCAAGCAGTCGTCGCTGTTCTACGGCATCGTCGATGCCGATTTCAGCGATGCCACCAGTGGCTACATCGGCATCAACAAGCAACGCAACGACGGCCGGGGCACCACTTGGGGCGGTGTGCCGGCTTACTTCAGCGATGGCGGTCGCACCGATTTCGCGCGCTCGGATTCGTTCACTCCGCGCTGGGCGCGCGGCGTGGCCGATACCACCAATGCCTTCGCCGGGCTGACCCATCGCTTCGACAACGGTGCGCAGCTGCATGTGGAGTATTCGCATCAGCGCTTCGAAGCCGATTGGAAATCGGTGCTGTTCGGCTACCTGGACTATCCGGACAGGGACACCGGCTTGGGCCTTGAAAGCAATTCTGGCGGGCGCTACCCCGCGCTCAATGCGCAAAATAGTCTGGATGCCTACCTCAGGATGCCGCTGCAGCTGTGGGGCCGCGAGCATGAAGTGGTGGCCGGCGCCACCTGGATGAACCGCAACGTGCGCAGCTGGTCCAACGCACCGCTGCAGCCCCTGACTGCCGAGAGCGTGTACGCCTGGACCGGCACCATGGCGCAGCCGCAATGGACCGCATTGGCGAAAGGCGAAGAGCGCGATGTGCGCCAGGTGGCCGCCTACGCGGCAGGCCGTTTCAACCTGACCGATTCGCTCAAGGCCATCATCGGCGCACGCGTCACCGACTGGAAGAACACCGATCAACTGTTGCCGGCCAACACCTATGAACGCCGCGGCCGGACCACGCCCTACGCCGGCCTGATCTTCGATGTGGACGACCACCATTCGCTCTACGCCAGCTACACCGGCATCTTCAAACCGCAGAACAATCGCGACCGCAGCGGGCGCACCATCGCTCCGCTGGAAGGCAATAGCTACGAGATCGGTGCGAAGGGGCAATACCTCGGCGGCCAGCTCAATGCGGCGCTGGCGCTGTTCCGTATCGAGCAGGACAACCTGGCGGTCAACGACCCGGGTCAGCTGGTGCCTGGTACCACCGATCAGGCGTACGTGGCGGCGAAGGGTACGGTCAGCCAGGGTGTGGAATTCCAGCTCGATGGCGAGCTCTCCGAGCAATGGCGCATTGCCTTTGGTTTTGCCCAGTTCGATGCCAACGATGCCAGCGGCGTCGATGTGAACCCAACCAGCCCGCGTCGCGAAGCCACGCTGTTCACCAGCTGGCAGACCGGCCCGTGGCGCGTTGGTGGTGGCCTGAGCTGGCAGTCGGCGATCCACGAATTGATGGCCGGACCGCAGGGCAATACCGTGCGTTTGAATCAGGGCAGCGTGGTGTTGGCCAACGCAATGGCGCGTTACGACATCAACCAGGCGTGGTCGGCGCAACTCAACGTGCGCAATCTGTTCGATCGCACGTATTACGCCAACATCGTCTACCAGAGTCAGCTGATCTACGGCGACCCGCGCGATGTGGAGCTGACGGTGTCCTGGAAGTTCTGATTTTGCTCAAGGCGCCAGCCGCTGGCGGCATCCATGCCGCAAAAGGTCTGCGACGGTGGGCGGGCAAGGGACGGTCGAGATGGTCGGTGTGCATGGCTTTCAACAAAGCAACCAGCGAACTCTCTGGTGCGGTGTCCTCACCGATTGCGGGACCGTGTGGCGGCATGGATGCCGCCACCGAGCCTCCACGGACGGATTTACGGCGTGTCCCGCGAGCGGTGAGGGCGCCGCACTCGACCAACGCAGCTTGGGACCATCTACATAACGTCAAGAGCGGCTGTTAGAACGACTGCGCGGCCGGTGCTGGGTGCAGCATGTACCACGCGTACACACCGGTTCCTCCGCGCCGTCCGCACCCGCCTGAAGACTGCTCGCTACGTTTTGTTAGCCGCTCCCAATCGAACAAAGCGCTTCGCGCAGCGGCTCAGCGCGGCTCGGCCACGATCAACCAGTTGTTGAACGGCGTGTTGCCATACAGCGGCGCAAACGTCGCGCGTAGGCCGGCGGCTTCGAGATGTGCCTGCAGGCTGTCGCGAGTGGGATAGCTACGCGGCATGCGCTGCATCCAGCCGCTCAGGTGCGCCAGCACGTCGGTGACGCGGCTGGTGCGGCCACGGCTGCTGGCATCGCCCAATGCACTGCGAATGACCAGTTTGGCGCCGGGTGTGAGCATCTGCGCCACGCTGCGCAGCAGACTGGCCTGCATGTCCGACTGCAGATACTGCAGCACATCCAGGATGGTGACGCTGCCCTGATGCTGCGGCCACGCGATGCTCAGATCGACCACTTCGAACTTGGTATCGCCCAAATTCGAGCGTTGCGCGATGTGCTGCGCGCGGCGGATCTTGGACGCATCCACATCCACGCCGTGATACGTCAGCGCCTGGCCGTCTGCGCGTAATGCATGCGCCAGCAAGCCCAGCCCGCAGCCCAGATCCAGGACCGGCGCAGTGGTACTGCGCAGCTCGGCCAGCACACCGGGGTACAACGGGTCGGTGCGCAGCTTGGCCTGCGTGTAGTAGTAATCGTAGCGGTTGCCGAGCGGATGCTTGGGCAAAAAAGCGCGTGCGATCGCCAGCGCCTGCGCGCGGCTCATCGGTTGGGTGGCGGTGCTGTGCAATGTCGTTCCTTGGCAATCAGGCGTGCTGCGCGGCTAGCTTAGGGCTTGTCGGGCTGATTGGGGTAGGGCCGGTTGGGTGGGTCGCGTCACTGGTCCAGGCTCGACTGCGCTATTTCAGGAAATATCGGGGTGCCAAGCACTGGCAGCATCGGCCGCAGATGTCGTTGTCTCTCCCCAACTCAACGCTGTCGCATGTGGCGGAAATGCGACAAAGATTCAGCGTCATTTCTCTGGTTATTCAGCGTTTGAGAGCGCTTGGCTTGCTGGTCTGCGGAACTCGATGACATAGGTCTCTCCGCTGATATTCGCTACCCGGCCGATCACGTCATCGCGGACAGCGAACGTTTTTGGGATTTTGCTGCCATCCTCGCCCCGTTGGACGCGGTCCGGTTCCAGAGCACGAGCGAGGACCAGGCGGACCGTCGATTCTTGTTCATAAGCGCGGGTCACGTTGGCACGAAATTCAGTGTTGCCCGGCCCGGACCAACGATCAAATTGGTCCCCGAATGCCAGAATTCCCACGCCATAATTTTTGAGATGGTGATGGTCCCAGAGACTCACCACCAAAGTTCTTTCGTCCGTCCACGAGCTGACGGACCAGTTAACGTTCTTGAGCGTTGCTCCGTATCTTCGGAATGCTTCCGAAATACCGAGTTTCATAGGGTCTCATGCCTCGTCTCAAGCGTACCGACAGCGCCCAGCGCATCGCGCGCAGCAGGCAGCGCGACCGCTGTCCACCGCGCGTACATCGCACCTGAGGGGTGCAGACCATCGTCGACCAGCATGTCGACGGCGTCACCGCCATCGCGGCTGGTGGCGGTGATGTCGACAAACCGCACGGCGCGCGCTGCGCAACGTTCTGCCGCCACACTGTTGAAGGCGTCGATCTGTGCAGCGATCAGCGCTGCATCGCCGCCTTGCGCATGCGCGAACGGGGTCAGCGCCCAATCGGGGATGGAGAGCACCAGCACGCGCGCGGCATGGCCGTCGGCAAAGGCGATCGCGCGCTGCAAGAGGGCATCGAACTGGGTGCGGTACTCATCCAGTGAGCGCCCGCGGTATTGGTTGTTGACGCCGATCAGCAGGCTCACCAGATCGAACGGCCCCTGCGGTGCGGCCGCATCGATACCGGCCTGCAATTCGTCGGTAGTCCAGCCCGTGGTGGCGATGATTTGCGGTGGCGCCACGTTCCAACCGTGGGCACGCAGGCCATCGACCAACTGCATCGGCCAGCGCTGCGCGGGGGCAACGCCTTCGCCGATGGTGTAGGAGTCGCCCAGCGCCAGATAGCGCAGCGGCGTACCAAGCGCCGCCATCAAGCGACGCTGCGCGACTTGAGTGGTACCACCTTGGTCACGGCTTCCGCACGGCGTGCCAGTGCACGGTCGATGCGCGCAAACACATCGCGCATGACGGCTGCTTCCGGCATCAAGGTCACGCGGAAGTGATGGCGGTACGGCACATTGAAGCTCGAACCCGGCACCACCAGCACGCCTTCCTCGTTCATCAGATCCAACGCGAACGCGTGATCGTCGAAATTGCGCGCGGCCGCGCCGACCACCGCCGGGAATGCGTACAGCGCCCCGGCCGGTGCCACCAGCTGCAGATGCTCGCTGGCCGCACAGGCCTCGATCACCGCACGGCGGGTTTCGTACAAGCGGCCACCGGGCGCGCACAACGCGGAAATAGTGTCCGGCCCGTTGACCGCCGCATCGATGGCGTACTGGCCCGGCACATTGGCGCATAGGCGCAAGGCGCCAAGCAGGTCCATCGCGTTACGCAGGTCGTTGATGCGCGACTGTTCGCCCGACAGCAGCGCCCAGCCCACGCGCCAGCCGCAGGCGCGGTGCACCTTGCTCAGCCCGCTGAAGGTGATGCACGGATGCGCACCGGCCAGCGGCGCGACCGGCACGAAGGCGGCATCGTCGTAGAGCACCTGGTCGTAGATCTCATCGACCATCAGCAACAGATTGTGCTTGCTGGCGATGGCCACGATGCGCTCCAGCAACTCGCGCGAATAACTGGCGCCGCTGGGATTGTTCGGATTGATCAGCACGATGGCGCGGGTGCGCGAGGACACCAGCGTCTCGATTTCCACCGGGTCCGGCTGGAAGCCGTTCTCCGGCGCGCAGCGGTAATACACCGGGCGGCCATCGTTGAGGATGGTTGCCGCCGACCACAGCGGGTAGTCGGGCGAGGGCACCAGCACTTCGTCGCCGGGGTTGAGCAGCGCCCGCAGCGACAGATCGATCAGCTCGCTGACGCCGTTGCCGATGAAAATGCGGTCCGGGTGCGCGTCCGGGTGCTGGCGCCGCGCATACGCGCTGGCGATCGCCTCGCGCGCTTCCGGCAGGCCTTGCTGATGGGTGTACGGATCGGTGCGGCCCATGTCGTCGGCGATCGCGCGCTGCAGATGCTCCGGTGCCCGGAACCCGAACGCGCCCGGGTTACCGATGTTGAGCTTGATCAGCTTGCGGCCCTGCGCCTCCAGCTCCCGCGCTCGCCGCGCCAGTTCGCCCCGAATTTCGTAGCGGACTTCGGACAGACGCTCGCGGATGGCGAGCGGCTTTTGCGGGGCAGTGGACATGCGACGGGCCGGTTGTAGGCGTGAGTCTTGGCATGGTAGCGGAAATATGACAGGCGGACATGCTTGCATCGGCAACGATGTCAAGAGGCGCTTGAAGCCTTGCGCGGAGTGCTATTGCACAAGCTGCTGCAGCCAGCCGGCTAGAATCGTCCCATGAGCAATGTGTCCCCCGATTACCCCACCCTCCAATCCATCGGCTGGCCCTGGCCTGGCCCTGCCGAGGACCCGGCCTGGCAGGCTCTTTTCGCCGCGCATCCACAGGCCATGCCGGCGCGGGTGGTGGAGCAGCACCGCACCGGCTATGTGGTGGCCGATACGCCGGAGGCCAGTCTCAAGGCGGAGTCGTTGCCGGAGTGGCAGCGGCCGCGGTTTCCCAGCCATGAGCGGGCGGCGGTGGGCGATTGGGTGCTGATGGAGGGCAAGCGCATCGTGACCTTGCTGCCGCGGCGCACCTCGATCAAGCGCGGTGCGGCCGGCGAGCATTACCATCAGCAGGTGATCGCGGCCAATATCGATACGGTGTTTATCGTGTGCGGGCTGGATGCGGACTTCAATCCGCGCCGCATCGAGCGCTATCTGTTGCTGGTGGGTGGTGGCGGTGCCGAGCCGGTGGTGGTGCTGACCAAGGCCGACCAGACCGAGTACGCCGAGGATGCGTTGGCGGTGCTGGAGGAGCTGGAGGCGCAGAACATCCCGCTGCGCGCGGTCAATGCCAAGGATCCCGAGAGCGTGGCCGCGTTGCGGCCGTGGCTGGGCGACGGCCGCACCGCGGTGCTGGTGGGCTCGTCGGGAGCCGGCAAGTCGACGCTGACCAATACCTTGCTCGGCACGGAGCGAATGAAGACCAATGCGGTGCGAGAGAACGATTCGCGCGGCCGGCATACCACCACCCACCGTGCGTTGATTCCGTTGCCGTCCGGTGCCTGCCTGATCGATACGCCCGGCATGCGCGAGCTCAAGCCCACCGGCGAGGAAGACCTGGCCGAGGGCGGTTTCTCCGATGTGGAGGCATTGGCAGCGCAATGCCGCTTCAACGATTGCGCACATATCGCCGAGCCCGGCTGCGCGGTGCGTGCGGCGATCGAGGCCGATACGCTGGATCCGGAGCGGGTGGCCAACTACATGAAGCTGCGCGTGGAAGTGGCCGCAGCGGCCGAAAAGCTCGCCACGCGCCTGGCGCAGAACAATCGTGGCAAGGGATCTGGCCGGCGGCCTGCCAGCGTCGATCGCACCGGACGGCGCTGATGCCAGCGCGCAAGGGGCCTCCAGACATCGTCCACCACGCGACGCTGGATGCGCGCCTGGTCAAGGCCGTACGCGGTGTGCGCCTGCTTGCGCTGGCCAGCTGGCCGCGCTCGCTGCAGGAGCCGTTCCTGCAGAGCGTGGCGCGTGGGCAGCCGGAGTTGCCGCAGGTGGAGTACCCGGCGCTGGATTTCGGCGACACCCGGCGCGAGCTGGCGGCCATCGCCAAGGACGCCGACCCGCATCATCCGCTGGGTGCGTACCTGATCGATTCGACGCATAGCTGGAGCCTGGCCGCCGGCTTGCTGGAATCGCTGGGCACTCCCGCAGTCAGCGATTACTCGGCGCAGCTGTTCGGCGTGCCCGACGACCCGATGCCGGGCAACGGCCCGAGCACGCGCGAGGCGGCGCGGCATTTCATCCAGATTGCGCAGGAGCTGGACCGCGAACTGCTGGCGCCCGAAGAGCAGGTGCCTGTCTCCGCGACCGCCTTGCGCATGCAGCTGCAGAACGATCTGGATGCGTTCTTCGAAGGGCGCGTCATCACCGTCACGCTGGACCCCGATCTGCTCGCCAAGGCGGCGGCCGGCGCGCATCGCATCCGCCTGCGCAGCGGTGCCACCTTCAGCGATTACGACCGCGCGCAGTTGTTCCACCACGAGGCACTGGTGCATTCGCTGACCGCGCTCAACGGGCGCGCGCAGGTGCACCTGCCCAGCCTGGGCATTTCCTCGCCGCGGACCACCGCGACCCAGGAAGGCCTGGCGACCTTTGCCGAGCAGATCACCGGCAGCATCGATATCGAACGCATGAAGCGCATCAGCCTGCGCATCGAAGCGATCGCGATGGCGCGCTCGGGTGCGGACTTCATCGAGGTGTTCCGCTATTTCACCGCAGGCGGGCAGAGCGCGGCGGAAAGCTTTTCCTCGGCGCAGCGCGTATTCCGCGGCGTGCCGACCCACGGCGGCGGTGCCTTCACCAAGGACACGGTGTACCTGCGCGGGCTGGTGGCGGTGCATACGTTCTTCCGGCATGCCTTGCAGCGCGACCAGCTGCAGCTGTGCCGTTATCTGTTCGCCGGCAAGATGGCGTTGGGTGATGTGGCGCGCCTTGCGCCGTTGTTCGAGAGTGGTGTGCTGGTCGCACCGCGCTGGTTGCCGCCCTGGGTGAGCCGGGTCAGTGGACTGGCCGGCATGCTGGCGTTCTCGTTGTTCGCCAACCGCATTCGCATGGATCAGCTGCAGCCACCTGCGATGAATGTCTGAGCATCGCTGGCAGATCTTCAACTGCAGTCGCCCGCCAGGTGCGGCTGCACGACGTAGCGTGGTCATCGCACGTGACATGCGGATGTTTAATGTGACTGCGTTGTGATCGCGATTGCGGGTCTCATGCAAGGTGCCGCTGAATCGTATGCATCGTGCCCACGCGTTCTACACGAGGCTGCAACGGGTTGAGCCGGACACTGCTCGCCTTGCCCAAGATGGGCCATGACACGAGGCAATGCGATGAACATCCTGATGGTGCTCACTTCCCACGATCAGCTGGGCGATACCGGCAAGAAGACCGGTTTCTGGCTGGAGGAATTCGCCGCGCCGTATTACGTCTTCAAGGATGCAGGCGCGCAGATCACCCTGGTGTCGCCCAAGGGCGGCCAGCCGCCGCTGGACCCCAAGAGCGACGAGCCCGACGCTCAGACAGAGGCCACCAAGCGTTTCAAGCAGGACGTCGATGCGCAGCAGGCACTGTCCAGCACGCACCGCCTGGCGGACGTCAAGGCCGACGACTTCGATGCGGTGTTCTACCCCGGTGGCCATGGCCCGTTGTGGGATCTGGCTGAAGACGCGCACTCGATCGCGCTGATCGAAGCATTTGCCGCTGCAAACAAGCCGCATGGCTTGGTCTGTCACGCGCCGGGCGCCCTGCGTCGCGTCAAGGGTAGCGATGGCAAGCCGCTGGTCAATGGTCGCCGCGTCACCGGCTTCACCAATGGCGAAGAAGACGGCGTTGGCCTGACCAAGATCGTGCCGTTCCTGGTCGAGGATGTGTTGACCGAACTCGGCGGCCGCTACGAAAAGGGTGCGGACTGGGGCGTGCATGTGGTCACCGATGGCACGTTGGTCACCGGCCAGAATCCGGCGTCGTCGGAGAAGGCTGCCGAGGCGCTGTTGGCGTTGCTTGCGCGCTGAGGAATGGGCGGTTGAAGGGGGGAGTGGGTACACCCATTGGGTACACCCATGTTGGGTGCTAGCTGGGCGGATCGCGTTTCGGTTTTAGAGCAGCTAACAAAACCTGGCGAGCGCCTGTCAGTGAGTGCAGTGGTTTGTCGGCCGTATCTTGGTGGATGCAGTCAGAAGTCCAGATCAAACACTGAGTGGGTCGAATGCGCGGTGCCCTCACCGCTCGCGGGACACGCCGTGAACCCGTCCCTGGGGGCTCGGTGGCGGCATCCATGCCGCCACACGGTCCCGCAAGCGGCGAGGACACCGCACCAGAGACTCCGCTGGTTGCTGTGTTTAAACCCATGCATGCCGACCATCTTGACTGGTCCTTGCCCGCCCAGCGTCGCGGGACCTTACGCGGCATGGATGCCGCGTAAGAGCTTACAAGGACGTACTTGCAGCGTGTCCCGCGACGCTGGGCGGGCAAGGGCCCTGCAGCCAGGCCGCAGATCAGCCGGCCTGCAGTAGGCTGACGCGAAGTCGTTTCGTAGTCTGGGAGCTTGACGGGTCTGCCCCCATCCGCCCTGTCGGGCACCTTCCCCCGCAGGCGGGGGAAGGGAGCTCAGCCTGCAGAATGGGCGCCGTCGGTTTGTAAGCAAGAGGCGGTCAGTTCGCAGGCTGGAACAGGTTCGCAGACAGGAAAACGCGCTCTGGATGCGATCCGGGCTTGACCAAACCGGTGCGTTCGTCCGCTTGTGGCTTGCGGTCAGCAACGCTCCAGCCATCGCACTGCGTAAGCGGGAAGCTGCAGGTGTGTACCTGCGCTCAGCGGTTCGGTCGCGATGTCGCCGCCATCGCGTGAGGTCGCGCATTGCGTGGCTGCACTGAACTTCCATTGCGTCTGTGCGCCGATCGGAAGCTGTGCTTGCAATGCGCGGTCGCTGAAGTTGTGCACGGCGATAAAGCGGTCGCCACGCGTCAATGCGAACAGACGTGAGTCGCTCAACGCGAGGCTTCCCACTGCTTGATCTGCCGCCAGCGCGGGAAGTACGGCGCGTTGCTGGATCAATGCATGCAGGCGGCGATAGACCTTGCCGCTCACACTTTCTGCATTCTCGCGTTGTGCGGCGATCTGCCAATCCATCGCCGGGCGATGCAGCCACCGACCTTCGTGTCGGCGTAGCGGGTCGTTGCGATAGCTGTTGTCGTTTGGCAGGGCGAGTTCGTCGCCCATGTAGATCAACGGGACGCCTGGCATCGCCAATGCGATGGCATAGAGCAGCACCAGGCGATCCACCGCCGTCGCCAATGCCGCCGCATCGCCGGCCGCGTGGGCGGCTTGAATGCCGGCAAGCGCGGCGGTCATGCCGTTGGTGCCGTGCACGCCGTCGCCGCTGCTTTGGAAGCTCTCCCCGCGCGCATAACTGCCTGGCACGTCGTTGGCGTAGAAACGCGCCACATCGCGCAACGCGAACGGCGGCTGCTCCGCAGTGCCGGCCGCTTCGTGTTGCAGCACATTCCAGCCGATGTCGTCATGGCAGCGGACATAGCTCAGCCACGCGCAATTGGGCGGCAGCGTTGGGCTATGCGCGATGACGTTATGCAGGATATCGCCGCGTTGCAGCGCCAATGCCGACCAACCGGCCGCCATCAGCGTGCTGTGATAAGCCAGGTGGCATTCGTGTCCTCGATCCGCATCGCTGCCGAAGTAGGGCGGCAGCTGCGTCATCGGCACGATGGCTTCGGCCTTCATCACCACCGACGGTGCGACGATATCGGTGACCGCGCGCAGCGCCACCAGCAAGGTGTGCGCCTCGGGCTGGTTCATGCAGTCGGTGCCGGTGCGCTTCCACAGATACGCGGTGGAATCCAGGCGGAAGGCTTCCACACCCAGATTGGCCAGCTGCAGCATCGCCAGCGCCATCTCGCCGAACACCGCCGGGTTGCTCCAGTTCAGATCCCATTGATACGGATAGAACGTGGTCCACATCCACTGCGCGGTGGCGTCCACCCAGGTGAAGTTGCCGGGTGCGGTATGCGGGAAGACCTGGCCCAGCGTGGCCTCGTAACGGTCGGGCAGGGTGCGATCGGCGAAGTGGTGGTAGTAGTCCAGATAGCGCGCATCGCCTGCGCGTGCTGCCTGTGCCCAGGCGTGATCGTCGGCGGTATGGTTGAGTACGAAATCCGCGCACAGGCTGATGCCCGCCTCGCGCAGGCGCGTGGTGAGCGCGATGAGATCGTCGTTGCTGCCCAGGCTCGGTTCGACCTGGCCGTAATCGCTGACCGCAAAGCCGCCATCGTTGTCGCCGGCGCGCGCACGCAGGAACGGCAGCAGGTGCAGATAGCGCACGCCCAGCTCCTGCAGATACGGCACGCGCGCAGCCACGCCTTGCAAGGTGCCGGCGAAGCGGTCCACGTAGGCGCTGTAGCCCAGCATGTGTTGTTGACCGAACCAGCCGGCCTGCCGCGTCGTGTCGAGCTGTTGCAGTGCAGATGAGCGCTGCTGGGCGCGCGTGCCGAGCGCGCCCAGCCATTGCGTCAGCCAGGACGCATAGTCGGGGCGCTGTCCATACAGCATGTGCAACGCATCCAGCAGACGCGGTGCATGCCGGTCGAAGCGCGTCAGCAGCGCGCTTGCACGCTGCGCATCCAATGGCGCGGCAAAGGCCGCGCGCAATGCAGTGAAATCGATGGGGGAGGCGGTCATTGGCAAGGGCCGGGCTTGAAGCGGCTAACAAAACGGAGCGAGCGGTCGTCAGGTGGGTGCGGACGGCGCGAAGGAACCGACGTGTACGAACGATACACGCCGATTCCTTGCACCGGCTGCGCCTGCCTGACGGCCGCGCAGGCGTATTGCTGGTCGCTCTTGGGCGGGGCGAGGGGTCCTTAGAAGTCGTAACGCAGGCTGATGCTGGTGGTGCGGCCGGCAATCGAGCGCGCGCGGATGATGCCGTTGGCAGGAATCGTGGCTTCCTCTGCTTCGGTCAGGCCGAATGTATTGAACAGATTGTTGACGTTGAGCGCCACGGTCAGCGCATCGGTCACGCGGTAGTCGCCGAACAGGTTCACCTGCGTGTAGCCCGGCATTTTCAGCTGGTTGGAATCCTGCGTGTAGGCATCGGTGGTGCCGATCAGGTTCACGCCGAACTGGTAGCCATCGCCACGATAACTCGGGGTGAGCTGCCAGACGACATCGGCCTGGCGACGCGGCACATTGCCGGTGTTTTCCGGGGTGATCTGGTCCTTGGAAATCTCCGCGTCGGTCCAGGTCAGGCCGCCGTTGACGGTGAAGCCCTCGTAGCGATAGCTGGCTTCCAACTCCACGCCGTGCGCCTTGTAGCTGCGGTTGAAGAAGCGCTGGCTGGTGACTTCGAAGTTCTGTTCCTCGGTGCGTGCGGAGAACGCGGTAGCGAACAGGCTCAAGCCGTCGCGGCGCCACTTCAAGCCGGCTTCGGCCTGGCGGACCACGTTGACGCCTTCATCGGAGGACACCGAACCATCGTCGCGGATCACGCCGAACAACAAACGGTCGGCATTGGCGCGTGCGCCACGGCTGATACGTGCAAACGCACCCAGGTCGTCGTTGATCAGATAGTTGCCGCCCAACGAATACGACAGATAATTCCAGTCGTAGTCCACCGGCTTCGGGTTGGCGAGATCGACGGTGGCCACGTTCTGCTCCACCGGCTGGATCACGCCGTCGCCGTTGACGTCCAGGTTCTGCGCGATCGCGGTGCCGGCGTACGTGCCGCGCGCATCACCCATGTCGTAGCGCAGGCTACCGTCGAGGCTGAACTTGCCGCTGTCGAAGGTGAGCGCGACGTACGGTGCGTTGACGTCGTAACGCACGTCGTAGCTGCGGGTATTGCAGCAGTCGCCCCAGAACGGCACGCCATAGGCGTACAGGCCGTTCTGCGACAACGCGGCGCCGCCGGCATCGACGACGTTGAGCAGGCGCGAGTCGCGGCCCAGGGTCTGCACGTAGGAGTTCCAGGTCCAGTCCATGTCGATGGTCTGGCGCGAGCTGTAATAGCCCATGCGCAGGGTGAGCGTGCGGTCGTCGCCGCCGAATGCGCGCGAAACGCTGAGGTCGTTGGTGACGTTGCCCAGGTCGTTGATCGCCACGTTGAACAGATGTGTGCGGATCGCATTGCCGGTGTAGGCCTGGCCGGCGTCGGGGCCGCTGGCCTGCACCAGTTGCGCGCCGGCACCACCGATGGATGCGGCGAGCGTGGCCGCATCGGTGACCTCGGCCGGGAACGGGCTGACGAAGCGGCCGCTGTTGTCGGCGACGCGGAATTTCTCGCTCAGGTTCCAACCGTTCCCCAGGTCGAACCAGGCCTCGGCGCCGATGGTGCGCGAGATCGGATGCATGCCGTCGCCCAGGTCGGTGCGGCGTGGCTGATTGTTGCCATCCAGACCGACATCGGTGCGGAAGTTGCGGCTGTACAGCGTGTCGTTGCCCGGATCGAAGCCGGCAAAGCCGCCCAGGTCCGGCGCGCCATCGCGGCCGCGCACCGAGGTCGGCACCGGCAGATAACCGGCGGCGCGGTCGTTGAGGTATTTGCCGTACAGGCGCACGTAGCCGTTGTCGAACAGACGGGTGAGGTTGGCCTTGAGCTGGCCGCCCTTGTCGGTGGTGTAACCGGCGTCGCGCACGCCATCGCCCTGGCGGAAGAAGCCGCCGATGTTGAACTGCCAGTGCTCGGCAAACGGTGCGCCGTAGTTGAAGTCCACGCGCGTGTTGTCGTAATCCAGGCCGCGGCTCACGCCGACGCTGCCGCCTGCGGTGTCGCCGGTCTTGCTGATGAAGTTGATGATGCCGCCGGGCGCGTTGCTGGTGAACGTCGAGGCCGAGCCGCCGCGAATGGCTTCGATGCGGTCGAGCGTGAAATCCGACCGCAGGAAGATGTCGGAGTTGCCGAAGGCGATATCGCCGAACTCCATCACCGGCAGGCCGTCTTCCTGCAGCTGCAGGAACTTGGCGCCGCCGGAGGCGACCGGCAGGCCGCGCACGGCGATGTTGGCGTTTCCTTCGCCGCCGCTGGATTCGGAGCGGATGCCGGGAATGTTGCGGAAGATCTCGGCGGTGCTGCGCGGCGCCGATTGTTCGATCGCCTCGGCGCCGACGGTGCTGACCGAGACGCTGGACTTGAGCTTGGTGGTGGCGGTGGAGGTGCCGGTGACGAACACCGAATCCAGGTTGACCGCAGCGCTGTCGGCAGCCGGCGGAGTGGTGGGTGCGGCAGTGGCGTCCTGGGCCAGCGCGGCTGGCGCGCACAGGCAGGAAACGACCGCGCAGGCCAGGGCGTGCAAGCGCAGGGTGTGCAAGGTGGACATCGCGATTCTCTCTCTCACGGATGGTGGTGTGCCGACGCCTGCATCGTCCCCTCCCAGGGAATGGCCGTGGGGCCTGCAGTGCGAGCGCAGTAATACGCTGCACTACAATCGATTGCAATCCCGCATTGCAGCATTTAGCTCAGCATTTGTTGCGTTATTTGAAAATCATAAGCGTGTTGCGCCGCAGCGTTACAATCGATTGCAAAGACGTCAGCGTACAGTGCGCTGCGGCCACTGATAGCCGCACCGAAGCTCAGGACCTTGCATGTCGTCGAACGCTCCACCGCTCTCCTTTGCGCGCATCCTGGCGCTCAACGCCGGCTTTTTCGGCGTGCAATACAGCTTCGGGTTGCAGCAGAGCAATATGAGCCCGATCTACAACTACCTGGGCGCCGACCACGCCAGCCTGCCGTACCTGTGGCTGGCCGGGCCGATCACCGGGCTGGTGTTGCAGCCGTTCGTGGGCGCGTGGAGCGACCGTTCGGTGACCCGTTGGGGCCGGCGCATGCCCTATATGGTGCTGGGCGCACTGGTGTGCAGCCTGTGCCTGCTGGCGATGCCGTTCAGTACCGCGCTGTGGATGGCGGTGTGCCTGTTGTGGATGCTGGATGCGGCCAACAATGTGGCGATGGAGCCGTACCGTGCGCTGGTCAGCGATGTATTGGCGCCGCCGCAGCGGCCGCTGGGCTATCTCACCCAAAGCGCATTCACCGGCCTGGCGCAGACGCTGGCCTATCTCACACCGCCCTTGCTGGTGTGGATGGGCATAAACCAGGACGCCGCCAATGCCCACCATATTCCCTACGTGACCATCGCGGCGTTCGTGATCGGTGCGGGGTTTTCTGCGGCATCGATCCTGCTCACTGCGCGCAGCGTGCGCGAACCGGTGATTCCGCCGGCAGAGATCGCGCGCATGCGCCAGACCGGGGCGGGCCTGGGAGCGACGGTGCGCGAAATCTACAGTGCCTTGCGCGCGATGCCACCGACCATGCGCCAGCTCGCGCCGGTGATGTTGTTCCAGTGGTATGCGATCTTCAGCTATTGGCAATACATCGTGCTGTCGCTGTCGACCACCTTGTTCGGCACCACCGAAGCCAACTCGCATGGCTTTCGCGAGGCGGGTCTGGTCAATGGACAGATCGGCGGGTTCTACAACTTCGTCGCGTTTCTGGCGGCGTTTGCGATGGTGCCGGTGGTACGTCGCCTCGGCCCGAAGTACACGCATGCGGCCTGCCTGGTCGCGGCCGGCATCGGCATGTGGGTGTTGCCGGGCATCCAGGATCGCTGGTTGTTGCTAGTGCCGATGATCGGCATTGGGCTTGCCTGGGCCAGCATGATGGGCAACCCGTATCTGATGCTGGCCGACAGCATTCCGCCCGAGCGCACCGGCGTGTACATGGGCCTGTTCAACCTGTTCATCGTGCTGCCGATGCTGATCCAGATCGTGACCTTGCCTCTGTACTACGAGCCGCTGCTGCACGGCGACCCACGCAACGTGATCCGCCTGGCCGGCGCGCTGATGCTGGCCGCAGCGGTAGCGATGTTGTGCGTGCGAGTGCGCAAGCCCCAGGCCGTGGTGGCGTAGCCGCCGGGGCGGTGCCGCACTACCTCGGCGCCAAGAAACGCCGCGTGGCAGCACCAATTGATTGCGTGCAACCGGCCCCGGACGCACGCTCTTACGATTCCCGATTCCCGATTCCCGATTCCCGATTCCCGATTCAAGCCGATTCGCGCACCACCAGCTTCACCTGCATTTCCACCGACTCCACCGACTCGCCGGCAATCAGCGCCAGTAGCCGGTCCACCAGCAAGCGTGCAGCCAGCCCGAGATCCTGCCGTACCGTGGTCAACGGCGGTTGGCTGTACGCGGCCAGCGGAATGTCGTCAAAGCCCACCAGCGAGATGTCCTGCGGGACGCGGTGGCCGGCTTCGACCAGGGCGCGGATCGCTCCGACCGCAATCACGTCGGAGGCGGCGAACAGGCCGTCCGGCGGATCGGTTTTCTTGAGCATGGCGCGGGTCAGGCGGTAGGCATCTTCGCTGAGAAAGTGACTACGCGCATGCAGGCGCGTATCGAATTCCAGCCCGTGCCGCTCCAGCGCATCGCGGTAGCCGGCAAAGCGCGGTGCCACCTCGGGCAGTTGATCGTCGCCCAGGAAGGCGATGCGGCGGCGGCCGCTGGCGATCAGGTGCTCGGTGGCGAGCACGCCGCCCTGGAAGTTGTTGCTGCCCACGCTGATGTAGGACTGCCCGTCGATGCGGCTGCCCCATACCGCCATCGGCAGGCCGTCGCGGGCAGCTTCGTCGAGCGCGGCATGTTCGGAACTTTGCCCCAGCACGATCACGCCATCGGAGCGGCTGCCGCGCGCGAGCTGTTCGACCCAACCGTCCTGGTGACGGTCCAGCTTGGACAGCAGCATGCTGTAGCCGCGCCCGGTGAGTTCTTCGGCCAGCAGCGCCAGCATGGTCATCAGAAACGGGTCGGACAGGGGTTGATCCAGTGCGTGCATCATCGGCACCGCAACGCTCACGGTGTTGGAGCGCTTGGCGCGCAGGCTGCGTGCGACCGGGTCGACCTGATAGCCGGCATCGGCGGCAATCTGCTTGATGTAGGCGCGCGTACGCTCGGCCACTACCGGGCTGCCAGCCAACGCGCGCGACACGGTGGATTCGGAGACGCCCGCCATGCGGGCGATGTCGGCCATCTGCGGGCGGGCAGCCGGTGTGGCGCGTTCTGAAGGTTTGACCATGGCAGCGCGATGCGGAAAACACCGAGTGTAATCAGTTCGCGCTGGGGCGGGTCGATCGCGCAGTGGCGGTCGCTTGCGTGCCCGGGCCGAACGCCATCTCCGACGCGATGGCAAGCGGCATGCGTGCATGGCGTGGCGCCCACGTCGGCGGGCGCATGCCTTAGCCCATGTAGAGGCCGCCATTGACCGCGTAGTCGGCGCCGGTCACGTAGGCGGCCTCATCGGAGGCGAGCCAGGCGCATAGCCCGGCGACTTCGGCCGGCTTGCCGAGCCGGCGTATCGGTACCGAGGTGGCCAGGCGGTCGAGCACGTCGGGCGGAAAACTGCTGATCGAGGCGCTGGCGATATAGCCAGGCGAAATGGTGTTGACGGTGACGCCGCGCGAGGCCACTTCCTGCGCCAACGCGCGACTGAAACCATGCATCGCTGCCTTGGCGGTGGCAAAATTGATCTGCCCGATCTGGCCCTTGTGTGCGCTGACCGAACCGATATTGACGATGCGCCCCCAGCCACGTGACGTCATGCCATCGACGACCTGCTTGGTGATGTTGAACAGCGAGTGCAGGTTGCTGGCGATCACCGCATTCCAGTCGTCGCGGCTCATTTGCCGGAACAAGGTATCGCGGCTGCCGCCGGCATTGTTGACTAGCACATCGATCTCGCCGACCTCGGCCTTGACCTTGGCGAAGGCGGCCACGGTGGAATCCCAATCGGCGGCATTGCCTTCGGAGGCGACGAACTCGAAGCCTTGTTCGCGCTGCTCACGCAACCAGGCGGTCTTGCGCGGCGAATTGGGGCCGCAACCGGCGACCACGGTATGCCCGCTGCGCGCCAGCTTCTGGCAGATCGCGGTACCCACACTGCCCATGCCACTGGTGACGTATGCGATGCGGAGAGTCATTGGGTGAACTCCTTCGGAGTTGGGAATAGGGAATCGGGAGTGGGGAATCGGTGGAGCAAGGAGCCGCGCTTGCGGTGTCTGTTGTCCATGTGGAAGTCAGGAATCGACACGACAGCACAGCGCCGCCCTTGCGATTCCCCACTCCCGATTCCCCATTCCCGGCGCGCGATCAGCGCGCCAGCGGAAACAGGCCAAACAACAATCCGCCCGCCAGCATCAGCAGCGAAATCAGCACCGCCCACTTCAGCGTGAAGCGTTGATGGTCGGCAAAATCGACCTTGGCCAGGCCGACCAGCAGATAGGTCGAGGGCACCAGTGGGCTGAGCAGATGCACCGGTTGCCCGGCCAGCGAGGCGCGGGCCATTTCCACCGGGGTGATGCCGTAGTGCCCGGCCGCTTCGGACAGGATCGGCAGTACGCCGAAATAGAACGCGTCGTTGGACATGAAGAACGTAAACGGCATGCTGACGATCGCCGTGATCACCGCCAGGTACGGGCCCCAGCTATCCGGGATCACCGCCAGAAAGCTGCGCGACATCGCTTCGACCATGCCGGTGTTGGACAGGATGCCGGTGAAGATGCCTGCAGCGAAAATCAGCGACACCACCGACAACACGTTGCCGGCGTGATTGACCAGGCGACGGCGCTGCTCGGCCAGGTTGGGGTAGTTGATCATCAGCGCCAGCGCAAAGCCGATCATGAACAGCACCGGCATCGGCAGCACACCGACCACCAGCGCGGCCATCAGCGCCAGGGTCAGGATCAGGTTCACCCACAGCAGCTTGGGCCGCTTCATGTCCTCGGTGTCTTCCACGCGCGGCAGCGCATCGCTTTCTTCGGGCATGCTGGTGTCCAGCCAGTTGCCGTCGGCGGGCAGGCGCACCACGCCCAGGCGACGGCGTTCGCGCATGCCCAGATACCAGGCCAGCGCGAGGATGCCGATGATCGCCATCGCCATCGCCGGCACCAACGGGACGAACACATCGGCCGGGTCCACATGCAGGGCGGTGGCGGCGCGCGCGGTGGGCCCGCCCCAGGGGGTCAGATTCATCACGCCGCTGGCGAGGATGGTGACGCAGGTGAGGTTGAGCGCATTCATGCCCAGACGCTGATACAGCGGCAGCATCGCCGATACGGTGATCATGTAGGTGGTGGAGCCATCGCCATCGAGCGAGATCAGCATCGCCAGGATCGCCGTGCCCATGACGATCTTCAACGGATCGCCCTTGACCAGACGCAGGATGCGGCCGACCAGCGGATCGAACAGGCCGGCGTCGATCATCACCCCGAAGTAGAGGATGGCGAACATCAGCATCACGCCGGTGGGCGCGATCTTCTTGATGCCGTCGAGCATCATCTCGTTGATGCCGGTGCCGAAGCCGCCCAGCAGCGCGAACACGATCGGCACCGTGATCAGAGCCACCAGCGGCGACAGCCGCTTGCTCATGATCAGGTACATGAAGGTGATCACCATTCCGAAACCGAGCGCGGTCAGCATGCGGGCAAATCCTTTGAGGCGTACAGCAGGGGGAGAGTGGAGCGCGCGGCGGCGGGTGTCATGCAGCTGCGGTAATGCATCAAGGGTGGAACCTCAGGCATGTGGATCAGAAGTCGTACTGAAACCGGCCGGTCACCGCCAGGGTGTGATCGACCACCGCATCGGCCATGCGGTCGCGGTTGCGGCTGTCGATCACGTTGAGCATCACGCGCAGGTTCGGCTTGAAGTACCAGTTGCCGCCCAACGTCCACGATTGCGTGCTGGCGTTGATGAAATCGGGCTGGCCATCCAGATGCTGGTCGCCGCGCATGTAGTCGTAGCGCAGCGCCAGCTCGAACGCGCCGGTAGGATGATTGGGGGTTTTGATGCGGCTGAAACGCCCGGTCTTGCGGTCGTAGCCGCGCGACTCGCCGGTCACGAACCAGCTGACCAGCCCGTAGCTGGCCAACACCTTGGCATGCTGTGCGCCGTCGTCGAGCAGGCCGCCGCTGAATTCGCTTTGCCACGACCACGGTCCCAGCACTTCGGCGTATTCCAGCGACCATTTGTCGAAATCGGTATCGCGGCCATCGGCAAAGCGCGCCAGCGTGATGCGGCTGTTGTTGGCCAGGTCGTTTTCCGGACGCGGACGGATCAGCAGCGCCGCCGCGCCGCCACTGCCCGGGTGCGAATAACGCTCGTGCGCCAGCGACACGCCCAGATGGCGCAGCCGCGCCTCGCCCATTTCCGGAGCGAAGGTCAGACGGGTGCCCAGCGCGCCGCCCTTGGTGGACGAATTGTCGATGCTTTCCAGGCTGTAGGCCGCCGTGGACCAGGTGGCGTCGGGGCGATTGGCCTGCCAGGAAATGGCCTTGCGATAGATCGGCGCCAGTGTGGTCGAAGCATAGCCGCGTTCCAGGAACGGGCCGTAGTTGGAGCCGGTGCGATCGTCCAGCGAGAAGTATTGCTTGAACTGGCCCACGGTCAGGGTACCGGCGGAGAACTTCTTGGCGATGTACACATCGCGCGCCAGAATGCCGCGCCCGCCGGGCTCGTACTGCAGGCCGGCAAATTCCGCTTCGGCCTTGTAGTTGAAGCCGTAGAACTTGCCCGCCACATCCAGCCACACGCGGCGGAACTGGGTGTCGTTGCGCTCGGGCGCACCACGTTCGTCGTTGTCGAACACGGTGAAGTCCCAATGCACACGCCCGCCTATCTCGGCAGTGACCGGACCATCGTCATCGGCGGCCTGCGCCGCCGGTACCAGGCACAGCGCAGCGCAGGCAGTGAAGACGCGCAGACGCAAAGTGTCGTTGCTCACAGACCCTCCCAGGTACATGTGTGAATCACGTTCAGCGATGCACCGCAGAACTACCCTGCGGCGCGTTGGAAGCAGCCTAGACCGGTGAAGCTGTCATGGACCTGTCGTTGGGGCGGGGATTGGGGAATGGGGAGTCGGGAATGGGGAATCGCAAGAGCGTTAAGAGCTTTTGCCCGCGAGGCCTGTTACCTTCCGGCCGCAGCCAAGCGCTGTTCCGATTCCCCATTCCCGATTCCCGATTCCCCGCCCCATGCGCCTGCTGCTAGTCGAAGACAACGCCGACCTCGCCGATGCCATCGTGCGGCGCATGCGCCGTAGCGGGCATGCGGTGGATTGGCAGTCCGATGGATTGGCGGCGGCCAGCGTGCTGCGTTATCAGAGCTTCGATCTGGTGGTGCTGGATATCGGCTTGCCCAAGCTGGATGGGCTGCGGGTGCTGGCCGGGATGCGCGAGCGCGGCGACACCACGCCGGTGCTGATGCTCACCGCGCGCGATGGCATCGAGGACCGTGTGCAGGCGCTGGATGTCGGTGCCGACGATTACCTGGGCAAGCCCTTCGACTTCCGCGAGTTCGAGGCGCGTTGCCGGGTGCTGCTGCGGCGCAATCGCGGCCAGGCCAGCGAGGTGGTGCAGCTCGGCGGCTTCGTGTTCGACAACGCCGCGCACACGTTGATGCTGGACGGCGTGCCGATCGAGTTGCCCAATCGCGAGTACCGCTTGTTCGAGATCCTGATCGGACGCTTGGGCCATGTGGTGGGCAAGGACGAGATCGGCAACGGCTTGTTCGGCTTCGACGACGATGCCGGGCCCAATGCGATCGAGTTGTATGTCGGGCGGTTACGTCGCAAATTGGCGGCCGCGCCGTTGCGCATCGTCACCGTGCGCGGCGCCGGCTACAAACTGGAAGAAGCCGACCGGCATGCGCCGGTGGAGCCAGGCGTCGATGGCTGAGCCGCTGGTGGTGGCGCCATCGATCCGGCGCACCCTGCTGCTGTATCTGGGCAGCCTGTCGCTGCTGGGCGCGGTGGTGTTGTTCTTCGCCGCGCGCGACTACGGCGAGCGGGCGGCCAATCGTTCCTACGATCATTTGCTGGTGTCTTCGGCGCTGTCGATCATCGACAGCGTGGCGTTGGTCGGCGGCGACTGGCAGGTGGATCTACCGTATGCCTCGCTGGATCTGCTGGGCATGGCACCGGAAGATCGCGTGTTCTACCGCGTCTTCGATGCGCAAGGGCACACCATCACCGGCGAAGACGACTTGCCGTTGCCGCAGCGGTCTCCCCGCGACGAGCGCCCGCTGTTGTTCGATGCGTACTACAGCGGCGAGCTGGTGCGGTTTGCGGTGGTGATGCATCGGGTGGCGTCGGCGTCCGGGCAGGGCGAAGTGCGCGTGCAGGTGGGCCAGACCCGCCGCGCGCGCGACGCGGTGGCACGCGATGTGGTGCTCAATGCCTTGGTGGCGATCGGCGTGCTGTCGCTGCTTGCGCTGGGCCTGGTGTGGCTGGGCGTGTATCGCGCCTTGCGCCCGTTGCAGCGCATCGAGCGCGATCTGTCGCGGCGCGAGCCGTCCGATCTGAAGCCGCTCACGGTGCCGGCGCCGCAGGAAATGCAGCTGATGGTGGCCGCGCTCAATCGCTTCATGGCGCGGCTGTCGTCCAGCAACGAAACCTTGCGCGCGTTCATGGCCGAAGCCGCGCACCAGATGCGCACGCCGTTGGCCGCATTACGTGCGCAGGCGCAGCTGGCGATGGACGACGACGACCCGCGCGACATGCAACGCAGCCTGGTGGCGATCGAGCGCAACGCCAGCCATATGAGCCGGCTGCTCAATCAATTGCTCAGCGACGCCAGCGTGATTCACCGCGCCAATCTGCAGCGCTTCGCCACCGTGGATCTGGCCGAAGTGCTGCACCAGGCACTGCACGACGCACTGCCGCGCAGCGATGCGGCACCACGCGTGCAACTGGCGATCGACCCGCAACCGGCACTGCTGCGCGGCGATGCGCTGCTGCTGCGCGAGGCGCTCAAGAACCTGATCGACAACGCCTGCAAATACGGTGGCGGCGCTGCGGTGCAGGTGGCGCTGACCAGCGATGGCAGCCATCACGTGGTCACCATCGCCGATCACGGCCCGGGTATTCCGGCGGCGGAGGCCGAGCGGGTGTTCGAGCGCTTCGTGCGTGGGCCGGACGCACCGGCCGGCGGCGCCGGGTTGGGGCTGGCCATCGTCAAACGTGTGGTCGAGGCGCATGGCGGGCGCATCGACTTGAGCAACCGTGTCGGTGGCGGGCTGATCGCCTCGCTGCATTTTCCTGGAGGTGCCCGGTGAGCCGCGTACTGTGCCTGCTGTGCCTGCTGTGCCTGCTGTTCGCCCACAGCCTCGCCTGGGCGGCAGCCGGCGATGTGCGTGTGTTTCCTGCGCAGGGACCTGCGCGCGCGCATTTGCGCGTGCAGGGCTCCACCGATCTGGACGTGTTCGGTGCCGTGATCCAGGACTACCAACGCCTGTATCCGGGCACCGAGGTGATCTACGAAGACATCATCGCCTGGGATATCTACGAGGGCTATCTGCATCCGCAGCCGCGCGCGCCGCGTGCGGACATGTTGATCAGCGCCAGCATGGATCTGCAGACCAAACTGGTGAACGACGGCCACGCGCTGACACATCGTTCCGTGCAGACCGAAGCGCTGCCGGCATGGGCGCAATGGCGGCACGAAGTGTTCGGTATCAGCTACGAGCCGGTGGCGATCGTCTACAACACCCGCAAGCTCGATGCTGCGCGGGTGCCGCGCACGCGTCGGCAATTGCTGGCCCTGTTGCGTGCGCCCGATGCGCCGCTGCGTGGCCGGGTCGGCACGTACGATGTGGAGCGCAGCGGCGTGGGCTATCTGTTCGCCACCCAGGACGGGCAGGTGGGCAGCATCGCCGGTGCCTTGCTCGCGGCGTTGGGCGCAAACCAGGTCAAGCTGGAAGAACGCACCGGTGCCTTGCTCGATCGCGTCAGCCGTGGCGAGTTGTTGCTGGCCTACAACGTGCTCGGTTCCTACGCCCAGACGCGCATCGATGCCGGCGCGCCGCTGGGTATCGTGCAGCCGCAGGATTACACCCTGGTGGCGCTGCGGACTGCGGTGATTCCCAAGAGCGCGCCGCATGCACCCGAAGCGCGCCGCTTTCTCGATTACCTGCTGTCGCCACGCGGCCAGCAGGTTCTCTCGCACGAGGCGCGGCTGCTGCCGATCCTGCCGGCCGCCGGTGGCCGTGGCGGTCCGGCGCAGCCGCCGTTCCGCCCGATCCCGCTCGGCCCCGGCCTGCTGGTGTATCTGGACAAACTCAAGCGCCGGCAGTTTCTGGACGCCTGGCGCGCGAGCACGCA
This sequence comes from Xanthomonas sp. 3075, assembly GCF_014197275.1. GTDB lineage: Bacteria > Pseudomonadota > Gammaproteobacteria > Xanthomonadales > Xanthomonadaceae > Xanthomonas > Xanthomonas campestris_B. Next base: position 64,237 of record NZ_JACIFI010000008.1, on the reverse strand, counting down.
GCCACCGCGATAGTTGCGGCACACCGCCCATGTGCCAGACTTGGCGCATGGCCGATCTCACCATTCTCGTCGCCGACGACCACCCGCTGTTCCGTGCCGCCGTGATCCACGTGCTGCAGCAGACCTTGCCGCAGGCCGATGTGGTGGAGGCCTCCAGCGCCGCCACGTTGAGCGCGATGCTGCGCTCGCATCCGCAGGCCGAGCTGGTGCTGCTGGACCTGGCCATGCCGGGCGCACGCGGGTTCTCGGCGCTGTTGCACGTGCGTGGCGAGCATCCGGACATCCCGGTGGTGGTGATCTCCTCCAACGATCACCCCCGCGTGATCCGGCGCGCGCAGCAATTCGGCGCGGCCGGCTTCATTCCCAAATCCACCCCGGCCGAATCGATCGGCACCGCCGTGGCCAGCGTACTGGAGGGAGGCACCTGGTTTCCGCCGATGACCGCCGAGCGCTCGGAGGCCGATGCGCAACTGGCATCCAAACTCGCCCAGCTCACCCCGCAACAGTTCCGGGTCTTGCTGAGCCTGGCCGATGGCCTGCTCAACAAGCAGATCGCACACGAGCTGGGGTTGGCCGAAAACACCGTCAAGGTGCATGTCACCGCCATCCTGAAAAAGCTGGACTGCTACAGCCGCACCCAAGCGGCGGTGCTGGTCAAGGCGCTGGAGCCGGAAGGCGAGGGCTGAGCAAGGCGACTGTTCGGCAGCGCGCTTTCGAGGTCGGCGAGGTCAGTGCAGCGCTGCGCGTCGCGTCGATGCACTGCGCGGCGGCGGTGTGCGTGTGGTCAGTCCGTCCGCCGACGATGGAACCGCATTCCAGCGTGCTGCAGCGCATCGCTGCGATGTTGGAACAAGGCGCTGCGAGCGCAGGCATCTGCTGTGTCTGCGGCAGGCGTGTGCATTCGTGGTCGATCGCGTCGCGCACGTGCCGCGCAGGCTGCGCGCGCGCAGCGCGACGGGCAACTGTCTATGCTATGCCGACCGCCATCGACCATCGCAGCCGCGGCATCGTGACCATCAAATTCGACCTCAACGATCTTCAGGCATTCCGCGCGGTTGCCGAAAACGGCAGCTTTCGTCGGGCTGCCGAACACATTCGGATCACCCAGCCGGCACTCAGTCGCAGGATCGACAAGCTCGAGTCGGCGTTGAACGTCAAGTTGTTCGAACGCACGACGCGCAAGGTGGTGCTCACCACGGTCGGTCAGGCGTTCATGCCGCAGGTCGAGCGCATGCTCGACGATCTGGATATGGCGCTGATGAGCATCGGCGATGCCGGGTCCAGCAGGATGGGCACGGTGACCGTGGCGTGCGTGCCGTCGGCGGCGTACTACTTCATGCCTCAGGCGATCCACGGGCTGCACCAGCTGTTTCCGAAGATCCGCATCAGGCTGTTCGATGGCAGCGCCAGCCACGTCAGTGCGGCGGTGGCCTCCGGCGAAGCGGATTTCGGCGTCAGCTTTAGCGGCAACCTGGCGCCGGAGGTCGAGTTCGAACCGTTGCTGCAGGAGCGTTATGTGATCGCCTGCCGCCAGGACCATCCCTTGTCCGGGCGCGAACAGGTCAGCTGGCAGGAGGCGTATGGCTACGACTACATCACGCTCGACAAGACATCGGGTAATCGACTGGTGCTGGATCGGGCGTTGTCTGCCTTTACGCCGGACCGGCCGAGCATCTGCGAAACCCGCCATGTCACCACGTTGCTGGGATTGGTGGAGGCGGGTGTCGGCATTGCCGCCGTTCCTTCGATCGCCATGCCGTCCGGCCCGCATCCGGTGCTGGCGGCGGTGCCGCTGGTCGAACCGGAGGTGCTGCGCAATGTGGGAATCCTTAAACGCCGTGGACGTACGCTGACGCCCACCGCGCTCGAACTGGCGAAGCTGGTGCGGCGGATGCCTGCGCGCTCAGGGTGAGACCGGATCCAACCCGGTCTCGCGCGCGACCGCCTGCGCGTCGCTCGACTGCAGGTAGGCAAGCAGGCGCTTGGCCGCGTCGGGGTGATCCGCAGTGACCGGCACGCCCGCCGCATAGCGCGTGATCGACTGCAGCGGCTCGGGGATCTTGCCGACAAAATCCACGCCCGCCACCGGAAGCAGTTCGGCCACCTGCTGGAAGCCGAGCTGGTAGCTGCCGTCGGCAACTACCGAGCCCACCGGGATGCGCTCGATCTTGTGGCTCTTGGCCATCATCGGGCCTTCGATCTGCAGCCGCTTGAACAGCGTGGTTTCGATGTAGACGCCACTGGCGCTGTCGGAATAGGCGACGGAACCGGCCTGCAGCAGCGCCTGCTTGAACTGCTCGACGCTGTCGATCTTGGGCTTGCGTGCACCGCTGCGCACTACCATGCCGATCCTGGAATCGGCCAGCTCCACCCGCGATGCCGGGTCCACCACTCCTGCATCGATCAGCTTCTGCAAAGCGCTGCCCACCATGATCACCACGTCGGCATGCTCGCCGCGGCCAAGCCGGCTGGGAATGGATTGCGGCGTCTTGCCCATCGAAGGGCCGTGCAGCGTCGTTACCGTCACCCCGGTCTGCCTGCTGTACTGCGGCGCCAGGCGGTCGAAGGCGGCAGTGAAGCCGCCGGAGGTCATCACGGTCAGATCCTGCGCGCCTGCGGCCGACGACAGCAGGGCCGTTGCGACAATCGCACCCAGCCATTTCTTCCACATGGCCCGCATCATCTCGCCGCTCCCGCAGCAGCATCCAGGCCGGTCGCAGTCGCTGCGTTGCCATGGCGGCGATACAGGAACAGCGTCGCCAACAGCGCGCAGGTGGAGGCGAAAACGAGCCAGTACCCTGGGGCCGCCTTGTCGCCGGTGACATGGATCAGCCAGGTGGACATCACCGGCGTAAAACCGCCAAAGATCGCCGTCGCCAGGCTGTAGGCGAGCGAAAAGCCCGCTACTCGCACATGCGCCGGCATGAGTTCGGTGAGTGCGGGAATCATGGCGCCGTTGTAGATGCCGTAAATGAAGGACAGCCAGAGCAAGGCCTGCAACATATGCGCAAAGCTCGGTGCGGCCGCGAGAAACGCGAGCACCGGATAGGCGGTCAGTGCGCACACTACCGACATGGCCACCAGCAGCGGCTTGCGGCCGAACCGGTCGCTGAGCGCGCCGCCGATCGGCAGCCAGATGAAGTTGGAGATGCCCACCAGCAGCGTCACGATCAATGCATCGCCGGTACTGAGTTTGAGCACGCTCTTGCCGAAGGTCGGCGCATACACGGTGATCAGGTAGAACGCGGTCGTCGTCAGCGCCACCATCAGCCCGCCGGCCACCACGATGCCGGCATTGTTCGCCAGCCCGCGCATCACCTGCTGCATCGTGACCCGCTGCTTGCGATGCGCGAACTCCGCCGTCTCTTCCAGGCTGCGTCGCAGCAAAAAGATGAAGGGGATGATGACGCAGCCGATGGCGAACGGAATCCGCCATCCCCATTGCGCCAGATCCTGCGGTGCCAGGAACTGGTTGAGCGCATACCCGATGGCTGCCGCAGCGACGATGGCGACCTGCTGGCTGGCCGATTGCCAACTGGCATAGAAACCGCGTCGACCCGGCGTCGCCATCTCGGCCAGATACACCGACACGCCGCCCATTTCGGCACCGGCCGAGAAGCCCTGCAGCAACCGGCCAAGCAGCACCAGTGCAGGCGCCCACAGACCGATGCTGGCATAGCCGGGCACCAGCACGATCAAGACGGTGCCGCTGGCCATGATCGCCAGGGTGACGATCAAGCCTTTGCGACGGCCGACATTGTCGATGTAGGCGCCCAGGATCACGGCACCCAGCGGGCGCATCAAAAAGCCCGCGCCAAAGACGGCGAAGGTCATCATCAGCGAGGCGAATTCATTGCTCGCCGGGAAGAACACGGCAGCAATCTGGGTTGCGTAGAAACCAAACAGGAAGAAGTCGAACTGCTCGAGGAAGTTGCCCGAGGTCACCCTCAGCACCATTCCCAGTTTCGACTGCCCCTTTGCCTCAAGGCTCGAAGTCTGCATAGATCGCCCTCCACGATAGGTATGCATGTGCGTATGACATCTGAGGCAATCGATTCTGGTCGAGATCGCCGAGGTTGATAATTGCTGCTTTCTCATCGATTGATGTGCATTGAACATCAATGCGCAGTGGAGCCGCGCGCGGCTCTGCCTCGCTGCGATGCGACAGGTGTCGCGCATGCGGCAGCTGCGGGCAGGGAGTCCGCCAGGCGCAGGCGGGTATCGGCCGACGCTGTCGCAGCGGGCGCTCTCTCGACCGATCGATGCGCGGTCAGCCCTGGCGGGTACGTAGTCTGCCGCTCTCGCGCAGTTGCGGTGAAGCATGCAGCGCTGGCCGCTCGAAACTACCCGCGCCGCAGCAACATCTGTGTCACCAACGCGCGCAGTGCCGGCGGGCGTACCGGTTTGGACAGGAATCCCCAGCCCAGTTCCAGCGCGTGTTCGCGCAGGGCCGGGTCGGGCTCTGCGGTGACCAGGATGACGCGCGGTTCGCGGTGCCAGCGCTGCACCAACTGCGGCAGCAGCGTGGGGCCGTCATGCTCGCCCATGCGCACGTCGAGCAGCAGCAGTTCCGGTACGTCCTCGGCATTGGCGGCGGCCAGGGCATCGTCGGGGCCGCCGGCAAAATCCACCCGGCATTCCCAGCGTTCCAGCAGGGTGCGGGTGGCCTCGCACACGCGCGGGTCGTCGTCCACGCACCAGATGCGGCAACCGTGCAGGATCGGGTCGTTGGCGTTTTCCGCAGGGATGGTGGGTGGTGGCAATTGTCTGGCGATGGCTGCGCGCTCGCCCAGCGGCACGCTGACCGAAAACACGCTGCCGCCGCCAAGCGTGGAACGCAGCCCGATGCGGTGGCCGAGCAGGCGGCCGATGCGCTCGACGATCGCCAGGCCCAGCCCGGCGCCGCGATCGTTGGCGACACCGTCGTCCAGGCGCCGGAATTCTTCGAAGATTTCGTGCTGCAGGGCTTCGGGAATGCCGGGCCCCTGGTCGTGGACTTCGATGCGCAGCCAGCCGCCACGGCGGCGGCAACCGATCAGGACGCGGCCGCGCGGGGTGTAGCGGATGGCGTTGGACAAGAAGTTCTGCAGGATGCGCCGCAGCAGGTTTTCATCGCTCAACACCACCGCCGAGGTCGGCACCCAGTCCAGCAGCAGACCACGGTCTTCGGCAAGGATGCCGAATTCGCGCGCCAGCGTTTCCAGCAGCGGGGCGATCGCAAAATCGCGGACCTGGGTTTTCAGGCTGCCCGCTTCCAGGCGCGAGATATCCAGCAGGCTGTTGAGGATGGCGTCCTGCGCGGCCAGCGCGCCTTCGATGCTGTCGACCACGCGCGCGCTGCCGGCGTCGGGCACCTGCCCGCGCAACACCGACACGAACATGCGCGCGGCGTTCAGCGGTTGCAGCAGGTCGTGCACCGCCGAGGCGACGAAGCGGGTCTTGTAACGGTTGGCGTTCTCGGCTTCGCGCTTGGCGGCAGCCAGGTCGCGGGTGCGCTCGGCCACGCGGTGTTCCAGTGCATCGGCCAGCGAGCGCAGTTCGCGCGCGGCGTTCTTGTAGCTGGTGATGTCGGCGTAGCTGGTGACGAATCCGCCATCGGGTAGCGGATTGCCACGGATTTCCAGCACCGTGCCGTCTTCCTTCTCGCTCTCGCGCATATGCGGTTTGCCGCTGCGCAAATGGTTGAGGCGGCGCTCGATGGCGGCCTCGATCGGCCCCGGGCCGAGCAGGCCACGGCGCGCATTGAAGCGGAACAACTCCTCGATCGGGCGGCCGATCTTGAGCAGCTCCGGCGGGAAGCGGAACAACTCCACGTAGCGCGAATTCCACGCCACCAGATTGAGCGCCTCGTCGATCACCACCACGCCCTGCGGCAGATGTTCCAGGCTGCGGCTCAGGCCGGCGTTGGCCTGTTGCGCGGCGGTGACCACGCCATCCTGCGCAGTGCGCAACTCCTCGGCATGTTGCTGCAACACTGTCTCCAGCTCGTGCCGGCTGCGCTGGCGCAAGGCCGATAGCCGTCGCCGTTGCTGCACGAACAACCACAGCAACGACAGCGCCAACCAGGTACCGGCGGCCGCAATCGCTGCGGCGCGCCCGGCCGCTGCACTGGCGCGGGTGTCGTGCAGCAGGTGCAGGCGCCAGCCGCTTTCGGGCACGTCCAGGCTCTGCCAGAGCACCGGGCTGGCGAGTGCGGGGTCGCGCACCTCGGCCAGCACGCCGCCGTTGCCGGTCTGCTCGATCAACCGGCGCCGCAGTGGCAGCAATCGCTGATCGGCGTATTGGCGGGTGCTCTGCAATTCGCTGCGATCGCGCACGCTGAGTGGAGCGAGCATGCGGTAGCGCCATTGCGGGCGGCTGGCCAGGAACACCACCTGGTGCGCGTCGGAAGCCAGCACGATATCGGGCGTCTGCAGCCACTCGCGCTCCAGCGCGGCCAGCGCGATCTTGATCACCACCACGCCCTGCACCTGACCGGCGCTGTCGACAATGGCCTGCGACAGAAAATAGCCCGGCTCGCTGGTGGTCATGCCGATGCCGTAGAAACTGCCGGTGCCGTTGGCCAATGCCTGTTGGTAGTACGGCCGGAACGCGTAATCCACGCCCACGTTGCTGCGCGCGCCGCGCCAGTTGCTGGCGGCCAGCGCGACGCCGTTGCGGTTGATCAACGTGAGCGTGGACGATTGGGTGACGTTGTTGGCGCGCTCCAGTTTGCGATTGAGCTCTTCCACCTGTTCGGGCGACAACGGGACGGACACTGCGGCGCGCAGTTCCGGGTCCAGCGCCAGAATCTGCGGCAGGGTGCGATAGCGATCGATGCGCTGCTGCAAGGCCTGCGCATAGAGGCGCAGCTGACGCCGCACGGTGGCGCTTTCGTCGTGCAGGGCGCTCTGTTCGACAAAGTGCCCTGCCGCGACCATGGCCACCACCATGCCCCCCAGCACGATGGTCAGGGTGAGCAGCAGGCGGCGACGTTGCGAGGCGTACATGCCGGCAAGTATGGCGGTCTGTCGGTCGATCGGTCAGCCATTGCCGTGACCGCACTTACCGACCACTGCCCTAAACGACTGCGACCGCACCCGGGAAGGATGCGGTCGCATGGGACCACGCAGTGGCGGAAGTGGTGCCTTGAAACAGGCATCACACACGCTGCGCGGCGGTCATACCGCCGTACAGCGGATGTGGCGACGACGCTTAGAACTGCACCTGCGCACGCAGTTCCATCACGTGCGGGGTCTCATGCACGCCGTTGCGCGTGGCATCCACCCAGCTGTAGTTGGCCTGCATCTTGAAGTGGCTGGTGAGGTACCAGTTGGCGCCGATGGTGGTGTCGTGCTGGCGGCCGCCGCTGACGCGGTTGTCTTCCAGGTCCAGGCGACTGTAGCGGGCGGTCAGCTCGACGGCGCCGTAGTCGTGCGCCGGCTTGATGTTGCCCGGCACGCCAGCGACATAGGTGCGCGATTCGCCGGTCAGCGTCCAGGTGCCGTAGAGGTACTGGCCCTGCGCGATGAAGTGCGGCTGGTTGTCGTTGCGCGCCACTTCGGCACGCAGCGCTTCGCTCTGCAGCGAGAACGGGCCATGGATCCACACCGCTTCCAGTCCTGCGCGGATCACGTGGTCCACATCCAGGATGGTGCCGGTGTCGATCAGGCGCACGTCGGTCAGGCCGGCTTCCGGACGGGCACGCAGGCGCACGCGCGGGCTGAAGGACACGCCGCGGCCGTCGCTGAAACCGCGCGGGTTTTCGACCGAGCCGGCGATGCCCAGGTGCAGCACGTCGCCTTCGGCCTTCATCGGGGTCCACACCGCATGCAGCGCCTGGGTGGTGCCGGGGTTGTCGCCCTGCAGGTCCTTGCCGCCGTAGGCGCCGGCCTGCAACAGGTATTGCGGACGCTCCAGCGTCCACTCCGCACCGGTACGACGGCCCTGGAACACCGCCTGGATCGGCAGGCCCAGTTCCATGAAGGTCCCCGCACGCGAGGCCTGCAGCGCTTCCAGGCCCACCGGCACCTTCATGTAGCCCAGGCGCACACGGCCGTAATCCTGGCCCAGCAGCGCCTTGGTCTCGACGCGGAAGAACACGTCCAGCCACAGCTTGGCTTCGAAATCGAAGTTGACGCCGGCGTCGTACACGCCCTTCTTCCGGATCGTGGCGCCGAATTCCTTGCGGCGGAAATCGGTGCGGTCTTCCAGGCGGTCGTCGCCGGAAAAGTTGTTGTCGTCGTAGGCATAGTTGCCGGTCACGCCAACCTCGGTGCCATCACCGAAGGTGTACTTGGTCGGCCAGTTTTCCAGCGAGGTGGCCGCGTTGGCGGCAGCGGGCGCGGCGGCGATGGCCAACGCAAGAACGAGCGGATTGATGCGCATAGGAGTGGTCTTCGACTGTGAGTAGGGGCCGGGCGTCCTGCCATGGCGTTCGCACTGAATAGCTTCAGCAAGCGCGCAGGTTCCGGACGGCGACAACCCTGAAGTCGGTGTCTGCGTTAAACGCAATTAACGGCCGGCGATGGCGCAGCTGAAGTGTAAGACCACGTTCAGCCCACGGACAGCGCGTAGTACCAATGGGTTATCGGCCGCAGCTGTGACGTACGGCCAGAATGCGTGCACCGGGTGCCTGCTCAGGCACCTTCCAGTTCCCTCGGAGTGGCGTCATGCACATCAGCAAGCCTGCCGGCCCTTTGCCGGCGCCTGTCCCCTTCTACCGCCAGCTGTACTTCCAGGTGGTGGTGGCGATCGTCCTGGGTGCCCTGCTTGGCCACTTTGAACCGGCCTTCGCCGAGAGCCTCAAGCCGCTGGGCGATGCCTTCATCAAGCTGGTGAAGATGATCATCGCGCCGGTGATCTTCCTGACCATCGTCACCGGCATCGCCGGCATGACCCACCTCAAGACGGTGGGCCGGGTGTTCGGCAAGGCGATGGCCTACTTCCTGTTCTTCTCCACCCTGGCACTGGTGGTGGGCCTGGTGGTGGCGCACGTGGTGCAGCCCGGCGCCGGCATGAACATCAATCCGGCCGATCTGGACCAGAGCGCGGTCAAGAGCTACGTCGAGAAGTCGCACGACCTGACCCTGGTCGGGTTCCTGATGGACATCATTCCCAACTCGCTGATCGGCGCCTTCACCGGCGACCAGGTCGTCAACGGCAAGCTGACCGGGCCCAACATCCTGCAGGTGCTGTTCGTGGCAGTGCTGTTCGGCGTCTCGCTGGCCCTGGTGGGCGAGCGCGGCAAGCCGGTGCTGCACTTCCTGGAAGCGCTGATCGCGCCGGTGTTCAAGCTGGTCCACATCCTGATGCGTGCCGCACCGCTCGGCGCCTTCGGTGCGATCGCCTTCACCATCGGCAAGTACGGGGTGGAATCGCTGGTCAACCTGGCCTGGCTGGTGGGGTCGTTCTACCTGACCTCGCTGTTGTTCGTGCTGGTGATCCTGGGGCTGGTCTGCCGGCTGTGCGGGTTCTCGGTGCTCAAGCTGATCCGCTACCTCAAGGCCGAACTGCTGCTGGTGCTGGGCACCTCGTCGTCGGAGTCGGCGCTGCCGTCGCTGATGGAGAAGATGGAAAAGGCCGGCTGCGAGAAGTCCGTGGTGGGCCTGGTGGTCCCGACCGGCTACTCGTTCAATCTGGACGGCACCAACATCTACATGACCCTGGCGGCGCTGTTCATCGCCCAGGCGACCAATACCGAGCTGACCCTGGGTCACCAGCTCGCGCTGCTGGCGGTGGCGATGCTCAGCTCCAAGGGCGCGGCGGGCGTCACCGGTGCCGGCTTCATCACCCTGGCCGCCACGCTGGCGGTAGTGCCGGAAGTGCCGGTGGCCGGCATGGCGCTGATCCTGGGCGTGGACCGTTTCATGAGCGAATGCCGCTCCTTGACCAACTTCATCGGCAACGCGGTCGCCACGGTGGTGGTGTCGCGCTGGGAAAACGCCCTGGATCGGGACCAGCTGAAGCTGGCCCTGGATGGCGGCGAACCGCCGATGCAGGCCCCGGTCGGCGAACCAGGCACCGCACCGGCCAGCTTGCGCTGATGCGTCCTGCGGCCCTGCATTCCATCGGCGATCCCGATGGGGTGCAGGGCCGTTTCGCGTTGCAGTGCGTTCGATGTTCCTGCCGCAGTGACAGCTGCGCGACAGGCCCTTGTTCAGGCAGACGGGTAGAATTGACTCTTCTGCGCCTTTGAGAACCACACAGCCGATGTCCAACGACGACTTCAAACAGGCCGCCCTCGACTATCACCGCCAGCAGCCGGCCGGCAAGATCAGGGTCTCCGCGACCAAGCCGATGCTGACCCAGCGCGATCTGTCGCTGGCGTATTCGCCGGGCGTGGCGTTCGCCTGCGAGGCGATCGTCGAAGAACCCACCCAGGCCAGCGAGCTCACCGCGCGCGGCAATCTGGTGGCGGTCATCACCAACGGCACCGCCGTGCTGGGCCTGGGCAACATCGGCCCGCTGGCGTCCAAGCCGGTGATGGAAGGCAAGGGCGTGCTGTTCCAGAAGTTCGCCGGCATCGACGTGTTCGACATCGAGATCAACGAGAACGACCCGGACAAGCTGGTGGACATCATCGCCAGCCTGGAGCCGACCTTCGGCGGCATCAACCTGGAAGACATCAAGGCGCCGGAGTGCTTCATCGTCGAGCGCAAGCTGCGCGAGCGCATGAACATCCCGGTGTTCCATGACGACCAGCACGGCACTGCGATCATCGTCGGCGCGGCCGTGCTCAACGCGCTGGTGGTCACCGGCAAGAAGATCGAAGAGGTCAAGCTGGCCACCACCGGCATGGGCGCGGCGGGCATTTCCTGCGTCAACATGCTGGTCTCGCTGGGCCTGAAGCCGGAGAACATCCTGGCGCTGGACCGCGACGGGGTGATCCACACCGGCCGCACCGACCTGGACCCGGACAAGCAGCGCTATGCGCGCGACACCGACAAGCGCACCCTGGCCGAAATCGTCGAAGGTGCCGATATCTTCCTCGGCCTGTCGGCGGCGGGCATCCTCAAGCCGGAAATGGTCGCCACGATGGCGCGCCAGCCTGTGATTTTCGCGCTGGCCAATCCCAACCCGGAGATCACCCCGGAAGCGGCCAAGGCGGTGCGCCCGGATTGCATCATCGGCACCGGCCGCTCGGACTATCCGAATCAGATCAACAACGTGCTGTGCTTCCCGTACCTGTTCCGCGGCGCGCTGGACGTGGGTGCCACCGGCATCAACGAGGAAATGAAGATCGCCTGCGTCAAGGCGATCGCGGCGATGGCACGGCGCGAGGCCTCCGACCTGGGCGCAGCCTACGGTGGCGAGACCCCGAGCTTCGGCCCCGACTATCTGATTCCGCGTCCGTTGGACCCACGCCTGCTGGTGGAGTTGTCGTCGGCGGTGGCGCAGGCGGCGATGGATTCGGGCGTGGCCACGCGCCCGATCGACGACATGGAGGCCTACCGCGACAAGCTCGGCCAGTTCGTCTACCGCACCAGCCTGATGATGAAGCCGGTCTACGACCGCGCGCGCGCCGACAAGCAGCGCGTGGTGTATGCCGAAGGCGAAGAAGAAGTGGTGTTGCGCGCGGTGCAGAACGTGGTCGACGAAGGCCTGGCGTTCCCGATCCTGATCGGCCGTCCGGACGTCATCGAAGCGCGCATCGAGCGCATGGGCCTGCGCCTGACCGCCGGCGTGGACTTCGAGATCACCAACATCCTCGACGACCCCCGCTTCAACGAATACTGGCAGTACTACCACGCGCTCACCGAACGTCGCGGCGTGACCGTCACCGCCGCCAAGGAACTGATGCGCTCGCGTCCGACCCTGATCGCCGCGGTGATGGTGGCGCGCGGCGAAGCCGATGCGATGCTGTCCGGCGTGGTGGGCCGTTTCCACAAGAAGCTGGGCTACGCGCGCAGCGTGATTCCGCTGGAACCGCGGGTGAGCTCCACCTCGGCGATGACCGGTGTAATCAACCAGCTGGGCGTGTTCTTCTTCCTGGACACGCATGTGCAGGAAGACCCCACCGTGGAGCAGGTGGTCGAAGCCACGTTGCAGGCCGCTTACCGCCTCAAGCTGTTCGGTATCGAGCCCAATATCGCGCTGCTGTCGCACTCCAACTTCGGCAGCCACGACTCGCGCGACGCGCTGAAGATGCGCCAGGTGCGCGAGGCGCTGCTCAAGCGCAAGCCCGAGCTCAACATCGATGGCGAGATGCAGGGCGATACCGCCTGGGACGAAGCGCTGCGCAAGCAGATCATGCCCAACAGCACGCTCAAGGGTCGCGCCAACCTGTTCGTGCTGCCGAACCTGGAAGCGGCCAACATCGCCTACAACCTGGTGCGCGTGTTCACCGACGGCGTGGCGATCGGCCCGATCCTGATGGGCATCTCCAAGCCGGTGCACATCCTCACCACCAGCGCCACCTCGCGCCGGGTGATGAACATGACCGCGATCGCTGCGGTGGATGCGCAGATCCGCCGCCAGCGCGATGCGGAAAAAGCGGCAACCGAGAAAAGCAACGACTGAGTCGAGGCGTTAACGACTTAGAGCCGCTAGCAACACGGCTGCGCAGCCGCTGGGTGGGCGCGTGCTCGGAATCGGCGTGTACCACGCGTACACGCAGGTTCCGAGCGCGCCGTCCACAGCTATCTGACGACTCTCGGCACGTTCTGTTAGCCGCTCCTGGCCGACAAAGCACCGGTTGATTCGACGTCGTAAACGCACCGTCGACAGGGCAACGGCCGAGAAGTGTTTCGTTCGATGTTCTGCTGCAAGGCGCCGAGCAAGCCGGCACCACATCTGCAGCAACTGTCGACTCAGCGTCGACGACCCGAAACAATGACGGGCGACGCAAGTATCAGGCGTCGTGCGTCGTCGTCGTCCGAAGCGATCACGCCAAAGACTTCACGCCTCAACGCCCATCCGGCACTGCACCCAGTAACTCGATTTCCGCCAACTGCGCACGCGCGGGCATCGTCCAACGCAGCCGATACTCCGCATACGAGCCCGGCGTCGCGATCCGGAACGGACGCGTTTGCAGCGGCCATGGGAAGCGCTCTTCGCGGCGCTCGTCGACGACGCGCCACGCACCTTCTGCGTTGCGTGCTTCCAGCGTCCAGCCTGCCGATGCAATCGCGGCGTTGCCGCTGGTCAAGGTGTAAAGCGTGGCCTCACCGTGATCGAGACCGCTCAACGTCAGTACCGTGGCTGGCGACACCGCGCTCGCGCTGCCGGCATCGTCGTCATGCAACGCCGCCAGCGCGCGACCGTCGGCCTGGATGATGCGTGCGTTGGCACCCAGCAGGTCCCGCAAGGGAGCAGGGCGTTGCCCGGCCGGCGTCAGCGACGGCGGGGCAGCGTCTGGCCCGGTGCCCCAGCGCGATGGCGACGGCCCCATCACAAAATCCAGCGTTGCGCCGCTGGCAATCGCCGCATGCGGCAACCAGGTCTTGCGCCATGGCTTGCCGTTGAGCTTGAGCGATTGCACGTACACGTTCTGCGGCGAATTCTGCGGCGCATTGACGGTCAGCGTGCCACCGCCGGGTAGCCGCACGCGCGCGTGCCGGAACAACGGCGAGCCGATCACGTACTCCGGTGCGCCCATGCGCAGCGGATAAATGCCCAGCGCCGCGAACAGATACCACGCCGACATCTCGCCATTGTCTTCGTCGCCGGCATAGCCCTGGCCGATCTCGCTGCCCAGGTATAGCCGCGCCAGAATCTCGCGCGTCAGTTGCTGGGTTTTCCACGGCTGCCCGGCATACAGATACATCCATGGAATGTGGTGCGCCGGTTGGTTGCTCTGCGCGTACATGCCCATGCGCACATCGCGCGCTTCGGTCATCTCGTGGATGGTGTCGCCGTAGGAACCGGCGAACTTGGCTTCGGCGGTTTCCGGCGTGGCAAAGAAGGTATCCAGTTTGGCGGCCAACGCCGCGCGTCCGCCATACAGCGCGGCCAGCCCTTCGCCATCGTGCGGTGCGGTGAATGCGAAGGTCCAGCCGCTGGATTCGGTGTAGTCGTGGCCCCAGACACGCGGGTCGTAGTGCGCGGCATCCACCCGCCATCGGCCATCGGCATTGCGTCCCTGGAAGAAGCCGATCGACGGATCGAACAAGGCCGCATAGCCGGCCGCGCGATGACCGAAGTACACCGCCTCGGTTGCATAGCGCTCACGATCGTTCGCTGTGGTTACCTGGCGAGACAAGGCCTCGGCCATGTTGGCGATGCCGAAGTCGTTGAGTGCGCCTTCCATCGACCACGACATGCCTTCGTGGGTGTCGGTATCGGCGTAGCCACGGAAGGTCGAGCGCGCCATGCCCTTGCGGCCCACATGCCGATCCGGCGGCACCACGGTGGCGTTCTTCAGCGCTGCGGCATAGGCCTCGGCCGGATCGAAGCCGCGCACGCCCTTGAGCCAGGCATCGGCAAATGCCACATCCGAGCTGGTGCCCACCATCAGGTCGGCGTAGCCGGGCGAGGACCAGCGCGCGATCCAACCCCCGGCGCGCGCCTGTTCCACGAAACCCTGTACCAGGGCTCCGGCATCGTCTGGGGCGAACAACGCATACGCTGGCCAAGCGGTGCGAAAGGTGTCCCACAAGCCGTTGTTGACGTACACCCGCCCGTCGCGGACTGGCGCAAAGCTGCGCACCGCGCTGCCATCGACGTTGTCGTCGGACCAACTGGACTGGCTCGCATAGCGCCAGTCCGGCGCCTGCGCGCTCCCCACGTTTTCGTGCCCGGAGTTCGGGTACAGGTAGAGCCGGTAGAGATTGGAATACAGCGTGGTGCTCTGGTCGGGCGTCGCATCGGCGACCTCGATCCGGCCCAGGAGCGCATCCCAGGCGTCCTGCGCCCGCGCAGCGACCTGCTCGACGCTCGCCTGCGGCGCGATCTCCAGCGCCAGGTTGTGTTTGGCCTGTTCGAGCGATATCAGCGAGGTCGCTATGCGCATCTGCACCTGCCGCGCGCTTCCGGCATCGAACTTGATCCACCAGGTCGGCCGCCCGCTTGCGATGCTGCCGCTGGCCGTCCATGGCCGGTCGAAGCTGGCATACACATACATGCGTGTGGCCCCGGTCGACAAACCGCTGCGCACATCGGTGTAGCCGGACAGCGTCTGCGTCTGGGTGTCCAGCTGCAACCCGCCGCGTGCATCCACGTTGTCGAACAGCAGATTGGCATCGCCCTGGGCGGGAAAACGAAAGCGGAACAGCGCTGCATGGTCGGTCGGCGCAATCTCGGCATGGATACCGTTGTCCAGCTGCACTGCATAGCGGTAAGGACGCGCGACTTCGTTGGCATGCGAGAACGCCAGCGCGCGCTTGTTGCGATCGGCTTGCGGCACGCCTGCACTCAGCGACGGCATCACCTGGAAGGTCTGCCGATCGCCCATCCACGGACTCGGTTGATGGCTGAGCGACAGCGCCTGCAGGCTTGGCCGATTGTCCGCGTCGTTACGTTCGTTCCAGCGATACAGCCAGGTCAGCGTCCCCGCATCGGTCACCGGCGTCCAGAAGTTGAAGCCATGCGGCACTGCCGTCGCCGGAAAATTATTGCCGCGCGAAAACGTGCCGTTGGACTGCGTTCCACGCGTGGTCAGCACCCAATCCGATGGCCGCGCGGGAACCGCGCGCGGTACTTCGGTGATGGCGATGTCGTCGATCCAGCCAGCGCCGGTCGCGCCTGCCGGCGGTGCCACGTCCAGTTCGATCGCCACCACACGCCGCCCGCGCAATCCAGCCACATCGCCGAGCCGCACGACCTTGCGCGCCCATTGCTGTGGATACAGCGTCTTCGACGCGCCCTGCGCCCGCGCGCCGAGCGCAATGCCATGTTGATCCCGCGCAGCGCTGGCGGACGCGCGCGTGCCGTCGTCCAGCAACAGATCCAACGACACATAGGTCGAGGCCACATGATCGCTACCCACACTTTCCGGCAACACCAGCCACGACAGCGTCGTATCGGCGCCGATCGCAATATCACGCGTAAACAAGCTGCGTCGCCCGCCCGCACCGTGGCTGTCATACCGCAACGCATGCGCACCGCTGTAGCCGGCGTTCGGTTTGGCCGCATAAGGCGTCGCCGGTCCGGTGCCGATCGCAATCCGTACATCGCCTGCCTCGGCGTTGACCGGCAACGGCTCGCCGTCTTCGAACGCGGTTGCGAACCCAGTTGCTGCAATCACCGGCAACGGTACGATGCCAGCCAGGGCAACAGCGATCGAGCGCAGCAGCCCAGGTTGGCGCAGCAGGACAATAGGCATGGTCACGTAGTGATGGCTCCTTGGCGGCGGACACGGCATGACGTTCGATGGGGTACTGCATCGTCTTTCAGCTGAACCAGCCGGATGACGGAACGCCGTTCGCCCCGATGATAGGCGCGATGGTGGGGGCGCAGTGTCGTGCCCTGCAGCGACAGTGGCTGTCGGAGCGCATAGGCGGCGACCGCATCCGCAGACCACCTCGGCAACCTGACCGGCAACCAGTGAAACGATCGCCTGCGCCATCGCGCGCGGCGAGGTCAATGGGCCGATCACCACGCAGGCTGCTAGAATCCGCGCTCTGCCTTTGCCCCTTGATCGTGCCGCCATGAGCCAGACCGCCACCGCGCCCGCCAATGCCGAATCGCGCTACACCGTGCACCGCAGCGATCTGCCGCTGAGCTGCCCGACGCCGCAGATGGCGTTGTGGAACTCGCATCCGCGGGTGTATCTGCCGATCGAAGACGAGCCCAACTGCGAAGCCAAGTGCCCGTATTGCGGCGCGTTGTTCGTACTCGCCGACTGATCCTGGCCGGATGCACCGCCTGACCGTGGTGCAACTGCTGCCGGCGCTGCAGTCCGGCGGCGTCGAGCGCTCCACCCTGGAAATCGCCGCTGCGCTGGTGCGCGCCGGCCACCGCGCGGTGGTCGTCTCGGCCGGCGGCCGCTTGGTGCAGCCGTTGCTGGAGGCGGGCGGCGAACATCTCACCCTGGAGATCGGGCGCAAGTCGCTGCTGACCTTGCGCCACGTGGTCGGCCTGCGCCGGTTGTTTGCCGAACTGGGCGCCGACATCGTGCATGCGCGCTCGCGCCTTCCCGCATGGTTGGGCTGGTACGCGCTGCGCGGTATGTCCGAGGCGACGCGTCCGCGCTTTGTCACGACCGTGCACGGGCTCAATTCGCCCAGTCGCTACAGCGCGGTGATGACCTACGGCGAGCGGGTGATCTGCGTCTCGCAGACAGTGCGCGAGTATGTCTGCACGCATTATCCGCAGACCGACCCCGCGCGCTTGCGCACGATCCCGCGCGGTGTCGATATCGTGCAGTTTCCGCGTCGTCCGCAGCCTGATAACCGCGCGCGCAAGTGGGCACAGACGCTGTTGCCCGGCCTGCCGGTCGACGCGCCGCTGTTGTTGTTGCCCGGTCGCGGCACGCGCCTGAAAGGGCATGCCGACGGCCTGCAATTGCTGGCCGATGTACGCGCCGCCGGTGTGCCGGCCTGGCTGTGGTTGCCGGGCGCGCGCGAGCCGGGGCGCGAAGCCTATGTGCGCGAACTGGAGGCCGAGGCGGCCAGGCTGGGGGTGGCCGATGCGGTCGCGTTCACCGAGCCCACCGCACGCATCGCCGAGGCCTATGCAGCCAGCGATCTGGTGCTGCAACTGTCGCGCAAACCCGAGGCCTTCGGTCGCACCGTGGTGGAGGCCTTGTCGGTGGGCCGGCCGGTGCTGGGCTGGGCGCACGGCGGCGTCGGCGAACTGCTGGCCGAGCTGCATCCCGGCGGCGCCGTGCCGGCCTTCGATGCCAACGCCCTGCGCACGCAGGCGCTGGCCTTGCTGCAGCAGGCGCCGACACCGCCCGCGGTCCTCCCCTATACGTTGCAGGCCATGCAATCGGCCACCTTGAAGGTCTATGACGAACTCCGCCGCTGAGGCCATCCCGCACACGCCTGTGTTGACGCCCGATGCCGGTCGCTGGGCCCCGTTGTGGGTCATCCTGTTCGTGGCGCTATGGCCCACGCCCGGATTGGCCGAAACAGTGCTGTCGCTGGGTGCGGTATTCGCTGGATATCGCTTGCTGCATGCGCGGTTCCGCGGCGGCACCCGCTTGCTTAGCAGCGCGGCCTGGGCGCTGACCAGCGTGTTGTTCATGGCCTATTGGTTGCCACAGATGCTGTCGGCGTTCGACGCGGTGGATGTCGGCCGCGCGTTGCGCAAATCGGCGACCGATCTGCGCTACCTGCCTTTCATGTGGTTGTGTGCGATTGCGGTCGCCAATCCGCAGCGCCGCCGCCGCACCTTCGCTGGTCTGGCGGTGATTGGCGGGGTGTGGACGCTGGATGCGTTGCTGCAGGCCGCATTCGGGAGCAGTCCGCTGTTCTTCGGGCTGGATCAGCTCAAGCAGCTGATCAGTGGCCATGGCCTGTGTACGCCGCAGGAGTTGGCGTTGGTGGACCGCCTCAGCGGCGTGCTGGGGCCGTGCAATCTCAAGTTCGGGCAGACCCTGGCCAGCCTGTCGCCGTTCCTGTTGCTGGCGCTCGGGCGGCGCAACGCCTGGGCCTGGGCAGGCGCGGCGGCGGCGGTCGGGGTGGTGCTGGTCTTGGCCGGCTCGCGCGCGTCGTGGATCACCTATGGCGTGATCGTGCTGCTGTCCGGCTGGCAGTTGCTCGGTGGCCGTCGTCTGCTGGGCGTGGCGCTGGTCGGCGCGCTCCTGGCCGTCGGCGTGGTCGCCGTGGCGCCGCAAGCGCGCGAGCGGGTCCAGCGCACCGCATTGGCCTTCGGCAATGGCGAACAAGGCGTGGATCAGGCCTTGTCCGGGCGTGCGCAGATATGGGGCGCGGCGCTGTGCATGATTCGCGAACATCCGTTCAATGGAGTCGGTGCGCGCGGTTTCCGTCAGGCATATCCAGCCTGTAATCCGGCCCCCGGACAGGCACCAGCCTGGGGCGCCGGGCCGGCTTTCCATGCGCACCAGATCGTACTGGAAATCCTGGCCGAAACCGGCGTGATCGGTTTACTGCTGTGGCTGGCCGGTGCGGCGCAGGCCTGGCGTGCGTGGCGCTATTCCAGTGTGGCGGCACGCGAGCAGGCGCGGCCGGCGATGATCGCACTGGTCGCCACTGTGTTCCCGTTCAATACGCATCTGGCGTTCTATTCCAGCTTCTGGGGCGGCCTGAGCCTGATGCTGGCCGCGTTGTATGCCGGCGCCTTGCTCAACGACGATGCAGACCGGCTGCTGCCGCGATAACCCAGGCTGGCTCGAAGCGTGGCATCTGCGGATGCCTGCATCGCATGCATCCAAACAACCGACATCACCGATAGAAATCGCTGCGCCCACCGGGCTGGCGTTTGAAGCGGCGATGGATCCACAGGTACTGGTCCGGCGCCTCGCGCACCATGTCCTCGATCGCCGCATTGACCTGCGTGGTATCGGCGATCACATCGTCCGATGGAATGCCTGCCAGCGGTGGTGCGATCTTGAGGATGTAGCGGCCGCCTTCGCGGCGATGGAAGTACGGCACCACCGCGCAACCGGTCAGACGCGCCAGCTGATGGGTGGCGGTGATGGTGGAGGCCGGATGCCCGAAAAACGGCACGAACACGGTGTCCTTGCCGCGCATGTCCTGGTCCGGCGCGTACCACAGCAAGCCACCGCGCTTGAGATGCTTGATGGTGGCGCGCAGATCCTCGTTGGCGAACATGTGCGTGGCATAGCGCAAGCGGCCGCGCTTGACCGCCCATTCGAATACCGGGTTTCGGTGCTTGCGGTACATGCCGGCCAGCGGCACGTGATCGCACAGCAGCCGTCCGCACATTTCCAGCGTCATGAAGTGGCCGGACACCAGCAACACGCCGCGCTTTTGCTCCTGCAGCTGCTGCAGGTGTTCCAGGCCTTCGATCTGCACGCCGGGGCGAATGGCATCGATGCTGCCCCACCATGCACGCGCGAATTCGAACAGGCCCACGCCCAGCGCATCGAAACTATCGCGCAGCAGTCGCGCCCGCCAGGCATCGTCCTGCTCTGGAAAACACAGCTTGAGGTTGACCTCGGCCGCTCGCCGACGCGTGCCCGCCAGACGCATCGCGATCCAGCCCACGCCACGGCCCAGCGCACGCTGCAGCATCCAGGGCAGGCGCCCGGCAAGCACCATGACCGCAAGACCCAGATACATGGGCCAGTGCCCGGGGTTGCGCAGGGAAGGGCGGACGGCGACGGTGGCGGATTCGGACATGCGTCAAGTCTAAGGGATCACGCACGCCGGGCAGCGTGCACATGCGCACGCTGCAACGCTCCCGTATCCTGCACCGATGCGGAAAGATCCGATCGAATGGCTGTTGCGCGGGCTGTACTCGGCGCTGTTGTACCTGTTGCTGCCGGTGACGGTGTACCACCTGGTGTGGCGCGGCTTCCGTGTACGCGAATACTTCAATCGCTGGAACGAGCGCTATGCGTCCTATCCGCATGCCCGCGGGCGTCCACGCGTGTGGCTGCATGCGGTGTCGGTGGGCGAGGTCAACGCCGCCGCGCCGCTGGTCAATGCGCTGCGTGCGCAGCGCCCGGATATCCGCTGGGTCATCACCACCATCACGCCGACCGGTTCCGAGCGCGTGCGCGCGGTCTGGGGCGATGCGGTGGACCATGTCTATCTGCCCTACGACGTGCCCGGCAGCGTCGGTCGCTTCCTGGAGCACTTTCGCCCGCGTCTTGCGCTGATTCTGGAAACCGAACTGTGGCCGAACATGCTGTTTGGCTGCCGCGACCGCAAGATTCCGGTGTACATCCTCAATGCGCGTTTGTCGGCGCGGTCGCTGCGCGGTTACCGCGTGCTGGCGCCGCTGATCAGCCGCGCACTGCGTACCGTCACCTGCGTGGCGGCGCAGTCGCAGGACGACGCAGCGCGCTTCCTCACGCTGGGCGCGCGTCCCGATCAGGTGACCGCGCTGGGCAATCTGAAATTCGATATCGCCGCGCCGACGCAACTGCAGGCGTTGGTGACGCAGTTCCGCACCCATGTGCCGGTAACGCGACCGGTGTGGATCGCGGCCAGCACGCATGAAGGCGAAGAGTCGGCGGTGGCCGATCTCCATGCGCGCCTACTGGTGCAGTTTCCCGAGTTGCTGCTGCTGTGGGCGCCGCGTCACCCCGAGCGCTTTGCCAGGGTCGAAGCGCTGGCGCGCGAGCGCGGCTGGGCAGTGTCCACGCGCAAGACGCAGCAATGGCCGCAGGCGCGCGACAAGGTGTTCGTGCTCGATACCCTGGGCGAGCTGATGAGCTTCTATGCCTGCGCGCAGGTCGCCTTCGTCGGCGGCAGCCTGCAGCCGATCGGCGGGCACAATCTGCTCGAACCGGCAGCGGTCGGAACGCCTGCAGTGACCGGCCCGCATCTGCATAATTTCTCGGAGATTTCGCGGCGCATGCGCGAAGCCGAGGCGGTGGCCATTTGCGAGGATGCCGATTGCGTGTATCACGATCTGGCGCGTCTGCTCGGCGACCCGGCGCAGCGCGAGGCGATGGCGGCCAACGGATTGGCGTTGGTTGCCAATGGCAAGGGGGCAGTGGCGCGCACGCTGGTGCAGATTGCGCCGGACCTGCCGCCAGTGGTCGACGACGGGGCTTCGTCCTGACGATGCCTTCGCGCAGTGCATCGTTGCATTGCGATCGTCACGCAATACATGCTTTCACGTCGCGGCCGTTTGCGCTGTTGTCGTGACGGGAGTCAAGCGCGGCGATGCACAACCCAGTCATTGCACGCGGCGACGTCCACCCAGGGCAGGCACAAAAAAGGCGGGCCTGTGCCCGCCTTCTTCTGCAGTGATGTCGCTGCCGGCTTTACTGCAGTGAGCCACTGCCCTGCAGCTTGGACTCGGCGTCCTGCGACAGCAGGCGGTTCACATCCTGCAGGTCGCTGATGTCGAGCTTGCCGATGGCCTGGCCCAGTAGCAGGCGGTTCTGCAGGAAGTTGTAGCGCGACTGCGCATAGTTCAGCTGCGCCTGGAACAGCGTGCGCTGATTCTGCACCACGTCCAGCACGGTGCGCGTACCGACTTCCAGGCCTACCTGCGAGGCGTCGTATGCGGCCTGTGCGGAAACCACGGCCAGGCGGCGGGCTTCCACTTCGCTGATGCCGGCGACCACGGTCTGATAGGCATTGCGCGTATTGCGATCCAGCGCGCGCTTCTGCTGCTCGTAGGTGTCCTGCTGGATATCGCGCTGCGAAAGCGCCTGACGTACCGCCGACTGGGTGGCGCCGCCGGCAAAGATCGGAATCGACAGCGTGATGCCGATCGAGTCGGTATCGATGTCGCGGCCGTTGGTGGTGAAGTTGCCTGCCGCCTGATCGACCGTGCTGGCACCGCCCCAGCTGTTGCTGCGGCCGACATTGGCACCAAGGTTCAAGGTCGGGTAATGGCCTGCACGTGCCGCATTGACCTGGGCCTCGGCGGCGCTGACCTGCAGCTGCTGCGCTTTCAGCGCCGGATTGTCAGCGATGGCGGTGGACACCAGCTGATCGACATTGGCGTAGGCGGCCGGCACTTCCGGACGGAATTCCTCCGGCAGCGCGCGCAAGCCGACCACCGGCTGGCCGGTCAGCTCGGTCAGCGCCTGGTAGTAATCCTTGAGCGTATTACGTGCGTTGATGGTGTCGGCACGCGCCTGGTCGTACTGGGCGCGGGCTTCGTGTACGTCGGTGATCGGGGCAAGACCCACTTCCAGGCGCTTGTCGGCGTAGTCGAACTGCTTCTTGGCCGCTGCCTCGTTGGTTTCTGCTGCCGCCAGCGATTCGATGCCCACCAATACCTGGAAATATGCAGCCGAGGTGCGGGTGATCAGGTCGTTGTTGGCCGATTCCAGGGTGAAGTCGGCGGCCTTGGCCACTTCGCGCTGCGCGCGCAGGTTGGCGAACTGGGCCCAGTTGAAGATGGTCTGGCTGCCCTGGATCGCGTAGGAGCGTTGCTTGGTGGTGGAGCGTCCGTCCACGCCTTCCAATTCACGGTGCGACTGGGTGAAACCGGCGCTGCCATCCAGTTGCGGCAACAACGCCGCGCGGGCCTGCACCTGGCCCTCCCGATTCGCCAGGCGGGTGGACTCGGCCACTGCCAGCTGCGGATCGCCGTTGCGGGCCATTTCGTAGACCTGCAGCAGGTCGGTGGCGTGCGCAGCCATTGGAGACAGGGCGGCGGCCAGGGCCAGAACGAGGGATCGGCGGATCATCGGGGAAGCTTCCTTGGGGATCAAAATTGGAATCGGGGCGTCGGTGCGGCGCCCTGGAGATAGGCGATGTCGGTTTCGAACAACGATTCGATGCGCGCGGCGTTGACTTCGCCACGGACCAGGACTGCTTCCATCACCGGTTCGTGACCGCGCACCACGAACAGCCGGCCGTTCGGGCGCAACCATTGCAGCCACTGCGTCGGCAGCGTATCGACCGCAGCGGTCACGCAGATGGCATCGAAACGGCGCTCGCTCTGCCAGCCGAACACGTCGGCGGTTTCGATGCGCACATTGCTGCCCAGGCCGGTACTGTCCAGATTGGCGCGTGCGGCCGTCGCCAGTGCCGGGTCGATCTCCAGGCTGACCACCTCGCGCGCCAGCGCGGCCAGGCAGGCGGTGGAATAGCCGCTGCCGGTGCCCACTTCCAGCACCTCTTCGCCCGGCTGCAGATCCAGCGCCTGCAACATGCGGCCTTCCACGACCGGCTTCATCATCTTGTGGCCGGCCGACAGCGGGATCTCCACATCGACATAGGCCAGGGTCTTGTAGGCCTCCGGTACGAAGGCTTCGCGCGGCAGGCGCGCCAGCACGTCGAGCACGCGCAGGTCCAGCACGTCCCACGGCCGGATCTGCTGTTCGACCATCTTTTCGCGGGCCTGGGAGAAATCGATCGTCATGGTGCGGGTATCCAACGCGGTGGGGCAAACATTTTAGCGGTGCGCGGGGGCGCCTGGTGCATCTAGCATCGCTGCGCGGCGGCAACCGGCGCAGTGCCGGAAGTCATCGCCACCAAAGGCCGGGGGCGATCAGCGGGGCGCATAGGCCCTCAAGAAGAAGTCCACGCTGGCCTGGATGTGTGCATCCACCTGTGCGCGGGTGGGCTGACCATGCAGGCCGCACATCATCAGCGCGTGCAGCTCGCCCTTGAGCAGGCAGAAGAATTGCGAGGCGGCACGGGCCAGATCGGGGATCTCCAGCTGGCCATCGGCCACGCGCGCCGAAAGAAAGTCTGCGAGCGCCTGCTTGGTTCGCGTGGGTCCGGCGGCCCAATACATTTCGCGCACATGCACGTCGCCGGTCCCCGGCGCCATCATCATGCGGTGGGTGGCGATCGCCGAGTCGGTACTGACCATCGCGAAGAAGGCGTTGGCGATTTCGATCAACTGATCGCGGAGCGTTCCCTTGGGGGCGTGATCGAACAGGTCGTCCGGCATCATGTGCTGGCATTGCGCACGGATCGCCTCGGAAAACAGGCTCTCCTTGTCGCCAAAATGGCTGTAGACGGTCAGTTTGGATACGCCGGCCTGGGCCGCGATCCCATCCATGCTGACCCCCGCATAGCCTTGTTCCATGAACATGGTGCGGGCAGCGCCCAGAATGGCGGCACGTTTCCCAAGATCCTTGGGGCGCCCGGGACCGTTGCTCTTGGTCTTGGACGTGAGGGGGGGCGAACTGGACATGGCGCCAATACTAGACCATCGGGTTCTATATTTATACTCGGCTGCGATGAACGCATCAGGCCGGGGCCTGGAGCGGCGATTCGCGAGAGCGGCGAAGCGATGTGCCGTAGGCGTCGATGCATGGGGAATCGATGGCATCGCCGGCTGCGATCCGGTCCCGTGGGGGCGTTCCAGGGCGGTCCCCGCAAACAGCGCATGTCACCGGATGCCGTGAGTTACCGGCAGGTGCGGAATTTTAGGATGCGAGGAAAACTGCGGTGATAGATTGCCGCAGTCTGTCTGTACCATACCGGCGGGTATCTTCGATAGATGGATACAGGGGGATTTGGAGGGTGGATACGTCCAGGGCGCATACGCATGCAGGCTGCGTTCGCAGCACATGCGTGCAGCGGATCGGGCGACTGTGGCTGTGGGCGTTGCTCTGCTGCGGGCTGTTCGGCGCCTGTCCGGCCGTTGCGCAGGCGCTCGACCACACCACCCACCACACGGTCACGCGCTGGACCATGGACGACGGCCTGCCGCACAACCTGGTGCACACGGTGGCGCAGGCAGAGGATGGGCAGCTCTGGCTGGGCACCTGGGAAGGCGCAGCGCGCTTCAATGGCCGCGACTTCACGGTCTACGACAGGCAGAACACGCCGGGGGTCGAACTCGGCGGCGTGTTCGTGGTGGTGCGCGACAGCGCCGGCGGCATGCTGTTCGGCACTGCCTTCGATGGGGTCTATCACTATCAGGATGGTCGATGGCAGCAATTGGGCGATGCGTCCGCGCGCCATTTGGCCGTCAGTGCGCTGTTGCGAGCTGCGGACGGCGCGCTGTGGGTCGGCACGCCGCAGACGCTGTACCGGATCGAAGCGAACGGCCGCGCGGTCGATGTGGGGCAACAGGCCGGGCTTCCGCGTGCGCGCATCACGGCATTGCTGGCCGACGATAGCGGCGCTCTGTGGATCGGCACCGAGGTGGGGTTGTATCGCCTGCCGCGCGAGGGTGGCGCGGCGGTAGCCTGGGGCAAGGCCAACGGCATGCGCAGCGTGCCGGTGCGGCGGCTTGCCGGCGACCGTCAGGGCGGCTTGCTGGTCGCCAGCGATGATGGCGTGTGGTGGTGGGAGCGTGGCGGCGGCGGCTTGCAGCGATTCCATCGGGGCCAGCGCGTGGATGCGTTGCTGTTGGACCGGCGCGGGCATCTGTGGATGAGCATGCCGTCGGGCATGCTGGTGGTGCACAGCAGCCGGAATACCCCGGACGAAGAAATCCCGATCTCCGGCGTCTCCAGTCCGGCGCTGCTGGAGGATGCCGAAGGCCTGATCTGGGCTGGCAGCACGCACGGCCTGTTCCGGGTTGCCGAAGGCGCCGCGCATGGCGTCACCCACGAGGACGGGTTGGCGTCGGACTACGTCCGCAGCGTGCTGCAGACCGGCGATGGCACGGTGTGGGTAGGCAGCGCGGTCGGTCTGGACCGATTACGCAACGGCATCACCCGCCGGGTGTCGCTGCTGCCCGACGACCGCGGACGCGTGCGGGAGCAGTCGGTGCTGGCATTGGCCGATGCCGGTGATGGCGGTGTCTGGGCCGGCACCTACAGCCAGGGAGTGGTACGCCTGGATGCGCAAGGCCGCGCGCTGTCGCGCATCGGGGTGGCCGATGGTCTGCCATCGATGACGGTACGTTCGGTGTTGCCCGATGGCGATGCCCTGTGGATCGGCACGGCGGGCGGGTTGGTGCACTGGCGTAATGGCCAGGCGCGCCGTTATGGCGCCGCCGACGGTGTGCCGGAAGGTTCGGTGCAGGTGCTGTATCGCGATACGTTGGGCGTGGTGTGGATCGGCACCGATCGCGGCATGACCGCGCTAGCGCCCAACGGAAACACGCGTGAGTGGTTGGGGGAGCAGGACTTCCCGGCGCAGAACGTGTTCGATTTCCTGCGCGATGGCGGTGGCGATCTGTGGATTGCCAGCGACCGTGGCCTGCTGCGGCTGCATGGCGAGCAGTTCACCGTCTACGACCACCGCGTCGGGCTGCCACGCGACAAGGTGTTTCGCGTGATCGACGACGGCCGCGGCTACTTGTGGCTCTCGAGCCACCACGGCGTGTTCCGCATCGCGCGCGGCGATTTCGATCAGGTCGACGCCGGCATCCGCGAACAACTGAGTGTGGAAGTGGTGGATCGCAGCGATGGCATGCCTGGCAATCAAGGCAACGGCAGCAGTGCACCGGCCGGCTGGCTGACCCACGCCGGGCAGCTGTTGTTCCCCACTTCTGCCGGCCTGGGCGTGATCGATCCGGCGCGTGTGGGCACCCTGGAAGGCCATCGTGTGCCGATCGTGTTCGAGCGGCTGCTGGTCGATGGCATGGCGCAGCCGCTGAGCGGCCTGCATCGGTTCGGCGCGCAGACCCGACGGATCGCCATCAATTTTGCGGGACTGAATTTTCGCGGCCCGGACAAGTTGCGCTATCGCTACCGTCTGGAGGGGTTCGATCCGGAGTGGATCGACAGCGACAATGCCAGCGAAGCGATCTACACCAATCTGCCGCCGGGGCGCTTCCGGTTTCGCGTGCAGGCGATGTCGCTGCCGGTGGACTGGCGACAGGCCGACCTGGTGGGCGAGGCCAGCTTGTTCATCGCGTTGGCGCCGCCGTGGTGGCGTCGCGCCGAAGTGCTCGCGGTGGGCATCGCCTGCCTGAGCGGGCTGATCTACGGCTTTTATTTGTGGCGCACCGCCAGTTATCGTCGTCGTCAACGCCAACTCAATACGGTCATCGACCGTCGTACGCGCGAACTGAGCGACAAGAATCTCGCGTTGCAGCAGGCCAGCCAGGAACGCGAAGCGTTGATGCGACAGCTGGAATATCGCGCCAGCCACGATGTGCTCACCGCATTGCCGAACCGACGCGAGGCAGAGCGGGTGCTGCAGCAATGGTTCGACGAGGCGCACGCCGGTGGCGCCGCGTTGTCGCTGGCGCTGATGGATATCGACCACTTCAAACGCATCAACGACGCGTACGGGCACGAGGTGGGCGATGCGGTGCTGCGTGCGGTGGGTCAGGCCTTGAGCGAACAGGATCAGGTGCATTTCTTCGCGGCGCGTCATGGCGGTGAGGAGTTTCTGCTGGTGGCGACCGGCCTCGATGTGGCGCAGGCCCAGGCGCTGTTCGAGCGCATGCGCCAACGCCTGGCTGCGATCAGCGTGGAAGTGCAAGGCGTGCAGGTGCAGTGCACTGCCAGCATGGGCATGGCGATGAGCGAAGAGGCGCCGACGCGGCGCGAATTGCTGGGGTTGGCCGATCGCCGCTTGTATCAGGCAAAGCGGCAGGGGCGGGCGCAGTTGGTGGGGCCGTAGCGCTGGTGTTGTGGGCTGTGCTTCGACGCGCGAGGTCTTTAGATTTATCCGGCGTGGTGCATGCGTCCTTGCGCTACGTGTCCTGTGCGCCATGCGTCGCGCGCGTATCCAACGGTCGCTGCTGGCTGCACTGCGTTCGCACTCCCTGTCTTGATGTGGTCTTCGACGGCAACAGGATGTCGGCGTGTTCAATAAAGACAGCGTGCAACAAACGCGATACACCTAGACCTGCAGCGAGTCGGCCTGCGCGTTCAGCAAAGCAACGAAGGCCTGCGCCGCGCGCGACAAGGTGCGCCCGCCGTGAGTCACGCAGCCCAGCTCGCGCGACAGCGTCACATCGGCCAGCGGCAGCGCCACGATCTGATGGTCGATCATGCGCTGCGGCAACACGCTCCAGGCCAGGCCCACCGACACCAGCATCTTGATCGTCTCCAGATAATTCGTGGTCATGCGCAGGCTCGGGGCCAATCCACGCGCGGCGAACAGGCCGGCGACGATGCGATGGGTGAAGGTGCCCGGATCCGGCAGCACCGCCGGATGTGCCACCACATCCTCCAGCGCGACGCTGGTCATCGCTGCCAGCGGATGATCGGGTGCCACCACAAAATGCAGGCGGTCGTGCCAGATCGGTTGCGCACGCAGCGGCGCACGCGTGTCGGGCGCCAAGGTGGTCACCGCCAATTCCACCTCGCCGCGCAGCACCGCCGCGTACGCCAATTCCGAATCCAGGAACTGGATGTCCAAAGCTGCCTGCGGGTGGTGTGCGGTGAAGCCGCGCAGCAGGGCGGGCAGGCGATGCAGGCCGACATGATGGCTGGTGGCCAGGCTCAGGCGTCCGCCGACGGCTGCACCCAGATGTTCCAGCACACGGCGGGTGTCATCCAGTTCGGCGAGGACGCGTTGTGCGCGCGGCAGCAGGGCCTGGCCGGCTTCGGTCAGCACCACCTGGCGGCCGAGGCGGTCGAACAGGCGGGCGGACAACTGGCCCTCCAGCATGGCGATGCGCTTGCTCACCGCCGGTTGGGTGAGATGCAATGCCTCGCCGGCGGCCGAAAAGCTGCCGCTTTCGGCAATCGCCACGAACGCGCTGAGGCTCGCAAGATCCACTTCTATTCCTAAAATTCATTTGTTGAATAAACAATATGAATTTGCGTAATCCAAGGCAAGCTCCTAGCATCGAGCTCAGCCAGGTGGGCGCTCCCACCAACCGTCAACCGGATCGCCGCAATGACTGCCAAGACGCTGTACGACAAGCTGTGTGACATGCACGAGGTCACGCGTCGCGACGATGGCTCGTCGCTGATCTATATCGATCGCCACATCCTGCACGAAGTGACCTCGCCGCAAGCGTTCGAAGGCCTGCGCCTGGCCGGGCGCAAGCCGTGGCGCATCGACGCCAACATCGCCACACCCGACCACAACGTGCCGACCACGCGCGCCGAGCGTCAGGGTGGGTTGGAGTCCATTTCCGACGAAGTCTCGCGCCTGCAGGTGCAGACGCTGGACGAGAACTGCGACGACTTCGGCATCCTCGAGTTCAAGATGAACGATGCGCGCCAAGGCATCGTGCACGTGGTCGGCCCGGAGCAGGGCGCCACGTTGCCGGGCATGACCGTGGTCTGCGGCGATTCGCACACCTCCACCCATGGCGCGTTCGGCGCGCTGGCGCATGGCATCGGCACCTCCGAGGTCGAGCATGTGCTGGCCACGCAATGCCTGATCGCCAAGAAGATGAAGAACATGCAGGTCCGCGTGGACGGCACGCTGCCGTTCGGCGTGACCGCCAAGGACATCGTGCTGGCGGTGATCGGCAAGATCGGCACCGCCGGCGGCAACGGGCATGCGCTGGAATTCGCCGGCAGCGCGATCCGCGCGTTGTCGATGGAAGGCCGCATGACCATCTGCAACATGTCCATCGAAGCCGGTGCGCGCGTGGGCATGGTGGCGGTGGATGAGAAAACCATTGCCTACGTGCAAGGCCGCCCGTTCGCGCCCAAGGGTGCGGACTGGGACGCTGCCGTGGCGCTGTGGAAGACGTTGGTCTCCGACCCGGGCGCGCACTTCGATACGGTGGTGGAGCTGCGCGCCGAAGACATCAAGCCGCAGGTCAGCTGGGGCACGTCGCCGGAAATGGTGCTGGCGGTGGATCAGCAGGTGCCGGATCCGGCCGCCGAGCAGGACCCGACCAAGCGCGATTCGATCGAGCGCGCGCTCAAATACATGGGCCTGAAGGCCAATCAGCCGATCACCGACATCCGCCTGGATCGGGTGTTCATCGGCTCATGCACCAACTCGCGGATCGAAGACCTGCGCGCCGCCGCTGCGGTGGCCAAGGGCCGCAAGGTTGCTTCCACCATCAAGCAGGCGCTGGTGGTGCCGGGCTCGGGCCTGGTCAAGGCGCAGGCCGAGGCGGAAGGCCTGGACAAGGTGTTTCTGGATGCCGGTTTCGAATGGCGCGAGCCCGGTTGCTCGATGTGTCTGGCAATGAACCCGGACAAGCTGGGCAGCGGCGAACATTGCGCCTCCACCTCCAACCGCAACTTCGAAGGTCGCCAGGGCGCCGGCGGACGCACCCACCTGGTCAGCCCGGCAATGGCGGCGGCGGCGGCGGTGAGCGGCCACTTCGTCGATGTGCGTGCACTGCAGGGAATCGAGAATCGGGAATAGGGAATCGCCACGTCCCGTCTCCGCTCTGCCGATTCCCCATTCTCCACTCCTAATTCCCGGCCTTCCTATGAAACCTTTTACCCAACACACCGGCCTGGTCGCCCCGCTGGATCGCGCCAATGTCGATACCGACCAGATCATTCCCAAGCAATTCCTCAAGTCGATCAAGCGCACCGGTTTCGGGCCGAACTTGTTCGACGAATGGCGTTATCTGGATATCGGCGAGCCCGGCCGCGACAACAGCCAGCGCCCGATCAACCCGGAATTCGTGCTCAATTTTCCGCGTTATCAAGGTGCCAGCGTGTTGTTGGCACGCGAGAACTTCGGCTGCGGTTCCTCGCGCGAACACGCGCCGTGGGCACTGGACGAATATGGCTTCCGCGCAGTGATCGCGCCCAGCTTTGCCGATATCTTCTTCAACAACAGTTTCAAGAACGGCTTGCTGCCGATCGTGTTGGCCGAAGCAGAAGTGGACGCCTTGTTCGAGGAGTGCTTTGCCACCGAGGGCTACCAGCTCACCGTGGATCTGGCCGCACAACGCGTGCGCCGTCCCGATGGCGTGGAATACAGCTTCGAGATCGATGCATTCCGCAAGCACTGCCTGCTCAACGGGCTGGACGACATCGGCCTGACCTTGCAGGACGCCGATGCAATCGGTCATTTCGAGCAAGGCCATCGCGCGCGCCAACCGTGGCTGTTCGGCGCGCTGCAGTAATTTCGCCGGCACGTGCCAACGATCCGGTTACGCCAGGGACGTGCTGCGCTGTGTTGATTTCACTGACGAGGATTGCATGAGCAAGCAGATTCTGATTCTTCCTGGTGACGGCATCGGCCCGGAGATCATGGCCGAAGCGGTCAAGGTGTTGACGCGGATCGACGCGCAACATGGCCTGGGCTTCACCCTGGTGTACGACGAACTGGGTGGCGCGGCCTACGACAAATACGGCAGCCCGTTGGCCGACGAAACGCTGGAGCGCGCGCGCGCTGCCGACGCGGTGCTGCTGGGTGCGGTCGGTGGGCCGCAATGGGACACCATCGATCCAGCGCTGCGCCCGGAGCGTGGCCTGCTCAAGATCCGCTCGCAGCTGGGGTTGTTCGCCAACTTGCGCCCGGCGCTGTTGTATCCGCAGTTGGCCGATGCCTCCACGCTCAAGCCGGAGGTGGTGGCCGGGCTGGATCTGCTGATCCTGCGCGAACTCACCGGCGGCATCTATTTCGGCCAGCCGCGCGGCACCCGCATGCTGGACAACGGCGAGCGCCAGGCCTACGACACGTTGCCGTACAGCGAAAGCGAGATCCGCCGCATCGCCAAGGCCGGCTTCGAGATGGCCCGTCTGCGCGGCAAGAAGCTGTGTTCGGTGGACAAGGCCAACGTGTTGGCGTCGAGCCAGCTATGGCGTGCGGTCGTCGAAGAAGTGGCAAAGGACTATCCGGACATCGCGCTGTCGCATATGTACGTGGACAACGCGGCGATGCAGCTGGTGCGCGCACCCAAGCAGTTCGACGTGATCGTGACCGACAACATGTTCGGCGACATTCTGTCCGACCAGGCCTCCATGCTGACCGGCTCCATCGGCATGCTGCCCTCGGCGTCGCTGGATGCCAACAGCAAGGGCATGTACGAGCCGTGTCATGGCTCGGCACCGGACATTGCGGGCAAGGGAATCGCCAATCCGTTGGCGACCATCCTGTCGGTGGCGATGATGTTGCGTTACACCTTCGCGCAGGCCGCCGCTGCCGATGCGATCGAACACGCTGTCGGCAAGGTACTCGACCAGGGCCTGCGCACCGCCGACATCTGGTCGGAAGGCACGACCAAGGTCGGCACGGTCGCGATGGGTGATGCGGTGGTGGCTGCGCTGTAAAGCCGTTCATTCGCTTGTCTTTTGTACTGGCGAGGGTCAACTAGATGAAGATGCTGGCTGTGGCCATGGCTGTGGCTCAAGAGGCCGGCGCTTATCTGATGCGCAACCGGTCGAACATCGGCAGGGCAGTCGCCAAGGGCGACCAGTTTAATGTCGTGACAGAGGCGGACATCGGCGCGGAAAGGCTGATCCTTGATGGTTTGCACCGAGCATTTCCAAACCACTCGACCATTGCGGAGGAGAGTGGAGTAAAGCTCCATCCCGAAAGCCCATATACCTGGGTCGTCGACCCGCTGGATGGAACCTCCAACTATGCGGCGGGGCTACCCTGGTACGGCGTACTGATCGCGCTGATGCGCGACGCAACGCCAGAGCTCGGAGTCATGTACTTGCCAGAAAGCAGCGAGTTGTTCGTTGCCGAGCGCGGTCGAGGCGCATTTCTTAATGGTCAGCGGATTCGCGTAACTGAAGAGACGGAGCTGAGTAACGTACTGTGGGCGTACGGCATGGACGCGCCTGATGAATTGCACGAGCAACGGGATGGTCGGCTGCTTTTCGACGTTCTTCGGAGCGTGCGAAATTTGAGGACGACCAACAGTCTGGTCGATTCCGCCTTAACGTGCACCGGAAAGATTGGAGGAATGCTTAACCGCAACACGCGGCTATGGGACATCGCAGCACCGTCCCTGGTTGTCCAGGAATCTGGGGGGCTTTACACCACCATCACGGGTGATCTTCTGTCTTTCGATCTGACCGAGACCGCGCACGACAAGGAGTACGCAGTCCTTGCCGGTGCACCCGCGCTACATCGGCAAGTCGCAAAGCTCGTTCGTAAACATCTCTAGAAGATTTACGGCGCGGTACGCCGGTGCGCTGTCTTGTCTTCCCATGACCCTGTACCTCACCAACTGGAGTAGCCGATTGAGTTTGAAGATCCGTTGTGCGAGCGACGCAATGGCTTCGAGTGGATCACCATCAACCGCCAGGCAAGCTGAACGCATTTCGTCGGCAGGCTTGCGATGAGCTCATAGCCGCGCTGCACCGCGCCGGGTACGACAGGACCATCGGCGTGATCGTTTTGGCAGGTGCGGGAGTGCGCGCCTTCTGTACCGGCAGCGACTATCTGCACGCGTTGGCAAGTACGATGGCCGCGGCATCGTTGGCCTGCTCATGGAAGAGTTTCATTAGGTAATACCGGTCATCGCTTTATCGGGCGATGGCCGTTTTCGTTTGTGGTGCTCATTGATGGCGCGGTGCCGCATCAGTTATCCGGACACGCCGTGGATTTATCCATGAGGACTATGTGGAGGCATCCATGCCGGTACATGGTCCTGCCCCCGGACGTAACACCGCGCTCCCACTATCGCTGCCGCTGATCGGCAAACAATGCTTTCAGGCACACGCCGGGCCCGCCGACTCGGCAGGCGATGTCGCTAGGATCACTTCAATGCTTCGCCTTTACTGTGGCAGCGAAAGCCGCGTTCTGAAGCACCATCAATCAACCAGACGTCGCTTTTCCTTCAGTCTCCAACAATATTCGGAGGCGCTTGTGCGCGTACCGGCGTGGGACCTTACGCGGCATGGATGCCGCGTAAGAGCCTACAGGGACGTACTCGCGGCGTGTCCCACGCCGGTACGCGTGCAAGCGCCCTCAGTGATCGAGGCGTTTGCGCGAACCCGGCAGACGTCGTGCGTGGGATTGGTCGATGCGGCGCCGCGCTCCCACTCTTCGCGGCTGCTGATCGGCACGCAATGCATTCTTGGAAAACGTTCAAATCACCAACTACCAAAAAGCAAGACGGCCAGCAGATCACTCCGCCGGCCGTCAGGTTTACATCGTTTAGCAGATGGCAGCGCTACGCCACCGCAGCCGTCTTACCAGCAACCACGCCACGCTGGCGCTGACGCAACAAGCGGTTGGCGACATCCAACCACGCCAGCGCGCTGGCTTCGATGATGTCCTTGCTGGTGCCGGTGCCTTCGTATTCCACGCCGTCGTGGCGCACGCTCAGGCTGGCTTCGCCACGTGCGTCCGCACCGATGCCCACGCTGTGCACCTGATAGCTGTCCAATTCCAGCTTCACACCGGTGGCCGACGCCAGCGCACCGAATAGCGCATCCACCGGACCATTGCCTTGCGCGGTTTCGGCAACACGATTGCCTTCCGGATCGGACAATTCAACTAGCGCATTGGCGCGGCTGCCGACATCGCTGATGGTCATCGAGGCCAGACGATAGCCTTCCTGCACGGTGGCGTCTTGCATCAGCGCCTGCAGATCGGCGTCGGAGACCACGCGCTGCTTCTCGCACAGTGTCTTGAACTGTTCGAAGACCAGCTTGACCTCTTCTTCTTCCAGCAGGTACCCCAACGCACGCAGACGCTGCTCCACTGCCGCGCGGCCGCTGTGGCGGCCCAGCACCATCTGCGAGGATTCCCAGCCCACGTCTTCCGGGCGCATGATTTCGTAGGTGCCGCGATGGCGCAGCATGCCGTGCTGATGGATGCCCGACTCGTGCGCAAACGCATTGCCGCCCACCACCGCCTTGTTGCGCTGCACCGGCATGCCGACCAGGCGCTGCAGCAGCTGCGAGGTGGACACGATACGTGGTGTGTTGATGGCCGAGTCGATGTTGTAGAACGCACCACGGACCTTGAGTGCCATGGTGATTTCTTCCACCGCGCAGTTACCGGCGCGCTCGCCGATGCCGTTGATGGTGCACTCGACCTGACGCGCGCCGCCTTCGATGGCGGCCAGCGAATTGGCAACCGCCAGTCCCAGATCGTTGTGGCAGTGCGCACTGAAGATGACGGTGTCGGCACCTTCCACGCTGGCGATCAGGCGCGAGAACATGCCGCGAATTTCTTCCGGGGTGGTGAAGCCCACCGTGTCCGGCAGGTTGATCGTGGTGGCGCCGGCGGCGATCGCCACGCGGGTGACCTCGGCCAGGAAATCCTCCTCGGTGCGAGTGGCGTCTTCGGCGGAAAATTCGACGTCGTCGATGTAGCCGCGCGCCAGCGTCACATGCCTGTGCACCGATTCCAGCACCTGTTCGCGGCTCATGCGCAACTTGTGCTCGCGGTGCAGCGGGCTGGTGGACAGGAAGACATGCAGGCGCGGATTGGCGGCCGCCTCCAGCGCACGTGCGGAGGTTTCGATATCGGCCTGCAGGCAGCGCGACAGCACTGCCAGCGTGGGGCGACGCAACTCGCGGCCGATCATCGCGATGGCTTCGCGGTCGGAATGCGAGCTGGCCGGGAAGCCGGTCTCGATGATGTCCACACCGAGCTCGTCCAGTGCGCGCGCCATCACCAGCTTCTGCTGGGGCGTCATGCTGCAGCCGGGGGATTGCTCGCCGTCGCGCAGGGTGGTGTCGAAAATTCGGATACGCGGGGTCTGGTTGGATACGGTCGTGTTCACCAGGAAGACTCCTCTACGGCGATGGCGGTGACAGGCGTTGAAGCGACTGCGGATGGGCGGGAAGGTGCGTTGGTTTTTTCGGGAGGTGGCTTGGTGCTGCGTTCGCTACGAAGTCGCTCGGTATTGCGACGGCGCGGCTTGCGTGGCGGCCGCGGCCGTACCTCGGACAACAGGGTGGCCAGGACAGTTGCGTCGATATTACCGCCAGAGACCACCGCACATTTGCGTTTGCCTGAAACGCGGCGACCAGCGGCCAATGCCAGTGCCCCAGCGCCCTCGGCGATGACGTGTTCTTCCAGTGCCAACCGCACCAGGGTTTCGCGTAATTCAGCTTCGCGCACGATCACTACATCGTCGAGCAGGCTCGCGCATAAACGGCGGGTCAGGAAGCCGGGAATCTTGACCTTCACGCCATCGGCCAGCGTCGGCACCGGGGTGATTTCGCGTAGATCGCCGCGCACCGCGCGCGCCATCGAATCGACGCCTTCCACCTGCGCGCCGACGATGCGTACGCCTTGCGACTTCAGTGCCAGTGCCACGCCCGACGCCAGCCCGCCGCCGCCGATCGGCACGATCACCACATCCGGCGCATGCGCGGCCAGTTCGATGCCGACCGTGCCCTGCCCGGCGATCACGTCGGGATCGTCGAAGGCAGACAGAAAGCGGTAACCGTTCTGGTCGGCCAGCTCGCGCGCAAACGCAAATGCCTCGTCGTAACTGTTGCCATGCTGGCGCACGGTGGCGCCCCAATGTGCGACGCCAGCGATCTTGGTCTGCGGCGCACCGTGCGGCATCACCGTGATGGCCTGCACGCCCAGCCGATACGCCGACCACGCGACGCCTTGCGCATGGTTGCCGGCCGAGGCGCAGATGATCGGGCGCTCGTCGCCGCGTTCCAGGCCGGCCAGCAACGCGTTCAGTGCGCCGCGCACCTTGTAGGAGCCGGTGCGCTGCAGATTTTCCAGCTTCAACCACACCCCGAAGCGCTCGGCGTAATGCAACGGCGTGGGCGACAGGTATTTGCGCAGACGTGCCTGCGCAGCCAGCACATCGGCCACGCTGACGGCCACGTCGCTTACGTCGGGCTCCTGCAGTGACGGGCGGTCGGAATCAGGCATTGCGGCACGCGCACGGCCAATCCGGAAGAAGACACCTCCGGACAGCGGTTTGTTGGTCGTGCGAGGTCGGGGCGTTCATGCCGCGGCCTCGACCGAATCCAGTGCAGTGATCGCCACCGATTCGCAGTCGTACACCTTCTGCAACTGCAGGCGCAGCGTTTCCGGCGGACGGGTGCTGTCCACATCCAGTTGCAGATGCCAGCGGCCGGCATCGTCCGGGACCGTGCCGCCCTGGATGGCGCACGGGCGGAAGCCGCGTCGCTCGGTCATGCCGATCACGCGCACCAGTGCGCCTTCGGCCGACTTCAGCACCAGATCAAGCCGGTAACGCATTGGGCGTCTCCTTGACCGCGTGTGCGGGATTGCTGTCCAGCATGGTGCTGTTGGCGTTGTTGGGTGGCACCAGCGGCCACACGTTGGCACGCGCATCGATGGATACATGCAGCAGGCCGGGGCCGGGCTGCGCCAGCAGCTCGGCCAGCGCCGCATCCACATCGCCACGCGCGATGATGCGCTTGGCGGGGATGCCGAAGACCTGCGCCAGCGCGGCAAAGTCCGGGTTGTCGGACAGATCGATTTCGCTGTAACGCTCGGCAAAGAACAGCTCCTGCCACTGCCGCACCATGCCCAGCGAACTGTTGTCCAGCAGCACGATCTTCACCGGCAGCTTGCAGCGCGCAATCGTCACCAGCTCCTGCACGTTCATCATGAAACTGCCGTCGCCGGAGACCAGCACCACGGTGCGGTCGGGGCAGGCGAACTGCGCGCCCATCGCCGCCGGCAGGCCAAAGCCCATCGTGCCGAGCGCGCCGCTGGTGAGGTGATTGCGTGGGTCATTGAAGCGGCAGTGCTGGGCCACCCACATCTGATGCTGACCCACGTCGCAGGCGATGATGGTGTCGGGCGGGGCCACTTCGCTCAGGCGCTTGAGCAGCGCTGGTGCGTAGATATCGGTACCGGGCGCATCGTAACGCGCGCCGAATTTTTCGCGGTTGGCAAAGCAGCGCGTGCGCCATGCCTGGCAGTTGCCGCGCGCCGCGCTCAAGGCTTTCAGACTGATGGTCACATCGCCGGGTACGGCGATGTCGGCCGTGCGCAGCTTGGAAATTTCATAGGCGTCGGCATCCAGATGGATGACGCGCGCAAACGGGGCGAACTCGCTCAATTTGCCGGTGGCACGGTCGTCAAAACGTGCGCCGACCACCACCAGCAGATCGCATTCCTGGATCGCCATATTGGCCGCACGGGTGCCGTGCATGCCCAGCATGCCCAGGTAGTCCGGGTGTGCATGCGGCAACGCACCCAGGCCGCGCAAGGTCAGCGCGGTAGGCACGCCGGTGGCTTCGACGAAGTGTCGAAATGCGTCCACCGCGCCGGCCAAGGCGATGCCGCCGCCGCCGTATACCACCGGGCGCTCGGCACTGGCGATGGCCGCCAGTGCTTCGGCCAATTTCGCGTCCGCCGGTGCCGGTGGCGGCAGCACCGCCGCCGGCACGTGGTCGGGTAGATGCGCCGCATTGGCAATCTGCACGTCCTTGGGCAGGTCGATCAACACCGGCCCGGGGCGTCCCTCGCGCGCGATGCGAAACGCCTCGCGCACGATTTCCGGAAGCTCCTCCACCCGCCGCACCAGAAAGCTGTGTTTGACGATCGGCATGGTCATGCCGAACACGTCCAGCTCCTGGAACGCATCGGTGCCCAGTAACGGCGTGGCGACCTGGCCGGTCAGGCACACCATCGGCACCGAGTCGAGCATCGCGTCGGCGATGCCGGTGACCAGATTGGACGCGCCCGGGCCGGACGTGGCCACGCACACGCCGACCCGGCCGCTGGCGCGGGCGTAGCCGTTGGCGGCGAGCGCGGCGCCCTGTTCGTGACGGACCAGGATGTGCTTGAGCCTGGAATCCACCAGGGCGTCGTAGAACGGCATGATGGTGCCGCCCGGATAACCGAACAGCGTTTCCACGCCCTCGGCTTCCAGGGCCTGCGTCAGCCAGCGCGCGCCGTTGCGGGGCGTGCTGTGTGCGGAGGTGTTCATGCGTTGCGGACCTTCGGTGTTAGCGGTGGGGGTGCGGCGGCATTACGCCGCTTGTTGATTCGCAGGTGCGGTGGCGGCCTGTTGTTCGCCGTTGAGCCACACCATCTTGGCGCGCAGCTTCTTGCCCACTTCCTCGATCGGGTGCTCCAGATCGGCCTGCTTGAACTTGGTGTAGTTCGGCAGCCCGGCGTCGTATTCGGCCACCCAGTTCTTGGTGAAGGTGCCGTTCTGGATATCGGTCAGCACGTCCTTCATGCGCGCCTTGGTGCTGGCGTCGATCACGCGCGGGCCGCTGACATAGTCGCCGTATTGTGCGGTTTCGGACACGAATTCGAGCATGCGGGTGATGCCGCCTTCGTAAAACAGGTCCACGATCAACTTCAATTCGTGCAGTACTTCGTAATACGCGATTTCCGGCTGGTAGCCGGCTTCCACCAGCACTTCGAAACCGGCCTGCACCAGCGACGAGGCGCCGCCGCACAGTACCGCCTGCTCGCCGAACAGATCGGTTTCAGTTTCTTCCTTGAAGGTGGTCTTGATGATGTTGGCACGTGCGCCGCCCAGGCCGCCGGCATAGGTCAGCGCGAACTGCTCGGCCTTGCCGCTGGTGTCCTGGTAGACCGCGTAGATGCACGGCACGCCGCGGCCGATTTCGTATTCGCGCCGCACCAGCGCGCCCGGGCCTTTCGGCGCGACCAGCACCACGTCCAGATCGGCGCGCGGCTTGATCATGTCGAAATGCACGTTCAGGCCATGCGCGAACAGCAGGCAGGCGCCCTGTTTCATGTTCGGGGCGATGACCTCTTCGTAGAGCTTCTTCTGCACCATGTCCGGGGTCAGGATTGCGACCAGGTCGGCGCTCTTCGCCGCTTCGGCCGGCGCCACGACGGTGAAGCCGTCGGCCTGCGCCTTGGATTCGGTCGGGCCACCGGGACGCAGGCCGACGGTGACGTCGAAGCCGGAATCGCGCAGGTTCAAGGCATGGGCGCGTCCCTGGCTGCCGTAGCCGATGATCGCGATTTTCGGTTGGATGTCGTTGCTCATGGAGTAGTCCTTGCGGGGTTGGCAGTGGGAAAAAGATCAGCGGGCAGCATCAGCGGCTGGCCGGCCGAGCAATGCGGGGATGGACGATGACACCGGCGATGCAGGCACAGCACCAGCGCAGCGGTCGGCGCGGCTGGGGCAGATGACGGCGATGTCAGTGGTGTGGTTCATGTCATTCGAAACTTTTGGTTGTCCCTGAAAAGCAAAACCCCGCGCCGTTGCCGGTGCGGGGTCTGATCGAAGCCTTGTGTGTCTGTTGCCTACACGAAGTCTCGTCCCGCACCGGTTGGCGAGGTAATAAGTACGAGCACAAGAAGCGACGCTGCCGACACGCCGACAGGCGCGGACATCGGGGCATTCGAGGTGGTGTGGCGTTGCGGCATGGATCCGAGATAACCATCGTCGCCAGTGGGGTGTCAACCCTTGCGGGTGAAACGGCTGCAGAGACAGGCAGCCCATTGCGCGAAGCCGCGTGGTGACAGCATGGTTACTGCTGAAACAGGATCGGCGCTGCGTGGAAACAGACAACCCAGGTCACCCATTGCGCGGGATCTGCCATGCCCAAAGGCGTGGATCGAGCGACCTGGCATGTCCCGCTGGTATGGTTGGCGACTTACAAATTGCGTCTTGGGGGCCTTCCTGTCATGCGTCGCGTAACTGTCTTGTTGGTGTCTGCCCTGGCGCTGCTCGCGCCACCTCTCGGCGCCGCCGATCGCATCACCGGGCAGCCGTTCGCCACCCGTTCCGAAGTCATCGCGCCGCATGCGATGGCGGCCACGTCGCAACCGTTGGCCACCCAGATCGCGCTGGATGTGATGAAGGACGGCGGCTCGGCGGTGGATGCGGCGATCGCCGCCAATGCCGCACTGGGGCTGATGGAGCCGACCGGCAATGGGGTGGGTGGGGACCTGTTCGCCATCGTCTGGGATCCCAAGACCAGCAAGCTCTATGGCTACAACGGTTCGGGCCGCTCGCCCAAATCGCTGACGCTGGCCGAGTTCCAGCGGCGCGGGTTGAAGGACATCCCGCCGACCGGCCCGTTGCCGGTGTCGGTGCCGGGCGCGGTGGATGGCTGGTTCGCGCTGCACGCGCGTTTCGGTCGCAAGCCGATGGCACAGAATCTGGCGCCCGCGATCCGCTACGCCCGCGAAGGCCATCCGGTCGCCGAGACGATCGCCTATTACTGGGACCGCTCGGTGCCGCGTCTGTCGCAATACCCGGGCTTCAACGAGCAGTTCACCATCGACGGGCATGCCCCGCGCAAGGGCGAGCTGTGGAAGAACCCGAACCTGGCCAATACGCTGCAGCAGATCGCCGACGGCGGCCGCGATGCGTTCTACAAGGGCGCCATCGCGCGCACCATCGGCACGTACTTCAAGGCCAACGGCGGTTTTCTCAGTTACGAGGACATGGCCAGCCACCACGGTGAGTGGGTCGAGCCGGTCAGCACCAACTACCGTGGCTACGATGTGTGGGAATTGCCGCCCAACAGTCAGGGCATTGCCGCGTTGCAGATGCTCAACATCCTGGAGGGCTACGACTTTTCCAAAATCCCGTTCGGCTCTGCCGAGCATGTGCATCTGTTCACCGAAGCCAAGAAGCTGGCCTTCGCCGACCGCGCGCGCTTTTATGCCGACCCGGCGTTTCAACCGGCGCCGTTGGCAAAGCTGATCTCCAAGGACTACGCCGCACAACGTCGCGCGCTGATCTCCATGGACAAGGCACTCAAGGAAGTGCAGCCGGGCACGCCCAAGCAGTTGGAGGAGGGCGACACCATCTACATGACCGTGGCCGATGCCGACGGCATGATGGTGTCGTTGATCCAGTCCAACTATCGCGGCATGGGCAGCGGCATGGCGCCTCCAGGGCTGGGCTTCATCCTGCAGGACCGCGGCGAGATGTTCGTGCTCAAGAAGGATCACCCCAACGGCTATGCGCCGGGCAAGCGCCCGTTCCAGACCATCATTCCGGCCTTCGTTACCAAGGACGGCAAGCCGTGGCTGAGCTTCGGCGTGATGGGCGGGGCGATGCAGCCGCAGGGGCATGCGCAGATCGTGATGAATCTGGTGGACTTCCATATGAATCTGCAGGAAGCCGGCGACGCCCCGCGCATCCAGCACGAAGGCTCCACCGAGCCGACCGGCCAGGCGACCGCGATGAGCGATGGCGGCGAACTCAATCTGGAAACCGGCTTCTCTTACGACACCATCCGTGCGCTGATGCGCAAGGGCCACCGGGTGATCTTTGCCGATGGCCCCTACGGCGGTTACCAGGCCATTGCGCGCGACCCGGTCAACGGGGTCTATTACGGCGCGTCGGAAAGCCGCAAGGACGGACAGGCGGCCGGCTATTGAGCAGCCGGCGCCTGCCCACTGCTGCAGATATCCGCATGCCATGCCGCTAATGGTTCGACTGGGTTCGGAGAACTCCTAATGACTGCGATGCAACCGTCTGATCTGCCGCCGCACACGGATGCGGCCGTGCTGCCCGATGCACCGGTCGCCTTGTTGCGGTTGTCTGCCGATGCCTGCGTGGTGGCCTGCAATCGTGCCGGCCTGGACCTACTGGGCAAGACCGCGCGCGAGTTGCAGGGCGCGCCCGCGCAGGTGCTGTGGGGCCTGGATGCGGCCGATTTGAGCGGCGAAGAGGGCGTATGGGCCGCACCGGGCGACGACCCGGCCAGGCGCGTGCGCTATGTGCGCGATCGTGCGCATGGCGGCTGGATGCTGTCGCTGCCGCATGTGGAAACCGCCATCCTGCTACGCGAAGCGACCCGGCTGGCCGACGACAGCCTGCCGGTGCCGATTTCGCCACTGCTGCAGCCGTTGGTGGCGCGACTGCAGGCCGAACACGACGATCGCACCGTGCTTGAGCGCACCACCGAGGCGCTGGCCGGGTGCGAGCTGGACCTGTCGTTGCCGCCCGCGCTGGCCGAGACCGACATCGGCCGTCGTCTGCAGGCTGGCTTCGGCAACCTGGCCGAAGCGATCCGGCAGGCGGTGGCGTTGTCGGTGCAGATCGCTGCCGAAGTACCGCCGCTGGTCGCCGAGAACGACGAGATGGTGCGCCAGTCGCAAGCGCAGACCGTGGCGCTGGATGGCGCACGCACGGCAGTGGAGCGGTTGTCGTCGAACCTGCAGGACGTCAACACCGAGCTGGCGCAGGTCATTGGGCTGGCCGCCAGCGCCGATGACAGCGCACGTCAAGGCGTAGCTGCCGCACATGCCCTGGGCCAGGCCATGCATGAAGTGGAACGTCGCGCTGCGCGCGCCGGCGAAGTCATCGAAGTCATCGATTCGGTGGCGTTCCAGACCAATATTTTGTCGATCAACGCCGGCATCGAAGCGGCGCATGCCGGCGATGCCGGGCGCGGGTTTGCGGTGGTCGCCACCGAGATCCGTCGCCTGGCCGAGCGCGCCGCTGCAGCAGCCCGCGACGTGCGCGCGATTCTGGCCGAAACCAGTGCCGCAGTGGGCGAGGGCGCCGCCTCGGCACGTGGCACCGAGGCGGTGCTTCAGGGCATCACCCACGTGCTCGGCCAGGCCAGCGGCGCGATGACGGCGGTGGCCGGGCGTATCCAGGCGCAAGATGGCGAGATTCGCGGTATCGAGCGTGCCGTGGAGGGTGTGGTCGCGTTGGGGCGCAGCAATCTGCAACACGCCGCGCATGTGGCCGAACGCAGCGAAGCGCTGGAGCGTGGCACCGAAACACTGCGCGATTGCGTGGGCCTGTTCCGCCTGCCGCCCGACCCGCTGCACGTGCCCCGGCATGCCCGGGTCAAGGAACTGGCCGTGGCCACCGCCGGCCGCATCGGCGCCGCATTGGCGCAGGCGATAGCGCGCGGCCAGATCGATGAAGCGTCGCTGTTCGCACGCACCTATACGCAGATCCCCGGCGTGGAGCCACCCAAGTTCAGTACCGACTTCGATGCGCTCTGCGATCAGGTCTTGCCGGCCTTGCAAGAACCGTTGCTGGAGGCGCATCCGTGGATCGTCTTCGCCATTTGCGCCAATCCCGATGGCTATGTGCCCACCCACAATCTGCGTTTCACCCAGCCACTGACCGGCGACGCCAAGCGCGACCTGGTCGGCAACCGCACCAAGCGCAGGTTCACCGACCGCGTCGGCCGCAGCGTCGGTGCGCACACCGACCCCTATCGTCTGCAGGTCTACCGCCGCGACACCGGGCAAATCATGTTCGACCTGTCGGCCCCGATCTTCGTCGGCCGCAAGCACTGGGGCGGCTTGCGG
Organism: Xanthomonas sp. 3075; assembly: GCF_014197275.1. Lineage (GTDB taxonomy): Bacteria > Pseudomonadota > Gammaproteobacteria > Xanthomonadales > Xanthomonadaceae > Xanthomonas > Xanthomonas campestris_B. Next base: position 19,868 of record NZ_JACIFI010000008.1, on the reverse strand, counting down.
GTGGGCTATACGCTGGAGTAGGTGCCGTCGTTACTGCGCCGCAGTAGATGCCGCAGCGGAGGGCGGTGTCGCCGCGCTCCCAAGCTGTTCGCCCAGAAAGCGTTCCAGGGTGCGATAAAACGTCACCTGGTTGGCGTCCTTGTAGAAGCCGTGTCCTTCCTTGGGAACGGCCATCCATTGCGGCGCATTGCCGCTGCGCGTCAGCGCCGCGCGCAAGCTCTTTGCCTGGGCAAATGGTGCGCGCTCGTCTTCTTCGCCGTGTACCAACAGCACCGGCACCTTGATGCGATCGGCCAGCATCACCGGTGAGTGGGCGGCCAGTTCGGCAGTGTCATGGCCGATGGCGCGCTCCAGATAATTCATGCCGTAGTCGCTGCGATTGATGTCGCCCTTGCTGTACATCATTTGCAGATCGTAGATGCCTGCAACGCCGACCGCGCAGCGGAACAGTGTCGGCGCCTTGACTTGCACCATCATCGCGGCATACGCACCGAAACTGGCGCCGTAGCTGCAGATACGCGTCTGATCGGCGAGCCCCTGGCTCACCGCCCAGCGCACGCCGTCGATCAGGTCATCCTGGATACGTTCGCCCCACTGGCGATAGCCCAAGCGCTCGAACCGGTTGCCACGGCCAAGCCCGCCGCGGTAATTGACCTGCAGCACCAGATAGCCGCGGCTGGCCAAGAACTGCGCGTCGGTATCGAACGCCCACCCATCTCCCTGCGCATGCGGGCCGCCGTGCGGCAGCAGGATCATCGGCAGCCGTACGCCATCGGCAGCGGTGCCGGGGACGGTGAGGACGCCGTCCAGGATCAAGCCGTCGCGGGCCTGGAACGTCACCATGCGACGCTCGCTCATCTGCGCCGCCTGCAATGCAGTGCGTGCCTTGATGACAAGTTTCAGCGTGTTGCTCGGCCGGTCGAAGATGTACCAGGCCCCGGCATCGCGGTCGCTATAGGCCTTCAGCAGCAGGACATTGCCGTCGGCGGTGAAATTGATGAAGTCCACGTACTGGCCGGCCAGGGTCTGGCTCAGGCTCCGGTGCAGTTGCGTCTCGGTAGTGTCCTGCTCGAAGTAGCGCAGCGTCGGCCGGCCCGGTCCGAGCCGAGCTGCGAACGGCGTCTGCGGCGCCGGCCCCCATTGCAGATCGTCCACGCTATAGAACGGGTCTGACGCCAGCACGCTGCGTTGCTGTCCATCGGGATCGGTGGTTACCAGGACCGCAGGGCCATCCGCCTCGGTGTACCAGCCATAGAGCCGACCCGGCTGCCGCGCAAATGCGATCGGGCGCCAGTTGGCCTGGACCTGGGGCATCGGCGACCAGCCATTGCCCGCACGGCGAAACAACAGCGAGTTGTCGTCGTCATCGGTGCCGTAGGCGTATTGCGCCACGCCATCGTGATCGAGTACGAACCGCAGGTCGGGGACGTCGATGTCGGCCATCAGGCGATGGGTGGTGGTGGTGGTGTCGACGTCGTAGAGCATCGAGTGGCGCGACCCAAGCGACAGGCGGCGCATGTAGAAGTGACCATTGCGGCGACTCGGCAGGCCTTCGATATAGCCGAATCCGCGCTCCAGTCCCGCATTGCGTGTGCTCTGCAGATACCCGTAGACGTAGCGCTGATTGGTGCCATCCAGGTCGGTGGCGATGATCTCGCCCATCGGGGTGGGTTCTTCCAGCGAGCCGAGCTTGCGCCCCTTGCCGATCACCAGACGACGGTCGCTGACCCAGGCAATCCGTACCGGCAGCTCATAGCGCGGCAGGCGCAGCATCGTGGTCGATTGCATGTCAGCGATCCGGTAGACCACCAGTGCGTAGTTGCCGTCCCCCAGCTCTGCACTGACCGCCAGATGCTTGCCGTCGGGCGACATGGAGGGCGAGGAAATCGGGCCCGATTCGACGAAGGCCTCGACAGGCGGCGGGGAAGCCGCCATCACACCACCCGCCAGCAGCGCCAGCAGTGCCGCTGCGGCCCAAGCGCATCGTTGCATCCCGTGCATCTGCATCGTCCATTGGTCATTTCACGGAACCATAACGAAATGCGGGTGGCGATGACAAGCGAAAAAAAGCCGCCGAAGATCGGCGGCAGGGAGAGCGAGCAGTTTCTTGTTGTATTGCCGCCAGATTACCGATGGGGGTGTTGTGGGAATGTCCCCGGATGGCGCTGTCGGGGGCGCCGCGCCAGGCGGCCTGTTGCGTGTCAGCGCTGGCAAAAGACAACGACCTCCTGCGGCAGGCCGTGTGGTCCGCAGACGTGGCGCAGGATCGGGTCGGACGACCGGGGTTCGCCGCATCCTCCTTGACGCTGGACGGCCCGATCACCAGATTGCCGCGCTCGCGGGTGGTACCCACGGTGGTATCGAACGAGCCGCGCTGACCATCGCCCTGGCGTACTGGTCGACATAGGCGTTGACTTCGGCACCATCGAAATCGCTGCGGGTGATGATGTTGACCACGTCGGCGATGGCGTCGGAACCATAGATCGACGAAGCGCCGTCCTTGAGCACTTCCACCCGCTCGACGATCGCCGAGGGCATGGGATTGAGAGCCACCGAGCCGGACAGGCCCGTTGATCTGGCCCTGCGCAGCAGCTGCGTGGGTGACACATAAGCCAATCGCGAGCGCGAGCGAGCCCTTGCGCATGGTCGGGTGGAGCGCCGGCATCGTCATGTGTGCGGCGGTTTCCCGGTAGAGGATGAGCGGCGATGTGGTCCGGGTTGAATGACGCCGGCTGTGCGTGCGGTTTCATCTGCATGGCACGCAGGCTTAGCGAGAATGAGCGAGCGATTTTCGCGACCGGTTTTCGCAAATCGCTACGTTGTTGTGGTTCGGCGCATGCAGTGCGTTCGCAGTGCTGACCGGCAAGACGCGCGTGGACACATGTCCTCGCCGAGTGCGATGTGATCTAATCGCCGCCGAAGTGGGGGTACCGCGATGGCTGCGGTTGAGACAGTCCCTTCGAACCTGATCCGGCTGATACCGGCGTAGGGAAGCTTCGTAAGATGCGATGGTCCGTGCCTGCACGGGGACCTCGCCATTGAGCGCCGCCGCTTCGTCCGCCTGCGAATCCTTCGCAGAGCCAGCGCCGTGGGTGCTGGTTTTCCAGCACACAGGACGAACGCCATGCATGCCGCGCCTACCGTTTTGCAGCAACAAGCCCAGTCGCTGTCCGAGGCTGTGACCCAGCCGATTCCAGGGTCCCGCAAGATCTTCGTGCAGGGCTCGCGCGACGATCTGCAGGTGCCGATGCGCGAGATCGTCTTGACCCGCACGCCCACCTTGTTCGGTGGCGAAGACAATGCGCCGCTCAGTGTCTACGACACGTCCGGGCCGTATACCGACCCGCACGCTGCGATCGATCTTGCCGCGGGTCTGGCGCCGCTACGCGCGCGCTGGATTTCAGAACGCGACGATACCGTGGCGCTGGAAGGCTTGAGTTCCAGCTTCGGGCGCGGCCGCGAGCACGACGCGCGCCTGGATGCGGTGCGTTTCCCCGCGCGGCACCTGCCCCGGGTGGCGCGCGACGGTGCCAACGTCACCCAGATGCATTACGCGCGCCGCGGCATCATCACCCCGGAAATGGAATTCGTGGCGATTCGCGAAAACCAGCGCCTGGATGCGGTGACCGACGCGATCCTGCGCAAGCAGCACCCAGGCGAAGCCTTTGGTGCCGCGATCCAGCAACGCATCACACCGGAATTCGTGCGCGACGAAATCGCACGTGGCCGCGCGATCCTGCCCAACAACATCAATCACCCTGAAAGCGAGCCGATGATCATCGGCCGCAATTTCCTGACCAAGATCAACGCCAACATCGGCAACAGCGCGGTGTCCTCGGGGATTGCCGAAGAAGTGGAGAAACTGGTGTGGTCGATCCGCTGGGGCGGCGACACGGTGATGGACCTGTCCACCGGCAAGCACATCCACGAAACGCGCGAGTGGATCATCCGCAACTCGCCGGTGCCGATCGGAACGGTGCCGATCTATCAGGCGCTGGAAAAGGTCGATGGCCGTGCCGAAGAACTCACCTGGGAGATCTTCCGCGATACCTTGATCGAACAGGCCGAGCAGGGCGTGGACTACTTCACCATCCATGCCGGTGTGTTGCTGCGTTATGTACCGCTCACGGCCAGACGCGTCACCGGCATCGTCTCGCGCGGCGGGTCGATCCTGGCCAAGTGGTGTCTGGCCCATCACAAGGAAAACTTTCTCTACACGCACTTCGAAGACATCTGCCAGATCATGAAGGCCTACGACGTGGCGTTCTCGCTGGGCGATGGGTTGCGTCCGGGGTGCATTGCCGATGCCAACGACGCGGCGCAGTTCGGTGAACTGGAAACGCTGGGCGAGCTGACCAAGATTGCGTGGAAGCACGATGTGCAGACCATGATCGAAGGTCCGGGGCATGTGCCGATGCAGCTGATCAAGGAGAACATGGACAAGCAGTTGCGCGAATGTGGCGAGGCGCCGTTCTATACCTTGGGACCGTTGACCACCGATATCGCGCCGGGTTACGACCACATCACCAGCGCGATCGGTGCGGCAATGATCGGCTGGTTCGGCACCGCGATGCTTTGTTACGTCACGCCAAAGGAGCATCTGGGCCTGCCGAACCGGCAGGACGTGCGCGACGGCATCATGGCCTACAAGATCGCCGCGCATGCGGCCGATCTGGCCAAGGGGCATCCCGGTGCGCAGGTGCGCGACAACGCCTTGAGCAAGGCGCGCTTCGAGTTCCGGTGGGACGACCAGTTCCACCTCGGCCTGGATCCGGAGAAGGCCAAGGAGTTCCATGACGAAACCCTGCCCAAGGACGCGCACAAGCTGGCGCATTTCTGCTCGATGTGCGGGCCGCACTTCTGCTCGATGAAGATCACCCAGGATGTGCGCGATTACGCAGCTGAGCACGGCATGGGCGAAGACCGCGCGCTGACCGCCGGGATGGAGGAAAAGTCGGCGCAATTTCTTGCGCAAGGCGCGCAGGTGTATCGCGCCACCTGACAACACGCGGCATGCCGGCATGCATTGACGACATTGCCGCGGACTGAGCGCTTAAGAAAAATTCAGCTTAGTCATCATCAGATCGCACCGTGGTCCGCAAGTGCCGCCGTGCGATCGCAGTGCAAGCGGTTACACCACATAAGGATTTCGACGGATTTCCCTGAACCGCAGATAAAAAAATCGCGCCAGAGGCGCGAAGGGAACATCGTAATTATTTGAATTCGTCGGCGAGAGAGAGAGAGCCTGACGTTGCCGCCCGTCGTAAGGAAGCAACAGGGCATAGAGTAAAATTTGCACCAATTGGATGCATGACACAGTTGGTTGTGGTCCTTTGCTGAATTTGGCGTTTCGCAGGGTCTGCGCGATTCGCTCTTGCCGTCCTTGCATGCCGATGCGTGTTTTGCCAATGAGTGTTCCTCCCGTTAATGCAATGCCATCGGACCGGCTGCGTGTCGGCCAGTGCATGGTCGATGTTGCCTCGCGCGAAGTGCACGTGGCAGGTGCCAGGCACCCGATGCGCCTGGCACCGAAATCGCTGGCGGTTCTGTTGACGCTGGCGCGGCGGCCCGGCCAAGTCGTCACGCGCGAGCAGCTGCTGGCCGAGGTCTGGCCCGACACCTTGCCGACCAACGACGTGGTGACCCAGGCGATCACGCAGCTGCGCAAGGCGCTCGCCAGCAATGGCAGCCAGCGGTCGGAACATATCGAAACCATCGCCAAGACCGGCTATCGCCTGCTGGCGCCGGTGGCCTGGGAAGAACAATCGGACAGCTCGGCCGGGACTGCCGCCAGCATCGGCGTCGCAGCGTCTGGCGACGTGCATGCCCAGGACGACCTGGGCACTGAGGTAGTGGCTACTGCTGCAGCTGCATCGCCAGGCGACGCTGCAGACGAGCAACCCGCATCGTCGCTTCCACATCCTGCAAACCCGCCGCGGCAACGCCGTTGGATGGCATTGGCGGTGTCCAGCGTGGCGTTACTGGTGGTGCTGGGCCTGGCTGCGCGCACCTGGTGGTTGCGTGCGCCGGCCGACGCCGTCGAGGCGTCGTCTGCGGTAATGGGCAGTCCCAAGCGGCCCTATCAGATCATCACTGCAGGTGGCGGTTTCGACCTCACACCCAGCCTGTCGCCGGACGGCGCAATGGTGGCGTATGCCTCGCTGACCCGCGATCGACTCGGCACCTCGATTCTCGTCAAGACCACCGATAACGCTTACCCACGGGTGCTGGACACACCCGCGCCCGGCATCTCCGATCGATTGCCGGCCTGGTCGCCGGATGGGCGCGAAATCGCCTTCTCCAGGCAGGCCCCGGATGGCCACTGCAAGATCATGGTGGCCGCCGCACACGGTCCGGCCGCTGCCCACGAGGTGGCGCGCTGCGACGGCGCGGACATGCTGAGTTTCAGTTGGTCGCCGGACGGCCGCGCGTTGTTGTTCGGCAGCATGACCGGTGCGCGTGGCGCGCCGCGCATCCGCCGGCTGGATCTGGAGACCGGGCAATGGCAGACGCTGACCTACAGCGCGCAACCGAACGACTTCGATTACAAGCCGCGCTATTCGCCCGATGGCCGCTGGATCGTCTTTCTGCGCAATCCGCAGTTTGGCGATCTGTGGCGCATTCCGGCCACTGGCGGAACCGCCGAACGGCTCACCCACGACAGCGCCGATATCCGTGGCTGGAGTTGGTTGCCGGATGGCAGTGGACTGATTTTCGGGCGCCGGGTCGATAGCGAGGCGCGGCTGTATCGCCTGGACCTGCACGACCGGCGCCTGTACGACCTGGGGGTGGATGACGCGCAGGCGCCGGATGTGGCGCATGGCCATCTGGTATTCGTGCAGCGCAAGCCGCAATTCGGGGTGTACCAGGTCATTGGCGACCGGATGAATGGTGGCTACATCCGGCGACGCCTGTTCCCTTCGAACGGGCGCGACAGCCAGCCGATGATCGCGCCGGACGGGCGCCAGTTGATCTTCGCCTCCAACCGCTCCGGTGCATATGCGCTGTGGTGGGGCGATGTCACCAAACCGGGTTCGGTGCGGTTGATCGAAGGGATACAACCCGATGCGCACCAGGCCGCCGACTGGTCGGCCGATGCGCAGCGAATACTGGTCACTGGCAGCGACGCGCGAGGGCATGTGGGGCTGTTCGAGGTGACTCCGGGCAGTGGCAAGGTCGAGCGCCTGCCTGTGCCGCAGGCCCACCCGTTGCAGGCGATCCATCTTCCCGATCCTGACCGGTTGATGGTGCTTGCGGCCGCCGCCGATGGGCGCACCTTCGCCACGCTGTACGACAGGCGCAGCAGTCCCTGGCGTGCGCTGGCGTCGTTGCAGGATGTGTCACAACTACGGCTGGACCGTACCAGCGGACAGGTGCTGCTGACCCGGTTGAGTGGCGGAGGGCTGTTGCAGATTGCGCCGTCGCTGGCAGCCGACACATTGCACTCGATCAACCCGCAACAGCCATCGCGCTGGCGCTACCGCAGCTGGGCGCCTGGCCTGCCGAATAAGGTGCACTACCTGGCGTCCAACGACGCCTGTGCCACCTATGACATCGAGTTGCGTGGTGGTGCCGGGCGATGCCTGGATGTGTCCAAGTACACCACCATCAACGGGTTCAGCGCGGATCAGCACAGTGGCGCGCTCTACGTGGCGTTGGCAGAGGAAGATGGCAGTGCCATCGCCTACATGCCGCTGCCGGAACGCGCTTTGGTAAGCGTAGGCTGGGTATCCAACCTGTTGTTCCTGCTGAGAAAAATCGTCTCGTAACTTCTTCGGAAAGGTTTCGTGGCGATTTCGGAACGCCTTCGTCGGGACTTCCTGACTGGCGCCAGATTCGGCAAAACACTATGCCCTCTTTTGTACAGGGGGCTGCCAACATGCAACAGGTCATCACTGCAGATCGTGGGCTCGCCCTCGCGCTGGATAGTGCCAGCGGGTCGACATCGACCACCTGTCTGGCAGTCTCGCGCCTGGGCAGCATCCGTACTGCTGCGGCTACCTTCACCTTATGGGTGCAGCTGCGCGGGCGCGCCTGGGTGGAATCCAAGGAAGGCCGGTTCCGTCTGCGCGCCGGTGACTGGATCGCCTTCGACAAGGAATCGCATCCGACGGTGCAGGCCGACCGGAGCGCCTTGTGCGTCGGCGTCAGCCTCGATGGCGACAGCCTGCAGTCGCTGGCCGAGCTGACCGACGCCACGCTGTATCCGGGACGCAGCCACCTGGCGCGCAGCGACCTACGCATTGCATTGCGGTTGTGGCGCAACGCAGCGGCCCAGAGCGGCAGCGCCTCGGCACGCCCGTTGCTGTTGCATCTGGCCGCGATGCAACGCGGCTTCACCGAACAGGAACAACGGTGCCCGGGCCGCTCGCGCAGCCGCCGCCGTCAGGTGTTCGGGCGCATGCAACGCGCCCGGCTGTATCTGGAAGGCAACAGCGACCGCGTCGTGCGCATCGCCGAACTGGCGCAGCTGACCAACTTCTCCAGCTGGTACGTCTCCAAGACGTTCCAGAGCCTGTACGAAGAAAGCCCGCAGGCCTTGTCGGCACGCCTGCGGCTGGAGCGCGCCTCCGATCTGCTGCGCGACACGTCGATGATGATCGGCGAGGTTGCCGCCGCCAGCGGCTTCGACAATTGCTGCAGCTTCGCGCGTGCCTTTCGTGCGCGTTTCGGTGTCTCCGCTTCGCATTACCGCGACCAAACGACAAATCCGCCAGATTCGGCAAAGCCACGTAACGTGACGCGCAAAGCGACGGCGTTCACGCAAACGTAATTTGCACGGGGGCGTTTAACGCGCCACTAACGAACCCTGGAGAGATTGATGAACCTTCGCACCTCCGCAGTGCGGCTGGGCCTGTTGCCCGCCGGTATTGCGATCGCGTTGACGCCGGCATTTGCCGCCAATGCACAAGAGCAGTCCGCCCCGTCGACCACGACGCTGGACCGCATCGAAATCACCGGCTCGCGCATCCGCTCGGTCGACGTCGAAACCGCACAGCCGGTATTCACCGTCTCTCAGCAGGACATTCAGAAGTCCGGCCTGGTGAGCGTTGGCGACATCCTCCAGAACCTGTCGATTGCCGGTACGCAGACCTACAGCAAGGCAGCCGTGCTGACCTCCGACCCGGAGCAGGGCGGCCAGTACGTCAACCTGTACAACCTGGGCGAGAACCGTACCCTGGTGTTGGTGAACGGCAAGCGTTGGACCAGCAGCCTGTCTGGTTTGAGCGACATGTCCACCATTCCGAGCTCGCTGATCGAGCGCATCGAAGTCCTGAAGGACGGTGCCTCGGCGATCTACGGCTCCGACGCAGTGGCCGGCGTGGTCAACATCATCCTGCGCAAGAACTACGAGGGCGCCGAAGCGTCTGCCTACTTTGGCCAGAATGGTCGCGGCGACGGTTCCAAGGAGCAGTACTCCTTCACCGCCGGCACCAGCAATGACCGCTCCTCGCTGGTGTTCGGCGTCAACTACACCCAGGAAGACCCGGTGTGGGCCAAGGATCGCGCGCTGACCCGTTACTCGTCGGGCCCGAACCATATCGAAGACAGCTTGAGCGCGACCGGCCCGTGGGGTCGTTTCAACGATCCGCGTGCAGAGGGTACTGTGGGCGCGGGCGATTATCGCGATGCCAGGGGTAACGTTGTCGGTGCTGGCCAGGGGACGTGGACGCCGAATCAGTGGGTGCTCAATCACACTGGCTCCTTCGACGGCAAGGGCGTTGGTGCCGATTCGCGCGACCTCTCCAACTATCACGTTGGCGCGGGCGTGGACGACTACTACAACTCCGTCGACCAGATGATGTTGCAGCAGTCCAGCAAGAACAAGTCGGTCTTCACCAGCGGCAGCTACAACATCACCGACAGCATCACCTTCAAGTCGACCGCGATGTACTCCGAGCGCGAGTCCCTTCGCCAGATCGCGGGTTACCCGCTGCAAGCAAGTTCGCAGCCGCAGTTCCCGGTGGCGATCAGTGGCAGCAGCTACTACAACCCGATTGGCCAGGACATCAATAGCTGGTTCCGCCGTACCATCGAGTTGCCGCGCACCACCGAAGGCAACGTCAAGTCCACCCACTTCGATGCGGCGCTGGAAGGCGTGTTCGACGTCGGCAGCCACGGCTGGAACTGGGACGTGGGCTTCAACTACAACAAGTACGACGTCACCCAGGTGTCGCGCGGCAACATCAACCTGTTGGCGTTGCAGAAAGCACTCGGTCCGTCGTTCCTCAATGCACAGGGTCAGGTGCAGTGCGGCACTGCGGCCAGCCCGCTGCCATTGGGCACCAGCAACGCCCTGGGCCAGTGCACCCCGTTCAACATCCTGGGCGGCCCGTCGGCCTCTAACCCGGATGTGCTGCAGTACATCAATGCACTGGGTCAGTCGACGCAGCAGAGCCTGAGCAAGCAGTGGACCGCCAACATCACTGGCGGCCTGTTCGAATTGCCGGCAGGTGAGCTGGGCTTTGCGGCTGGTTTCGAACACCGCGAGATCAGCGGTTACGACTATCCGGACATGCTGTCCAGCGCCGGTTACACCACCGACCTGGCCGCGCAGGCAACCGAAGGTAGCTACCAGACCAACGAAGCCTATCTGGAACTGTTGATTCCGGTGCTGAAGGATCTGCCGGGTGCCAAGGAACTGTCGTTCGACGTCGCCGCGCGCTACAGCAACTACAGCCGCTTCGGCGATACCACCAACACCAAGTTCAGCTTCACCTGGAAGCCGATTGACGACCTGCTGGTGCGTGGCACCTACGGCACCGGTTTCCGTGCGCCGACGCTGTCGGACACCTTCGGTGGCGGCTCGCAGACGTTCGATACCTTCACCGATCCATGCGATGCCACCTTCGGTTCGCTGGGCACCGGCGGCGTGGCAGCACGTTGCGCAGGCGAAGGCTTGCCGGCTGGTTTCCGCCAGACCGATACCGCGGGCAACCCGGTGACGCGCCGCGATGTGCAGGGCAATGCGCCGTTCAACTCGGGCGTGGGTAATGCCGAGCTGGAGCCGGAATACAGCATCACCCGTACCGTGGGCATGGTGTACAGCCCGCATTGGGTGCAGGGCCTGGACTTCTCGCTGGACTGGTACCGCATTTCGATCTCCAACATCATCACCGCGCTGACCGCCAATGATGTGTTGAACAATTGCTACCTCAACAACCTGGCCAGCTACTGCGCCGACTACGGCCGTGATTCGGTCACCGGTCAGGTCACCACGCTGAGCCGTGGCAACGTCAACCTGGGTCGCCTGGAAACCGAAGGCTACAACTTCGGCGTGCGTTACCGTCTGCCGGAAATGGGCATCGGCAAGTTCGCCGTCAACCTCGACACCAACTACCTGGCGACCTACAAGTCGCAGGCAGAGGCGGGCGCGGATTGGGCGAACAATGCGGGTTACTGGAACTACCCGCGCGTGCGTGCAACGCTGGGCGTGAACTGGTCGCGTGATGCGTTGTCGGCCAGCTGGGACCTGCGTTACTACGGTGGTTTCCGTGACTACTGCTGGGATGCACAGGCTGGAATCGAGTGCAACAACCCTGGCTACCAGACCCCGAACCCGGCATGGGGCGGCGGCACTGGCTCCAACAAGAAGGGCTCGATCTCCTACCAGGACGTCTCGCTCACCTGGCAGGCGCCGTGGGACGGCAGCGTGACCATCGGTGCACGTAACGTGTGGAACAAGAAGCCGCCGATCAGCTACTCGATCACCAACAGCAGCAGTGCTGCGATCGATCCGATGCTCGATTACGACCGCTTCCTGTTCATGCAATACAACCAGCGCTTCTGATCATCGAAGCGTCGGGAAAAAGAGCGGGCCGAAAGGCCCGCTTTTTTTATTCGTCGCAACCGTGCGGGTTAGCGGCGTTGCGTTGATTCGCTTGCAAAAGCTGCGTGCAGCCGTACGAGCACTTGCAGAAAAACATACGTCGGTATCGAGACGAGAGCTATCAGAACCGTCCCATGCACCGTGCAGATAGCTGGTGCATCGATCGCCGCCTGCTCAACCACGACGCAAAGAAAAAGGGCACGACCATGTCGCGCCCTTTTCGCTTGATCGCAAGTCTTGCCGCACTCAGGCCTCAGCAAGCCCCAACAACGTATCGGCCTGCTCGCGCCAGGCGGGCAGGCGGGCAATGACGCCGACCTTGGTCAGATACTCTTCGTCCACGGCCTCGCCGCTGGCCAGTGCGGTGGCCACGTGCACTGCGCCGGTGACCCAGAAGCTACGCAGGCTCGAGCGCTGCGGGTGGCGATGGAAGGCCACCGCTTCGATGATCGGCATCGGCAGGCCCCACAGGCCGAGCAGATAGGCACCGGCTTCGGTGTGACCCAGGCGCTCGTCGCCGCCTTCCATTGGCGGTTCACGCTCGTCGCGCACACCAGGCAACAACAGCCCGATATCGGCCAGCAACGCGGCGGTCGAGCCGAGTTCTGCGCTGGTCGGCGGCAATACCTTGGCGGCCAGACGCGAAGAGAGCAGGGCACGGCGTTGCATCGAGCTACGCTCGGCGGGGCTCAGGGTCTGCACCGAGAACACCTCGCTGGCCAGTACCAGGTCGCGTAACGTCGCCACGCCCAGGCGGGTCACGGCCGTGCGCAAATCGGTGATGCTGCGGCCGCCGGAGAAAAACGCCGAATTGCACAGCTGCAGCACCTTGGCCGCAATTGCCGGGTCACCGGTGATCAGTTTGGCGATGTCGGCAGCATCGGCGCCGTCATCCTCCTCCAATGCGTGCATCAGGCTCAGGTACAGATGCGGCGGCGAGGGCAGTTTTTCGATGCGTCCGATGGTGGCGCGCAGTCGCGGATTGCCGAGCAGGTCGCGCAACTCTTCCAGGCTGGTGATCGCTTCGAGCATGACTTCCGGCGATAGCGGCATCGGCAGAAAGCGATGCGCCACGCCGATGATGCGTGCCGGCGGCGTGCGCTGGCCATCCTGGACATCGATCAACGCGATGCGGATGGTGTCCGGGCGCAGTGTCCGGATCTGCCCCAATAACGTGGCGGACGTGAGATCAGGCAACACGGGTGCAACGATGACCGCATCGAACGGCGACAGGGCAGCGGCTTCGATCGCCGAATTGCCATCGGCTACCCGCTGGGCTTGCCAGTCATCGCCGAGATCGGCGACATAGTCGATCAGATCGGACGGAAGACTGGCTTCGTCCCCAACAAACAGAATACGCAAGACACTTCCCCAAGAGTCACCGGCGACAGACACCGGCCAAACGCTGTCGGCAATGTACCTAATCCGCCAACGGCGGTCACCGGGATCACGCCCAAAGCGTGATCCCGATCGCCCCTTGGCTGCGGGGCTGCACCACGATCTAAGGATCAGGGAGCGTCGGAATTATAGCGTTCCACCGACTCCACCAGGATGCGCTTGGCTTCGGCCGCGCCGCCCCACCCATCCAGCTTGACCCACTTGCCCTTCTCCAAGTCCTTGTAATGCTCGAAGAAATGGCCGATGCGTTCCATCCAGTGGCTGGACACCTGGTTGATGTCCTCGATGTGCGCATAGCCGGAGAAGATCTTCTCGATCGGCACCGCCAGGATCTTTTCGTCGCTACCGGCTTCGTCGCTCATGCGCAGCACGCCCACCGGACGGCAACGCACCACCGAGCCAGGCACCAGCGGCAGCGGCAGCACCACCAGCACATCGGCCGGGTCGCCATCGCCGCACAGCGTATTGGGCACGTAGCCGTAGTTGCAGGGGTAGCGCATCGGGGTCGACAGGATGCGGTCGACGAAGATCGCCCCGCTGGCCTTGTCCACTTCGTACTTGACCGGCTCCGAATCCTTGGGGATTTCGATGACGACGTTGATTTCTTCCGGCAGATTCTTGCCGGAGGTGACCAGTTCAAGACCCATGCGCGTAACTCCGAGGCGTCAGCTAGTGTGTAGGGCGCGATTCTACGCGTTCGGCTGTTGCGGTGCAGCGACACTGAATGGGCAATCTCCTGAGGGCGCGATGCGGCATAGCCTGCATTCATCGCGGGCAGGTTCCCGATCGTTGCAGCCAGCGCCACAGCGCACGCTGCAGGCTCATTCACTGCGCGGGAATCGCCATGTCCAGATTTGCACGTGTACTCGTCGTTTTGCTGCTGTCGCCGTTCTCCCAACTGGCTGTGGCCGCCACGCCACCGCCGACCTTCGTGGACGCGGTGGACTGGCCCGCCAATGGCGAGGGCTGGGAGGCGTTTGTCGATCTGGAACAGCGGCTGGATCACGACTTCGACCAGATCTGTGGCGACACCTTCTGCGGCGGGGACTTCAGCGACTACCAGCCCTTGCGCTTCCGCTGCTCGGTGAACCAGGCGACCGGTGTGATCGGCAGCTGTATCTGGACGTTCGGCGCCAGTGAGGTGAGTGTGGATCCGCGCAGTGGGTTCCTACGTTCGGATAGCCGGGTCTGGCGCTGTACCGCACCCTTGAAAGCGGGGACCCGCCTGGACGAGATGTATCGCACCCTGGCGGTGACCAACCCCTTGTTCGAGCCACTGCCGCATGGTGCGCCTCCCATCTACGACGGGCTGATCGGTTGTCTGTAAGCGGCTGGTAGGTCTGTTGCGGCGGCCCGCATCTCGCCCAAGGCAATGACCGTGCCCAGGGGCTGTGCAGTGGCGATGGGATCGGGCCTGTTGCAAATGGACATCGAAGGCCCGCACACCGGTTGGTATTGGGACCAACGCGATGGCTATTAGCGGCAGCCGCACAGCCTGGGCTGGCGCAGGAGGCGGGACGTGCAGGGGCACGTCCCGCACCGGGGCGCCGATCGCACGCGCTCACCAACGGCGCGGCGGGTTGCAAGTTGCACTCAAAGCAACGGCACCAGCAGCAGTGCGACGATGTTGATGATCTTGATCAGCGGATTGATCGCCGGCCCGGCCGTGTCCTTGTAGGGGTCGCCCACGGTGTCGCCGGTGATCGCCGCCTTGTGCGCTTCGCTGCCCTTGCCGCCGAAATGGCCGTCCTCGATGTACTTCTTGGCGTTGTCCCAGGCGCCGCCACCGGTGGTCATCGAAATGGCCAGAAACAGCCCGGTGACAATGGTGCCGATCAACAAGCCACCCAAAGCGCGCGGCCCGAGCAGCAGCCCGACCACGATCGGGACCACCACCGGCAACAACGAGGGCACGATCATTTCGCGGATTGCCGAGCGGGTCAGCATGTCCACCGCGCGGTCGTATTGCGGCTTGGCGGTACCGGCCATGATGCCGGGAATCTCGCGGAACTGACGGCGGACCTCCTCGACCACCGCGCCGGCCGCGCGGCCCACCGCTTCCATCGCCATTGCACCGAACAGATACGGGATCAGGCCGCCGATCAACAGACCGATGATCACGGTGTGGTCCGACAGGTCGAAGGCGAAGACCTCGGTGGGATTGGCTGCCTGCAGGTTGTGGGTGTAGTCGGCAAACAGCACCAGCGCCGCCAGCGCCGCCGAGCCGATCGCATAGCCCTTGGTGACCGCCTTGGTGGTATTGCCGACCGCATCCAGCGGGTCGGTGATTGCGCGCACTTCCGGCGGCAGTTCGGCCATTTCAGCGATGCCGCCGGCGTTGTCGGTGATGGGGCCATAGGCATCCAGCGCCACGATCATGCCGGCCATCGACAGCATTGCCGTGGCAGCGATCGCAATGCCGTAGAGGCCGCCGAAGTGGAACGCGCCCCAGATCGCTGCGCACACCGCGATCACCGGCAGCGCGGTGGACTTCATCGAGATGCCGAGGCCGGCAATGATGTTGGTGCCGTGTCCGGTGGTGCTGGCAGAAGCCACGTGCTGCACCGGCGCGTATTGGGTGCCGGTGTAGTACTCGGTGATCCACACGATCAGGCCGGTGAGGACCAGTCCGATCAAGGCGCAGACATACAACGATGTTGCACCGTGGCTGTTGTCGCGCATCAACGACTGGGTGATCGGCCAATAGGCCAGCGCGGCCAGCACGCCGGACACGATCACGCCCTTGTAGAGTGCGCCCATGATCGAGCCGCCCGCTTTGACCTTGACGAAAGACGCACCCACGATCGACGCAACGATCGACACCCCGCCAAGGACCAGCGGGTACAGCACGGCATGCGGCCCGGTTTCGGCCAGCGTCAGACTGCCGAGCAGCATGGTGGCGATCACGGTGACCGCATAGGTTTCGAACAGGTCCGCCGCCATGCCTGCGCAGTCGCCAACGTTGTCGCCGACGTTGTCTGCGATCACCGCCGGGTTGCGCGGGTCGTCCTCGGGGATCCCGGCTTCGACCTTGCCGACCAGGTCCGCGCCCACGTCCGCGCCCTTGGTGAAGATGCCGCCACCCAGGCGGGCGAAGATCGAAATCAGCGACGAGCCGAATGCCAGCCCTACCAGCGCGTGCAGGTTCTGCTCCAACGGCAATCCCATTGCCTGCAGCACCGCGTAGTAGCCGGCCACCCCGAGCAACCCCAGGCCCACCACCAGCATGCCGGTGATGGCGCCGCCACGGAACGCCACATCCATCGCACGGCCGATGCCATGCCGCGCCGCCTCGGCGGTACGGACGTTGGCGCGCACCGAGACGTTCATACCGATATAGCCGGCCAGCCCGGACAACACCGCGCCGATCGCAAACCCCACGGCGGTGTACCAACTGAGAAACAGTCCGACCAGCACGAACAACACGCCGCCAGCAACCGAAATAGTGAGGTATTGCCGGTTGAGATAGGCACGCGCGCCTTCCTGGATCGCCGCGGCGATCTCCTGCATGCGTGCGTTGCCGCTGGGCTGCGCGATCACCCAGCGTGCCGATACGATTCCATAGACGATTGCCAAGACCGCGCAAGCCAGCGCAAGCAGTAACCCGTAGTGTTCCAGCATGACCCCTCCCAAGAGAATGGATGTCGTCCGGTCGGACGAACGAAGGGCGATGCACGCAGCGAGTGGACAGTGGAGACAGACTCGACGGCCACAGGGACCGCGATGCGCGTCGCGAGTGTTCATGGTGGCCGGATTGCGACCGAGTATGCGCCGCAGAGTGCGTGGCTGCCAGCATGCCGGCTTTGGCGTGCTGTTCAGTCGCCACGTGACAGCCTGCGGGCAACGTGACCGATCTGATCCAGGAGTGACTATGTCAAACCATGCCGCGTCGAAATATGCCGTGATCATCGCTGCACTGTTGCTCAGTGGCCACGCGCTTGCGGCCGACCCGACCCCCGAGTTGAAACAGCGTGCACCCGGAACCGCGCAAGCGGTCGGTGCCGTGCACACCTTGCGCCAGATTCCCGAAGCCTGCGCTCGCCTGGAAGGTGTGTTCACCGGCAACGCGGCGCAGCCCTACACCTTGTCGGTGGTACGTAGCAGCCCCACGTGTCAACCGCGTGCGCGCTTCGTGGATTTCGCCAAGGCTGCACCCAGCGTTGCGTCGGGCTGGATCTTCAACGATGTGATCCGCGTGCCGAGTGCAGCTTGCCCAGCGCAGCAGGCGGTTGTACGCGTGTGGCGCAAGCCGGTGGATGCCAAGCCGCAGCTCGACGGACAAGGCCAGTCACGCATCTATCTGGAAGAGGCAAAGCAGCAGGCCGCCGCCGGCAAGATCCCGCAAGTGCCGATGTTTGCTGCGCAGCAGACGATGGAAGGCAAGGCCTGCCAGTGAAAATGTAAGCGGGTGAGCCGTTGCCGAGTTAACAGTCGTAGAGTGAATATGATGCTTGAATGACGATTGCCTTTAAAAAAGTCTTGACGGACTAAGGTACATATATTCATTGCTCATAGGGAAAGCTAGGGAAAGCGGCTTTGGAAGACGGTTAGCATCCTGCGGGGATAGATGCATATCCAGCAACTGCAACTGACGAATGCTCTCCTGCTGGGAGGGCACACGCTCGGACAAATCTACCTTGGCCGCGAAGCCCAGCATTCAACACGCTGCGGTCACTGGCGTAACCGGCCTGTTCCAGCAAAGCGATCTCCTGCGGCGCGGCATAGAGCTTCACTTGGCCGTAGTGCTTGCTGGCAGCACTGACCGCGTCGCCAGCCATCACGTGATTGATCACATCCGAGCCACCTTCGGGAATACGGCGATCCAGGCTAACCGCGCCGTACGCATTGAAAGTCTCGCCTTTAAGGCCATAGTGATGCGCCGTGACCTGTGCCAGATCGCCCCCGAGCGAGTGGCCAGTGACGGTGACCTGGGGAGACTTACCGCCCTTGCCCAATTCGTGGGCATAGTTCAGCGCATAGCGGGTCAACTCAAGTGCCTCGGCAGCTTGGTTGTTGTAGCGTGCCGTGACCATGCCGCCATCGGTGTACAGACCATCTTCTTTGAGCTGCCGCTCGGTCTCTGTGCCGCGATGGGCGACGATGATCTCCTGGGTATCGACGCGTTGATAGACGATGCCTTGATAACCCGATGGGTTGTCGATGTACTTGAGACGTTGATAAGAAACTCCGCCGATATCTACGATGGGGCTTCTTGGCCCCGTCTGTTCTGGTTCGTCATAGACATCGCGCGAAAGCGCTGCATATTGCTGGCTAGTCAAGGTCATGGGGCTATCCTTTTCGCACTCAGAGTCACCTTGAAGAGATTGCTCCGAGCATCCTCATTAAAATCTTCGATTTTCTTCTTACCCATATCGGGAAAGTTTTCCATTCCGGACTTTGGATAGCGAGATTTCCAGAAGTATTTAACTTCCGGAGTTAGCGTCGCCAGCTGCTTCTTATCCAAACTCGGCAGGAATTCTGTTTCATCATCTTTGCCAGTCGCTTTCAGCGAAATCCCTAAGCCGCCGAAATCCCAGTGACAGACGCCCTTGCCATAGTAATCAGCATCAGCCATGCCATCTGTATGGATTGTCGCCGTATAAGTCGTGTCATCAATCCTCTGAAAAACGATAGGGATTACTTCTTCTTTTGGCTTTGTTGACATTCCCAATGCAGCATCGAACGGCGCGCAGTCGTCGCGGTTGGTCATGTCATAGAACGCGGTGCCTGACACAATGCCAAACGGCCCCGGCGCATCCTCGATGGTCATCGTGATCCGGTATGCCTGCGTCGGATGCGGGTTCTTGCGGTAGACCGGATCGCCGTCGATGGTGGTCGCGTTGGTGTCGTGTCTTTCAGAGGCACCATTCATGGGGTTGCACCCGACCAAGAGAATTAGGGAAAGACAGCCTAGAATTTTGATTTTCAGATGACCGTTCATGCAGCTATTGTGCGCTGGGCAGACCGCTCGGCGGCGGTGATCGCATCACGCAGCTGGCGAGCGCTGCGATTGATATTGGCGCTGTGCAACACCACGGCGATAAGCAGGAAGCCGAACACCAACCCGAGCTCGGGGAGTTGCATCACCAATGGGAGGCATGCTGCGCTAACTGTCAGTGGCAGCATCAGCACAGTCATGCCGGTCGTGTTGAAGATGGTCTGGCGCAACTGTCTCAGTTCCGCAGTGTGTTTGCCTTGGCTGCGCAGGTTTTTACAGACGATTGCAGCATGTGCAATCCGCACTGTCAGCAGCAGGATAACGGCAACGTGCAGCATTGCACCGACAATGGCCACATAGTGCGCAAGCCCGAGCAGGACATTAAACGTCGTGCGATAGGCCAATGCGATCAGGGTGATGTTAAGGGCGAGCATCAAGATAACAACGATCATCAGATTTCGAAGGCTCTCGGCAGACCGATACCAACGTGCCTCATGAGGGAAGAGCGCTCTATCCACTGCATCGCTCCTATGACGTGCGAGTTACCTACTTCGCAGAACCTGAAGTACCCTGGGGCGTGCCATGCCTGTGCGCGATGGGGCAGACCCTGAGGTATCCCCACGTTTTCCCTAGCTGGATCAGCAAGTTATGCCACTGATCCAGTGGAAACAAGTGCGCGCATGGCGCAGTCTCCAAGGTGAC
>NZ_JACIFI010000007.1:6072-238928 GCF_014197275.1 Xanthomonas sp. 3075 | reverse complement strand
TCTCGGCCAGAAAGATCTCGCGCCGGGTCTGCTTGCGCTTGCCCAGGCCCTCAGCGTCACCGAACGTCAGTTGCATGGATCACTCCTCAACATCATGCGGGTAGTGTCGCGTATCTGTGGTGCGTTGTTCAGAGCTTCCTTAGATTGCCGTTGCCAACGTTCCCGCCGCTGAGTTCGCTAGAAGGTCTGTTATTGTCTCTTCCAATATGCTGCGGCAGATACGACCCCGCCGGCTGCCCCTGGGGACCTGGGGCTGCTGCATTATTAAACGCCGTGTAGGTGAGGAACGTACCCATATTGCCCTGCCATAGCGCGGCGGCGATGGTCGGCACGGTGATGATGAGCATGGTCATGATCAGGCCGATGCCGCCTTGTTGCAGGGCCTGGCTGGAGAGGCCTTCGGCGCTGGCCAGGGGGATGAACTTGACCGCCCAGTAGGCAGCGGCCACCTTGGCAGTGAACTTGAGCACCATGGCTGTCACCACCGAGAGCATGGCCATCGAGAACAGTGTGCCGATGATGTAGAACAGCCACTTCTTGAATAGATCCCTGGTCTGGTCGAAGACCAGCGCCAGGATGAAGAGGGGCCCGATACCGATCAAGAACGCCATGGTGAACTTGAACAGCAGCAGCATCGCGCCTGCGGCCATCGGTGGGCTGGCTGTACCGAAGCCTGCCATGAGCATGGCGCGACCTTTTTTCTCCAGCACTTCCGGCTGGGCCGGATCTACGCGCACCGCATCCAGTGTGGCCATTGCGACCTGCGTGTAGGCAAGGTTCTCGTCGATGGCATCGGCGGCAGTGCCCTCATCGCCGGTGAACAGATGATGGATTTCCTTGTCCAGGTTCTCGGTCATGGTCTGGTGCAGCATGGCGCCGTTGACCCCGAGGGCCGAGGCAATGCTGATGATGATGGCGACCTTGCCGGCCTTGATCATCGTGGCCATGGCGCTCTCGCGCGACTGCCCGGTGGCGATGCGGTAACCCAGGATCAGCACCCACAGCGTGGTGACGGTCAACGCGATGGTGCTGACCCACTTCATGGCCCGCCCCATCAGCTCCAGGCCGAATTCCTGGATTTCCCGGTTGAAGTAGTCGTTGACCAGCTTGAAGAAAACGAAGTCGCCGAGGTTGGCGTCCGCCAGCGGCTGCAACCGGCTTGTCGCACGCGGCGCACTCCGGGCTGCCGTGACAGTCGGCATCAGGGTAGTCATGTGTGCGACCTGCTCGATCATGGCCTTACATTACACGTGCAGGCGATTGCTGGGTCACGTCCGGTTGCGACCTCTGCGCATCCAGCGCACGCGACTGCTGCTGGCTCTCCTGCAGCGGCGGCACGTCAGCCGACAGGTCCACCTTGGCGCGGAAGCCCGGCGTGTTGCCAACGATCCAGGCATTGCCGTCCTGTACGGTCACGCTGCGCAGCTGGTCGACGTCGGCGATGCCAGCGCGTTTGGCCTCGACGGTGGCATGCATGGCCACGGCATCGGAGGTGCCTTGTGGCAGTTTGCTGTGGATGGACCGATACAGCGGATCATTTGACATGGCAGCCGCGCCCGGATCTACGCAGCGCTCGGGGGGATTGCCCAGGGGCAGCTTCCAGCCAGGGGGTACATACACAGGCTTGTCTTCGCGCTCCATGCGCTGCTGCGTTTCCTTCCAGCGCTCTGTTGCCATCTCTGCCGCGCCGGCGCCGGGGGCCAAGGGGCCGCGCAGATGATTGATGCCATCTGCCACGTTCATGGACTGCAAGTGGCGTGATGCCAGGGTCAGGCCGCCCCGCAGCAGCGCCACATCGTCGCGGTACTTGTCGATCATCGGCGCGTACTGCTGCGCCAACTGCTGTGATTTGGGATCTTCCAGCACGGAGCGATCCGGATTGCCATTTGCGTCGACGGGCAGGAAGTTATGGATGCGGTGTGAGTCACCGAGCGGGATGGCTACAGCTGGATTTCGCGCATCCAACACGCCGTGGGTATTTTCGTAGCCAGCCTTTTCCAGCAAGGCGATCTCTCGGGACGATGCATAGACCTTCACCTGACCGTAGTGCTTGCTGGCAGCACTGACCGCATCGCCAGCCATCACATGATTGATTACATCGGTGCCGCCTTCGGGGATGCGCCGGTCTAGGCTGACGGCGCCGTAGGCGTTGAAGGTCTCGCCCTTCAGACCGTAGTGATGTGCCGTGACTTGCGCCAAGTCGCCTCCGAGCGAGTGGCCGGTGACGGTGATTTCGGGGGCCGCTCCATCCTTGCCTATTTTTTGCGCATAAGCGAACGCATGTTGTGTCAGTTCAAGCGCATCATGCACCTGGCGGTTATGACGTGCTGCAACCATGCCACCATCCGCGTGGGCACCATCTTGTTTTGGTTGACGCTCGAATTCTGTTCCTCGATGAGCAACGATGATTTCGTTTGTGTCGACACGTTGATAAATGATGCCCTGGTAGCCTGATGTGCTATCGGCATACTCCAGGCGGCGATAAGAAATTCCGCCAATATCTACTGGGCTGCTGTTCGCTCCGACTTCCTCGGGGCGGTCGTAAACATCCTTCGAAAGCGCTGCATATTGCTGGCTTGTGAGGCTCATAACTGAACCCTCTCCGCAGTCAAGGTGACTTTGAAGATGTTGTTTCGCGCATCATCATTGAATTGATCGACAGAAAGTCGACCGCCATCCGGGAAGTTTTCCATATCTTCCTTGGGGTAACGACCTTTCCAGAAATAGGTGATCTTGGGTGCTGAACTATGAATCTCGCTTTTAAACAGAACTGGCTGAAAGCGTGTTTCCTCTTTTTTTCCAGTGGCCTTTAATGAGATGCCGACTCCATTGAGTTCAAATACGCACATGCCTTTGCCGTAGTAGTCTGCATCGACCATGCCATCGGCATAGATCGTCGCCACATAGGTGGATGCATCACGCTTCTCGAAGTGTATGGGAATTACATCCTCTTTTTGCTTTGTCGACATGCCCAGCGAACGATCAAAAGGCGTGCAGGCATCGCGGTTGGTCATTTCGTAAAACGCCGTGCCTGAGATCCAGTCAAACGGCCCAGGCGCATCTTCAATCATCATGGTGATGCGATACGCCTGCACAGGATGCGGGTTCTTCCGGTAGACCGGATCGGTGTCGACGTTGTAGGGAGATGAGGGCTCGCTGGGGGCATTCATGGGCTTGCATCCTGCAAAGAAGAAGGGCACGAGGAGAAAAGCGAAACTGCCGAAAATCTTGGGAGTCATTGGAGATGCTTCTGCTGCCTGCGCGCATTGCGCAATCAAGATGCGCAGTTTAGCCGCGCATTGAGCGATCCGCACTAATCCCGAGATCGCGCCAGCGCGGCGACGCGGATTAGCAGTGTCAACAGAGATTTAAAAGCCAAACCAAAGGTCGACACGCTGCAGATGAATCGACGCGCGGGTGGCGGATCAAAAGGGAGTCAGTAATCGATGAGCTCGACCAGCGTACAAGATGTGAAGGTGTCGTCTTTGTAGTAGAGATTACTTCGTGGTGAACGTCAGTAGGTGTTTTGGCGGGGGAATTGGAGACTATTGTTTGAAGCGGTAATGCGGTGATCCAGGATTTTTCATAAGATATCCTTTTTATGAAAAAGAGGTATTTAATAAGATTCGAATATCGGCTCGGAGCATGCGGAATATATAACTCTGCATTTTGTGTCTTTATTGTCTTTTATGCAGCGGGAAATCGCGCCTTCACTTGAAATATCTTTGGATGCTCCTCCGGCATACGAAAGCATTCCCGAAATGGATTTATCACCAACATAAGGCTCTGCAATAGATGCGCATTGATTCTCATAAGTGAAATCAACTGTGCATTCTTTTCCGCTAGTTGATCTGCACTTTTCAAGTGCCTCCTTCTGAGCTTCTGACTTCTTTATTTTATTTTTGGCGACGCCTAAGTTGTCTCCGCCGTCACTGGCAATTGCACCCCAAGTTTTAAGCCATTTGCCAGTCGGCCGAGCCGCCTGTGTAGAACCATTCTGAGGGATTGGAGCGCATGCAGCTACGCCTTGGCCGCCGATGGGATATTGCCCTGGCGGACAGCCTTGTTCAGCAAGGCCAGCTGAGGAATACATTATTAATGCAATAGCAAGAAAAACTTCTTTTCTAAAGTTCATGCGCGCCTCTTCGAGGGTTTTTATAAAGCTTTAGGATTAACTCGTAGTGCTAACCTTGAGTCCTCGAATTTTGTCCAGCTAATCCTAGCGTTCCAGGGGTTACTGCATCGCTAGTATCTGCGCCAGTTATGGTTCTAGATGCCCCACTATTCGTCCTGTAAGCGCTATCGTCGGGTCTATCGGTGTTAGGCGCTGTCCGCTGTGGCGTATACGACCCAGCCGGTTGCCCTTGCGGGCCTGGGGCTGCTGCATTATTAAACGCGGTGTAGGTGAGGAACGTGCCCATATTGCCCTGCCATAGGGCGGCGGCGATGGTCGGTTCGGTACAGGTGGGTGGCGGGAACAGCGATAACAGAAAGAGC
Organism: Xanthomonas sp. 3075; assembly: GCF_014197275.1. GTDB lineage: Bacteria > Pseudomonadota > Gammaproteobacteria > Xanthomonadales > Xanthomonadaceae > Xanthomonas > Xanthomonas campestris_B. The sequence goes on along the minus strand of NZ_JACIFI010000007.1, from coordinate 234,431 downwards.
AATGGATGGCAGATGCGCGTTCAGCTGGACGGTGAGGCTTTATAAATCATGCGCTCGTCGCGAGTGAGTGAGGCCGTTTTGTCCGGACACAGCCTCCCCGGCGGCACTGGCTGACCACCGGGGAAGCGCTCGAGATGATTTGCCTGCTGTGCCATGATCCTTATGCGCGATGAGGCAGGTTTGGTGCGAACTGTCGCACACGCTTAACCAAATTTCTACCAAGCCGGCAAAGGGTGCCAGGCCCGGGCGCGCTGCTCAGGCGCGGCCTGGCTTGTTTTGCCACTTTTTGTAAGGAAATCCCTACAGTCGATCGCGGCATTTGCCTGCGTGGCAGCTTCCTTTGCCAGGCCCGGTTACGGTCAATAGACAGCGGGCGCTGGACGGCGCCAGCTGGAACCAGAAGGTATTCCGGCAGACGCATCCCCGGGCTTGGGTAGGCGGAATCGGTTATATCCCGACGCAGCTGAAGTGCTAGCGCTGTCACCGTTGCCCAGGCTGGCGGCCATCCTCCCCTTGCTCACCCCTCCCACACCGGCAATTTCTTCGCCACCGCCACATTCTTCAGCGTCACATACTTGGGCAACCCATCGCTGCCATACGCCAGCGGGGCTTCGCCCTTGATCAGCGGGGCGAAATAGCGCCGGGCGCGTTCGGTGATGCCGAAGCCGTCCTTGCGCAGGAAGCTGGGCGGCATCTTCTTTTCGTGGTTGGCCACCTTGTGCAGCGGGGCGGGCACGATCTTCCAGCGATAGGGGGCGTCGCTGACGCGTTCGATCACCGGGATCACCGCGTTCATGCCCTTGAGTGCGTATTGCACCGCGGCCTTGCCGACGGCCTGGGCCTGTTCCCAGTCGGTCTTGGAGGCGAGGTGGCGTGCGGAACGCTGCAGATAATCGGGCAGCGTCCAGTGCACCTTGTAGCCGAGCTCCTGCTTGACCTGCGCGGCGAGGAACGAGGCCACCCCGCCGAGTTGCGCGTGGCCGAACGAGTCGGTCGCGCCGCCGGCATCGGCGACAAAGCTGCCATGTGCATCCTGGATGCCTTCGCTGGCAACCACCACGCACCAGCCGACCTTCTCGACGACCTGTTTCACCTTGGCCAGGAACGCGGCCTGGTCGTAGGCGCGCTCAGGCAGCAGGATGATCTGCGGCGCCTCGTCCGGGCCCTGGCCGGCCAGGCCTGCGGCCGCCGCCAGCCAGCCGGCGTGGCGGCCCATTGCCTCGTAGATGAAGACCTTGGTCGAAGTGTCGGCCATTGCGGCGACATCCAGCGCGGCCTCGCGGACCGACACGGCGGTGTACTTGGCGGCCGAGCCGAAGCCAGGGCAGGTGTCGGTCACCGCCAGGTCGTTGTCGATGGTCTTGGGTACGCCGATGCAGTGCAGCGGGTAGCCATAGGCCTTGGCCAATTGCGAGACCTTCCAGGCGGTATCGGCCGAATCGTTGCCGCCGTTGTAGAGGAACCAGCGCACGTCATGCGCGCGCAATACATCGAGCAGGCGTTCGTACTTGGCGCTGTCTTCTTCCAGCGACTTGAGCTTGTAGCGGCACGAGCCGAACGCGCCGCCGGGGGTCTGCGCCAGCGCGGCGATTGCGGCAGCCGATTCCTTCGAGGTGTCGATCAATTCCTCGCGCAATGCGCCCAGGATGCCGTTACGTGCGGCCAGCACCTTGATCTTGCGCGCGCGCGCTTCGGTGATGACGCCGGCGGCGGTGGCGTTGATGACGGCAGTGACGCCGCCGGATTGGGCATACAACAGGTTGCCAGTGGACATAGGGGAACGGGCTCCTCACATGGAAACATGGCGCAGGGGGACAGTGCCGGGACATTCCCCGGATGCGGTAAGCTGCACGACCATACGGTCAGCGCTGGCGAAGACCTGAGTCTAACGCCGCCAACCGCAACGCGTTTTTATTCGAAAGTGGAGTCCACTGATGCGATTGGTTCTGTTGGGACCGCCCGGTTCGGGCAAGGGCACCCAGGCGACACGTCTCAAAGACACGTTTGAGATCCCGCACATTTCCACCGGCGACCTGCTGCGTGCCGAAGTGGCTGCCGGTTCGCCGCTGGGTTTGAAGGCCAAGGAAGTGATGGCGCGCGGCGACCTGGTGTCCGACGACATCCTGCTCGGCATGCTGGAGTCGCGGCTCGGTCAGCCCGATGTTGCCAAGGGCTTCATCCTCGATGGCTATCCGCGCAATGTGGCCCAGGCCAATGCGCTGGACGAACTGCTCGGCAAGATCGGCCAGCCGTTGGACGCGGTGGTGCAACTGGATGTCGCCAGCGAGTTGCTGGTCGAGCGCATCGCCGGTCGTGCCAAGGCCGAAGGCCGTGAGGACGATAACCCCGAGTCGGTGCGCAAGCGCTTGCAGGTCTATACCGACTCCACTGCGCCGGTGATCGGCTTCTACGAGCAGCGCGGCAAGTTGGCGCGCGTGGACGGCGTGGGGACGCTGGACGAAGTGCTGGACCGTATCAGCAAGGCGCTCGGTCGCTGACGGCGGGCGGGCCGGGCGCAGGCCCGGTCCATGTTGGCCCGCGTCGCTGGCGGGCAAGGTGCATGCAACGCATTGAATGCACAAAGAAAAACCCCGGTCGCACAAGGCGACCGGGGCAGAAATAACGCCAGTAATGAGCTTGCTCAGAGCCCCGCAGCATGAGCTCCCTGGGGATTTTGGCCACTTGGGGAGTAGGACCAAAAAAGGTACTGCGACTGGCGTTCAGCAGGATGAGCGATGTGACGTAGTTCGCATATCGGGAGATTCCCGACAGTGCAGTAGGTGTTTTCTGACACTGCGACCGGCGGCGGATTGAATGTCCCGCAACTCCGGCGATCGGCGACAATATGCGGCATGACCAAACTCCACATCCTCGGCATCGCCGGGACTTTCATGGGCGGTGTGGCCGCCCTTGCGCGCGAGCTGGGCTGGCAGGTGGAAGGCAGCGACCAGGCCATCTATCCGCCGATGTCCACCCAGCTGGAAACCCTCGGCATCGCGCTTGCCCAAGGTTACGCGCCCTCCAATATTTCTTCCGACGCCACCGAGGTCGTCATCGGGAATGCCTTGTCGCGTGGCAATCCGGCGGTGGAAGCCGTGCTCGACGCCGGTCGTCGCTACACCTCCGGGGCACAGTGGCTGGCCGAGCAGGTGCTGCCGGGCCGCGACACGCTGGCGGTCGCCGGGACGCACGGCAAGACCACCACCACCACCATCCTGAGCTACCTGCTGGAGGCCGCCGGCCGTGCGCCGGGCTTTTTGATCGGCGGCGTGGCCGAGGACTTCGGCGTCTCGGCGCGACTGGGGCAGGGGCGTGCGTTCGTGGTGGAGGCCGACGAATACGACACCGCGTTTTTCGACAAGCGCAGCAAGTTCGTGCACTACCGGCCGCTGGTGGCGATCCTCAACAACCTGGAATACGACCACGCCGATATCTTTCCGGACGTGGCCGCGATCCAGCGCCAGTTCCATCATCTGGTGCGCACGGTGCCCGCGCGCGGGCGGCTGATCGTCAACGGTGAGGATGCGCGCCTGGCCGAGGTGCTGGCGATGGGCTGCTGGACGCCGGTGGAACGCTTCGGTTTCGATGCGTCGCTGGAGTGGAGCGCACGCCTGATCGCCGCCGATGGCAGCGTGTTTGCGGTGCTGCATCGTGGTGTGGACATCGGCCAGGTGCAGTGGCCGTTGGTTGGCCGGCATAACGTGCTGAACGGTCTGGCGGCACTGGCTGCCGTGCATGCGGTGGGCGTGGACCCGGCAACGGTGATGCCGGCGTTGGCGCGCTTCCAGAGCGTCAAGCGGCGATTGGAAGTGCTGGGACAGGCGCGCGCAATCACCGTCTACGACGACTTCGCGCATCACCCCACCGCGATTGCGACCACGTTGCAGGGCTTGCGTGCGAAGGTGGGTCGCGCACGCGTGCTGGTGGCGATGGAGCCGCGCAGCAATTCGATGCGGCTGGGCGCGCATGCGCAGGCGCTGGCGCCGTCGTTACAGGATGCCGACGCGGTGGTGTTTCTGCATCGGCCAGAGCTGGCATGGGATGCCGCACCGATCATCGCGCAGGTGCGCGGCCAGGCCCGTGTTGCGCATGATGTGGAGGGATTGCTGCAGACACTGGGCGAGATTGCGCAGCCGGGTGACCATGTGGTGTTCATGTCCAATGGCGGATTCGACGGCGCACCGCGTCGCTTCCTGGCGCAGCTGTCCTGATGGCACCGAGCACCGCCACCGCCGACTTGCCATTGTTCCCGCTGCACAGCGTATTGCTGCCCGGCGCGGCGATCGGGCTGCGGGTGTTCGAGCGACGCTATCTGGATCTGGTGCGCGACAGTGGACGTAGCGGCACCAGTTTCGGTGTGTGCCTGATCCTGGATGGCGCCGAGGTGGGTGCGCCGGCAACGCCGGCTGCGTTCGGGACCGAGGTGCGCATCGAGGACTTCGATGTCGGCGCCGATGGCGTACTGGTATTGCGCTTGCGCGGGGCCCGTCGCTTCCGTGTGCAGCGGTCGCGTATTCGCGACAACGGGCTGGTGGTGGGCGAGGTGACATGGTGCGAGCCCGAGAGCGATGACGAATTGCGGCCCGAGCATGGATTGCTGGCCACCGTGCTCGAACGCATGCTCGAACAGATCGGCGGCGAATTCGCCTCGGCCGGGCCGGGGTTACTGGATCAAGCCGCATGGGTCGGCTGGCGGCTGGCCGAATTGTTGCCGCTCACCGAGCAACAACGCTTGTCGTTGTTGCAGCAGGACGATCCGCATCGGCGCCTGGATCAATTGCTGGCGTGGATGCCTTGATGAGCTGATGGGTGCAGGTGGCCCATCACCGCGCTTGCACCGCTGCAACGGCACACTGCTCACGCTCGAGAGTGCGCTGCCGATGGCATCCACGCACTGGATGCGCGCATTGGCGGCACTCGTCATCGATCCATGGAGTGTGCCCTTGATCATCGACGTCAAACCGCGTGTGGCGGATGTAATCAGTCAGGTCTGGCGGACCCTGGCGGTATTGTTCGTATGGGACGTGTTGATCACGATCATCTACTACGGGCTGCCGTTCCGCGCGCCGGCGTTGCCGCTGACCATCTTCGGTTCGGCACTGGCGTTATTCCTGGGCTTTCGCGCCAATTCGACCTACCAACGTTGGTGGGAAGGGCGTGTGCTGTGGGGCCAGATGATCAATGCCTCGCGCAATCTGGTGCGCCTGAGCACCAGCATCCTGTCGGCTCCTGAAGCAGAGGTCCTGGGGCGCACCATCGCACGGCGCCAGATTGCCTACGTCAATGCGCTGCGCTGCCAGTTGCGTCGCTTGCCGATCGCCATGGCCTTGGAGCCACGGCTGGATGCCGATGAAATCGCAGCGGTGATCACGCGTACCAATGTCGCCAATGGCTTGCTCGACACCACCGGGCGCAATGTCGAACAGGCGCGCCGCGATGGCTGGATCGACAGCATCCAGCAGGCCAGTGTCGAGCGCATTCTGGTGGACATCGCCAACGCACAGGGCGGCATGGAGCGGCTGAAGAACACGCCGCTGCCCTATCAGTACCGCTTCTATCCGAACCTGTTTACGCGGCTGTTCTGTGTATTGCTGCCCATCGGGCTGGTGGAGACGTTGCAGTACGCCACACCGGTAGGCTCCACCGTGGCCGGCTTGATGTTTCTGGCGGTGTACAAGATCGGCGACGATCTGGTCGATCCGTTCGCCAACACCATCCACGATCTGCCGCTGGACAGCATGTGCCGCACGGTGGAAATCGATGCGCTGCAAGCCATCGGCGAACAGGCACCGGAACCGATGAAGCCGGAGGATGGCGTGTTGTGGTGAGTGCTGCAACGCGCGCGCGGCCTGCCGCGATGCGTGTGGGTGCGTCGCGCGGTCGACTCGCGTGGTGCTGCAGAGCGGGCCAGTGCCGCAAGCGGTGCCGGACTGATGCCGCGTGATTGCTGTGCCACTCTGTCGGTAGCCGCAGGCGCAAGCGCGTTAGCCGCTACCCGCGCGGCGCGCGACTGCGCCGACGCTGCCGCAATAGCCTGCCACCGTCGGGCCATCGCCCGTTCGATCGCCCTTGCTGCAGCGACTGACTAAGAGCAGCTAACAAAACCTGGCGAGCGAGCGCCTGTCAGTGAGTGCAGTGGTCTTGTCGGCCGTATCTTGGTGGATGCCGTCAGAAATCCAGATCAAACACTGAGTGGGTCGAATGCGCGGTGCCCTCACCGCTGGCGGGACACGCCGTGAATCCATCCCTGGAGGCTCGGTGGCGGCATCCATGCCGCCACACGGTCCCGCAAGCGGCGAGGACACCGCAGCAGAGACTCCGCTGGTTGCTGTGTTTAAACCCATGCATGCCGACCATCTCGACTGGTCCTTGCCCACCCAGCGTCGCGGGACCTTACGCGGCATGGATGCCGCGCAAGAGCTACAAGGACGTCCTTGCAGCGTGTCCCGCGACGCTGGGCGGGCAAGGGCCCTGCAGCCAGGCCGCAGATCAGCCGGCCTGCAGTAGGCTGACGCGAAGTGGTTTTGTTAGCCGCTCTAAGGCTGCGGCTGTGCCGGATCAGCTGCAGTGCGACCAGTTGCAGTTGCCGCGTCGGTAGCGGGCTGCGCTTGCGCTGCGCCATTGCCGCGCACTGCATCTCCCGAGGTGCTGTCGATCAACATCACCGGTACCTGCGAGCGTCGACGTTGTTCGATGCGATACGGCAACGGACCCAGCGCCTCACGCAATGCACTCAGCGCCGGGTCCACCCCGCGCAGCGGATACCACAGCCCGATCAGGCTGAAATGGCGGCCATAGCGCAGTGTCTGGGTGCTGCCTACCCACAACGGCTGTGCCCCCGGCTGCAGGCGTGCGGGCGCCGGCCACAGCCGCAGGACATGCACATGGCCGGGCGTGGCGTGGCGCACCATCAGCAAGGCTTCGACCTGGGTGTCCAGGGTGGCCGGCAAAATCGGCACCTCGTCCGGGCGACCGCTGACATCCAGCAGATGCAGCGCCTGCTCCCAGCCGGCCTGCGGTTGCACCCGCCAGCCGCGTGCTTCCAGCTGGCGCTGCAAGGGGGCGAGCGGCCCGGCCAGTTGGACGTCCAGCGGCCAGCGCTGGTCGTCGTCGAATTCGTTGCGGCGTGCCGGCAGCAATCGCCATTGGCCCTGCCACCAATCGCTGGCCGGCAATTCCATCAGCAACGGCGGTGGCGGCTCGAATTTGGCCAGTTTGGTTTCCAGATTGCGCGGCGCGAACACGATCGCGCAGATCAGGAACACGCCATAGAAGATCCACGACACCGGTTTGACCCAGAACGCCCGCGTGGCGCGACGGCGATAGGCGATACCCAGCACCAACAGCCAGAAGATGCCGAACAACATGCCGCCGACCACGTCGCTGAGCCAATGCGCGCCCAGGTACAGGCGTGCGAAACCGATAAGCGACACGATTGCGCCACTGACCAGATACGGCCATACACGGCGACGGCCGGGCAGTTCGCGCGCGATCAGCAGCGCAAAGAAACCGAACCCGATCGTGGCCATGGTGACCGCCACCGATGGGAATCCGAAACCGCTGCTGGCTGCGGGCGGGCGCACCACCTGGACGGTAGCGCCAAGCAACTGGGTCAAGGCAAGCCCGAACGCCAGCGCGATCACCCAATGCGTCGCCGCCATCCAGCGGCGGCGCCAGGCCAGATAGCCCATCGCCGCTGCAATCGCCGGCAACAGCACTTGCCAATCGCCCAGCGAGGCGAGCGCCACCATTGGGTAATCGGCCAACGGGTTGCGCAGCGCCAGCATCAGATCGTGCACGGCCAGGTCCACGCGTAGCGGCTCGCCGTGCGCCAACACCACCATCAACAACACGAACCAACCCCAGCCCAGCAACAGCAGCATCAAGGCCATCATCGCCAACGGCACCGACTCGCGTCGGCGCGGGTCGAACACGCTCACCGACCAGTTGCCCAGCACCGGATGCCGATGCGACCACTCCAGCAGCCGGGCCAGCAAGGCATCCAGGTGGCCGGCCGACCAGCGATACGAATACAGCACCATCGCCCAGGCCAGGCCGATCACGGCGGCCAGCAAGGCGACCACCACAAACAGGCGGCCGGCCACCGCAGCCACCGCGTCGTAGGCGGTGCCCAGCACCCAGCCGGGCACCAGGAACAGCAGCGCCCATGAGATGCAGGCCAGGCCGCTGGCGACCAGATAGCGCTTGAACGGCATGTGCGACATGCCGGCGATGGCCGGCACGAACGGCCGCACCGCGCCCACATAACGCGCGATGAGGATGCTCTTGAAGGCATTGCGCCGAAACAGTAGCTCGCCACGCTCCAGCAATTGCGGGTAGCGGCGGAACGGCCAATAGGTGTGCAACTGATGGCCCCAGCGATGGCCGATCCAGAAGCTCAGCGTATCGCCGATGAAGGCGCCCAGGGCGGCGCAGGTCACCGCATACGGCCCATTGATCTGACCGAGCCCGATCAGCACGCCGATGGCGAACAGCAATGGCAGTGCCGGCACGATGGCACCGAGCACGATCACCGCATCGCAAAATGCGATGGCGAAAATCACCACGCCTGCCAGGGTGGGGTGGTGTCCGATCCACTCCAGCGTGGCGTCGATCCATGAATTCATCGGCCAATTATAAGTGGGCATGGTGGCAACTGACTGGCACCGTCCTCACATCGGCCTGCCCGCTTCACCTGGGGTTGCGAGCGGACGCCCGCCTGACGCGCGTGCGCAATGTCCGGTGGCGCTTGCGATCGGCGATGCGGCAGGCCGCCTACAATGGGGGGATGAGTGACGATCCCGCCGACAATCTGCCGCTGAAGTCCGATACCTTCGGGCGCATCCTGTTGATCCGCGAAGCCGATCGCGTGTTCGTGCGGCGCGATCTGAGCGTGGCGCCGTGGTTGCTGCGCGGCGTGGCCTGGTGGCTGGCGCGCCGCGAAGCGTTGGCCTTGCGTCAGCTGGATGGATTGCCGCGCACACCGCGCCTGTTGCATTGGGACGGACGCCATCTGGATCGCAGCTATCTGGCCGGCGATGCGATGTACCAGCGCCCGCCGCGCGGCGACCTGGCCTATTTCCGCACCGCACGCAAGTTGTTGCAGCAGCTGCATCGCTGCGGCGTGGCGCACAACGACCTGGCCAAGGAAGCCAACTGGCTGGTGCAGGACGACGGCAGCCCGGCGGTGATCGATTTCCAGCTGGCCGTGCGCGGCCATCCGCGCGCGCGCTGGATGCGTCTGCTTGCACGCGAAGACCTGCGTCACCTGCTCAAGCACAAGCGCATGTATTGCCCGACCGCGATCACCCCGGTGGAACGCCGCGTGCTCAAGCGCACCTCCTGGGTGCGCGAGCTGTGGTTCGCCACCGGCAAACCGGTCTACCGCTTCGTGACCCGCCGCGTGCTGCATTGGGAAGACAACGAAGGGCAGGGGCCGAAGCCGTGAGGTGCCGGGAATAGGGAATAGGGAATAGGGAATAGGGAATAGGTAGAGCGTATTGCGGCAGCTGATTGTTCCTCGGCTGCTCGACGTTCAAGGCGCTAAGCTTTTGCGATTCCCCATTCTCGATTCCCGATTGCCATGACCTTGAAAGGCAAAACCCTGTTCATCACCGGTGCCTCGCGCGGGATTGGTTTGGCGATCGCATTGCGGGCGGCGCGCGATGGGGCCAATGTGGCCATTGCGGCCAAATCGGCGGTGGCCAATCCCAAGTTGCCGGGCACGATCCATAGCGCGGCCGAGGCGGTGACCGCGGCCGGTGGACAGGCGCTGGCGCTCAAATGCGATATCCGCGACGAAGACCAGGTGCACGCGGCCGTGGCCGCTACGGTCGATGCCTTTGGCGGCATCGACATCCTGGTCAACAACGCCAGCGCGATCTGGTTGCGCGGTGCGTTGGAGACGCCGATGAAGCGTTTCGATCTGATGCAGCAGGTCAATGCACGTGGCAGTTTTCTGTGTGCGCAAGCGTGTCTGCCGCATCTGCTGCAGGCGCCCAATCCGCACATCCTCAGCCTTGCGCCGCCGCCATCGTTGAACCCGGCGTGGTGGGGTGCGCATACCGGCTACACGCTCGCCAAGATGGGCATGAGCCTGGTGACGCTGGGGCTGGCAGCCGAATTCGGCCCGCAAGGCGTGGCGATCAATGCGCTGTGGCCACGCACCGTGATTGCCACCGATGCGATCAACATGCTTCCCGGCGTGGACGCAGCTGCCTGTCGCCGGCCGGATATCGTGGCCGACGCGGCGCATGCGGTGCTGATCCGCGAGGCAGCCGGGTTTCATGGCCAGTTCCTGATCGATGACCAGGTGCTGGCGCAGGCTGGCGTCACCGACCTGGGCGGTTACGCGGTGGACCCATCGCGCGCGCTGTTGCCGGATCTGTTCATCGACTGAGCGCAGCGGTTGCGGTGTCGCTGCTTGGCGGGGATACGAGGGAACGCGTCGGCAGATCGCTTGCAGGTACCGGCGGCAGTGTCTGCGGGGGAGCACTTGCGTGCTGGCTACGAGCACGTCATACGCAGCACGCGCGGGAATCGGGTCGTGCAGGTGAGTCGACTGCAGATATAGACAGTGTCGATGGGGCTGCGTATCACGCATGTCGGCGCGGGGAGCACGTCTTCGATTGAGCACAAAGGATTCACGGCAAGGTTTGCTATGGTGCGCGGCTGAAAACGTTTCCAACAAGGATGTGCGTCCGTGTCTTCGATGTTCCGTGTGCCTGCTCTGGCCGTTGCCGTCTGCGTCGTGGCCGCTGCCTGTGGTGGTAAATCGCAGCAGCCTGCAAGCGATGCCATTGCCACAACCGCTGAAACACAGCGGGATGCCTCGCAAGGCGTGACCACCAAGCTGGGCGCGTATATCGACTGCTTCAACCACGTCAACGCGCGGGTGCATGCGGGCGCCAAGCACTACACCGGCTGGATGCAGGACCCGTTCGCGGGCCCGACCGGCCGCGAGTCCGGCATGACCGGCCCGTACGACATCGACGACGACGACATGAAGCACTGCGATGCGCCGGTCAGTGCGGCCGCTGCCGCGAAACCCTCGCTGCCGGCACTGGATAAGGCAGCGTTGCAGTATCACGCCGCGCTCAAGGCGCTGCGGCCGGTCAGCCACGAGGTGGCCGATTACTACACGCGTCAGGATTACGAAGACGACCAGTTCGCCAAGGGCAAGCGACTGCACCCGCAGTTGATGGAGGCGTTGTCGACCTACGCCGATGCCAGTGATGCCTTCAGCGCCGAGCTGGACGTACAGAACGACGCGGTGCAACGGCAACAACTCAAAACGCTGGAACAGGGCAAGGGCCGCACCCGCGAGTATTACCGGTTGGCGATGATGCTCGACGCCAGGCAACTCGCCGATCTGTTGGAAGCGGAGCAGTTCGACGTGACGCGCGCCAATGCGTTGCTGGACGGCTTCAACCGCCTGTCCGATGAAGCGCATGCCAAGGTGGCCGATCAGGAACCGGGCAAGTTGACCTGGAACAGTTTCGAAACCGCAGCAGAAACCTTCCGCAGGCAAGCCAAGGCGCGGGTCAAGCGCGTGGTGGAAAAAACCCCCTACAGCAAGATCGAACAGGGCTGGCTGGATAGCCCCTCGCTGGCGCCCGAAGGCTCGTCACGCAAGCTGCTCAACACCTACAACGCGCTGGTTTCCGCAAGCAATCGGCAGTAATCACCACGTCTTCCGCCGCCGCGCTGTGTGCCGATCGTCGGCAAGGCCAGGCGGTCGCACGCTGCGGCGACCACCTTCTTCAACCTCATCAATGGAACGCGACATGACCCGTCCCCTTCGTTATGCGCCGCTGACTGCGGCGATCGCTTTTGCCGCGCTGCTTGCCGGCTGCCAAAAAGATGCGCCCGCCGGAGCGGTCGAAGGCGCCGACAAGATCAATGCGTATATCGCCTGTTTCAACGGCGTCGAGCAGCCGATCCATGAAAGCTACCAGCAATACATCGAGTGGATGCAGGATCCCAAGGCCGGCCCGACCGGCAAGGAAACCAACATCCATGCGCCGGGCACGGTGCTGTCCCATCACGTGGAGGCATGCGGTGCGCCGATGACCGCAGCATTGGCACAGACCCCGGCCAACGCCGAGCTCGATCCGGTGGCAAAGACCTACCAGCAACGCTTCACAGCGCTCAACGAGCGTATCGGGGAAGCGGTGCGCTACTACGACCGCGAGGATTATCTGCGCGACGACGGCAAGGGCATGAAGGCGCTGCATGCGCCGCTGATGCAGGCGTACGACGCGTTCTTCGAAGCCAGCGAAGCGATGAATACTGCGCTGGAACACAACGAAGATACCCGGCGCCAGGCGCAGATCGATGCGATCGAAAAGGAAGAAGGGCGTAACGCGTCCTGGTACCAATTGAAGATCATCGGCGAGGGCAAGCAGTTGGTGCAGGTGCTCGATCACGATGCGCCGGATCTAGCCGCAGCGCAGACCCAGCTGACGCGCTACCAGGGCATTCTGGAGGAAGCGCAGAAAGCCAAGGTCGGCCAGGGCGATGCGATGTGGGGTCACATGGAACGTTCCGCCGACAAGCTCGCACGCGAGTCGGGGCGTCTGCTCGAGCGTATCCGCACCAAGACACCGGTGAACAAGAGCGAGCAGATGCTGTTGGACAGCGGCTCGATCCCGCCGAATGGCACGCGCCAGGCGGTGCTGGCCAGCTACAACGACCTGATCGAAATGAGCAACCGCATGTCGCATTGATGCTGTGCAGGCATCTCTGTTGCGTTGTGTAAGCGCATCGAGCAGATAACCGTGCAAGTTCCAACGCGCGGCTATTTCGAGTAATCGCTGCATTTAGATGCCGTCAAAAGCCGAGTCGGTCGAGGGCGCGATGCCCTCACCGCTCGCGGGACACGCCGTGAATCCGTCCGTGGATGCTCCATGGCGGCATCCATGCCACCAAGGGTCCCGCAAGCGGCGAGGGCACCGCGCCTACCAGCTTGGTCGTGTGCCGATGGGAACTGCAACTCCAGCTGCCGCCACCTAATCGCTGGGGAAGTAGTTGTTACCTTCCCCGAAGTAGGTAGCACCGCGTCAGCCGTTGGAGATATCCGTCAGCGGCTCGGCGCACTGCCGGCAGTAGCGTGCATCGGGTGTGTGGCCTTCCAGTCCGCAACGTGGACAATTGCGCGCATCGCGCTTGCCGGTGTGGCCGCCTTCGCGCAGCGTGCTGGCCAGTTCGGCGGTGTAGATCCCGGTGGGCACGGCGATGATGCTGTAGCCGGTCAGGATCAAGGCCGAGGTGACGAAGCGGCCAAGCGTGGTCTGCGGTACCAGGTCGCCGAAACCAACGGTGGCCATGGTGACGATGGCCCAGTACATGCTGGTGGGGATGCTGGTGAAGCCGTGTTGCGGACCTTCGATGACGTACATCGTCGCGCCGGCGATCACGGTGATGGTGAGCACGGTGAACAGGAATACCAGCACCTTGCGCCGGCTACGCCATAGCGCGTCCACCAGTTGCCCGCTTTCTTCGATATAGCGGGTGAGCTTGAGGATGCGGAACAGGCGCAGGATGCGTAGCACGCGTACCACCAGCAGCGTCTGCGCACCCGGCACGAAGAACGACAGGTAACTCGGCAGGATCGACAGCAGGTCGATCACACCCCATGCGCTGAGCGCGTAGTGCAGCGGACGTCGCACCACCGCCAGGCGCAATGCGTATTCGATGGTGAACAGCACCGTGAACGCCCATTCCAGCGGCACCAGCCAATGCGCCGAATGCGCATGGATGCGCGGCACGCTGTCGATCATGATCACCACCACGCTGGTGAGGATCGCCACCACCAGCATCAGGTCGAAATTACGCGACGGGCGGGTGTCGTGCCGGTAGATGATGTCGAACCACTGCCGGCGCCAGCCGTCGGCGGTGGCGGGCGTGAGCTGGGGATCGGAGAAAGGGCGCATGCGTGCATTGTGCCGCAGGCCGGCGAATGCGCGAGAATGCCGGTTCTCCCTCCGCTTCTGCGACCCACCACCATGAGCACCGCTGCCGATTCGCCCCTGTCCCTCGCGCATTACTACCTGCCGGTGTACCGCCCGCGTCAGGTGGTGCTGGAGCGTGGGCAGGGCAGTCGCGTGTGGGACGATCAGGGTCGCGAGTATCTGGATCTGTCTGCCGGCATCGCGGTCAGCGGGCTGGGCCACAACGATGCGGATCTGATGGCTGCCCTCACCGAGCAGGCCGGCAAGCTGTGGCACACCAGCAACGTGTTCTACAGCGCGCCGCCGCTGCGACTGGCCGAAGAATTGGTGACCGCCTCGCGTTTTGCGCACAAGGTGTTTCTGTGCAACTCCGGCACCGAGGCCAACGAAGCGGCAATCAAGCTGGTCCGTAAATGGGCCAGCAATCAGGGCCGCCCGGCGGACAAACGCGTCATCGTGACCTTCCGTGGCAGCTTCCACGGGCGCACCCTGGCATCGATCACCGCGACCGCGCAGCCCAAGTACCAGGAAGGTTACGAGCCGCTGCCGGGTGGGTTCCGCTACGTGGATTTCAACGATGTGCCCGCGCTGGAAGCGGCGATGGCGTCGGGCGATGTGGCGGCGGTGATGCTCGAGCCGATCCAGGGCGAGGGCGGCGTGATGCCGGCCGCGCCGGGCTTTGTCGCCCGCGTGCGCGCGCTGTGCGACCAGCACGATGCCTTGCTGGTACTGGACGAGATCCAATGCGGTATGGGCCGCACCGGCACGCTGTTCGCGCATTGGCAGGAGCAGGTGACGCCAGACATCGTGACCTTGGCCAAGGCGCTGGGTGGCGGGTTCCCGATCGGCGCGATGCTGGCTGGACCCAAGGTCGCAGAGACCATGCAGTTCGGTGCGCATGGCACCACCTTCGGCGGCAATCCGCTGGCTGCAGCAGTGGCGCGCGTGGCGCTGCGCAAGCTGGCGTCGCCGCAGATCGCCGAGAACGTGGCGCGGCAGTCGGCGGCGTTAAGCGCCGGTCTGGAGGCGCTCAACGCCGAGTTCGGCCTGTTCGCGCAGATTCGTGGGCGCGGGCTGATGCTGGGCGCGGTGCTGGCACCGGCGCATGCCGGTCAGGCGGGCGCGATCCTCGATCTGGCCGCCAAGCACGGCTTGCTGCTGTTGCAGGCCGGGCCGGATGTGCTGCGCTTTGTGCCGGCGCTCAATCTCACCGATGCCGAACTGGCCGACGGCCTGGCGCGCCTGCATCTGGCGATCGCCGAGTACGTCGCGCAGAAATGATCGATACCTGCGTGTTCTGCGCCATCGTGGCCGGCCCCGCGCCGGCCAGCGTGGTGTGGGAAGACGCGCAGGTCGTCGCGTTTGTCGATCTGCGCCAGCCCGTGCCGGGGCGTGTGCTGGTGGTGCCGCGTGTGCATGCACCGCAACTGCACGATCTTGACGAGGACAGCGCTGCGCAGTTGATGCGTGTTGCGCATCGCGTGGTGTGCGCAATGCAGCAGTGCTGGGCGCCGGCCGGCAGCAACCTGTGGCAGTCCAACGGCGTGGCGGGTGGGCAGGAAGTGCCGCATGTGCATCTGCATGTGCAGCCACGGCGGGATGTGGATGGGTTGTTGAGGTTTTATCCGGAGGGTGTGCCGTTGCCTGCATCGCGCGATCTGCTGGACGCTCTGGCGACGCAGTTGCGTGGAGTGTTGGAGCCTGGACGCGAGTGACTGGCGGCGCTTTGTAGAGAGTGGATGTCCGCATCGTTCTTCCCCAGGCGCGTTCTGTTGAGTTGGGGGACGTCGGTCGTGCCCTCACCCCAACCCCTCTCCCGCAAGCGGGAGAGGGGCTTGATTGCGGCGATCGATGCTTGTCTTCCCCGTGTCTTGCCTTCTTCGTGTCTTGCCTTCCCCCGCATGCGGGGAAAGGTGCCCGAAGGGCGGATGGGGGCATCGGTCACCGCCGGGTGATCAGGGCAGTGGCGGGAGAGGGGCATGCCGATGCGCTGAATGCTGCAGGTCGTGTCAGGTGTGCCGTCGCTGGTGATCGCGCTCCTGCGATGCTTTTCGATTCCCGATTCCCGATTCCCGATTCCCGATTCCCGATTCCCAATTCCCAATTCCCAATTCCCAATTCCCAATTCCCAATTCCCAATTCCCAATTCCCAATTCCCAATTCCAGCCGCTCACGCCACCCCATACCGCTTCAACACACGTCGCAAGCCACCTGCATCGCGCACCGTCTCTGCATGCAGTCCGGCCGTGCGTGCGCCGCGCACGTTGACGAACAGGTCGTCGATAAACAACGTCCGCGACGCAATCGCATCGAGTTGCGCAAGCGCGCGCAGATAGACCTGCACATCGGGTTTGCGTCCGCCCAGCGCGCCGCTGCACAACACCCGGCCGTTCAAACGCGGGAACAGTGTCGGTACGATCCGCTCGATCGCCTCGGTCATCAGTGGCCCATTGTTGGTGAGCACCGCCACCGCGGTCGTTGCCGACACCGCCAGCACCTGCGCCACGATCGCCGGGTCGACACGGCAGGCGGCCACGCGCGTATCGATCCAGGTAGCGCGATCGATCGGGTGCCCCAGCCCCGCGCTCAACTGCGCCAGATAGGCCTGCGTGTCGATCGTGCCGGTGTCGTAGGCGCGCTCCAGACCCTGTTCGAACAGCACCTGGTGCACGCGCTGGGAGCTGCATGTCGCTGCAATGGCGAGTGCGGCCAGACGCCGCGGCCGCGCGTAGCTGGCGAGCACGCCATCGAAGTCGAGCAACAGCAGGGACGGCGAGGGAAGCGGCATAGGTGTGCTCGCGATGCGGCCCGGCAGCGTTGTCGATCCGCTGCGGCATGGCAAGTGGGCGGGAGCTCGTAGGAGCGGGTGCGTCCGGATGGGTGGGGCTATTACCTATTCATAGTTTTGAATTCGGCAGAAACCTACCCACCTAGGCAGACCCCACCCTCCGCATGAGGCATGCGGCGGAACCGCGCTGGTTATGGTCGCTTCATGCCGCATCAGCGGTGTCAGCCGGTCCTGGGAGGGGGCCGATCACTCAGCACGTACACTCCAGGGGTCGATTGCATGCCTAAGCGCTTCAAAACCGATCAACTGGCGGTCTCGGTCGCCGCCATTCTCACCGCCGCCACGCGTCGCCGCACGCTCACCTCGATGGCCGTGTTGCTAGCTGGCGCGCACAGCCTGCCAGGCCTGGCCCAGGAAGCGCGTACCCTGGATGCGGTCAGTGTGGTCGGTACCGGCTCCACGCGCACCACGGCATCCATTTCCGCCGACGAGATCCAGGCACAGGTGCCCGGCGTGGCGCCGCAGCAGTTACTGGCGAGCCTGCCGGGCGTGAACGTGCAGACCACCGACCCATTCGGGTTGTACGAATTCGGCGACTCGATGACCATTCGCGGCTTTTCCGCCAATCAGATCGGCGTGACGCTGGATGGCATTCCGATCGAAACCTTCGACACCCGCGAAGGCGGGCCGATCACGCGTTATGTGTCCAGCGAAAATCTGCTCGACGTCACCGTGTCGGCCGGCTCGGGCGACGTCACCCAGCCCTCTTATCACGCACTGGGCGGTGCGATCCGCTACACCAGTCTGCCGCCCAGAGGCGGCGATACCTGGAGCGGCAATGCCACCCAGACCATCGGCTCCAACGATCTGGTGCGGAGCTTCGTGCGTCTGGATACGCCGGATTGGTGGGAGGGCGGCCCCAGTGCCTACCTTTCCGCATCGCGCACGCAGGGCGGGGTGTGGGACATGGAGCCGGCCACGCAGAAGAGCGACCACTTCGAAGCCAGGATCCGCCAGGCCTGGGACGTCGGCAGCCTGACCCTGGGCTGGATCTACAACAACCGCAAGGACTACGACGTGCAGTCGTACAACTCCGACGGTTCGGTGTCGTGGGATATCAAGGAACGCATCACCGGCAATCCGGAAGTGGACGCCGAACATTACAGCGAATGGCAGAACGGCCGGCGCGATTCGCTGCTCAGCCTGCACGGCGATTTCCTGTTCAACGATGCGATCGGCTTCACCTTCACCGGCTACTACGAGAACAAGCATGGCTATGGCGTCGGCGGTACCCCGCCGAGCACGGCCACTGGCCTGTACAACGACGCCATTGCCGGTACGCCCGGGCGCACCGATATCGCCATCAACGATCCGCAGATTGTCGATGCCAACGGCAATGTCACCCGCGTCGGTGCGATGACCCGGCGCGAAGAGCTCATGGGCGGCGATCGCTATGGTGCGACCACGGCGGTGTCGTGGGAGACCGAACACAACAAGCTCGAAGTCGGCGCGTGGTACGAGAGCTACGATTTCGACCAGGTGCGCCCGCTGTACAACCTGGACCCGGCCACCGGCGGGTTGCTCAAGAACGCCTTGCCGGTCGTCATTTACTACGACAACCATTTCTCCACCGAAGTGAAGCAGCTCTACATCAAGGACACGCTGCGCCTGCTCGATGACCGGCTCACCATGGAGTTCGGCGCCAAGGGACTGGACGTCAAACGCGATTACAACGGCATCGCCAATCTCGATGACTTCAACGTCGGTGCGCGGCGCGATGTCACCATCAAGAACAGCGACTGGTTCCAGCCGCAGGTGGGTGCCAGCTTCCAGCTCGCCGACGGTGTGCAGGTGTTCGCCAACTACGCGGAAAACTTCAGCTCCGCGCCGCGCCTGGCACTGACCTCGGGCGCGTTCAATCCGGATATCGCGCCGGAAGAATCGACCAATATCGACATCGGTATCCGTGCCGAATCGACGCAGTGGAGCGGTTATCTCGCGGCCTACAAGATCGATTACGCGAACCGCATCATCGCGCTCACCGACCCGGACCCGCTGGTGGTCGCGCCCACCGTCTACGCCAACGTCGGCGACGTACAGACCTATGGCGCGGAACTATCCGGCATGTGGAAGCCGGCGCCGGGCTGGCGATTGGGGGCATCGCTGACCTGGAACACATCCGAATTCCAGGACAACTACTTCGGCCCGGTCAGCGGCAACCTGGTGCAGGTGAAAGGCAACGACGTGCCCGATTCACCCAAGGTGATGTTCAGCGTCAACGGCGGGTGGGAAGGCGAGCATTTCTTCGCCAACCTCGATACCAAGTACACCGGCAAACGCTACGGCGACACGCTCAACACCGATCAGGTCGATGCCACCTTCATCGTCAACGGCAGTGTCGGCTATCAGGGCGATGACACCGGCTTTCTCGCCGGTGGACGGCTGCAGGTGTCGGTCTACAACCTGTTCGACAAGGACGATGCGATCGGTGCGGTATTCCCCAACGAAAGCTCCGGCTCCTATCAGCTGGTCGCACCGCGCCAACTGTTCGCCAGCCTGTCCTACAAGTTCTGAGGCGGTGATGCGGCCGGCATCGTTGCCGGCCGCATACGAGTTTGTCAGTCGCTCTTGATCCATGACATGCAAGGACAACGCGTTGATGCAAGGCAATCACTCTGGGGCGATGACACGGCGACAATTGCTGGCGCGCATCGGCATGACCGCTGGCGGCGCAATGATGTATCAGGCGATGAGCAGCCTGGGCATGGCGGCCGAATCCAACTTCAAGGGGCCGTTGCAACTGGACGGCGACCCGAAAGGCGCCTCGGTGCTGATTCTGGGCGCCGGGTTGGCCGGCATGGCTGCCGCCTTCGAGCTGCGCAAGGCCGGGTATCGCGTGCAATTGCTCGAATACAACGATCGCCCCGGTGGCCGTAACTGGACACTGCGCGGCGGCGATCGCTATACCGAGCTTGGCGGGGCGACCCAGCACTGTCAGTTCGACGATGGGCTGTATCTCAATCCCGGCCCGTGGCGCATTCCGCATCACCACAAGGCGGTACTGAGTTACTGCAAGCAGTTCGGCGTGGCGCTGGAAGCGTTCAACCAGGTCAACTTCAACGCGCTGCTGCATAGCCAGAAAGGCTTCGGCGGCAAGCCGCAACGGTTTCGCGCGATCGATGCCGACTACAAGGGGCACGTGTCCGAGCTGTTGGCCAAGTGCACGCAGCAACACGCACTCGACAAGAGCGTCAGTCGCCAAGACCAGGAAATCTTGCTCGAATCGCTTCGCAACTGGGGCGCACTCGACCACAACTTCGGCTACGTCAAAGGCAAGGAAAGCAGCGAACGGCGCGGATTTGCGCGCTATCCCGGCGGTGGTCTATCGGGCAAGCCGGAATTTTCCGACCCTTTCAACGTGCAGGATGTGCTGCGTTCGCGGCTGTGGACCACCCTGGCCGCAGGCAACAACTACGAAATGCAGACCAGCATGTTTCAGCCGGTGGGCGGCATGGATCAGATCGGCAAGGCGTTCGCGCGCCAGCTCGGCGATAGCATTACCTACAACGCCAAGGTCACCAAGATCGACCAGGACAGTAGCGGCGTGCGCGTGTCCTGGCAGGACGCCGCACGCGGCGGCGAAGAACGCACCGCCACTGCCGATTGGTGCATCTGCACGATTCCCTTATCGGTGCTCAGCCGCATTCCGGTGACCGCCAGCGACGCGATGACCACCGCGATCGGCCAGGTACCATACGCGGCATCGGTCAAGGTGGGCCTGCAATTCAAGCGCCGCTTCTGGGAAGAGGACGAAGCCATCTATGGCGGCATCAGCTACACCGATCTGCCGATCACCTTGATCAGCTATCCCAGCACCAACTATCACAGCCCAGGCAAAGGCGTGCTGCTTGGCGCCTATGTGTGGGGGCTGGATGCCTACCAGTTCACCTCGATGACGCCGGAGCAGCGCGTGCGCAAGGCGGTCGAGTACGGCACGCAATTGCATCCGCAGTATCCACGCGAATTCGAGAACGGCGTTTCGGTCGGCTGGCACCGCGTGCCGTTCACGCATGGCTGCTTCGGCATGTGGAGCGAGCAGGCACGTGCCGAGCACTACACGCCGCTGTGCCAGATCGACGGCCGCCTGGCGTTGGCAGGCGAGCATGTGTCCTACATCCCGGCCTGGCAGGAAGGCGCGATTCTGTCCGCGCACGATGTCGTGGACCGACTGCATCGCAAGGTGCTTGCCGGAGGAGCCCGCGCATGAGCCTGTTGTCACGATGGGCCATCGCCGCTTTCGTGGTGGCGCTTGCAGGGTTGCTGATGCCACCGGGGATGTACGAGGCGCAGGCGCAGAGTTCCGATGCCACGCAGCTGTTTCCGCAGCAGGGTTTTGCCAAGGCGTCCGGCAAGGATGTCTATCAAGCGATCTGCCAGGGCTGTCACATGTCGGCCGGCAACGGTGCGCACGGTGCGGGCGAATATCCCGCGCTTGCCGACAATCCCAAACTGGCCGCCGCGCCCTATGTGACCATGATGGTGCTCGACGGGCATGCCGGCATGCCCGGCTTTGGCGACATGCTCGACGACCGCCAGGTGGCCGAGGTGGTGAGCTATGTGCGCACCCACTTCGGTAACGATCACGCCGATGCCGTCACCGTTGACGACGTCAAATTGCTGCGCCACTGATTTCCACTCATGCAAGGAGTTGCCATGTTTCGTCCACTGACGTCTGTTCTCACTGCCGCGATGTTGTGGTCCGCCTGCCTGACCGCCGCGCATGCTGCCGAGGTGATCCGTCACAAGATTCCCAATAGCGATTTCCCCATCGCTGCCGCCGTGGAGATTCCCGCCGGCAAGGCCACCGTCTACGTCAGCGGCAAGGTGCCGGCAGTGGTGGATACCAGCGCGCCGAAAGACTCGGCTGCCGCCTATGGCGACACCAAGACGCAGACGGTGAGCGTGTTGAATCAAGTCAAGCAGCAACTCGCTGCAATCGGTTTGGGGATGGGAGACGTGGTGAAGATGCAGGTGTTTCTGGTCGGCGATCCGGCACTGGGCGGCAAGATGGATTTCAACGGGTTCATGGAGGGCTACCGCCAGTTCTTCGGCACCAAGGAGCAGCCCAATCTGCCGGCGCGTTCCGCGTTCCAGATCGCCGCATTGGGCAATCCGCTGTATCGGGTGGAAATTGAAGTGGTCGCTGTTCGTCCTTGAATCGGCGTTGCCGTCCTGTTGGAGGTTGTGATGAAAACTGCTCTTTCGCGCCGCATGTTTCTGCGTGATTCCGCCCTGTTTGCCGGTGCTGCCGGCGCCAGTGCCCTGCCGCTGCTGGCCAATGCGGCCGAGCGTGCCGCCGCTGCCGTGCCGACAGCGGCAAGCGCGTTGTCGCCGGTGATGATCGGTTCCAACGAATTTCCCGATGGTCCGTCGCCCGCTGCGTTGCAGGCCATTGCGCAGATTGCGCCACGAGGCGGGCGTTACCTGCGCGATGTGCAGATGGAACTGATGAATACCCTGGCTGCCGAACTCAAGTTGCCGGTGAATCATTTGATGGCCTATGCCGGTTCCACCGAACCGCTGGACTACACCATGCTGGCGTTCACCTCGCCCAGTGCCGCGCTCGTCACCGCCGATCCCACCTACGAATCCGGCTGGCGTGCCGCCACCCGGAATGGCGCCAAGCTCATCAAGGTGCCGCTGCGCAAGGACTTCTCGCACGATGTGCAGGCGATGTGCGCGGCCGATACCAGCCCCGGCGTGATCTACATCTGCAATCCCAACAATCCCACCGGTTCGGTGACCGCCCGCAAGGATCTGGATTACGCCCTGGCGCACAAGCCCAAGGGAAGCGTGCTGGTGGTGGACGAGGCCTATATCCACTTTGCGCAAAGCACCCGCAGCGTGGTGGACATGGTTGCCGCAGGCGAGGACGTCGTGGTGTTGCGCACGTTCTCCAAACTCTACGGCATGGCCGGCATGCGTCTGGGCTATGCGGCCGCACGCCCGGACCTGTTGGCCAAGCTCATGTTCTACAGCGTCAACAGCTTGCCGGTGACTGCAGTCGCTGCCGGGCTGGCGAGCTTGCGCGACCCGGCACTGGTGCCGCAGCGCCGCGCCCGCACTGCCGCCACGCGCAAGGACGTCATGGATTTTCTCGCCAAGCAGGGCTATGCCTGCACCGCGTCGGAGAGCAACTGCTTCATGGTCGATGTAAAGCGCCCTGCCGCAGGATTCAAGGACGACATGGCCACCCATGGCGTGTTCATCGGTCGTAGCTGGCCGGTGTGGCCGACCTGGTCGCGGATCACGGTGGGCACCGAGGCGGAGATGGCGCGCTTCAAGCAGGCGTTCGTGCAGGTGATGGCCGGCAAGCGCGGCCCGTTCCCGTTGTCGGAAGCCACGGCCGATGCGCATGATCCGATGGATGCTTTTTTCCGTTACGCGTGAGGCGTTACCCTGATCGCACCGGCACGTGCACACGCGTCGGTGCGGGCAGGCGCGCCGCGCGTTGCGCATTCTTTATCGCAGGAGTGTTCCTTTGAAATTGTTTTCGATGTTTGCCGTGGTTGGCCTGGTGCTGATGGCGCCTTCGGCATGGGCGCGGACGTGCGCGGTGACCATCGCCGGCAACGATCAGATGAAGTTCGACCAGAGCGCGATCAAACTGGCGCCCGACTGCACGCAGGTGGACCTCACACTCAAGCACTCCGGCAAGATGGCGGCCACGGTGATGGGCCACAACTGGGTGCTGACCAAGTCTGCCGATTTCCAGGCTGTCGCCAATGCCGGCGTGCGCTCGACCATCGCCGACAGTTATCTGCCCAAGGCCGATGCCCGGGTGATCGCGCATACCAAGGTCATCGGCGGCGGTGACACCACCACCGTGAGCTTTCCGACCAGCAAGCTGAGCAAGGGCGGCGACTACACGTTCTTCTGCTCGTTTCCCGGCCACTGGGCGATGATGAAAGGCACGCTGAGCTTTGGTTGATGGCGTGGCTACGCAGATTTACTGACAATGTGACATGGGAGCTTCTTCAAGAAACAAAGGCTGGTGGACTTCTTCGCCATCGTTGCTCCTATTGCAAGGCGCAGTGAGAGGCATTGACAGGGCAGATTAGTTTCATCACCTTCAAGGTCTCAACTCTCATCAATCAAAAGCTTAGAGCGGCTATCAAAGCTACTGTGCGGCCGCCAGGCGGGCGTGGCCGGTGCTCGGAATTTTCATGTACTACTCGTCCACTGCGGTTTCTCCGCGCCGTCCGTACCCGCCTAACGGCTGCTCGCTACGTTTTGTTAGCCGATCCTAGTCCAGTTAGGACATTCTCGGCCCGCTTCTGCTTGGGTCCTCTTGGCTGTGGTCACGTGCCTGCGTTAGCTCTTGTAATCGTGTTTGCTCCTGCGTATCGCGGGTCTGAGTCGCAGCTAGGTATTGCTGTTCCGGAGCCGCCGCCAGCGCCTCGCTGGTCGGCATGTGTGCGCGGTTGGCATACGGATCCGGAGAGGCTCCAGGGCCACTGCGCATGACAAACATGGTCACGCCCCCTGGAAGCTTGTCGGTCGGTACGTTCAGTGCGACATCGACCTTGTCGCCGGGCTTGAATCCCGCTTCAACAGCCATTTTGTACGCGCTCGCAACCATGCAATCGCTGCGCTCATCCCACGGTTTGTTGGCGCTTTCATCGAGCCTTGCGATGGATGAGCGGAGTTGCTCCACCAGCGCAGCGTCTTGCGGCTTCGGGCCAACGTCGCTTTGACGACTCACAGATGGCTGCTCGTCTTCACGTGGATCGTGCCATGCAACAGAGCGCGCACCCATCTGCATTCCCGGTGCGGCGACCTGTGCTGTGGTCGCGCCGGTGGCCGCTGTACGCCCCTGCGCATGATCGTCGTCCAGCGAGGACGACCTTCCTGGCGCTGTCTGCGACGACGGCGCGCTGGGTAATGGGGTTTGCGAGGAAGGTGCCGCAGGCTGCTGCATCTGAGGCGACTGCGCAGGAGGATTGGGCGAGGTGGCGTTGGCAGGCATGGCTTGCTGCCGTTCTGCCTGCGATATCTCTGCTGCCGTCGTGGTCGCCTTGATCTCCATGCGGTCGTCGTTCTGACCAACCACCGTGGCAATCGAGCCATCTTTCTGCAGCTGCAGGAAAAAGGGCATCTGCTTGCCCGTATCGCGTGCATGGTCTTGTGCAACTGCCGCCGTGGCGGCATCGATCTGCGCGTCAGTGCGCGTAATGCCAGCGCGGGCGTACATCCCGGCCACCTGGCTGTGCAAGTCGCTCTGCGTCGGTGTGGGATTGCTGCGGGCAACCTCCGCCATCGAGGCCATGTCTTGAAGCCCGGCCTGTTGGCTCTGCCACGTGCGGTTCAATTCCTCGCGCGTGTTGCCGGTAGCCGCATTGGTGCCATAGAGCGTGCCGGGCGTGGTCCATTCGCCGTGGGCGTCGCGGGTGTAGGAATGACCGTCGGACGCCTGTAACGGCTGCGGTTGCGTGCGTGCGTTCGTGATGGCCTGCGGCACCGGCTCGCGATTGGCGAACTCATTCCAGCCGAACTGGTTGTAGGCGATCTGGTAGCGGGCCGCTGTTGCTTCCGGCGTGTTGGCGGCGTTCTGCGCAATGATCGTCTGGGACTGGCTCTCCAACGCGGCCCCACGCTCGGCGCTGATCGGGGCACTGCGTGTGACTGGTATCTTGCCGTCGATATTTTCCCTGATTTCAAGCTGCCACTTCCCGGTCTGCGCATCGCGCACATAGTCGCGGCCCGTTTCAGACGGCTCGCGCGGCGGATGCGTCTCGTTCTTGGCATCCAGGCGGTATGGATCCTGCGGCTTTGGTGGATTTGCCAGCCCGAGTGAATACGAGTCGTTAGCCGCGCGATAATTCAGTTCGTCGACAAGGCGGCCAGCGGCAACCAGCCGTGTTTCCTGATAGCCGCCGCTTGGCAACGGAGCGCTCACCGTACGCGTCCACGTGCCTTGGGGATCCTCTGGGTTGCGCGTCCACTCGTTGCCACTGCGGTCTGGCTGTGTGTAGATCCGGTTGATGTCCTGCTTCTCGGCCCAACGTTCGCCAAGGTAGGCGCCCGCCACGCCGCCAACCAAGCCAGTAGCCAGCGCGCCAGGCCCCGTCCACGACCCTGTGACGGCACCGTAGCCTGCACCAAGCAGGAAGCCGCCTGCGATGCCGCCTGCATTGCGGCCGACGAAGTGCGTGGCTGCCGACTCGGCGCCGGTGTCGTTGCCCTGCGTACTTAGCTGGACAACGCGGTGGCCGGTCACGGCGAAGTCATAGGCCATCAGCGCAACGCCGGCCGCACCCGCGACACGAGCACCAGAAAGCCCCCGTGCCCCGGCAGCCTCCGCTGCAAGCCCTTCGCCCGCCACGATGCCGCCTTCGCCTGGGGCGCCAGGAAGCCGCGGCCCAGCCGGTGGCCGTGCCAGAACCGGGGGCATCTCCTGGGCAAAGGCGAGGCGCAGCCGCGTTTCTACCGGCTCGGTGAGTGGCAAGCGACCGGCTTGGTTTGCTTCGGCAATCGCCGTGCCGAGAGACTGCCGTCCGCCCCAGCGATCACTCAGCGCAGAGACGCCTGTCTGATCGATTGCGTCCAATGCCAGTTTCACGTTGCCTTCTGACTTCGTAACGGCCGCCCATTGCGCCTCTGCTGCTGACATCTTGCCAAGTTCGGCAATCTGAGTAGCGTGGTTCCGCTGGTAGCCCTCGATGTCACCGAAGAACGTCCGAATTTTTGCGTTGGCTTGCTCCGGCGTCATGCCCTGAGGCGCGTTAGTCACAAGGTCGCCATTGACCAGGCCGGCTTTGAGCGTGGCGGTAAGATTATTGACCCTAGCCACGATGCGTTGTGTAGCGGCTTCGTCACCACGGAACATCGCCTGGCCGTCGGGTGATATCTCCAAGCGCTGCAGTTTAATTGCGAGTTCTTTATTATAAGCGCCAAGTGGTCCGCCTGGATGAGGCGATAATCCCATTTGGGCTGCTAAAGCCTTGTCAGCTGGTAGGTTTAGCATGCTGCCGGGGCCATCAATATTGAATAAGCCACGCTCTGACAAGGTGTTTAATAATTTGCTGCGGCCATAAGCAGCTTGTTCGATGACGTGATGACCTTGAAAGACCGGAGTGTCTGCCATTTTAATGTTCCCGCGCGATAACGCCTGGGCTAGGTTTTACGAATCAAAATTTCGAAGCGTCGGTTAGTTCGATACCGTCCAGATTCGCAGTATTGAGTGCTTCAGCTAGAACACGGTCGCAAATAGCGTTGATACCGAGTCTGGGCTGTCGAAAAACATGCGCACTCCCCACGACTTCTTGCTTGAAAATGAGGCTGGCTCCACCGGAAACGCTGTAGAACTTTAGATCTTCACCTGTTTGATGATCTCGTTCGAACTCAATCTTTACCTGGGACAAATCCTCATCGAGTGCATCTAGCGAACGCACTACTTCGCATAAGTAGTGTTGAGGCCCAGGCTTGCCATCAGCGAGCGTGAAGTCACACGCCGCAAACGCAAAGCCCTCTGGATCCACTGATTCGAAAACGCGTTTCAACGCTTCAGAAACAATCCACATACCAAACAGATTTTCAAAATCGCGTGGCATGCCACCCAATTCAGGTAGATGGACTAAATGAGGTTTTTCCGAGTACTGCCCTGGATCGCCATTAGGCGGCTCAACGATAAAGCTTCCAGGAAGCCTGAGCTTTTTTTCATTTTCGATTTCTATTCCAGGCACTTTTCCATTGCCCCAGAAACTGGGCTCAAGGACAAAAAATTCCCCTTTATGGGAATCGTGGGAGATAGTAACGGGAATTGCAGCTTGCTCATTCATAGAGGCCTCCATACATATGTGCCGATGCGTTGAAAGTATAGTTTTTATTGCTTCGATCAATCGCTTGTAAATTCGCAGCGTCTCGTACCCGAACGACGCCTGGATTCGCAATCATCAATGCAAATGCATCTGCTAGGACACGGTCGTTGACAGCATATATCCCAAATCGTGGTTGGCGGAAGAGGTGCGCACCATCAACAATACGTTCTTTGAATCGTTCCCCGGCCACTGGGCGATGATGAAAGGCACGCTGAGCTTTGGTTGATGGCGTGCGATGCGCCCATCGCTGGCATCGCAACTGAGAGGGGCGCATCTCCTGTCTCGAGGGCGGGATGCGCGCGTTCAGTTCGGTGACGGCGGTTCCGGTCCGTCCTGCGGATCCGCGGCACGCAATAGCCCACGCTGCAGCGCCTGCGCCAGCGCGCTTTCGCGGCTGCGCGCGTCGAGCTTGCGGTACAGATTCTTCAGATGGAATTTGACCGTGTTTTCCGATAGGTGCAGGCAGCGTGCGATCTGTTTGTTGGAGTAGCCGCGTGCCAGTTGCGCGAGGACTTCCAGTTCGCGTTCGCTGAAGATGTCGTTGGCTGGCTCATCTTCGCCGCTGAGGCGTTCGAGCAGCGACTGGATGGTGAGTGCACGCGTGGTACCGCCAACGGTGTGCGGGTCGTGCTGGCGGAGCGAGCGCAGCATGGCCTTTGCAGGTAGGCCGAGTTCGACAATTGCCTGCCAGCTCTGCGTCAGCGCCACATGTTCCAGCGCGCTATAGAGATGCGGCAGCGCAGCGAGCAGTTCGCCACGTTGCTGCAGCACCAGGGCGATGCGCGCGCGGGTGCGGGCGAGGTGGCACAGATTGTCGTTGGCGAGGCAGGCCTGTTCGATCTGGCCCAGGATGGTCAGCGCGGCGCTGCTGCGTCCGGCCAGGCGATGCCAGCGGGCCAGCGCAAATCCCATCGCCGCACGATCGCGCCAGCGATGCGGCGAACGTAGCGTATGCGCCAAACCGGATTCGCCACCGGTCCGTGCGATCAGGACATCGATGGCGGCATTGCCGGGATGTTCCAGCAGCAGCATCAGGCGCCATGCCGCCGCCAGCTCCGACAGCCGTGTCAGCTTGCGCCCATGGGCGATCTGCTCGACGTGTTCGAGCACCGCCAATGCGCTGCGCCCGCTGTGATCGCGTAGGCGTTCCAGGCCCAGCGCCGTGTCGTAGCCGGCTGCCAGCACATCGATGCCGCCGTCGTGTTGCTCCAGCAATTCCAGCGCCGGATGCAGCAGGTCGGCGGCATCGTCGTGGTGGCCGCGTTCGTAGTGCAGCTGTGCCAGCAGGCAGTTGCCGGCGGCCTCCAGTACGCGGTCCAGCTGCGGCGTGCGCCTGCACCAGTTCAATGCCTGTTGGTAACAGGTTTCGGCATCGCCGAGCCGGCCGCGATAGAAGAAGCTCTGGCCCAACGACAGCAGTGCCTGGCTGGCGCCCAGGTCGCTGCCGCCACGATGCATCGCGTCGCTTGCATTGACTGCATAGCGTTCTGCAGTCGCAAAGGCGCCCTGTGCCATGGCCGTGTTGGCGCAGATGCACAGCAGCATGCCGCGGCCCAGATGGTCGTCCTCGTCCAGTGCGCTTGCCTGCGCGGCGATCTGGGTCAGGCCGTGCGGATTGGCGCAGATTTCGTCCAGACGATCGCGCAGCAGCGCCACCACCACGGTGTAGTCGCGCTGCAACGGCTCGCGCAGCGCAGCGGGAAAGTCGCGAAAGCGTTCCAGCAACACGCGTGCGTGACTGAATTCGCCGAGCCTGATGTGCAGGTGCGCCTGGGTGAGATTCAGTGCCGGCGTGTCGCGGATGATGCGGTGTTCGAAGTGGCGCAGCAGCGCGCGGACTGCGTGGGTGCCGTGGGTCAATAACAATTGCCAGGTGCCTGCGCGGGCGATGTAGCTGGCAGCCAGGTCGCCGCAATCGCCACGTGCGGCATGCCGTACCGCCTCGGCCAGATGCTGGTGATCGCCGAACCAGCGTGCGGCGCGCTGATGCAGCTGCGTGGCCTGGCCGGGATGTTCGCGGTCGAGCAGCTGCTGCAGGAAGTCGGCAAACAGCGGGTGATAGCGAAACCACTCGCGTTCCTCGTCCAACGGCACCAGCAGCCCGTGGAAATGTTCCAGCCGCGCCAGCAGGCGTCCGCTATCGGTACGCTGGCGCACCGCATCGGCCAGCGAGGCGTTGACGCGCTCCAGCGGGCTGGTACGCAACAGCAGGTCGCGCGTGTCGGCATCCAGGTCGTTGACCACCTGTTCGGCCAGATATGCCGCAATCTGCGCGCTGCGGCCGGAAAACCGCGCGGCAACTTCCTGCTGACGTTGCGCGCCGCCTTCCAGCCACAGCCGTGCCAGGTGCAGCGCAACCGGCCAGCCCTCGGTGTAGCGCAGCAATGCGTCCACCACCGGTGGCGGTATCTGCGGCCCGAGCAATGCCTGCGCTTCGTGCGCGTCCAGCGCCAGTTGCGCGCTGCCGACGCGGCTGAGTTGCGCCTGCAGATCCAGGCGCGCCAGCGGCAGCGCCGGCACCCGTCGGGTGGCAAGCAGCAGATGCAGCTGCCCACCACTGTGTTCGATCAGACGCAACACCAGTTCGTCGACAAGGCCGCTGCCGAGCCGGTCGTAATCATCGAGAATCACGCTGATGCGGCGTGGCGCGGCACGCAGTGCGCGGATCAACACGGTCACCGCTTCGCGCGGGTCCTGGTCGCGGTTGTGCAGCACCGTCGCGCAGAGCGCGGGATCTGCGCCCGCGTTCTGGATGGCCAGTGCGAAATGGCCGAGGAAGCGCGCCGCGTCCGCATCCTCTTCATCCAGCGACAGCCACGCCGCTGCGCCGTGTTCGCGTGCAAGCAACCGCGCATGCCACTGCGCCAGCAGCGTGGTCTTGCCGAAGCCCGGTGGTGCCAGCAGCAGGGTGAGCGGCTGCGCCTGTGCTTGAGCCAGCGCGGCCAGCAACGCCTCGCGCACCACCACACCGGGACGCGGCAAGGGTGGCTCGAGCTTGCTGGCAAGCAGCCAATCGGGAAGGGCGGATTCGCGCGGCGGTGACGGGCGCGGGGTGAGCAACGCAACAGGCTTGAGCATGAGGCGAGGGCGGCCGTGTAAAGCGTCGACAGCGTGTCGGCTCGACACGCTGCACAACAGAGTGAAACAGCGGCAACGGCCAGTGCGTCGCCGTGACGGCGACAACGGCGGATCGGCTGCTTCGAAGGGTCCCCACCCATGCCCATCCGTGGACACCTTACAGAAAGGTATGACAGCGACAAGACAAAAGCAAAGCCTAATGGCCGTTGTCAGCCGTCTTGGGCGCGATCGATGATGCGAGGTGTGCGCAAGATCAAGGAACGGTCGCGTCCGTCTGGCGCGTGCGTGGCGGGCTGCGAATGAACTGCCGGTCCTGGACGCGGCACTTCTGCCTGCCTGCCTGCCGGCCGCCGCACCTGCGCAAAGGCAGGTGCCCGCACCGCCAACGGCGCTTGCAGCAGTGCCGGCGTTCAAGACGTTGCCGTTGCGGTGGCTAGCCCGTGCTATTCAGGCTTGCAGCGCACGGGCATGAATGCGCTTTAGCGCGCCACTTCCGCAAACGCTTCGCGCGCTGCCGCCAGCGTGGCTTCGATCACCGATGCGTCGTGGGCGCTGGACATGAAGCCGGCCTCGTATGCCGATGGCGCCAGATACACGCCCCGCTGCAGCATCGCGTGGAAGAAGCGATTGAAGGTGGTGATGTCGCAGGCGGTGGCCTGCGCGTAGCTCTCCACGATCTCGTCGGTGAAGAACAGCCCGAACATGCCGCCGACCTGGTTGGTGGTGACCGCGATGCCGGCGGCATGGGCGGCATCTTCCACGCCTTCGCACAGCACACTGGTGGCCTCGCTCAGGCGCGCGTGGAAGCCCGGCTCCTGCACCAGCTCCAGCATTGCCAGGCCGGCAGCCATGGCGACCGGATTGCCGGACAAGGTGCCGGCCTGGTAGATCGGGCCGGCAGGAGCGATCTGTTCCATCAAGTCGCGTCGGCCGCCATAGGCGCCCACCGGCATGCCGCCACCGATGATCTTGCCGAAGGTGCTCAGGTCCGGTGTTACCCCGTAGTGCGCCTGCGCGCCGCCGAGCGCGACGCGGAAGCCGGTCATCACCTCGTCGAAGATCAGCAGCGCGCCATGCCGCGTGCACAGCGTGCGCAGGTGCTGCAGATAGCCGGCCTGCGGCGGAATGCAGTTGGCGTTGCCCACCACCGGTTCGATGATCACCGCCGCCACGTCGGCGCCGATCTCGTCGAACATGGCGGTGGCGCCTTCGAAGTCGTTGAAGCTGAGCGTGGCGGTCAGTTCGCTCAGGCCGGCCGGCACGCCCGGCGAGGTCGGCACGCCCAGGGTCAGCATGCCGCTGCCGGCCTTGACCAGGAACGAGTCGCCGTGGCCGTGGTAACAGCCTTCGAACTTGATGATGCGGTTACGCCCGGTGGCGCCGCGCGCCAGCCGCACCGCCGACAACGTGGCCTCGGTGCCGGAGTTGACCATGCGCACCATCTCGCAGGACGGCACCAGCCGATTGATGGTCTGCGCCATGGTGACCTCGGCCGCGCAGGGCGCGCCGAACGACAGGCCGTCCCGAATCGCACGCTCCACCGCCTCGCGTACCGCTGGGTGGTTATGACCGGCGATCATCGGGCCCCATGAGCCCACGTAGTCGATGTAGCGGTTGTCGTCCACGTCGTACAGATACGGGCCATCGGCGCGCGCCACGAAGAACGGCTCGCCGCCGACCGACTTGAATGCACGCACCGGCGAGTTGACTCCGCCGGGCAGCAAGGTCTGCGCCTGGGTAAAGAGGGCGTGGGAGCGGGAGTGGTTCATGCGCGCAGATCCTTGAGTGGTGCCGAGAGTGGTGCCGATGGGGGACGTCGATGCCCGTTGCCGGGCACCGCGTTGACCATTGTCAGGCCTGGGGGGCTCTGCGCCTACCCACCAGGTGGCCGCCTACCCGTCGGAGCGCCCGGGTAGGGCCGGGCGGCTGCCTATGATCAAGCGCGACGTGATCGATGGTCGGGCATGCGGCGGCTTTGGGCATGACGTCATGGCCCGCAGTTATTGGCGCCCTGCCGCAGATCTTCACAGAGTGTGATTCCGGTAGCCGTTGGCGCCGTTCAATTTCTAGTCGCCTTGCCGACAGTGACAGACTTGGGGAGAAAGCATGAACCGTAGTATCCAGAAGCGTGCCTTGGCGTTGGCGCTGGTCGTGGCAATCGGCAGCGCGCAGGCGCAGTCCACCACCGGCAGCATCGTCGGCAGCGTGGGGCAGGGCAGCGGCACCAGCGTGCTGGTGGAAAACAACAGCGGCTTTGCCCGCGAGGTGCCGGTGGATGCGCGCGGCCGCTACACCGCCGGCAATCTTCCGCTGGGCACCTACAAGGTGACGGTCAAGCGCGATGGCGCGGTGGTGGAAACCCGCGAGAATGTCGCCATCACCGTCGGCGCCAACACCGATGTGTCCTTCGCTGCGGCGTCGGCAAGCGGCGTGCAGACGCTGGACAGCGTCACCGTCAATGCCGCCAGCCTGGCCAGCATCGACGTCAGCAGCGTGGACACCCGCACCGTGGTCACCGCCGAACAGCTGGCGCAACTGCCGCTGGGCCGCACTGCCGAAGCCATCGCGCTGCTGGCGCCGGGCGTGGTGGTCAACAGCGGCGGCTTCGACAACGGCCCGCTCGGCGGCTCGCTGCCCAGCTTCGGCGGTTCGGCTGCCAGCGAAAACGCCTACTACCTCAACGGCTTCAACACCACCGCGATCAGCAACAACCTGGGCGGTCTGACCTTGCCGTACGGGGCCATCGACCAGCAGGAAATCTTCACCGGTGGCTACGGCGCGCAGTTCGGCCGTTCCAACGGCGGTGTGATCAACCAGATCGGCAAGCGCGGCACCAACGAATGGAAGTTCGGCGCCGCCACCATCTGGGAACCGAACGGTCTGAAGGCCAACCAGCGCGATATTTACTGGCGCCCGGACAGCCAGACCAGTGCGGTCAACAACGCCGCCTACAGCTACGCGCGTGCCGCCAATGGGCTGTATCAGCCGCAGAGCGCGGCCGAAGCCAGCCAGACCACCTATAGCGCCTATGTCGGTGGCCCGATCATTCAGGACAAGCTGTTTTTCTTCCTGGCTGCCGAACAAGTGGATTCGGACGGTGTGCGGGTGGCGTCCAATCGCGATTCCGACAACGGCCGTACCGGCGGCCTCACCGACTACGATTACAAGCAGAAGCGCTGGTACGCAAAGGTGGACTGGAACATCACCGACAATCACCTGATCGAGGTGACCGGTGCCAGCGACGAGGCTGAAACCAGCGGCTCCATCTACCGCTACAACTATGTCGACCGCGAGCGCGGCAGCTACTTCACCGACGAGTCCACCTGGAAAACCGGGCCGACGTTGTTTACCGGCAAGTACACCGGCTACATCGGCGACAACCTCACCGTGACCGCGCTGTACGGCAAGATGACCACGCCCGATGAACTGACACCCTTCAACTACGACGCGGCAGGTGGCCCGGTCATCAATAGCGCCGCCTTGCAGAACCCGGCCTACACCGGTGGTACGCAGCGCATCGGCAACCAGTTGGTCACGTCGGTCAGCTCGCCGGATCGCGAGTACAAAAAAGACAATCAGCGCCTGAATCTTGAATGGCGTATCGGCCGCCACACGCTCAACTTCGGTATCGACAACCAGAAATCCGAAGGTGTCGATGTCGGCTCGGTGCTATCCGGCCCAGGCTATGCATGGACCTACGGCCGCACCAACGATCCTAACGGGCTGGCGACCGGCGGCCTGGTCAGCCAGTCGGCCAACGAAGCCGGCGGCATCGGTGCGCCGAGCCCGGGCTTGGTCGATCCGGTCAACGGATCGAGCGGTTATTACGTGGTGCGCAACATCAACACCAGCCTGTATTCCTACGAAGCCAAGCAACGCGCCTACTACATCGAAGACAAGTGGCAGGTCACCGACAACGTGCTGCTGAGCATCGGCCTGCGCAAGGACGAGTTCACCAACTACACCCCGTTCGGCGATCCCTACATCGAAGTGGATAACGCCTGGGCACCACGCTTGGGTTTCAGTTGGGACGTCAACGGCGATTCCAGCCTGAAGGTGTTCGGCAACGTCGGCCGTTACTATCTGGGCCTGCCGTTGTCGGCAGTGAGCCTGTTCACCCCGGCCACCACCACCGATACCTACTTCACCTACAGCGGCATCAACGCCGATGGCACGCCGGTCCTGGCGCAGCAGCTGGGCTCGGCAGTGTCGGCCAACTCGCGCTTCGGCCGTATCGCCGATGTGCGCACCGCGGTGGTCAAGGACATCGAAGGCGAGAACCAGGACGAAGTGATCCTGGGCTTCACCAAGCAGCTGGACACCGGCTGGGTGCTGGGCGTGCGCGGTACCCATCGTCGCCTCAATGCCGGCATCGACGACCAGAACTACGACGTCTCCAACACCGCGCTGATCGACGCCGCTGCGGCGCAAGGCGTGACCATCGACTTCTCGCAAGTGGCGGGTGCATCGCTGATCAATCCCGGCCAGACCAATACCTGGGGCGTGATCGGCACCGATGGCCAGTTCCATGAAGTGGCGGTCAGCCGCGAGGCTGCGGGCTTCCCGAAGTTCAAGCGTAATTACTCGGCGGTGGAGTTCAACCTGGAGCGCCCGTTCGACGGCAAGTGGTACGCCAAGGTCAACTACGTCTGGTCGCATAGCTACGGCACCACCGAAGGCCAGGTGCGCTCGGATCTGTGGCGCACCGGCGGCGCACTCGGCAGCTACCAGGGCCAGGCGTCGGTCTCCACCACGCAGAGTTGGGACCATGCGGCGTTGATGGAGCACTTCAACGGCGATCAATCCAACGACCACCGTCATCAGCTCAAGCTGTTCGGCTTCTATCAGTTCACTCCGCAATGGGGCGCCTCGGCCAACTTCAGCCTGATCTCGGGCGCGCCGCATAACTGCCTGGGCAACTACTACGGAGATACCTACAGTGGCCGCGACCCGGCCGGCTACGGCGGCAGTGCGATCACCGGTGGGCCGTACCACTACTGCTACAACCCGGAAACCGGCACCGGCAGTGCATCGCCTCCGGGCTCGCAGGGACGGCTTGGCTGGATCGCCCAGCTTGACATGGG
This sequence comes from Xanthomonas sp. 3075, assembly GCF_014197275.1. Classification (GTDB taxonomy): domain Bacteria; phylum Pseudomonadota; class Gammaproteobacteria; order Xanthomonadales; family Xanthomonadaceae; genus Xanthomonas; species Xanthomonas campestris_B. Next base: position 198,649 of record NZ_JACIFI010000007.1, on the reverse strand, counting down.
GGTGACCTACAAGCCGGCGTTCGCCGACGGCAAGCTGGCAGTGCGCTTCGATGTGTTCAACATCACCAACGAGCAGACCGCGACCAATATCTATCCTTTCTCGCAGCTGCCCGACAACACCACCAACCCGCTGTGGGATCAGGTCGTGGCCTACCAGGCACCGCGCTCGGGCCGGGTGACGTTGAGCTACGACTTCTAATTGCGTTAGGCGACGGAGTCACAACCAGCAGCGACGTGTGATGCCACGCGTCGCTGTTTTTTTTGCGGTGATGGGGCTCTAACCAGCTTCAATCGTCTGAATAAGAGGCGCGACCCGCTCGACTTTTTTTACCGGGTCACGACCAACCTTCTGGTTCGGCGAGGGCAGCGCGTCCTCGGCCCACTGAGCTGTTGCCTGCATCTATCCGACGCGACGACTCGATCATTCGGTTGTCTTGGGTGGGGTGGATGATGCGGATAGATCACTTGCAGAGCGGTTGATCTGCGGTTTGGCTGCAGGGCCCTTGCCCGCCTACCATCGCGGGACACGCTGCAAGTACGTCCTTGTAAGCTCTTACGCGGCATCCATGCCGCGTAAGGTCCCGCGACGGTAGGCGGGCAAGGACCAGTCGAGATGATCGGTGTGCATGGTTGCAAGCAGGGCATGACGCACTTCTAGTTCGTCAGCTAGCGTGTTCTGCGAGCCATGCCAGCAAGCCTACGCAACTTGCGAGGCAGCCAGCTTTTGATCCGGCTACCGACCAACGTCCTGGTGCGGTGAGGGCACCGCGCCCTCGACTCACCAAGCTTTTGATCTGAGCTCCCGACTGCATCAAACATCGCTACGACTCGAAATCGTGATGGTCTTGCGTCTGGCGTCTTGGACAGCACGTGTCGAGGGCAATGCTGTCGTCTGCCAGCAGCGCTACTGCGCAAACCCGGCCCGATATGCCTGCACTGCTGCGAGCGGGTCCGGCGCGGCGTACACGCCACTAACCACTGCAACCAACTCGGCACCTGCTGCAACCAACTCGGGCACCTGCGCAGCCGCGATGCCGCCAATCGCCACCCGTGGCACTCCCAGTTTTCCAGCTTGCTGTAGCAACGCAGGCGTGGCGCGACGCGTCGTCACCTTGGTCGTGGTCGGGAAAAACGCACCGAAGGCCACGTAGCTGGCACCTGCGGCAGTTGCGGCGCGGGCGCGAGCGATCTCGTCGTAGCACGACACCCCGATGATCGCCTGCGGCCCCAGTAGCGCGCGTGCCGCCGCTACCTCGCCATCGTCTTCGCCCAGATGCACGCCGTGCGCGCCGACCTGCGCTGCCAGCTGCGCATCGTCGTTGATGATCAGCGGCACGCCGTGGGCGGCGCAGGCCTTGCGCAGGGCGGTCGCCTGCTGCAGCCGTAGCGCCGCGTCGGCGTGCTTGTTGCGGTATTGCAGCCAGGTGATGCACGGCAACAGCGGCGCGGTACGCGCAAGCAGGCGCTGCGTATCGGCATCGTCGGGGGTGATCAGGTAGACGCCGCGGGCGTCTTGCAGCTGGAGCATGGCAGCGCTTCCGGAAGCGGTGGGTGGGATGGGACAATGCAGCCCCACCGTTGCGTGACCGCGATTATCCAATGAGCGACACATCCACCACCACCACCTACCGCACCTGGATGTGCGTGGTCTGCGGATTTCTCTACCACGAGGCCGACGGCATCCCCGAAGAAGGCATCGCGCCAGGGACCAGCTGGCAAGACGTTCCCGAGACCTGGACCTGCCCGGATTGCGGCGTGACCAAGGACGACTTCGAGATGGTCGAGATCGACTGACGGAATACTGTTGAAAAAGTCTTATTGATCTTATCTCTGGAGAGTAATGGAATTAATCTCCTTTGATTGAGTGTCTTATTTGTGAAAGTTGCAAGCCAAATTTAACAAGCGTAGCCTCCATGGGCGGCCCGCGATGGCTGCCAGAGTCTTCATTATTTTTGGTTGCTGATGTGTTGGCAGTGCTATCCCTGGTGCCGGGCGCAGCATCTCAGCTGCCTATAGGAGCCAATGCACAGAGCGCTATGGCGCAGCCAAACGGGATGATGACAGCTCAGGCAAACTGCCCTTGCAGTGCATAAGTCGTCTACAGTGATGCAAATTATAATATATTAGTTATATATGGTGCGAACGGTGAGTATATAACCTCTTATCAGGTGCCCAGTTCTCCTCAGGGTCAACCTCGATAAGGGGATTGCGCCTTCTTGTTAGCAACAGTCAGTGCGCCCGCGCGCGCTGACTGTTCAACTCGACCAGATGCTCGTGCAGATTGGCCGCATCCTTCGCACCCGGGTTGAGCAGCAGATAGCGCGACAGGTCGTGCCGGGCACCGTTGCGATGGCCCAGGTGCAGATACGCCATGCCGCGATCGCGCAGCGCTTCGGGCTGATCCGGCACCAGCTTCAGGATGCGGTCGGCGCTGCGTGCGGCGCGGTCCCACTGTTCGGCATCGGCATACACACCGTGCAGATTGCGCAGGATGCGGATCAGGATCGCGCGATGCGGTGCCGGATCCAGGATCTGCGCCAGCGCGCGATCGTCGGGAATTTCGCCCCCCAGATGCGGGCGTGCACGTTCGCGTAGTTCATCCACACCCAGCGGGCGGCCGCCGTTGAACGGGTCCATCACCAGCACGCCATCGTCCACCGGCAGGCGCACCAGAAAATGCCCGGGAAACGACACCCCCGCCAGCGGAATGCCCAGCCGGCGCGCCACTTCGATCTGCACCATCGCCAGCGAGATCGGATTGCCCAGCCGGCGCTCGAATACCTGGTTGAGGTAGCTGTTGCGCGGGTCGTAGTACTCGTCGTGGTTGCCCGAGTAGCCCAATTCATCGAACAGGTAGCGATTGACTGCGGCCATCTTCAACGGCCATAGATCGATTGCCTCCACCTCGCGGCGCAGATGTTCGACGTGGCTCTGCACCAGCGTGTCATACAACTCGGCATCCAGCTGCGGATATTCGTCGCGCGCGATCAGTAGCGCGGTGGACATCAACGGCACCGCATCGTCGTCCAGGCTGGCGAGGGCGGTCCAATGGGGAAGTGGGAGCATGTCGACCATGCTGCCAAGAGTGTCGGCAAGCGGCGCAGGGTTCAAGTCCGGTACTTCCTGACAGCGCGCCTGCGGATGAGAATTACTTGAGGGTCGGAATGTCCGGGCTGAAGGTCAGCGTGGCGCCATCTTGCAGGTTGAGCTTGGCCGCCTCGCCGGCATTGAGCTCCAGCACATAACGTGCCGGGCGCTTGCTTGGGTAGGGCGGGCAGGCGTCGCCGGCCGAGCATGGAGGCACGTCGCGCTGCTGCGACACCAGCCGGCGTTCATTATCGAAATACAGGATGTCCAGTGCGATCTTGGTGTTCTTCATCCAGTACGCCAGCGGCTCCTGGCGGTCGTGGATGAACAGCATGCCGCGATCGGCGTCCATCGCATCGCGGAACATCAACCCTTGCGCACGGTCGGCATCGTTCTGCGCCAGCTCCACCGCATAGCGGCTGCCAGCCAACTCCACCCATGAACCGTTGGCGGCGCAGCCGCCCAGCAGGAGCAGGCAGGCAAGGACGAGGAAGCGAACATGGCGCATGTGGCATACCAACTGGGCAGGGATGGCGCACCTTCTGCCAAGCGCCGCCTGTGCGTCAAGCCGCCAACGCGCATTCACCTGCAGTGTCTGAAGCGCCGGATAGGCGCGGCCGCTAGCCGCGCCTGCCGACGGAACGGGCCCGCACCTGCGCCCGCGACCGGATAGATCAGATCACGCGCGGCGGTTCGCCGCCGACGATCACCACATCGGCCGGGCGACGCGCGAACAGGCCCACACAGACCACGCCGGGAATCTGGTTCAAGTTGCGCTCCAGCGCCACCGGGTCGGTGATCTGCAGGTTGTGCACGTCCAGCACCACATTGCCGTTATCGGTGACCACGCCGTCGCGCCACACCGGCTGGCCGCCAGTGAGCGCCAGGATCTGGCGGGCGACCAGGCTGCGCGCCATCGGAATCACCTCGACCGGCAGCGGAAAGCCGCCCAGCACCGGCACCTGCTTGCTCGGGTCCACGATGCAGATGAAGCGCTCGCTGGCCTCGGCGATGATCTTCTCGCGCGTCAGCGCCGCGCCGCCGCCCTTGATCAGACAGCGGTTCGGGTCGCACTCGTCGGCGCCGTCCACATACAGCGACAGATTGCCGGTGTGGTTGAGATCCAGTACCTCGATGCCGTGCTGGCGCAGGCGCGTGGTGCTCTGCTCGGAACTGGAGACCGCCCCCTTGATGCGATGGCCGATGCGGCCCAACGCGTCGATGAAATAGGCCACCGTCGAACCGGTGCCGACACCGACGATCATGCCGTCTTCCACATAATCGATTGCCTTCTCGGCGGCCAGGCGTTTTGCTTCGGACATTGATAAGTGCTCGGAATTGGTGATTGGTGATTTGGGATTTGATAAGAGCGGTGCAAAGCGGGCGGCGGGCATCGAGCGAATCCCCAATCCCCAATCTCGGCTATTCCATTGCTAGAAGCAGCTTCCACTGGGCGGCAGTCACCGGCAGGATCGACAGCCGGTTGCCGCGTGCGATCAGCGGGAAACCTTCGCCCAGCGCATCGGCGTGCTGCTTGATCTCATCCAGCGAAATCGTGCGTTGGAGTTTGCGCTCGAACGCCACGTCCACCAGCATCCAGCGCGGATCTTCGCGGCTGGCCTTGGGATCGTGGTAATCAGACTTGGGGTCGAACTGGGTGTCGTCCGGATACGCCGCGCTCGCGACCTTGGCGATGCCGACGATGCCGGGCACCTTGCAGTTGGAATGATAGAAAAACACGCCGTCGCCGACCTGCATGCCGTCGCGCATGAAATTGCGCGCCTGGTAGTTGCGCACGCCGTTCCACGGCTCGGTGCCGACGCGTTGCAGATCATCGATGGAAAACGTGTCCGGCTCGGACTTCATCAACCAGTAGCGCTTGCGGGCAGTCATACGGAAACGGCGTCGTCTTTCAGGAAGGTGGCGTGTTCGGTACAGAGGGCGTCCACCGCCACATCCCAGGATTCGGTGGGCAAGGCGGGCACCTGCTGCGCGGCGAAGCCGACGCCGACCAGCCACGGCGGCGGCGCCTGGCGATGCCGGAACGCGAAGCTGCGATCATACCAGCCGCCTCCCATGCCTAGCCGCCGACACTGCGTATCGAATCCGGTCAGCGGGGTAATCACCAACGCCATTTCCTCCGGTGCGAGCGTATCGGCGCGGTCAACGTCCGGTTCGGGAATGCCATAGCGATTGCTGACCAGGCTCTGGCCCGGACGCCACGGCGCAAAGCGCAATACGCGCCCGTCCAGCACCGGCAGGCAATACCGCACGCCGTGCGGCAGGCTTAGCTGCCAGCGATGCAGCGCGATTTCGCCATCCATCGCCCAGTAACCGGCCACCGCGCCAGTCTGCGGCGCAAACGGCAGCGCCAGCAGGCGCTCGGCCAAGGCATCGGCGGCCGCCAGTCGCTGCGCCGCCGGCAGGCTGCGGCGCAGTGCGCGCAGCTGTTGACGTAGCGCATCTCGGTGGTCGGTCATTGGTTTCTCGTAGCGAGGAGAAGGGCGCTCATTGTCGGTGGCGGACGTGCGTGTGCCTAGCGGCGGTATTGAGGCTAGGCGTGTCGATGCCTGCATCGCGGTGTGGCGGGGAGCGGTGTCAAAATGGTGCGGGGCGCATTCGCTGGCGGCAGGCGATCCGCATCGCCCACGAGCGTTGCGCGGCGGATGAGGTATGACTGTAGAGCCCCATGCGTCAGCGCCGCGGTGTGGCCACCGGTTCGCTTTCAACACGAACCCGTGCGTAACGCTGCCAGGTGGTGTCTGCGCGCGCAGTCGTGGCGGAGACGGCGCGTCGATGCCACACGTGCCCTGCGTAGCAGGCTCATGCTAGCCAGCTGATGGACCGCCACGTCGCCCGTTCGGACGTCATGCGCATGGCGGCGTTCTGCAGGCGCGACGTATCGGCAACGCAAAAAGAAACGACGCCCGAAGGCGCCGTTTCAGATTTGCATTCTCCGCCATGAACGATGCGGGCGAAACGACCTTGAACCCGGGGTTCAAGTGGGGACGTTGTGAGGCCATCGGGCTTCCCGCTACAAGGCGGACTTGCACTCCCGGCTTCGTCGCGCCCCCGTGGTCGTAATTAAGGGACAAGGCGAATGTTTTGCACGCTGTCGTTTACAGCAGAGAACGCAGGTGAAGTATAGACCTCTGCTGCGCGATGGCTAGCCCATTCGTCGGCCAGCCGGTTTGAAGATTCATCTTTGCGATGGCAATGCGACGTCCGCCTCAACGCGGCGTGTCGGCAACGCTGTCCAGGCGACGATTCAAGTTGTCCAGCGTGTTTGCCAGCTCACGCTCGTAGAGCGCCTGCTGCTCGCGCAGTTGCTGCAATTCGTGCGCCAGATTCAGCGCCGCCAGCACTGCGACGCGATCCACCGCCGCCATGCGATTGCTGCCACGAATCTCGCGCATGCGCAGATCCAGCAGCCGTGCGGCGGCGGTGAGGCTCTCGCGTTCGTCTGCGGTGACGCCGACCGTGTATTCACGATCCAGAATACGGACACTGACCGGCTCGTTGCTGCTCACGTGTGCTGCTCCAGTGACTTCAATCGCACGATCATCGCTTCCACCCGCGAGCGCGCCTGCTCGTTCTTGGTCAGCAGTTGCGCGCGTTCGCCGATCAACTGCTCCTGCTGGTGACGCAGGCTGCGGTTCTCGTCGGTCAACCGTTGAGTTCGCTCGACCAACGCCTCCACGCGGGCGGCAAGTGCGCGGAGTTGGGCGAGGGCGGCGGCGTTGTCCATGCGCTCACGATAGGGGCGCGTGCGCGCGCCGGTCAAGCATCCGGTCATCGCCCGCTTACCTGCCGTCAGGCCAATCCCGACAAGGCTCGCCGACGCCTGCTGCGGGCAGGTGGAGTGCCCGTGGAACGCAGCATGGAACGTGACGGTAGCAGCCGAATCAGGAGGCCTTGATACACTGGGCAGTCTGATCGCCGGTGCATGCGCCGGCCCCTCTGCCCTTAGCCTGGATGATTCGATGGATCTGCCCGACGTAACCGCTGTGCAAACTGAAAGTCGTCAGCTCGCGCTGGCGTCCTCCGCAGCGGAATTGCATGGCGGGCTGTGCGGGTGGCTCTCCGGTGGCGGCGCCGACAGCGGCGACTGGCTGGCGCGCATCCTGGCCGACACCGTGCAGGTGGCGCCTGCTCAGGGCGGCGCGCTGGACCAGATGCGGCAGGCCACCGTGGCGCAACTGGAAGACCGCGATTTCGCCTTCGACCTGTTGCTGGTCGAAGACGGCGCACCGCTGCCGGAACGTACCGATGCCTTGTTCGACTGGTGTCGCGCCTTTCTCGGCGGCTTTGGCCTGGCTGCGCAGCAGCGCCCGGTACTGACCGAAGAAGGCGAAGAAGCGCTGCAGGACCTGGCCCGCCTGGCGCAGGCCTCCAGCGACGATTTCGATGCCGCCGACGAAGACGACACCGCGCTGGCGGAAATCGAGGAGTTCGTGCGCGTGGCGGTGTTGTTGCTGCATGGCGATTGCGTGATGGGGCCGCGTTTCCGTCAACGTTTGAACTGACCGCACCCGCCATGAAAAAGCTCACCGGGATCGGCGCGGCCGAATACGCGCGTCGGCGCAAGCAGCTGATGCAGATGGCCGGCGATCAAGCAATTCTGATCCTGCCGGCCGCACCCGAGCGGGTGCGCAGCCACGACACCCATTACCCGTACCGGCAGGATTCGGATTTCTGGTATCTGAGCGGCTTCCCCGAGCCGGAAGCGGTGTTGGTGCTGGTGCCCGGGCGCAAGCATGGCGAGGCGATCCTGTTCTGCCGCGAGCGCGATGCCGAGCGCGAAGCCTGGGACGGCCCGCGCGAGGGCCAGGAAGGTGCGGTGGAGCGCTACGGCATGGACGATGCGTATCCCATCGACGATGTGGACGAGATCCTGCCGGGCCTGCTGGAAGGGCGCAGCCGCGTGTACTACCACTTCGGGCGCGATGTCGATTTCGATCTCAAGTTGATCGGCTGGCTCAAGCGGGTCCGCGAGCAGGTGCGGCACGGCGCGCAGCCGCCACATGAATTTCTCGAACTCGGACATCTGCTGCACGAGCAACGGCTGTTCAAGTCGCGCGACGAGATCGCGTTGATGCAGCAGGCCGCCGATATCAGCGTGCGTGCGCATCGCGCCGCGATGCGGCTGGCGCGACCGGGCGTGCATGAGTACGAACTGCAGGCCGAGGTGGAGCGCGAGTTCCGCGCTGCCGATGGGTGGCCGGCGTACGGCAGCATCGTCGGCACCGGCAGCAATGCCTGCGTGCTGCACTACCGCGCCAACAACGCGCGCAGCCGCGATGGCGAGCTGGTGCTGATCGATGCCGGCGCCGAATACCGCGGCTATGCGGCCGATATCACCCGCACCTTTCCGGTCAACGGTCGCTTCACTCAGGCGCAGCGTGCGCTGCACGATCTGGTCGGTGCTGCGCAGGCTGCCGCACTCGCGCAGGCGCGCCCTGGCGTAGCGTACGAAGCCGGGCATCTGGCCGCAGTGGAAACCTTGACCGACGGATTGCTGCGCCTGGGGCTGCTCAAGGGCAAGCTGGAGCGCAATATCGCCGACGGCCATTACAAGCGCTTTTATCGGCACAAGACCGGCCACTGGCTGGGCCTGGATGTGCACGATGTGGGCGACTACCGGCTGGCGGGCGATTCGCGCCTGCTCGAACCCGGCATGGTGTTCACCATCGAACCGGGCCTGTACATTTCCGCCGACGACACCACGGTGGAAGCCAGGTGGCGCGGTATCGGGATCCGCACCGAAGACAACGTGCTGATCACCGCCGAGGGCCATCGCGTGCTGACCGATGCGCTGGCGCGTAGCGCCGATGAGATCGAAGCGGAGATGGCCGGCGCCATCGCGTGACGCGCCTGGCGCGGTGACAAGCAGGGTGATCGCCCGTTTGCCGACCTGGGCTGCACGTCATGGCGGTATCCGATAGACACCACGTGCGCGTGGCAGCGCTGTTTCCAGTACCGGGCGCAGGTGTCTGAGGCCGCGTCCTGGTGGGTCGTCACTGCGTGCGGCGCGGCGCATCCCGTGCCGCGTCGGTTACTGGCCGAGCTGTGGTGTTTGCGTGCGCTCGGGCTGCTGGACCTGTTCGCCTGGTGCCGCAAGTTGCTGCGCGCGCGCGAACGACTGTTCTTCCGGGGTATTGAGTGCCTGTTCGGTCTTCATGTGCGCGCGCAGATGCGCCGGGTTGGCCGGATCGCCTTGCACGACGAACACATTTTCGCCGCCATGCACGCCGCGATTGTTGGCCTCGCTCATCAATACGTGGTCCACGCGCGACAGGCCGCCTTCCTTTGCCAGCGGCAACAGGGCCGCGGTCAGCCGCGCACTGGTCTGGTCGGGCGCGCGCCCATGGGCGGCATCGATCGCGTGCACGCCGCGTTCGATCTGCTGATACAGCGTGTGGTCGGGATGCGAGGGCTGGCGTGGATCGTTCATGGCAGTGCTCCGTGTCTGTGCGTCATCACTCATGGGGCGGCAAACACCGGGCGGGTCAGGTTTTCCGGGGCGCCATCGGTGCACACCACCTCGTCTTCGATGCGGATGCCGCCGTAGGGTTTGAACTGCTCCAGGCGCTGCCAGTCGATGCTGGCGGCGTGGCCGTTCTTCTTCACTTCGTCCAGCAGCATGTCGATGAAGTACACGCCCGGCTCGATGGTGACCACCATGCCCGGTTCCAGCACGCGGGTCAGCCGCAGGTACGGATGGCCGGTGGGGCGCTCGATACGGCCGCCGCGATCGTTGGCGGCGAAGCCGGCCACATCGTGGACCTGCAGGCCGATCAGATGGCCCAGCCCGTGCGGGAAGAATGCGGCGCTGACGCCGGTGGCGAGCGCGGCTTCCGGCGACACGGTGAGGATGCCGACGTCCTTGAGGATGCCCATCAGCGACAGGTGCGCATCCACATGCAGTTGCTTGTAGTCCACGCCTGCACGCACGCTCTCGCCCATGCGCTGTTGCGCGGCATCGACCGCGTCGATCAGTGCCTGGAAATCGCTGCCGGTGTCGGCTGCGTAGGTGCGGGTGATATCGCTGGCGTAGCCATAGGCCGACGCGCCGGCGTCGATCAAGAAGCTGCGCAGCGGTTGCGGCGGCTGCTGGCCGAGTTCGGTGTAGTGCAGCACCGCGCCATGTTCGTTGAGCGCGATGATGTTGCCGTACGGCAGCTCGTTGGCATCCTGGCCGACGGCCGCGCAATAGGCCATGTGGATGCCGAATTCGCTCTGGCCGGCACGGAAGGCCGCTTCGGCGGCGCGATGGCCGCGTACGGCCAACTGCTGGGCGATGCGCATCAGGGTGAGTTCGTACGGCGTCTTGAAGGCGCGCTGGTAGTCCAGGTAATCGATCACCGGCTGCGGATTGTTCGGGACATAGGCGCCGAGGGTGCTGTTCGGCTCACCCACGATGGCGCAGCGCTCGATCTGCTTGGGCAGCAGCGCCAAGGCCGCGTCCGGGGTGCGGATGATGTGGATGTCGCAATGCTCCACCCACCAGCCGCTGGGCGCATCGGGGACCACATGCCAGTAGTCGAACGGCTGGTAGAAAATCACCGTCGGGCGCTTGCCCGGCGTGTAGATCAGCCAGCTGTTGGGCACGCGCGTCAGCGGCACCCAGGCCTTGAACTGCGGGTTGACCGCATACGGGTAGTCGCGATCGTCGAACACCTGGTAGTGCGCGGTACCGCTGGGGATCACCAGGTGATCGAAGCCGCCGCGCTGCAGCGCCTGGTCGGCGCGCGCGGTCAGCGTGCGCAGGTGGTCGGAATACAGGTGGCTCAGGCGGGGCTGGGTCATGCGGGACTCGATCGGCAATGCAAAGGCAATGCCCGATTTTGCCGCAATCAACGTTGCGATGCTGTTGGTCAGCCGAGCATGTGTTCTTCGGCGATCCAGGCGCGCAGGCGTCGTCGGTGCGGCTCGGACATGGTCAGAAAACGAAAACCGGCCCAGGCCTGACCGGGGGCATGGGCGGCTTCGGTCCACAGCAGGTGGACGCCGACGTCGATGTCGGTGGCCCGGCCGATGCGCTCGGGCAGGCTGAAGCGCAATTGATACAGGGCATCGTCATGCAAGCGAACCGAAGCCAACAGCAGCATGCCGGTTTCCGAGACGTTGCCGACCCGGCCGATCTGCGCCTCGTTGAGCACATCGGTGACCGGGACCAGGTCGGTCGGCTGGCGGCGCGGCGCGCGACGGGTGTCCTGGATCATGGGTGAGCCTCAGCAACAGGGGATTGCCCGGCCAGGCTGCGCAGCGCGCGCACCGTGGCATGCCAGGCGCGATCGATCGGCCGCGATTTTTCTTCGACCAGCAAGCGCGCCTGCCCGGTGGTCATCAGCCGCGAAAGGTTGTCGAGCGACTGCTCGCCGACCTTCTGCCCACGCTGATTGACGAACAGCGCGTGTCCGGTCATCGGGCTGTACCAGGACAAGCGTTGCCGGCGCAGATCGCCCTGCTGGTTGATCACGAATTCGAACCAGCTGCCGAACGGCAGATTGCGCAGCTGCGTGTGGCAGGCCTCCTCGGCCGGCGTACGCGGCGTGGCGGCCTGCCTGCGCGGGACGTCATCGCCCTGATCGCCCAGGCGGGTGCGTGCCTTGAGCTTGGCGGCCAGTTCGGTGCGCGAGGTCACCTCGTCTTCGCCTCCGGGCGTGGACAGGCGCCGTGCGATCGCCGCTGCTTCGTCGTGGTGATAGCCGACCTGCAGCAGTGCGGTTTCGACATTGGCGCCCAGCGCGGTGTCGGTGGGCTGCCCCTTGCTGCGGCAGGTGACCTCGGCGATGCGTGCGGTCAGTGCCTGGCGTTCGTCCCATTCGGGCGATTGTTCGCCTTGCCGCAACAGCGTGAGCGTCAGCACGTCCGACCATGCCTGGCGCAGCAGCGCCTGCACAAAACGCGGCGGCGCGTTGTCTTCGCACAACTGTTCGATGCGGTCCTCGGCCTGTTGCTTGGCCGACTCCAGCCGCTCCTTGCCGCGTGCAGCGTCGACGTGGCGGCGCTCGGCGACCTCGGCCTTGCGTGCAAGCGCGCGCAGGTGGGTCTGGATATCGTCGTTGGCGGCAGCGAACACCGCTTCGTCGCCCTGATAGTCGTGGATGATCTTGTCGACCGCGCTACTCAGCTTGTGCAGCAGCTGCGGATCCACATCGTCTTCGCCCAGCCACACCGCCCCCGATTCGGCCACGGTATTGAGCAGTTCGCGTACCGGATGCTGGTCGCGCACGAAGAAATGCGGGTCGGCCAACGCGGCGCGCACCACCGGCACCTGCAACTTGGTGAGCAGGGTTTGCGCCGGTGTCTGGTCGCGCACTTCGCGCTGCATTTGCGCGTAGAGCAGGCCGAGCAGGTCGAAGGTGTCGGCATCGTGCTGCGGCAGTGCCGCGTCCGCGCCGTGCCGGGCGCGCAGCAGCTCCAGCACCTGGCGCTGCACCGCATCGATGCCCGATGGCTGCGAGGCGGCGGCCTGCACCTGCTGCAGGCTGACCAGCGCGTCGCTGACGGCGCTCTTGGGCACTTCGGCGACAGCGTCCTGGCCAGCAGCGAACGGATAGGAGCCTTGCGCAGAGAGCGCAGCCAGGGACATTGCAGGCGCGGCGGCGCTGCCGGCATGTGCTCCGATACCGCCAGCGGCTTGCGATCGACGCACGGACGACAACAGGCTGCCGAGTGCCTGTGCCGCGTCGTCCAGTGCCGGTGTCGCCGAGTGGCCCGGTGGCGACACTGACAGCGCCATGGGTGCGTCGGACCGATGCTGCAGCGCGCCCTGCCATCCGCCCTCCACGGGCTGGCCACTCCAGGTGGTCGCGGGGCGCTCACCATGCGGCGTGGCGATGGCTTTGCTGGCCGCTGGGGTGTCATGGGCATGGGGGGCATTGGACGATGCCGCCGGCGCTCGCCGGGTCTGCACGTGCGTGGGCCTGACCAGATAGGGGTGATAGATCAGCCCCGGCAGGATGCCCTCCTGCGCCAGTAGGCCGTTGGCGCGCTCGAACAGATCGCCCAGGCGATCGAACACCTGGCGCTCGAACACCCTGTACAGCGTGAGTTGCCCGTCCAGGCTCAGTCCCAGCGCCTCGCCACAGTGCCGCAGCATGCGGCATAGCGCGTAAGGCCCGAGCGGTAGCTCTTCCAGTTCGAATTCCGGCACCGCACCGATCACCGCCAGCCGCTGCGCCAGCAGTTGCAAGGCATCGGCCCGGCGCGAGGTCTCGCGGCGGGCGATCTCGCTCAGCACGATGTCGCGGTCGATATCGGTGTCTTCCACCAGCGTCAGCGTCAATATCTGCGGTTGCGCGGGGGCAGGGGGCAGTGCGGTCTTGGAAGGGCGCTGCCGCACATCGGCCAGCGCCTGCGCCAGCTGTTGCAGGAATGCCTGCGGAAACCGGTCGATGTGATCGCGCAGGCCACGCATCTGCGCGTAGGTCTCGGCCTGGAGTTGGCTGGTACGTGCGTGTTCGGCCTGCTGCAGCAACTCGCGTTCCAGCTCGACGATGGTCAGCCGCAATGGGCCGCTGAGCGTCTGCACGCAGTGCGCATGCACGGCCGCAAGCAGGCGGCGGCCGCGCGCGGACACTGCCGCATCGGCGATTGGGCCGCTGAGCGCGGGTTGCAGGGAAGAGGCGAGAGTGGACATCCGGGAGGCGGGCTCGGGTCGAAGCGTGAGCTATGTAGCATGTTTTCCCCTCAATCAGCGACTGCACCGGCACCGACGGGCGGTTGCGCCAGGGCTGCGTGGGCACGCTGCAGCAGGGGCGGCGCCGCAATCGGCCAGGTCTGCGCCTACCTTCGTCGCCTGGGCGCGTGCGGCGCCTGACGCGCTGCGGCTGCGGATTTCAGGCCAGAAACAGCTCGACCACATCGTTGGTGAAGCGGCGGCCCAGTTCGGTCGGCACGATGCGACCATTCCGCTCGGTCATCCAGCCCTGCGCAATCGCCCGCGCCACGGGCAGATCGAGAGTGGAAGCCGCCAGGCCGGTGCAGGCCTCGAAATCGCTCAGCCGGAAGCCTTCGTGCAGGCGCAACAGATTGAGCATGTATTCGAACGGCAGCCGTTCGCGCGGCACGATTTCGTCGCCGCCGATCGACGCCGCGCGACCGGCGCTGGCCAGATAACTCTGCGGATGCTTGTGCTTCCAACGGCGCAAGACCTGCTGCCCGGCCCCGGAACTGATCTTGCCGTGCGCACCGGCGCCGATGCCCAGGTAATCGCCAAACCGCCAGTAATTGAGGTTGTGCGCGCACTGCCGCCCCGGTTTGGCGTAGGCGCTGACTTCGTACTGCGCATAGCCGGCGTCGGCGAGCAGCGCTTGGCAATGTTCCTGGATGTCCCAGGCCGCATCGTCATCGGGAATGCCCTTGGGCGGCCGCGCGAAGAACACCGTGTTCGGCTCCAGCGTGAGCTGGTAATGCGACAGGTGGGTGGGCTGCAGCGCGAAGGCGCGCTCAAGATCGTGCTCGGCCTGCGCCAGGGTTTGCTCGGGCAGCGCGTACATCAGGTCGATATTGAAATTGTCGTAGCCGGCATCCTGCGCCAGCTTGATCGCACGCTCGGCCTCGGCGCTGTCGTGGATGCGACCGAGCCGCTGCAGCGCCACGTCGTCGAAGGTCTGCACGCCGAAGCTCAAACGGTTCACCCCCGCAGCGCGATAGCCATCGAAGCGGCCATGTTCTGCGGTGCCCGGATTGGTTTCCAGGGTGATTTCCAGATTCGGCGCAAAGCGCAGTCGCGCTGCTGCCGCTTGCAGGAATCGATCGATCGCCTCGGGCGGAAACAGGCTCGGCGTGCCGCCGCCGAAGAACACCGAATGCACCACGCGTCCCCACACCAGCGGCAAATCGTTGTCCAGATCGCGGATCAACGCATCCACGTACTCCTCGAACGGCAGCACGCCCTTGGCCGCATGCGAATTGAAATCGCAGTACGGGCATTTGCGCACGCACCAGGGCAGGTGCACGTACAGCGACAACGGGGGCGGAATCAGGTCGGGCACTGCATCAGGCCATCGTTCACAGCGACAGGGCGTGCAGCTTGTGCTGCAACGTGGCCAACGCCACCGCCCGGTGACTCAGCCGATTCTTCAACGCGGTCTCCATTTCCGCAGCGGTCAGGCCATGCACCGGGTCCAGAAACACCGGGTTGTAGCCGAAGCCGCCATCGCCGCGCGGTTCGGTGGTGATCATCCCTTCCCAGCTGCCCTCGGCGATCAGCGGTTGCGGATCCTCCGGGTGGCGCAGCAGCACGATCACCGCGTAAAACCGCGCGCTGCGGCGCTCGGCCGGCACGGCGCGCATGGCGTCGAGCAACTTGGCGTTGTTGGCCTGTGCGTCGGTCGGGCTGCCGGCGTAGCGCGCGCTGTACAAGCCCGGCGCGCCGCCGAGTGCATCGACGATGAGGCCGGAGTCGTCGGCCAGTGCCGGCAGGCCGGTGACCGCGCTGGCATGGCGCGCCTTGATCAAGGCGTTCTCGACGAAGGTCAGGCCGGTTTCCGGCACATCTTCCACACCGAGGTCGCCTTGCGCGACGATGCGCAGCGGCAGGTCGGCGAGCATGGCGCGCAGTTCTTCCAGCTTGCCGGCGTTGCCGCTGGCCAGGACCAGTTGTTTCATTGCTTGGGCTCCAGCAGATCCCACTTGTTGCCGTACAGATCGCGGAAGACGACGACCGTGCCGTACGGCTCCTCGCGCGGGGTTTCCAGAAATTCCACACCGAAGGCCTGCATGGCCGCGTGGTCGCGCCAGAAGTCGTCGGTGTAGAGGAAACGATCGACCCGTCCGCCGGTCTGGTCGCCGATGCGCGCGCGTTGCGCGGCATCGGCTGGTTGCGCGAGTAACAAGGCCGCGTCCTGCGCATCGCCAGGACCGATGCAGACCCAGCGTTTGCCATCGCCCAGCGCGCGGTCCTCCAGCACGGCAAAGCCGAGCGCGCCGGTATACCAGGCGATCGCGGCATCGTAGTCGGCGACCAGCAAGGTGGTCAGGGCGATGCGCCGCTTCATCCGGCCAGCGCGGCGCGTTGCAGTTCGAACAACTCGGCCACGCCCTTTTCGGCAAGGGCGAGCAGCGCGTTGAGTTCGTCGCGGCGGAATGCATGGCCTTCGGCGGTGCCTTGCAACTCGATGAACCCGCCGCCGTCATTCATCACGACATTCATGTCGGTATCGCAGTCGCTGTCTTCGGGGTAATCCAGGTCCAGCACCGGCTCGCCGCGATAAATGCCCACCGAGACCGCAGCCACTGCACCGATCAACGGATGCTTCTTGATGTCGCCGCGCTTGCGCAGCAGGTTCACTGCATCGGCCAAGGCCACATACGCGCCGGTGATGGCAGCAGTGCGGGTGCCGCCATCGGCCTGCAGCACGTCGCAGTCCAGGGTGATGGTGCGCTCGCCCAAGGCATTGCGATCGACGCAGGCGCGCAGTGCGCGGCCGATCAGGCGCTGGATTTCCAGCGTGCGCCCGCCCTGCTTGCCACGCGCGGCCTCGCGGTCGGAGCGGGTATGGGTGGAGCGCGGCAACATGCCGTATTCGGCGGTCACCCAGCCTTCGCCCTTGCCGCGCAGGAACCCCGGCACGCGGTTTTCCACGCTGGCGGTGCACAGCACGCGGGTATCGCCGAAGCTGACCAGCACCGAGCCTTCGGCGTGACGGGTGAAGGCGCGTTCGATGCGCACCGGGCGCAGCTGGTCGGCCGTGCGGCCGCTGGGACGGGAAAAGGTCATGCAATGAGTCCGGAAGTCGGGAGGTGGTCTGGGCCAGCGCGTGGCGAGGCGGTCAGCCAGCGCGGGCGGCTAGGGTACCATTCGCGCTTTGACGTCACGGGATTCACGATGATCCGAAGCATGACCGCGTTTGCTGGCGGCGAACGCATCACGCCCTGGGGCACGCTCGGTTGCGAGCTGCGCTCGGTCAATCACCGGTTTCTGGAAGTGGGCGTGCGTCTGCCCGAAGAGTTGCGCGCGCTGGAACCGATGCTGCGCGAGCGCGTGGCGGCGAAAAACAGCCGCGGCAAGCTGGATCTGACGCTGCGTCTGCGCGCGCCGGACAACGCACACACGCTGGCCGTCAACGAATCGCTGCTGCAGGAATTAGGCGCACTGGCCACGCGGCTGGACGGTGTGTTTCCCAAGTTGCAGGTCGGCTTTACCGATCTGCTGCAGCTGCCCGGCGTCCTGCAGGTGCAGGACGTGGACGCACCGGCGTTGCAGGCGCAGGCCTTGGCGTTGCTCGATGAGGTGGTGGACAGCTTTGTCGCCGCGCGCGAGCGCGAAGGCGGCAAGCTGGCCGAGGCGATCAGCGAGCGGGTGGATGCGATCGAACGCATCGCCGCTGAAGTGCGCACCTTGATCCCTGCCATTCGCGACGGCCAGCGCGCCAAGCTGGCCGCCCGCCTGGCCGATCTGCCGCATCCGGTGGACCCGGGCCGCGCCGAGCAGGAACTGGTGCTGTGGCTGCAGAAGCTGGACGTGGACGAAGAACTCGACCGCCTCTCCAGTCACATCGCCGAGATCCGCCGCGTGCTCAAACAACGCGAGCCGGTCGGCCGTCGCCTGGACTTCCTGCTGCAGGAATTCAACCGCGAAGCCAATACGCTCGGTTCCAAGTCGGTGGACAGCCGCACGTCCAACGCCGCGGTGGATCTGAAGGTGCTGATCGACCAGATCCGCGAGCAGGTGCAGAACATCGAATAGCCGGGAATAGGCAATCGGGAATGGGGAATCGTCAAAGCAGGTACGATTCACCTTGGCCTGCTTGCTTGGCGCGGTGCCCCATTCCCTATTCTCGACTCTCTATTCCCTAAAATGCGCGGCACCCTCTATATCGTTGCGGCTCCCTCCGGTGCCGGCAAGAGCAGCATCGTCAACGCCACGCTGGCGCGTGATCCCAAGATCGCCTTGTCGATCTCGTTCACTTCGCGCCCGCCGCGTCCGGGCGAACGGCATGCGGAGCATTACCATTTCGTCTCTGCCGACGAATTTCAGCGCATGATCGAAGCGGGCGACTTCTTCGAATATGCGCTGGTGCATGGCGACTGGAAGGGCACTGCGCGGCAGTCGGTCGAACCGCAACTGGCGGCCGGCCACGATGTGTTGCTGGAAATCGACTGGCAGGGCGCGCGTCAGGTGCGCCAGAAAGTGCCCGATGCGGTCAGCGTGTTCATCCTGCCGCCGTCGCGCCAGGCGCTGGACGAGCGCATGCGCAAGCGCGGGCAGGACAGCGAGGACGTCATGGCGCAGCGCCTGGCCGCCGCCCGCGAAGAGATGCTGCACTTCGAGGAGTTCGACTACGTCATCATCAACGAGACCTTCGACACGGCAGTGTCGGAGATGTGCGCGATCTTCACCGCCAGCCGGCTGCGGCGGCAGGCGCAACAGCAGCGGCATGCCGGCTTGATCCAGGCGTTGCTGGACTGAATGCGACACGGTCGTCCCGCGCCCGCTGCTCTGGCGCGGCGGCCGTCAGGGCAGGCAGTGTGTCGCGCGGACGGGCAGGGCGCGCATCTGCCGAGGCTGCGTGACCGCGCGCGATCGCCAATCAGCGCGCACTCAAATAGCTGATTCCAAAGGAAACTGAATGGGTGCCGGTTGCCGTGGCGCAAGGGCGGGCGTACACTCCGCCCCCTTTCCCTCATTCGATGCGCGGCCATTGCTGGTCGCCGGGAGCCCGCATGGCCCGCATTACCGTAGAAGATTGCCTGGAAGTCGTGAACAACCGTTTCGAACTGGTCATGATGGCCTCCAAGCGCGCCCGTCAGCTCGCCAACGGCGTGCAGCCGCTGATCGAGAACGCCGACGCCAGCGACAAGCCCACCGTGATGGCGCTGCGCGAAATCGCCGCACGCCGGATCGACAACGCGCTGATCGATGAAGTCGAGAAGGCCGAGCGCGAGCGTGCCGAGCGCGAAGCGCTGGAATGGGCCGCTGCCGAAGTCGTCGCCGACGAAGACATGTCCAAGAACGACGATTGATTGCCCGCATCACTGCGATCGATTTGAACAGCCCGCCTCGCGCGGGCTGTTTTCGTTTGATACCGGCTTTGCCGCGCGCAGCGCGCAAACGTTTGCCGTGACTGCGTTGCTGGCATAGTCTTCAGGGATGAACCCAGGCCCCACTGCCCAGGCGACCGTCGTGACGTCCTCGTCTTCCGACCCGGCCATCCCCGACTATGTCCTGCACCTCGAACGCGCTGCCAGCTACCTTCCCAAGGAGCAGCTGCCGATCCTGCGCCGTGCCTGGGAAGTGGGCGCCATCGCGCATGCCGGCCAGACCCGCAAGTCGGGCGAGCCCTACATCACCCATCCGGTGGCCGTGGCCGGCGTGCTCGCCGAGCTCGGGCTGGACATGGAATCGCTGATCGCCGCGATCCTGCACGACACCATCGAAGACACCCCGTTGACCCGCGCAGAGCTGGCGTCCGAATTCGGCGAAGCGGTGGCCGAGCTGGTCGATGGCGTCACCAAGCTGGACAAGCTCAAGTTCCGCGACCGTCAGGAAGCGGCGGCGGAAAGTTTCCGCAAGATGCTGCTGGCGATGTCGCGCGACCTGCGCGTGATCATGATCAAGCTCGCCGACCGCCTGCACAACATGCGCACGCTCGGCGCGCAGAGCAGCGAAGCACGCAGCCGCATTGCGCGCGAAACGCTGGAGATCTATGCGCCGATCGCCCAGCGCCTGGGCATGAGCCTGATCAAGTCCGAGCTGCAGAACCTGGGCTTCCGCGCACTGTATCCGTGGCGTCATGCCATCCTCGAAAAACACATTCGCAGCCAGCCGGTGGTGCGCCGCGAGTCGATGGCGCAGGTGGAGGTGCAGTTGTCGCAGCGGCTGGCCAAGGAAGGGCTGGAACATCGGCTGGTCAGCCGCATCAAGACGCCCTGGAGCATCTATTCCAAGATGCACGAAGAGAACAAGTCCTTCGACCAGGTGATGGATGTATTCGGCTTCCGCCTGGTGGTGCGTTCGGTGGCCGATTGCTATCACGCGCTGGGCGCGGTGCATGCCACCTTCAAGCCGCTGGACGGGCGCTTCCGCGATTTCATTGCGATCCCCAAGGCCAACGGCTATCAGTCGCTGCACACGGTGTTGTTCGGCCCGTATGGCTCGCCGATCGAGGTGCAGATCCGCACCGAAGAGATGGACCTGATCGCCGAACGCGGCGTGGCCGCGCACTGGACCTACAAGGTCGGCTCGGCCTCGCCCAACAGCGCGCAGAGCCGTGCGCACGACTGGATCGTGGAGCTGATCGATTCGCAGCGCGCCGCCGGCTCGTCGCTGGAGTTTCTGGACAACGTCAAGGTGGATCTGTTCCCGGACGAGGTCTATCTGTTCACGCCAAAGGGCAAGATCCTGGCGTTGCCACGCAATTCCACCGCGCTGGATTTCGCCTACGCGGTGCATACCGATGTGGGCAATCGCGCGGTGGCCTCGCGGGTGGACAAGAAGCTGGTGCCGCTGCGCACCAAGCTGGTCAGCGGGCAGGCGGTGGAGATCATCACCGCGCGCTCGGCCACGCCCAAGCCGCAGTGGCTGGAATTTGTGGTCAGCAGCAAGGCGCGTACGGCGATCCGCCACCAGCTCAAGCAACTCGAACACGAAGACGCCGTGCAGCTTGGCCACCGCATGCTCGATCGTGCGCTGGAAGCGATGGACAGCTCGCTGGAGCGGTTGCCCAAGGGCCGCCTGGATGCCTTCCTCACCGAGCATCGCTACCCGCGCCTGGAAGCCCTGCTGGCCGATGTCGCGCTGGGCAACTGGATGCCGACCCAGGCCGCACAGGCGTTGATGGCCTACGCCGAGCTGCGCGGCGGCGGGCATTCCAAGCATTCGCACGAAAAGATCCTGATCGATGGCAGCGAGCGTGGCGTGATCAGTTTCGCCAACTGTTGCCAGCCGATTCCCGGCGACGAAATCATGGGCTACCACACCGCCGGCAAGGGCATCGTGGTGCACCGGCTGGACTGCCCCAACCTGGCCGAACTGCGCAAGTCGCCCGAGCGCTGGGTGCCGATCGATTGGGATTCCGGCGTCACCGGCGATTACGACACCGCCCTGGTGGTCGAAGTGGAAAACCGCACCGGGGTGCTGGCCCAGCTTGCGGCGGCGATCGCGCAGAGCCAGTCCAATATCGAACGCGTGGATTACCTGGACCGCGATTTCAATGCGGCGGTGTTGCGTTTCAACATCCAGGTCCGCGACCGCCGCCATCTGGCCGAGGTGATGCGCCGGCTGCGGCGGTTGCATGTGGTGCAGAGCGTCGGTCGTCAGTAGCCGCCGGATGGCTGCACGCGGCGATGACGCGGAGAATCGCATCGCCTTGCCGAACACGCGGCACGGCGAGTGACTGGCTCCCAGGCCAGTGGCCTGGTGTCACAGGCTCTAGGCGATCAGCCGGTGCAAGGCGGGGTTGTCGTTGTCCTGCTTCCACACCAGGTGCAGTTCCACCGGTGTGGCGGGCGCATCGTCCTGCAACGGCAGATAGACGATGCCGGCATAGCGCAGGCCGCTGGCGCCTTCGGGCACCAGCGCCATGCCCATGCCGCCACGCACCAGCGCCAGCACCGAGTGGATCTGGCTGACGTATTGCACCGAGCGCGGCGCGATGCCACGCGCACCGAACAATTGCGCGAGCAGATCGTAGAAGTAGCGCGCTTCGTCGGGCGCGTAGTTGACCAGCGGCTGTCGGTCGAAGTCCTGCAGGCGCAGACTGCTCCGCTGCGCCAATGGCGCGTCCTCGGGGAGCGCGGCAATCAGCGGTTCGCGCGCCACGCAGCGACTGCGCAAGCCCTGTCGCTGGATCGGCGGTCGCAGCAGGCCGATGTCCAGGCGCCCGGCGTCCAGGGCGTCCAGTTGCGCCAGGCTGACCATCTCCTTGAGTTGCAGATCGACATCCGGCGCTTCGCTGCGCCAGCGTGCGATGGCCTCCGGCAAAAAACGGTAGCTGGCGCCTGCGGTGAAACCCACCGATACGCTGCCGGCATCGCCCATGCCAATGCGTCGCGCGCGCAGGCCGGCGTTTTCCGCCAGGCGCAGGATCGCGCGCGCCTCGGCCAACAGGCTGCGCCCGGCCTGGGTCAGGCGCACGTGGCGGCTGTTGCGTTCGAGCAGCGGTGTACCGACGTTGTGCTCCAGCAATTGGATCTGCCGGCTCAGCGGTGGCTGGGTCATGTTCAGACGCTCGGCCGCGCGACGGAAATGCAGTTCGTCGGCAACCGCGACAAAGCAGCGTAATTGCGGCAGATCGAACATCCGGGGTTGCCTCTCAGAGCGATGCTGCGGTGATCGGGTGCTGCACTCGCAGCATGTTTGCTGCGGCGGTGCAGATGAATACGCCTGCCGCAGTGTTCGCTGCCTGCGCGTGCGCCATCGCGGGCAATCACGCGGCGACAAAAAAGCCGTTGCAAAGCAGCGGCTTGCAATCGCTGCGCCGTTTCCGTGCAGGCACTGATTCAATAGAGGTATCAAACAATACGTAATTTGGTTTGGACCAGCAACGATGCGCCTTCCTAGGATCCTTCCACCCCCGCCTAGGACCCACGCATCCATGAGCAGCAGATACACACCTACCGAAATGGCCCAGGCGCTAGGCGCCGGATTGCTGTCGTTTCCGGTCACCCATTTCGACGCGGCGCTGGCCTTCGACGAGCCGGCCTACCGCAGCAACCTGGACTGGCTGTCCTCGCATCCGGCTGCGGGCCTGTTCGCCGCAGGCGGCACCGGCGAGTTGTTCTCGCTGACCCTGGACGAAGTCAACCGCGCGGTGCGCGCGGCAGTGACCCAGACCGCAGGCCGCATGCCGGTGATCGCACCGGCCGGCTACGGCACCGCGATTGCGGTCGACATGGCGCAGGCGGCCGAGCGCAACGATGCCGACGGCATCCTGCTGTTCCCGCCATACCTGACCGAGTGCGACGCAGACGGCGTGGCTGCGCATGTCGAGCGCGTCTGCAAGGCGACCAAGCTGGGCGTGATCGTCTACGGGCGTGCCAACGCCAAGCTCGACGATGTGACACTGGCGCGCGTGGCCGAGCGCTGCCCCAACCTGGTGGGCTACAAGGATGGCATCGGCGATGTGGATCGCATGACCCGCATCTATGCGCGGCTAGGCGATCGCCTGCTGTATGTCGGCGGCCTGCCGACGGCCGAAACCTTTGCATTGCCGTATCTGGAAATGGGCGTTACCACGTATTCCTCGGCCATCTTCAATTTCCTGCCGGAATGGGCACTGGCGTTCTACGCGGCGGTGCGGGCGCGTGACCACGCCACCATCTACCGCGAGCTCAACGACTTCGTGCTGCCGTACACGGTGCTGCGCAACCGGCGCGCCGGCTATGCGGTGTCCATCGTCAAGGCCGGCATGCGCGCGGTGGGCCGCCCAGCCGGGCCGGTGCGCACGCCGTTGGCCGATCTGACCGACGCCGAATCCGCCCAGCTCAAGCAACTGATCGGAGGGCGCCGCTGATGTACACGATCCTGGGTGAATCGCTGATCGGCCAGCGCAGCGTGGTCGGCACCGGCGTTGCCTTGCAGGGCGTGGATGCCGCCAGCGGCGAGCTGCTGGAGCCGGTGTTCGGGTCGGCGACCGCGCCGGACCTGGAGCAGGCTTGCGCCCTGGCACAGGCGGCCTTCGATTCTTATCGCGAAACACCGCTGCAGGCACGGGCGCAGTTCCTGGAGACGATCGCCGACAACATCGTGGCGCTGGGCGATGCCTTGATCGAACGCGCGATGCGCGAAAGCGGCCTGCCGCGCGCACGCCTGGAAGGCGAGCGCGGACGCACCGTGGGGCAACTGCGCGTGTTCGCCAGCGTGGTGCGCGAGGGCAGCTGGCTGCAGGCGCGCATCGACCCTGCGCTGCCGCAGCGCACGCCGTTGCCGCGCGCGGACCTGCGCCAGCGCCATATCGCGCTGGGGCCGGTGGCGGTGTTCGGCGCCAGCAATTTCCCGCTGGCGTTCTCGGTGGCCGGCGGCGATACCGCTTCGGCCCTGGCAGCCGGGTGCCCGGTGGTGGTCAAGGCACACGGCGCGCATCCGGGGACCTCGGAACTGGTGGGCCGCGCGATTCAGGCCGCGGTGGCGCAATGCGGATTGCCGGAGGGCGTGTTCTCGCTGCTGTTCGACGCCGGCATCGAGATCGGCGCGCAGCTGGTGGCCGATGCGCGGATCAAGGCGGTCGGTTTCACCGGGTCGCGTGGCGGTGGCATGGCGCTGCTGCAGATCGCGGCGGCGCGCCGTGAGCCGATTCCGGTGTATGCGGAAATGAGCGCGATCAATCCGGTGTATTTGTTGCCGCACGCGCTGCAGGCGCGTGCGCAGGCATTGGGCAAGGCCTGCGTCGGCTCGCTTACGCTGGGCGCTGGCCAGTTCTGCACCAATCCCGGCCTGTTGCTGGCGATCGATTCGCCTGCGCTGGATGCCTTCATCGCCTCTGCAACGCAAGCCCTGCAACAGGTCTCGCCCGGCGTGATGCTCACTGCCGGGATCGGCCACGCTTATGCCCAGGGTGTGCAACGCCTGGTCGCGCATCCGCAGGTGACCACGCTGGCGCGTGGCGATGCGCCGGATGCGGGTCGCTGCCCGGCAGCCTTGTTTGCTACCGACGCCGATGCGTTTCTGGCCGATGAAGCGTTACAGGCCGAAGTGTTCGGCGCCTCGTCGCTGCTGGTTCGGTGCAGGGACAGCGCGCAGTTGGCCGCATTGAGCGAGCAGTTGGAAGGCCAGCTCACCGCCACGCTGCACATGGATGCAGGCGATACCGCAACCGCCGCCGCGCTGCTGCCGATTCTGGAGCGCAAGGCCGGGCGCATCCTGGTCAACGACTGGCCTACCGGCGTGGAGGTTTGCCACGCGATGGTGCACGGCGGCCCGTTTCCGGCGACCTCCGATAGCCGCAGCACCTCGGTGGGCACGCTGGCGATCGACCGCTTCCTGCGGCCGGTCTGCTACCAGGATCTGCCTGCCGCGCTCATGCCCGCTGCCTTGGCCGATGGCAATCCGCTCGGGTTGTGGCGACGTGTCGACGGCGCGCTGGGCCACGACTGAGCGCGACCGCGGCAACGATGCCTGAGGCGTGCCGGAGGAGGGTCCGGCACGCTGGCGACAGGCGCACTTTGGAGCATCGAAGCGCACTGCGCTTCCATCGTCATAGGTGAGGAACGATGATGGCTATCGACACAAAGACTGTCGGTGCAACGACAGTCGATTCAACGACGGTTCCACGCAGGCGTTATCTGATTCTGCTGATGCTGTTCGTGGTGACCACGATCAACTATGCCGATCGCGCCACCCTGTCCATCGCCGGTTCGGCCGTCCAGGACGCACTGGGCATCGACGCGCTGCAGATGGGTTTCATCTTTTCCGCGTTCGGCTGGGCCTACGTGGCCGGGCAGATTCCCGGCGGCTGGTTGCTCGATCGCTTCGGCTCGCGGCGCGTCTACGGCCTGTCGCTGCTGATCTGGTCGTTGTTCACCGCGCTGCAGGGCTTTATCGGCTGGGTGCCGGTGACCTGGGCGGTCACCACCTTGTTCGTGCTGCGCTTTCTGGTCGGCATTGCCGAAGCGCCGTCGTTCCCTGGCAATAGCCGCATCGTGGCGGCGTGGTTTCCCACCGCCGAGCGCGGCCTGGCCGCATCGATCTTCAACTCCGCGCAGTATTTCGCCACGGTGGCGTTTGCGCCGCTGATGGGCTGGCTGGTGCATGCCTGGGGGTGGGAACACGTGTTTCTGGTGATGGGTGCGGTGGGCGTATTGCTGGCCGCACTGTGGAAAAAGACGATCTTCGCGCCGCGCGAACACCCCAGGTTGTCGGCGCAGGAACTGGACTACATCCGGCGCAACGGCGCGCTGGTGGACATGGAGCAGGGCAACAGGTCCGGTAGCCAGCCCAAGGGCACGCAATGGCATTACGCCAAGCAGTTGTTGTGCAATCGCATGTTGCTGGGCGTGTACATCGGCCAGTACTGCATCACCACGCTGACGTATTTCTTCCTGACCTGGTTTCCGGTGTATCTGGTCAAGGAGCGCGGCATGTCGATCCTGGAAGCCGGTTTCGTCGCCTCGTTGCCAGCGGTGTGCGGCTTCGCCGGTGGCGTGCTGGGCGGCTATATCTCCGACCGCATGGTGCGGCGTGGCTATTCGCTGACCGTCTCGCGCAAGACGCCCATCGTGGTCGGCATGTTGATGTCGGTGACGATGATCGGCTGCAACTACGTGCAAGCCGAATGGATGGTGGTCGGTCTGATGGCGCTGGCGTTCTTCGGCAAGGGCATCGGTGCTCTCGGCTGGGCGGTGGTCGCCGACACCTCGCCCAAGGAAATCGCCGGTCTGTCCGGTGGCCTGTTCAATACCTTCGGCAACATCGCCGGCATCACCACGCCGATCGTGATCGGCTACATCGTCTCCACCACCGGCACCTTCAAGTGGGCGCTGGTGTTCGTGGGACTCAATGCCTTGCTGGCGGTGCTGTCCTATCTGGTGGTCGTCGGCGAAATCAAGCGCGTGGAATTGAAGGCCCCGCCGGGCGGCCCATCCACGCCCGTCCCCGCACCGCTTTGACCATCTTCGGAGAATCGTGATGACTATCCATCGCTCACCTGACGGCATCGGTACCACGCCGCGCATCACCGACGTGCGCGTCGTACCGGTCGCCGGCCAGGACAGCATGCTGCTCAATCTCAGTGGCGCGCATGCGCCGTACTTCACCCGCAACGTGCTCGTCCTGCGCGATTCGTCCGGGCGCACCGGCGTAGGCGAGGTGCCTGGCGGCGATGCCATCGCCGGGCTGCTGCGCGATGCCGCTGCGCTCATTCATGGCCGCTCCATCGCCGATTACCCGCGCATCCTCAACCAGGTACGCACGGCGTTCGCCGACCGCGACAGCGCCGGGCGCGGCCTGCAGACCTTCGATCTGCGCATCACCATCCATGCGGTGACCGCCATCGAAGCGGCATTGCTCGATCTGCTTGGACAGTTTCTGGATCAACCGGTTGCCGCACTGCTCGGCGAGGGCCAGCAGCGCGATGCGGTGGATGTGCTGGGCTATCTGTTTTTCATCGGCGATCGTCGCAAGACAGCGCTGGATTATCGTGACGGCAGCAATGCCAACGATGCGTGGGAAGCGCTACGCGACCAGGAAGCATTGACGCCCGAGTCGGTGGTGCGCCTGGCCGAAGCGGCGTACGAGAAATACGGCTTTCGCGATTTCAAGCTCAAGGGCGGCGTGTTGCGCGGCGAGGATGAGATTGCCGCGATCCATGCGTTGCATGCGCGTTTTCCGCAGGCGCGCATCACCCTCGATCCCAATGGCGCCTGGTCGCTTGAGCAGGCCATCGCGCTGTGTCGTGACATGCATGGCGTGATGGCCTATGCCGAGGATCCGTGCGGCGCGCAGGATGGCTATTCAGGGCGTGAGGTGATGGCCGAATTCCGCCGCGCCACCGGCCTGCCCACGGCCACCAACATGATCGCCACCGACTGGCGGCAGATGGGCCACGCCATCCAGCTGCAGTCGGTGGATATCCCGCTGGCCGACCCGCACTTCTGGACGCTGCAAGGCTCGGTGCGGGTGGCGCAACTGTGCCGCGACTGGGGCCTGACCTGGGGCTCGCATTCCAACAACCATTTCGATATTTCGCTGGCGATGTTTACCCACGTTGCCGCCGCAGCGCCGGGGCGGGTGACCGCGATCGACACGCACTGGATCTGGCAGGACGGCCAACGCCTGACCCACACCCCGTTACAGATCGCCGGTGGCCAGATCCAGGTGCCGGCGAAGCCCGGACTGGGTGTCGAACTCGATATGGATGCGCTGGAAGCGGCGCATCGCACCTATCAGGGACTGGGCCTCGGGGCGCGCGACGACGCGGCGGCGATGCAGGCGCTGATTCCGAACTGGAGCTTCGACAACAAGCGGCCGTGCCTGGTGCGCTAGCGCTGCCGTCGTCTACGGCGCGCCACACGCAAGGTCACCACAGCCGGAGAACGGATCAATGAAGAACATGATGGCACTCGGTAGCGCTGCGCTGCTGGCGGTCGGCGCTGCCGGGCGTGCACGTGCGCAAGCGCCGGAAGACGGGTTCTGGAATGGCGCAAGCACCGAGCTCACCGCGCTCAATTTCTATTACAACCGTGATTTTCGCAGTGGCGACGGACAGGGCAAACGCGCCGAATGGGCGCAGGGTTTCGTCGTCGATGCCAAAAGCGGATACACCCGTGGCCCTGTCGGCGCCGGGCTGGATCTGCTCGGCATCGGCGATTTCAAGCTCGATGGCGTGCGCGCCGAAGGCGGCACCGGCCTGCTGCCCAACAACGACGATGGCACAGCGCAACATGCGCTGATGCGGGTGGCACCCACGCTCAAACTGCGCGCCTCGCAAACCGAATTGAAGTGGGGCAGCTTCATTCCCAACGAGCCGCTGGTACGCGCCAGCATCACCCGCATCATGCCGGAGACGTTTCAAGGCGTGACGCTGGAATCCAAGGACGTGCCCAAGCTCGATCTGCTGCTCGCGCGCTTCACCAGCGCCTGGTATCGCGATGGCGATTCGCGCGTGCCGATCACCCTGACCAACAAGAATCGACGCTTCAGCGGGACGCCGGATTCGGACGCCTTCAATCTGCTCTCGGCGACTTACACGCTCGCTCCGGGCACCCAACTGCGCTATCAGGGTGGGCTGATGGAAGACGTCTATCGTCAGCAGCTCTACAACCTGATCCAGACCCACATGTTCGGCAAGGATCGTCTTCGCGTGGATCTGCGCTACTTCCGCACCGACGATATCGGCCAGTCGCGCGCGGGCCCGATCGACAACCGCATGTTCAGCACGATGGTGTCCTGGCGCAGCGGCGCCCACGAATTCGGTGCGGGCTATCAAGCACTGTCCGGGCCCAGCGCCATGCCATGGCCGGGCGGCACCGATGGCAATGTCTTCAACTGGACCTTCATCAACGACTTCCTCGAACGTGGCGAGCGCAGCTGGCAACTGCGCTACAACATCGATGGCGACGGCATCGGCATTCCCGGCCTCAGCGTCATGGCGCGCTACATCAGCGGCGACAATGCACGGCCGGCGGCCTACGCCGGCGAAGGCCGCGAGTGGGCGCGCGATGTGTTGACCACCTATCAGTTCCAGGGCGAGCGCTTCAAGCATCTGAGCATCATCTGGTTCAACGGGACCTTCCGCTCCAATTACCAGCGCAATGTCGATGAAAACCGCCTGATTCTGCAGTATCGGCGTCAGTTCGACAGCCCCAACCGATAGTGCCTTCCCCACACGTTTCGCAAGGTAGCCCACGATGTCCGCAACCCAGCAACCCGCTCGCTGGCTCAGTATCCGCGCGCATGCGCACGACAATGTCGCCATCGTCGTCAACGACGGCGGCGCGCCGGCCGGAGCCGCCTTTCCAGATGGGCCGACCGCCATCGAGCACGTGCCGCAGGGCCACAAGATAGCCCTGGAAGACGTGCCCAGGGGGGCGCCGGTGGTCCGCCTGGGCGCGGTCATCGGCACCGCCAATGCCGACATCGCGCGCGGTGCGTGGGTGAGCGAGCAACTGCTGGACATGCCGGAGGCCCCCGAGCTGGCCACGCTGGATCTGTCGCTGCAGCCGGCGCCAGCTCCCGAGCCACTGCAGGGCTACACCTTCGAGGGTTTCCGCAACCGCGACGGCAGCGTCGGCACGCGCAACATCCTCGGCATCATGACCAGCGTGCAATGCGTGGTCGGCGTGCTCGGGCATGCGGTCGCACGCATCCGCGCCGAGTTGCTGCCCAAGTATCCCAATGTCGACGATGTGGTCGCGGTCAATCACGTCTATGGCTGCGGCGTGGCCATCACTGCGCCAGAAGCGATCATCCCGATCCGCACGCTGCGCAACATCGCGCGCAGTCCCAATTTCGGCGGCCAGGCGCTGATCGTCGGGCTGGGCTGCGAGAAGCTGGCGCCCGAGCGCCTGCTGGCCGACGATGCCAGCACCGACGACAGCGCTATCTATCGCCTGCAGCAGGCCTCCTTGGGCTTTGCCGACATGGTCGACTCGATCATGGCGATGGCCGAAGAACGGCTGCGCCATCTGGACACGCGCCGCCGCCAAACCGTCCCCGCCAGCGAATTGGTGGTGGGCATGCAATGTGGTGGCAGCGATGCGTTCTCCGGCGTGACCGCCAACCCCGGCCTGGGGATTGCGGCCGATCTGCTGGTGCGTGCCGGCGCCACGGTGATGTTCTCGGAGAACACCGAGGTGCGCGACGGCATCCATCTGCTGGTGCCGCGCGCAGCCGATGCCGAGGTGGCCAAGGCGCTGGTGCGCGAGATGGCCTGGTACGACGCCTATCTTGCGCGCGGGCAGGCCGACCGCAGTGCCAACACCACGCCCGGCAACAAGAAAGGCGGCCTGGCCAACATCGTCGAAAAGGCGATGGGGTCGATCGCCAAGTCGGGCTCCTCGCCGATCAACGGCGTGGTGTCGCCGGGCGAACGGCTCAAGGGGCGCGGGCTGCAGTACTGCGCCACGCCTGCCAGCGACTTTGTCTGCGGCACCTTGCAGGTAGCGGCGGGCATGAATCTGCATGTCTTCACCACCGGACGCGGAACGCCGTACGGCCTGGGCATGGTGCCGGTGATCAAGGTCGCCACGCGTACCGAGCTGGCGCAGCGCTGGTCCGACCTGATGGACATCGATGCCGGCGTCGTCGCCACCGGCGCCAAGACGCTGGAGCAACTCGGCTGGGAACTGTTCCAGCGGTATCTGGACGTGGCCAGCGGGCAGCGCACCTGGACCGAGCGGCATCGGTTGCACAACGATCTGGCCTTGTTCAATCCGGCACCGATCACCTGAGCCAGCTTCCGGCCTTCGCTGCCTGGAACCCGACGCATGCGCCGCGCCGTCGCATTGGCTCGGGCAGGGCGGGCGCCGATACAATGCGCGTTCGTTTTCAGCGTTGACGGAGTTGCCATGTCCCAGATCATCCATACCGACCAGGCGCCTGCCGCCATTGGCCCGTACTCGCAGGCCGTGCGTGCCGGCAACACGGTGTATTTCTCCGGGCAGATCCCGCTGGATCCGGCCACCGGCGAGATCGTGCCCGGCGACATCGGTGCGCAGGCACGCCGCTGCTTCGATAACCTCAAGGCGGTTGCCGAAGCCGCCGGCGGCTCGCTCGACAAGATCGTGCGGCTGGGCCTGTACCTGACCGATCTCAGCCAGTTCGCCGCGGTCAATGCGGTGATGCAGGAGTATTTCCAGGCCCCGTTCCCCGCGCGTTCGACCATCGAGGTCTCCGGCCTGCCCAAGGGCGCGGGCTTTGAAGTCGATGCGGTGATGGTGCTCGACTGAGTCAGGTCGGCTGATCCGAACGCTCTGCCGTGCCGCGCGCACCTACCGTCACGCCAAGCCTGGCCGTCGCAGGCCAGGCCTCGCTTGCCAGCCTGCCCGGCGTCGGCCCGAAAGTGGCCGACAAGTTCGCTGCGCGCGGCATTTTGACCCTGCAGGATCTGTGGCTGCATCTGCCGTTGCGCTACGAAGACCGCACGCGGCTGACCACGATCGCGCAGCTGCAGGCCGGTGTGCCGGCGCAGATCGAAGGCCGCGTCGATGCGGTGGAACGCGGCTTCCGTTACCGGCCGATGTTGCGGGTGGCGGTGTCGGACGATTCGCACGGCACCGTGGTGCTGCGCTTCTTCCATTTCCGCGCCGCGCAGGTGGCGCAATTTTCACCGGGCGCGCGGCTGCGGGTCTTCGGCACGCCCAAGCCGGGACAGAACGGCTGGGAAATCGTGCATCCCAGTTACCGCGTACTCGCACCGGGCGAGGATGCCGGGCTGGGCGACAGCCTGGATCCGGTCTATCCGGTGCTGGAAGGGGTCGGCCCGGCCACGCTGCGCAAACTCATCGGCCAGGCGCTGGAACGGTTGCCAGCGGAGGCGGCGCTGGAACTGCTGCCGCCGCACTGGCTGCAGGACGAGCAGCTGCCGTCGTTGCGCGCGGCGTTGCTGACCATGCATCGCCCGCCGGTGAACACCGATCCGCAGCAGCTGCTGGCAGGCGGTCATCCGGCCCAGCAGCGCCTGGCGCTTGAAGAATTGCTGGCGCATCAGCTCAGCCTGCGTCGCCAACGCATCGCCTTGCAGCGCTTTCATGCGCCTAGGCTGCCCGGTAATGGGAGCCTGGTGCAGCAATTGCGTGCGGCATTGCCGTTCCAGCTCACCGGTGCGCAGCAGCGCGTGTTCGAGCAGATTGCCCGTGACCTGGCCAAGCCATCGCCGATGCTGCGGCTGGTGCAGGGCGATGTCGGTAGCGGCAAGACCGTGGTCGCCGCCTTGGCGGCGATGCTGGCGGTGGAGCAGGGCAAGCAGGTCGCGCTGGCCGCACCGACCGAATTGCTGGCCGAACAACACCTCACCAATCTGCGCGGCTGGCTGGAACCGCTGGGCGTGCGCATCGTCTGGCTGGCCGGCAAGGTCACCGGCAAGGCGCGCGCCGCGGCAATGGCCGAGGTGGCCTCCGGCCAGGCGCAGGTGGTGGTGGGCACGCATGCCTTGATGCAGGAGGCGGTGGTCTTCCACGATCTGGCGTTGGCCATCATCGACGAGCAGCACCGCTTCGGCGTGCATCAACGCCTGGCCTTGCGCGACAAGGGCGCGGCTGCCGGCAGCGTGCCGCATCAGTTGGTGATGACCGCCACGCCGATCCCGCGCACCTTGGCCATGTCCACCTATGCGGATCTGGATGTCTCGGCCATCGACGAGCTCCCGCCCGGGCGCACGCCGGTGCAGACCATCGTGCTCAGTGCCGAACGGCGGCCGGACCTGGTCGAGCGCATCCGCGCCGCCTGCGCCGAAGGGCGGCAGGCGTACTGGGTGTGCACCTTGATCGAAGAAAGCGAAGAGCCCGGCAAGGGGGTGCCCAGTGGCCCGCCAAAGATCGAAGCGCAGGCGGCGCAGGTCACCTTCGAAGCCTTGTCCGCGCAATTGCCCGGCGTGCGCGTGGCGCTGGTACACGGGCGCATGAAACCGGCCGAAAAACAGAAGGCCATGCTGGATTTCAAGCAGGGAAACACCGATCTGCTGGTCGCCACCACGGTGATCGAGGTCGGCGTGGACGTGCCCAATGCCTCGCTGATGATCATCGAAAATGCCGAGCGCCTGGGTCTGGCGCAGTTGCACCAGTTGCGCGGCCGGGTCGGGCGCGGCGCGGCCGCGTCCAGTTGCGTGCTGCTGTATCAGGCGCCGTTGTCGATGATGGCGCGCCAGCGCCTGGAAACCATGCGTCAGACCAACGACGGCTTCGTGATCGCCGAAAAGGATCTGGAACTGCGCGGCCCGGGCGAATTGCTGGGCACCCGTCAGACCGGCCTGGCAAGTTTCCGCATTGCCGATCTGGCCCGCGACGCCGGCCTGCTGCCGCGCGTTCAGGTCCTTGCCGAACGCTTGCTGGACGAGGCGCCGGACATTGCAGACCGTGTGGTCGCACGCTGGATCGGCAGCGCGGTGCGTTACGCGGCCGCGTGAGCGGCCGGGAATCGGGAATCGGAAAAGCGAGGAGGCTGCTGTGTCCTGGGCGTCCGGGTGATTCGCCTGACACGCCGATCCTTGCGAAGATGCGGTAACGAATCCCGAATGCCCAATCTCCAATCCCATGACCAAAAAGATACCGCTGCTGATCGACACCGACCCGGGCGTGGACGACGCGCTGGCATTGCTGATGGCCTTCAACGACACCCGGCATGAGGTCGTTGGCCTGACCATCGCGGCCGGCAACGTGGGCCTGGAGCACACCGTGCGCAACGCCCTGAAGGTCTGCGAGATTGCCGGGCGTGACGATGTGCCGGTGTACGCGGGCTGCCCGCAGCCGCTGCTGCATCCCTCGGTGGACGCGGCGCATGTGCATGGCATCGATGGCTTTGGCGATGTCGGCCTGGCGCCGGCCAAACGCACTGCCGAGGCCGAGCATGCCGCGCTGGCCATCCTGCGCCTGTCGCACGCCCACGCCGGCACGCTGCTGCTGGTCGCGCTCGGTCCGCTGACCAATCTGGCGCTGGCGCTCACGCTGGACCCGACCCTGCCGCAGCGCGTGGCGCGGCTGGTGGTGATGGGCGGGGCGCTGACCGGGCACGGCAACATCACCGCGGCGGCCGAATTCAATATCGGCTTCGACCCGGAAGCGGCGCATATCGTGTTCCGCGGTTTTCCGCAGTTCGATGTCGCCGACTGGGAAGCCACCATCGCGCACGGTCTGTTGCATCGCGATGTCGAGCAATGGCTGGCGGCCGACTCGGTGCGTGCGCGCTTCTATGAAGAAATCTCGCGCAAGACCCGCCTGTGGTCCGAAGACAGCCGTGGCGAGCATTGGTATGCCGCCGATGCGCTGGCGATGGCGTTCGCGCTGCACCCGGAAGGCGCGCAGCGGCTGGAGCGGCGGCCGGTCCACATCGAGCTGACCGGCACCCACACCCGCGGCATGACCCTGGTGGACTGGAATCGCCAAGGCGGCGGGTCCGACAACGCCAATCTGCTGCTGGAGTACGACTGCCAGCAGTTCTATGGCCTGGTCGGGGCGGCATTGGCAGCGGGTTAGGGCCTGGGTTGCACCGGGCAAAGAGTGGCCGCTATAATGACCGGCTTATCCAGGCAGCCCGGCGCCAAGTCCATGAAAGATAACGTTCATCCCAGCTACAACGACGTCGTCTTCCACGACGTGACGTCCGATTTCAAGATTCTGACCCGTTCCACCATGAGCTCGAAAGAGACCGTGAAGTGGGAAGACGGCCAGGACTATCCGCTGATCAAGGTGGATATTTCCTCGGCATCGCACCCGTTCTATACCGGCAAGCACAAGGTGATCGACACCGGCGGCCGTATCGACAAGTTCCAGAAGCGCTACGCGCGCTGAACTTGCAGGACGGGCTGTACCGGCAACGGCCGCGCATTGCGCGGCCGTTGTTTTTTGTGCGGCGATAGCTTCGTTTTCGCGCCCTGGACGGGTGCGTCTACGACTTCTGTCCAAGCGACGGCCAAAATGTTGCTGTGCGATAATGACGTGATCCGGGGCGATGCCCTGGACTTCCATCACGTGCCTGCCCATTTGGTGACAGGCGCCTTCCACTGAAGGAGCGTACATAGTGTCCGATCTTGATCAGGTCACGCTCAACGCCGGCGACAAGTCGGTCGTTCTGCCGGTACTCAAGCCCACGCTTGGCAATGATTGCGTCGATATTTCAAAGCTGACCAAAGAAACCGGTCTGTTCACCTACGACTCGGGCTTCACCGCCACCGCCAGCTGCAAGTCGGCCATCACCTACATCGATGGCGACAACGGCGTGTTGCTGTATCGCGGCTACCCGATCGAACAGTTGGCCGAGAAGTCCAGCTTCCTCGAAGTGTCGTACCTGCTGATGAACGGCGAGCTGCCGACGGCGGACGAATTCCAGAAGTTCGACCACGAAGTCACGCATCACACGATGATGCACGAGTCGCTGAAGAACTTCCTCGGTGGCTTCCGTCACGACGCCCATCCGATGGCCATGCTGGCCGGTTCGGTCGCGTCGCTGTCGGCGTTCTATCACGACACCCTGGACCTCAACGATCCGGAACAGCGCCGTCAGGCCGCCATCCGTCTGATCGCCAAGGTGCCGACCCTGGCTGCTGCGGCGTACCGCTATTCGATCGGCTGGCCGATCCGCTATCCGCGCAACAACCTCAACTACGTCGACCGCTTCCTGCACATGATGTTCGAAGTGCCGAGCGAGCCGCTGGAGATCAATCCGGTGGTCGCCAAGGCGCTGGATCTGCTGTTCATCCTGCACGCCGACCACGAGCAGAATGCCTCGACCTCGACCGTGCGTCTGGTCGGTTCGACCGGTGCCAATCCGTACGCCTCGGTCGCAGCCGGCATCACCGCGCTGTGGGGCCCGGCACACGGCGGCGCCAACGAGGCGGTGCTGAAGATGCTGGAAGAGATCGGCACCGCAGACAACGTCGAGTCCGCCGTGGCCAAGGCCAAGGACAAGAACTCCTCGTTCCGTCTGATGGGCTTCGGTCACCGCGTCTACAAGAACTTCGACCCGCGCGCCAAGATCATCCGCGAGATGACCCACAAGGTGCTGGGCGAGCTGGGCGTCAACGATCCGTTGCTGGAAGTGGCGCTGAAGCTGGAAGAAGCCGCGCTGAAGGACGATTACTTCGTGCAGCGCAAGTTGTACCCGAATGTCGACTTCTACTCCGGCCTGATCTACAAGGCGCTGAATATCCCGGTGGAAATGTTCACCGTGATGTTCGCCATCGCACGCACCGCCGGCTGGGTGTCGCATTGGCTGGAACAGCAGGTCGACCCGGAAATGAAGATCGGCCGTCCGCGCCAGATCTACACCGGCTACGACAAGCGTGAGTACAAGGATGCCGGCCAGCGCTAAGCGCTGGCGGTTGTCCGTTTGAACCAACGCCCCGCACTGCGGGGCGTTTGCTTTTACGGGGTACGGCGTGCGTTGTGACCCGCTGACGGCGCGCGACGATCAGCGCGCGCGTGGCAGGGCATCGCCCCCGTCGTCGTCTGCCAACAGCTGGCGCACCTGGGCGGCCGAGGCGCGCTGCATCGGTTTTTCGTCCAGCGGCGAGAGCGGCGCCTGGCGCAGGGCGTCGTATGGCAGCACGGTCAGGTCGAAGGTCAGTTCCTCGGCGCTGAACAGCCACACCGGGAATTCGGCAGTACGCTCACGATCCAGTCGCAACCGGCGCGTGCGCAGTTCGGCGGGGATGCGGTGCTCATCCAGAAACCGCTGCACCGCATCGGCGTCGTCGCTGTGCAGCTGCAACTGTACCGGCGCATTGGCGTCGGCGGTGCCATCGAGCACCGGGCCGGTCAGTCGCGGCTGGAACGGGCCGAGAAACTCCAGTGCGCGCAAGGCGGCTTCGCGGCGTTGGCGCAGTCGCAGCCCATGCGCAGGTCCGGCGAACAGGCGTTGGTGCTCGCGCAAGGCATCTTCGATCTCGCGATTGCGCGGCAGCGATGCATCGTCGTGGATGCCCAGGCGGCTGGCCGCCTTGAGCTTGGCCTGATGAAAATCGCGGATGCCGCCTTCGGCCATCAGGCGGGCGGCTTCGTGCGCCAGGCGGTGGCGACGTTCTCGGGTTCGGGTATCGGCGTGTTCGCGCGCGTGATGCATGACCGGGCTCCCCTAAGCAACCTGGTCCGACTCTACAACAGCCGCATGACGGCGTGGCGAACGCCCCACACCGGATGGACGCGATGTCCGAATGACGCAATCGGTGCCATGGCGCCGCGCAGATGCGTAGCGTTATACCGTCGAGGTCGCTACGTGGGCTCGGGGAATCGTCAGGCGCGCGCCGTTCCGATTCCCCAATCCCGATTTCCGATTCCCGGCCCTCAGAAAATATCGAATGCCTTCTCGTCCTGCTGTTCCTGCAGGCCGTAGTCGTAGTCCTGCAGACGGTCGAGATCTTCGTTCTTCACCCACTCCACCGCGCCGTTGATCGTGGCCTGGGTCATGCCCTCAGGCGGATCGTTGGCGGCGATCGCCTTGTCCTTGAGCGCCACGCGCATGTAGTCGATCCAGATCGGCAGCGCGGCCTTGCCGCCGTACTCGCGGTAGCCCAGCGAACGGAAATCGTCCCGGCCGACCCACACGGTGGTGGCGTAGGGGCCGCCGAAACCGGAGAACCAGGCGTCGCGGTGATCGTTGGTCGAGCCGGTCTTGCCGCCGACGTCCTCGCGTCCCAGCACCTTTGCGGCAGTGCCGGTGCCGCGCTGGACCACGTCGCGCATCATCGAGACCAGCTGGTACGCGGTACGTGCGTCGATGGCGCGTGGTGCGATCTTGGTTTCGGCAGTGGCGACCGGGGCGGTCTCTGCCGGCGTGGCCGGCGTCGCTGCGGCCGGTTCGATCGACTTGGGCAGCTCAGGCGCGCCGAAGTTGAAGCCGTCCACCACCTGGCTGACCGGTGCGGCGGTGCCGCCCTGCATTGCGCACGTGCGGCAGGCCACGGCCGGCACTTCCTTGAAGATGAGGTTGCCGTCGCGGTCCTTGACCTCGTCGACGATCCAGGTGTCCACGCGTGAGCCGCCATTGGCGAACACTGCATAGCCCCGGGCCACCGACAACGGCGTCAGCGACGCGGTGCCCAGCGACATCGACAGGTTGGGCGGCAGCTCTGCTTCCTGGAAGCCGAATTGGCTGATGTATTTGCGTGCAAAATCGACGGTGATCGCGTCCAACAGGCGCACCGACACCAGGTTGCGCGATTGCACCAACGCTTCGCGCAAGCGCATCGGGCCGCGGAAGCCGCCGCCGTCGTTTTGTGGCGACCAGGTCTTGCCGCGGCGGTCGCGGAACACCACCGGCGCATCCAGCACGATCGAGGCGGGGTTGAAGCCCTTCTCGAATGCCGCCGCATAGACGAACGGCTTGAAGCTCGAGCCCGGCTGGCGGCGTGCCTGGGTGGCGCGGTTGAACTTGTTGCCGGCGAAGCTGAAGCCGCCGACCAGCGCGCGCAGGGCGCCGCTATTGGCATCCAGCGACACCAAGGCGGCCTGGCCGCGCGGCAGCTGGTCGATGATCCACTCGCCTTCCTTCTCGCCGGCTCGGATGCGGGTGACGTCGCCACGCGTCAGCAGCTTGGCCGGGGTCTTGTTGGTCCAGCGGCTGGCGCTTGCCGGCAAGGTCAACTCGGTCTTGTCGCGTTGCACGACGGTGACACCGCCATCGGCATTGACGCGCGCCACGATCACCGCCTGCAGCCCGCCCTGGGTGAACGCACCGGACAAATGCTTGGCCAGCGTCGGCGCATCGGCATCGGCGGCCACGTCGAAGTGCTGCTCCACGCCGTGCCAACCATGCCGGTGATCGTACAGACGCAGGCCTTCGGCGATTGCCGCGTCGGCGCCGGTCTGCAGGGTCGCATCGATGGTGGTGGTGACGTGGTAGCCCTTGTTGAGCACATCGCCGCCGTATTTGGCGATCATTTCCTGGCGTACCAGCTCGGCCACGTACGGGGCATACACCTCGACCGGCGGCTCGTGCGGCTTGGCGTGCATCGGCACCGCCTTGGCGGCATCGGCTTCGGCCTGGCTGACGAAGCCCAGGTCGGCCATGCGTTGCAGCACGTAATAGTCGCGACGTTCCTGCGCACGTTCGGGGTTGCTGATCGGGTTGCCGCTGGACGGGAACTTGGGGATGCCGGCCAGCGAGGCCATCTCGTCCAGGCTGAGCTCATTCATCTTCTTGCCGTAGTAGTACTCGGCTGCAGCACCCACGCCATAGGCACGGTTGCCGAAGAAGCTCTTGTTGAGATACAGCTCGAAGATTTCGTCCTTGCTCAGTTCACTTTCGATCTTGCGGGCCAGCAGGATCTCCGCCAGCTTGCGGGTGTAGCTGTACTCGGAGCTGAGGAAGAATTGGCGCGCCACCTGCTGGGTGATCGTCGAACCGCCCGGCACGCGCTTGGCGTCGGTGGTGGCCAGCAGCCAGACCGCGCGGGCGATGCCCTTGTAGTCCACGCCCCCATGCTGGTAGAAGCGCGCATCCTCGGTGGCCAGGAAGGCCTGCTTGAGGCGCAGCGGCACGTCCTTCATCTGGATCGGATAGCGCCGGGTCTCGCCATAGACCGCCATCAGGCGGCCATCGCTGGAATAGACGTACATCGGCTCCTGCAGTTCGACCTGCTTGAGCGACTGCACATCCGGCAGCTTGGAGGAGATGGCGTAGTACAGTCCGCCGGCGGCAATGGCGCCAAGCAGTGCGAGCACGACGAGCGTGGCCAGGATCCAGCCCAGCCAACGGCGAATACGGGGCATGTAAGAGAGATTCCGATTGCGGATTGCTTGGTCACAGAGTATAGATGACGCCGAGTTTGGCTGGGGCCGAACTCTGGGGATCGCAGAAGACAGCAGGGGGCACGTCGCGGGGTTGTTGCCCTGCGCGTGAAGTGCTTGTCAACTGTTAAAATTTGATTATTAATACGCGGGCGCAGACAAGCGTCCAAGTGCCCATCGGCAGGGGAGTTTCCGTGGGGCTTCTACCCAAGAGTCAATCGCCACTTATAGGTGTCGATATCAGTTCCACTGCGGTCAAGCTCTTGCAGCTGTCGCGCAGCGGGAATCGTTTTCGCGTGGAACATTACGCGGTGGAACCATTGCCGCCGAATGCGGTCGTGGAAAAGAACATCGTCGAGGTCGAGGCGGTGGGCGAAGCCATTCGTCGCGCCATCAATCGGTCCGGCAGCAAGGCCAAGAACGCGGCAGCTGCGGTGGCCGGGTCCGCTGTGATCACCAAGCTGATCCCGATGCCCGCCGATCTGGATGACAGCGATCTGGAAGCCCAGGTCGAACTGGAAGCCACCAACTACATTCCGTACCCGATCGAGGAAGTGAATCTCGATTTCGAGGTGATCGGCCCGATGCCCAACAGCCCGGACATGGTCCAGGTGCTGCTGGCGGCCTCGCGCTCGGAGAATGTGGAACTGCGCCAGTCGGCGCTGGAACTCGGTGGCCTGACCGCCAAGGTGATGGACGTGGAGGCCTTCGCGGTCGAAAACGCCTTTGCCCTGGTTGCCAGCGAACTGCCGGTGGCCGCCGATGCGGTGGTCGCGCTGGTGGATATCGGCGCCACCATGACCACGCTGAGCGTGCTG
Source organism: Xanthomonas sp. 3075 (assembly GCF_014197275.1). GTDB lineage: Bacteria > Pseudomonadota > Gammaproteobacteria > Xanthomonadales > Xanthomonadaceae > Xanthomonas > Xanthomonas campestris_B. The sequence continues at coordinate 157,916 of NZ_JACIFI010000007.1, read as the reverse complement.
CGCTCCGGTCGTAGCCTGTACAGCCGCGAACAAGTGTTCGGCGGCAAGCAGCTGACCGACGAAGTGATGCGCCGCTATGGCCTGACCTACGAAGAGGCCGGCCTGGCCAAGCGTCAGGGCGGGTTGCCGGAGAGCTACGAGGTCGAAGTGCTGGAGCCGTTCAAGGAGGCGACGGTGCAGCAGATCAGCCGCTTGCTGCAGTTCTTCTATGCGGGCAGCGAATTCAATCGCGTCGACTGCATCGTGCTGGCCGGCGGTTGCGCCGCGCTGTCGCGCCTGCCGGAGATGGTGGAAGAGCAACTGGGTGTGACCACCGTGGTCGCCAACCCGCTTGCACAGATGACGCTCGGCCCGAAGGTTCAGGCCCATGCGCTGGCGCTGGATGCGCCTGCATTGATGATCGCCACCGGCCTGGCCCTGAGGAGCTTTGACTGATGGCAAGAATCAATCTATTGCCCTGGCGCGCCGAGCGCCGGAAGGCGCGCGAGCGTGAGTTCTATTCGATGCTGGGCTTCGCCGCGTTGGGCGGCGTGCTGCTGTCGGCGTTGATCTGGTTCTACTACGACGCGCAGATCAGCGGCCAGACCGAGCGCAATGCGTTCCTGACCACCGAGATCGACAAGGTCAAGGCGCAGAACGAAGAAATCAAGGAACTCGACAAGAAGAAGGACCGCCTGCTTGCGCGCAAGAAGGTGATCGAGGAACTGCAGGCCAACCGCTCGCAGATGGTGCACCTGTTCGATTCGCTGGTGCGCACCATCCCCGATGGCGTGGCGCTGACCAACATCAAGCAGGACGGCGACATCCTGACCCTGGAAGGCCGCTCGCAATCCAACGCGCGCGTCAGTGCCTACATGCGCAACCTGGAAGGCTCGGGCTGGATGACCAATCCGGACCTGTCGATCATCGAGGCCAAGAGCCAGGACAAGGCCGGGCAGCCTGCCTCGTCGATGGATACCAAGGCGTTGCCGTACGTGTTCACGCTCAAGGTCAAGCTGGCCAATCCGAACGAGACTGACAAGGACGGCGCCACGCCGGCTGCGGTCGACGCGCAAGCGCCGGGCGCGACGCCGACGCCAGCCGGGACGGCACCTGCGTCCACGCCAGCGGCGGCACCTGCCGCTGCACCTGCGTCCGCCACACCACCGGCCGCCGCGCCTGCACCCGTGCAGCCCGCGCCCGCGTCTGCCAATCGGCCGCAGGAGGGGGCGGCGTCATGAGTAAGAAATCATTCAAGCTCAGCGATCTGGATTTCAACAATATCGGTGGTTGGCCGCAGCAGGCGCGCATCGTGTTCTGCGTGGTCGTCGGGCTGTTCATCCTGGTGCTGGCCTGGTTCCTGTTGATCAGCAGCAAGCGCGATGAACTGGAAGGGCTGGAAGGTACCGAATCCCAGCTGCGTACCGAATTCGAGACGCAGCAGGGGCGTGCGGTGAACCTGGAGCCGCTCAAACAGCAGCTCGCGCAGATGGAACAGGTGCTGCAGCAGATGCTGCGTCAGCTGCCCAGCAAGACCGAAATGCCGGACCTGATCATCGACATCTCGCAGACCGCGCTGTCCAGCGGCCTGTCCAACGAGCTGTTTCAGCCGGGCCCGGAATCGCCGAAAGAGTTCTATGCCGAAAAGCCGATCGCCTTGCGCATGGTGGGCAGCTACCACCAGTTCGGCGCCTTCGTCAGCGGCGTGGCCTCGCTGCCGCGCGTTGTGATCCTGACCATGCACGACATCAACCTCAAGCCGAAGGACGCCAAGGCCGGCATTACGCCGCGCGGGGCGCTGGAACTGTCCGGCACGGTCAAGACCTATCGGTATCTGGACGATGAGGAAATGGCCGAGCAGGAGAAGGCTGCGGCCGACGCTGCGAAGAAGGGCGGCCAATGACCATGAAATTGCTCAAGATCCTGTCCTGTGTGGCGCTAATTGCAGTATTGCCGGCGTGTAGCCGCGGCGTGACCAGCACACCGGGCGATGCGCCCAATCTGCAAGCCTGGGTCGCCGAGGTGCGTGCGCGCCCGGCGCCGCCATTGGAGCCATTGCCGGTGATGCAGCAGTTCGAGACGTTCGAATACGCAGCGCAGTCGATGCGCGACCCGTTCAGCGATGCCTGGGTCAGTGCGGAAGGTGGTAACGGCACGCGTCCGGATCCGAACCGGCGCAAGGAACCGTTGGAAGCCTTTCCGCTCGACGCCCTCGACATGGTGGGGACCATTGGCGGTGGGTCGGGCTTGATCGCTCTGGTGATGGCGCCGGACAAGGTGACCTACCGGGTGCGGCCGGGCGTGTATCTGGGACAGAGCGATGGCCGGGTGACCGGGGTCTACGAAGACCGCATCGAACTGATTGAACTTGTGCCGGACGGTGCGGGTGGATGGCTTGAACGGCCGGCCGCGCTCGCATTGGATGATCAATAAAGTGATAGGGGATAGCACGATGACGTTTTCCAATGCCCGGCGGCTGCGTCCGGTTCGACGCCACGCGCTGCTCCATGCCTGCGGGTTGGGATTGGCGCTGGCACTGGCCAGCGGCAGTTCGTTCGCGGCGGCAGCGCTCGCTCAGCCTGCGCAGACCTCAGCCAAGGCCGCTCCGGCAAGCCTGGCGGTGTCCAAGATCGACTTCAAGCGCGGTGAAGATGGTGCGGGCCGCCTGATCCTGCAATTCGACGGTCAGGGCGCCAGCCCGGACCTGCGCACGCAGGGCGACAACGTGGTGGTGGACATCAGCAACGCCAAGTTGCCCGCCGAGTTGCAGCGCCCGCTCAATGTCACCGATTTCGCGACGCCGGTGCAGCGGGTCGAGGTCAAGCCGTCCGGTTCCGGTTCGCAGCTGGTGCTGTCGACCAAGGGCGCGTTCGACTCGCTGGCCTATCAGACCGGCAACGAATACGTGGTCGAGATCACTCCGCGCAAGGGCCAGCCGGCGGTCGGTGGCGTGAGCGCCACGGCGGTCACCCAGGCCGCAGCGCAGATCGCTGCACGCGGTTACAGCGGTCGCCCGGTGACGTTCAACTTCCAGGACGTGCCGGTGCGCACCGTGCTGCAGCTGATCGCCGAGGAATCGAATCTCAACATCGTCGCTTCCGACACCGTGCAGGGCAATGTCACGCTGCGCCTGATGAACGTGCCGTGGGACCAGGCACTGGACATCGTGTTGCGCGCCAAGGGCCTGGACAAGCGCCGCGACGGCGGCGTGGTGTGGGTCGCCCCGCAGCCGGAGCTGGCCAAGTTCGAGCAGGACAAGGAAGACGCCCGCATCGCGATCGAGAACCGCGAGGACTTGATTACCGATTACGTGCAGATCAATTACCACAATGCAGCAGTGATCTTCAAAGCGCTGACCGAGGCGAAGGGGATTGGCGGCGGCGGTGGCGGCGGTCAAGGTGGTGGCCAGGGTGGTGGCGGTGCAGGGCAGCAGGACAACGGATTTTTGTCGCCTCGCGGACGCTTGGTCGCTGACGAACGCACCAATACGCTAATGATCAGCGATATCCCGAAGAAGGTTGCGCAGATGCGCGAACTGATCTCGCATATCGATCGTCCGGTGGATCAGGTGTTGATCGAGAGCCGGATCGTGATTGCGACCGATACGTTTGCGCGTGACCTCGGGGCGCGCTTTGGTGTGACAGGCGCAACTGGGCGTGGAATTCTCAGTGGTTCGCTGGAAAGCAATGTCAACTATTTGAACACCTCGGCACAGCGACAGAATGAGCTGAATAACACTCGAACTGGCACTTCGCCCGGAACCAGTAACACGTTGCCGGCGCATCTGTTTCCATCGGGGCTGAATCTTGATCTTGGGGCTGGCGGCTTCACCAACAGTGGTGCGGCTGGGCTCGCCTATACCCTGCTGGGCTCCAACTTCAACCTGGATATCGAGCTGTCGGCAATGCAGGAAGAAGGGCGCGGCGAAGTCGTTTCCAATCCGCGCATCGTGACCGCCAATCAGCGTGAAGGTGTGATCAAACAGGGCCGCGAAATCGGCTATGTGACCATCAGTGGCGCGGGCGCTGCAGGTGGCGGGTCGCAGGCCAATGTGCAGTTCAAGGAGGTCCTGCTCGAACTCAAGGTGACGCCGACGATCACCAACGATAACCGCGTTTTCCTCAATATGAATGTCAAAAAGGACGAAGTGGCACGCTTCATTACCTTGCCGCAATACGGCACCGTGCCGGAAATCAACCGTCGGGAAGTCAATACAGCAGTATTGGTGGCCGATGGCGAGACGGTGGTGATCGGCGGTGTGTACGAATTCACTGATCGTGAGAGTGTGTCGAAGGTGCCGTTCCTGGGTGACATCCCGTTCCTGGGCAACCTGTTCAAGAAGCGTGGGCGCAGCAAGGAAAAGGCCGAGCTGCTGGTCTTTGTGACCCCCAAGGTATTGCGGGTCGCAAACGCAGCGCGGTAAATGTGCTGAATGTAGGAGGCCGCGAAAGCGGCCTTCTTCTTTTAGGCGATGCACTCGAATCCTAGGCGCAGTGCAAATACGTCCGTCCCAAGTTGGGAGGCTTACCTGACCGTTAGACCGGGGCGATCAATGCCGTGGTGTCTTTCCGCGATTCAGGTGCGCCGCATATCCGTTGGCAGGCAGCATGACCCTGGCCGCTCACTGAACGTCATTCCTGGTCCGCAGTGAACCATTCGCCCCCGAATCGGTCACACTGGGTCTATGAACGCACCGCCGCTTTTACCCCCAGAAGCCGCTGCCGCGCCCGCCGAGGACCGGTTGCATCGTCAATTCACCTCACTGCGCGAGTCGCTGGCGCAGCGCATCGTCGGGCAGTCGGCGCTGGTCGAGCGCTTGTTGATCGCCTTGCTGGCCGACGGTCACCTGCTGGTAGAGGGCGCGCCCGGGCTGGCCAAGACCACCGCGATCCGCGCGCTGGCCTCGCGGCTGGAAGCCGATTTCGCGCGGGTGCAGTTCACCCCTGATCTGTTGCCTTCCGATCTGACCGGTACCGAGATCTGGCGACCGCAGGACAGCCGGTTCGAGTTCATGCCGGGGCCAATCTTCCATCCGATCCTGCTGGCCGACGAGATCAACCGTGCGCCGGCCAAGGTGCAGTCGGCGCTGCTGGAAGCCATGGGCGAGCGGCAGGTCACTGTCGGCCGGCATACCTATGCATTGCCGCAGCTGTTCCTGGTGATGGCGACACAGAACCCGATCGAGCAGGAGGGCACGTTTCCGTTGCCCGAGGCGCAGCTGGATCGCTTCCTGATGCATGTGCGCATCGGTTATCCGCACGCCGACGCCGAGGCGGAGATCCTGCGCCTGGCACGCGAAGCTGCGCGCGACACCTTGGAAAAGCACGAGACCGTGCCCGAGAAGATTCCGCTGGAAGATGTGTTCGCCGCACGACGCGTGGTGCTGGATGTGCACTTGGCACCGCAGCTGGAACGCTATCTGATCGAGATCGTGCTGGCCTCGCGCGACGCCCAGCGCTATGACCCGGCGCTGGCGCGTCGGATTGCGTGGGGTGCGAGCCCGCGTGGTTCCATTGCGCTGGAGCGCTGCGCACGTGCGCGTGCCTGGCTGGCCGGACGCGACTATGTGACGCCGGACGATATCCGTGCGATCGCGCCGGATGTGCTGCGTCATCGCGTATTGCCCAGCTACGAAGCCACCGCCGAAGGCTGGGATGGCGAACGTCTGGTCGCCGCCTTGCTGGAAAAGATTCCGCTGCCCTGATCGGGTAGCGTGTCGCCGAGGTATGCCGCCCTCTGACCAGAATCCGATGTCTTCGATGCCGTCTTCGTCCCCTGCCATCGCGCCGTCGTCCATCGCCGGTGATGGACTGCGCCCCACGCTTGCGGAGTTGATCGCGCTGCGTGGCAGCGCCATCCACCGCGGACAGCCGGGTCGTGGTCGGCATGGGGTGGTGGGGCCGGTGCCGGCGGCGACACGTGGACGCGGGATGGAGTACGCCGAGTCGCGTGAGTACGTGGCTGGCGACGATGCGCGGCATATCGACTGGCGCGTCACCGCGCGCACCGGGCGTGCCCACACCAAGCTGTTTCAGGCCGAGCGCGAACGCCTGAGTCTGATCGTGGCCGATACCTCGCCTGCGCTCTTCTTCGGTACGCGGGTGCGCTACAAATCGGTGCAGGCCGCACGTGCCGGCGCGGTGGCCGCGTGGTTGGCGCAGCGGCAAGGCGACCGGATCGCCGCCTTGCGTGGCACTGCCAGCGAGGCGCCGATCGCCCCGCGCTCCGGTCAACGCGGCGTGCTGCCGGTGCTGGATGCGTTGGCGCGCTGGTACGCGCAGCCGCCGTCCGGCGATGCCGGTCTGGATGTCGCACTGGATCATGCCGCACGACTGCTGCGCCCGGGTGCGCGGCTGACCGTGCTGGCCGACGCACGCAGCGCCAGCCGGATTTCCGCCACGCGTTGGTCGGGCCTGGCGTTGCATCACGAGGTGGTGGTGATCGTGTTGGTCGATCCGTTGGAGCTGTCGCCGCCTGCAAGCGCGCTCACCTTCGATGTGCGTGGCGAGCGCATTGCGATCGATCTGTCCACGCAGGCCGGACGCGCGCGGTGGCAGGCCGAATTCGTGGCGCCGCTCGAACAACTGACCTCGCTGTTGCAGGCACGCGGCGTGCGCTTGCATCGCCTGTCCACCGACGATGCCAGCGACGCCTGGTTGGGCAGCAGCACCGCCGTGCGGAGCCGATGACGATGGCGCCGCAATCGCTGCCGCTACGCGATGTCCATCTGCCGCCGTCACCCTCGTGGTGGCCGCTGGCGCTTGGTTGGTGGCTGGTGATCGCAGCGGTGGTGCTGGTGCTTGGAACTGTGTGGTTCTGGTGGTGGCGTCGCCGCCGTCAGCAGCGTCGCTGGTTGGCGGCTTTCGATGCCGAGCTGCGACGCGCGACGACGCCGGCGCAGCGATTGGCAACCTTGTCTGGGTTGTTGCGGCGCGCGGCGCGCGGTGTCGATGCGCAGGCCGATCGGCTGCAGGGCGAGGAGTGGCTGCAGTTTCTGGACGGACGTAAGAGCAAGACGCAGGCCTTTTCGCAGGGACCGGGCCGAGCGGTACTGGAGGGAGGATTTCAACGTGCGCCGACGGTGGCCGACCTGGATGCGGTGCAGGCGTTGGCGCGCCAGCGCTTTGTGAGCTTGATGCGGGGCCGGCGATGAACTGGCTGCAGTGGTCGCAATGGCAGGACGCGCTGGCAAATTGCGCATGGCCGTGGGCGTGGTGGTTGATGCCGCTACCGTTGCTGATGTGGTTCTGGCCGCAGCGTCGCGCCGATACGGCTGCGCTGCGCGTGCCTTATGCGGATCAGTTGCGTGCAGTGGCGCAGTCCAAAAGCATACCGGCGCTGCGGGTGCCACGTTGGCTCGCCTGGTTGGGCTGGTTCTTGTTGTGCGCGGCGCTCGCGCGCCCGCAGCAACTGGGCGATGTGATCCAGCCGCCGCGCGAGGCGCGCCAGATGATGTTGGCGGTGGACCTGTCCGGCAGCATGAGCGAGCCGGACATGGTGCTCGGCGGCAACGTGGTGGATCGCCTGACCGCCGCCAAGGCGGTGTTGTCGGACTTTCTGGACCGGCGCGACGGCGATCGTGTCGGCCTGCTGGTGTTCGGCCAGCGTGCTTATGCGTTGACCCCGTTGACCGCCGACCTGACCTCCGTGCGCGACCAGTTGGCCGACAGCGTGGTCGGACTGGCCGGGCGCGAAACCGCGATCGGCGATGCGATCGCCTTGTCGGTCAAGCGGCTGCGCGAGCAAAAACAAGGTCAGCGCGTGGTGGTGTTGCTGACCGATGGCGTCAATACCGCAGGCGTGCTCAATCCGCTCAAGGCGGCCGAACTCGCCAAGGCCGAAGGCGTTCGGGTCCACACCATCGCCTTTGGCGGCAGCGGAAGTTATTCGTTGTTCGGCGTGCCGATCCCGGCCGGCGCCAACGACGATATCGATGAAGACGGGCTGCGCAAGATCGCCCAGCAGACCGGCGGGCGTTTCTTTCGCGCCCGCGATACCGAAGAGCTGGCCGGCATCTACGCCGAGCTGGATCGTCTGGAGCCGGTGAAGGCACTCGGCCCGTCGGTGCAGCCGCGCGTGGAGCGCTATTACTGGCCGCTGGGCGCGGCGATCGTGATTGCGCTGCTGGCCTACGTGTTGCCACGGAGATGGCGATGAACGCGCTGGCCGAGGTCATGGGCGCGTGGCAGTCGTTGCATCTATTGCGCCCGATGCTGCTCTGGGCGCTGCTTGCGATCGTTCCGGCAGCGGTGCTGTGGCACGTGCGTCGCCGCAGTGCGGATGTGTGGCGGCACAACGTGGATGCGCATCTGTTGCCGAGGTTGCTGGTTGCCGGTGGTCGGCGTGGATGGCTGGGATTCGCACTGGCTGCGTTGACCTACTCACTGGCGGTGGTGGCAATGAGCGGGCCGAGTTGGCGCCAGACCGAGCGGCCGGTGTACCAATCCAGCAGGCCGTTGGTGGTGGCGCTGGATCTATCGTCCAGCATCAATGCCAACGATCTGCCGCCATCGCGCCTGCTGCAGGCACGCGCCAAATTGGCCACGCTCCTGCGCAAGCGGGCCGGCGGCGAAGTCGCGCTGCTGGTCTACGCGGGCGAAAGCTTCACCGTGGCGCCGTTGACCGACGACACCGCAAACGTTGCGCTGTTTCTGGATGCGCTATCGCCATCGGTGATGCCGGTGGACGGCAAGCGCGCCGATACCGCCATCGACGCGGCCACGCAGTTGTTGTTGCACGCCGGCTTCCGGCAGGGCGACATCCTGCTGGTCAGCGATAGCGCGGACAGGGCCGCCGACAGTGCGGCGCGGCTGGCGCGTTCGCGCGGATTCCGCGTGTCTGCGCTCGGTGCAGGCAGCGAGCGCGGTGCGGCCTATCGCACGGCCAACGGCGAGATCGCGCAGGCCAAGCTCGACGAGGGCAGCCTGCGCGATCTGGTCGGGCAGGGCGGTGGCCGGTACGCGCGCATCGCGCCCGATGATGCGGATCTGCGCGCGTTGGGTGTGCTCGATCCTGCGCAACAACCACTGGCTGATGAGACGGCCGAAGCCAACGGCGGCAAGACCTGGCTGGACGAAGGGTATTGGTTGCTGCTGCCGGTGATGCTGCTGGGCCTGCTGGCGTTTCGTCGCCGCGCTGTGGTGGCGGTCCTGGCGCTGGTGTGCGTGTTGCCGCTGGCCCAGCCGGCAGAAGCCGCCGATCGCTCGTTGTGGCAGCGTGCCGACCAGGTGCAGCAACAACGTCTGGATGCGGGCGTGCAGGCCTACCGCCGAGGTGATTTTGCGGCGGCGCAGAAAGCCTTTGAAGGCGTGCCCACCGATGAGGGGTTGTATAACCTCGGCAATGCGCTGGCGCGGCAGGGGCAGTACGACGAGGCGATTGCGGCCTACGATCGTGCGCTCAAGCAACAGCCCCGTCAGCCCGATGCCATTGCCAATCGCGCGGCGGTCGAGGCGGCGCGCAAGCGCCAGCAGCAGAACAACAAAGACGGGAAAGGCCAGTCCAAAGATCAGAAGCCATCCGGGCAGAACAACGCCGGCGAAAATCACGCCGGGCAGAACAAGCAGGACAACCAGTCCTCTGGTCAGGACGGGCAGGACCAGCAGGATTCGCAGGGCAAACCGGACGGCAAGGACCAGTCATCTTCGCAGCCGCCACAGGACGGAAAGTCGCAGGACCAACAGTCCAAGAGCGGGCAAGGCGAGCAGAGCAAGCAGGACGCACCGCCGCAATCGGCCGATGCCAAGGCACAGCAGCAGGCCGATGCCGCACAGCGGCAAAAGATGCAGCAGGCGATGGCCCAGGCCGGCGACAAGAACGCCGATGTAAGCGGCAAACCGGCGACTGCGGCAAGCGACAGCGAGACGCCGGAACAGCGTGAGCAACGCCAGGCGGTGGATGCCTGGTTGCGGCGGGTACCGGACGATCCGGGCAGCTTGCTGCGCACCAAATTCAGGCTGGAACACGAACGCAGGCAACGGGACGGACGATGATCGGCACACTCCATTTGCGCCGCGCGGCAATCGGCATGTTGACCAGCGTGGTGCTGCTCGCCAGCGCTCCGGTTGGTGCGGTGACGCGCGCCTGGCTGGATCGGGACAGCGCCAACGCCGGCGACGTGGTGATGTTGAATATCGAAACCGATCAACGCGGCGTCGATCCGGATTACACGCCGTTGCGCAACGACTTCGCGCTGGGCGCCAAGAGCGCCAACCAGCAGATGCAGGTGACCAATGGCGCGGTGACGGTGCGTGCGTTGTTCGGTGTGGTGTTGACCCCGCGCAAGAGCGGCGAGCTGATCGTGCCGGCGATCCGCGTCGGTAATGAGCGCACCGAGCCGTTGCGGTTGCAGGTGGTTGGTGCGGCAAACGATGCCGGCAGTAGCGCACCGGGCGAAGCGAGTGCGGCGCAGGGCAACGAGGAGGTCTTCGTCCAGACGCAGGTGGACGATCCGCAGCCCTATGTGCAGCAAAGCGTCGGGGTGGTGTTGCGGTTGTACTTCGCCAACCAGCTGGCGTCGGGCGAACTGGATCTGGATGCGCCCGCTGGCGCATCGCTGCAACGCGTTGGCGATGACGTCAATTCGGTCAAGATGGTCAACGGGCGCCGCTACAACGTCGTGGAGCGCCGTTACCTGCTGGTGCCCGAGCGCAGCGGACGCGTGGTGCTGCCCTCGGCGCGGTTCAATGGGCGCTCGGTGGGCGGGTTCTTCGACGACTACTTCGGTCGCGGCAACGGCGAACTGAGCGCGCGCAGCGCCAGCATTGCGCTGCAGGTGCGCGCGCAGCCTGCCAATGCGCCGCAGCCGTGGTTGCCGCTGCGCAGCCTGCAGTTGCGCTATACGACCACGCCGCAGCGCGCGAGGGCCGGTGAAGCGGCGCAGATCGTGGTCGAAGCCAGCGCACGCGGCGCCACCCAGGCACAGTTCCCGGAATTGCCGACTCCGAGCGTGCCCGACGCGCAAGTGTTCGCCGAGCCAGCGCAGTACGAGGAACGCTTCGTGGATGGATCGCCGCAACTGCGGCTGACCCGGCGCTATTCGATCGTGCCCAATCGCGCCGGCCCGCTGGTGGTGCCGGGTTTGCAGGTGGCTTGGTGGGACGTGGGGGCGGCGGCGGCCAAGACCGCAGCGCTGCCGGACCTCACGCTGGACGTGGTCGCCGGGAGTGGGGCCTTTGCGACGCCTGCGCCTGCACCCGCAGCAAGTCCGTCGCCGGATAACGCAGCGCCTGCTCCAGCGGCCAGCGCACTGGGTGCGCAGCCATCGGCAGCTGCATCACGGCCATGGGGCTGGATCGGCGCGGCGATCGGGTTTGCGTTGTTGTGGATCGCCACCCTGGTGTGGGCCTTGCTGCAGCGTCGCGGGGGAGTGCACCGTGCCCCGGCGAGCACTGGCAGCGACGCGCCTGCGCCCGGCCGGCGTGCGACCCATGGCGTGGCCGAGTTGCGCCGCGCGCTCGATAGCGGTGGCATGGACGATGTGGCTGCGGTGTTGTGCGGTATGGCTGGCCTGACCGAGATCGACAGCGTGCTCGCAGCGTTGGCGGATCCGGCCCAGCGTGCGGCGGTGGCGCAGATGCAGCGCGCCCGCTGGGGCGGCGATGGCGATGTGGCTGCGGCGCGGGCGGCACTGCGGCAAGCCTTCGCCAAGGGGCCGCGCTGGCGCAATGCCACCGCAGCAGAGCCGGAGGTGCTGGCGCCGTTGTATCCGCCTGCGCCGTGATCGGCTGTGCTGCCGCTTCATCGGTTGACAGACCGTGGATGGTCGCCATGCCGTGTATCGCTGTGACCCATTGAATCTGATTGCGCAACTGGGTGACTAGCGGTGTTGCCGAACGTAGAGCGTTGGGCTGCGGCTTGGCTGCAGGGCGCTTGCCCGCCTACATCGCGGGACACGCCGCAAGTACGTCCTTGTGTGCTCTCTTCTGCAGCATCCATGCCGCATAGAGCCCGCGACGGTAGGCGGGTAAGGGCCAGTCGAGACGATCGGTACGCAAGGTTTTCAGCAAAGCAATCAGCACATGTCCTGGCGCGGTGTCCTTGCCCTCGACCACCGATCTTGGCGATCCGCATTCCCCGAAACCGAACCTTTCGTTTAGTGCAATCTGCTGTTTGCTACGAATAATTCGGTTTTCAAGCTGGCGACAAAATAGGAAAAGTCCTCTGCAACTGCTTCAACCTGATCCCCGCCGTAACCGTTGTCGCCGAAGCGTTTTGCCGTAAGGACATGTAGATTTTCGCCCTTGGCGCGACGCTCCAAAAATAACGTGGATTCACTCATCGCAGCACCCCGGCACGTGCCGCCACCCTCCACGGGGTGGTGAATGCAGCTACCGTCGAGATGCACCTACCCTTGGACAGAAGCATGGCGTCGTGCCGGGTAGGTGGCCGCGGGGATGGCGTTTGTTAAGCTCCGGGGATTGTGTCCAGATCAAGGCCGACCAGATGACTGCATCCCCAGCCGCACGCCGCCCGGGCCTGCCCCTGCATTGGAAGATGGGCATTGGCTTCGCCGTGGGCCTGTTGTTGGGTCTGGCCGTGTACTACCTGGCCGGCAGCGATGCCGAGTGGGTGCGGCTGGCGACCAAGTACGTGACGACGCCGTTCTCGCAGATTTTCCTCAATCTGATCTTCATGCTGATCGTGCCGCTGCTGTTTTCGGCGCTGGTGATGGGCATCTCCGAAATGGGTGACATCCGCGCGCTGGGGCGGGTGGGGTGGCGCACGCTGGGCTACACCGTGGTGCTGTCCGGCATTGCGGTGCTGCTCGGTCTGGTGCTGGTCAACGTGCTCAAGCCCGGTGCTGGCGTGGACCCGCAGCTGGCCAATCAGCTGATCCAGGAAAACGCCGACCGCACCCGCGAGATCATTTCCAGCTCCGGCACCCAGCCGCAGGGCATGGATATGTTGCTGTCGATCGTGCCCAACAACGTGATCGCCGCCGCGTCCAGCAATGGCGCGATCCTGTCGCTGATGTTCTTCGCAGTGATGTTTGGCGTCGGCATGGTGCTCACCGCCGACGAAAAGGTCGCCACGCTCAAGCGCGGCATCGAGGGCATCTTCGAAATCTCGATGACCTTGATCGGGCTGGTGATTCGCCTGGCTCCGTATGCGGTGGCCTGCTTCATGTTCAACCTGGCCGCGCTGTTCGGGTTCGATCTGTTGATCCGCCTGGGCGCCTACGTGGGCGTGGTGGTGTTGGCGCTGGGCCTGCACATGGTGGTCAGCTACGGGCTGGCGGTGAAGTTTGCCGGGCGCTCGCCGCTGGGCTTCTTCAAGCAGACCCAGGAGGCCACGATGATGGCGTTTTCCACTGCCTCCAGTAACGCGACCTTGCCCACCGCCTTGCGTGTGGCCGACGAAATGGGCCTGCCGCCGCGCGTGTCGCGCTTTGTGCTGACCGTCGGCGCCACCGCAAACCAGAACGGCACCGCGCTGTTCGAGGGCGTGACGGTGATCTTCCTGGCGCAGTTCTTCAATGTGGACTTGAGCATCGGCCAGCAATTCATGGTGATGCTGGTCTGCATCCTGGGCGGCATCGGCACCGCTGGCGTACCGTCTGGCTCGCTGCCGGTGGTGGCGCTGATCTGCGCGATGGTCGGGGTCAACCCGGTCGGCATCGGCATGATCCTGGGCGTGAACCACTTCCTGGATATGTGTCGCACTGCGCTCAATGTCACGGGCGACCTGGCGCTGACGACCTTGGTGGCCAAGGGCGAGGAATAGGGAATCGGGAGTAGTGAATGGGTAAAGCGGGCTGTTGCGATCGGCACGTGCGATGCGAGGGCCATGTCTACGAGCAGCGTTAGCGGCCAACCTGCAACGCTGCATCCGATTCCCCATTCTCAATTCTCCATTTCCGGCCCCACTAACACGCTCTGTGGGAGAATAGCGGTCTCCGCTTCCAGCGGTTTCCCTCCGCTTCCATAGACGCCCATGACCCAGCCCACCCGCCGCCAGCTGGCCAACGCCATCCGTTTTCTCGCCGCCGATGCGGTCGAAGCCGCCAAATCCGGCCATCCCGGCATGCCCATGGGCATGGCCGATATCGCCGAAGTGCTGTGGAACGATTTCTTCCGGCACAACCCGAACAACCCGCAGTGGTTCAACCGCGACCGTTTCGTGCTGTCCAACGGCCACGGCTCGATGCTGCAATACGCGCTGCTGCACCTGTCCGGCTACGACCTGCCGATCGAACAGCTCAAGCAGTTCCGTCAGCTGCACAGCAAGACCGCGGGCCACCCCGAGCGCAGCGAAACCCCCGGGGTGGAAACCACCACCGGTCCGCTGGGGCAGGGCTTTGCCAATGCCGTGGGCTTTGCGCTGGCCGAGAAGTTGCTGGCGCAGCGCTATAACCGCCCGGAGCTGGAAATCGTCGACCACCGCACCTGGGTGTTCATGGGCGATGGCTGCATGATGGAAGGCATTTCCCATGAAGCCGCCTCGCTGGCCGGCACCTGGGGCCTGGGCAAGCTGGTCGCGTTCTGGGACAACAACCATATCTCTATCGACGGCAACACCGCCGGCTGGTTCAGCGACGACACCCCGGCGCGTTTCGAAGCCTACGGCTGGCATGTGATCCGCGATGTGGACGGGCATGACGCCGACAAGATCAAGGCGGCGATTGAAGCCGCGCTGGAAAACAGCGACAAGCCGACCCTGATCTGCTGCCGCACCAAGATCGGCTTCGGTGCGCCGACCAAGGCCGGCAAGGAATCCTCGCACGGCGCGCCGCTGGGCAAGGAAGAACTGGAAGGTGCGCGCAAGGCGCTGGATTGGCCGTACGGCCCGTTCGAAATTCCCGAAGAGATCTACGCCGGCTGGCGCGCAGGTGGCACCGGTACGCTGCGTCAGGCCGAGTGGGAGCAGCTGTTCGACAAGTACGGCAAGCAGTACGCGGCCGAAGCTGCCGAACTGACCCGTCGCTCGCACGCCGAACTGCCGGCCGACTTCATCGCCCAGGCCGATGCCTACATCGCCAAGGCGCAGCAGGACGGCCAGACCATCGCCTCGCGCAAGGCCTCGCAGCTGGCGATCGAAGCGTTCGCGCCGCTGTTGCCGGAACTGATCGGCGGCTCGGCCGATCTGGCGCATTCCAACCTGACCTTGTGGAAGGCCAGCAAGTCGGTGGCCACCGACGACCCGGATGCCAACTACGTGTATTACGGCGTGCGCGAATTCGGCATGACCGCCATCGCCAATGGTCTGGCGCTGCATGGTGGCTTCATTCCTTTCGATGCCACCTTCCTGGTGTTCAGCGACTACGCGCGCAATGGCGTACGCATGAGCGCGTTGAATCCGGCGCATGCCATCCACGTGTACACGCACGACTCGATCGGCCTGGGTGAAGACGGCCCGACCCATCAGCCGGTGGAACACCTTGCCTCGCTGCGCTACATCCCCAACAACGATGTGTGGCGCCCGGGCGACGCGGTGGAATCGGCGGTGAGCTGGAAGGCCGCCATCACCCGCAAGGACGGCCCGAGCTGCCTGGTGTTCAGCCGCCAGAACCTGCAGCACCAGCCGCGTAGCGCCGAGCAGCTCAAGCTGATCGAGCGCGGTGGTTACGTGCTGGCCGATGCCGAAGGCGGCACGCCCGACGTGATCCTGATCGGTACCGGTTCGGAAGTCGGCCTGGCGATGGAAGCCAAGAAGACCCTGGACGCTGCCGGTTTGAAGACGCGCGTGGTGTCGATGCCGTCCACCGACGTGTTCGATCGCCAGGATGCGTCCTACCGCGAGTCGGTGCTTCCGAATGCAGTGCGCAAGCGCGTGGCGGTGGAAGCGGGCGTGACCGGCTTCTGGCGCAAATACGTGGGCCTGGATGGCGATGTGGTCGGTATCGACACCTTCGGCGCCTCGGCGCCGGCGGATCAGCTGTATGCGTACTTCAAGATCACCGCCGAGCATGTGGTTGCGGCTGCCAAGGCGCTGTAAGGCCTGAGGTGTTGCCTGAAAGAAGAGCCGGCGAAAGCCGGCTTTTTTTTACCTTGTGTGCGATGCGCCACCGTGCAACGGAGACATTGCGCGTGTCAGTGCGCGTCGTTGGCCAGCGCCGATGCGCGGATCCTGGTCAGCACGTGCAACTGTGCGTCCAGCATCGGCGGATTGGGATCGTGCCCGGTGCGCGGCAGCAACAGGAAGTGCTTGGACGGGGCAGAAAGCCCATCGAAATAAGCCTTGCTGATCTCCTTCGGGGTGACCAGATCCTGCTCGCCCTGGATCAGGTAGACCGGCATGGCGAACTGCGGCCCGAGTTTGTGCAGGTCGATCCGCGGCCCCATGCCGTCGCCTGCCAGCCCGACGAACTGCAGGAAGGAATAGTCTTCGCCGGCTTCATAAGCTGCGCGGTAGTCGGGCGTGTCGTACTCGGCTGCGAAGGTGAACCAGCCGTCCGGTGCCGGATCGGTGCTCAAGGCTTCGTACTTGCGCGTCAGGCGCCGAAGCACCCCGAAGTTGCGCGGGTTGCTCCAGGGCGGCGGCCCGATCGTTTCCAGCTTGCCGATGGCGTCTGCATCGCTGGCCGCCTGGGCCAGGCGCAGCGTCTTGGCGTAGCTCGACGCCATGTCGTTCTGGTAATTGACCAGTTGCGCCGTGCCGACATAGGCATGAAACAGCTCGGGACTGGCCTTGGCGATGTTGACGGCCAGCGCCGAGCCCCACGATCCGCCCATCAGGATGAGTTTGTGCTTGCCCAGCCGTTGCGTGGCATAGCGTGCGACCTCGCGACCGTCCTGGTCAGCCGCTGCATCGTCAGCGTCTCGCCGTCGGCGGGTTTGCTTGCCGCGTAGGTCTTGCCGGAGCTGCGTTGGTCCCACTGCACGATGGTGAAATCGCGCGTCCAGCTGCCGAACGGAGGTTGCGCGAACGGCGTGTTGGGATTGCCCGGCCCGCCATGGACGATCAGCACCACGGGGTTGCGGCAGTCCTGGCCTTCGATCGTGACCCATTGCAGGATACCGCCAATCGGGACAAGGCCGGCTTCGTGCACGCTGCTGCCCGGCGCACGGCACGCATCGTTCGGCGGTATTTCCTTTGAAGGTGCAGCGCTCAGTCCCGGCGCGCACTGCAGCAGGAGTGCGGCTGCCATCCAGCATTTCTTCATCTGATCTCCATTGCGTTGCACTCCGTTGTCGATGAGTGGCCTGTCTGCCTGGCACTCGCGCCGAGTGTTGCGTGCAGGCGGCTTCGACCACAATGCCTGTCGTCCAGCAGACGTGCGGAGGCGGATGTTGATGTCTTGCGGGCAATCACGGCGGATCCGTGGTGTCGGCGGAGCGGGCGATGGGAGCGCCCGGCATTGCAGGGGCGCGGTTAAACCGGGCTGATCCTTTGGGTGGCGCGTGCCTCCGACCCGGTGCGTCTGCTGGCAGCACGCATCGGCATGTCTGTAGCGTTCGCTTGGGTTGAACGGGCGCTAAAAATTTGTAAATCCTCCTGTTTAAAATGTGAATCATTCCCATTAAGATGGTGCGTTGCCGGTGGTAAGGCACACGTTCCCCCTTGTTGCCGGCGCCGCCTCTTCGCAGCGCGTGGTCTGATCCGTTTGCGTTGGAGTCCCCGATGACCCGTAGTACCGAATTGCGTCTTGCTTCTGTGGGCGCGCGTCGCCATGTCTTGCCGCGCGCGCTGTTGGCTGCGCTGTGCACGATGGCCGCCGGCCAGGTGCTGGCCGAGGCGCCTGTTGCCGCCGCCGATGCCGAGGTCACCACGCTGGACCGGCTCAACGTGCAGGCTGAACAGGCCAACGGCTATACGGTGGAAAAGACCACCGCCGGCACGCGCATGGACCTGTCGCTGCGGGAGATTCCGCAGTCGGTCACGGTGGTCACACGCGAGCGCATGGACGACCAGAACATGCAGAGCATCGGCGACGTGCTCAACAACGTCACCGGCGTGTCGTCGGTGCCCAGCGACAGCGAGCGTGTGGAGTTTTACGCGCGCGGCTTCTACATCGACAATTACCAGTTCGACGGTATTCCGGCCTACATGGATCAGGCCTGGAGCTACGGCGACTCGGCGCTGGACGTGGCGCTGTACGAACGCGTGGAAGTGGTGCGTGGTGCGACCGGCTTGCTGACCGGCTCGGGCAATCCGTCGGCCTCGATCAACCTGGTGCGCAAGCATGCGCTGAGCCGTGATTTCACCGGCACGGTGTCGGTGGGCGGTGGCGATTTCAACAAGACCCGCAACG
This sequence comes from Xanthomonas sp. 3075, assembly GCF_014197275.1. Taxonomy (GTDB): domain Bacteria; phylum Pseudomonadota; class Gammaproteobacteria; order Xanthomonadales; family Xanthomonadaceae; genus Xanthomonas; species Xanthomonas campestris_B. Next base: position 139,744 of record NZ_JACIFI010000007.1, on the reverse strand, counting down.
TGGTCGATGTCACCGTGCCACTGACGTCCAGCGGCAATGTGCGCGCACGCGTGGTGGGCGTATATCAGGATGGCGAGTCGGAGATGGACCGCTACAGCATGCGCAAGAAGATCGGCTCGGCGATCATCGATGCCGATCTCACCGACAGCACGCTGCTGAGCGTGGGCTACGAGTATCAGAAGAAAGAAGCCGACGACGTTACCTGGGGTGGTTTCCCGCCGGTGTACAGCGACGGTACGCGCACCAACTTCCCGAATTCGTTCAACCCGGCGGCCGATTGGACCTATTGGGACACGCGCATGGAGCGCACGTTTGCTAGCCTGGAGCACGCCTTCGAGAACGACTGGACGCTCAAGGCGAACGTCAGCCACGAAGAAACGTCTGCCGCAAACACGCTGTTCTACCCGTTCTATACGATTTATGGCTTCGACCGTCAGACCGGAGGTGGCGTCATACCTTATTCGGGCCACTACGAAACCAAGCGCAAGGTTGATGGCGCAGATACCTACGTCGAAGGCGCATTCCAGGCATTCGGACGCGAACACCAGTTCATGGGCGGCCTAAGCTATAACCGCAGGGAGTATGTGAACTTGGGCCGGTCGAACTTTCCTGTCGTTTCACTCGATCCACTCGTGTACCAAACCATTCCCGACTATCGGGCATGGAACGGTAGCTATCCGCAGCCTGATTGGAGTACTACGGAGGTCTTTCCAAGTGGCGGCACTATTACCCAGAAGGCAGGTTATGCGGCGGTGCGCTTGTCGCTGGCCGACCCGCTGACATTGATTGCGGGCACGCGTTACACCGATTGGCAGAGTGAAGGGGAGGGCGCTGACCGCTCTCACACGGTGACCGTGCCGTACGCCGGTCTGATCTACGACATCGACGACACTTGGTCGACCTATGTCAGCTACACCGAAATTTTTCAGCCGCAGAGCCTGCGTAGTCGCAATAGCACGTTTCTGGATCCGATCGATGGCAGGAGCTACGAGGCCGGTGTCAAGGCAGCGTGGTTCGACGACAAATTAAATGCATCGCTGGCGATCTTCCGTATCGAACAGGACAACGTTGCACAGCCTACCAGTGTCTTGCTGCCTAACGGCGAACAAGCCTACTTCGCGGCGCGCGGCACCATCAGCGAAGGCTTCGATTTTGAAGTGTCGGGCCGCCTTGTTGAGGGCTGGAACACCACCTTCGGCGCTTCGCACTACACCGCACGCGATGCCAACGACACCTCGATCAACAAGCAGCTGCCGCGTACCACCATCAAGCTGTTCAATAGCTACACCCCGCAGGGGACGTGGAGTGACCTGACTGTTGGCGGTGGCGTCAATTGGCAGAACCGCATTTACTACGTGGATTCGGCCTACGGCACCTTGCAACAGGATGCCTATGCCTTGGTCAGTGCGTTCGCACGCTACAGGCTCTCGCCGCAGTTCTCGGTGCAGCTGAATCTGGATAACCTGCTCGACAAGCGCTACTACTCGCAGATCAATGCGGGCTATGACGCCTGGGGCGCATCACGAAACGGCATGCTGACCTTCAATTACACGTTCTGATCGCGGACGACTGCTGGCATAACGTGTGTGCTTGACGTAGTGCCGTGAGATTGCACGGGCACCTTGCAAAAGGTGCCCGTGTTTTTTTTGTGCGGCTGGCATCAACAGAAACAGCCGTCTCTTGCTGGAAGGAGTGCGGTTGTTTCCTGGGCGAAGTTGGCGTCTGCAGGTTGCGCAAAGCGTAAGCGTCCTAGCGCGAAAGGACGCCGCAGATGCCGTGGCAACCAGGCAGTCATATAGCGCTGCATTGCTGACGCTTGCGTTTCATCACGCGATCGAAAAATCTAAAAGCTCTGTATCCGAATCCGCAGCAGCTCAAGGCAACATCGGTTGCACATGCGGCGGCATCACCTCTGCGACCCAGTCCATGAACGCACGCGCACGCTGCGGCAGATGGCGGCGTTGCGCGTAGAGCAGGGTGACAGGGATCGGTTCCGGTGCGAGATCGGCAAGCACTTCGATCAAGGCGCCGCTGTCTAGATACGCACGCAGCGGGCTGGCCGGTGCCTGGATGATGCCCAGGCCGGCCAACGCAGCGGCCAGATACGCATCGCCGTTGTTCACCGTTACCGGGCCGCGCATCGGCTGCAGTTGATAAGCATGCCCGTCGTCATATTCAAGGCCCGACGCCTGCTGGCCCAGCGTCGGCGCGTAATGCACAAGATCGTGGTGGGCCAGATCGCTGACCCAGGCACTGTTGCCGCTGATTGCCGATAGTGGGCGCATCCTCAACGTGTCCGGTGGTCTTGCACGTTTCGCGCTGCCCGGCTCGTCGGCCTACGCGATGATGAAGGGCGGAGTGGAAGTGTTCACCCGCTATCTGGCCAAGGAGCTGGGTGCACGCGGTATCCGTGCCAATACCCTGGCACCGGGTGCCATCGAAACCGACTTCAATGGCGGCAGCGTGCGCGACAACGCGCAGGTCAATGCGATGGTGGCGTCGGTCACTGCGTTGGGCCGGCCAGGAGTGCCGGACGATATCGGGCCCGTGGTGGCGGCGCTGCTTGCGCCGGGTACCGGCTGGATCAACGCCCAGCGCATCGAAGTGTCGGGCGGAATGTTGATCTGAGAGCGGGCAACAACTCCAGCCTTTAGCCGGCAGGCGCGCTGCCGGTGCCCGGAATCGGCATATACCAAACGAATAAGCCGTTTCCGTCGTGCCGTCGGCCCCTTGTGTGCATCAATCCGTCAGTGCATCACTGCAGCGTCTGATCGCCATGCAGGACGGGATAGGGATTCAACGCTTCGCCCTTCCACCATTGCTTCTCCGGGCCGAGACGATGGATCTCGAAATGCAGATGCGGTGCGCCAGGGTCGGCGTTGCCGGTACTGCCCACGTAGCCGATGACCTGGCCACGCTTGATGGATTGCTTTTCCGTCAGGCCGTCTGCATAGCGCTGCAAGTGGGCGTAGTAGTAGCAATACGTGCCGCTTGGCTCGAACTGATACACGGTCAGGCCGCCGCGCTCGCTGTCGAACAGTTTTTCCACCGTGCCATCTGCAACCGCAAGCACCGGTGTGCCGGTGGGGGCGAGGATGTCGATGGCGTCGTGGACGCGGCCTTCGCTGCGTGCGTCGGTAAAGGTGTCCTGCAGTTGGTCGGGACCGATGCCTTGCACCGGAATGAGCAATCCGCTGCCTGTGGGTTGCGGCGCAGTCGCAGTCGCAGTCGAGGTCGTGGGCGCAGGTGCTTGCTCTACCGGCGCTGTTGGCGCAGGCGATGCGGCAAGCGCTGGCGCGGACGTACCCAATGTTGGAGAGGCCGCTGGCAACGCCGCCGCCGCCGCAGCCGCATCGGCTGCTGCGCGTTCGGCTGTCGCCGTTGACGTGGGCGTGGGCGTGGGAGACGGCGACGGCGACACCGCCGCATCCGGCGCGCCACGTTCCAGCCACCAATAGCCAGCGGCACCGATCAATAGCCCCAGCATCAAGGTCAACAGCAGCTTCATGCTTACTCCTGCATCACCACCGGCACCGAGGGACCAACCACACTGGCCAGGTTGACCACATCCCAGTTGGTCAGGCGCACGCACCCATGCGATTCGGTCTTGCCGACATGGCCGGGTTCCGGCGTGCCGTGCAGGCCGTAGTGTGGCTTGGAGAGGTCGATCCAGACGCGGCCGACCGGATTGTTCGGGCCGGAGGGCAAGGTGGCTTTCTGATCGCCTTTCTTCGCGTCCCAGAACAGTTTGGGGTTGTACTTGAACACCGGATCGCGCGAGATGCCCTGGATCTTCCAGTGGCCGATCGGCAGCGGATCGTGCTTGCTGCCGGACGATACCGGAAATTGCGCATACACCTTGCCGTCGGCATCGAACAGCCGCAGCGTCGAGTCGGATTTATCGATCACCAGCTTGGCCGGCTTGGCCAGCGCCGGCACGCCATCGATGTTGGGGACCTGGATGACGCTGCCGGCCTTGCTCAAATCCACACCGGGGTTGAGGTGGCGCAATAGTTCGGGGGCGGCATGGAAGCGCTCACCCAGGGCCTCGTCCACCGAGGTGTAGCCGAGCGAGGGTAGCTTGGCCTGTTCGGCCGGGCCCTTGGGAATTGGCAGGAACGGTCCGGCGACATCGGCAGCGGTGAGCGTGTATTGCACCAGCGCGGGCGTGGTATCGGCCTGCAAGGCCTGCCAGGTGGCGTCATCCAGCTCGCCGCTCACCTTGATCGCGTGTGCGGCCTGGAAGCCGGACACGGCGCGCTTCTGGTTGGAGCCACGTTCGCCATCGATCTGCCCCGGCGAAAAATGTGCACGGTCCAGCAGCACCTGTGCGTGCAGGTCCGAACGCGGGCCGGTTGCTACGGCACCCGCAGCGGGCGCAGCGGCAGGCGCAGCAGTGGCGGGCGGTTGTGGCGCCTGTGCCGACGCGCAGAGCGACGTGCCCAGGGCTAGGGCGAGCAGGCAGAGGCGAGCGTAAGGGCGTGGGGGCATGAGCAGATCCGATGGATGCATGGGCGCACCTTGCCCGAGCGGGCTGCGCTTGCTGCGTGAAATGGCTGCACCCTGACTGACTGAGGGTGGGATATCGATGCGGCCACTGGCCGACGAGGAGGGGATGTGGTCTTGCGCCGCTGCGGATGCAACCGTCACGTTGCACGTGGCGGGGCGCGCAGGCTGGCGTGTGCGATCCGGCAGCATCGACCGGAACCGGTCGCCTGCGTGATGCGCAGACGATCGGCCGATGGCATCGGCAGCGACGTGCGTGAGCACCCACGTCGCCGCGTATCGCGCAGGGTTTGTCGTCAGTAGGTGTAGCCCAACGTCAGCATGTACACCCGTCCGGTCTGCACATACGCGCCATCGGCGCCGTTGTCGTAGGCCATGTAGCGTTTGGATCTGCCCTGGGTTTCGTAGAACGTGGCGGCATTGAGCAGGTTCTTTGCCGACACGCCTACATCGATGTGGTGCGGCAGGTGATAGGTGGCGTTGAAATCCAGCGACTTGACCGGCTGCAGGTAGTAATTGAGCCGGTCGGTGGTCAGCCCCAGCAATTGCAGGCCGGTGTAGTTGTAGCTCAGGTCTGCGCGCAGGTGGCTGTCGTCGTAGAACAGGTCCAGGTTGTAGATGCGCTCCGGGGCGCGCGGCAACCAGGTCTTTTCCGGTTGATCGGCACGTTTGCTGTCCGCTTCGCTGTGCTGCAGCGTGAGGTTTGCAGTGACGCCGAAATTGCTCCAGATGCCCGGCAAATCCTGCAGACGTTTGCTCGCTGCCAGTTCCAGCCCGTAAAGCGTGGCGGTGCCGCCGTTCTGCGGCATGGTCACCGGCACGCCGTTTTCGAAGGTAGTGCCGGTCGGCACCAGTCCACCAAGCGTGTTGTCGTTGCTGGTTGCCGATTGCGAGGTGTAGATGAAACCGGTGATGCGCTTGTAGTAGGTCGAGGCGCTGAGCACGCCGCCGTTGTGATCGTAGAACTCGGCCGACAGATCGGCGTTGTCGGCCTTGCTCGGATGCAGATCGGGGTTGGGTTTGGAAATGCCGACCACGCGTTGGGTGTCGTCGATGGAGTACACCGTCTCGCCGGAAATCAGTCCGAAGGCCGGACGGCTGAAACTGCGGCGCAGCGAGGCGCGGTAGACGGTGAGATCGTCGGGTCGATAGTTGATGCTGATGCCGGGCAGGACCTGCCCGTAGGTGCTGCCGGTGCCGACGAAACTGCCGCTGGCGCCGTCTCCGCTGGATTGCCAGGAATCGGCCGAATAGCGGGTCAATTCGTAACGCACGCCAGGTAGCACGCTCACCTGGCCGAAGTGCAGCGCGGCCATCGCGTAGCCCGAATAGATCGCCTCGGTGCTGGAGGTGGTGTTGGCGTTGTAGTCGTTGGCGGTATAGACGCCCGCGCCCTTGGGGTCGTCGATGTATCTATAGGGCAAGGCTTGCGCAAGCATCCAGTCGCGGTCCAGCAATTTGAACGGACCCGCGTAGTGACCATCGAACGCGTGATAGGTGAGGCGGCCCGGAATGGCGCTCAGCGGCGGTCCGCCAGCAGTGGGGAATGCGTAGTTGGGGCCGCCAAAGTAAGGCCCGTTGCTGACGAAGTTGCCGTCCTTGTGGAAGAACGGGTGATCGTAGGCGCCGCGGTCAGAGTGGTCGGCAGACAGGCCCAGCTTGACGCTGTCCAGTACATCGCCATCGACCTGGTAGGTGATATCGGTGTGCGCGTTGATGCGGTTGTCGTGACTGCCGGCATCATGGCCTTGCACCTTCCACAGCAGCGACGAATCCAGGTTGTAGAAGAAGTCCTTCAACGCCGCCGAGCTGGGGCCGATGCTGGGGTAGGTCGGGTCGCTGAGGTCGAAGGCGAAGCTGCCCGGGGTAAAGCCATACAGGCTCGCCGACACATAATCCGGCCGGCTGCGCGTGCCGCGACCCACCGAGGTGCCGTAGTCGAAGCGCAAGCGATCCAGCGTGGTCTGACCGCCCAGCTGCAAGGTCGCCAGCTTCTCGTCGATATCATGGGTGTTGAAGTAACCGCCACGCACGGCAGTGGGTTGGTTGAGATAGGTTTCCAGGCGCGCGCTGGACTGATCCTGTTGGCCTGTGACCCCGTAGCTGCCGTAGATGGCGCGGGCAAACAGCGCACTGTTGTCGCCTTGCCAGTCGAGCGAGAGATTGGCGCCATAGCGTTCGATCTGGCTGGTGTACAGGCTGTATTTGTAGCGGGTGTTGATCAACGGGCCGACATCACGCAGGTCGGTTGCGCTGGCCAATGCAGGGTCGGCCGGCAGGTACTTGCTGTTGGGTGCCGGCGCCTGTGCCATGTTGTTGTTCTTGCCGTAATAGGCCGATGCATAAAGCCCGAAGGCGTAATTGTCGCCGAATTTCCAGGCGAGTTCCTGCTGGAAGGTGCCACCGGTGTCCTTGCCGCCCAGGTGCGAGGCCAGTGCATTGAACTGACCTTGCGCGGTGCTCTTGGCGTAGAAATCCTGGCCGAAATCGAACGCGTTGGGTGTGCGCATGTCGATCGCGCCGCCGATCGCGTCGCCGGGCATGTCGGGTGTGGGCGATTTGGACACCTGCACCGACTGGATGCCGAACGGCGCCAGCATGTTCAACGAGATCGCGCGCGTGGATGAATCGGTTTCCGGCATGCCGAAGCCGTTGAGCCTGTACGCGTTGTAGCTGGCGTCCATGCCACGGATGCTGACGTAGGCGTTCTCGCCGGTGGTGGCCTGGCCCAGATGCATGTCGCTGTACGACGACAGGCCTGGCATGTGCGCCACGACATCGGCGATGCCGCCGGAGGGGATGGCGTCGATCTGCTGCTTGCTCATCACGCTGTTGACGCTGCTGGACAGGCGCTGTTCGTTGAGCGAGCCGGGTGCGGCGGCGTGTTTGGCCTGCACGTTGACCGAATCCAACGTGGTGGTGCTCAGTTCCGGCGTCTCGGCGAACACCGGCGCGGATAGCGCCAGTGCGATGGCGCAGCTCAGACGATGGAGGGTGCGTGGAGTGTGCATGCTATGGACTCGCGTGAATGAAAGGGGGCGCCTGCCCCGTGACGCGGGCGCAGGCGTGCAGCGCCGACGCCTTCCATTGCGACAGGTCTGTGTGTGCGGGGATGCGGTATTGCGTCGACGCAAGCGGCGCCGATCAGTGACGCAGATCGACGCCCTTGCAATGCGCAGGCGGCAGCTGCGGAGCGCAGCGCGCCACCGCATCGCCGTCCATGCGCACCACGTAACCGTTGCTGGCCGGCTCATGTGCGGGGAAGTCGGTGCTGAGCAACTGCGCGCCACTGGCCAGCATGCTGTCGCGGCGGGTGGTGTCGTGCTGCAGCGCTTCCTTCAGGTCTGCGTCGGTCCGCGTGCGCACCAGATAGCCGGCTTTCACCAGCTGCGTGATCTTGTCGGCAGGACCATCGTTGAGTTCGGTAAATGCGGCATCGTCTTGCCCAGGCTCGGCATTGGTGAAACAGACACGGCCACGCAGCGATGGATGCCCCGGCAGGTAGCTCGCGCCGGCCGTACGTTGGTCGAGCAGAAACACCACCTTGCCGCGCGTGTCGGCCAACGACGGCCAGCCCTGCGCGCGCACTGCTGCATTGAGCGTGCGCGCGTTGCCACGGACCTGGTCGGGGCTGACGTATTCGCCAGCTTGGAACACCGAGCGGAGTTCGGCATCCAGCGCATCCATGGTCTTTGCGTCGAACGGCTCGGGCTGCACGGTGGGAAAGTCCAGCTGCACCGGCGCCTGCTTGGTTTCCAGCAGGATGAAGATCGGCACATGCCCGGGATGCTGCCTGGACCAGCTGCGCACTTGCTGCAGGCAGGCGATCAGCGGCTGGCAGTTGCTGCGCTGGTCCACGTCCTGCACGTGCATGACCTTGAAGCCAGGCTTGTCCATCACGCCGGCCGGTGCGCTGGGTGGTGCGGGCGGCAGCCCGGCCTTGGCAATCTGCGCAGCAAGCGCCGGGTGTGCGTAGCGGCCACCGTGCGCATCGGCGAATACATCCAGTTCCAGTTGCCTGACGCCATCGTCCAGTTGCTGCGTCAGCGACGGGTGGCGGTAATCCAGCGCCGCGAACAACGCAGGATTCAGCTGTTTCAGCAGCGTGGCTTCGCTGGGCGCGAAGCCGGCGTGGTAGCTGTTGTGACTACCGATGTACTGCAGGTCGGTGAGGCGCGGCGCGGCAGACAGCGCGAGCGTGGTCGTGATCGAGACACCGAACAATGCAATTTGCGCCAACTTGCTTCGCTTCGCGCGTGATGACTTCGCTTTGCGGTGAATGCCTGAATAAGACGCGGGAAAAACCGGGAAAAAACGCATGCGGTGACGCCAGGAAACAAGGTGGTCGTCATCATCCGGGCTCAGCTTGACGCAAACCTTTCCACAATGTTGCCGTCGTGCGTCAATTGCTCCAATGCGTACAACGGACTGTGTTCCATCAATACATGGATAGTTTCATTGCGGCGTTGTTTGGCGCAATGCATAGGCCAGCAAGCGTGCCTGGATGCGCTCGCCAACAGTCTGCGGTGTGTCCAATGCCATGCGTTGCAGACAGGCAGCGTCGTCGGCGTGGCCGATGCCGCGCGATCCTATCGCGCGCACCAGCGTCGTCAATTTGGCGCCGTTGGTCGCGGTGGCGGTTTTGAGCCATGTCAGTGCGCGCAGCAGACGTTGCTCGACGTCGGTGAAGTCGCTGCCAAGCGGATAATCGGGCAGGCTGCCATCGCGGCGAAATGGCGCCAGTGCCTGCTCCAGTGCCTGAGGCGTGTTGCGCTGGGCACGCGCGGGCAGTGCCGGTGCCTCACGCAGTTTGCGCGACTGCCTGGCCTGCGTGAGCAGAGCCTGCTGGAAGCGCGCATCGCAGATGCCGGCCATCTCCAGCACGCAGTCCTGATCGGTCTTGTGGCGTAGATCGGCAATGCCGTACTCGGTGATGTACAGATCGCGCAGATGGCGGGGGATGGTGGTGTGCCCATAGTTCCAGCGCACATTGCTGGCTGCATCTGCGCCGGTATCGCGGGTGGCGCGCAGCATCAGCGTGCTACGCGCCTGCGGCAAGGCATGCGCCATCGCCACGAAGTTGTACTGGCCACCGACGCCGGAGACCACGCGGCCATCTTCCAGCCCATCGGACACCGCAGCGCCGAGTGCGGTCGCCATCATGCAGGAGTTGAAGAAGCGTGCGTCGCGGCGCTGCAAACGCTCCAATGCCTCATTGCCGCCGTAGAGCTGATTGATCTCGCTGATGCGGCGCATGCCGATGGCATCGCGTGTGTCCGCATCCAGGTCGCGGAGCCATTGGTAGAAGTCGGGTGAGCCGAGATAGAACGCGCCATGCAGAAACTCGCCTTCGCGTGCCAGCCGCGCATGATCGTCTGCGTCGGCGCTGCCATCGGCGATGCGTTGCATCAGCGCCGGATCGTCGTGCACCTTGCGGCGGATCACGCCACTGCTGACCAGTTGCTTGAAGCCTTCGTTGAGCATCTCGCTGCAGCCGTACAGGCCGATCGCGAACGGCTCCAGGCCACCGCTGGTACGCACTGCAGGATGTTGTTCCAGCGCCGGGTCCAGTGCGTGCAGCACGCGCCGATAGGTTGCGTTGTCGGTATGCCGCAGCACCAGTGCATGGCTCAATGCATCGGCCAAGGTCCCGATGCCGATCTGCAAGGTGCCGCCGTCGCGCACCAGCGTGCTGGCATACAAGCCGATCGCGTAATCGACGCTGTTCACCGCTTGCCGAGGCAAGCCGAACAGCCGCGGCGACGGGCCGGGCAGGTCGATGACCAGGTCGAAGAACGTGGCATCCACTGCAGCGGTTCCGCCGATCCACGGCAGTTGCGGGTCGACTTCGGCCACCAGCATGGGGCGCGGCAAGCCGAGTGCCTGCACCGCATCCAGGGTGTCCTGGGTGATGTCGTTGTTGCACGATAACGACAGCCGCGTACCACCGGGTTCGCGTGCCACTTTCTGCACGATCAGATTCGGTGCGCGTTGCGCCACGGCCGCAGCGGCATGGGTGTAGTTGAGACTGGTGTAGTTGGCCTGCGCTTGAGTGGAGCGCAGCAGGCCACCGGATTGCATGTAGAACTCTTCCACCTGCACATGCGCCGGCAGTGCGTCGCGCAGCATGGCATCGACATAGGCAAGACGTGGGAAGTCTTCCCCGAAATGGCGTGCGACAAATGGTGCAGCAAAGCGCGCTTCAAGACCGGCGCCCGGCTTGGGCGGATTGAGCGACAGCGCGGTGTAGATCGCCAATGGCCGCGATGGCGTGTCCTTGAGCTGCGCGTAGAGTGCGTTCAACAGCCGGTGCGGTTTGCCGATGCCCAGGGGCGCGCCTACCCGCAAGGGACCGTCGATATGATGCAGGATGTGCGCGAGCGCCGTGCTCAGATCAGTTGCATGTCGATTCATGCGTCAGAGCGTAGCCGAAACGGCTGTGGTGGAGGTGCCGACACCTGTCAGGCGGCGCCCGACAGCGGGCAACGCATTGCTTCGTTAGAAATTACAACTACATAACAGTCGGCTCATGGTGACTTAATCGAGCGCGCTCAGCATGCGCTGCATGATCAGCTCAACCACGCCCTCTCGTTTGTGGTCCCACCATGGATTTGCCAGTGCCAGCGTGGTCGAGGCTGGGCATGCACAACGCCAGGAGGTGGAATCGTTCATCGCTGCGGTCTACCTGCGCCGCTACGGCGCGCAGCTGCGCAGCTTCCTTCCGCAATTGCTTGCCTACCGCGATGCCGACGGTGCGCTGATGGCCGTGGTGGGAATGCGGCTCGGCAGCACTGGCGACCTATTCGTGGAGCAGTATCTGGACGTGCCCGCCGAGTCGGCGCTGGCGACCCGCATGGCGGCACCGGTGGCACGCTCGGGTCTGGCAGAGGTGGGCAATTTCGCCGCGATCAGCTCCGGCAGCGCACGCGCGCTGATTCCGCAGATGACCCGTGCGCTGCATCACGCCGGCGTGCGCTGGGTGTTGTTCACCGCCACGCGCGGCTTGCGCAACACCTTCGATCGATTGCAACTGCAGCCGGTGGCGCTGGCGCCGGCGCTGCAATCACGCGTGGGCGATGACGGAACCGACTGGGGCAGCTACTACGCGACCCAACCGCAGGTGCTGTGTGGTGACGTTGCCGCCGGCCATGCGTTTCTGCTGGAACGCCAGGCGCTGCATCCGCAGGTGGCACGCTATGGCTTCGAGGCGATGCCCTGCCAGATGGGAGTAGGCGCATGAGCGCCGGCTTTGCACAGCTGATCGGCAACCTGCATGGGCATGCGCCACGGGTGCTGACCTCGACAGGCAGCCTGGATGCGCAGACAGCGGCCGATGCGATCGCACAATTGGCGATGCGCTTGCAGGCGGCAGGGCTGACGCGGGTTGCCAGTCGCCTGGATAACGGTCCGGACTGGTTGATGCTGGATCTGGCGCTACGCCTGATCGATGCGGTGCACGTGCCCTTGCCGACGTTCTTCTCCGATGCGCAGGTGCTGCACGCAGTGACCTCCAGCGGCGCGCAGTGCGTGGTGACCGAAGCTGCCGCCGCCGCGCCGGCCGGCACCAGCGGCACGCTGTCGACGCTTGGGCGCGAGACCTTACGCGCATGGCGGGTCGAAGCGATCGGTCCGCTGCCTCCATTGCCCGGCGGCACCGCCTGCATCACCTACACCTCCGGCACCACCGGGCGGCCCAAGGGCGTTTGCCTGTCGGCCGACAGCTTGCTCACGGTGGCCGGCTCGCTGGTGGAGGCATCGGCCGCGATCGCGCCGCGCCGGCATCTGTGCCTGATGCCCTTGTCCACCTTGCTGGAAAACGTCGCCGGGCTGTACGCCACCTTGTTGTCCGGTGCGCAGGTGGCGCTGCCGTCGCTGGCGCAGATCGGCTACACCGGCGCCAGTGGGCTGGATGTGCCCACCCTGCTGCACTGCCTGCAGCGGTATCAACCGGAGAGCGTGATCCTGGTGCCGCAGTTGTTGCTCGCCCTGGTCAGCGCTGCCGAGCAAGGCGTGGCGTTGCCGGCATCGTTGCGCTACATCGCGGTGGGCGGCGGGCATATCGGCCCCAGTCTGCTGGCGCGGGCGGGTGCATTGGGTTTGCCGGTGTTCGAAGGGTACGGCCTGACCGAATGCGGCTCGGTGGTCTGCCTCAATCGGCCGGATGCAGTGCGCGCCGGCAGTGTCGGTCAGGCGCTGGCGCATGCGCGGGTGCAGATCGTCGATGGCGAAATTCAGGTCGATGGCGTGCGCGCACTCGGTTATCTGGGCGAAGAAACGCTGCCGCCGGGGCCTGTACGTACCGGCGATCTGGGGTATGTGGACCGCGACGGTTTCGTGCACATCACCGGGCGCCGCAAGCATGTGTTCATCACCGCCTTCGGCCGCAACGTGTCGCCCGAATGGGTGGAAAGCGAATTGCTGCAACATCCACTGCTTGCGCAGGCGGTGGTGTGGGGCGAGGCGCAGGCCGACAACGTGGCGGTGCTGTGGCCGCGCCGGCCCGACAGCGACGACGCGGCCATCGCCAAGGCGTTGGCCGAGGTCAATGCCGGTCTGCCCGATTACGCACGGGTGGCGCGCTTCGTGCGCGCCGATGCACCGTTCAGCGCACACCAGGGCCTGCTCACGGCCAACGGGCGCCCCCGCCGCGACGCGATCCTCGCGCGCTACCAATCCGCAGTCGATCGCAGTTATCGGTCGCCGGCCACTGTCGTCTCTCAAGGAATTTCTCGATGACGTTTTACACATCCCTCCTGGCGCAGACCCAGGTCGAACGCGAGCGCATGACCCAAGTGCCGATCATCCAGGCGGCGCTGACCGGCAATATCGCCGGCGACGATTACATCGCGTTTCTCGGCCAGGCCTATCACCACGTGCGGCATACCGTGCCGTTGCTGATGGCCTGCGGCGCGCGGCTGCCGGCGCGGCTGGAATGGCTGCGCGAAGCCATCGGCGAATACATCGAGGAAGAGATGGGTCACCAGGAATGGATCCTGGACGATCTGGTGGCGTGCGGGCAGGCGCGCGACGCGACCGTGTTGGCCGGGCCGTCACTGGCCACCGAATTGTTGGTCAGCTACGCGTACGACACCATCCAGCGCGGCAACCCGGTCGGTTTCTTCGGCATGGTGCTGGTGCTGGAAGGCACCAGCGTGGCGCTGGCCACGCGTGCGGCCAACAGCATCGCGCAGTCGCTGGAACTGCCGCGCAATGCCTTCAGTTACCTGTTGTCGCACGGCGATCTGGATATCGAGCACGCCGGCTTTTTTGAAACACTGATGAACCGGCTCGACGACCCGCTCGACCAGCAGGCGGTGGTGCATGCGGCCAAGCGTTTCTACGTGCTGTACGGCGATCTGTTTCGCACCCTGCGCAGCGACGGCTTGCGTCTGGCGGAGGCGGCGTGATGGACCTCCACGGCAAGTGCGTCGTGTTGACCGGCGCCACCGGCGGCATCGGCAGCGCGCTCTGCGCCAGCTTGATCGACGCCGGCGCAACGGTCGTTGCAGTGGGGCGTACAGCCGAGACCTTGCAGCGCCTGGCGGCCGTGCATCCGCCCGGCCGCATCGTTCCGGTTGCGGCCGATCTGGCCAGTGAGGCGGGCCGCGCGTTGTTGCTGGCGCGTGCGCACGAGATGCGCCCGGCACCCTCGGTGCTGGTGCTTGCGCATGCGCAAAGCCAGTTCGGATTGCTGCAGGATCAGAATCCGGCCGCGCTGAGCGCAATGGTGCATCTGAATCTGACCGTGCCGATGCTGCTGGTGCAGGCGCTGTTGCCGGCGTTGTCGCGTCAGCCGGAAGCGTCGGTAGTGGCGGTCGGCTCCACCTTCGGCAGCATCGGGTTTGCCGGGTTTGCCGGCTACAGCGCAAGCAAGTTCGGCTTGCGCGGTCTGTTCGAAGCATTGGCGCGCGAGCATGCCGACACCTGCGTGCGCTTTCAGTACCTGTCGCCGCGTGCCACCGCCACGGCATTCAACCCGGCCGCGGTCGATGCGCTCAACGCAGACCTGGGAACGACGGTGGATCATGCCGATGCGGTGGCCGCAGCGCTGTTGCAATCGATCGTACGTGGCGATACGCGACGGCAGCTGGGCTGGCCGGAAAAGCTGTTTGCCCGGCTCAACGGACTGCTGCCGGAACTGGTCGACCGCGCGTTGCGCAAGCAGCTTTCCACCATCCGCCGCCACGCGCGGCCCACCGGCGTCACCACGCAGGAGCTTTCCCATGCACCGCAGTCGCCGTAAATCGCGCGTTTTCTCTGCGCTGGCGTTATGCCTGATCGCCGGTGCCGCTTGCGCAGCCGATCTGTCGCCGCAGGTGGCGCAGCTGCAGGACCGCTGGGCGGTGATCGCGTATCAAACGCCAAAACCGCAGCGGGTTGCGGCGCTGGAGGCCCTTGCACAGCAGGCCGATCAGGTGCGCCATGCCCTGCCGGACGATCCCCAAGCCTTGATCTGGGACGGCATCGTGCGTTCCAGCCTGGCAGGTGAAAAAGGCGGTCTGGGCGCATTGGCGCAGGTCAAGCTCGCCCGCACCGATTTCGAACAGGCCATCAAGCGCGCACCGCGCGCGCTCGATGGAGCGGCTTACACCAGCCTGGGCGCGTTGTACTACCAGGTGCCCGGTTGGCCGATCGGATTCGGCGACGACGCCAAGGCGCGCAGCTTCCTCTATCAGGGGTTGGCGATCGATCCTGACGGACTGGACAGCAATTATTTCGTCGGCGATTTCCTGCGCGACCAGAAGGATTGGGCGGGCGCGGAGCAAGCGTTTGAAAAGGCCGCAGCCGCGCCGCCACGGCCTGGCCGGCAACTTGCCGATGCCGGTCGCCGCAAGGAACTGGCCGCCAAACTGGCAGAAGTGCGCGCGCAGCTTGCCAAGCATTGAGCAGGCTTACAGACTGGCCCACATGCGCATTCTGCTGGTCGAAGACGATCTCTCACTGGGCGAAGGCATCCGCACCGCATTGCGGCGTGCCGCCTATGCAGTGGATTGGGTGCATGACGGCGTCAGTGCGTTGATGGCCTTGCAGGAAGACACCCTGGATCTGGTCATCCTGGATCTGGGGCTGCCGCGCATGGATGGCATCGAGGTCATCCGTACCGCACGCGCACGTGCGCTGGACACGCCGATCCTGGTACTCAGCGCACGCGAGCGCGCCGCAGATCGCGCGCTCGGCCTGGATGTGGGCGCCGACGATTATCTGGGCAAGCCATTCGACATCAACGAACTGTTGGCGCGCACGCGCGCATTGCTGCGCCGCGCCGCCGGACGTGCGCAACCGGCGTTGCAGGCGGGTGCGTTACGGCTGGATCCGGCCGGCATGTCGGTGCGCTGGCATGGCCGCGATCTGGATCTGACCCGGCGCGAGTTCGCATTGCTGTGGCTGCTGATGGAGCAACGCGGCCGCCCGATCGGGCGCGAGCGTATCCAGCAACATCTGTACGGATGGGATGAAGACGTCGCCAGCAATGCGGTGGACGTGCACGTGTATCAGCTGCGTCGCAAGCTGTCGCCAGCGCTGATCCGCACCGTGCGCGGTATCGGCTACGCGCTCGACGAACTGGCCGCCCAGGCCGCCGCCGTGCCGCCGCCGCAATGAATTCGATCCGTCGCGTGTTGCTGCTCGCCTTGCTGGGCGTGTTGTCGTTGCTGATGCTGGCTGCGGCCGGTTTCAGCTATCGCGCAGGCCTGC
Source organism: Xanthomonas sp. 3075 (assembly GCF_014197275.1). Lineage (GTDB taxonomy): Bacteria > Pseudomonadota > Gammaproteobacteria > Xanthomonadales > Xanthomonadaceae > Xanthomonas > Xanthomonas campestris_B. Next base: position 123,544 of record NZ_JACIFI010000007.1, on the reverse strand, counting down.
AGGAAGCCGGTGAGATGTTCGATGCGCGTCTGGTGCAATCGGCGCGCGTGCTGCTGTCGTTGGTGGACGAACCCTTGGACGATCTGCCGCAAGGCGAGCCGATCGTGATCCGTGGATGGCACGGGCAGGCGCAAGGCGTCGGCGAAGCGCTGGCGTTCAAGGATGGCCACGCCTACGAAACCAAGCTGGCGTTCCAGGTGCGCAATGCTGCCGGTGCGCTGGTGTTGCGTTCGGACAGTGCGCCGGCGCAGCCATTGGCGCCGCTGCGCGCCGGCTATGCAGACGTGCAACTGGCCGATGGGCAATGGCGCACCTTTACGTTGCACTCGCCGGGTGGGCGCTGGTTTCAATCGGCCGAGCGCGCCGACATCCGCGAAGAGCTTGCCGAAGATATCGCGCTGGGAACCTTGTTTCCGCTGCTGATGGCCTTGCCGTTGATGGCGCTGTTGATCTGGGCCGTGGTGAACTGGGCCACGCGTTCGTTGGTGCGTGTCTCCGACGAGATCGGCGAACGCGACCCCAAGCGGCTACAGCCGCTGCAGCCGCAGCACATGCCACGCGAAGTCCACGGCTTGGTACGCGCGGTCAACGGGTTGATGGACCGTGTGCAGGACGGCTTGGAGCGCGAGCGTCGCTTCATCGCCGATGCCGCACACGAACTGCGTACGCCGATCGCGGCGTTGAAGGTGCATGCGGCCAATCTGCGCCTGGCCGCCGATGCGCAGGAGCGCGACGAATCACAACAGCAACTCGATGCCAACGTGCTGCGCATCGAACGCATGGTCGCGCAATTGCTTGCCTTGAGCCGGGTCGAAGCGGTGACTGCCTTGCCACGGCGCAGCGTGAGTCTGGACACGTTGGTGCGCAGCGAATCCGAAGACGTGCTGGCGGTTGCGCTGCAGCGCCAGCAGACCGTGGAGCTGGCACTGCAGCCGGTGCTGGTCATCGCCGATGAAACCGCGTTGTCGCTGCTGCTGCGCAATCTGTTGGAGAACGCCGTGCGCTACACCCCGCCGGGTGGGCGCATCCGCGTCAGCACGCACGCCGAACCGTCGCCGATGCTGGTGGTGGAAGATTCCGGCCCCGGCATTGCGGACGCGGCGCGCGAACGCGTTTTCCACCGCTTCCATCGAGAGCTGGGCACCGGGGTGGAAGGCAGCGGCCTGGGTCTTTCGATCGTGCACGACATTGCGGTGGCACATGCGGCGCACGTGCAGCTGGATGAAGCACCTACGTTGGGCGGTTTGCGCGTCAGTGTGCGATTCGCGGGCAGTCCGGTCAGCTGACCGAGACCGCGCATGCGGTGGCATTGCTTGGCCCGATGGCTAGGCAATGTGGTCTGCATATGCTGGCTAGGACATCGCCATGGCCCGGCATCTGCAGCTCGATCTCCAGCGATCCGTAACGATGCAGTGGGTGAGGTCGGCCCGCTATCGGTCGCACGATCTGCCGGCGTCTACCACCGCCGTCGGGAACAGCCGCCAGCAAGCCAAGCGCCTACTTGACAAGCAATAAAATTACGCGCGTAATCGATAAAAATTACGGGTGTAATCGTATGCCGATCAGCGATGCCGAAGCAGTGGTGATGCAGGTGCTCTGGGAGGCGGCGCCACGCAGCGCCGACGACGTGGTGGCCGCGTTGGCATCGCGCAGCGACTGGGCCGAGCCCACCGTCAAGACGCTGCTCAACCGCCTGCTGGCCAAGGGCGCCATTTGCGCGGTGAAAGAGGGGCGGCGCTACCTCTACTCGCCGCTGCTGGAGCGCGCGCAATGGGTGCAGCAACAGAGCGAAGGATTGCTGCAGCGCCTGTTCGGTGGGCGGGTGGCGCCGCTGGTGGCGCACTTCAGCGAGCGCGGACAACTCAGCGCGTCGGACATCGCGGAATTGAAGCGGCTTCTCAAGGAGTTGGACGATGAACCTTGATGCATCGGTGCTGTTGCTGCGCGCAACCTTGTACATCACGGCTGCGTTGCTGGCGTGCCTGCTGGTGCGCCGTCCACTGCGTGCCTGGCTGGGTGCCACCGCGGCCTATGCGATCTGGGTCTGCGTGCCGCTCGCGTGGGTGGCTGCCTTGCTGCCAGGCCCGCCCGCCAGCGCAAAGGTGCTGACGTTGCCAACACTGGCTGCCATGCCGGCACTTTCCAGCGTGCGTGGCGAAGGCGATGCGTGGCGTGTCTGGTTGGCAGCCGCGTGGCTTGTTGGCGCGGTCTTGATGGCCGTGGCGTTGTGGTGGCGGCAACAGCGCTTCCTGCGCAGTCTGGGGCCGCTACAGATGCTGGATGGCAGGTTGTGGGCGGCTGCGCACGATGTCGGTCTGCCTGCGTCGCTGGGACTGTGGCGCCCGCGCATCGTGGTGCCGGCCGACTTCGAGGTGCGCTACAGCGCCGATGAGCGTGCCTTGATTCTGGCGCATGAACGGCTGCATCTGCGTCGCGGCGATCTGCATGCCAATCTGCTTTCGGCGGTGATGCTCTGCATCGGATGGTTCAACCCGCTGATGCATCTGGCCTGGCGCGCGTTCCGGCTGGATCAGGAACTGGCCTGCGATGCCGGCGTGCTGGCGCAGCACCCAGGCAAACGACGCAGCTATGCCACCGCAATGCTCAAGACCCAGCTTGGCCCCGGTTGCACGCCGCTGGGCTGTCATTGGGCTGCGTCGCATCCATTGACGCAACGGATCGCGGCATTGCGCGGCCCCGTGGCCGATGCCAGGCGCGCGCGCTGGCGCGTGGCGTCGGTGCTGCTGCTGGCTGCGACACTCAGTACGGCGACCTGGGCCACGCAGCCCGCACGCGTGGCGACACCCGCGCACGCCGCGCCTGCAGCCGGCAACGCGCTGGATTTCGCCACGCTGCAGCCACCCACGTATCCGGCAACTGCGTTGGCTGCTGGCACCGAGGGCTTTGTCGAACTGCAGATCGATATCGACCCAAGCGGCGTACCGCAGCGCATCGCCGTTGTGCAGAGCACGCCGGCCGGCGTGTTCGATCAAGCGGTGCTGGACGCAGCGCGCCGATGGCGGTTGAAGCCCGCGATTGCACACGGCAAGCCGGTTGCATCCAGCGTCCTCGTGCCGGTCAGGTTTGCGATGGATGCGCCGGAGCCGGAGAGACCGGCTACCGCCGCCACTGCCGCCACCGCGCGATCGGATGCGGCACAGTCCGGCCGACTCGCCGGTTGCACCGGATCAGGCTGTTTGAAGCAGGAGACGCTGTGATGCGAGTCGGTCGGATCTGCGGTGCACTTCTCGCGCTGTCGCTTGGCGCATGCGCAACACCACCCGTGCAGGAACAGCAGCGCAGCCAGCGCGAAGATTCGGTGGACCAGCGCATGTTGAGCGCGCAGTCGGGAGGTAATGGCGATGCCGCCATCCAGTCCTACACGCTGGCGCCGACCCAGCGCTTCCGGATGCCGCGCGCGCTGCACAGCGAGGCCCCGGAGCTGCCGGCCGACTCGCCACGGCAGAGCTTGCCGCCAACCACCGTGTGCACGCATGTGATCCTGAGCGCCGAAGGCGCGGTACAGCGCGTGGATCCCATGTCCGACCGCGACGAATGCGCCGCCGGTCTGCTGCCGGACAATGCCGATCTGGTGCAGGCGGTGCGCACCACGGTGCAGCATTGGGAGTTCGTGCCGGCCGCGATGTGCACGTTCGCGCCCGGTGTGGCGCAACCGGCGGCGTCGGACGACTGCAGCGGCGCCAGCCGCGAAGAGCCGGTGCCGGTGACGCTCTCGTACGCGTTCACCTTCGAGGTGCGGCAAGGCAAGGTCAGCGTACGCACCGGCAAGGTTGCGCGTTGAGATGCGCGGCCAACAACGCCGCTGCGTGCAGTGGCGGACGGACGTGGCAAGCGCTCGGACGTGCCATGTGCCACACGCGAGCGCGCTGTCCGCATCCAGCTGACCGCCACTGGCCAGGTCTTTTCAGCCGCGCCATGTGCCTTGTTTCAAGCAAGGCGCGCGTTGCCGGCTTGGTGCCTGCCGCCAGGCGGGTGCAGCAGCATGCACAGTTTGACGCGGCCGATCACCGGCCGAAGCGAGCGGTTCGTGCACGGATGCGCGGTGCGTGTTGAACGTCGATCCTCGATTATTCCTTCAGCCATCGCAAAACCATTCCGTCGGCCGCGCTCACTCCAGCACATGCACGCTATCGGCGATGCGCTGCACTTCGTCGGGATTGTGGCTGACGTACAACATCGGCAGACGGATCTCGTCGCGCACGCGCTGCAGGTAGGGGATCAATTCCTCACGGCGTGCCTGATCCAGCGCCGACAACGGCTCGTCGAACAGCAGGATTGCCGGCTGCGATAACAGGGCACGGCCGATCGCCACGCGTTGCGCTTCGCCGCCGGAAAGATTGCGCGGCCGGCGCTGCAGCAACGGCGCAATGCCCAGCAGTGCCACCACATCGTCGAAGCCGAAGGGCGAAGCGCCACGGGCATGCCGGCCGTAACGCAGGTTGCGTCGCACATCCAGATGCGGGAACAGCCGCGCATCCTGAAACACATAGCCGATCCTGCGCTTGTGCGTGGGCAGGTTCACGCCGTGCTGGCTGTCGAACAGACATCGCCCATCGATATGGATGTGCCCGGCCTGCGGGCGCACCAGCCCGGCAATCGCGTTGAGAACGGTGCTCTTGCCCGCGCCGGACGGGCCGACCAAGGCCACCACGCGTGCGTCATCCTCGATACGCAGATGCCGTGTGAAGTTGCCGCGTTGCAGCTGCAGGTCGAGATCGAGCATCAGAGCACGCGTTCGTTACGTGAGTGGCGTGCGCCGCGCCGGGATGCGGTAACGATAGGTCGGCGGGGAAAAATCCTCATGCATGACGCCCGGGCGATGGCATGGCAGCGGGCATGCATCCGCATGGCTGTTCGGGCTGGGGCTGCCAGAGCGCGCGCCAACGTTGCGCTGTTTGATGTATCCACGCATCAGACAGTGCGCAAGGCATCGCCGACGGACTCTCCTGTCTCTCCAACCCACGTTGTTCGAAAAACGAATGCATCGCTATTGCTCCTCGCGTGGAAGTGGCCGGCGCACCAGCCACTCCGATAGCAGCAAGGCCGCCAGCGAGATCGCCAATGCAACCCCCGCCAGCCGCCAGACGCCCGATTCCATGCCCGGCACCTGCATCAGGCCGTAGATGGCCGACGACAAGGTCTGCGTTTCGCCGGGGATGTTGGATACGAAGGTGATGGTTGCGCCGAATTCGCCCAGGGCCTTGGCGAACGCCAGCACCATGCCGGCCACCAGGCCGGGCCAGGCCAGCGGCAAGGTGATGCTGAAAAACACCCGCCACGGGCCAGCGCCCAGCGTGGCGGCGGCCGCTTCCAGGCGGCGATCGGTCGCTTCGATGGACAGGCGGATCGCACGCACCATCAACGGAAACCCCATCACCGCGCAGGCCAGCGCGGCACCGGTCCAGCGGAACGCGAACTGCACACCGACATGCTCCAGCAGCCAACTGCCGACCGGCCCCTGCGTGCCCAGCACCACCAGCAACGCATAACCGGTGACCACCGGCGGCATCACCAGCGGTAGATGCAGCAGTGCGTCCAGCAGCGCCTTGCCGGGAAAGCGTCGCCGCGCCAGCAGCCAGCCGCAGGCGATGCCCGGCGGCAGGCTGGCGATCGCCGCGACCAGGGCGACCTTGAGACTCAAGCCGATCGCGGTCAGCTCTTGCGGGGTGAACATCGACAAGCGCTGCGCCTCAATCCTTCAACGAAAAACCACGGCGCGCGAAGATCGCCCGCGCCGGCGCGCTGCGCAGCCACTGCACGAACGCGGCGGTGCCCGGGTTGCGGCTGTTCTTCAGCGCGGCCAGCGGGTACACGATTGCCTCGTGACTGTCATCGGGAAACGGGGCGACCACGCGCACCTTGGGCTCGGCGCGTGCGTCCGAGCCGTACACGATACCCAGCGGCGCCTCGCCGCGCGATACCAGCATCAACGCGGCGCGCACGCTTTCGGACTCGGCGAGACGATCACGTAAGCCCTCCCATTGGCCCAGTGTGCGCAACGATGCAGCGGCATATTTGCCGGCCGGCACGCTGTTGGTCTGCCCAACCGCCAATCGGCCACGGTCGCCGAGCGCCTTGGCAATCGCGCCGGGCTGACGTGGATCCACGCGTGCCTTGCTGCTGGCCGGTGCGATCAAGACCAACGTATTGCCGAGCAGGTTGTAGCGCTGCGCGGGCACGACCAGGCCGCGCTGCTGCAGATAGTCCATCCATTCCAGGTCGGCCGAGAAGAACACGTCAGCCGGAGCGCCTTGCTCGATCTGACGCGCCAGCGCAGAACTGGCGGCATACGACACGCGCACCGGTGTGCCGGTCGCTTTTTCGTACGCAGATGCCGCCTCGTCCATCGACTCCTTCAAACTTGCTGCCGCGAACACCGTCACCGGCGCGGTCTGCGCGGTGGCCAGAACAGGCAAGGCAAGCATCAGCACGCAGAGCGTGCGCTGCCAGAAGCCGATCGTACGCATGGTGAACTCCAACAGGATCAAACGCCGATCATAGCGGCTGTGCGATCAGCCCCGCGTGGCGGGCACGACGGACACTATGGACTCACCCAGTCGCAGCGTCCCGCCTGAAGATTGGCCTGCAGCGCAGGCCGGATCAGCTTGGGCTCGGCCAACGTGGCATCGCGCGCCTGTCGCTGGCGCACGAATGTCTCCACGTCCACGCCATCGTGCACGTGGATATTGCTGCGCCGCTGTTCGCCAATGCTGGTCTGGTGTGCCACCGCGCGCCCGCCCGGACCGTAGTCGTGACAGACGAACACACGCGTATCTTCCGGCAACGCATACAAGCGCTGGATCGATGCGTAGAGCTGCCGCGCATCGCCGCCGGGAAAATCGCAACGCGCCGTACCGGCGTCCGGCATGAACAACGAATCGCCGGGAAACAGCGCATCGCCGATCAGATACGCGATGCTGTCGCTGGTGTGCCCGGGGACGGCGATGACCCACGCCTGGAGACGGCCGAGCAGGAAGCGCTCGTCATCGGCGAACAGGTGATCGAATTGCGAGCCATCGGCGCGAAAGTCGTCCGGCAACGCATAGCGTGGCGCGAGTGTCTGCTGCACATCCCGAATGCCTTCGCCGATGCCGATACGCGCCTGCGGCCACTGCTGTTTCAACCACTGCGCCGCCGACAGATGATCGGCATGTGCATGGGTTTCCAGCAGCCATTGCACCTGCCATCGGTGTCGGGCAACTGCATCGACGACGGGGTGTGCTGCGTGCGTGCCGGTGATGCCGGTGTCGGCTGCGTAGTCCAGCGCGGGATCGATCACCGCCGCTGCACCGGTCGCTGTATCGGCGACCACATAGGTGAAGGTGTTGCTGTCGGCGTGAAAGAACGCAAGCACCTGGGGCTGCATCGGCGTCCCCACGTCAGGGTGCGGCCAGCGCCGCATTGAGCACGGCAGCCAGACGATCGCCGGCGATGCGCAATTGCGTTTCGGCAATCGGGCGATAGGTGGCGATATAGGTGTCAGGCAACACGTGCGCGCTTGGATAGACGCCCGGCGTGATGGCGATCTTGCAGGACGCCTGCGCCCAGGCTGCAGCGGCCGGCGGCAGCGCTGGCGACACCGCAGTGGCGGCCGGCAAGGCCAGCAGACGCTGCAGGTACGCATCGTCGCTCAGGTGGCGATCGTTGAGCATGCCGCTGTCCCATAGCGCATGCAGGTTGCTGCCCTTGCCGTTGACCTGCAGCTGGAAATCGTTGCCGCCCTTGTCGTGCGCGTAGCCGGCATGCATCGGCTGATGGATGTCGCCGACAAAATGCACCACGAACTTCAAGGCCTGGCGGCGCACGTCCAGCGGCTGGCTGCGGTCGGCAAGCAGGGCGGTTTGCTGATCCAGCGCGGCAATCACGCAATTGCCATCCGGGCAGTCGCGCGGCGGCTGGTATGTGCAGTCGTGTTCGCCAAGATTGACGTAATGCCAGGGCCCGGAGCGTTTGCCCAGATTCGGGTCGTGCTCGCGCAACTCATCGGCCCAGGTGGCCACGCCGTGCAGGCTGGGATCGGGCTCGCCGGCCAGCAGCTGCGCCACCTGCGCGCGTGCCTGCGGGCTCAGTTCGGTTTCGGCGATGCGGGCCACCAGGCGGTGTCCCTGGGGCCCCCAGGCGAATGCACTGGCGGGCTGGAGCGCCGCGACAACGGCGGCGGCAATGACGATGAGGCGAGCAGAGAGAGTCTTCATCCGCCGATTGTACGCATCGGTTCGGTACAGTTTGATGGCCGTCCGGTCCGGCGACAGCCACGCCTCAGCATGGCGTCGGCGCTGCGATCAGAAGTAGACCAGGTAGGACACGCCGTAGGTCAACGGATCGATCTGCGCCTTGCCCAGCCGTGTGCCATTGAAGTCGACGTTGCTGCGCGAATCGGTCCAGCGCGCATCCACGCGCAACCCGCTGCGCTCGTTGAAGATGAAGTCCACGCCGACATGCGCGGTGGCGCCCACCGAGTCGTCGAAGCGCAGATTGCCATTGCCGAAGGTGTCTTCGGTGTCCTCGCCTAGGAAGGTGGTGTAGTTGATGCCGACCCCCACGAACGGCGAGACCGTGCCATAGCCGTTGATGTGGTACTGCAGCAGCACGCTTGGCGGCACCGACCAATAACTGCCTACCTTGCCGATGCCTTCCAGTTCGAGGTCGTGCCTGCCCGCGACGGCGGCGTGCACCTCGATGCCGAGGTTGTTGCGCAGGAAGTATTCGTAGGTGAACGAGAGTGCCGGCGCGCCCTTGATCTCGGCACGCGTGCCACCGAAGGTGCCGCTGTCGGATTTGGGTGAGACATAGCCGGCACCGTAGCCGGTCGTCCAGTGGCCGGCCGACTGGGCAAGGGCGGGTGCGGCCGAAGCGGTCAATGCGATGGCGAGGGCGGTGCGAATCAGCATGCTCATGGAATCCCCGGTAGGTCGGACGGGCGGTCGACGTGACCAACCTGTCCGCAACTCCGGCGGTGGATTCACGTCCCTGGAGGTCAAGTGTGCCAGAGATGCGCCGCGCCCGCCGCTGTGGGTCAGAACCGATGTACGTACGCCATGCCATAGGCCAGCGGGTCGATGTGGACCGTGCCGATACGGGCGCCATCGAGGCGGGCGGTGGAATCGATGTCGATCCAGCGCAGGTCCACACGCAGGGCGCTGCGGTGGCTGAGCGTGAAGTCCAGTCCCGCATGCGCAGCCAAACCCCAGGAATCGCCCAGCTCCAGCCTGCTGCCGGCCAGCGCGCCACGGGTATCGGTGCTGAAGAAACGGGTGTAGTTGATGCCGGCGCCGAGGAACGGCGAGACCTTGCCCTGGCGGTTGAAGTGGTACTGCAGCGAGATCACCGGCGGCAGGTGTTTGGTGCTGCCGACCCGGCCCAGGCCACGGAGTGTGATCGCGTGCTCGAACGGTAGCGCAGCCAGTACTTCGATCCCCAGGGTGTCGGCGATGAAATATTCGGCAGTGAAGGTCGGCTTGATGTCGTTGCCGACGTCCACCTCGAGCGTGCCGCCGACCAGGCGGCCGTTGTCGGATGTGGGGGCGACCTGGTGCGCGCCGACGGCAACGGTCCAGTCGCCCTTGGATTGAGCCAGAGCGGAAGCGCTGACGAAGGCGGCGGCCAGGCCGGCGAACAACAGGGTCGAGCGCATGCGCATGAAACTCTCGTAATGGCAGTGGGGGGATGAAAGTCTTGCGGGTTTGTCCGTCGGCCGCCTTGATCCTGATCAAGGCAGGGGTATGTTGGTGCTGGTGGCCATGCCAGGCGTTCGCGTATCCACTCCGTGGCCGCTGCGCTGTGGTGCTTGAAGCAGCACCCCGGTGCCGGCGTATTTCATCGACGAACGTCTCTCCCGATCGGCGCTTGTCGGGGCGCGTTTTGCCAGATGGTCTGCAAGTGCAGTGTCGGGCATGGCGGGGCCCATCGGTCGGCTTGCCGTGCTGGCCAACCTGTCCGGCAGTGCAATCGCCACCGGCTCCTAGCCTGGCTCCCGATGCTCCGATCCCGGCCCCATACGGACGACGCTGCTAGAATGGCGATCCCTTTCCATCCGCCGCGCTGTCGCGGCCGCAGGAGCTAGTGAACATGGCAATCAAGGTCGGCATCAACGGATTCGGTCGCATCGGTCGCAACGTGCTGCGCTCTGCGGTGCAGAACTTCGGCAATGACATCGAGATCGTGGCCATCAATGACCTGCTCGAGCCCGACTACCTGGCCTACATGCTGCAGTACGACTCGGTGCACGGCCGCTTCAAGGCCGAGGTGTCGGTCGACGGCAACACCCTGATCGTCAACGGCAAGAAGATCCGTCTGACCCAGGAACGCGACCCGGCCAACCTCAAGTGGGATGCGGTCGGCGCCGAGGTGGTGATCGAGTCCACCGGCCTGTTCCTGACCAAGGACACCGCGCAGAAGCACATCGACGCGGGCGCCAAGAAGGTGATCCTGTCGGCGCCGTCCAAGGACGACACGCCGATGTTCGTCTACGGCGTCAACGACAAGACCTACAAGGGCGAGGCGATCGTCTCCAACGCCTCGTGCACCACCAACTGCCTGGCGCCGTTGGCCAAGGTCATCAACGACAAGTGGGGCATCAAGCGCGGCCTGATGACCACCGTGCATGCGGCCACCGCCACGCAGAAGACCGTGGACGGCCCGTCGAACAAGGACTGGCGCGGCGGCCGCGGCATCCTGGAGAACATCATTCCGTCCTCCACCGGCGCGGCCAAGGCCGTGGGCGTGGTGATTCCCGAGCTCAACAAGAAGCTCACTGGCATGAGCTTCCGCGTGCCGACCTCGGACGTGTCGGTGGTCGACCTCACCGTCGAACTGGAAAAGCCGGCCACCTACGCCGAGATCTGCGCCGAAGTGAAGGCGCAGAGCGAAGGCGCCTTGAAGGGGGTGCTGGGCTACACCGAAGACAAGGTCGTGGCCACCGATTTCCGTGGCGAGACCTGCACCTCGGTGTTCGACGCCGACGCCGGCATCGCGCTGGACTCGACCTTCGTCAAGCTGGTGTCCTGGTACGACAACGAGTGGGGCTACTCCAACAAGTGCCTGGAAATGGTGCGGGTTGTGGCGAAGTAAGCATCGTCGTCATTGAATAAAAAAGCGCCCTTGGGCGCTTTTTTATTTGGAGTCGCGTTTTTTCAGCAAGCGCTTATTCTGCAGTGATGCGCATGCTTTCGCCTTTGCCCGTGACGGCGACTCGGCTGCCAACCGCCAAGCCGGAGACTTCGGCACTCGGCTTTGTCACGATCACTTGCGACTTGTTGTCGAAACGGATCTTCAACATGTAATGCGAGGCCACGCCGCTGCTGACAACTTTGTCGCCAACCTGCTTGCCAGCATAAGTGCCTGCCGCTGCTCCGGCTTCTGCACCGAATCGGTTGTTGGACTTCAGGCCGAGAAAGCTGCCGGCTATGCCACCGAGGTCCGAGGCGGCATTTTTAAGGTTTTTATTGCGTTCTGGAACATTATCGCCTTTGTTCTCGATGGGCTCCAGTGCCGCAATGGTCCCGTGCCTTGCCGATTCGGCCATGACCGGCATGGCCAACATGCATTGCGCCAGTGCGAGCATTAACCATGCAGTACGACTCAGTGAATTCCGTGCTTTCATTCGAACGTTCCTTGGTTGATAAATTGATGTCGATCACGTGGCAGGGCTACTTCTTCTTTTTTGGGCGCCCCCAGTTGCGGGCATGCTCATGGCACTTGGTGCCAGCGAAATCGTATCGGGTGATGATGCCTTCCGCGTCGGCGATGAAGGTGATTTCGCAATGATGCTCGGCGGGAACATAGACTTTCTCGCTGTGCTGGTATTCCTCAAAGATCGGGGTGCCGCGGTCCATGCCGATAATGCCTCCCTGCGTGGTCCAGTAATTGGTGCGGTAATGCGCTTCAATGCCAAAGTTATAGGTGTAGGCGGTCTCCTGCGTCTCGGTGTTCTCGGACGTATAGAGGCCTTTTCCTACCGGCCATTGCATCATGAGCTCTGTGGCGTCGTGGCCGACCCAGCTTTGGGCGATAACTTCAGCGGTGCCGAACAGGTCAGCAGATGCCGGCGCTGCGGTCGTTAGCAGCACGATGGCGCAAAGGGCGGGCAGTGAGTAAGAGCGGAAAAGAGCGTGCATTGTGATACGTCCTTGCAGGGCAGCGATGCCGTTGATCCTTGCGAATCGGGTGCTCACCCGGGCGCTGGCGCGTTTTTAGCACTAGCGGCAACGCTCGGCAAGTAGTTGATTGCCGCTGCAGGAGGGTCAAGCGTGGACATCGACCCAAACGCGTGCGCTAATGGCCTCGCCGGCCAGCGGTTGTTCCTGCGCTGGGACGACAGAGGACGTACAGGGGCACCCAATGAATTCAAGGAGAGACAACGTGCAGATCAGTCGTATGTGGATGGGAGCCATGGTGCTGACCATGGTGTTGGGGGGCATTGCACCTGAGGCGATTGCCAAGAAGCAGACCGGTACGCCGGCCTGGATGAATGCCGATGGGGAAGTGATCAAATCCTCCGACGTGGAGGCGGGCTATGGCGAAACGGTCAAGGGCGTCAACGATTACGAAGGCGAGATCACCGGCAAACCGGCGCCGGACAGCAAGTTCACCCAGCTGAAGATCGGTATGCCGATGAAGCAGGTCACCGATCTGATCGGGCAGCCAACCGACCAAGGCTCCTATGTGACCGGCAAGGCGTTCATCCCGTTCTTTTTCGGTGGCGACCGCTACCGTTATGAGATGGCCTATAAGGGCCAGGGGCGTCTGGTGTTCGCAGGCAAGTCGATGGACACCGGCGGCAACCTGATCTGGATCATCCATAACAAGAACGACAGCGGCTACCGCGAATAACACACAAAACGCCCGGTTCTCCGGGCGTTTTTTTGTGTCTGCTACGGCGCCGCGTTGAGACGGCGTTCTGCAGCGTCCAGTCCTGGCGCTGGCATTTGCTGCCCAGGTGCATCCGAGGCTGTATGGTGCGCGCATTCGGCCGGACGCCGAACTCGGGAGTTGGCGTGGAAACAATGTTCGTCGTGGTGGCGCTGGTGCTGCTTGCGGTCCCGGTGGGGTTGGTGATTGCATTGGTGTGGGTCGTCGGGCTGCGGCGGCGCGTGGATGCGCTGGAGCAGCGGCTTGCGCAATGGCAGGCTGCAAGCGATGCCGGAATCGCCGGTACGACAGGCCGCACGTCGGCGCAACGGCAGGGCAGGGAGTGGGAGCCGCCGGTCGACGTGTCTGGCCACGCTTCCGGCTTCGACATGCCTGCCTCCGATCCAGGCGATCTGCCGCGTCAGGTGGACGGCGATGTGGCACCTGCGCCCGTCGTGCCGTTGCCGCCCCCCCTGCCTGCGCAAGCGCCTACGCCTTTCGCGCGCGATGGAGTCGATGTACCGGCGTCCGCATCGCAATCGCACGCACCACAAGCACCACTGCCGCCGCGCGAACCCGACCCGGTATCGCGCGCCGCAAGCGCGCTGAAGCGTTGGTTTACCGAAGGCAATGTGCCGGTCAAGGTCGGCATGCTGGTGTTGCTGGCCGGCGTGGCGTCGTTGTTGAAGTACGCCAGCGACCAGGGCTGGATGCGCATGCCGGTCGAGCTGCGCCTGGCCGGTATCAGCGTGCTGGCGCTTGCCGGCCTGGTGTTCGGTTGGAAACAGCGGTTGCAGCGGCCGGGCTTTGCGTTGGCCTTGCAGGGCGGCGCCATCGGCGGTTTGCTGCTGACCGTGTTTGCCGCCTTCAAGTTGTACGGACTGCTCGGCGCCGGCCTGGCGATGGGCATCAGCGTGGTGCTGATTGCCGGCATGTGCGTGCTGGCGGTGGTGCAGGAGTCGCGTACGCTGGCCGTGCTGGGTGTGCTGGCCGGCTTCCTTGCGCCGATCTGGCTGTCCACCGGTAGCGGCAATCATGTCGCGCTGTTTTCGTATTACGCCGTGCTCAATGCCGGCATCGTGGCGATCGCCTGGACGCGCCCGTGGCGGGTGCTGAACCTGCTCGGATTCGTTTTCACCTTCGGCATCGGCACGCTGTGGGGCGCGCTGCAATACAGCCCGGCGAAATTCGCCACGACCGAACCGTTCCTGCTGTTGTTCTTCGCCATGTACGTGGCGATTCCGGTGCTGCATGCGCGTCGCGGCGATGGCAGCGCCGGCAAGGTCATCGATGGCAGCCTGTTGTTCGGCACACCGCTGGTGGCGTTTGCATTGCAGGCGCGCTTGCTGGAGGGCGATCGGCTGCCGCTGGCCTTGTGCGCGTTGGCGGTTGCTGCGTTGTATGCGGGTCTGGCGAGTTGGTTGCTGCGACGCGCCTCCACGCGCTTGCTGGGCGAGGCGCACGCGATGCTGGCGGCTGGCTTTGCCACGTTGGCGGTGCCGCTGGCATTGTCGGCACGCGCCACCGCCAGCGTCTTTGCGCTGGAAGGTGTGGGGTTGTTGTGGTTGGGCTTGCGTCAGCAGCGACGCATCCCGCAGATCAGCGGCGTGGCCTTGCAGTTGCTGGCAGCGGTGGGCGTAGCCTTTGGTGTGGATGCATGGCGCTACGACAGCGTGGCGGTGGCCAATGCCACCTGCATGAGCACCTTGCTGCTCGCACTTGCCGGTCTGGCCAGTGCCTGGTTCCTGCGCGACGCGGGGCAGCCGCGGCGCGCGCTGGTGGCGTATCTGTGGGGGCTGGGCTGGTGGACGTTGTGCGGTGTGCACGAGATCTTCCGTTTTGCCGGCGATCTGCGCAGCGAGCCGGATCTATTGCTGGGCTTTGTCGCACTGACCGTATGGCTGGTGGCCGAAGTGCACCGTCGTCGCCCGGCCACGGTGCTGGTGTGGACGGCGATGTTCGGGCTGGCGCTGGCTGCGCCGCTGGCGGTGTGGCAGAGCCATGCGCATACGCAACCCTTCGCGCATTGGGGCGCCATGGCCTGGTTGGGGTTTGCCGTGGCGGGCACGCGTGCGCTGTGGTGCCTGCGCATGCAGCACGGCGCAGGCGCCGTAGCCGCGCAGTTCATCTGGTGGCTGCTGTGGCCGTTGGTGGTGGCGTTGGGTGCCGCCTGGTTGGCCGATACGTTCATACTCGCAACTGGGTGGCGTTGCGCCTTGCTCGCCGCGCCCTGGCTGATCGTGGCGGCAGTGGGGGTGCTGCAGTGGCCGTGGCTGGCGTGGCCGCAGGGAACCAGCTTCGATCGCGCACGCAACGCATTGCTGGGCTGCCTGTTCGCGGTGCTGGGCATCGGTTGGTTGATCGTGCTGCTGGATCCGGTGAGCGCCGCGCCCTTGCCGTGGTTGCCCTTGCTCAACCCGGCCGAGCTGGCGCAACTGGCGGTGCTCGCCTTGCTCGCACGGTGGGCGTGGTCGGCGCAGGCATCGGCGATGCTGCAACGTCGGCGTGTCACCGCGCTGGGCGTGCTGGGGTGGGCGTTGATCACCGGCAGCACCTTGCACAGCGTGCATCACTGGGGCGGCGTGCCGTGGGATGCCAGCTTGATCGGCGCGACCTTGTCGCAGACCAGCCTGACCATCGTGTGGAGCGTGCTGGGCGTGCTGGGCTGGGTGATCGGTTCGCGGCGCGGTCAGCGTGGGCTGTGGCTGGGCGGAGCGTTGTTGATGGGCCTGGTGTTGGCCAAGCTGGTCTTGGTCGACCGCCAGCATCTGGGCAATCTGCTCGGCATCGGTTCGTTCATGGCCTATGGCCTGTTGTGCACCGTGGTGGGCTATCTGGCGCCGGCACCGCCGCGTCGGGTGGCTGCCGAATCGCATGTTGTCGCAGACGATGGCGTCGAAAAGGATCACGCATGAAACCGAAGCACTGGGGTTGGCTGCTGTTGGTGCCGCTAGTGGCGCAGGCAGCCGATGTGCGGCAGGACTATCGCCAACAGTGGCCGTTGCAGGTGACCGGTTCCGATGCCGGCATGTATCAGCTACGCGTGAACGCGGCGATCTATCGCAGCGCACAGGATGCGGCGCTGCGCGATGTCACGGTGATCGATGCGCGCGGCGAAGAAATGCCGTCCGCGCGATTAGCCGTGGATACCGCGCCGGCCGCTGCACCCCGTCGGCAACGCTTGCCGTTGTTTGCGTTGCCCGCCGGTGCGGCACCTGCCAATGGCGATCTGCAGTTGATCGCAGAACGCGATGCCAGTGGCGCCGTGCGCCGGCTGGAAGGCCGTTTTGCCACCGGCGCACCCACTGCTGCCGGTACCGGTGGCAGTTGGCTGATCGATGCCAGCGCCTTGCACGACCGACCGCGCGCGCTGTGGCTGGACTGGGACGGCAATATGCCGGTGCAGGCCCGGCTGCGTGTGGAAGGCAGCGACGATCTGCGCGACTGGCGCGTGCTTGCCTTGGACGCCACGGTCATGGCGCTGGACAATCAGGCCCAGCGCCTACAGCAACGCCGCATCGCATTGGACGAGGGCGCACGCTACCTGCGCATCGTCCCGGTGGCTGGCGAACTGCCGGCCTTGCGCGCGGTCGATGCGGAACTGGACGGCATCGCCGCACCGACGCAATCGCAGTGGCTGGAATTACGCGGCACCGCACAGGACACGGCGGTGGTGTATGTCTTGCCGGGGCGTTTTCCGATCACGCAGGTCGATGTCAGTGGCGGTCAGGCCGAGGCGGTCGAATGGATCGTGGAAAGCCGCGATGCCGATGACGCGCCGTGGCTGCGTCGCGCCGGGCCGTGGTTGGCGTATCGACTTGGCAAGGGCGCTGCAGCCGCGTCGCCGCCGCAAGAGTTGTCAGCACCGGTACGCGATCGCCAATGGCGACTGATTGCCGCGCAAGGGCGCAGCACTGCGGTGCCGACCCTGCGGGTGGGCTACCAGCCGGAGCGCCTGATGTTCCTCGCGCAGGGTCAGCCGCCGTATGCGGTAGCCGCGGGCAGCGCGCGTGCGCAACGCGGCGACGCGCCACTGGCCTCGATGCTGCAAGCGCTGCGCCGCGAACGTGGTGCGCAATGGCAACCGGCACCGGCCAGCGTGGCTGCGCAGGCACAGCCACTGGCCGGCGATACCGCACTGCAGCCGGCCACTCCCCCGCGCGACTGGAAACGGTGGTTGCTGTGGGGGCTGCTGGTCGGCGGCGCGTTGCTGGTCGGTGGTTTCGCAGTGAGTCTGCTGCGCAACTCGGCGGCCAATCGCACGCCCTGACGACCGCACGCAGCGCACCACCGTTTGCCGCTGCGACGGGAAGGTCCGACAATGGGCATCCCCCGTCGCCAAGGCAGCCGCATTGCCCGTCGTCTTTGACCGACCATCCCCCGCATCGCCAGCCGTACGGGCGGCGACATGCGCGACAGGCAAGCTGCAATCTCCGCGATCCGCACGTGCGCATAACGCGATCGTGCGATGGCTGCCCCAGGCCGTCTGCCCGCGCAGCGCCCAGAGCGCAGCAGTCCGCAGCAACTGCTTTTTCGATTCCCCGATCCCGATTCCCCAATCCCCAGACTTAGCGAGCTGACCCCATGTCCATTGTCCGCATGACCGACCTCGATCTCTCCGGCAAGCGCGTGCTGATCCGCCAGGATCTCAACGTGCCGATCGACAACGGCCAGATCACCTCCGAGCAACGCATCACCGCCTCGGTGCCCACCCTCAAACTGGCGCTGGAAAAGGGCGCGGCCGTCATGGTCACCTCGCACCTGGGCCGGCCCAAGGAAGGCAGCTGGAGCGAAGAAGATTCGCTGGCGCCGGTGGCCGCGCGCCTGACCACCTTGCTGGGTGTGGAAGTCACGCTGGTACGCGACTGGGTCGACGGTGTCGAGGTTGCACCGGGCCAGGTGGTGTTGCTGGAAAACTGCCGCATGAATGTCGGCGAGGGCAAGGACGACGAGACCCTGGCGCGCAAGTACGCCGCGCTGTGCGATGTGTTCGTCATGGACGCCTTCGGCACCGCGCATCGCGCGCAGGCGTCCACGCATGGCGTGATCCGCTTTGCGCCGGTGGCTGCGGGCGGCCCGTTGCTGATGGCCGAACTGGATGCGCTGGCCAAGGCGCTGGACAACCCGGCCAAGCCGCTGCTGGCGATCGTGGCCGGCAGCAAGGTGTCCACCAAGCTGGAGCTGCTGTCCAACCTGGTCAACAAGGTCGACCAGCTGATCGTCGGCGGCGGCATCGCCAATACCTTCATCGCAGCGGCCGGGCATGACGTGGGCAAGTCCCTGAGCGAGCCGGATCTGATTCCCACCGCCAACCAGATCGTGGCCGATGCCAAGACGCGCGGCGCCGAGATTCCGCTGCCCACCGATGTGGTCGTCGCCAAGCAGTTCCTGCCCGATGCGCAAGCCAGCGTGAAGTCGCTCGATGCCGTCGAGGCCGACGATCTGATTCTGGACATCGGACCGCAGACCGCCGCGCGTTATGCCGAACTGATCGCCAACGCCGGCACCGTCGTGTGGAACGGGCCGGTCGGCGTGTTCGAGTTCGAGCCTTTCAGCCACGGCACCGAAACCCTGGCGCGTGCGATCGCCGCGTCCAAGGCGTTCTCCATTGCCGGTGGCGGCGACACCCTGGCCGCGGTGGACAAGTACGACATCGCCAAGGACGTCACCTACATCTCCACCGGTGGCGGCGCGTTCCTGGAATTCCTGGAAGGCAAGACCTTGCCGGCGGTGGCCGCGCTCGAGGCGCGCGGCAAGTGACTGCAGCCACGCTGTTTTTCGATCTGGACGGCACCTTGGTCGATTCGGAACCGGGCATCGTCGCCAGCATCGTGCATGCCTTCGACGCAGTCGGCCAGCCACGTCCATCGGCGCAGACCCTGCGCGCATGGATCGGCCCGCCGCTGCGCGACAGCTTCAGCGAGTGTTTCCCCGATGATCCGGAGCTGGTGCAGCGCGCGTTGGCGGCGTATCGCGGGCGTTACGACGCGGTGGGCTGGACCGAACTCAGCGTGTTCGACGGCATCGGCAACGTCGTCATCGACCTGCATCGTGCCGGTCATCGCCTGGCGGTAGTGACCTCGAAGAACGAGCGCTATGCACGCCGGATCGTCGAGCATCTGCCGTTCGGTGCGTGCTTCGAGGAGGTGATCGGCGCCAGCGAGGACGGCGAGCGCCGCTTCAAGCCGGACCTGATCGCCGAGGCGCTGCGGCGTCTGGACATCGCCAAGACCGGCTGCGTGATGATCGGCGACCGTCGGATGGACATCGATGGCGCCAACCACCACGGCATCCATAGCATCGGTGTGTTGTGGGGCTTCGGTGACGACGCCGAGCTGCGCGCCGCCGGTGCCGGTGCGATCGCACATGCGCCGGACCAATTGCGCACATTGATCGCTGCATAGGCGTAACTGACACCCCGGCTGCACGCACTGTCAGGCGAGCGCAGCCGGGGCGCCGGATGCCGGCGGATTGATGGCGGTTCTTAAAAAGCACCGTCCGTAGTCACCTCCAGCCACGGACGCGCGTTGCCTGATAATCGCTCGCCACGCGGTGTTGGCCGTTCCGAAGCGTGTGACCTTCACCGCCGCCGCGTTAGGGTGGCAACCCACAGCAACACCCCGCCGCGCCTGGGCGCCGTGCGGAAAGCGTACGTACTGTCCCGCACTGTCTATAGGACATGCCGGAATACGAGGGTGGCTATGCCGCAATGCCATCCTTGGGACGTGACGCGTGTGTTAAGTTTCGCGGCTTTTACAGGGAGGCCACCATGAAAGAACGTCAACGCCGCACCAAGATTCTCGCCACGCTCGGACCGGCGACGGATCCGCCCGGTGTGCTGGAGGCCTTGTTCAAGGCGGGCGTCAACGTGGTGCGCCTCAATTTCAGCCACGGCGACCCGTCCGGCCAGGCCAAGCGCGCGGCCGAAGTGCGCGCGGCCGCCGTGCGCGTCGGCGCCGAGGTCGGCATCCTGGCCGATCTGCCCGGCCCGAAGATCCGCATCGAGCGCTTCGCCGAAGGCAAGATCAAACTCGCCATGGGCGCGCGTTTCGACCTGGTGGCCGATGCCAACGCGCCGGCCGGCGACCAGCACCAGGTCGGCGTCAGCTACCTCGGCCTGCCGCAGGACGTGGCCGCCGGCGATGTGCTGCTGCTCGACGATGGCCTGGTGCAGCTGCAGGTGACCGAAGTGCAGGGGCAGCGCATCGTCACCACCGTGCTCAACGACGGCGTGTTGTCCGATCGCAAGGGCCTGAACAAGCAGGGCGGCGGACTGTCGCTCGGTGCGCTGACCGAGCGCGACAAGGAACTGATCGGCATCGTCGCCAAGATCGGCGTGGACTTCATCGCCGTATCGTTCTGCCGCAACGCCGAAGACATGAACGATGCGCGCCGCATCGCGCGCCAGCACGGCTGCGATGCCGCACTGGTATCCAAGATCGAGCGCACCGAAGCGATCGAAAACCTGGTCGAGATCGTCGAAGCCTCCGACGTGGTGATGGTGGCGCGCGGTGATCTGGGCGTGGAAATCGGCGATGCCGAATTGCCCGGCCTGCAGAAGAAAATCATTCGCGAGTCGCTGGCGCAGAACAAGGTGGTGATCACCGCCACGCAGATGCTGCAGTCGATGGTGGAAAGTCCGATCCCGACCCGCGCCGAAGTGCTCGACGTGGCCAATGCGGTCATCGACGGCACCGACGCGGTGATGCTCTCGGCCGAAACCGCTGCCGGCGCCTACCCGGTGCGTGCGGTGGAAGCGATGGCGCGCATCTGTCTGGGAGCCGAGCGCCAGTTCGAATTCGATACCGATTTCGAAGCGGCGCAACGCAATCTGCAGCGTGCCGACCAGGCGATTGCAATGGCGACCATGTTCCTGTCCGAGCATATCGGTCTGGCCGGTGTGGTCGCGTTGACAGAGTCCGGCGGCACGCCGCGGTACCTGTCGCGCTTCCGTTCCAACATGCCGATCTACGCCTTCACCCGTCACGATGGCGCACGCCGCCATATGGCGATGATGCGCGGCGTGTTCCCGATCAGCTTCGACAGCCGCGGCCTGACCCCGCGCGAAGCTGCGCGTGCGGCGATCCGTCTGCTGGTGGAGAACGAGCGCATGGGTCCTGGCGACCGCGTGGTGTTCACCAGCGGCGAGCACATGGAAACCCATGGCGCCACCAATACCCTGCGTCTGCTGGAAGTGGGCGAGGACGGCCGCGCCAGCGGTCTGGGCGAGCTGTAACGCCCGACGTGTCGCCTGCGCATCTGCCACGGGCGATGCGTGAAGTGACAGGCAAGCGTGAGCGAACGACAACGGCGGCCTGCGGGTCGCCGTTGTGCTGTGTGGTGTTCGGTCCCTGCTGATTGCGCGGTACAGGCGTGGCACGCAGGCGGTCATCCCGTGCGACAACGCGTGGCGCTGCCGACCCATAGCGCGCGTGCCACCACACCAACCTGTCGCAATCCATCTTCGCGGCGGCGTTCATGCAGTCAGGCAGCGCGGTGAGCGCGACCTCGACATGACGTCGTGCCGCCGCACGCCTGCGGCCGATGCAGATGCCCACATCACGGACTGCGACGCCAGCGAAAACGGCAACGCGGCGCATGCCGACCGCAGCGAGGTGCCCGGCCGCACGCATTGCGTCACGCGACATACGTGTAATCGGTTGCAGACATTCCGTGAAGGAATGTCTGCAACTTTCGTCGCTATACTTTCGTTCTCCCCCGCTGCTGCCACAGGAACTACATGAGCATCGAACAGCTTGCCGAAACCGCCCAGGCCATGGTCGCCCCGGGCAAGGGCATCATCGCCATCGACGAATCGACCAGCACGATCGCCAAGCGTTTTGCCAGCGTCGGCATCGAGAACATCGAAGAAAACCGTCGCGCCTACCGCGAACTGCTGCTGACCACGCCCAAGCTGAGCGACTACATCTCCGGCGCCATCCTGTTCGACGAGACCATCCGTCAGAAGACCAAGGACGGCGTGCCGTTTGCCGAGTACATGACTGCCCACGGCATCATTCCCGGCATCAAGGTCGACAAGGGCGCGCAGCCGCTGGCCGGCATGCCGGGCGAGCTGGTCACCGAAGGCCTGGACGGCCTGCGTGCACGGCTTGAGGAGTACTACACGCTGGGCGCGCGTTTCGCCAAATGGCGTGCGGTCATCAACATCGGCGAAGACATTCCGTCCGGCACCTGCATCGAGGCCAACTCGCATGCGCTGGCGCGTTACGCCGCGCTGTGCCAGGAACAGGGCCTGGTGCCGATGGTCGAGCCGGAAGTGATCATGGACGGCAACCACGATATCGAAACCTGCTACGAAGTCACCGAAGCCACGCTGCGTTCGCTGTTCGGCGCACTGTATGAGCAGAATGTCGTGCTCGAAGGCACCATCCTGAAGGCCTCGATGGTCATCTCCGGCAAGGGCTGCGAAGAGCAGGCCGGCATCGAAGAAGTGGCCGAATCCACCGTGATGTGCCTGAAGTCGACCGTGCCGGCGATCCTGCCGGGCATCGTGTTCCTGTCCGGCGGCCAGACCGACGAGCAGTCCACCGCACACCTCAACGAGATGCATCAGCTTGGCAATCTGCCGTGGCCGCTGAGTTTCTCGTATGGCCGCGCCATGCAGCAGGCTGCCCTGGCGCTGTGGGCCAAGGACATGACCGGCAATTACGCCAAGGCGCAGCAGGTCATCTATGAGCGCGCCAAGGAAAACGGCCTGGCCGCGCTGGGCAAGTGGAAGGGCTGATCTTCGGCTGACGCCAGATCGACCGTGATACCAGGACGCCGGCAGCGATGCCGGCGTCTTGCGTTTTGCGCCGACCGATAAGCAAGCGCACCGCATCGGTCGCGCCCCGCCTGCATCCAGGTCAACGTGCGATGTGCGGTGACGTGGCTTTCATCAGGCATCGCACACGGCGTCGTTGCCCGCAGGGACTGGCCTGTGGGCAATGGATATGCGTGGTGGCCGACGCCCGTGGTATTGCGTCGTGCAGCACTTCATTCGCTGCTCGCGGTGGAAGTGAGCGGGTTGGCGATAGACATGGACCGATGGCGCATCGCTCGCTGCCTTCAGCACCGGATGGACAACCGTCTTGCAAGCGCCGCACGACATGCTGTGGCGGTCGCCGAAGATGCGGAATGCTTTGAGAGCAGGTACGCGATGCTCGATTGCGGCCAGCCAGGACGCATGTCTGAAACGCAACGAGCGCCTTGCGGCGCTCGTCGTTTCAACTCTGTGTCGATGCCGTCAGGCAGCATCAGTCTCCTGCATTGCCAAGGCCTGCTGATACGCCTTGAAGGTCGCTTCGTTATAGGCCACCAGCACGATGTGCTTGGGCACCTTGTGCGAGCGTTGCCAATCGCGCGTTTCGGTAACCGCGATACGTGCGGCCTGGTACAGCGGGTAGCCATAAATGCCGCAGCTGATCGCCGGGAATGCGATCGAATGCAGCATCATCTGCTCTGCCAGCTTCAACGATTGCCAGTAGCAGTTGGCGAGTTGTTCCGGCTCATTGTGCTTGCCGTCGCGCCACACCGGGCCAACGGTATGGAACACATGGCGTGCCTTGAGATCGAAGCCGTCGGTGATGCGGATTTCGCCGGTGGGGCAACGTACGCCCGGGCGCACCTGCGGCAATGCTTCGCAGGCTTCCAGCAAGCGCGGGCCGGCCGCACGATGGATGGCACCATCGACGCCGCCACCGCCCAGCAATGATTCATTGGCGGCGTTGACGATGACGTCCACGTCGAGTTCTGTGATGTCGCCTTGCCAGACTTCAATTCTCATGGCGTGATAATTATGGGATTTGCATGATGGGGGCGTGATGGGTAAGCACTGCGGAGCATGCACGCTATTGCCCATTCATCTCATGCGCTGCGACTGCCGGGCGGGCGCTGTTTCTGTGTCGTCGGCCAGCGGCATCAACGCGCTGCGGTGATCGTTCCGCTCAATCGCCAGGCAGGTGTCTTGGCACCCTCCGCGCTCCTACAACCAGCGTCGGACGCGCAGGCAGTAGTCGTTGTAATGGCGGCCGAATTCGGTGCGCAGACGCGCTTCTTCAAATGGGATGACGTACAGCTGCAAGGCCAACCACGGCAGCGGCAAGACCGCGACCGCCCACAGCAACCCTAGCTGCAGGCACAGACCGACGTAGCTCAGCACCAGTGCCAGGTACATCGGGTTACGGGTGAAGCGATACGGGCCATCCAGCACCAGCCGCGATGGGTGTCCGCTGGGCATGATGGTGGTGCGCCGCCGCGCGAACAGGATGAAGCAACTCACTGCCAATGCCAGCCCCAGGCTGGCAATCACGCCACCTGCCAATTCGATCCAGGCCAATGGCGTGGGTGCGGGCAAGGGCAGGTCCAACATGCGTTGCAGCCAGGCGCCCAGACCCAGCGCCAGCGCGAAGTGCACAGGGGAGGTGATCTTGACCAGCCATGGTGCGCGCCAGGCGCGGCTGTTGCTGTGTCCATACGGCCTGTTGCTCACAACGTCTCTCCCTGCATGAGGGTCGCCATCCTAACGTTTCCTTGACATGCACGTCAGTGTGCGCGTGCCGTTCTGCGCAGGGTGTGGCAGCCAATGGCTTGCGAAATCCTGTAGCGCCCGGCGTGCCTGCCTTTCTACCGGGCGCATGAAAAAGGCCGCGTCCAATGCGCGGCCTTGGCGATGCAGACAGACGCGGCGAGCGATCAGGGCAGGCCGGCCAGCCAGTCGTCGTCGGAGCCTTCGTTGATGTCGGCGAACAACGGGGTGGAGAAATACCGCTCGCCGGTATCGGGCAGCATCGCCAGCACCACCGCGCCGGGCACTGCGCTGTCGGCCACGCGCAGTGCGGTGGCGACGGTGGCGCCGCCGGAAATGCCGGTGAAGATGCCTTCTTCGGCGGCCAGGCGGCGGGCCACGCTGATCGCGTCGGTGTCTTCCACGCTCAGCACTTCATGCGCGACGTCGCGATTGAGTACTTCCGGCACGAAATCCGGGGTCCAGCCCTGGATCTTGTGCGGCTTCCAGTCCTGGCCCTGCAGTAATGCAGCGCCGGCCGGCTCGGTGGCGGTGATGCGCACCTCGGGGCGGGCCACGCGCAGCACTTCGCCCACGCCGGTGAGCGTGCCGCCGGTGCCCCAGCCGGTAACGAAATGGTCCAGCCGGTGGCCGGCGAAGTCGCGCAGGATTTCAGCGGCGGTGGTGTTGCGGTGATAGGCGGGATTGGCCGGATTGGCGAACTGGCTGGCCAGGAACCACCCGTGTTCCTCGGCCAGTTCCTTGGCCCTGCGCACCATGCCGCTGCCACGCTCGGCGGCCGGGGTCAGGATGACCTTGGCGCCGTAGGCGCGCATCAGCTTGCGGCGCTCGATGGAGAAGGTTTCCACCATGGTGGCGACGAACTTGTAGCCGCGCGCGGCGGCCACCATCGCCAGCGCCACGCCGGTGTTGCCGGAGGTGGCTTCGACAATGGTGTCGCCGGGCTTGAGCAGGCCGCGCTGTTCGGCATCGAGGATGATCGCCAGCGCCAGGCGGTCCTTGACCGAGCCGCCCGGATTGAACGACTCGACCTTGACGTACAGGGTCACGTGCTCGGGCGCGAGGCGATGGAGTTTGACCACCGGGGTGCGGCCGATGGTGTCGAGGATGTTGTCGTACAGGGCCATGGGGTCTCCGTCGGAATCAGGCTGCGTGGGCAAGTGTGGGCGCGTGGGGCGTTGCGATGGGTGAGTGCAGCAGCGGGGGACCGGTCAACGGCGGCGCGCCGTACCAATGCAAGCTGGCGGCCAGCCCGGCGACCTCGCCCAGGATCAGCAAGGCCGGGGCGCGCACGGCGTGCTGCTGCGCGGTGACGGCCAGGCTGGCGAGGGTGCCGGTGACCACGCGTTGCTGCGGGCGCGAGCCGTTTTCCACCAGCGCGAAGGGTGTGGTGGGCGCGCGGCCGGCCTGTAGCAGACGTTGCTGGATGCCCTCCAGGCCGGCCACGCCCATGTAGAACGCCAGCGTCTGGTGCTCCTGGCCGAGCGCCTGCCAGTCCAGCGTGTCCAGCGAATCCTTGCAGTGCGCGGTGATCAGCCGCAGCGATTGCGCGTGGTCGCGATGGGTGAGCGGAATGCCGGCGTAGGCGGCGCAGGCGATGGCGGCGGTGATGCCGGGGACGACCTGGAAGCCGATGCCGTGCGCGCGCAGGAATTCCAGCTCTTCGCCGCCACGGCCGAACACGAACGGGTCGCCGCCCTTGAGCCGGACCACCCGACGCCCGGCGCGCGCATGTTCGAGCATCAGCGCATGGATCTGCTCCTGGCGGGTGCTATGGCCTTGCGCGGCCTTGCCGACTTCCACGCAGAGCGCGCCGCGACGGGCCAGGCGCAGGATCTGCGGGCTGACCAGGCGGTCGTGGAGCACGACGTCGGCCTGGCGGAGCGCGCGCAAGGCGTGGCGCGTGAGCAGGCCGGGGTCGCCAGGGCCGGCGCCGACCAGGGTCACGCTGCCAGGGGACACTGTGCCGACGGCAGTGCGGTACGTGGGGGCGCGCGGTGGCGTGGACGCGGTGACGGCTGGCGTGGCGTCATGGGTGAGCAGGCGGTGCGCGCTTGCCGCAGCGCGTAGCGCGTCATTGAGTTCCCCGGCCTCGCTGGCGGCGATCGCCAGCCACACCGGTTGCTCGGGCAGTGCCAGCCATGCCGGGTCGAACCGCCCTGCCAGCCAGCGCAACTGCCCGGCCTGTGCCCAACGGCGCAGTTGCGGGGTGAGTTCCGGTGCGCCCACCAGCGGCAGCGCGCCGGCCTGCAACAGGTTGGCGGTGGCGCGCTCGGCCTCGGCGCCGCCGCCGATCACCAGGACGGCACGGCCACGCAAGTCGGCAAGAAGCGGGAACACAGAGGGCACGGCCATAGCATCGAAAGGACAGGGCCAGACCGTAACGCCGGCATATAGCGGTCGGAAATGACTTCATGCGCCCTGAAAATAGCGTTCGGTTATAAGCTGGCCGGTAGAACTCCTCTACAGTCGAGCCCCTGTAGCGCCTCGCGCTTTTTTGGATATAAGCCCATGACGCTGACCCAACTTCGTTACCTGGTGGCCATCGCCGATGCCGAGCTCAACATCACGCTCGCCGCTGCGCGGGTGCATGCCACCCAGCCCGGGCTGTCCAAGCAACTCAAGCAGCTGGAGGACGAGCTGGGCTTTCTGCTGTTCGTGCGCAAGGGCCGCAGCCTGGATGCGGTGACGCCGGCCGGCATGGAGGTGATCGAGCGCGCGCGCGCGGTGCTGTCGGAAGCCAACAACATCCGCACCTATGCGGCCAACCAACGTCGCGAGAGCCAGGGCCAGCTGACCCTGACCACCACCCACACCCAGGCGCGCTTCGTGCTGCCGCCGGCGGTGGCGCAGATCAAGCACGCCTATCCGCAGGTGAGCGTGCATCTGCAACAGGCGGCCGAAAGTGCGGCGCTGGATCTGCTCAGCCAGGGCGATGCCGACATCGCGGTGGTCAGCACCGCCGGTAGCGAACCCGGTGCCGGCATCGCCGTACCGTTGTACCGCTGGCGGCGGTTGGTGATCGTGCCGCGCGGCCATCCGCTGGATCAGGTGCGCACCGCGCCGGACATGCAGGCGCTGTCGCAGCACCCCTTGATCAGCTACGAATCCTCCACCCGGCCGGGTTCGTCGCTGCAGCGCGCGTTCGCGCAGGTCGGGCTGGAGCCGAGCATCGCGTTGACGGCGCTGGATGCCGATTTGATCAAGACTTACGTGCGCGCGGGGCTGGGCGTGGGCCTGGTCGCGGAGATGGCGGTCAGCGCCAGCGACGAGGACCTGCGCGCCTGGCCGGCACCGGCGCCGATCGCCGAGTGCATCGCCTGGGCGGTGCTGCCGCGCGACCGTGTGCTGCGCGACTACGCGCTGGATTTGGTGCATGTGCTGGCGCCCCAGATCGACAAGCGCGACCTGCGCCGCGTGCTGGACGGCAACCAGGCCCCGGCCTGGCCGCTGCCCCCGACCTGGGAATCGCTGACCCAGACGATTACCAGCTGAGTGCGGTTGCGTGTGCGGGCGCGACTGCGCAGCCGCACGGGTTGCGCGGCTCGGGTCCGACGCCCGCAGGCACTGCAGACTCGTACACTGCACTTCCAACGTGCGGCGCGCTCCCGTTTCAGCGCTGCCCACGCATACCGCCCTGTCAGCCCCGAGGCACTGCCACCGATGAACGAGACACTGCGCCCGCCGCTGAGCAGGCTGTGGTCGCCCGACCAGGACGGCGGCATGTCGTTGCAGCTGTCGGCCACCGTGGATGGGCGCGAGCACGCGGTGCTGACCGTCGTGGCCGATGCGCAGGACGAATCGCTGTGGATCGCGCTGCCTGCCGGCGGCACGCAGGTACAGATTCCACTGGCCGTATTGCGGCAGGTGCTGGAGGTGGCGGCAGAAGAGGTGCACTCGGCGGCATGGTTCGCGCGTCAGGATGCGGACGATTTCGAGGCCTGAGGTGCGGGGATTCGGGAGTGGGGGAGTGGGGGTTACGAGAGCCAGGGCATGCGGCTCCGTCGATCGGCGTGGAGACGGAACCGCTGCTGCGATCCTTGGCCTCCCGCCTCCCGCCTCCCGCCTCCCGCCTCCCGAATCCCGAATCCCGAATCCCGAATCCCGAATCCCGAATCCCGAAATTGCTGCGCCGCAGCGTGTTCGCTCTGAAGAAAATCCATTGCGATCAAGGGGATGCGTGCGTCGCTTGGCGAGTGAGGAGCCTTGCTGTCGGTGATTTTCCCCTACCCATGTCAGGGCCGCCGGGCCGGCGTCATCGACGTCCATCAAGTTGGGCGTGGCGCTGTCGTAAATACTTATAGCAGCCATAACACGACACTTTCAGACGTCTAGGGGTGGACGGCGCAGGACCGGCAATGCAGAGAGCGCAGGGTCGGTCGGTTTGGGTGTCGTCGAGGGTTGCTAGCGCTGTCGCATCATCGTTGCGCGAGGCTGCGCGACGACGCGGCTGGCGCACCCGGGTCCCTGGGGAGAGGCCTGGCGTGCTTGGCGGCGGATCCAGGTCGGGAGCCTGGATCCGCCTTTTTTTTGCGCGACATGACGTCGGCGCCACGATGCCGTCGGTCTGTCGCCAACGTGGCCGCCGTGCGAGCGGCATGCCGCGCCGGAATACCACAGTGGCCCTGCGCAACCGCTTGGCGCGCCGCCGTGCGCACCGCTGGAAACGCCTGGACTCAGGCCAGCGGGATACGCACCGAGAAACAGGTGCCACCCTGCGCACGCGCGCGGACATCGATCTCGCAGCCGAGCGTTTCGGCGGTGCGGTGCACGATCCACAGCCCGATGCCGAGCCCGTCGCTACGCGGGTCGGCCTGGCGGAATGCCTGGAACACCTGCTCGGGCTGATCCAGATTCAAACCGATGCCGCTGTCGATGATTTCCACCACCGCATGGCCGGGCCGGCGCCGGGTGCCGACCAGCACGCGTCCGCGCTCGGTGTACTTGATGGCATTGCCGACCAGGTTGCCGATCAAGGTGGTCAGCAAGGTGGGGTGGCTGCGCACACGTAGCGAGGTGGGCACATGGCGCAGCGACAGACCCTTGTCGATCGCCGGTTGCCGCCACACCCCCAGCACCGCATGTACGACATCTTCCAGCGGGATCGACTGCATATCCGGTGTGGCGGTCTTGCTGGCTGCCGCCAGCGTGGCCAGCTCGTCCAGGCTGCGCGCCACCAGGCCGATGGCGTCGCGTGCGGTCACCAGGTTCGGAATGGATTCGACATTGGCATGCCGGCGCATCTTGTCGATGGCGTAGGCGGCAGTGCGCAGCGGGGTCTTCAGGTCATGCCCGGCGATGGCCATCAGGCGGCTGCGGTAGCGATCGGACTCTTCGGCAAGCAGCAGCGCGCGGCGCAGTTCCAGCTGCGCCATGGTCTGGCGTGCCAGCGCCTTCAGCGCTTCGACCTGTTCGTCGGTGAGTTGGCGCGGTTGCCGGTCCAGCACGCAGACCGTGCCCAACGGCAGGCCGTCGGCGGTTTTGAGCAGTGCGCCGGCATAGAAATACAGCGGCGATTCGCCGGTGACCAGCGGGTTGCGCGCAAAGCGAACGTCGCGGCGCGTGTCGGGCACCACCAGCACGTCGTTGTCCAGCAGCGCATGCGCGCACATCGACTTGAACAGTGGCGTCTCGCGCTCGCCCATGCCGCGC
Source organism: Xanthomonas sp. 3075 (assembly GCF_014197275.1). Taxonomy (GTDB): domain Bacteria; phylum Pseudomonadota; class Gammaproteobacteria; order Xanthomonadales; family Xanthomonadaceae; genus Xanthomonas; species Xanthomonas campestris_B. Next base: position 93,495 of record NZ_JACIFI010000007.1, on the reverse strand, counting down.
TCGCTCTTGAACCACTGGCGGTCGGCGTCCACCAGGCTGATCAGGGCGATCGGGGTCTGGCAGATGATCGACGCCAGCCGGGTGATGTCCTCAAAGGCCGCCTCACGGGGGGTATCGAGAATGCCGTAACTACGTAGCGCCTGCAGACGCATCGCTTCGCTGGGCGGTTTTGGCGCGCAGGGAAGCGGCTCAGCCGCTGGATCGGACAGGACGATGCTCATGCGCGCGCAGGATGCGAAAAAAGAGAGCGATAAGCATAGGGCATGGACAGGCCCGGCATGTGTGCACGGTCACGCCCGCAATGGGAACTGTGACCGCCAGCGCGGGCAACCGGGCGCGAGCGCATATCGGTGATGACGCATGGTGTGTGGCGGTCCGGTGGATAGTGCTGGGCTGAAGGAATGGGTAGGGCACTGCAGCTGGCCACGCAGGCCGTCGGCGGGGTGCGACATCTGGTCGCGTCTCCGGCCGCGCCCATCGCGCCTGCGGTATCGGCGGCTTACACTCGCCCGATGCGTTCGCTGCGTGACCACCGTTGGCTGCACCTGCTTGCCTTTCTGGCGGTGGCGCTGATGCTGGTGGCGCCGCTGATCAGCCGCTGGAGCCAGGCGCGGCCCTCCGAGCCGATGTGCGTAAGCGCGCCGGAACAGGCCGCCGGCGCGCTGCACGCCGGTCATCCGGCCATGACGATGCAGCCTGTGGCGTCCCAGTACGACAGCGCGCCAGCGATCCGGCAACACGCCGGTGACCACGACGCGGCCACGCACGGCCAAGCCTGCGATTACTGCGGACTGGCTGCGCGCCTGCTGCCATGGCTGGCGCTGGTGGTGCTGTGCCTGCTGCAACTGCGGCCATCGCCGGTTGCGGTACACGTCAAGACGCGGACGTGGTCGGCCCTGCGCTGGGCTGGCCTTGGGGCACGCGGGCCGCCGCTGCACGCTCGGCACGTGTGATTCCCTTTGAGGTGGGTGCGAAGCGGCCCGTGACGCGTTGAGATGACGCGTACCGCAGTTTCGACGCGCTACAGGGCGATTGCCGGTAGGTGGTCGTTGGCGGCACGCGGCGTGCACTGCGTCTGCGTTGGCGGCCAGCCAACGTCGGCGGCACGCGGCACCGGTCTGGTCCCGTTGCCGGCCGATGCATCGCCTCTCAACCGGCATCACACGCGCCACGTCTTGCCCCAGTGCGAGCGTTTGTTCCATCCATCGTGACCATAAAGGCCCGCAAGCTCGGCCTGCAGGCACGTCAGGGAAGGGCGACGCGTTCCCCGATCGAGTGATGCCCGTGCCCGCCGCAGTCGCTGCGGTGCACGGCGGTGGTGCCGTGCCGGCACGGCAAAGGGTTTGGTCATGCGTTTACGGTTGTTGAAAACGATGTGGTACGCGCCGTCGTTGGCGCTGGTGTGGGGCCCGGCCTGCGGTGTGCAGGCGCAGGATGCGGCGTTGACGCTGGGCAAGGTGCAGGTGAGCGCGCAGGCCCAGCGCAGCCCGAGTACGGCGCGCGTGCTGAGTTCGGTGGATGTGATCGGTGGCGAGCTGCTGCACGATCAACACGTGGACTACAGCTGGGAATTGCTGATGCGTGCGCCGGGTGTGCAGGTGACCCAGTTCCGGATGGGCACCGATGCGGGGCGGTTTTCGTTCCGCGGTTTCAATGGCGAAGGGCGTATCAATGCGGTGAAGCTGCTGATCGACGGTATTCCCAGCAACGACAACGCGGGCGGTATGCCGTATCTGGATGCGGTGTTTGCGCAGGACATCAGCGCGATCGAGATCGTGCGCGGCACCAACGATGCGCGTTATGGCTTGAACGCAATCGCCGGCAGTGTGGATGTGCTGACGCGTACCGGCGGCAACGATGGCCGCTTGAGCGTCACCGGCGGTAGCTTCGGTGCGCGCGAGGTGCAGCTGAGCAAGGGCATCGAACACGGTGCGTGGAGTCAGAACTATGTGCTTGCCTGGCGCGACTCCGATGGTTACCGCGACCATGCCGACGCCCGCAAACGCAGCGTCGCAGGCAAGTGGTTCTACACCGACCCCGATGGCGCGTTTCGTGCCGGGCTGACCACGCGTTACTTCGATAACCACGCGCTGGAAGCCGGCTATCTGGATGCGGCCACCGCACGTGCGGCGCCACGCAGTTCGCCGACCTATGCGCAAGACGATCGCAGCGAGCGCCGAGTGCGGCAGACCGCGTTGCATGCCGATGGCACGCTGGCTGCCGATGCGCAATGGAGCGCGAAGGCCTACCAGAACGACTACCGCAATCAGCGTTGGGTACGGTTTTCCGAAGCGGGTTTGCAGCAGGAACGCGATACCGATGAAACCCATCGCGGGCTGTTGTTGCGCGGCAACTGGCAACCGGCGTGGGGCGCGCTGGCCGCCAAGCTCGAAGCCGGCGTGGATGCGCAGTGGCAGGACAACCAGTCGCAGCGTTACCGCACTGCGGCACGTGTGCGCGGTGCCCAATTGCGCGATTGGGATTACGACCTGCGTACACGCGGCGCCTATGTACAGGCGGTGCTGACACCGCTTGCGCGCCTGCAGTTGGTGCCGGGCTATCGCATCGATCGCGTCGATGGCGAACTGCACGATATCCTCGCCGGCCTGTACGCACCCACCTACGACTACGGCACGATCAAGCAGCCCAAGTTCAGTGCCAGCTATCAACTGGCCGAGCAGAGCAGCGTGTACGCGAACTGGGGCCGCACGTTTCAGATCGGCAGTGGCGATGGTGCGTATCGGCGCCAGCCAGGCAACCTGGGGCCATCGATCAACGACGGTTGGGAGGCCGGCTTCAAGTTCGCGCCATCGGCGCTGCTGGATGGACGCGTGGCGTACTGGGAGCAACGCGCCTCCGGCGAAGTGGCGACCATTCTGGGCGTGAACGGGGTTGCCGGCGTCGGCGATGTCGCCAACGTCGGACGCACGTTGCGGCGCGGCTGGGATGCGCAAGTGAATCTGCAACCGGCCGAACACTGGCGTGCGTGGATGTCGTATTCGCGGCAGAAGGCCAGCATCGCCACACCCGACCCCAGCGCGCCGGCCACGCGCGGCAAGGAGATCGAAAACGTGCCGCACTGGCTGGCGACCGCCGGGCTTGAGTGGCAGCTCAATCCGGCGGTGCAGTTGAGCGCGTGGGGCAATGCGCAAGGCGACTACTACCTGGAACGCAGCAATACGCTGGGCCGCACCGGTGGCTACGCCTTGCTCAATCTGGGCGCGCGCTGGACGCTGAATGCGCGTCATGCGCTCAGTGCGCAGCTGCGTAACGTCACCGACCGCGCGTATGTGTACGCCTGGTACGACAGCGGCAGTTCCGGCTATTCGCCAGGCGATGGGCGTGCGCTGTCGCTGTCGTGGGACTGGAGCTTCTGATGCGCGTATCGACGGCAGAGGGCGCGCGTGCGCAGACGAGCCAGGACAGCCGCTGGCGCTTCTATCGCGCGGTGTGGCGCTGGCATTTCTACGCCGGTCTGCTGGTGCTGCCCTTCATCATCTGGCTGGCGCTGACCGGTGCGGCGTTTCTGTACCAGGATGCGATCGATCGCAGCGTGCATCATGCGTTGAAAGTCGTGCCGGTGGGCGAGGTGCGCGTCTCCGCGCAGCGCTTGGTCGATGCGGCGCAGCGCCGCTATGGCGGCACGGTGTTTCGCTACACCACGCCCAGGCAGGCAGATGCCAGCGCCGAAATCGGCTTGGTCGATGCGCATGGTGTGCGCCAGGTGGCCTATGTCGATCCGTATCGTGCACGCGTGCTCGGTACGTTGCCCGAGCATGGCACCCTGGCCTGGACGATCCGTCGGTTGCACAGTCTTGAGTTGATCGGGCCATTTGCGCGCGGGCTGATCGAGATGGCGGCGGGTTGGGCGATCGTGCTGGTGCTGACCGGCGTGTATCTGTGGTGGCCGCGCGGGCGCCGTGGCGGGGTGGTCAGCGTGCGCGGCAAGCCGGCGCAGCGGCTGTTCTGGCGCGACCTGCATGCGGTCACCGGTGCGGGCGTTGGCGCGGTATTGCTGTTCCTAGCGCTGACCGGAATGCCGTGGTCGTGGCTGTGGGGCGCGCAGGTCAATCGCTGGGTCAATGGGCATGATTTCGGGTATCCGGCCGGTCTGCGGGTGCAGCAGCCGATGTCGGAGCAGCGGCTGGTCGATACCACCGATCCGGCGTGGTCGTTGCGGCAGGCGCGCGTCCCGGAGTCTGGCGTGCCGGGACGTGGGCCTGGCGCGCAGGAGGAACGCTTGCATGACGGGCAAGCGGGCGGGTCGCAGGCGGATGCGATGCGTGCGGCCGATCGTCATTCCACACCCCGCTTCGCGCTAGCAGAACACTCGGAACATTCGGAGCACTTGGAACATTCGGAACATTCGCAGCCCACTGAAGGCGCAGAGCACACAGAACATGCAGCTCACGGTGGCGTCGGCAGTGTCGCTGCGCCGGGGATTGGCGCGATTGGGCTGGATGCGGCGATGGCACGCTTCGATGCGCTCGGCATCGTGCCGGGCTATAGCGTGTCGCCGCCGCGTGGCGCGACCGGCGTGTATACCGCCTCGGTATATCCAGCCGACCTGCAACGTCAGCGGGTGATCCATCTGGACCAATACAGCGGGGCGGTGCTGCTCGACATGACTTACGGCGACTACGGTCCGGTGGGGCGCGCGCTGGAATGGGGCATCAATGTGCATCTGGGCCAGCAATACGGCACTGCCAATCAACTGATCCTGCTGTTGGCCTGCGCGGCGATCGTGCTGCTGTGCGTGAGCGCAGCGGTGATGTGGTGGAAACGTCGCCCGGTCGGTGGACTGGGCGTGCCGCCATTGCCGGCCGATCCGCGCACGCTGCGCGGTCTGATGCTGGCACTGGTGATCTGCGGGCTGATCTTCCCGCTGGTCGGTGCATCGTTGCTGCTGATGTGGCTGCTGGATCGGTACTGGTTCGGCCGGATGCAGCGCGGTTGATCAGATGTCTTCGTGGATGCCGCACTCGCGCTTCAGCCCGAAGAAGCGCGTGTCTTCTTCGCGCATGCCCGGTTCCCAGCGGCGGGTGGTGTGGAAGTCGCCGATCGACACGTAGCCTTGTTCCCACAGCGGGTGATACGGCAGGTCGTGCGCCTGCAGGTATTGCCACACGTCGCGGTCGGTCCAGTCGGCGATCGGGCTGATCTTGTAGCGCTCGCCACGCTTCTGCACGATCGGCGTCTGTGCGCGTCCACCGGACTGGCTACGGCGCAAGCCGGTGAACCAGGTGCCGACGTTGAGCTCGTCCAGGGCGCGCCGCATCGGCTCGACCTTGCGCAGATTGTTGTACTGATCGATCCCCACCATGCCTTGTTCCCACAAGCGACCATGGCGCGCCTCCATCCAGGCACGGCTGACCAGCGGGCGATACACCTTGAGGTTGAGCTTGAGGCGGTCGGCCAGCGTGTCGGCGAAGCGGTAGGTTTCCGGGAACAGGTAGCCGGTGTCGATCAGGATCACCGGAATGTCGGGGCGCTGCTGGGTGAGCAGGTGCAGCGTGACCGCCGATTGCGCGCCGAAGCTGGACGACAGCGCCGCGTCCTGCGGGCCGTGCTGCAACGCCCAGGCCACGCGTTCGTCGGCACGCAGGCCTTCCAGCTGCGCGTTGAGTGTGTCCAGGTCGTCCAGCGCGGAAAGTGCGATCGATGCAGCTGGCAGCGCGGTCATGCGAGCAATTCCAGGTCGAGGTGACGGTGCGTGGGATAGGGCGGCAGGGCGATCAGGCCACGGCGATGCAGGAAATCGCCGAAGCCTTCGTCGCCGGCCTGGTCGCGTTCGGCCGCATAGCGGGCCAGCAATAGCTCCAGTTCCGCGAGGATCTCCGCTTCGGTGATGTTTTCGCGGTACAGCGTGTTCAAGCGCTGGCCACGGCGATCGCCGCCGAGCATCAGGTTGTAGCGCCCCGGGGCTTTGCCGACCAGCGCGATCTCGGCCAAATACGGGCGCGAGCACCCATTCGGGCAACCGGACAGGCGCAACACAATTGGGGTGTCGGCCAAGCCGTGCCGCTCCAGCAGCGGCTGCAAGGCCGCGCTGAAGTCGGGCAGATACCGCTCGGCTTCGGCCATCGCCAGGCCGCAGGTGGGCAGCGCCACGCAGGCCATCGCGCCACGCGCCAGCGCGGTGGGTGCGCGATTGCCGGCATCCAGGCCGTGTTGCGCAACCAGGGCATCGACGCGCGCGCGTGCGTCGGCCGGTATGCCGGCGATGACCAGGTTCTGGTTGGGCGTCATGCGGAATTGCCCAACGTTCAATTGCGCAATCGCGCGCAGGCCGCTCAGATGCGCAACGGTGTCGGTATCGGCGATGCGCCCGGCCGGCAGCGACAGGGTCAGGTGCCACAGCCCGTGTTCGCCCTCGACCCAGCCATAACGATCGCCGTTGTGCTCGAAGGCGAACGGCCTTGCAGGTTGCAGCGCAAAGCCTGCACGCCGTTCGATCTCGGCCACGATGGTGTGCAGGCCGTGATCGTCGATGGTGTACTTGAAGCGCGCGCGTTTTCGTACCGCCCGGTTGCCGAAGTCGCGCTGGGTGGTGACCACGGCGGTGGCGACATCCAGCAGCTGATCGCGGCTGACAAACCCAATGACATTGGCCACGCGCGGCCAGGTTTCCGCATCGCCGTGGCTGGCGCCCATGCCGCCGCCGATGCTGACGTTGTAGCCGAGCAACTCACCCGCGTGCAGGATCGCGATAAAGCCCAGGTCGTTGGCGAACACGTCCACATCGTTGAGCGGCGGTGCGGCGAAACCGATCTTGAACTTACGCGGCAGATAGCGGTCGCCGTAGATCGGTTCCTCTTCACTGCCGGAGCCGGATACACGTTCTTCGTCCAGCCAGATCTCGTAATACGCCCGGGTGTTGGGCAACAGGTGCTCGGACACCCGCGCGGCATCGGCATACAGCGTGGCATGCGCCTGCGACAGCAGCGGGTTGGCGGCCACTTGCACATTGCGATTGACATCGCCGCAGGCGGCCAGTGTATCGATCAAGGTCGCGTTGATCGCCTGCATGGTCGCCTTGAGTTCGCGCTTGATCACGCCATGGAACTGGAATGCCTGGCGGGTGGTGATGCGCAGCGAGTGATTGGCGTACCGCGTAGCGATGCCATCCAGCGCCAGCCACTGCGTGGGCGAGATCACCCCGCCCGGCGTGCGCGTGCGGATCATGAACTGATACGCCGGTTCGAGCTTCTGCCGACGCCGCTCATCGCGGATATCGCGATCGTCCTGCTGGTAGCTGCCGTGGTACTTGATCAGCGTCTGATCGTCCTCGCGCAACGCGCCGGTCACCGCATCGGCCAGGCTCTGTTCCAGCGACCCGCGCAGACGGCGACTTTCGGATTTGATGTCTTCGACGGAATGGGTCATGGGAATCGGGAATGGGGAATAGGGAATCGTAAAAAGCTGGCTGGTCTGCCGGAAAAACTCAGGTGCGGGCTGTACCGATTCCCGATTCCCCACTCCCGATTCCCGGCACTAATAGACATCGCGCGCATACCGCCCCTCCACTTGCAAACGGGTGAGATACGCGGCGGCGGCTTCCGCATCCAGGGCGCCGTGGGTGGCGACGATATCCAGCAGCGCGGCATGCACGTCCTTGCCCATGCCGATGGCCCCGCACACATACAGATGCGCGCCGCCTTGCAGCCAGGCATAGACCTCGGCGCCGCGCGCGCGCAGGCGATGTTGTACGTAGATCTTCTCCGCCTGGTCGCGCGAGAACGCCAGGTCCAGCGCGTGCAGTTCGCCGCGCTGCAAGGCCTGTTGCCACTCGGCCTGATACAGGAAATCGGTAGTGAAATGCTGGGCGCCGAAGAACAGCCAGTTACGGCCCTTGGCGCCGGTTTCGGCGCGTTCCTGCACGAAGCCGCGAAACGGTGCCACGCCGGTGCCGGGACCGATCATCACGATGTCGCGATCCGGATCGGGCGGCACCCGGAAGCGTTCGTTCGGCTCGATATAGACCGGTGCGCTGTCGCCTTCGACAAGGGCGGCGAGAAAGCCGCTGGCCGAGCCCAGATGGGCATGGCCATGCGCGTGGTAACGGAGTTCGTCCACGACCAGGTGCACTTCCTCGCCCACGCGCTTGCGGCTGGAGGCGATCGAATACAGGCGTGGAGTGAGCGGACGCAAGGCGGCCAGCAGGCCGTCATGGTCCCAAGCCGCCGGCCAGCGTCGCAGCACGTCGATCACTTGATGATCGGCGAGCAACGACGCCAGGCCGGCAGTCTGGGTCGGGGTGAGTAGCGCCTGCAGGTCGTCGGCGCGCGCACGCTCGGCGTGTGCGGCCAACAGCGGCCGCGACAGCTTGGTCAGTTCGCGCCGGGTGGCCAGCCACTCGTTCAAGGGCAGAGTCTCTTCGCCGATGGTGACGGGGGCATGACCATCCAGGCGCAAGGTCTGCAGCACCGCATCCACCAACGCGGACGGATTGCGGTGACGGATGCCCAGCGCATCGCCGGGCGCGTAGCTCAGCCCACTGCCTTCCAGCGACAGTTCCAGGTGACGCACGCGCTTGCCGGGCGATGCATAGACGCGGAACCCCGGCCCCTTGAAGTCGCGCCCGCTGATGATCTGGTTGGCCAGCAGCTCGGCGGGGAACGGGTGTTGATGCGACCACACCGGCGCGGCCACGCCGCTGCGCAATGGCGTGACGGTGGCCGAGGGCGGGCCGTTCTTGAGGTGCTCGCGCGCATGCTTGAGCGCTTGTGCACGCCAGGGCGCAGCCACGCTGTCGATATCCAGATCGGCTTCGCCACGCGCCAGCACGCGGCTGCCGCCGAGTTCGGCCAAGCGGTCGTCGATGCGCTTTGCGATACCGCAAAAATCCGCGTAACTGGAATCGCCCAGCCCCAGCACGGCGTAGTTGAGCTCGGGTAGCTTGGGCGCGCGCCGGCTGGCCAGAAATTCCACCAGGCCGATCGCATCGTCCGGCGGGTCGCCTTCGCCCTGGGTGCTGATGACCACATAGAGCAGGCGCTCGCCGGCCAGTTCGCGGGTGGGGTACTGGTCCGCACGCTGCAGGCGCACGCTCAGGCCCGCAGCGTCGGCCTCGGCCGCCAGGCGCTCGGCTTCCCTGCGCGCGTTGCCGGTCTGGCTGCCGTACAGCACGGTCAGGCGCTGGCTTTCCTGCGCCACGGCGTGCGGCTGGCCGCCCGGCAGTACCGCCAGCGAGCGCGGCGGCTGGCCTTGCGCCAGTCCGGCGGTGTAGCCGGACAGCCACCACAGCGATGCCGAATCCAGGCCGTCCACCAACCGGTCCAGCAGCGCCTTGCGCTCGTCGGGCAAGGGGCTGGGCGGTAGCGTCGAACTGGCGGCGGTCATTCGGGTCCGTGGGGCATCGATGAGACCAGTGATGGTAGGGAAGCGCCGCCGCCGCCAGAAAGGACCACCGGTTATCGCGTTATGCCGGGCGCTTATTTCAGCCGGATATCGCCTCCGCCACACACTGCGCTGCCATGGCCTACCATGGGTGGGCCCTGCTGCTCACGCCCCCGACGCTCCGATGACCCTGCAGCCCCTGTCCCACCTCGACCGACTCGAGGCCGAAAGCATCCACATCCTGCGCGAGGTCGCCGCCGAATTCCGGGCCCCGGTGATGCTGTATTCGGTGGGCAAGGACAGCTCGGTGCTGCTGCATCTGCTGCTCAAGGCGTTTGCCCCGTCGTCGCCACCGATCCCGTTGTTGCACGTGGACACGCGCTGGAAGTTCGGCGAGATGATCGCCTTCCGCGACCGCCGCGCCGCCGAGACCGGCGTGGACCTGCGCGTGCACATCAACCCGGACGGTATCGAACAGGGGATCGGCCCGATCAGCCATGGCGCGGCGGTGCATACCGATGTGATGAAGACCCAGGGGTTGAAGCAGGCGCTGGAGCAGGGCGGCTTCGATGCGGCCATTGGCGGAGCGCGCCGCGACGAGGAGAAATCACGCGCCAAGGAGCGCGTGTTCTCGTTCCGCAACGCACGCCATCGCTGGGACCCCAAGAATCAGCGTCCCGAACTATGGAATCTCTATAACGCGCGCACCAAACCCGGCGAGAGCGTGCGCGTGTTTCCGTTGTCCAACTGGACCGAGCTGGATATCTGGCTGTACATCTACCGCGAGAAAATTCCGGTGGTGCCGCTGTATTTCGCCGCGCCGCGTCCGGTGGTGGAACGCGACGGTGCCTGGATCATGGTCGACGACGATCGCCTGCCGCTGCACGACGGCGAGACCCCGCAACTGCGCTCGGTGCGCTTCCGCACGCTGGGCTGCTATCCGCTGACCGGCGCGATCGAATCGACTGCAGACACGCTGGAAGCGGTGATCGCCGAAATGCTGGTCAGCACCAGCTCCGAACGCCAGGGCCGCATGATCGATCATGCGCCGGGTGCATCGATGGAGCAGAAGAAGCTTGAGGGATATTTCTGATGGGCAGTGAATCGGGAATCGGGAATGGGGAATCGCAACAGCAGTTGGCCGCGAACGCGATGAGGGAGGAGGCCGCCGTTGCGATTCCCGATTCCCGACTCCCCAATCCCGGCGCCATCGGCGCCTACCTGCATCGACACGAATCCAAGCCGTTGCTGCGCTTCATCACCTGCGGCAGCGTGGATGACGGCAAGAGCACATTGATCGGGCGCTTGTTGTACGACAGCAAGCGGCTGTTCGACGATCAACTGGCGGCGCTGGAAAGCGATAGCCGCCGGCATGGCACGCAGGGCGCGAGTATCGACTATGCGTTGTTGATGGATGGGCTGGCCGCCGAGCGCGAACAAGGCATCACCATCGATGTGGCGTATCGCTACTTCGATACCGACCAGCGCAAGTTCATCGTCGCCGATTGCCCGGGGCATGAGCAGTACACGCGCAACATGGCCACCGGCGCATCCACCGCCGATGTTGCGGTGGTGCTGGTGGACGCGCGCAAGGGGCTGTTGGCGCAGACGCGCCGACACAGTTACATCGTGTCGTTGCTGGGCATTCGCCATGTGGTGCTGGCGGTCAACAAGATGGATCTGGTGGATTACGACGCACAGGTGTTCGCCGAGATCGCCGATGCCTATCGCGTGCTGGCCGCGCAGCTGGGCATTGCCGATGTGCAGTGCATTCCGCTGTCGGCATTGGCTGGCGAAAATCTGTCCAGCGCCTCGACGCGGATGCCGTGGTATGGCGGGCCGTATCTGCTGCAGCATCTCGAAACAGTGCAACTGGCGCCCGAAGCCGATAGCGGGTTCCGTCTGCCGGTGCAGTGGGTCAATCGCCCCAATTCGCAGTTTCGTGGCTATGCCGGCACCATCGCGTCCGGGCAGGTGCGCGTGGGCGATGCGGTGGTGGTGGTGCCATCGGGGCGCCGCGCGCAGGTGGCATCGGTGCTGGATGCCGATGGCGAGGTGGGCAGCGCACGCGCCGGACAGGCCGTGACGCTGACCTTGCGCGAAGACATCGACATCAGTCGCGGCGACATCATCGCCGCCATCGACGACCCACCGGAAGTGGCCGACCAGTTCGCTGCGCATCTGCTGTGGATGGATGATGCCGCGTTGCTGCCGGGCCGCCCGTACTGGCTCAAGATCGGCACCCGCACGGTCACCGTGAGCATCAGCGAGATCAAGCACAAGGTCGATGTGAACACGCAGGAGCGCCTGGCCGCCAAGCGGCTGGAGCTCAATGAGGTGGGCTACTGCAATCTGGCGCTGGACGAGCCCATCGCGTTTTCGCCGTATGCGCGCAGCCGCGTGCTCGGCGGGTTCATCCTGATCGACAGGCAGAGCAACGCCACGGTCGCCGCCGGGACGCTGCAATTTGCGCTGCGCCGCGCCGGCAACGTGCACTGGCAGCATCTGGACGTGGACCGCGCCGCGCGTGCGTACATCAAGGGCCAGACTCCGCGCGTGCTGTGGTTCACCGGCTTGTCCGGGGCGGGCAAATCCACCGTCGCCAATCTGGTGGACAAGCGGCTGCACGCACTGGGCCATCACACCTTCATCCTGGACGGCGACAACGTGCGCCACGGGCTCAACCGCGATCTGGGCTTCACCGACGAAGACCGCGTGGAAAATATCCGCCGCGTGGCCGAAGTGGCGCGGCTGATGGCCGACGCGGGCCTGATCGTGCTGGTGAGCTTCATTTCGCCGTTCCGTGCCGAACGGCAACTGGCGCGCGAGCGGTTCGACGACGGGGAATTCGTCGAGGTGTTCGTGGACGTGCCGCTCGCGGTCGCCGAAGCGCGCGACGTGAAGGGGCTGTACCGCAAGGCGCGGGCCGGGCAGATCCCCAACTTCACCGGCATCGATTCGCCATACGAGGCGCCGGACGCGCCGGAGATCCATCTTCACGCCGATGGTGAGAATGTAGAGGCGCTGGCGCACCAGGTGCTTGAGTTTCTCGGGCTGGACCGCTGACCAGCGCATCGCGCTGACGACGGCAAGGGTCTTTGGTCATGGTGCAAGCGCGCCCTTTCTGCCAACTCCATGGCGGCTAGGTCGTTAAACTTTCGACGTACCCCGCCAGGATGTTCCGATGCTTGTTCGACCCAGCGCGCGTTTTTGCGCCGCGCTCCTGTTGGCCGTTGTAGTGGCCGGCTGTAGCCGTCAGGCCGCCACGCCGGCCGCCGCCAAACCCATTCCGGTCTCTGTGCAGGCGGTGACCACCCAACCCTGGAATTCGACCGTGCAATCGATCGCCACCGTGCGTGCGCGCGAGTCGGTGGCGCTGACCGCAGCGGTGAGCGATGTGGTGGAGCAGGTCAATTTCGACAGCGGCGACGAGGTCAAGGCCGGGCAGTTGCTGCTGCGCCTGCGCGGCAATTCGCAGCAGGCGGCGTTGACTGCCGCACAGGCCACCTTCGAAGAAACCGACCAGTTGTATCGTCGGCAGCTGAGCCTGGTCGGCCAGCAGCTGGTGGCCAAATCCACGGTGGATACCCAGCGCGCCCTGCGCGACGCCGCACAGGCGCGGGTACAGCAGATGCGCGCGGAAATCACCGACCGCGAAGTGCGCGCGCCGTTTTCCGGCGTGCTGGGCATCCGCCAGATCAGCCCGGGTTCGTTGATCACATCGAGTACCGTGATCGCCACGCTGGACGATGTGGAACGCATGTACGTGGACTTCCAGGTGCCGGAATCGCAGTTCGGCCTGGTGCAGCTCGGCAATACCGTCAATGGCAGCGCGGCGGCGTACCCGGGCGAACAGTTCGAAGGCGTGGTGGCGGCGATCGATTCGCGTATCGACGAGACCACCCGCTCGGTGACGGTACGCGCGGACTTCCCCAACGGCGATCGCCGGCTGCGCCCGGGCATGTTGCTGGATGTGCGGTTGTTCCAGCCGGCGCGGCAGGCGGTGGTGATCCCGGAGATTGCGTTGGTGCAGGTGGGGCGCGAGTCCTACGTGTTCCGGGTCAAGCCCGACAGCAGCGTGGAGCGTGCCGATGTGCGCCTGGGCGAGCGGCGCGACGGCAAGGTGGAAATCCTGGAAGGCATCAAGCAAGGTGAGCGCATCGTGGTGGACGGCACCGGCAAGCTGCGTCCGGGCCTGAAGGTGGTCGATCAAGCCGCGCCGCCGCCGGCACGCCCGCAGGCAGCGCGATGAAACTTTCCGATCTGTCCATTACCCGCCCGGTGATGGCGGTGGTGATGAGCCTGCTGCTGATCGTGCTGGGGGTGATGTCGTTCACCCGGCTCACGCTGCGCGAGTTGCCGGCGATCGACCCGCCCATCGTGTCGGTGGATGTGGAATACACCGGCGCTTCGGCGGCGGTGGTGGAAAGCCGCATCACCCAGGTGCTGGAAGACGCGCTGGCCGGTATCGAAGGGATCGCCACCATCGAGGCGCGCAGCCGCAATGGGTCCTCGGATATCAGCATCGAATTCGTGCAGACGCGCGATATGGAGGCGGCCGCCAACGATGTGCGCGATGCGGTCAGCCGCGTCTCCGATCGCATGCCCGACCAGGCGCGCCCGCCGGAAATTTCCAAGGTCGAAGCCGACGCCGACCCGATCCTGTGGCTCAACATGAGCTCCAGCACGATGGATACCCTGCAGCTGTCCGACTACGCCGAGCGGTATGTGGTGGACCGCTTCTCCAGCCTGGATGGCGTGGCGCAGGTGCGTATTGGCGGACGTCAGCGCTATGCGATGCGCATCTGGCTGGACCGCGACCAGCTGGCAGCGCGCGCGCTCACCGTGGCCGACGTCGAAACCGCGCTGCAGAACGAAAATGTGGAGCTGCCGGCCGGCAGCATCGAATCGGCGCAGCGCGACTTCACCCTGCGCGTGGAGCGCAGTTATCTCAAGCCCGAAGACTTCGCCAAGCTGCCGCTCAGCAAGGGCGAGGGCGGCTATGTGGTGCGCCTGGGCGATGTGGCCAGGGTCGAGCTGACCTCGGCCGAACGGCGTGCCTATTTCCAGAGCAACGGCGTGCCCAATGTGGGCCTGGGCATCGTGCGCAACTCCACCGCCAATGCGCTGGATGTGGCCCGCGAGGCGCGCGCGCAGGCCGAAGAAATACAGAAAACGCTGCCGCAGGGCACCAACATCTTCGTCGCCTTCGACACCACGACCTTCATCGACGCGGCGGTGGAGCGCGTGTACCACACGCTGGTCGAAGCGGTGGTGCTGGTGCTGGTGGTGATCTGGGTGTTCCTGGGCAGCGCACGTGCGGCCTTGATTCCGGCGGTGACGGTGCCGGTGTGCCTGATCGCCGCGTTCATCGCGCTGTACGCCTTCGATTTCTCGATCAACCTGCTGACCCTGCTGGCGCTGGTGCTGTGTATCGGCCTGGTGGTGGACGATGCCATCGTGGTGGTGGAAAACATCCAGCGCCGCATCGACCTGGGCGAGCCGCCATTGGTGGCCGCCAAGCGCGGGACCGGGCAGGTCGCCTTCGCGGTGATCGCCACCACTGCGGTGCTGGTGGCGGTGTTCCTGCCGGTGGGCTTCCTGGAAGGCAATACCGGGCGCCTGTTCCGCGAGCTGGCGGTGGCGTTGGCCGCAGCGGTAGCGATCTCGGCGTTCGTGGCGCTGACGCTGACGCCGATGATGTCGTCCAAGCTGCTGCGGTCGCACGGGCAGGCCAAGCCCAATCGCTTCCATCGCTGGTTCGATGGCCGCATGCAGGCGGTGTCCGCTGCGTACGGGCGCTCGCTGGAGCGGCATGTGCATCGCACCTGGATCTTCGCGCTGCTGATGCTGTTGGCGCTGGGTGCCAGCGCCTGGTTGATGAGCCGCATTCCCTCCGAACTGGCGCCGGCCGAAGACCGCGGCAATTTCCAGATCATGATCGACGGGCCTGAAGGCGCCGGCTTCGACTACACCGTGGGGCAGATGCATCAGGTCGAAGCCATCCTCGGCCCGTACGTGGGCCCGGACAAGCCGATCGTGCGGGCCAACCCGCGCGTGCCCGGCGGCTTTGGCAGCAGCGAGGAAATGCACACCGGTCGCGTCAGCGTGTTTTTGCAGGACTGGCAAAAGCGCAGCCGGCCGACCACCGAAGTGGCCGACGAACTGCAGCAGAAACTCAACGTGCTCAGCGGCGTGCGCGCACGCACGCAGGTGAGTGGCGGGTTGGTGCGTAGCCGCGGGCAACCGTTCCAGCTGGTGCTGGGCGGGCCGGATTATGCGGAGATTGCGCAGTGGCGCGATCGTATCCTGCAGCGCATGGAAGCCAATCCGGGGCTGGTGGGCCCGGACTCGGACTACAAGGAAACCCGCCCGCAGATGCGCGTCAATATCGATCGTCTGCGCGCCGCCGATCTGGGCGTGTCGGTCACCGCGATCGGCGGCGCGCTGGAGGCGATGATGGGGTCGCGTCGCGTCACCACCTTCGTCGACAACGGCGAGGAATACGACGTCATGCTGCAGGCCGGCCGCGAAGGCCGCATGGCGCCGGAAGACCTCACCGCCATCCGCGTGCGTTCGATCCGTGGCGAGCTGATTCCGTTGTCCAACCTGGTCACGCTGAGCGAAGTGGCCGAAGCCGGTACCTTGAATCGCTTCAATCGCCTGCGCGCGATCACCATCAGCGCAGGCCTGGCGCCGGGCTACCCGCTCGGTGAGGCAATCGCCTGGACGCAACAGGCTGCACGCGAGGAGTTGCCCGAGTACGCGCAGGTGGACTGGAAGGGCGAATCGCGCGAATACCAGCAATCCGGCAGCGCGGTGTTGCTGACCTTCGGCATGGCCTTGCTGGTGGTGTATCTGGTGCTGGCGGCGCAGTTCGAGAGCTTTGCGCATCCGCTGGTGATCATGCTCACCGTGCCGCTGGCGGTGTTGGGGGCGTTGGTCGGCTTGTGGCTCACCGGAGGCACGCTCAATTTGTTCAGTCAGATCGGCATCGTGATGCTGGTGGGCCTGGCGGCCAAGAACGGCATCCTGATCGTGGAGTTCGCCAATCAGTTGCGCGACGAAGGCCGCAGCGTGCATGCGGCGATCGTGGAATCGGCATCGGTGCGCCTGCGTCCGATCCTGATGACCTCGATCGCCACCGTGGTCGGTGCGATTCCGCTGGTGGTGGCCGGCGGGCCCGGCTCGGCCAGCCGTGCCACCATCGGTGTGGTGGTGATCTTCGGCGTGTCGCTGTCCACGTTGCTGTCGCTGTACGTGGTGCCGGCCTTCTACAGCCTGATTGCGCCCTTCACCAAATCGCCCGAAGCGGTGGCGCGCGCGCTGGAGACGCTGGAGGCGCAGACGCCGTCGGTGGGTGGGCACGCCTGAGTCATGGCGTCGGGAGACCGGCGCAATGACGAAGGTCACATGACAGTCATGCCCGGCTATGGTCGACTTCGACGGTTACCCTGACCGGAATTGCCAATGCGTCGTCTTGCCTGCCTGCTTGCACCTTCCCTCCTTGCGTTGTGCTGTGGCACCGCCATCGCGCAGTCGTCCGGCGAGCCGGTCCCCAACGGCAGGCTGCCGGCCTGGGCGGTGCCCGAGCGCTACAGCCTGGCGTTCAAGATCGACCCTGACCAGGCCGAGTTCAGCGGCCGCACCACCATCCGCGTGCAGCTCAAGCAGGCCTCCGATCACCTCTGGCTGCACGGCAAGGAATTGAAGGTCAGCAAGGCCACGGTCAAGCCGGGCAAGGGCAAGGCACTCACCGCACGCTACGTCGATGCCGATGCGCAGACCGGTGTGGTGCGCCTGGACTTCGGACGCACGCTCAAACCGCAGACGCTCACCGTGGACATCACCTACAGCGCGCCGCTCAATCGGCAGCTGCAGGGCCTGTACCAGGTGAAGTACCAGGGCCAGTCCTATGCGATGACGCAGATGGAGCCGATCAGCGCGCGCTATGCGTTTCCCGGTTTCGACGAGCCCGCGTTCAAGACCCCGTTCGATCTCAGCCTGACCGTGCCCACCGACGACCAGGCGCTGGCCAATACCATCGCCACCTCCAGCAAGCCGGCCGGCAAGGGCTGGAAGACGGTGACTTTCGCCCCGACCGTGCCGCTGCCGACCTATCTGGTCGCCTATGCTGCCGGCCCGTGGGATGTGGTGGACGTACCGGCCATGCCGGCCACCCCGCAGCGCCCCAATCCAACTCCGTTGCGCGGCATCGCCGCCAAGGGCCAGGGCCCGCGCATCACCCCGGCGCTGGACCAGACGCCGGCGATCATCGCCGCGCTGGAGGACTACTACGCCTTCGGCTATCCGTTCGACAAGCTCGACCTGGTCGCCGCCCCGGACTTCAGCGCCGGTGCGATGGAAAACCCCGGCTTTGTGACCTTCCGCGACTGGCTGCTGTTGCTGGACAAGGATTCACCTGCAGAGAACCTGCAGCGGTCCTTCAATACCAACGCGCATGAACTGGCCCACCAGTGGACCGGCGACACCGTCACCATGGCCTGGTGGGACGACCTGTGGTTGAACGAGGCGTTCGCCACCTGGATGCAGCAGAAGATCACCATGCAGCTGCACCCGGAATACCGCGCCAACCTGGACCGCATCGGCGGCGCGCAGCACGCGATGGACAACGACAGCCTGGTCAGTGCGCGCAAGATCCGCCAGCCGATCACCGGCAACGGCGATATCGAAACCGCCTTCGACGGCATCACCTATCAAAAGGGTGCGGCGGTGCTGGGCATGTTCGAGGCGTTCGTCGGCGAAGACGTGTTCCGCGAAGGCATGCGTGCCTATATCGCCAAGCATCAATTCGGTAGCGCCACCGCCGATGATCTAGTCGATGCGATCGCTGCCGCGGCGGGCAAGGGGGATGATTTCAAGGCCGCATTCCGCAGCTTCCTCGACCAGCCGGGCGTGCCGTATCTTCAGGCCCAGGTGGCGCGCGAAGACGGCAAGACCGTGGTCAAGCTGCAGCAGCAGCGGTATTTGCCGCTGGGTTCGACCGGTTCCACCGCGCAACAATGGGGCGTGCCGGTGTGCGTGAAGTACGGCAAGGGCAAGAACCAGGTCGGCACCGCCTGCCAGATGCTGGAGAGCGGCAGCGGCAGCATCGTGCTGGAAGGCGCCGGCAAGAACACCTGGGTGTTCCCGAACGCGCGTGGCGCCGGCTATTACCGCTTCAGCCTGCCGAAAAAGCAGCTGGCCGCTCTGGGCAAGCAGGTCGGCCAGCTCGACGACAGCGAGCAGCTGGCCTATGCCGATGCGATCGATGCGGCCTACCGCCACGGCGATGCGGACAGCGATGCGGTATTGATGGCGATCAAGCAACTGGCCCCGTCTGCATCGTCCGATGTCTCGACCGCGCTGGTGGATCGCTTCCTGTGGATCTGGCGTTACCAGACCACCACCGAGGCGCAGCGCGGCGCGTTGCGCAAGGTCGCCGAACAGGCCTATTTGCCGCGCCTGCGTCAGTTGGGCTATACGCGGCGCAACGGTGAGTCGATCGACGACACCACGTTGCGTTCGTCGCTGGTCGGCCTGTTTGCGCTGCGCCTGCAGAACGCGGAAGTGCGCAAGGCGCTGCTCGCCCAGGGCGATGCGGTGCTGTCCGGCGGCAACGGGGCGCTGGATTTCTCTGCGGCCAACCCGGACCTGCTCGGCACCGCACTGGCGGTCACCGCGCAGGAACGCGGCGCGCCCGCCGTGCAGGCCCTGATCGAGGCATTGCGCACGCACGCCGACCCCGCGCAGCGCAACGCCATGATCGCTGCATTGGGCACCGTGCAGGACCCGGCGCTGCTCAAGCAGGTGCGCGACTTCGCGCTCACCGACGCGATCAAGGTGGGCGAGATGAAGAGCCTGCTGACCCGCGGGCACACTGATGAGGCCTCGCATGATTCGATGTGGCCGTGGTTCACCGCCAACTTCGATCGCATCGTGCAGCGCAGCGGTTCGTTCGACGGCGGTGGTCTGCCGGCGCTCGGCGCATCCGGCGGCTGCAGCGTGGAAGAGGCCGACCGCCTGGATGCCTTCTTCAAGCCGCGCCTGGCAACGCTCAGCGGCGCCGATCGCGGCTTGGCGCAGACCGGCGAAACCATCCGCCTGTGCGCCGCGCTCAAGCAGGCGCAAACCGCCAAGCGCTGAGTTGCGACGTGCGGTCATTGCGTGCAGCATCGGCAGTGTCGATGCTGCACGCATGAGGCCGAAGCGATGGACGAATCACTGATGCTGCACGGAGAGGGCTTCGTGTTGCGTCGCTGGCGTCAGTGCGACCTGGACGCCTTGTTGCGGCATGCCAACGACCCGCTGGTGCCGCGCGGATTGAGCGAGCGTTTCCCGCATCCGTACACGCGCACCGATGGCCAAGCCTTCCTGGCCGGAGACGTGGTCGATCTGCAGCATCCCGTGCTGGCCATCGAGATCGACGGCCAGGCCTGCGGCACGATCGCGGTGCGTCCAGGACAGGGCGAACGACGCTTTTGCGCCGAGTTGGGATATTGGATCGGCAGCGCCTATTGGGGCCGTGGCTGGATGACACGCATCATGGCCACGTATGTTGCCTGGGCAATGCAGACCTTGCCGCTCTATCGCGTCCAGGCCACCGTGCTCGATACCAACCCGGCATCGGCCAAGGTGCTGCTGCGCAACGGCTTCGTCGAAGAAGGCGTCAGCCGCTGCGCGATCGTGCGACCAGATGGATTGCACGACCTGCGTGTGTTCGCGCGTGTCGCCAAGCCAGTGGATGCATGCGCAATACCGTCAGTCGAACGGGATGACGCCCATGGTTACGCTCGATCGACTGCCTGTGGCCTGGGTGACCGCGCGCTGGATGACTGAGCTTGCAGCGGATTGCCTCGCTCGTACCGCGAGCGCCCGGGGACATCGCAGGGGCCAGGAAAATCGCGGCATCGTCGACCGCTCCCCACGAGCAGGCGCACAAGTGGCTTACCATCGTCGCCACTGCCTGCAGCGCCGGTCATGCCGACCCTGCGGGACGACACGAACCACCGCAGTGGCGATGGGGCCGAAGCAGGCCTTGCCGGGACTGCACAGCACGCGAACTTCTGGATACAACGATGACACAGCATGATGGACGTGGCGGACGCCCGCCGCGCGATGGCGGCAGCTCTGGCGCCTCGCACAATCCCTGGGGCCGCGCCGTGCCGCGCGCGCCTGCGCAGCGGCCGCCGGCGCAGTCCGCGCCGGTAGCCGCACCGCCTGCATCGCCGCCGCCCGGTGGCAACGCGCGCGAAGTGCGGCTGTACGGCATCAATGCGGTGCAGGCCGTGTTCAAGGCGCGTCCGCAGGCGGTGCGCAAGCTGTATCTGAGCGAGGCGCGTATTCCGCAGTTCAAGGCGCTGTTGGCCTGGTGCGTTGCGCAGCGCATCGGCTACCGCGTGGTCGAGGACGCCGACCTCAGCAAGCTCGCCGCCAGTGCGCATCACGAGGGTGTGGTGGCCGAGGTGCTGCGCGTCACCCCGCAGCCGTTGCAGGACTGGCTGGCGGCGTTGCCGCAGGGGCCGGTGCTGGCGCTATGGCTGGATGGTGTGGGCAACCCGCACAACTTCGGCGCGATCCTGCGCTCGTCTGCGCACTTTGGCGTGGCCGGTCTGCTGCTGCCGGCCGGCTCCACCCTGGGGCTGTCCGGCGCGGCGGCGCGTGTGGCCGAGGGCGGCGCCGAAGCAGTGCCGTTGGTGCAGTTGCCCGAAACCGTCGAGGCGATGGCGCAGTTGCGTCAGGCCGGTTTCGCCGTGGCCGCCACGCTGGTGGAGGGCGGCCAGGATGTGTTCGCCGCCGCATTGCCGCAGCGGCTGGTGTACGTGATGGGCGCAGAGAGCGAGGGCATGGACCGCCAGTTCGCGCGCGATTGCGACCTGCAGTTGTCCATCCGTGGCAGCGGCCAGGTCGAAAGTCTCAATGTGGCCTCGGCCACTGCGGTCTTCCAGGCCGCCTGGTGCGCCCGCGCGCTTGCCGGGCAGGCGTGATGCGCCTGTCTGCCTGGTTGCTTGCCGCCAGCTGCGCCGTGAGCGCGACGGTCGATGCGGCCGGGCCGTCCAGGCCTGCCGCGCCGCCGCAGGTACGCACTGACCACGGTGCGGTGCGTGGGCAATGGCAGGACGACGGTAGCGCGGTGTTCCGGGGGATCCCGTTCGCTGCGCCGCCGCTGGGCGCGCTGCGCTGGAAGCCGCCGCAACCGCTGGCTGCATGGTCGACGGTGCGCGATGCCACCCATGCGGCCAGACCCTGCGTCCAGCCCGCCTTGGGCTGGAACAACGCGATGGCCAAACGTGGCAGCGAAGATTGCCTGTATGTCGAAGTACAGACGCCGCAGTTGCAGCCGAGCGAACCGTTGCCGGTGCTGGTGTGGATACACGGCGGTGCCAATGTGGCCGGCGGCGCCGACGGGCATCTGCCCACCAACCTGGTTGCGCAGCGGATGCTGGTGGTCACGCTGCAGTATCGGCTCGGTGCGCTGGGGTTCCTGTCGCTGCCCGAATTGCGCGATGGCGACAACGCAGCGGCTGGCAACTATGCCTTGCTCGATCAGATCGCCGCGCTGCAATGGGTGCGCGACAACATCGCCCGGTTCGGTGGCGACCCTGCGCGCGTGACCATCGCCGGGCAGTCGGCCGGCGGGCAGGACGTGGGTTTGCTGATGCTCAGCCCGCTTGCACGCGGCCTGTTTTCTGCGGCGATCGAGCAGAGCGGCACGGCGGGCTTCGGGCTGCCTGCACGCAGCCTGGAGGAAAATCGCAGCCTGGGCGTGCGCATCGCCGAGCGCGCAGGCATCGAGGACGCTGCGACGCGCCTGACGCAATTGCGCGCACTACCGGCCGACCGATTGCTCGCGGCTGCGCAGGGCATCGACGTGCCGGCACTGGATGACGATGGCTACATCTGGCTGCAGGCCGTTGTCGATGGACGCGTGCTGCCAGATGCGCCGGCCGACATGCTGGCGGCCGGCGCACAGGCCAAGGTGCCGTTGTTGATCGGCTATGTGGTGCAGGAGCTGGAATACGGCGGCAAGCAGGGTGCGCAGGCACGTCTGCGCCGCGACTATCCCGCGCAGGCCGACGCCGTGCTGCAGGCGCAACGCAGCCATCAGGCGCAGCGCGCTGCACGTCAAGGCGATGCGGCGATGCAGCTGTCCACCGATCTGACGTTCCGGTGTCCGGCCCTCGCTGTCGCGCGCCAGCAGGCCGCGCTCGGCGTGCCGGTCTGGCATTACCTGTTCGACACCGCCGCACCCGGCGGGCGGGTGACCCACAGCGCCGAGCTGCCGTTCCTGTTCAAGGGGCTGCCGATCGGCCAACCTCCGGTGAACCTGCAGCGCTATTGGGCCGCCTTCGTGCAGTCCGGCAACCCGAACACCAAGGGCTTGCCGGCCTGGCCGACATTCGCTGCGGGGAACGCGGCGTTGCAGTTCGACGCCAGTGGCGTGCAGCCGATCGAGGATGCGCGCTCGCCTGTGTGCGCCGAGGTGTCTCTGCCATAGCCGTCGCGCGCACGGCTATGTACGGCTATGGCAGTGACGCGCAGCCGACGTTCATGCGCGTGGGTCAGCGGGTCCGATACAGATATCGCACCGCTGCCCGCAGTGCACCTGGCAGTCAAGTGGACGGTGCGCAATCGCGCGCCGATCCACGTTCAACCATTCCAGCCTGCATCGAGCGCATGCGCCTGCTCGCGTGCTCGGCGGACATCACGACAGACACCCAGCGCACGCAGCAGATGCGCGCGAACTGCCGACGAACATCCATCCCGCAACGCCTCACCCTGTTGCGAACGTCCGTGCAGGTATGTCGATTGGGTATGCGCCTGCCCAGGGCATGCTTTGGCGGTCAAGACGTCTTCGGCGGGATGCGCCGTTTCCGTCTCGCGACGGCAGCACGACGCGGCCCACCGGACACCGCCGCACTTAGAGCAGCTAACAAAACCTGGCGAGCGAGCGCCTGTCAGTGAGTGCAGTGGTTTTGTCGGCCGCGTCTTGGTGGATGCCGTCAGAAGTCCAGATCAAACACTGCGTGGGTCGAATGCGCGGTGCCCTCACCGCTCGCGGGACACGCCGTGAGTCCATCCATGGAGGCTCGGTGGCGGCATCCATGCCGCCACACGGTCCCGCAAGCGGTGAGGACACCGCAGCAGAGACTCCGCTGGTTGCTGTGTTTAACCCATGCATGCCGACCATCTCGACTGGTCCTTGCCCGCCCAGCGTCGTGGGCTCTTACGCGGCATGGATGCCGCGTAAGCGCTTACAAGGACGTACTTGCAGCGTGTCCCGCGACGCTGGGCGGGCAAGGGCCCTGCAGCCAGGTCGCAGATCAGCCGACCTGCAGTAGGCTGACGCGAAATCGTTTTGTTAGCCGCTCTTACTCCCTCGGCGGTTGCACATCCTTCGCGCGGCTACCGAAATCGCCATCCGCTTCGGCGGCCAGATACGCAAATACCGTGTAGGCAGCGACGTTCTGCGCGAGCGCCTTCGGGTCGATCTTGTCCAGCGTGTCGTCGGCGGTGTGGTGCAGATCGAAGTAGTCGGTGCCGTCCTGTGCAAGCCACGCCCACGCACCGCCCTTGGCGGAAATCGGGCCGACATCCGGGCCGGGACCACCCTTGTCCGGCGTATACGCGATGCCCAACGGTGCGAGCACGTCGGCGATCTGCCTGGTGGCTGCGCGGGATTCTTCCGGCGCCGCAGAACCGGTGTTGAACGCATAGATGCGCCCGGCACCGAAGTCGCTCTCCGCACCGATCTGATGCAGCGCCATGTCCTTGGCATCCCTGCCGTGGGCCGCGGCATACGCTTTGCCGCCGTACAGGCCTTGCTCCTCGTTGGCAAAGGCCACCACGCGGATGGTGCGCCTGGGTGCCTGCTTGAGCTGGCCGATCAGGTGGCCTGCGGCCATGGTGATCGCCACGCCTGCACCATCGTCGATGGCGCCTGTGCCCAGATCCCACGAATCCAGGTGTCCGCCGATCACCACCACTTCCTTCGGCTTGCTGCGTCCGGTGATTTCGCCGATCACGTTGTACGAGGTCGCAGTGCCGTCCCAGCCGCAATCCAGTGCCAGGCGCACACGCGTGCTGCCCAGTGCGGTCAGGCGCGCGAGCTGGTTGGCATCGGGCACCGACAATGCCGCTGCCGGTACCGGCGTCACGCCGTCATCGAAGCGGGTGATGCCGGTATGCGGCACGCGGTGCGAGTCGGTGCCGGCCGAGCGCATCACAAAACCGATCGCGCCCTTGCGGATCGCTTCCGACGGCCCCTTGCTCCGCACTGCGCCGCCATTGCCGTAATCCTTGCCGTCGCGCGCCTTGATCATCTGGTAATCGACAAACGCGATCTTGCCGGCCAGCGAGCCGGCCGGTGCCGCCTGTAGTGCAGCCAGGTTTTCGAAGCGCACCACCTCGCCTTCGACGGTGCCGCCAGGGCTGCCGCCCAATGCGGTGATGTGCAACGGCTGCGCATGCGCGCCGATCACCGCGGCCTGTTCGCTGCGACGCTGCCACTTGGGAAACGTCACCGGCTCGGTCCACACCTTGTCGAAGCCAAGCGACTGGAACTTGGCCTTGGCCCAGGCCACCGCGCGCGGATCGGCCTCGCCACCGGCAATGCGCGGTCCCACTTCGGTGGTCAACGATTCCACCACCGCAAAGCCGGTGTTATCGGCCAACGCCTGCTCGCGCAGCTGCGCAGCGGTACGCAACGCGCTGTCGGCAATGGTGGTCTGCGCGGCGAGCGCGGGGGAGCAGGCGAGTAGGGCAGAGATGGCAACAGCGAGGCGACGCATGCAGGGCGGCTCCAACGACAAGGGGGACCCCGAGCTTATCAGCGCAAGGTCCCCCTGCTGCGTGCGAAAGGTCATCCTCGTGCGCGATGTCGCGCAGTGGATGCGTCCGCTTGCTTACGGCACGTTCGGCGTTTTGAGGGTGTCGTTTTTCAGCGAGTCACGAATCTCGCGCAGCAGCAGCACTTCTTCGCTCGGACCTTTGGGAGCATCCGGCTTGCGCTGGGTGAAGCGGTTGATCAGCTTCACCACCAGAAAGATGGCGAAGGCAATGATCACGAACTGCACGACGGTATTGATGAAGTCGCCATAGCCGATCGCCACGGCGGGGATGTCCTTGCCGGTGGCATCGACTCCGGCCGGCTTGAGCACCCAGGCCAGGCTCGAGAAATCCACATTGCCGATGGCCCAGCCGATCGGCGGCATGATGATCTTCTCCACCAGCGCAGTGACGATCTTGCCGAACGCCGCGCCGATGACCACGCCCACTGCAAGGTCGATGACATTGCCACGCATCGCGAATTGTTTGAATTCGCTGACCATTCCCATAGCGCACTCCAGATGCGGTCGCGGACCAACTGCCGCACCCGGAGCGTAACCGGCCGCGTGTCAGCCCGCGATGACGCCGTGACGCTCGGCGACGTTTTCCAGGCGTGCACTGAACTGGTCGCCTGGCAGCAACGGGCCGACGCCGGCCGGCGTGCCCATGAAGATCAGATCGCCCGCGCGCAATGCATAGAGCTTGGAGAGCTCATGCAGAACCTCCGGCACGCTCCAGATCATCTGATCCAGCAACGACTGCTGACGCACCTGCCCATTGACCTCCAACGACAGGTTCAACGCCTCCAGCGCGCCGACTTCACCGGCATGCACCAGTTCGCTGACCGGTGCGGAATGATCGAACCCCTTGGCGATATCCCACGGCAAGCCCTTGGATTTGGCCACCGCTTGCAGATCGCGGCGAGTCAGGTCCAGGCCCACGCCGTAGCCGTAGATCAAGCCATCGGCCTGCTCCACCGGCAACTCGCCAGCCGGCGCGTCGCTGCCCAGCGCCACTACCAGCTCCACTTCGTGGTGCAGCTCCTTGGTGCCGGGCGGATACGGAATGCGGTCGCCGTGACCGACCACGATGGCATCGGCGGGCTTCATGAAAAACGTCGGCTGGCCGCGCTCGTCTTTGGATGCGGGGGCGGTGGCGCCCATCTCGCGCGCATGGTCGGCGAAGTTACGGCCGACGCAGTAGATGCGGTGCACCGGAAAGCTGCCGCCGCCAACCACCGGAATGCGCGGAACATCGGCGGCGGGAATCACGTCGTGGGTCATGCGCGCATCCTTGAAGAACGGGGTGCATGAGTCTAGCTGTTTGATGATGGATGACGGAACCGTGGAGGCAACCGTACAACACGCTTCAGGCCACTGCCGCAGCGTGCGGACACTCGCCGGATGCATCGGGCAAGCACAAAAAACGGCACGTACGTGAGTGCGTGCCGTTTCCAACTCTCAGCAGTGCAGCGGCGTGGCGCCGTGTGGCGACAGTCAGAGGCTTGTGATGCCTGTGCTCAGTGCGACCAGGGCAGCGCGGGCTTGCGCACCACGTGGTACTCGGCATCGACCACGCGTGCGTGCTGTGGCGTGCGGCGGTTCGACTTGCTCAGCAGCTTCCAGGCGATGCCGCCCAGGATCATCGCCGCGCCGACGAACACGCTGAAGAAGATCAGCACCGCAAGGATGACCAGACCCGCCAGACCGGCGGCAACGCGCACCAATGGGTGACGCGGCTTGCGCGGTGCAAACAGGTGGTGCAGGTTGCCGAATTGGAAGATGCGTGCAGACATGGCGGTGGGCTGCCGGGGCAGGAAACAAGCGCGCAGTATCGTTGCGGTTTCATGTCATTGAGTGAAAAGTTCGTTAAACCGCGGCGCGTTTTGTTAAGTGGATCACAGTGCGCATGCGTCAGTAGGGTTGCAGTGACGACGGATGCAGGCAGATTGCGTCGAGGAAGTGGCGTGGACACGGCTGCCGTGATGCTAGGCAGATGCATGCCACAATCCACGATCGCTCCAGATCCGCAGCCCGTCATGTCCTCGTCCTTGCCCGCCACGCTTGCCGTACTGACACAGATTCCCGATGCCGGATTTCTGGAAGTCGAAGCTCCCTGGGAGGGCGGCATGGAGTCGCTGGTGCTGTATCGCGACGGTGCGCAGGTGCGGGCGTGGTTGAACGTCTGCCCGCATGCCGGCAGACGCCTGGACTGGGCGCCTGGTCAGTTCCTCAAAACCAAAGAGGGTCACCTGGTCTGCGCAGCGCATGGCGCTGCGTTCGAGCTGCGCGGCGGCGAGTGCATCAGCGGGCCGTGTCGCGGCGAGTCGCTGCTGACGGTGCCGGTGCGCGTCGAGGGCGAACAGGTGGTGTTGGGAGAAGTGTCCGACTGAGCGACGCATGCGCTCCCGCATCGTCATCAGGCGGGGGCGGCTAGCGCACGCAATCGGCATGTGTCACTGGTGGATTCCATTCCTCTGGATCCCTCGCACCTGCACGACGGCGACGCGCTAAGCCACTCTAGGGGCTGGTGAATGTCGCGGGGGTGCTGCGTATGCCCTTGGCGGTACGCATGAGAGTGTCAGCGGCACATCGCCGCATCCACCAGCGGGCCTGAAGTAGGCGCAAGCCCTCGCCAGGCCGTGCCTTGACGAGAGAGGAGGGTGGGCGTGTACCACTGCCAATGAAGGTCGTGCAGCCATGCGTATCGGTCCACGCATCTCCGTGCAGCTGACCAAGGCGCCGACTCAGCGCGCCGCCCACCAGAACATCAGATTGATCATCGACACCATCACCACGATGTAGATCAGCGACAGCGGTGCGCCGACGCGCCACAGCTCGCGCGGTTGATAGTTGGCCGGGCCGGCCACCATCGAGATCACCGGGTTGGAGGCGGTCATCAGATTGTTGGATGCCGACAACGCCACGATCAGCGCGAATGCGGTGGGATTGCCGTTGGCCGCCAGCGCCAGATTGACCGCGATCGGCACCATCACGATGGTCGCGCCCACGTGGCTGATCACCAGCGAAAACGCGGTGGTCAGCAAGGCAAGGCTGATTTCCAGCGCCCATACCGGGATGCCATCGGGCAGGCGGTCGATGGTGTGGCCGGCGACCCAGGCGGCGGTGCCGCTGCTGTCCATCGCCCAGCCCAGCGGAATCAGCCCGGCCATCATGAAGATGGTCTTCCAGTTGATCGACGCATAGGCCTCGTCCATGCGCAGCACGCCGCTGACCAGCATGCAGGCCACCCCGGTCATCAGCGTCAGCGCCACCGGCAGCCGCGAGGTCAGTGCGATCAGGATGGTGAAAGCGAAGATCGCCATCGCGATCTTGAACTTGTGCGGGCGTTGCTCGCCCTTGGGGAAGTCGGTGACCGGCACGAAGTCGCGGCTTTCCGCCGCCTGTGCCAGGTCTTGCCAGATGCTGTGGAAGACCAGCATGTCGCCAGCCCGCAACGGCACGTTGCGCACGTCCTCGCGGATGACCTGCTTGTCGCGGTTGATCGCCAGCAGGCTGATGCCGCTCTGCTTGCGCAGGCGCAGTTCGCCCGCGCTCTTGCCGATCAGGCGGGAGTTCGGCGGAACCACTGCCTCTGAAATGCCAGCCAGGCTAGGATTGAACAGGTCGCCCAGATTGCGCAGCCGCGAAGACATGCGCAGGAAATGGTTCTGCGCGAAATCGGTCACTTCCTGACGCTTGCCCATCGCACCGAGCACGCTACCGACCCAGATACGCATGTCCGCCGGCGGCGCCAGCCGGGTGTCGTTGCCGGTCTTGAGGGCCAGCAACAGGGGCGCATCGTGAATCGCTTCGGCTTCTCCCAGGGTCATGCCGACCAATGGGCTTTCGGCGCTGACGATGAGTTCGAACACATCGCCATCGATGCCATAGGTCTTGGCGAAATAGCTTTCGGTGCGCGAGGGCGTGACGCCTTCGTTGATCAGGTTTTCCTCTTCGATCAGCTTGCGATCGCCGTAGAAGCGGAAGTACAGCAATGCGGCGATCAGCAACGCCACGCCGATCGGCAGCGGCGCGAACATCGTCAACGGCTCGATGCTGGCCATGCCCGAGGGCAGGTTGTTGTTGGCCGACACCAGCAGATCGTTGAGCAGGATCAACGGCGAATTGCCCACCATGGTGAGCGCGCCGCCCATCACGATGGCCGCCGCGATCGGCAGCAACATGCGCTGCAAGGTCAGGCCGGTGCGCGCTGCAAGGCGCGAGGCGACCGGCAGATACAAGGCCATCACCGACGGGTTCTGCATGAACGAGGAATTCAAACCGGAGATGGCCAGCGTCATCATCATCAAGCGTTGTTCGCTGCCATGCGAACGCCGCAGCAACCAGGTCGCCAAACGGTTCAACGCGCCGGTGCGCTCCAGCCCCGCCCCCAGAATGGTGGTGGCGATGATGCTCATCACCGCATTACCGGAAAAACCACCGAACAGTTCTTCCGGCGCTACCAGGCCGGTCACGCCGAGCACCACCAGCACGATCAACGCCACCACGTCGGCGCGGATGCGCTCGAACAGGAACATCGCCATCGTGAAACCGACCAGCCCGAGGACGAGCTTCATATCGGTGGTCAGTGTCAGCGCGGTGTCCATTGGGTACCGGGAATGGGGAGTCGGGAATGGGGAATTGGAAAAGCGGGAAATTCCAACGCAGGTCGATGTTATCCGGATGCTGAGGGCACTCGCTCTTGCGATTCCCGATTCCCGATTCCCGATTCCCGGTCATACAGCAGATCCCACACGCCGTGGCCGAGCTTCTGGCCGCGCGTTTCGAAGTGGGTCTGCGGGCGCCAGGCGGGGCGTTCGACGTGGCCGCGCGGGCCGGCGCGATTGACCAGACCTGCGGTGGTGTCGAGCACATCCCACATCTGTTCGGCGTAGTCGGCCCAGTCGGTGGCCGCGTGCAGGCGGCCGCCATCGCGCAGCTTGCGCACCACCAGCTGCGCGAACGCCGGCTGGATCAGGCGGCGCTTGTTGTGGCGCTTCTTGTGCCACGGATCGGGGAAATAGATGCGCACTTCGTCCAGCGCGCCATCGGCGATCTCGTGTTCGAGCACTTCCACCGCATCGTGGTGATAGAGGCGCACCTGCGTGCTGCCGTCCTGGTCCAAGGCGTTGAGCAGGCGGCCGACGCCGGGCGCATGCACCTCGATGCCGATGTAGTCGCGGCTGGGGTCGTGCTGCGCGGCAAAGCGCAACGCTGCGCCATTGCCGAAGCCAATTTCCAGCACCTTGGGCGCAGTGCGCCCGAACGCCGCATCGAGATCGCGTGGCGCTCCGGTGTAGTCCAGGCCGAAGCGCGGCCACAACTCATCGAATGCACGTTGCTGCGCTGGCGTGAAGCGCCCCTGGCGCAGCACGAAGCTGCGCACCTGCCGGCGGCCCTCTTCGATGGTGAAGGGCTTGGGCGGCATCTTGGCGCCGTCGCTGGTGAAGGGGTCAGTCATCAATTAAGTCACGTCAGAAAACAAAAGCCACTCTCCCGTCGGGGCGAGGAGGCGCAGCTTGCGCGCCGTGGGCGCGCGTGCCTGGGAGCGCCCGCGACGCCGGCGCGGGCCGGGGGTTGGGGTGAGGCAGTGTCTGCCGCCACACGCAATCGATCGACGGCAGGATCCGGCACGGCATACGGCCCAGCATTGCGCATCGACTGCAATGTCAACGCAGCACGCCCGCTCATCCGATCACACCATCCACCGGGCTGGAGGCGGATGCATAGCGCTTGCGTGGAATCCGCCCGGCCAGGAATGCCTCGCGCCCCGCCTCGATCGCCTTGCGCATCGCGCTCGCCATCAGGATCGGATCGCGTGCGCCGGCAATGGCGGTGTTCATCAATACGCCATCGCAGCCCAGCTCCATCGCGATCGCTGCATCCGAAGCGGTGCCTACGCCGGCATCGACGATGATCGGCACCTTGGCGTTTTCGATGATTTCCAGCAGGTTGTACTTGTTCTGGATGCCCAGCCCCGAGCCGATCGGCGCAGCCAGCGGCATCACCGCCACACAGCCGATCTCTTCCAGGCGCTTGGCCAGGATCGGATCGTCGGAGGTATAGACCATGACGTCGAAGCCGTCGGCCACCAGTTGCTCGGCGGCCTTGAGCGTCTGCACCACGTCCGGGTACAGCGTGCGCGCGTCGCCGAGCACTTCCAGCTTGGTGAGGTTGTGGCCGTCCAGCAGCTCGCGCGCCAGCCGGCAGGTGCGCACCGCATCGTCGGCGGTGTAGCAGCCGGCGGTGTTGGGCAGCAGCGTGTAGCGATCCGGCGGCAGCACGTCGAGCAGGCTGGGTGCGTTTGGGTCCTGGCCGATATTCACCCGGCGGATCGCCACGGTGACGATCTGCGCAGCGGCCGCTTCGGTGGCCAGGCGGGTTTCGTCCAGATCCTTGAACTTGCCGGTACCGGTCAGCAGGCGCGAACGGTAGGACTTGCCGGCGATGACCAGCGCATCAGAGGGGATGGGAGTGTTCATCGGGCAATTATCACCGATCGGGCGCGGATGCGCCGGTCTGCGCCGGCATCAACCGCCACCCAGCGCGTGCACGATCTCCACCACATCGCCGGCACCCAGCCGATGCGTGGCATGCCGTCCGCGCGATACGATTTCGCCATTGACCTCCACCGCCACGCGCCGCTGTGCAAGACCTTCCTGCTCCAGCAGGGTTGCCAGCAGCAAGTCGTCGGGAACATCGCGCGGGCTGCCGTTGAGTTGAATGTTCATGTCATCATTGTGGCATCGCGTGCCTTCAGGGCGCGCGTTTTTGCGTTATGCGGCAATGCAGCGTGAGCGCGGGCGGCGAGGGTGAAACCATAGGCCATTCGCCGGCGTACGTATGCGCGGCCGGTCCAGTTCCACACTACCTTGAGCAGGCACTTCCATGGCTTCAATTCGTCGTCCGATCCGTTCCCTGATGGCCGTTGCCATCGCCATCGCGGCCGTCCCGGCCATGGCCGCGTCTGCCTTCGACCAGACCGTGTTCTTCGGTGACAGCCTCACCGACAGCGGCTACTACAACCCGCTGCTGCCGGCCGCCTCGCGCGCAGTCACCGGCAAGTTCACCACCAACCCGGGTTGGGTCTGGGCCGAATATGTGGCCGACCATTACGGCACCAATGCCGCGCCCAACGGCAATGGCCAGACCGGCGACAACTACGCTGCCGGCGGCGCCCGCATCCAGGCAAGCTCGGTCAGCGCGCTGGGCGCAGCGCCTTCGGTGACCAGCCAGATCAATACCTACCTGAGCGCCAACGGCGGTCGGGCCAATCCGAATGCGCTGTACACCGTGTGGGGCGGTGCCAACGATCTGCTGGCCGCTGCCGCAGTGCCGGCCCAGGCGCAGACCATCATCGGTAATGCCGTGACCGCCCAGGTCGGCGCGGTCGGTGCGCTGCAGGCTGCCGGCGCGCGTTACGTCATGGTGCCGACCATTCCGGACGTGGGCATCACCCCGCGCTTCCGTGCCGGTGGCGCGGCCGCAATGGCCCAGGGCACGGGCGCTGCGACCGCGTACAATACCGCGCTGTTCAACGGCCTGCAGTCGGCCGGCCTGCGTGTGATCCCGGTCGATACCTTCCACATGCTGCAGGAAATCGTCGCCGATCCGGGCACCTACGGCTTCAGCAACGTCACCGGCACCGCCTGCAACCCGGCCGTGCCGCTGCCGGCCTGTAACCCGACCAGCCTGGTTGCGGCCAACGCGCAGAATACCTATGTGTTCGCCGACGGCATCCACCCGACCACCGCGGTCCATCAGATCCTGGGCCAGTACGCGATCTCGCTGCTGGAAGCGCCGCGTCTGCAGCAGGTGCTGACCCACTCGGCGCAGGCCGGTGGCCGCGCGCGCGCCGACCAGGTGGCCTGGCATCTGGACGGCAAGCCGGATGCCGACGGCCTGCGTTGGTGGGGCAGCGTGCGGGGCGACATGCAGCGTTACGACCACGCCGATCTGTACGACGGCATGGCCCCGGCCGGTCTGTTCGGCGTGGATTGGAGCGCCGGTGACCTGGTGTTCGGCGGCTTTGCCGGCTTCGGCCGCATGGACGCCGACTTCGGTAACCGCAACGGCAGCTTCAAGCAGGACGACACTACCCTGGGCGGCTTCTTCGGCTGGTACACCGGCCCGGTGTGGGTCAACGCGCAGGTGAGCTACAGCTGGCTGAGCTACGACGTCGACCGCGAAGTGCAGCTTGGGCCTGCCACCCGCGTGCACAGCGGCTCGCCGGACGGCAGCAACCTCACCGCTGCGCTCAACGCCGGCTACTCGCTGGGCGAAGGCAACGTCAAGTACGGCCCGGTGGTCGGCCTGACCTGGCAGAAGCTCAAGCTCGACGGCTATACCGAAAGCAACGAAAGCTCGACCGCACTGGGTTATGCCGACCAGGACGTGGACTCGCTGGTCGGCCGTATCGGCTTCCAGGTGCGCCTGGATGGCGCGGCGGTCAAGCCGTACCTGCAGGCGACCTACGACCACGAGTTCAAGGATGGCGGCGAAGCCAGCGCCTGGCTGCAGTCGATGCCGGAGGTGGGCATGTACACCGTGCCGGGCCAGAACTTCGATCGCAACTACGCCACCGTCGTGCTGGGGGCCCGTACCGGCCTGTGGGGCTTGCAAAGCAACGTCGGCCTGAGCACCACCACAGCCCAGCGCAGCGCCCGCGACGCCACCTTGTTCGTGAATTTCAGCGGCAACTTCTGATTTACGCACCACGCGTGTTGCAAACGAGGGCCGGGCAACCGGCCCTCGTCACGTCTGCGCATTGCGCCCGGCCCCCGCGCCCGCCTAAACTCTCGCAACGCCGCGCGGGCGTAGCTCAATGGTAGAGCTGTAGCTTCCCAAGCTACTGACGTGGGTTCGATTCCCATCGCCCGCTCCATGTGGTGCATGGTTTTGAGGGAGTGGCCCGCTCCGCAACGTCCCTTGCTCCACATCCGGCAGTCATTCCATGCCCTGCAAGTCAGCCTGTCCATCAAGCCAGGTCTGCATTCGCACTGCGTCGTGTGGAAGTGGAACGATGACAGACCACACAGCAACCGGACCAGGCGGAGCGCCGTAGGAACTTGGTGCGTGTGTCGATCGCGCCCAATCTGCCTCGATCCCGTGCCGGCGAAATCCAGCTGCAACCATAGAGCGTTGGCGAGATGTCACCAGAAGCGCTCGCCCGAAAAAACACAGACGTTCGTTGAAGAGATGGCATTGCATAGCGTGTTCTCCGGTCAGGGGGGGCGAATCATTGCCTATCCGAAATTTTCAGGGGTGACCTGCGGTTTATTGATGCACCACCTTGAAATAAAAGGGTTTTCATTCATTCAGCTTGGTCGTGTGGCGTCACTCTCGAGCCTGCTAGCCGGAAGTTCGTGGGTTGCGTGTTTTCCCGCGCCAGGGCTTTGCAATCGTTTGGCTGGATCGTCACCGTGCTGGCGACAGTCCTCTAAGAAACGGACTGAAGCGTGGGTGGTGGTCTGCCTGTATGCAAGGCAGGCAGGCGCCGGAATATCCAGCGCATTGATGGCAGGGTGCACCCCTTGCTCTATCGCTGCGGATAGCGGACTTGAAACCGGTTGGGCGAACGATCGTTGCTGAATCTATAGCCAGTTGTGTATCGACTATTGTGCAGATCGATGCGCGGAAAAGTACTTGTCGGGACGACTTGAAAACGAAAGGCAGTTGCCTGTCTCCAGATGAAGAGAATCAGGCGATATTTTCAATTGTTGTTTCGCTGTTTTTCCACGCTCTATCTTCTCAATGTCTGGGTTATATGAGGAAAATGACTGCTGTTGCGCAAGTGTCATGGAGTTCATTATGTTTTGGATATGAGGTGGGTAACGTTGCGTCCAGGCATCCTGGTCTCTGAATAGTCAGAAATGGATGGATGAAAGTATGAAAAATTTCGGGCGGCGATGCTTGATCTGAGCATTGCCGGTTAAGCATTTCTCACAGGTTTTTGCATTTTTTCATGCGCGGCGATTTTCGGCGATCTTCATGGTGTGCCATGTCTTGGTCGGTAAAACGGAGTGGGTAGCCTGGTCGATTTAGGTAATATCCATTTGCAAGATGACCTCGCAGACACAATGACGACGATTGCAGTTGTAACTGCATGTAGAGCATCGCTGCCAACATTTTCCGTTATTTCCTTCGCAGTCGTGGGGAACTTCCTGATTGAGAAGGTGCGCCATGACAGGCATAGTGCAAGCCATTATCGAGCGAGCACCATGACGACCACTCATTCCCAACTTGTTGGCGCGCTGATCAAGGGAATGCGTCGCGCCCAGGCTGCACGCGCCGCCTCGGTGGCCTACTGCACCGGGCTGGCGCAACAGATAAGCACAGGCTTCGGCACGCCGGACGATGCGGGCAAGGTGCTGCAGATGTTCGCGCTCGACGCCGAGCAGATCCGTGAGCTGGGGTTGATCGGCGTCGAAGAACTTGGCGAGACGGTGTGCCACGCCTGGTCGATCAATGCCGGTGAGCTGGAGCGGGTGATGCAGTGGTTCTCTGCGCCACGGGTCGAATTTGTTGGCAAGCATTGCAGCGAGCTGATCCGGGCCGGGCGTATCGGGCCGGTGCTGACCATGGCCCGGGAGCATGCGCTGCAGTGCCATCGCTGAGCGCCGGCAGACCAACGTAAAACTCGGCGCTTTACGCTAGCCTTCGCAACGGCAATACTCGCTGACCCCTCCCAACCCTTTAGTTTTGCCAATGCGCCAGGTTCCGCCCGCCTCACCCGCCGCCGCCGCCGCCAAAGCCAAATTGCTGGAGGAGCTCCGTAAGCTGGAGCAGGAAGAGGCCCAGCTGAAGTATGCCCAGACGCTGGAAGCGTTCGACCATGTTGTCGAGGTGCTCACCCAGTTCGGTAGCCGGTTCAACGCAAAACAGAAGTCACAGATCGCTTCCCTGGCGATGACTGGCAAGTCCAAGGGGCCGCTGTCGTCCACCGGCGAAGTCGTGGCCAAATACTGGATTCCGCACTCCGGCGAGACCTGGTCCGGGCGCGGTCGCACGCCGCGAGCGTTCAAGGCCTGGGAAGGCACCAGCTCCTACAAGGAATGGAAAGCCAATCATCCGGACAAACGGTTTCCGTTGTATCCGGGTTGAGGTTTATTGAAGTCAGGGCATTGCTGGTACGGTCTTTTTGTTGGGTGTTTGCCAGCGATCGATCGGCGCATGGTCGTTTGAAGTCGTCGTTCGCGGTCCTGCGCGATCTGCAGTTGCAGTTGCAGGAACCGCGCCGCGTGAGTGCATGCCGAGACTTTATTCGCAGCCTGCCGGCCTGCATTCCAGTTCCTGCGCGTCCGTTAGCTTTCTGTCGCTGACTTGGCCGGGTTTCAACTCGGGCAAGGGGCAATGCTGCCACCTTCTTCCTGGCTTGGCACAGTGTCTGGTTGAACCGGGCCGACATAGGGCGGCATTCGATTGTGCAGCGGCATACCCCAATAAACTGCAGTTGCGTTGCGTGGAAAGCGTTCAAACCATCGCCCGCACGCCAACGTGAAAAACGCGCCGCCCGCCAGAAATCAGCGGGCAGCGCGCTTGTTTCACCGCTCAAGCGTTACTGATCGCTTTTGCACTCAAACACCGAGACGCTACGCGGCGGTGCCAGAAACTCGCTGGCGCCTGCGGGCATCATGTCCACTTCCAGCGCCTCGTCGGTCGACAGCACCAGCTTCCAGTACACCGGCTCGTCGTTGGCGGGCAGGGTGAAGGTCACGCCCTCATGGTAAGCGTTGATGACGATCAACAAGGTGGCGTCGTTGGCAAGTTCCTTGACGCCTGAGGTCTGCGCCTTGCCTTCCAGCAGCAAACCCACCGAGCGCGCGCCGGTATCGTTCCAGTGCGCCTCTTCCATCTCGCTGCCACCCGGATTGAGCCAGGTGAGATCGCGCAGGCCGGCTTCCTCGTTGTACTGGCCATTGAGGAAGCGGCCGCGCGACAGGATCGGGTAGCGCTTGCGTAACTGCGTGAGCGCCTTGACGAACTCGGTCAGGCGGCCATCGGTGGGGTCATTCTCCCAATCCAGCCAGGTGATCGCGTTGTCCTGGCAATAGGTGTTGTTGTTGCCGCCTTGCGATTGCGCACGCTCATCGCCGGCCAGCATCATCGGCGTGCCTTGCGACAGCAACAGCGTGGCGAGCAGGTTCTTCATCTGCCGCTCGCGGATCTGCAGGATGTCGGGGTTGTCGGTGTCGCCTTCTTCGCCGTAGTTGCACGACCCGTCATTGGACGAACCGTCGCGGTTGTCCTCGCCGTTGTCGATGTTGTGCTTCTCGTTGTAGCTCACCAGATCGCGCAGGGTGAAGCCATCGTGCGCGGTGATGAAGTTGACCGAGGCCCACGGACGACGGCCGCGACGATCGAATAGATCTGCCGAACCGGTAAAGCGCGTGGCGAACTCGGCCAGCATGCCTTCGTCGCCCTTCCAGAAGGCGCGCGCGTTGTCGCGGAACTTGTCGTTCCATTCCGTCCAGCCAGGCGGGAAATGGCCCACCTGGTAACCGCCCGGGCCACAGTCCCATGGCTCTGCGATCAGCTTGATTTCCGATAGCAGCGGGTCCTGGTTGCATGCATCCAGGAAGCCGCCACGTTGATCGAAACCGCTCGGCTCGCGGCCAAGAATCGTGGCCAGGTCGAAACGGAAACCGTCCACGTGCATCTCGCCCGCCCAGTAGCGCAGCGAATCGTTGACGAACTGGATCACCCGCGAATTGCTGAGATTCAGCGTGTTTCCGGTGCCGGTGTCGTTGATGTAATAGCGTTTGTCTTCGGCGAGGCGGTAGTAACTGGCGTTATCGATGCCCTTGAACGACAGCGTCGGCCCCAGCTCGCTGCCTTCTGCGGTGTGGTTGTAGACCACGTCCAGAATGACTTCCAGGCCTTGCTTGTGCATGGCCTTGACCATGTCGCGGAACTCGTCGCGATGGCCGCTGGCCAGATAGCGCGATTTCAACGCGAAAAACCCGATGGTGTTGTAGCCCCAGTAGTTGCGCAGGCCCTTGTCGAGCAGATGCTGGTCGTCCAGATACGCATGGACCGGCAATAGCTCGACCGCAGTGACACCCAGGTCCTTGATGTATTGCAGCACCTGCGGCTGCGCCAGGCCGGCGAAGGTGCCGCGCACGGCCTCGGGCACCTGTGCATTGCGCATGGTGTAGCCGCGTACGTGGGTTTCATAAATCACCATCTCATTCCACGGCTTCAGCAGCTGCGTGTCGTCTTCCCAGTCGTAGGTATCTTCGACCACCACGCATTTGGGCATGAACGGCGCGCTGTCGCGCTCGTCGAAGCTGAGGTCGCCATCGGGATGGCCCACGGTGTAGCCATAGAGCTCGTCTGCCCACACCAGATCGCCTTCGAGTTCACGCGCATACGGGTCCATCAACAGCTTGTTGTGGTTGAAGCGATGACCTTCGGTCGGCGCATACGGGCCGTGGACGCGATAGCCGTAACGCTGGCCAGGTTTGACGTCGGGCAGATAGCCGTGCCAGATCTCGTTGGTGTATTCGGGTAGGTCGACGCGGACTTCGGTGCCCTGTTCGTCGAACAGGCACAGCTCCACCCGTGTGGCATGCGCAGAAAACAGCGCGAAATTGGTGCCTTTGCCATCGAACATGGCGCCGCGTGGAAACGGGCGTCCCTGGCGGATGCGGGAGGGGTTGGCATAGGCCGCGCTTGCTGGACGTCGCATGAAGAGTCTCGGGTGCGCCGGCATGCCGGCATGAGGGGGCGCAAGCATTGCGTTTTCAGCTGTGCAAAAGGCGTTACGACCGGAAGGGTGCCGCGTGAGGGCGACAGCCATGCTCGCATTGGCTGGACGTGGATAGCTGGGACAGGGGAGCTTTGCGCACGGTGCCATAGGTCGATGCGATCCGTCATGCGTAACGTAGCGCCCGGTTTGTCGCCCATCACCCCAATGCGGCACCTTGTGCCGCGCATGCACAGGTTGCTTGAGTGCCGCGCGCGCGCCCTGCTAGCATCGATGCAGTTGAGGTTGCGCAGTGCGTGCGTCGCCGCAACGTTCTTGGAGACGCTACGTTGTCCCATCCTCGGGCCGTCGCACACCAGTCGGGTTGTTTGCGTGCAGTGCAGGATTGCAGCTTGCACGCGCGATCGGCCGGAGGCGCGGACATGGCTCACCCGTCATCAGACTCCGAACCATGTCCAGGCCGCGCCGTGTGCCCGCTGCTATGAAAATCGCCATCCTCTCGCGCAACAGCAAGCTGTATTCGACCCGAAGGCTGATCGAAGCCGGGCGCAAGCGTGGCCATACCGTGCGCATCCTCGACCCGCTGCGCTGCTATATGCGTATCGCTGCCGATGGCTTCAGCCTGCACTACAAGGGCAAGCCCATCACCGGCTTCGATGCGGTCATCCCGCGCATCGGCGCCTCGGTCACCCGTTACGCCACTGCCGTGCTGCGCCAGCTCGAGTTCATGGGTACCTATACGCCGAACCCGTCCGACGCCATCCTGCGTTCGCGCGACAAGCTGCGTGCGCATCAGTTGCTGGCGGCACAAGGCATCGACATGCCGGTGACCGTGTTCGGCGACAACCCTGACGACACCCAGGATCTGCTGTCCATGCTCGGCCCGCCGCCGCATGTGGTGAAGTTGAACGAAGGCGCGCAGGGCGCCGGGGTGATCCTGACCGAGAAGGCCAGCGCCTCGCGCGGCGTGGTCGAGGCGCTGCGTGGGCTCTACGCCAACTTCATCGTGCAGGAGTTCATCGGCGAGGCCGAAGGCGCGGACCTGCGCTGTTTCGTGGTCGGCGACCGGGTGGTGGCGGCCATGCGGCGCCAGGCGGCCGAAGGCGACTTCCGCTCCAACCTGCATCTGGGCGGCAGCGCCGCCGTGGCCGAAGCCACGCCGCAGGAGCAGGAGGTGGCGGTGCGCTCGGCACGCGCACTGGGCCTGGCCGTGGCTGGCGTGGACCTGATTCGCTCCAGGCGCGGGCCGCTGGTGCTGGAGGTCAACTCGACCCCCGGCCTGGAAGGGGTGGAAGGGGTCTGCGGGGTCGATGTGGCGGCCAGCATCATCGAGCATCTGGAGCAGTCGATCCGTTGATCGGTATGTCGCCGCCCTTATCGAAAAATTAACGAAAATGTAATCCTTGGCCCGCTAGCCTCACCCGACCGTAGCTCCGCTCTCGGCAGTGACGGTGATCGGGATGAACTTTTGGCCCAAGTGCGGTGTCGCACTTGGGCCTTTTTATTGAACGACTTGCCGCCCCCGGGGTTCGCGTCTACATTCGCCAAATGTTAAATCGGTCAGACACAAGGAGGCGTCAGCATGGCCAATCAATCGAGCGCGGGGTGGCTGGCCACGGGTACCCGGTGCTTCCAACAGCCAGACGTGGCTGCGCGGGGCAGCGCCGACACCCTATTCAAGCCGCTGGCAGATCAGGTACGCGCGGGTCCGAGGAGGGCGCGAAAGACTCCGGGATCAGTCAGGATGAGCGCGTTAAGGTGGCGGCAGTGATCGACCGGATCCTGGCGCGACTGAAGGCATGTCCGAACGCGACGCTGCTGCCAGCACGGCGTGGCGCTATCGGCAGCGATCAGGAGGTCGTCACCAGAATTTTGACCAAGGCGAGCGAAAATAGCCGGCTGATGTGCCGGCGCCAGCGCGCACTTGGTTTTTGCAGATGAGCACCAAGCAGTGGATCACGGCCGCCCGTGCCGGATGACGACTGTGAGGCAAGACGAAATTTCTCGGCGCCAGCGCTAAAAACAGTTTAACCAATGAGGTTCCAGTGCGAATTCTAGTAATCGAAGACAACAGCGATATCGCCGCCAATCTGGGCGACTATCTTGAAGACCGTGGCCACACCGTGGACTTTGCCGCCGATGGCGTCACCGGTCTGCATCTGGCGGTGGTGCACGAGTTCGACGCCATCGTGCTCGACCTCAATCTGCCCGGCATGGACGGTATCGAGGTGTGTCGCAAGCTGCGCAATGAAGCGCGCAAGCAGACGCCGGTGCTGATGCTGACCGCGCGCGACTCGCTGGACAACAAGCTGGCCGGCTTCGACTCCGGTGCCGACGACTACCTGATCAAGCCGTTCGCACTGCAGGAAGTGGAGGTGCGGCTCAACGCACTGTCGCGTCGCGGCAAGGGCGTCCACACGCGCGTGCTGGAAACCGGCGACCTGGAATACAACCTGGACACGCTGGAAGTGCGTCGTCGCGGCAAGCTGTTGCAGCTCAATCCGACCGCACTGAAGATCCTGCAGGCGCTGATGGAAGCCTCGCCGGCCGTGGTCACCCGCCAGGAGCTGGAAACCCGCGTCTGGGGCGAGGAGTTGCCGGATTCGGACTCGCTGCGCGTGCATATCCACGGCCTGCGCGCGGTCGTCGACAAGCCGTTCGACGTGCCGATGATCCAGACCCGTCATGGCATCGGCTACCGCATCGCTTCGCCCGATGCCTGAAAGCCATGGCGGCGTGCGGCCCGCTCCCAAGCGTGGCCGCTACCGGCGGCGCCTGCGCAGCCGCATCATCCTGTCGTTCGTGTTGTTGGGCTTCTGCCTGACGACACTGTTCGCCTTCGCCACCAACTGGGCGCGCTCGCGCGTGGAAAACCAGTTGGTCGAAGACGTGATGAATCGCAACATCGACGCGTTCGCGCAGCGCTTCTATTCCGACCCGTTGCGCAACCCCGATCTGCCGGTGCAGCAGATGCGTGGACGCGTGGTCAAAAGCGACAAGTTCGACGCGCTGCGGCTGGAGCAGCCGGAGTGGTACCGATTGCCCGACGGCATCCACACCATTTCCGGTGTGGACGAGAGCGGCAACGCGTATTCGTACAAGTTGGCCGTGCGCAAGACACCGAGCGAGTGGTTCTTCCTGGCCTACGACATGACCCAGACGCTCAAGGGCGAGATCCAGCTCAAGCGCACGTTGATGTTGTCGGTGCTGGTGTTCAGCGGATTTTCGCTGCTGATCGGCTGGTGGTCCGCCTCCAAGGTCATGCGCCCGGTGTCGGACCTGGCCGCGCGCCTGCGTGCCTACCGCGGCGGTACCAGCGAGCCCAAGCCCTTGGCCGCGCACTTCCCCGATGACGAAGTGGGCCAGCTTGCCGAGGCGCTGGACGACTATTCGGCGCGCCTTACCGAAGTCGTGCAACGCGACCGCGAATTCAACGCCGACGTCAGCCATGAACTACGCACCCCGCTGGCGGTGATTCGCGGCGCCACCGAATTGCTGCTCACCCGGCCCAACCTGGATGAAAAAGTGCTGCAACGTCTGCAGCGCATCCAGCGTGCCGAACTGCAGTGCAGCGACCTGATCGGCTCGCTGCTGCTGCTCTCGCGCAACGAACGCGGCCAGGGCAGCAGCAACGTCGCCAAGGTGGCCGAACAACTGATCGACGCGCATCGCGCACAACTTGGTGGCAAGCCACTGGAGTTGCTGATCGAAGGCGAGCGCGATCTGGTCATCGACGCCCCCGAATCCGCCCTGTCGGTCGCGCTAGGCAACCTGATCGGCAACGCCGTCAAATACACCCAGGACGGCCAGGTGCGCGTGCGCGTGCTGAGCGATGCGGTGGAAGTGATCGACTCCGGTCCCGGCCTGAGCGAGGAGGACGCCGCCAAACTGTTCCAGCGCGGTTACCGCGGCACCCACGCCGGCCACTCGCAAGGCGGTGGCATCGGCTTGTCGATCGTCAGCCGGCTCTGCGATCTGTATGGCTGGCGGGTGAGTGTGCGCCCGGGGCAGGAGCGTGGCGTGATTGCCACGTTGGCGTTCCGGCGGTGATCACCAAGTGCCTTGCGCGCCTGCAATTGGTATTCCTTCTCCCGCCTGCGAGAGATGTGCAGTGGGAGGGTGTGAGTTAAGCCCGCACTTAATCGCCAGGCGCAATCCAGCGGAAGTGGTTTTTCAGAAGCAACAACTGCCATCAGGTGCTTTTTCGCTTTCCGATAAAATGACTTCGTGCAGCGGCTAGATAAATCAATTCGTTCCTAATTGCGTGCATTTTGCGCAAATGCTTGCTGGTGCTGGCGATCCAATAGTTTAAGGATCGCGGACATGGCTAGCTGATTAAGGGGTGGTTTTGATTTCCATTTTCCCCGTTTCGAGAACTGGAAATACCAAAGCCCGACAAGCGGCTGTGGGCTGGCAGAGACTTATGGCGTCGCTCAATGCCGGTGACGTACCGCAGCCTGATGAGTTGTTGTAGGTAATGGTGTCTCCGGCATAGGCATCACGTCGGCCTGCCTGCAAGCAGTCACGAAAAAGACGTCTCGTTCTTGCGGAAGTCGATGTTGTTAGGACGAAGCCGCAGTCTGGTAGATCGCATTCAGCCTGCGCGCCTCATGCATCAGCCGCTCTGCATGGCCATCATTGCGCACGACATCATCTGCTATCGCTATCCGTTGTTCGCGGGAGGCTTGGGCGGCAATCATCTGATGAGCTAGTTCCGGCGTGCTGATGTCGCGTTGCATGAGTCGAGCATGCTG
Source organism: Xanthomonas sp. 3075 (assembly GCF_014197275.1). GTDB lineage: Bacteria > Pseudomonadota > Gammaproteobacteria > Xanthomonadales > Xanthomonadaceae > Xanthomonas > Xanthomonas campestris_B. Next base: position 49,864 of record NZ_JACIFI010000007.1, on the reverse strand, counting down.
TGTTGCAACTGGTACATCGACAACCAGAATGCGGTCCAGCCAGGGATAGGCGGTTCGTCCTCCAGCCTCGGTCAGCAGGGGAATTGCGACGATGGCATAAGGGCCGTTAGCCGCCTTCGCAGCGCGCGTCAGTTCGGCGCGGATAGCCGGGTGCGTGATGGCTTCGAGTGCCCGCCGCTGCGTGGCATCGGCGAAGACGATCTGACGTAGGGCCTGACGGTCTAGCGTTCCGTCCGAAAGCAGAACGCCGGAGCCGAAGCGATCGACAATGGCATCGAGAATGGGCCCAGGTGCGACAACCTGCCGCGCAACCACATCAGCATCGATCACCGGTACGCCCAGCTTCTCGAACTCGGCGGCAAGGGCACTCTTGCCGGAAGCGATGCCCCCAGTCAGGCCGACGATGAAGTCGCTCATCGTCGTGCCCCGGTCAACGCAGGCCTGCGAAGCGCAGGTAGCCGTCCACCAGATCATTGCCCCAGAAGAACACCACCCAGCCGGCGATGGCCAGGTAGGGGCCGAACGGGATCGGGGTGGCGCGGTCGCGGCCTTTGGCCACCAGCCAGATCGAGCCGAGGATGGCGCCGACCAGCGAGGAGATCAGAATGATCGGCAGGATGCCTTTCAGCCCGCACCAGGCACCGAGCGCGGCCAGCAGCTTGAAGTCGCCGTGGCCCATGCCTTCCTTGCCGGTGAGCTGCTTGAACAGCCACCACACCGTCCACAGCGAGACATAGCCGACCGCCGCGCCCAGCAGGGCGGGCTTGGCCGGCATGTAGAGGTTGTCCATCGAGCCGACCAGGCCCAGCCACATCAACGGCAGGGTCAGCTGGTCCGGCAGCAGCTTGTGGCGCAGGTCGATGCCCGACATCGCCACCAGGAAGCAACTCAGCACGATCGCGCCAAAGCCCTGCCAGCCGAAGCCGAAGCGCCAGACGCTGGCTACGCACAGGATGGAGGTCAACAACTCCACCAGCGGGTACTGGAGCGAGATCGGCTTGCCGCTGTAGCGCGACTTGCCACGCAACATCAACCAGCTGAAGAGCGGGATGTTCTCCCACCACTTGAGCTTGTCGCCGGTGACGGGGTCGTGCGATGGCTCCACCACGATCCCCGGCGGCGGCGGCTCGTAGATGTCCGGTAGTTCCAGAATCTCGCGCGCATCGCGCCGCCACTGCCACTCCATGCGCTTGGGCAAGCGCAGGATCACCACGTTCAGGAAGCTGCCGATCAGCAGTCCCAGTCCGGCCGCGGCGGGAAAGCCGAGACCGGGATGCTGGTCGAGAAATGCCATTACGTCTTATCCAACCACTGCGCCGAGTTTGAAGATCGGAAGATACATGCCGATGACCATGCCGCCTACGATGGTGCCAATGAACACCATGATCAGCGGCTCCAGTAGGCTGCTGAGCGCGTCTACGGCGTTGTTGACTTCCTGCTCAAAGTATTCCGCCACTTTGAAGAGCATTGCATCAAGCGCGCCGGCTTCTTCGCCAATCGCAGTCATTTGAATAACCATGTGTGGAAATAGGTTCACCTGTTTCATCGCCATGTTGACCGGATAGCCAACCGATACGTCATCGCGCATCCGCAGTACGGCCTCTTCGTAGACCTTGTTGCCAGTGGCGCCAGCCACGATGCTGAGTGCTTCTACCAGAGGAACACCCGCTTTGAACGTAACGGCGGTAGTTCTAGCAAAACGCGCAATTGAACTGTTATGCATGATTTGGCCAATGATCGGAAATTTCAAGATCAGGCGATCCATGGTATGCTGCATACGGGGCGAGCGTTTATAAGCAAAAATTAACCCAGAAATGCCCCCCGCCATTATAACGAGTAATAACCACCAATAACTAACCATTAATCGGGAGGCGTTAACGATCATCTGTGTGAATGCTGGTAGTTCTGCTCCAAAGCTTTTAAAAACTTCTTCGAATTGTGGTACGACAAAAATAAGAAGAATTGCGCTAACTATTAGCGCCACCGCCACTACCATGGCGGGATAAAATAACGCTTTCTTGATCTTGCCTTTAAGTGTTTCGATATTCTCTTTATAATTGGCAACCGTATCTAGTACTGTTTCTAGCACACCAGCTCCCTCACCCGCTCTTACAAGGTTTCGATAGAGTTCGTCAAATTGCACGGGGTGCTTGCTAATTGCTTCATAAAGAGAAGATCCTCCTTCGATGTCAGTTCGAATTCGACCTACCATCTGTCTCATTCGCGGATTTTTATGCCCCTCACCAATAATCTCCAGTGAGCCAACAATTGGCACGCCTGATTTCATCATTGTCGCCATTTGGCGGCTGAAGAATGCAATATCTTTCGACGTAACTTTTTTGCCGGCTGCTCCAAAAAGAGGTTTGGGCTTTGTCTTGACTAAAGACGGTATGATTCCTTGACGGCGAAGTTCAGCCCTCAGCATGTTCACATTGCGAGCGCTCTGTTCCCCCTTCATTTTGACGCCGCGTTTGTCAGTTCCCTCCCAAATGAACGACTGGACCTGGCTGGTTCGATCCACCGCCTGTTTTTTGATGGCGCTTCGCGTAATTGACATATGCTCCCCCATTGGCCATCCCCAGGCCGCAACCCCATGGATGTTAGCGCGTTTTAGCGCTGCATACATCATCTTATCTAGCTGTGCGGGTATGACATCTTGCGCGCTTGCGTGCTGCCTTGTTGGGCTGAAAGTGACTCATTGCGTCACATCGTCGGCTCCGTCCCACTTGCGAGGATTGGCACGTCGATCTTGTGTATTGCTCTGTCATGATCTGTCACAGGGAGGCAGGTCTACCTTGTTGGGTGAGTTGGCACGGAACCTGCTTTCCTGAGTATTGCAAGACGCTCCCTGCGCCAGGCCATGCAGGCCAGTGACGCTGAGGAAATTTCATCTAACCAATCTCTAGGGGATTTACGTATGAAGAAGCAACAAGGTTTTACTCTTATCGAATTGATGATCGTTATTGCCATCATTGCGATCTTGGCAGCTATCGCCCTGCCGGCTTATCAGGATTACACGATCCGAACAAAGGTAAGCGAGACCATGGTAGCTATGTCTGCAGCTAAGCTTGCGGTAGCGGAGACGGCTCAGTCGCAAGGCGTTTTGGCAACCACCATTGCTGATAACACTGCAGCTGGTTATGCTGGCCAAGCAACGGACAAGGTTAAAAGTGTAGCAATTGATAAGGGTGTTATCACCGGTACCACGCAAAATACTGGTGCAAAGGTTGATCCGATTTTGACGCTAACTCCGACCCAAGCTGACAAAGATGCGCCGATTACCTGGGTATGCAAGTACACTGCAGGCGAAGCTAAGCACGTTCCAGCTAGCTGCCGTACCAAGGGATAATCTTACTGGTGCGAGCTAGTCGTTATGAAACAATGGCCCCTTTTCAGGGGCCTTTGTTTTTCAAACGGCGTTAGTGCGAGGACGGCGTCTGTAATGTAACTTATCGCGCTATTCATGTAAGACGTGCAACTGAGGTGTGAAATGAATGCTAGCGTTTTTGCTAATCTCGTTGGTATTACAGGAATCGCCCGACGTCTAGTTCAGGACGGGGCATTAGAAGAAGCTACTGCACGATCTGCAATGGATCAGGCCGCTAACGCTAAGGTGCCGTTGCCACAATGGTTTTCCGAGAAGAAGTTGGTCACCGCGTCCCAACTTGCTGCCGCCAACGCAGTCGAGTTCGGTATGCCGCTGATGGACGTGTCGGTCTTCGACGCCAGCCAGAATGCCATCAAGCTGGTCAGCGAGGAGTTGCTCCAGAAGTACCAGGTGCTGCCGCTGTTCAAGCGCGGCAACCGATTGTTCGTGGGGGTGAGTGACCCGACCCAGACGCGTGCGCTGGACGACATCAAGTTTCATACCAATCTGGTGGTCGAGCCGATCCTGGTGGACGAGGACCAGATCCGCCGTACCTTGGAGCAGTGGCAGGCCAGCAACGCCTCGCTTGGCTCATCGCTCGGTGACGACGATGACGACATGGGGGATCTGGACGTCTCCACCGGGGACGAGGACATGGGCGCTGGCGGGGATGCCGGGGTCGATGCCAAGGGCGACGACACGCCGGTGGTGAGGTTCGTCAACAAGGTGCTGGTGGATGCGATCCGGCGGGGAGCCTCCGACATCCATTTCGAGCCGTATGAAGACGACTATCGGGTGCGGTTGCGGATCGATGGGCTGCTGAAGAACGTGGCCAAGGCGCCGGTGAAGCTGAGCCAACGCATCGCCGCGCGCTTGAAGGTGATGTCGCAGCTGGACATTGCGGAGAAGCGGGTGCCGCAGGACGGGCGCATCAAGCTCAACCTGTCCAAGACCAAGCAGATCGACTTCCGTGTGAGCACCTTGCCGACCTTGTTCGGCGAGAAGGTGGTGCTGCGTATCCTGGACGGTAGTGCGGCCAAGCTGGGCATCGAGAAGCTGGGCTATGAGGCGGACCAGCAGAAGCTGTTCCTGGATGCGATCCACAAGCCGTACGGCATGGTGCTGGTGACCGGTCCGACCGGTTCGGGCAAGACGGTGTCGTTGTATACGGCGCTGGGCATCTTGAATGACGAAACGCGCAATATCTCCACGGCCGAGGATCCGGTGGAAATCCGGTTGCCTGGCGTGAATCAGGTGCAGCAGAACGTCAAGCGCGGCATGACGTTTGCCGCTGCGCTGCGCTCGTTCCTGCGCCAGGACCCGGACATCATCATGGTCGGCGAAATCCGCGACCTGGAGACGGCCGAGATTGCGATCAAGGCGGCGCAGACCGGTCATATGGTGCTGTCCACGCTGCATACCAACGATGCGCCGCAGACCATCGCGCGTCTGATGAACATGGGGATTGCGCCGTACAACATCACCTCGTCGGTGACATTGGTGATCGCGCAGCGTCTTGCGCGGCGTTTGTGCAGCAACTGCAAGCGCAAGTCGACCTTGCCTGAGCATGCGTTGCTGGCGGAGGGGTTCACTGCAGAGCAGGTCGCTGCGGGGATCGAACTGTATGAGGCCGTGGGTTGCGAGGAGTGCACCGAAGGCTACAAAGGCCGTACCGGTATCTATCAGGTGATGCCGATGAACGACGAGATCGGCGCGATCGTGCTGGAAGGCGGTAATGCGATGCAGATTGCAGAGGCGGCGCAGAAGATCGGAATCCGCGATCTGCGTCAGTCGGCGCTGGTCAAGGCGGCGCATGGGGTGACCAGCTTGGCTGAGATTAATCGGGTTACCAAGGACTGAGTGGAGCGTCAGTCGTGATCCTGATCGACTGACGGTTCTTCGATCTGCGTGATGCAGCGATCGAAGACTTCTTCCAGCGGGACGTAATCGCATGACACGGCAGCGATGCAGGCTGCAACCCAGGTGCCTGCGCTCACATGCCTCCACGAGACCGCCAGTCCATTGAGCAGCAACCAATGCTCGAAGAATAGGCGCTGCGTCCGACCGTTGCCTTCACGGAACGGGTGAATCATGTTCAATTCGCCATAGAGCTCTGCGACCAACGCCATCTGTGCGGAGCGAGGCAGCGTGGTCAGATCGGTAGCGTCCAGCTGGCTCAGCAAGCGATGCGCTTCGGCTTTAATGCGGTTGCTGATGCAAAATCGTGTGGTGCCCTTGGCGATATCCACTGTTCTGAGCATGCCCGCCCATTCGTAGACTTCATCGAACAGTTGCCGATGCAGGCTGCAAAGATAAGCAAGATCGAACGGTGGCGCGCCGAGTTCGATGGATTGCACTGCGGTTGCTGCAAAGGCGGCTTCGGCCGCCTCCAAAGCATCAGGGTCGACGATGTTCAGTTTGTTCCGGAGAACACCTGTGCCGGGATAGCAGGCAGGGTCAGCAATGACCGCATACTTGTCTTTCATCCTGGCCGGGAGAGGGCCAGGTACTTTTTGCGCAATGCCTCTTTGCTGGGTAAGGGGCGCTGATTGTTTGAAGCTGTGTCAGGGGTTTTGATGCCTTCCAAGCGTTGGCTGGCGGCAAAATTGTCCCTGCGAGTGGCGCGATAATGCTCGACAACGGTCTCAAGGCTGGGCTTTTTCATGACGGCTCCTCATGCATGTGCGACCGAGACAAATTATACCTGGATGGGTGGGTCAAGTTGGAGAATCGTAACGGCGCTCCAGTCCTGGCGCTCCCGTCCCCGCACCGCCTGTGATTGCTCAAAACAGCAGCCGAAACCGACCATTCGCCTTTTACGATTCCCCACTCCCCACTCCCCACTCCCGATTCCCGATTCCCGATTCCCGGCCTCTCTACTCCATCCCCAACTTCTTGAGCTTGTAGCGCAGCGCACGAAAGGTGATGCCCAGTTGCGCGGCGGTCTTGGTCTTGTTCCAGCGGTTTTCTTCCAGCGCTTTCTGGATCGCGGCACGTTCCAGTTGCTCGATGTAGGACGGCAGGGCGGCCGAGGCGGGGTCGATGTCGACCACCGCTTCGCGCGGTTCGATGGCGGCGCTGCCGGGGCTGGCTGCGAGGCGGTGGCCGCCATGGGCGGGTAGGCGCAGGTCGGTGGCACTGATCTGGTCGTCTTCGGCCAGGGCCAGGGCGCGTTCGAGGATGTTTTCCAGTTCGCGTACGTTGCCGGGGAAGCCGTAATGGTTCAGCGCGTCCAGCGCCGATTGGGTCAGCAGCGGAATCGGGCGGCCGTGGCTATGTGCCAGTCTGGCGATGATGGCGGCGGCCAGTTGCGGCAGGTCGCCGCCGCGTTCGCGCAGCGGTGGGACGCGCAGTTCGATCACGTTGATGCGGTAGTAGAGGTCGTGGCGGAAACGGCCATCGGACACCAGGTCGCCGAGATCCTTGTGGGTGGCCGAGAGGATGCGCACATCCACCAGCGTCTCGCTGGAGGCGCCGACCGGACGGATCGATTTTTCCTGGATCGCACGCAGCAGTTTGACCTGCATCTGCAGCGGCAATTCGGCCACTTCGTCCAGGAACAGCGTGCCGCCATGCGCGGCCTGGAACAGGCCGGGCTTGTCGGCATGCGCGCCGGTGAAGCTGCCTTTCTTGTGGCCGAAGAATTCGCTTTCCATCAGCTCGGCAGGAATGGCGCCGCAGTTGACCGGGACGAATGGCCCGGCCGCGCGTGCGCCTTGTTCGTGGATGGTGCGTGCGACCAGCTCCTTGCCCACGCCCGATTCGCCGACGATGTAGACCGGTGCCTGGCTACGCGCGACCTTGCCGATGGTGGCGCGCAGGCTTTCCATTGCGCCGGAGTCGCCGAGCAGGCGGCTGGCCTGTTCCGGCGGTGGTGGCGGTGGAGCGGGGCGGTCGCGGTTGTTCAATTCCAGCGCGTGCTTGACCAGGCCGCGCAGCACGCTGATATCCACCGGCTTGCTGACGAAGTCGAAGGCGCCGGCCTTCAGCGCTTCCACCGCCAGGTCCATGCTGCCGAACGCGGTGATCATCGCCACCGGCGTTTGCGGATAGTGCTTGGCGATTTCGGTGACCAGTTCGATGCCGTTGCCATCGGGCAGGCGCATGTCGGTCAGGCACAGATCGTAGGGATTGCTGGCCAGCAGTTCGCGTGCTTCGGCCAGGTTGGCGGCGGTGCTGATGCGCAACCCCATGCGGCCCAGGGTCAGGACAAGCAACTCGCGGATGTCACGCTCGTCATCGACAACCAGGGCACTTTTCTGTTCGTTCATGTTGCCCACGATATCCCAGCGCGATGACCGTCGACAATTGCCGGCCGCGTTGGCGCCAAACGGTTCACGCGGATGTTTGGTGCGTGTGTGCAGATCGAGGTGCGCCGATGGGTGCCAGTCAGAAGCGAGGGATAGGTGCCGCGCCGCATGTGGTGCAAGGCGTCTCCACTGCGGTGGGGTTGGCCTGGCCGGGCAGGGCTGTCGTCGTCTTGGAGGGGGGCGATGTGGGGACGCGGCTTCATCCGCACGTGCAGATGTCGCACACCTGATGTGGTTCTAGGGAAGCTCTGAACAACTCTGTCTCAGGCCTTCGATCGGAGCCTGAGCCAGACTGCGTCACGCGTAAGCGCTTGATTTTCAGTAAGCGCACTTGTCGGGATCAGGCGAGGCTACAAGCTTCCCCCGATGGTCGGTGAGTTGTTCAGCGGTTCCCTAGCAGCTGCGCTGTTTGCCAAGCGATGCTCGAAGTGCGACAGCGCAGATCGATCACTCACTTGCCCAGCAGGCCATTGGGCCCCTGCAACAGAATCCGGAAACACGCGCCGCCCCCGGGGACCGACACGTAGTCCAGTTGCGCCTGGTTGGCGCGGCATAGCTCCTGGGCGATATACAGGCCGAGCCCGGTGCCGTGTTCGGAGGTGGTGTAGAACGGGCGGAACAACTGCGCGGCGACGGTGTCCGGAACGCCCGGGCCGCGGTCGATCACGTCGATCACCGCCATACGGTCCTGGCGCTCGACGCGCAGTTTGACGCGCGCCGGTTCGTCCAGCACTCGGCCGTATTTGAGCGCGTTGTGGACCAGTGCGGTGAGGATCTGATGCAGGTGCTTGGGGTCGACCAATGCATGCACCGAGCTGCCCTGGATGCTGGATTCCAGACTGTCGGTTTCCATCGACAGGGTCTGCCGGTAATCGATCACGAAGCGCCGCACGAAGGCGGCCAGATCCAGGTTTTCCGGGTTTGCGCGTTCGCGGCGGGCCAGGCCGAGCACGCTTTCGACGATGCCGTTGGTGCGCTGGCATTGCTGGTGGATGATCTGCAGCAGGCGGCGGTCGGCATCGCCGATGTCCGGGGATTCTTCCAGCAGTTGCGAGGCGTAGCTGATCGCCGCCAGCGGGTTGCGGATCTCGTGCGCCAGGCTGGCCGAAAAGCGCCCCATCGCCGACAAGGTCAGCGATTCGGCGCGGCGCGAAACCACGCTGGCGTCGTCCAGAAACACCAGCACCATGTCGCTGTCGGCCAGCAGGCGCGCAAAGCGCGGCTGCACTTCCGGGCGGTCGGCGCCCAGTTGCAGCGGGGCTTCTTCTTGGCACCAGCCGCTGCGCCAGCGTTGCAGGCGACGCGCCAGTTCCGGCGTGAGTGCGGCCAGCGACAGATCTGCCGGGGCGTTGCGCTGGTCGCCATCGCCCAGCAGCGCCAATGCCGCCTCGTTGGCCAGGGTGATGTGGTTATGCGTATCGACCACCAGCACACCGGTGCGCAGGCGGCGAATGATCAGCTCGTTGATCTCGTACAGATTGGCGACCTGCGCGCCGCGCTGTTCGGCCAGCACCTGATTGCTGCGCGCGCGCGCGGCGATCTGTTCGCAGATGAAGGCCACCGCGACGTAACTGGTGGCAAACATGGCCAGCTCGGCCACCGGACGGGTGGCGCCGGCGCCTTCGAGCAGGGTCCACAGGTATTCGAGCACGATGGCGGCGCTGGCGAGCAGGGCGATGCCCATGCCGTAGCGCAGGCGCAGCAGGATCGAGGCGGCGGCGACGTTGAACAGCAACATCATCGCGATACCGGCGCTGGCGCCGGGCAGGGCATGCGTGGCCAGGGTCGCGGCGAGGATGTCGGCGATCACCGCGCACAGCACGGTGGCGGTGAGGCGGCGTTCGTTGCGGCTCCAGAACAGCAGCGGGATGGCCAGCGACAGGTAGCCGATCGCCACCCCGGCGGCCAGGCGCGGGTAACGTGGCTCGGGAATGGCGTCGGACAACGGGCTGAAGACCAATGCGGCGATCAGCCCGGCCACCAGCACCCGGTACAGCGAAAAGAAGTACAGCTCGCGCTGCGGCGCGGACTGGATCCGGTCGATAAGCGATGCGCTGGATGCCAAGCCACTTCCCCGCTGGAACAAGCCGCGAGTATAGGCAGGTACGGCGCCTGCGCTGCGCGCGGGCCTGGCGGCGGCTGGCCGCAGGCAGGCGTAGGAAGGGCGGGCGATGCCGGCGAATTTTGCGCAGCGCAGCGTGGTCGGCCACAATAGGCGGCCCGTTCGCGTCTTATGACGTGCCGCCCTGGCGGTCTGCGTTGCACGCAGCGGTCGTTTCCTTTTCCCACGGTGACGCATGAATTTCCACGAATACCAGTCAAAACAGCTGCTTGCCGAGTACGGCATCCCCGTCCCGGCCGGCAAGGTCGCGGCGACCCCGGACGAAGCGGTTGAAGTTGCCAACTCCCTGGGCAAGGGCCCCTGGATGGTGAAAGCGCAGATTCACGCGGGCGGCCGTGGCAAGGCTGGCGGCGTCAAGTTCTGCAAGACCACCGACGATGTGAAAGCCGCAGCGGCCAAGATGCTCGGCACCAAGATGTCCACCTACCAGACCGCCGGCGTCGAGCTGCCGATCAATCTGGTGCTGGTGACCACCGCCGGCGAGATCGTCAAGGAGCTCTACCTGTCGATCCTGGTCGATCGCGGCACCAAGACCATCACCTATATCGCCTCGTCCGAAGGCGGCGTGGAGATCGAGCAGGTCGCTGCCGAGACGCCGGAGCTGATCCACGCGCTCAACGTCGACTTCGTCGAGGGCGTGCAGGGTTACCACGGCCGCGATTTCGGCTTCAAGCTGGGTCTGAATGCCAAGCAGGCCGGCCAGTTCGCCAGCATCATGGTGAACCTGTATCGCCTGTTCAACGAAAAGGACCTGGCGCTGGTTGAGATCAACCCGCTGGCGATCCTGGACGACGGCAACCTGTACGCGCTGGACGGCAAGTTCGACAGCGACGACAACGCCGCATTCCGTCAGAAGCAGCTGATCGCCATGCGCGACAAGACGCAGGAAGACGAAACCGAAGTGACCGCGTCGGAGCTGGACATCAACTACGTCACCATGGACGGCAACATCGGCTGCATGGTCAACGGCGCAGGCCTGGCCATGGCCACCATGGACGTCATCAAGCTCAACGGCGGCGAGCCGGCGAACTTCCTGGACGTGGGCGGCGGCGCCAACAAGCAGCGCGTCATCGAGGCGTTCAAGCTGATCCTGTCCTCGGACAAGGTCGAAGGCATCTTCGTCAACATCTTCGGCGGCATCGTCCGCTGCGACATGATCGCCGAAGGCATCATCGCCGCGGTCAAGGAAGTGGGCGTCAAGGTGCCGGTCGTGGTGCGCCTGGAAGGCACCAACGTGGAAGAAGGCAAGCAGCTGCTGCGCGACAGCGGCATGGCCATCATCCCGGCCGACAACATCAACGACGGTGCCAAGAAGGTCGTTGAAGCTGTCAAGAACGCCGCCTGATCCACGACACCGAAGGAACTATCCATGTCCGTTTTGATTAACAAGAACACCAAGGTGATCGTGCAGGGCTTCACCGGCCAGCAGGGCACCTTCCACGCCACTCAGATGATCGAGTACGGCACCCAGGTCGTCGGCGGCGTGACGCCGGGCAAGGGCGGCACCACCCATATCGACCTGCCGGTGTTCAACACCGTGGCCGATGCCGTGCAGAGCACCGGCGCCGATGCGTCGGTGATCTACGTGCCGCCGCCGTACGCGGCCGATGCGATCCTGGAGGCGGCTGCGGCCGGCATCAAGGTCATCGTCTGCATCACCGAAGGCATCCCGGTGCTGGACATGCTGCGCGTCAAGAACGTGCTGACCCGCTCGCATCCGGACACCGTGCTGATCGGGCCGAACTGCCCCGGCGTGATTACCCCGGGCGAGTGCAAGATCGGCATCATGCCGGGCCACATCCACAAGCCGGGCAAGATCGGCATCGTGTCGCGTTCGGGCACCCTGACCTATGAAGCGGTCAAGCAGACCACCGAAGTGGGTCTGGGCCAGAGCACCTGCATCGGGATCGGTGGCGACCCGATCAACGGCCTGAACTTCGTCGATTGCCTCAAGCTGTTCAACGAAGACCCGCAGACCGAAGGCATCATCATGGTCGGCGAAATCGGCGGCGACGCCGAGGAAGCCGGTGCCGAGTACATCAAGCAGTTCGTGAAGAAGCCGGTGGTCGGCTTCATCGCCGGTGCCTCGGCCCCGGCCGGCAAGCGCATGGGCCACGCCGGTGCGATCGCATCGGGCGGCAAGGGCACCGCCGAAGGCAAGTTCGCCGCGATGGAAGCGGCCGGCGTCAAGACCGTCCGTTCGCCGGGCGATCTGGGTGCGGCGATCGCTGCGCTGGTGAAGTAAGCACTCGCTGCGCGCAAGCGTGTGGGTTGAGAGAGGCCACCTTCGGGTGGCCTTTTTTATGGGCTGGTTTTGCTGCCCTCATCCGCCCTTCGGGCACCTTCTCCCGCACGCGGGAGAAGGGAGTGGCAGCGGTGGCTTGTGTTGTAGCGATACAGCGGACACAGCAACAGCAACAGCAAAAGCAAAAACCAGCAGAGGTGTTAGAGCCACAAGCAGAAGCGGGAGGCATAAGCACAAACAGTCTCGGAGGCAAAGGCAAAAGCAGAGGCAAAAGCAGAGGCAAAAGCAGACGCAGAGGCCGAATTAGAGGAAGCCTCTCGATGACAGGGCGATGCCTGGAAAGAGCGAGGAGCAGTTAAGGCAGTTCTACTGCCTGCTTTTGCCTTGATTTCCCCTCTCCCGCTTGCGGGAGAGGGGTAGGGGTGAGGGCCGCTTTCCCCTACACCACCAAACGACCACAGCCGATAGCGGGCGCACATGCCCCACCCCAAGCTGTGAGCTCCCGTAGACCTCTATAGCGTCCAATGCGCGCTGGCGAAAAAATCCGATTCGCAAAAACGCTGCGGCGCGAGATGACCGCTGCCGAGCGCTTGCTTTGGTGCCACCTGCGTGATCGGCGCCTGTTGGGATGCAAGTTTCGCAGGCAATGTCCCATTGGGCCGTATATCGCCGATTTCGCTTGCCTGGACTGCGCGCTGATCATCGAGCTTGACGGTAGCCAGCACCTGGATGCGTCCTCCGATGCAGTGCGCGAGGCCTTCCTGCGCCGAGAGGGCTTCCAGCTGCTGCGCTTCTGGAATAATGAGGTGCTGGTGCGCACCAACGATGTGTGTGAAGCGATTGCGCAACGTCTGTGCGTCGCCCACTCTTCTCTTCCTCCTTCCGGCATTCGGTAGGAATCCGCAAAAGGCTGCCGATATGTCCCAGACCCTCCGCATCGCCATGGCCCAGTTCGACTTCCCGGTCGGCGCAGTGGCGCAAAATACCGACCGCATCATCGCGTTCATCGCGGCGGCACGGGACGAGTTCGGGGCGGACATCGTGCTGTTTTCCGAACTGACGATCAGCGGTTATCCGCCGGAAGACCTGCTGCTGCGGCCCGGATTTCTCGCCCATTGCGAAGAAGCGCTCGCGCGCATCGCGGCCAGCACGCACGGAATCGTCGCGGTGGTCGGCTGGCCGCAGAGCGCCGGCAGCGTGGTCTATAACGCGGCCAGCGTGTTGCGCGACGGGCGTATCGAAGCGACCTATCGCAAGCGCGAATTGCCCAACTACGCGGTGTTCGACGAGCGCCGCTATTTCGACGTGGACCCGGATGGCGAGGCCTGCGTGGTCACGGTCAAGGGCGTGCAGGTGGGTGTGGTGATCTGCGAAGACCTGTGGTTTGCCGAGCCGCTGGCCAGGACGGTGCAGGCCGGTGCCGAGCTGGTGCTGGTTCCCAATGCCTCGCCCTACGAGCGCGGCAAGCATGCGCAGCGCGATGCCTTGCTGGCCGAGCGCACCCGCGAGAGCGGGGCGGCGATTGCCTATCTCAACGTCGTCGGCGGGCAGGACGCGCTGGTGTTCGACGGGGCCTCGGTGGTGGCCGATGGCGACGGCACCGTGCATCCGGCTGCCGCCGCATTCGTCGACCAGTGGCTGGTGGTGGACTATGCCGCCGGCGAGCGCAGCTTCACCCCGGTGGTGTGGGTGGACGATGGCGACGAGAGCATGGACGCGCTGGCCTGGCGCGCGGTGGTGCGCGGGCTAAAGGACTATTGCCGCAAGAACGGCTTCGGCAAGGTCTGGCTGGGCCTGTCCGGCGGTATCGATTCGGCGCTGGTGCTGGCGATGGCGGTCGATGCGCTGGGCGGCGAGAACGTCACCGCGGTGCGGCTGCCCTCGCGCTATACGGCCAACCTGTCCAACGATCTGGCCGAGGAGCAATGCCGCGCGATGGGCGTGAAGCTGGAAACCATCGCGATCGAGCCGGCCTTCGAAGGCTTGCTCGCCGCGTTGGGGCCGATGTTCGAGGGCACCCAGCCGGATATCACCGAAGAAAATCTGCAGTCGCGCAGCCGGGGCGTGATCCTGATGGCGCTGTCCAACAAGTTTGGCGGGCTGCTGCTGACCACCGGCAACAAGAGCGAATACGCAGTCGGCTACGCCACCATCTACGGCGATATGTGCGGCGGCTACGCACCGCTCAAGGACCTGTACAAGACGGAGGTGTTCGGTCTGGCCAAGTGGCGCAATACCGTCGGCGGCGCGCCGGTGATTCCGCCGGCAGTAATTTCGCGCCCGCCCTCGGCCGAGCTGCGCGACAACCAGACCGATCAGGATTCGCTGCCGCCGTACGATGTGCTGGACGGGATTCTGTATCGCTATGTCGACCAGGAGCAGTCGCGCGACGACATCGTCGCCGCCGGCTATGCGGCCGATACGGTCGAACACGTGCTGCGGCTGGTGCGGCTCAACGAATGGAAGCGCCACCAGGCCGCGCCGGGGCCGAAGGTGTCGCGGCGCGCGTTCGGTCGCGAGCGGCGCTATCCGATCACCAACGGCTACTACGGTCAGTAACCCGCTGCATCGGCCGCCGCCGTGGTGGCCGGCTGCTGGGCGAAGCGGGTGAGCAGGTCCAGGGTCGGTTTCGGACGTGCCAGGTCGTACATCAGGCCGAAATGGCCTTCCGCGCCCTGGATGGTGGTCTGATCCAGCAATTCGTAGACGTTCACTTCGGACACCACGTCGGCATAGTTGTCGCGCACGTTGCGTAGCAGCTGCGCCAGGCTGTCGTAGCAACCGCGATCGCCTTCGCTACCGCCGGTGGTGTTGCCGGTGTAGATCTCGGCGCAGTTCAGCTCGTTGAAGAAGACCGGCGTGTTGTAGGTCTTCGCGGCGGTGCGCAGTTGTCCCAGATACAACTCGGTCCAGTAGCCGGCATCGTAGTGGAAGGCGTAGTAGTGGAAGCTGATGTGGTCGAAGTTGAAGCCGGCCGCCTTGGCCTTGGCCAGAAACCATAGCGACCCATTGCGATCGCCCGGGCAGCGTGCGTTGGCGCTGCGGTCGTCGCTGTTGCAGGCGGTGATGTTGATGGTGAAGCGCAGGCCGGCGCCCAGTTCGTCGGAGGCCTGCCGCATGCCCAGATACATCGTGGTCATCGCGGCGATGCGGGCATCGGCCTCGGCACGGACCAGATCCTGCTCGTTGCCGATCTCCCAGACCTTGATGTCCGCCGCATAGCGACGTGCCAGCTGGTAGCCGATTTCGCGCGACATCGGGTAGACCATCGGGCGCAGCGTGATGCCGTACTTGCGCGCCAGCGGGACCAGCACATCCAGCGTTGCGTAATCGCGCGGATCCACGTCGAACCGGTAGCTGCGCAGGTTGCGCGCTGCCAGCAGCTGGAAGCGGGCCTCGGCCTGGGCCATGGCATAGCCGGGGCGATTGTCGTGCGTGTTGACGCCGTAGACGATGGGCGCGGCCGCTGCGGGCGCGGCCGTTGCGGTCAGCAACGTCGCCAGCATGGCGAGCATGAGCGAGACGGGGGAACGGGACATATGGTTTCCTGGCTGGCGCCGGCAGGGAGTCGGATCGTGCTCTGCGGCGAGTATAGGCAGCCCGTCCGCGCCGTTCGGTGACTTGGTGCCGGTTCCTTGCAGTGGCCTGCAATGCGCCCGCAGACTGGCGGGTCTGCCGGGCCGGCGCTGCCGGCACTGCCGGGCACTGCGGTGAAATCGCCGCTGCCCCCGGCTTAGGTCTGCCTGCTGCAACCAGACATGCGGCAATAAGAAAGGGGCCTTGCGGCCCCTTCGGTATGCATCTGTCGCTGCGGACTCAGTCGCGGCTCATCTGCGCATTGTGCTGACCGGTCGCGGCGGATTTTTCGCCAGCAAACGGATTGAGCTTGCGCACTGCCCACGGATACTTCGGCCAGTTGCCGGTCAGCCACGGGTGATTGGGATCGTTGAGTTCCAGCACGCGGCGTGCGTCTGCGGCCAGCGTCTTGTTACCCAGGTGCGTGTAGGCCTCGGCCAGCACGGCGATCGCGTCGTACTGGAAGGCGCTCTGCGGATAGGTTTCCAGCAGGTAGTTGGCACGGCCCGCTGCCGATACCCAGGCGTCGCGGCGCAGGTAGTACAGCGCGTTGTCCAGTTCGTGCTGGGCGAAGATGTCGCGCAGCTCGATCATCCGCTTGCGCGCATCGGCGGCATAACGGCTGTTCGGATAGCGGTCGGTGACCGTATTGAAATCGTTGTAGGCCTGCTGTGGCGAGGACAGGTCGCGACGGCTCGGGTCCAGCGACCACACGCGGCGCAGGAACACCGTGTCGCGGTTGCTGTTGGCCAGCCCGCGCAGGTAGTACAGGTACGCGATGTTGCGATGGGTCGGATAAGTACGGATGAAGCGGTCGACGCTGGACACCGTATCGTCGTGCTTGCCGGCCTTGTACTGGGCGTAGGCGCTTTCGATCATCGCCTGCTCGGTGTACGGGCCGTACGGGTACTGGGCGATCAGGCGCTTGTAGCTGGCTTCGGCGCCAGCCCAGTTGCCTTTCTCCATCAGACCGTGGCTTTTGCCGTAAAGCTGCTCGACCGGCATGCCCTCGTCCGGGTTCTTCTTGGCACCGCGATGGCAGCCGGTGACGACGAACGCCATGACCAGCATGAGGGCAATAAGGCGCACAGGCGCGGAAAACGTGGACCGTCGGATCATGGGTCTGGGCAGGACGCATCAGGAAAACGAGAGCGCGATGATAGCCTAGTGGCCTGTCCGGCGACTGACTCCCGCCGCCCGGACCCCCAAATTCCCGCTTTTGCCTGAGTGCCTGTGTCCATGTCCGACCCATCTGCCGAACCCCTCGACCCGTCCCTCCGCCAGGCCATCGTGCCCGACAACGCCGCAGGGCGCCGCTTCGACGCGGTGCTGGCCGAGCTGTTCCCCGAATTTTCACGCTCGCGGCTGTCGGAGTGGATCAAGTCCGGCGATGCGCTGCTGGACGGCGAAATGGCGCGCCCGCGCGACACCTTGCGCGGCGGCGAGAGCGTGCAAGTGCAGGTGGTGCTGGAAACCCAGACCCATGCCGCGCCGCAGGACATCCCGCTGAACGTGTTGTACGAGGACGACCAGGTGCTGGTGATCGACAAGCCGGCCGGCCTGGTGGTGCACCCGGGCGCCGGCAATCCGGACGGTACCCTGGTCAACGCCTTGCTGTTCCGCGACCCGGCGCTGTCGGCGGTGCCGCGCGCCGGGGTGGTGCATCGCCTGGACAAGGACACCAGCGGCGTCATGGTGGTGGCGCGCACGCTGCAGGCCCAGACCGCGTTGGTGGAACAATTGTCCGCGCGCGATGTGCATCGCCAGTATCTGGCGGTGGTGGTCGGCGCGCTGGTGTCCGGCGGCACCGCCAATGCGCCGATCGACCGCCACCCGCGCGATCGCCTGAAGATGGCGGTGCGCGACGACGGCCGCGATGCGGTCACCCATTACCGCCTGCGCGAGCGTTTCCGCGCGCACACCGCGCTGGAATGCCGCCTGGAAACCGGGCGCACCCATCAGATCCGCGTGCACATGGCGCACCTGAAGTCGCCGATCGTCGGCGACCCGCTGTACGGTGGCGCGCTCAAGCTACCCAAGGGCGCCACCGACGAACTGGTGCACGAGCTGCGCACCTTCAAGCGCCAGGCGCTGCATGCCGAAACGCTGGAATTCCTGCATCCGGTCAGCGGCGAGCCGGTGCGCGCCAGCGCGCCGGTGCCGGCCGACCTGCAGCGGCTGATGACGGCATTGCGCGAAGACAGTGCGCGCGCGGCCGAGTTGGCACGCCGCTGAGGTGACAGTGGCCGCGCCCTTCCTCCTGCCGGCCGACTGGCCCGCGCCGCCGCGCATCCACGCGCTGACCACGCTGCGCTACGGGCTGGGCGAATCACTGGCACCGTTCGACACGCTCAACCTCGGCAACCGCGGCAGTGCGGACGGCGATATCCCCGAGCGGGTGGAACGCAACCGGGCGTTGCTGGTCCAGGCGCTGGCGCTGCCCAGTACGCCGCACTGGCTGCGGCAGGTGCATGGCGTGCAGGTCCTGCGCGCCGATGCGCCGCCCGCGGCGGACGGCACGCAACGGGATGACGGGAACGACGTGGTGCCGGCTGCGCAGGAACCGGTTGCCGATGCGGCCGTGACGGCGGTGCCAGGTGTGGTGCTGGCGATCCTGACCGCCGATTGCCTGCCGGTGGTGCTCGCTGCCGTGGATGGCAGCGAAGTCGCCGCCGCGCATGCCGGTTGGCGCGGTCTGGCCGATGGCATGCTGGAGCGCAGTGTCGCGGCGATGCGCACGCCGCCACAGCAGCTGATGGCGTGGCTGGGGCCGGCGGCGGGGCCGCAAGTGTATGAAATCGGCGAGGACGTGTTCACCGCCTTCGTCGGGCACGATGCGCAGGCGCGGCACGCGTTTGTCGCGACGCGTCCGGGGCATTGGCGGGTGGATCTGTACGCGCTGGCACGGCAGCGCTTGCAGCAGGCCGGTGTAGCGGCCAGTGCGATTCATGGCGGCGGCCTGTGCACCATTTCCGACCCGCAACGCTTCTTTTCGCATCGCCGCGATCGTCGCAGCGGACGCATGGCCACGCTGGCCTGGATCGCGCCCTGAGCACGCCGCTGTTCGCGCAGCTGCTGGGGGCGGACGCATTCGCGCAATTGCCTGCGCCGGTACGCGCGCTGCATTCGGTGCAACAACGGCAGACCTTTGCCGGTTGGGCGCGCATCCAGCGCGGCCGGCATCCCTTGGTGCCGTTGTTGGCGCTGCTGAGCCGGTTGCCGCGTAGCGGCGAGGTGGATGTCGCGGTGACGTTTGTGGTCGATGCGCGCGGCGAGCGTTGGCAGCGGCGGTTCGGCGGTGTGCCGATGGATTCGCGGATGTGGCGAGCGGGCAACGGTCTGCGCGAACACCTCGGCGCGGTGCGCTTCGAGTTCGCGCTGCGGGCCGATGCGCAGTCGTTGTACTGGCAAGCCACACGCGTGTGGGCCTTCGGTTGGCTGCCGCTGCCGGCGCGTTGGTTCGACCAGGTGCGGTGTCGTGAGCATGCCGACAGCGGCCGCTACGCCTTCCTGGTCGATGTGTATTTGCCGCTGGTGGGTCCGTTCATTCGCTACGAGGGCTGGCTTGAACCGCAGTGAGCCACCCAGTGCCGCGCCACATGTTGCGCCCGCGACCATCGTGTTCGATGGCGTGTGCCTGCTGTGCAATGGCTGGGTCAAGTTTCTGCTGAAGCACGACCGGCGCGGGCGTTATCGCTTCGCCGCCATGCAAGGCGAGGCCGGGCGTGCGCTGTTGCAGCACCACGGTCTGGATCCGGACGATCCGTTGTCGTTCCTGCTGGTGGATGCCAGTGGTGCATGGACCGACAGCGACGCGATCGTGCGGGTGCTGGCGGGCCTGGGCGGCCTGTGGCGGCTGGCCGGTGTGCTGCGGGTGGTGCCACGTCGCGTGCGCGACATCGGCTATCGACGGATCGCACGCAATCGCTATCGGTGGTTCGGCCGCAGCGAGCACTGCATGCTGCCCACGCCCGAACAGCGCGCGCGATTTCTGGAGTGAGCACCGTCAACCGCGTTGCTGCCTGGCCGGCAGTTGCGCGCGCGTGCGGAAGATCGGCATCCAGTACGCGCACAGCCAGGCGCTTGCGCGTTGAAATAATCACGCCGCTCACGCCGATCAGTGCCAGCTGCAGCTGCTGAAGTCGATGCCATAGGTATGAGTGCGCTCCTGGGCGCGACCGGCATCATCGATAACGCGTCGTCGTCCGCGTGCTGAAGCCAGCATGGCCGCGACACAGCGGTCATCACCGCAGCAATCGCCATTGCCGTCGCCTCAGGCGAAGACGCGCGAACCGTCGCCGACAGCGACGGTCCCTGGGGTAGGTTCGCATCGCTCGCTAGTGATTGAAAGGATTCGCTGGCGCGCGCCAGGTGAACCTGATCGCACCCCACTGGATGCTGGGGTGCGATCGATCACGCGTGGTCAGTGCATTGCTTCATGCGCTGCGCGAATCACGCAGCCGCATGCGCAAACCGTGCATGCGCCACCTGGGAGGGGCCGCTCCGGGCAGACTGCAGGCGGAAGATCGCCACGGCATCGGCCAGTTCCATCGCCTGTTCTTCCAGGCTACGCGCCGCTGCAGTGCCTTCTTCCACCAGCGTCGCATTGCGTTGGGTGACTTCATCCAGCTGCGCGACGGTGCGGTTGACCTGTTCGATACCGCTGGATTGCTCGGCGCTGGCCGAGGTGATCTCGCCCATGATGTCGGTGACGTGTTTGACCGAACCGACGATCTCGCGCATGGTCGCGCCAGCGCGGTGCACCAGGCCCGAACCCAGTTCCACCTTGTCGGTGGAATCGGCGATCAGCGTCTTGATCTCCTTGGCTGCGTCGGCCGAGCGCCGCGCCAGCGCCCGCACTTCCGAGGCCACAACCGCAAAGCCACGGCCCTGTTCGCCCGCGCGTGCGGCTTCCACTGCGGCGTTGAGCGCAAGGATATTGGTCTGGAACGCGATGCTGTCGATGACGCCGATGATTTCGCCGATCTTGCGCGATGCGGTGCTGATCTGGCTCATGGTGGCGACCACCTCGTCCATCACCTGGCCGCCGTTGTGGGCGACGTCGCCGGTGCCCGCCACCAGGCGGTTGGCATGCAGCGCGCTTTCTGCGTTCTGTTTCACCGTGGAAGTGAGTTCTTCCATCGCGCTGGCGGCTTCTTTCAGATTGGCCGCCTGTTGCTCGGTACGCCCGGACAGATCGGTATTGCCGGCGGCGATTTCCACCGCCGCGCTGCGGATCGTGTCCGAGGCGGTCTGGATGCCGCCGATGATCTCGGTCAGGCGCGTCACGGTCTGATTGGTGTCGTCGCGCAGACGCGCGAAGATGCCGCGTGCCTCGCCGTCCACGCGTTGGGTGAGGTCGCCCTCGGCCAGCGCGCCGATCACGCGTTCCAACGCGGCCAGATGCGTTTCCACCGAGTCGTAGATGCGGTTGATGCCCTGCGCCAGCGACAGCAGCACTCCGTCCATGCCGTCGATCTGCATGCGGTGGCTGAAATCGCCTGCCGCCGCGTCATCGATGATCTGGATCAACGCCTGCTCGGCCTTGACCTGCGCGGTGACGTCCATCCACTGCGCGATGTTGCCCAGCCGGGTGCCGTCGGCGGCGATGATCGGGCTGTAGACGAAGTCGATCTGGCGGCCGAAGAACGGCGCGCGCACGGCCTTGGAGGCGGTCAACGCGCGCATGCGGTCGATCGCAGCCTGGCTGTCCGGATAGATGTCGCCGATGCTGCCGCCGACAAAGCCTTCGGCCCGGAAGCCGGGGCGGAAACTCTGCACATCCGGCTCGATCAGCTTGAGCATCTTGAGCAGTTTGCGATTGGCGAACAGCACCTGGCCATCGTCATCGGCGATGCGGATCATGGTGTCCAGATCGTCGAGTGCCTTGATCACGAATTGACCATGGCGCAGGCCCTGTTCCATCACGTCGATGCGGATGGCCAGCTTGTCCTGGGTGTTCTGCAAGGCGTGCAGCAATGGTGCGAACTCGCCGGAGGCGTTGCGCAGATCCACACGCTGGAAGCGTTCGTCACCCATCGCCACGACCGTGCTGACCGCCGTCTGCAATTGCGCGGCGTTGCTGCGGCGCGACCACCACCACAGTCCGGCGCTCGCCAGGCCCAGTACCAGCAGAGCCGGCAGCAAACGTCCCAGCCCGCTCCAGAAGCCACCGGGCATCAGCGTGGCGGCGTAGAGCGTCAGCACGGTCAGCAGCCCGATCTGTGCGGCGGCAGGCAGCCATGCAGTCGTGCTGGTGCGCGGAGCGTTCCGACCGGCGGGCCGGCGGGAAGCAGGGGCATCGTGTAAAGGCGACATAGGCTGAGTCCGACGAGGTGATCTGGAGTGGGGCGGTTCCGGCAGTTGTGGCTGCATTGGGGATATCGGCGGCTGAGTCCGAATCATGACGGCGTGAAATCACCGTTCGTCGGAATCTGAGCGATGAGTAAGCAAAATGCCGATGTAATTGATTTGGAAGCGTTTTCAGTCTGGTTGGTGGGAGGCGTTAGGGGCATCGCGAGGACGGAACTTGGCCATTGATTGTAAGTTTTACGTGAAGATTGGACGGCAATCGTCCGCGCCGGTCCATCGAACGGCAGCCTGGGATCGAACCAGCCACGGGGTGCGTGGCGTGCGTCCGTGTCTGGGTCTGTTTTTTCGCAAGCCGGTCGGCCAGACGCGCGGAGGCGGTCGCGCAGCGTTCGCCGGCCGGTGGCCCCGCAATGCGTTCAATCGTCGGTGTTGGTCGGCGACCCACGCACAAAAAAACCGGCCGTCTTGCGACGGCCGGTATGGTCTTGCATCCCTGACGCAGGGCGGGTCGAGCGTGGCCGACGGCGTCCGGCGAGCGGCCGTCCGATCGACGTGAGCGGCAGGCCGCAAGCACACCGTGCATGCGTGCTTGCCGCTGCCGGCCGCGTTCGTCCGGCTTACTTGGCCGGCGTGGCTTGCGCGTCGTCGGGCAACGCCCAGGCGATCACGCTGTCGCCCGACTTGGTTTCCATGCGGTCGTGTCCACCCACTGCGGCCACGATGTACTGCTTGCCGTTGATGGTGTAGCTCATCGGAGCAGCCTGCGGGCCGGCCGGGACGCGGGTCTCCCAGACCTGCTTGCCGGTGCGGGTGTCGAAGCCGCGCATGAAGTCGTCCAGCGATGCGCCGATGAAGGTCACGCCGCCAGCGGTGGCCAACGAGCCGCTGTTGTTGGGCGTGCCGATCTCGAACTTGGTCTTGGACGGAACGCCCATCGGGCCCTGGTCGTAACCGGTGCCCAGCGGACGGCGCCATAGCACCTGCTGCGTGCGCAGATCCACGCCGGAGATGTAGCCCCACGGCGGGGCGATGCACGGGGTGTTGAGCGGCGACATCCACGGCTCCTTGCGCGCGCCGTAGGCCAGGCCCTTCTGCGCCATGTACCCGGGCGTCTTGCTCTTGCCGTCGAACACCGACACCACACCCAGCGCGTTCATTTTCTCGCGGGTATAGACCTGCAAGGTGTAGGGCAGGCGATTGCTGTTCATCACCATGATGCCGCGCTGCAGATCGACCGACACGCCACCCCAGTTGATGCCGCCGTGGTTGCCGGTGAAGGCCAGCGAACCTTGCAGCGTGGGCGGGGTGAACATGCCTTCGTAGCGCAGCTGCTTGAACTGGATCCGGCAGGCCAGCTGGTCGAACGGGGTCATGCCCCAGGCATCGGATTCGACGATGGTTTCGAACTCGCGGCTCGGCGCGCCCACGGTATTGGGCATGCCCGGCGAGATCGGCTGGGTGGCAGCGGTCCAGTCGCCATGATCGGTGCCCTGCGGCACGGCGATCTGCTTGACCGGCATCAGCGGCGCGCCGGTGGCACGGTCCAGTACGAACACCTGGCCGGACTTGGTGGCCTGGATCACCGCAGGACGGGTGCCGCCGCCGGCGACCGGCCAATCGACCAGGTTCGGCTGCGGGCCGATGTCGTAGTCCCACAGGTCGTGGTTGACGGTACGGAAGTGCCAACGCTCCTTGCCGGTGGCCGCATCCACGGCAACCAGCGAGGCGGTGTATTCCTCATCCTGCGAGGTACGACCCTTGCCGAAGAAATCGCCGGACGCATTGCCGGTGGGCAGATAGACCAGGCCCAGCTCGTCGTCGGCGGCCATCAGCGACCACACGTTCGGGGTGGAGCGGGTATAGGTCTGCCCGGCCGGCGGCTCGGCGGTGATCGCCGGGTTGCCCAGATCCCACGCCCAGCGCAGCTGGCCGGTGAGGGCATCGAAGCCGCGCACCACGCCCGAGGGCGCATCGCCTTCCTGGCCGTCGCGGACCTGGCCGGTGGGCTGGATCACCACGCCGCGCATCACTACCGGCGGCGAGGTCGGGCCGACGAAGCCCGGCTTGGTGTTGCCGGTGCCGGCATTGAGGTCGACAAAGCCGTTGTTACCGAAGCTGGTGCACAGCTTGCCGGTCTGCGCATCCAGCGCGCCGAGGCGGCCATCGACCATCGGCCAGAAGATCCGCGTCGGGCACTCGGCAGTGCCTTCCGGCGCCTGGTAGTACGACACGCCGCGGCAGGTGGTGGCGGCAACGCCGGCCATCGCCTTCGGATTGGTCTGCGGGTCGAAGCGCCAGCGCTCCTTGCCGTTGGCCGCTTCCACCGCGATCACCTTCTGGGTCGGGGTGCAGATGTAGAGCAGGTCGCCGACCTTGAGCGGGGTGTTCTGGAAGGCATAGCCCAGCTTGGAACCGGCCGGCTTGAGGTCGCCGGTGTGGAATTCCCAGGCCACCTTGAGTTGCTTGGCGTTGTCCGGGGTGATTTGTGCACCGGGGGTGTAGTGGTTGGACAGGTTGGAACCGGCGTAGGACGTCCAGTTGCTGGCGTCGTGGTTGGCCGCGACGTTGCCGTCCGGGCTTGGCACGATGGCGCGGCTGAACGGGCTGGCGTTATCGGCCGGCAGTTTGGATGCGTCGGCCAGTTCCACATTGCGCGGGACCAGCAACGGCCACAGGATCAGGGCGGCGCCCAGGATCGGCAGCACGCCGGTCACCACCGCATACCCAAGTCCCGACAGCGGCTGCATGCGCCGACGTGCCACGCCCCAGAACGGCAGCAGCAGCAGACCCAGCACCGATATCCAGGCCAGACGCGGCACCAGGGCCCAGCCATCCAGGCCCACTTCCCACAGCGCCCACGCAATGGTGGCCGCCAGCGTGGCGCCAAACAGCCACAGGCCGGCGCGTTTGCCCAGCGTCAGCAACACGCCGGCCAGGAACATGCCGATGCCGGCCAGCACGTAGTACCAGGAACCGCCGACGGCGACCAGGCGGCCGCCTTCGTAGGCGAGCACCGCACCGAGCACGGCGATCACCACCGCATAGGCCACCAGCAACCAGGTGCCTAGCCCACGTTTTGAGGATTGATCAGTCATTTTGAGATGTCAGGAAGGACCCAGGCACCAGCAAGCGGTGGCGAGTCGTGGAGGGAGCAAGATCACGGGCTGGCAAGGAGCGGCCCCGATCTAATCAAGAACGTCTGGATATGAACGCGCAGCCCCTCCCAGGGTCCCTCTGCGCTAATCATGTGCACATTTTAGACCTCAACCACGCGCGTGTCCGTGACGGAATGAGAACCAGCGTTCCAGGCTGTGCATCTGCAGCGTTGGAATCGCCCGAATCCGCAATGCGAGCTGCGATCCGGCTGGGCTTGCGCGGGCACTGACAGCGCGTCCCGGCGGCACGCGCGTCGCAGTCGCTGTCGTCACCCGCGCCTGAAGGCGTCGAGGCTCTTGGGGTGGGAGTGGGGATTCGGGATTTTGGAATTCGCAAGAGCAGCACCGTTGCAGTGCCACCTGCAAGCGTATCCTCATCCGCCCGTCGGGCCCCTTCTCCCGATGGGAGAAGGGAGGCGCTGCCAGTGTGCGGCGCATCTGTGCGCTAGTCGCGTGGTGCTATCAGCTCGGGGAAAACAGGTTCAGATATCCGCCAGCGCCTGCAGATAGCGCTGACGCCAGTGATTGATGTTGTTCTTGCGCAGATGATCCATCATCGCCCGCCAGCGCTCGATGCGCGTAGCCAGCGGCATGCTTGCCGCGGTGGCGATCGCGTCGGCCACGCCATCCAGATCGTGCGGATTGACCAGCAGCGCCTCTTTCATTTCGTCGGCGGCACCGGCCAGCAACGACAGCACCAGGACGCCCGGATTTTCCGGATCCTGCGCCGCCACGAATTCCTTGGCGACCAGGTTCATGCCATCGCGCAACGGCGTGACCAAGCCCACCGAGGCGGCGCGATAAAAGCCGGTCAGCGTCGCATGGCTGAAGTTCTGATTGACGTAGCGCAGCGGGGTCCAGTCGGGCTCTGCATGGCCGCCATTGATGTGGCCGGCGATCTGCTCCAGCTGCCCGCGCAACTGGCGATACTCGTTGACGTCGCCGCGCGACACCGGCGCGATCTGCAGGTAGGTCAGGCTGCCGGATTGATCGGGGTAGCGTTCCAGATAGCGCTCGAATCCCTGAAACCGCTCTGGCAGCCCCTTGGAATAATCCAGCCGGTCCACGCCGATCGCCAATTGGCGGCCGCGCAGGCTTTCGCGCAGGTCGCGTACTGCCTGCTTGCCGACCGAGGCTTTCGCCTGGTTGGCGATCAACTCGGTATCGATGCCGATTGGGAAGGCGGCCGCACTGAAGCGACGCCCGCCGGGGCCTTCGACGATGTCGCCTTCCAGAACCCGCCCGCCACCGAACAGGCGGACATAGGCCTTGAAACGTTCGGCGTCGCGTTGGGTCTGGAAGCCGACCAGGTCGTAGGCATAGAAGGTGCTGAACAGGCGCGCGTGGTCGGGCATGGCCTGCATCAGGTCGGCCGAGGGCATCGGCACGTGCAGGAAGAAACCCATCTTGCAGCCCACGCCCATCTCGCGCAGCATCGCGCCCAGCGGGATCATGTGGTAATCGTGGATCCACAGCGTGTCGCTGTCCTTCAACAACGGCGCCAGCTTTTCGGCGAACAGCCGATTGACGCGCATATAGCCTTCGCGGGTGGCGCGGTCGTAATCGACCAGGTCCAGACGGAAGTGCAGCAGCGGCCATAGCGTGCGGTTGGCGAAGCCGTTGTAGTACGAATCGATGTCGCGCTTGTTGAGGTCCATGGTGACGAACTTGATGTCGCCCTCGGTCTGCTCGTGCATGCCGCCGCTGTCGCCGCGCACGGTCTTGCCGCTCCAGCCGAACCACACACCGCCGCGCTCCTTGAGCGCAGCCAACAAGCCAACCGCCAGGCCGCCGGCACGGTTTTCACCGGGCACTGCAACGCGGTTGGATACCACCACCAAACGACTCATGACGCCTCCTGCCAGCTCCGCGACAAGCGCATTGCCGCAATGATCAGCCCAACGTGCGAATAGGTCTGGGGGAAATTCCCCCAGGCTTCGCCGTCTTCGAACGATAGGTCTTCCGACAGCAAGCCGAGGTGATTACGGCGCGAGAGGATACGCTCGAACATCTCACGCGCTTCCTCCTTGCGGCCGATCGCGGCCAGTGCATCGATGTACCAGAACGTGCAGATGGTGAAGCTGGTTTCCGGCTCGCCGAAGTCATCCGGTGCGATGTAGCGGTACAGCGCATCGCCGTGTTTGAGCACGCGGCCGACCGCTTCGACGGTGCGCACGAAGCGACTGTCGTCGTTGGCGACGATGCCGATGTCGGCCAGCAACAGCAGCGAGGCGTCCAGGCGATGTCCACCGAGCGTATCGGTGAAATGGCCGTGTTCGTCGCTCCAGGCGTCGTTCAACACGCGCTCGCGGATGGTGTCGGCGCGTTCGAGCCAGTAGGCCCTGCGATCGTCCAGCGCGAGCCGTTCGGCGATCTTGGACAGGCGATCGCAGGCGGCCCAGCACATCGCGGCGGTGTAGGTATGCACTTCGGCGCGACCGCGGAATTCCCACAGGCCGGCATCGGGCACGTTGTGCAGCGCGAAGGCGCGCTCGCCCAACGGTTCCAGGCGACGGAAGGTGTCGGCGTCGCCCTGATCCTTCAGGCGCAGGTCGAAGAACAACTGCGTGGAGGCCAGCACCACGCTGCCGTAGACATCGTGCTGCTGCTGGATCCAGGCCAGATTGCCGCGCCGCACCGGACCCATGCCGCGATAGCCGTCCATCGTGTCGACTTCGTGCTCTTCCAGCTGCGACTCGAAGCCGATGCCGTACAGCGGCTGCATGGTGCCGTCGGTGGTGGCGATATTGAAGATATAGCCGATGAATTGCTCCATCGTGCGCGTTGCGCCCAAGCGATTGAGCGCACGCACCACGAATGCGGCATCGCGCAGCCAGCAATAGCGGTAATCCCAGTTGCGCGGGGTGTTGGGCGCTTCCGGGATCGAGGTGGTCATCGCCGCGATGATCGCGCCGCTGTCCTCGTACTGGCATAGCTTGAGAGTGATCGCGCTGCGGATCACCGCCTCTTGCCAGTCGAGTGGAATCGACAGATAGCGCACCCATTCGCGCCAGTATTCCTCGGTGCGTTCCTGCGCTTCCTGCACGTAACCGGTGAGCGAGCGGGTCAGCGATTCGTCCACGCCCAGCACCAGGCTCACCGGGTGGCTGAGTACGAACGGCAGGCCGTCGCGCACGAAGCGTACCGGCACGTCGGTGGTCAGGCGCAGCGTGAACTCGGGCAGCACCCAGCGGATGTGATTGCTGCCCCAGGTGGTTTCCGGCGTGCGGCCACCCCAGTCGGCCAGCGGGCGCGCGCGCACGATGATGCGCGGGTTGCCGGCCAGCGGACGGATCTGGCGGATGATGCTCACCGGCCGATAGAAACGCGCGTTATTGCGCCAGCGCGGTGCGAAGTCGATGACTTCCACTTCACCGCCGTGGCTGTCGCGCAACACCGTGCGCAACACGGCGGTATTGGGCAGGTAGTGTTGCTCGCTGCTGGCGAAGTCTTCCAGCTCCACGGCGAAGTCGCCGCCTTCGCCCTTGGGCGAGAGCAGCGAACAGAACGCCGGGTCGCCGTCGAAGGCCGGCAGGCAACTCCACACCACACGTGCCTGTCGATCGACCAATGCCCCAAAACTGCAGTTGCCGATGACGCCCAGATCCAGGTTTGGCTCGGTCATGGAGTGCGAACGATCCTATTGATAGAGAAAAGAAGTCAGCCGCGCGACGATCACACGTTGCGCGCGTTGTGTTGCAACCAGGCATGCACGTGTGCAGTGCCATCGACGCGGAAGCGCGCGCTGGTCTGGGCGCGATCGCCGACCAGCACGCTCCAGCCGCCGAGGCGATTGGCCGCTTCGAAGCCGAATTCGTCGGTGAGGTCGTCGCCGACGAATACCGGCGTGCGGCCGGCGAATGCGCCGTGCTGCATCAGCTGCTCGACCGCCAGGCCCTTGTTGCTGCCTTCGGGCACGAATTCGACCACGTGATCGCCCGGTTGCAGGCGATACCCGGAAAGCTGGGCGATTTCCTGCTGCGCGAAGGCGAGAACATCCGGTCCGGCGTGTGGCTGCGCGCGCCAATGCAACGCGACGCTGACGCCCTTGTCTTCGACCAGCACACCGGGATGTTGGCGGGTCAGTGCGGCAGCGCGTTGATGCAGGCCGTGCAGCCATTCGGAGGTGTCTTGCGGCATCGCGGCGCGTGCGGCGATGTCGCTACGCAGCTCGTGCCCGTGCAGGCCGGCGGCCGGCAGCAGCAACGGCGCGAACAAGGCATCCAGCTGCGAGAGCGGTCGTCCGCTGACCAGTGCAACTGCGCCGCCAAGGCGGCCGCTCAGGCGGCCGATGGCCGCGCGGACCTCGGGCAGCAGCCGCACAGCCTCGGGGCTGTCGGCGAAGTCGATGAGAGTGCCGTCCACGTCCAGAAACAATGCGCAGGCATCGTCCAGCAATGGCGGCGACGGAAGGGGGGAGTGCGCGTCTGCCATCACGGCAGTGTGCGCAAACCGGTGTGAGATTCAGGTTATGGAATGGCGGGGATTGGGGATTGGGGAGTCGGGATTCGTAACAACGCCGCACTTCTCACTCCCCAATCCGGAGTCGCCATCTCGGCCTAAAGCGCAGGCTGCCGAAATAGGCGATGTCGTCGATGGAGCGATCCGACCGGGGTGAGCTTCAGGTTCTGGAACTGCGGGGGATGGGTGATCGGGGAGTCGGGATTCGCAGCAAAGCCGCACTTGCCAATCCCGAATCCCCAATCTCCAATCTCCAATCCCGGCCTAGAACGAATACCGCACCCGCCCATACCAATACGCGCCGTTGCTGCCGATCGGCGAGAGCACGTCGTAGGGCAGGTTGCCGAAGTAGGCGATGTCGTCGATGGAGCGGTCCGAGTAGTTGTCGAGGATGTTCTGGCCACCGATCGCCAGCGTCCACTGCGTGCCCAGGCGGTACTCCGCTTCCAGGTCCAGCTGCCATTCCGCGCCGTAGGTCTGGCGTGGCACGAAGCCGCCGCCGAAGTCGAACACGCGGGTGGCGCTGCCGTAGCGATTGACGCGGGTCTGCAGGTTCCAGTGCTCGTTGGTCCAGTTGGCGGCCAGGGCGGCGCGTGTGCGCGGCGCCGCATCGGTGAGCGTGTTGCTCTCTTCGACACCGAACAGCACGTACTCCGGGTCCAGGGCGAGCAACTGCGCCGGTGTGGCGATGACGTTCTTCAACTCGGTCTTGGCGTAGCTGTAGGTACCGGTCAGCAGCAGATCGCCGCCGAAGGCGTAGTGGCGCCAGTTGCCGACCAACTCGGCGCCGCGGGTGCGGGTGTCGGCGGCATTGAGGAAGTAGCTGGCGCTCTGTACGCCGGTGACGCCGAAGTTCTGTTGCACGAAGTCGGTCAGCGTGCCGCCGGTGATGTCTTCGGACAGTGCGATGCGGTCGTCGATATCGATCTGGAAAAAGTCCAGCGACAGGTCGAAGTGATCGCCCAGCTGGCTGGTGAAGCCCAGGCTGTAGTTGAGCGATTTTTCCGGCTTCAGGTCGGTGGCGCCGAGCGCGCGTGCGATCGGGTTGTTGACCGACAGCAGCCGGCCCTGGGTCAGGCGACCGGCGGCGTCATAACCGGTGGAGGTGGCTTCGTAACCGATCTGGCTGAGCGAGGGCGCGCGCACGTTGTTGGAGACCGCGCCGCGCAGCGCGAATGCCGGCGCGAAGGCATAGCGCGCAGCCAGCTTGCCGGTCCATTGGCTGCCGAAATCCTGGTAATGCTCGTAGCGGCCGGCCAGGTCGGTGGAGAACTTGTCGCCTAACTGGCTGGACACGTTGGCGTAGGCGCTGGCCACATTGCGCGACAGATCGGCTTCGTCCTGCGGGGTCAGCCCGCCGCCGGCCTGCGAGCCGGTGGGACGATCGGTGAACGGGCCGGCCGCATAGCTGGCCGGATCGCCCGCGTGGGTGCGGTATTGCTCGCGGCGGAATTCGGCGCCGGTGCCGAAGGTGTGGGTGGCACCGGCCGCATCGAACACGCGGGTCAGATCCAGATTGCCCACGGTCTGCGCAAAGGCGAAGTCGCCGGTCTTGAAACGCGTGGTGCTGCCTGGGCCGAGCGAGGCGTTGAGCGAATTGCGCAGCCGGTAGGTGAAGTCGTTGCGGCCGTAGTTGACGCTGGCGTCGTAGTCCCAGTTGCCCAACTGCCCGCGCGCGCCGGTGACGATCTGCAGATCGCGGTTTTCGCCTTCGGAAATCGGCCGATAGCCGTTGGGATAGAGCGCGCGCCAGTTGGCGCTGCTGTCCGGGTAACGGAAGTAATTGGCGCCTTCGGTATCGCGCTGGTTATACGTGCCGAAGGCGTAGAACTCGCCGCTGGCGCTGAAGGGAACCTTGGTGTTGAGCCAGGCGTTCAGCCCCTTGGTGGCACCATCGCCGAGCACGTAATTGCGCTTGCCGGCCAGCGCCAGATTGGCCGGTGTCTGTTCTTCGAACGGCGGAATCTGATCGAAGCCGGCGCGATTGGTCGCCTCGCGATTCTTCAGCTCCAGGCCGACCTTGAAGAAGCCGCCGTCATCGCCGAGCAGGGTGCCGACCTTGGCGCTGGCGTAGCTGGTCTGGCCGTCGGTGACGCGGCGATTGATCGGCTCCACATCGGTGTTGTAGGCGCCGAAGCTGGCTTCCAGTTCGCCGCGCGAGGGGTTGTCGTCCAGGATCACGTTGATGACGCCGGCGATCGCATCCGAGCCGTATTGCGCGCCGGCGCCGTCGCGCAGCACTTCAATGCGCTTGATCGCATTGATCGGGATGGAGTTGAAATCCACAGGCGTGGTGCCCTTGCCGATCTTGCTGTCGGTGTTGACCAGCGCCGAGGTGTGGCGGCGCTTGCCGTTGACCAGCACCAGCACCTGGTCGGGCGAGAGCCCGCGCAACTGTGCGGCGCGGATATGGTCGGCGCCGCCGGAGTTGGACTGGCGCGGGAAATTGAACGACGGCAACAGCGCCTGCAACGCGCTGCCAAGCTCGCCATTGACCACGCCGGCCTTGCGGATGTCCTCGGCGGTGAGCACGTCCACCGGCACGGTCGATTCCAGCACGGTGCGATCGCTGGCACGCGTGCCGGTGACGATCACCGTGTCCATGGTGGTGGCGCCGGAGGCGGCCTGCTGGGCGTGCGCGTTGGCGCTCAACACGGCGGCAATGGCCAGGCCGATAGCCGAAAGGGTAGGGCGGGTCATCTCTCTCTCCTGCGACAACAACTGCGAATGCGCCGTGCGGTCGGCATCCGGCCGGGCGGGGGGCGCAAAGGGGGCGGATCGTCCACATTCATCCGGATGGAGAGATGTTATCGCGTTGTTCAGGCGCGTGCGAGATGGCACAGTGCGCGCACGCCGGCATCAGCTGATGCCCGGCCTGCATGAGCTTGCTTCAAATCAGCCCGCCCAGACCCGTTGTGGAGAAATCGATGAAGTTGCTGCCGTCCTGCCTGCTTGCCGCCCTATTGGCGCTGTCCGCCTGCGCGACCACTCCCGGCGGTGCGCCGGGCGCGACCACCGCCAGCCTGCAAGGCGATGCGGCACGGCCGGCGACCGCCCAGGGCTGGGTGCGCAGCGAGCTGTACTTTGGCGTCGGCGAGGAAACCGGCCCGGCCGACCGCCCGCAGACCCGGACGATCGGCGAGGCGCAGTGGCGCGCGTTCCTGGACAAGGAAGTGACGCCGCGCTTTCCAGACGGGCTGACCGTGTTCGACGCCTATGGCCAATGGCTGTTCCGCGGTGCCAAGGAGCCGAACCGGCTAGGCACCAAGGTGCTGGTGATCCTGCACGAAGACACCCCGCAGCGGCGCAACGATATCGAGGCGATCCGCCTGGCCTGGAAGCAGGCCACCGGACACCAGTCGGTGCTGTGGTCGCGGCAGGCGGTTGAGGTGTCGTTCTGAGGCGGGTGACCATGCGCCTTGAACATCTGCACCGAATGCGCGTGAGCGCTGCGCGCGCGCTGCTGTTCGCCGCATTTGGCGGGCTGTCGTTCGCGTCGTTGGCACGCGACACCAGCGTGCAGGTGACGCTCGACGCAAACACGCGTGCGACCGCCACACTGGTCGGCGCACGCCTGCATGTGGTGCTGAACCCGGGCGGCAAGGAGCAATGGTTCGACGCGAACGTGGACGAGGGAGAGGGCGGCACCGGCGTGGACAGCGACGACTACAACTTCGACGGACATCCGGATCTTGCGGTGTCGGCGATGCTCGGCCAGGTCAACGAAGCGGTGCTGGTATTTGTGTTCGATCCGGCGCAACGCCGCTTTCGTGCGCTGACCGCGCCTACCCGCCCGGCGGTGCAGTGCGAAGGATTCTTCAATCTGACGCCCGACAAGCAGCAGCGCAGCTTGACCAGCTCCTGCCGCAGCGGGCCGATGTGGTACGCCGATGTGTATCGTTATGCGGCCGATGGGCGGTTGTATGTGGCCAGGACGCAGCAGCCGATCGCGTCGCCAGACATCCAGACCTTGCTGGATCCAGGTACCGACGCTGGCATGCCGCTATCGGTGTGGCCGAGTTACGACGCGCGCGGGACGAAGGTTTCAAGCGAGATCGGCACCACGCTGGACGCCCCGATGCCGGTTCAACTGCGCGTGCAGGTGGCGCGTCTGCCGCTGTACGCCACGCCCATGGCCACCAGCACCAAGCGCTATCTGGTGCAGGGCGATCGGGCCGACGCGCTGGATGTCAGCACCGATGCCACACGCGTGCAGGTGCGCTATCGCGATGCCGGCCGTGGCGACATCGTTGGCTGGATCGAGGTCGCTGCGGCGATGAAGTAGGGCCGTCGGTGCCACGCAGCCGCCTGCCACGGAACCGATCGGCGCGGTCGCAACGACACGCTCTGATCCATTGCGCGGCTGTCGCGCATGCGGGGCAGCGGCTACCATCGGTCGATCCCCACGCTTCCTGGCTCCCATGTCGGCCCCTTCTTCGCGTACTGCGGCTGCGCCGCGCTGGTTCGTCGCCGGCGACCTCAATGGCTTTTTCGGCCTGGTCGTCGACAATCTCTCCATCCTCGGTTTCATCGCGATGGCGCTCATCGGGATGTTTCAGTTCCCGGCCGAGGTGGTGTTCGGGCGCATGTTTCCCGGCACCGCGTTCGGCGTACTGGTGGGCAACCTGCTCTACACCTTGATGGCGCGGCGGCTGGCCGCTCGCAGCGGGCGCGACGACGTCACCGCGATGCCGCTGGGCCTGGATGCGCCCACCAGCATCGGCATGGCGCTGTTGGTGCTGGGCCCGTCATTCGTCGGCTTCAAGGCGCAGGGGCTGGATCCGCAGGCGGCGGCCATCGCCACCTGGAAACTCGGCATGGCGTCGCTGGTGGTGATGGGCCTGCTCAAGCTGGTGCTGTCGTTCGTCGGCGAAGCGGTCACCCGCGCGCTGCCACGTGCGGCCCTGCTCGGCTCCATTGCCGGCATCGCGCTGGTGCTGATGGGCCTGCTGCCGCTGCTGGAGACGCTGCGCTCGCCGGTGGCCGGCTTCGTCACCCTGGGCTTGCTGCTGTACGTGCTGTTGGCCAAGGGGCGGTTACCGACCAAGCTGCCCGGCGTGCTGGTGGCGTTCGTGATCGGCACTGCGCTGTATTACGGGCTGGGCCTGGGGGGTTTGGGTGCGCCCGGCTTTGCCGTGCCGGAATGGGCGCCGCCGACGATCGTGTTGCCGTTGCCGAATCTGGGCTTTATCGATGGCCTGCCGGCCACAGTGGCGTATCTGCCGTTGCTGCTGCCGTTCGGCCTGTTGATGGTGGTGGGCGGCATCAATGTCAGCGAGAGCGCGCGTGCCGCTGGCGACGACTACCGCACCCGCGACATTCTGCTGGTGGAAGCCTTTGCAACCTTGGTGGCAGGCGTGTGTGGCGGGGTGGCGCAGACCACGCCCTACATCGGCCAGCCCGCGTACAAGCACATGGGCGCACGTACCGGCTATACGTTGCTGACCGGTTTGTTCGTCGGCATCGGCGGCATGTTGGGCGTGATCTCGGGCCTGGTGCAGTGGCTGCCGCTGGCGGTGCTGGCGCCGATCATCGTGTATGTGTCGATCGACATCACCACGCAGGCGTTTCAGGCCACCCCCAGGCATCACGCCGGTGCGATGGTGTTGGGGTTCCTGCCGTCGGTGGCGTACCTGCTGACCATCAAGGCGCCTGGCTGGATCGCGCCGGATCACCTGATTGCGCTGACCACCAAACTCGATGGGCACGGCTTGCCGGAGCTGGCGGTGATCTTCGCGCTGGGCAATGGCTTCATCATCACCGCGATGCTGTGGATCGCCACGGTGGCGGCGATGATCGATGGTCGCCTGCGCCGTGGAGCGGTGTTCCTGCTGGTCGCAGCAGGGCTGACGCTGTTCGGCTTGATCCATTCGGTGGACCCGCGCGGCGGCATCTATCTGCCGTGGTCGCTGCAAGGATTGGCGCGGGTAATCAGCTGGCAGTTCGTTGGTGCCTACGTCGCGCTGGCGGTGACCTTGCTGCTGCTCTCGTTGCTGCCTGCACGCAAGGAGGCGTTGCAATGACATATCGCGTCGGTGTGTTGCGCGCCGTTGTCGGTGGCGCGCTGTTGCTCGGCGTCAGCGGTGCCTGGGCGGCCTCGTTCGATTGCAAGCAGGCAAGTACTGCGGTCGAAAAACGGTTGTGTGCGGTGCCGGCGCTCGGCAATCTGGACGATCAGTTGGACGAGTCCTATCGGGCGCTGGTGGAGACCACGCCGCGCAGTTCGGTAGCGAGCGTGCGCGATCAGCAACGGGCCTGGCTGCGCCAGCGCAACGCCTGCGCGCAGGACGCTCAGCTGGACGATTGCCTGCAGCGCACATTGAAGGCCAGAGCCGATGTGCTGACCAAGGCGCTCACTGCGCAGCAACACGCACTGGACCGCATCATCGCCGGCATTCCCACGGCGCCGGCCGCAGCCGCTGCACAGCTGCGCCAATACGACGGCGGCCTTGCCTCTGCGTGGCTGGTCTATCTGCATCGCTTCGTGCCAGCGGCCGGCGTCGGCGCATCCGACGCGCGCGCCCGCTTTGCGGCGGCGAGTGCTGCGTTACGCAAGCAGGATACGGTCGCCGCTCAGCTGCTCGATACGGACGAGCCGGCCGACGCGCAGGCCGCGCAGGCCCGCGATCTGACCCTGTTGCGGTTGTGGATCGAGCGCAGCGATTACGGCGTGACCGATACGTTGCCAAACGGGCGTCCCTACGTGCATTGCTTCGTGTTCGCGCAGCAGGGCGAAGCCGCTTACGAGGCGATGGGGCCGATGTACGGATCCAGTCGCGACATCGGCGCGCCCATCTGCCAGCCGCAGCCCGGCCTGTTCGATCAACCGGCATGGAAGCGGCTGTATCAGGCGTTTTCTGCAATGATCGAGCGGGCATCCGCCGAGACCGGAACGATGCGCTACGCCGATTTTGCCGCGTGGCGCGTGCTGTCGCTGCAGGCCACGGTCTCGCCGACGCTGTTTCTGTCCCGCCCGCAAGGTGCCGAGCCGCGGCGCGATCCGGCGGCGGCGATCGCCGGCTTGCAAGACGCGGCGCTGTGGTCACAGGCCGAGCGCACTGCTGCGCTGGCTGCCTTGCAGCCGGCGCGCGCGGCGACGGCGCGCTGGTTGATCGAACACAAGGCGATGCAGGCCGCGCAGGCCGACCGCATCGCGGCAGCCGTCGTCGCCGAGTGGGTCGATGCACGCATCGCCTTCGGCGAAGGGCCCGAATGACGCGCGCCGCCACGCGTTGCGGCGGTAAGCTGGATGCGTGGATGAATTGGGCCGTCTGACACCGACACCGACGACACCGACGACATCGACTTGGCGCGGCAGCGGCAGCGGCAGCGGCGACGCTTGGTGCTGCGTATTGCAGGATCGATGGAACCACCGCGATCTCCCATGGTCACACCATGGATGTTGTCGATGTGAGGAGTTCCACAATGCAATCCAAACCGTCGCGTTGGCCGTGGTTGCTGGCCGTGCCCGTCGTACTCGGTGCCGCCTGGTGGCTATTCAGCGGTACTTCGACTGCGCCGGACGCGTTACCCGCGCCAATCAGTCGTACCGCCAGTGCGGTGGCCGCCGCGGTGACCGCACCCACGCCGGCCAACACCGGTCCACGTCACCCGGTGCAACCGCCTTCCGCCGATGCGGCCGATGCGGCGATTCCTGCCCTGGCGCAAAGCGACGATGCGGCCTGGCAGGCGCTGCTGGCATTGGTGCAGGACGACGGCGCGTTGTCGCTCGTGCTGCGCAAGCATCTGATCGAACGTGTGGTGGTGATGATCGACAATCTCACCCAGCCCAGCATCAGCCGCCGTGTCTCGGTGCTGCAGCCGGTGCCGGGTGAGTTGCAGGTCTCCGATGCCGCTGGCGCTGTTGTGATCGATCAGGCCAATGCGGCGCGCTATGCGCCTTACGTGGCGGCGTTTACCGGCGTTGATGCGCAGGCGCTGGCGCGCAGCTATGTGCGTTTCTACCCGCTGTTTCAGCAGGCATATGCCGATCTCGGCGCGCCGGATCGTTACTTCAACGACCGCGTGATCGATGTGATCGATCATCTGCTGCGCACGCCGGATCCGGCCCAGCCGATCGTGGTGCTGCGCGACGAGCGCGGCCGCTACCGCTTCGTCGATCCCGCACTGGAGTCGCTGTCGGTCGGACAGAAGGCGTTGCTGCGACTCGGCCCGACGCAAGAGGCCGCGGTGAAAGCGCAGCTGCGGACAATTCGTGCGGCGCTGCTGCAGGGGCGTTGACGCCACCGTCGCTGGGCGCGACACCAGGCCGCATCGCGTGCCGGCCTGCAACGGCTTGCAAACGCGGCTGGTGCGGTGGAGTGCGTGCTCGGCGGCATCTGCGCTGCGACGCCTGGCATGTCGCCTCAATGCCTAGGCCGCATCCAGCTCCGGGTAGTGACGGAAGATGCCGTTGGTGTTGAACGCCACACGGCGCTCGGAGGCCAGATAGGCCGCAATACGCGGCCGTTCGGCCACGCGCTGCTGCAGTGCTTTCAAGCCGGGCAGATCGGTCGACAGGGTTGCCATGCGCTTGGGGAACATGTACTCCAGGCCGCTGATCAGCTGGAACAACGACAGATCGACATACGAATGCGTGCCCAGCACGTGGACGCCACCAGCCCGGTGCAGCACCTGTTCGAAATGGCCGAGGAACTTGGGTAAACGATTCGCGCGCAGGTCCTGCGCCCGCTTGGCTGCTTCGGCCTTCTGGTCCTGGTAATACAGCCCGGACGCGATTGGATGATGGGTATCGTGCACCTCGGCCACCAGATCGGCGATGGTCAGCTGCAGCTGCAGCGCTTGAATGCGCTGCGCTTCCGACGCTGGCACCAATTGCAGCTGCGGTGCGATGACATGCAGGATTGCGGCGACCTGTGCGACCAGCATGCCGTCGGCTTCGAGGAAGGGCGGTGCGAACGGTTGGGTACCGGCCTGATCGCCTTCCAGAAAACCATTCATCACCGCATCGCCTTGGACACGTGCCACATCGGTGTAGTTGGCGCCGGCGTCTTCCAGTGCCAGGCGCACGAATTCGCCGCGGCCTTGCAGGCCGGTCCAGTAATACAGGTTGTAACGCATGCGTTGCTCCATCATCCACAGCGCTGCAGGTTAGAAGCTGCGATGTAGGGTGAGGTGAGTGCGAGGCGAACTGCGAGGTATGGAAGCAGGCGCGCACTGCAGTATTGGTGTGCCATGAGTCGCTTGCCGACGGTGGGCGTCAACGGTCTGCAGCCTGCGCCATGCCACGCCGTTTGCCTCGGCACCAAGCCTGCGCGGCGCAGCCATCGCTTCGCACCCGAGGGTGGTCGTGCATCGCATCTCCAAGGGGCATGCACGGCCTACACAGCGTGACCTGGAAACCCTCCGCTAGCCAGGGATGACCGAAGCGTCGGCGGGCGAAGACTGCGGCGGTTGTGCCTGCAGCCAGGCCAGCTTGCGCGCGCGCGGTTGCTGCTTGAGCTGCCATTCCGCGCGCGAGGCGCTGGCACGGTCCGGGTACGCATGGCTGGCGATCACCTGCAGCGGTGGATTCGCCCGCGTGTAACGCGCGCCGGTACCACGCAGGTGCGCCTGAAAGCGGCGTTCCAGATCGTTGGTGATGCCGGCGTAGTAGCTGCCGTTGCTGCACAGCAATAGATAAAGATGCCAGGGCTTGGGCGCTTCCATCCGCGCATTATCGCGGTTGACAGGATCTTTTGTGCGCCGCGTCGTCGAAGCACCCGCGCTACGGGGACGGGCTTGTTCGTCGGCGCGTGCAGGAGCGGCGGTCACCGTTGCAGGCAAGGTCGTTGAGGGTTCAAGCGCGGCTTCCACTGCTGCTGTTTCCCGCTTTTTTTACGCCGCTTTGGAGATGATGCAGCGCGTATCACACCGAAACCGCAGCGGGGTGGACGGCCTGTGTGAACATGTCCGATACCCGGTGCACCAGTATTCGGGCTTGCACGTTCCCCACGACGCTTCTGCGCACGCTGAACAACCGGACACTTCGATGACCTATCTCGCACACCCCGATCGCTACGACCGTATCGCCTACCGCCGTGTCGGTCGCAGCGGACTTGTGTTGCCTGCCTTGTCGCTGGGCCTGTGGCACAACTTCGGCGACAGCACATCGATCGACACGCAGCACGCGTTGTTGCGCACCGCCTTCGATCTGGGCATCACCCATTTCGATCTGGCCAACAACTACGGCCCCCCGTACGGCAGTGCGGAGATCAACTTCGGCCGCTTGTTGCGGGAAGATTTCAAACCGTATCGCGATGAGCTGATCATCTCCACCAAGGCCGGCTGGGACATGTGGCCTGGCCCGTACGGGCAGGGCGGCAGCTCGCGCAAATATCTGCTGTCCAGTCTTGACCAGAGCCTGCAGCGGATGGGCGTGGACTACGTGGATATCTTCTACTCGCATCGCTTCGATGTGGACACGCCGCTGGAAGAGACCGCCGGTGCGCTGGCCAGCGCGGTGCAGCAAGGCAAGGCGCTGTATGTGGGAGTGTCGTCGTATTCGGCGGCGCGCACACGCCAGATCGCCGCGCTGCTGCGCGAGTGGAAGGTGCCGCTACTGATCCACCAGCCGTCCTACAACCTGTTCAATCGCTGGGCCGAGCACGACTTGTTCGATGCCACTGACGAGGTCGGTGCCGGAGTGATCGCGTTTACGCCGCTGGCGCAGGGCGTGCTCACCGGCAAATACCTCGACGGGGTGCCGAGCGATGCGCGCGTGAATCGGCCTGGTGGCCATTCGCTGCGGCCGGAACATCTGTCCGACGACAATCTGCAGCGTGCGCGTGGACTGGATGCGATTGCGCGGCGGCGTGGGCAGAGCCTGGCGCAGCTGGCGTTGGCATGGGTGCTGCGCGACCTGCGGGTGAGCTCGGCCTTGCTGGGCGCCAGCCGCCCCGAGCAACTGATCGAGAACGTCGCGGCCTTGCAGGCACCGGCCTTCAGTACCCAGGAACTGGCCGAGATCGATCGCTACGCGGTCGAGGGCGGCATCAATCTCTGGGAAAAGCCGGCCACCGATTGAGCCGGAGCAAGCGATCGCCGTGCCTGCAGGGTGGGTGTTGCGTTGCTGAAGGTAGGGAAGCACGCACTGTGGCGATCGGCTGGCGATGCAGGAAGGCTGGTCAGCGCCAGCGCCAGCGCCTGGCCTGGCATGGCGTTGCTGCATCGGCTGCGGCTTCTGTGGAGTGAATGACGGCCGGGCGTCCGCTTGCGTTGACGCGCCAGCGGGCCGCCAAGGCATCGTTGCGGTGGAGCGGTCGGCCTGCCGGATCGATCGATTCGACCCGCCGAAGGTCGCGGCCAGCGACCAGTTCGGACCGGCCCGCCTGCGCGCGACCGCACGGTTGGTGCCCGCCAAACCTTGAAACCCCGCACAGCAGCCGCATCTGCACGGTATCGCCGGCGTTGCCGGCCACCCGTTCAGAGGATTCCCCATGCGGATGGACAAGCTCACCTCGCGGTTCCAGCAGGCACTGGCCGACGCACAGTCGCTGGCCGTGGGCCGCGACCACAACATCATCGAACCGGTGCACGTGCTGGCTGCGCTGCTCGACCAGAGTGGCGGCAGCACGCGCCCGCTGCTGTCGCAGGCCGGCGTCAACGTGCCCTTGTTGCGCGAGCGGCTGGGCGAGGCGCTGGATACGCTGCCCAAGGTGTCGGGGCAGGAAGGCAATCTGTCGATCGGCAACGATCTCAACCGCCTGCTCAACCAGACCGACAAACTCGCCCAGCAACATGGCGACGCCTTTATCGCCAGCGAGTGGTTCGTGCTGGCCGCTGCCGACGATGCCAGCCCGCTGGGCGTGGCCTTGCGCGCGGCCGGCGGCGACAAGAAGAAGATCGAAGCGGCCATCGACAAGCTGCGCGGTGGCGAAACCGTGCAATCGGAAAACGCCGAGGAACAACGCCAGGCGCTGGAGAAATACACCATCGATCTCACCGCGCGTGCGGAGAGCGGCAAGCTCGATCCGGTGATCGGCCGCGACGAAGAAATCCGCCGCACCATTCAAGTGTTGCAGCGGCGCACCAAGAACAACCCGGTGCTGATCGGCGAACCCGGCGTGGGCAAGACCGCGATTGTCGAGGGCCTGGCGCAACGCATCATCAACGGCGAAGTGCCCGAAGGCCTGCGCGGCAAGCGCGTGCTGTCGCTGGACATGGGCGCGCTGATTGCCGGCGCCAAGTTCCGCGGCGAGTTCGAAGAGCGCCTGAAGGCGGTGCTCAGCGACCTGTCCAAGAACGAAGGCCAGATCATTCTGTTCATCGACGAACTGCACACCATGGTCGGCGCGGGCAAGGCCGATGGCGCGATGGACGCCGGCAACATGCTCAAGCCGGCGCTGGCGCGCGGCGAGCTGCATTGCATCGGCGCCACCACGCTGGACGAATACCGCAAGTACATCGAAAAAGACGCGGCGCTGGAGCGGCGTTTCCAGAAGGTGTTCGTGGGCGAACCGACGGTGGAAGACACCATCGCGATCCTGCGTGGCTTGAAGGAACGCTACGCGGTGCATCACGGCGTGGAGATCACCGACCCGGCGATCGTGGCGGCGGCCACGTTGTCCAACCGCTACATCACCGACCGCCAGTTGCCGGACAAGGCCATCGATTTGATGGACGAAGCGGCATCGCGCATCCGCATGGAGATCGACTCCAAGCCGGAGGAACTTGATCGCCTGGAGCGCCGCCTGATCCAGCTGAAGATCCAGCGCGAGATGCTGAAGAAGGAAAAGGATGACGCGTCCAGGCAACGCCTGTCCGACCTGGAAAGCGACATCGACAAGCTCGAACGCGAGTTCTACGACCTCAATGAGTTGTGGAAGTCGGAAAAGGCGGCGCTGCAGGGCACCACCAAGGTCAAGGAACAGATCGAGCACGCCAAGCTGGAACTGGAAGCCGCGCAGCGTCGCCAGGACTACGCCAAGATGAGCGAGATCCAGTACGGCGTATTGCCGCAGCTGGAGAAGCAGATGGCGCTGGCCAACGAGGTCGAACATCACGACTTCAAGTTGGTGCAGGACCGCGTGACCGCCGAGGAAATCGCAGAAGTGGTGTCGCGCTGGACCGGTATTCCGGTCAACAAGATGCTCGAAGGCGAGCGTGACAAATTGCTGCGCATGGAAGATGAGCTGCATCACCGCGTGGTCGGCCAGAACGAGGCGATCAAGGTGGTGTCCGATGCGGTACGTCGCTCACGCGCCGGCCTGTCCGACCCCAATCGCCCGAGCGGTTCGTTCCTGTTCCTGGGGCCGACCGGCGTGGGCAAGACCGAGTTGTGCAAGGCGCTGGCGGATTTCCTGTTCGACAGCACTGAAGCGATGATCCGCATCGACATGAGCGAGTTCATGGAGAAGCATTCGGTGTCGCGCCTGATCGGTGCGCCTCCGGGCTACGTGGGCTACGAGGAAGGCGGCTATCTCACCGAGGCGGTGCGCCGGCGTCCGTATTCGCTGATCCTGCTGGACGAAGTGGAAAAGGCGCACGCCGATGTCTTCAACATCCTGCTGCAGGTGCTCGACGATGGCCGTCTGACCGATGGCCAGGGCCGCACCGTGGACTTCCGCAACACGGTGATCGTGATGACCTCCAACCTGGGCTCGCATCAGATCCAGGAGCTCTCCGGCGATGGCAGTGCCGAGGCCTATACGCAGATGAAGGCGGCGGTGATGGGCGTGGTGCAGGCACATTTCCGCCCGGAGTTCATCAACCGGCTCGACGACATCGTGGTGTTCCATCCGCTGGACAAGGCGCAGATCAAATCGATCGCGCGCATCCAGTTGCATGGGCTGGAAAAGCGCCTATCCGAGCGCGGACTCAAGCTGGATCTGGACGATGCCGCGCTGGAATTGCTGGGCAATGTCGGCTTCGATCCGGTTTATGGCGCACGCCCGCTCAAGCGTGCGATCCAGTCGCAGGTGGAGAACCCGCTGGCCCAGCAGATCCTGTCCGGCCAGTACCTTACTGGCGACACGGTGCGCGTGCGTGCCGAGGGGGGGCATCTGGTGTTTACCAAGGGCTGAGC
Source organism: Xanthomonas sp. 3075 (assembly GCF_014197275.1). Classification (GTDB taxonomy): domain Bacteria; phylum Pseudomonadota; class Gammaproteobacteria; order Xanthomonadales; family Xanthomonadaceae; genus Xanthomonas; species Xanthomonas campestris_B. Next base: position 6,290 of record NZ_JACIFI010000007.1, on the reverse strand, counting down.
TGCAAGCGGGTTTGTCGGTTGGGTGTCGGCAGCAGTGCATTGCGGCCCTCATCCGGCGCTGCGCGCCACCTTCTCCCGCACGCGGGAGAAGGCAATCGGCTTTCGCCTCATAGTGACTCTCCACCTTCTCCCGCACGCGGGAGAAGGCAATCGGCTTTCGCCTCATAGTGACTCTCCACCTTCTCCCGCACGCGGGAGAAGGCAATCGGCTTTCGGCT
>NZ_JACIFI010000007.1:0-5977 GCF_014197275.1 Xanthomonas sp. 3075 | reverse complement strand
CGCCTCATAGTGACTCTCCTCCTTCTCCCGCATGCGGGAGAAGGTGCCCGAAGGGCGGATGAGGGCGCATTTGCCACCCCTCATCAGGAATTCCGCATCGCACGCCAAGCGCTTCACTGTCGCCACCTCTACGTCGCCAGACGTTCGATCTCGCCGACTGTCAGACACCTGCGAGGCACCGCGCCAATCCTGCTACCATGCGCGCCCCTGAGGTGACTGCCGGTTTGTCGGTGGTTTAAACGGGAATCCGGTGCGCGCATCGCCTTGGCGAGAGGCAATTCCGGAGCTGCCCCCGCAACGGTGGGCGAGGTCAGATGCCGCAATATGCCACTGTGCGCTTGCATGGGAAGGCGCGGTATCGGAGGCGCCAGCTTCCACTCGCGAGCCCGGAGACCGGCCTGAGGGACTGACCCGGCACGCGGTGGGCGTGGCCTTGATCGTCTGGCGCTGCTGCGTCGGACGCCTGGCCCGTTGCTGCCTGCCGCCCCCATTGCCGCCGCGCGGGTAGGTGCGGTTCCAGGAGCAGCCGTTGATGTCCCTTTCTTCCGTTTTGCCACCGCGCGCCGTATTGGCCGTGGGCCTGTCGCTGTGCGTGGTCAACCTGGCGCAGGCCGAGGCTGCCGTCGATCTCGACCAGGTCGTGGTCACCGCCTCGCGCACCGCGCAGACCCAGGACCAGACATTGGCGCCGGTCACGGTGATCGACCGCGCGCAGATCGAGCGTCGCCAGGTCAATTCGCTGCAGGACCTGCTGCGTGGCGAAGCCGGGGTGTCGCTGGCCAACAACGGTGGCCCGGGCAAGCCGACCTCGCTGTTCCTGCGCGGTACCGAGTCAGACCAGGTGGTGGTGTTGATCGACGGTGTGCGCATCGGCTCGGCCACCTCGGGCGGCGCTGCGCTGCAGGATCTGCCGATCGAGCAGATCGAACGCATCGAAATCGTGCGCGGCCCGTTTTCCAGCCTCTACGGTTCCGAGGCGATGGGCGGTGTGATCCAGATATTCACCCGCCGGCCGCAAGGCAGCTTCGTGCCGACTTTCAGCGCGGCAGCCGGCAGCGACAACGCGCGCCGCTACAGCGCAGGCGTGGCCGGGCGCAGCCAGGGCGATCTGAGCGAGAGTGGCGGCTGGTATTCGGCCAACGCGGTGCACGATGAAACCGATGGCATCAATGCCTATCTGGACACCAGTTCCAGCGACTACGATCCAGATCGCGACGGCTATCGCAACGATTCGTTGAGTGTGCAGGGCGGCTGGCGCTTCAATCGTCAGTGGGATGCCGACGTGCACGCACTGCGCGCGCAGAGCCGCAACGAATACGACGGCTCGGCCTTCGGCGGCAACCTGTCCAAGGGCGTGCAACAGGCGGCCGGCGGGCGTGTGCGTTACGCCCCCACCGATGCGGTCAAGCTCACTGCCAGCGTCGGCAGCAGTTCCGATTTCAGCGATGCGTATTACGACGGTACGTACGTGTCCACCTACGACACCCGTCGCAAGCAGGGCTCCTTGCAGGCCGACATCGATGCACGCGCCGGCCTGCTCAGCGTGGGCTTCGACTGGCAGCGCGACGCCATCGCCAGCAGCGACAGCTACGATGCCGACAGCCGCATCGACCGCGCCGCGTTCGCGCAGTGGCAGCAGAGTTTCGGGGCCCAATCGTTGCAGGCCAGCCTGCGTCGCAACGACAACAGCCAGTTCGGCGGCAAGACCACCGGCAGCCTGCTGTGGGGCTGGGATGTCGCCGAACATCTGCGCCTGACCGCCAGCTACGGCACTGCGTTCAAGGCGCCGACCTTCAACGAGTTGTATTACCCCGATTTCGGCAACCCGTTACTGGGGCCGGAAACCTCCAAGAGCGCCGAGCTCGGCCTGCGCGGTAGCTACGGCTGGGGCACCTGGACGCTGAGCGCGTTCCAGACCCGCATCGACGATCTGATCGCCTACGACGCGTCGTTGGTGGATGCGGCGCATCCGTTCGGGCAGCCGAACAATATCGATCAGGCGCGCATCCGCGGCGTGGAAGCCGGTTACGACACCGAACTGGCCGGCTGGACCGTGCATAGTGCGTTGACCTGGCTGCAGCCGCAGGCCGATGGCGACATCAACCACGGCAACTGGTTGCCGCGGCGTGCGCGGCAGAGCGGACGCATCGATGCGGACCGCAGCTTCGGTGCATTCGGCGTGGGCGCCAGTCTGTTCGGCTCCGGCAAGCGTTACGACGACCTGGCCAACACCGATCGCCTGGCCGGCTATGGCTTGCTCGATCTGCGCGTGAGTTACGCGGTGAACGCGGAGTGGAAGGTGTCGTTCACCGCCAACAACGTGTTCGATCGCCAGTACGAAACCGCTCGCTGGTATGCACAGCCGGGGCGCAACTATCTGCTGACCTTCCGCTACCAAGCGGCGCAGTAACAACAACGCACCGATTGCGCACGCTGGCAGGCGGGCGCAGTCGGTGCCTGGGCGTCGGGTGACGGTAGCTCATCGTGGTTGTCGAGCACGCCGACCACGCGGCTGCCGATTGCTGCCGACCTGGTATTCGGCTGAAAGAAATGCCGATGCCGCCCCGTCTGTGCGTGAGGTGATGCATGCCGCCACCGCGCAGGCCTTCGCTTAACGCTCCGCCGCAGTCAACGCGTGCCGTGGTGGCGCCGGTTTCAGAAACCCGCGTGCTGGCCGTTATCTGGCAGACGCTTGCTGCGTCAGACCGTTGCGAATCAGTGGGTTGCCGATGCGGCGGCTGCGCCATCCGTTCGGCTGTCCCGACAGCAGCGACTTCGTGCGCGACGCTGATGCGCTGCGTGCTGTTTAGCCGTGGCTTTTCGGGCAGATCGTGCGGGTCCGCACGCGGTGGCGGAATGGAAACATGACGCTGGGCGAACTGGCGCGCCGTCTGGCCGATGAGGCCGGCCGGCTGCGCCAGACATTGGCGCTACAGTGCGGGCGTGTGGTGTTCGTCGTGTCGGGATCGCCGACCGTGTTGCAAGGAGACCCGATGTGAGTAGCGATTGGATTCATGGTGCCTGCGCCATGCCGGACGCACGCGTGCGCGCTGCGGCACTGGCGCGGCAGGAGCAATTGACTAAGCCGCCCGGTGCGCTGGGCCGGCTGGAGCAGCTGGCCGTGCAATTTGCGGCCTGGCAGCGTAACGAACACCCCACCGTGCAGCGCATCTGGATCGCGGTCTATGCCGCCGACCACGGTGTCGCCGCCGAAGGCGTATCGGTGTTTCCACAAGCGGTCACTGGCGAGATGGTGCGCAATTTTGCTCGCGGTGGCGCCGCCATTGCGGTCCTGGCGCGTGAGCTGGGCGCACGCCTGGAAGTAGTGAATCTGGGGGTGGTCAACGACCCGGGTGATTTGCCGCGTGTGCGCCGCGCATGGATTGCGCCCTCCAGCGCCAATATCTGCGAGCAGCCGGCGATGACATCGACGCAGCTGCGCGACGCGCTCGCCGCCGGCGCCGAAAGCATTGCGCAGGCGAAAACGTGCGGTACGCAGCTGTTTGTCGGCGGCGAAATGGGCATCGGCAATACCACCGCCGCCGCTGCACTGGGCTGCGCGTTGCTGTCACAATTTCCGCAAGCGATGGCCGGCGCAGGCACCGGGCTGGATGCCGAAGGCATCGCGCACAAGGCGATTGTGATCACGCGTGCGTTGGCGTTGCATGCCGATGCCTCCACGCCGCTGGAGCGGTTGCGTCGGCTGGGCGGATTCGAGATTGCCGCGTTGGTCGGCGCCTATATTGCCGCTGCGCAGGCCGGCATTCCGGTGCTGGTGGATGGCTTCATCAGCACCGCCGCGGCGTTGGTTGCCACCCATCTCAATCCCGGCGTGCGCGAATGGCTGGTGTTCGGGCATCGCTCGCACGAGCGCGGGCATGCTGCGTTGTTGCGTGCGCTGGATGCCGAGCCGTTGCTGCAACTGGATATGCGCCTGGGTGAGGCCAGCGGCGCGGCAGTGGCCATTCCGCTGTTGCGCAGCGCCTGCGCCCTGCACAACGGCATGGCCACCTTTGCCGAAGCGGGTGTCTCCGACGCATGAGCACGGCAATCTTGATGACCGGCGACGCCTGCGGCGCAGTGGTGAGCTGAGGACAGCCACCGTGCCGGCCGGTGCGGCAGCGCCAGCGCCAGCGCCAGCGAGCTGAGCTTGGGCTGCCGGCATGCGGTCGCGCAGGCTGACGCATTGCGCAAGATCGGGACCGCACGCCACGCCGATCTGCGTGATGCTGTGGGCCTCCAAGAGGGATCGCCCATGTCCGCAGCCTCGGTCGTCTTCCATCGGCAACGCAGCGTCGAGCGCGTTGTGGCACATCTGCAAGCCGTCATCCGCGCCGGCGAACCGCTGCCGGATCTGGCAGCGCTGGCGGCAGTGGCGCGGCAATCGCCGCATCATTTCCATCGTGTGTACCGCGCATTGGCCGGCGAAACCCTGGGGCAGACCATCGCGCGGCTGCGTCTGAGTTATGCGCTGCATCTGCTGGGCGAGCAAAAGACCTCGGTGACCGATGTCGCGCTGGCGGTGGGCTACCAGACCCCGCAGGCGCTGGCACGTGCGTTCCGCGCGGTGCTGCAGGCCAGCCCGAGCAGCTTGCGCAACGCGCCCGCCGCACGCGCACAGAAACTGCAGCAACTGGCCATGCCCTCGGTGCCGCCGCAGCTGTCCGGCGCGCCCTTGCAGGTGTTGGTGCAGGTGCTCGATCCGCTGGAAGTGGTGGTGCTGCGCCAGCGCGGTGCGTTCGACGACCTGGACCGTGGCTTCGGCCGCATCGCGGCCTGGGCCGAGCGGGTCGGTGTGATCGCGCAGCTGCAGTCCTTGATCGGCCTGCCGCTCAGCGATCACCGCGATGTGCCGGCGCATCGGCACCTGTTCGAATGCGGCATGGTCTTCGACGCCGCGCTGTCGCCGCCGTCGCCGCTGCACCTGCGCCAGCTCGATGGCGGCGCGCATGCGGTGCTGCGTCATGTGGGCGCGTATGCAGGGCTGGAAGACGCGCTCGACCTGGTGCTCGCACAGTGGCTGCCCGACAGCGGCTACGTGCTGCGCGATGCGCCGCTGCATTATCTCTATCTAGACGATCCCGAAGCGGTGGCCGAAGCCGAACTGCGTGCCGACATCCGTGTGCCGGTTGAGTTGACAGGGCGTGCCCATCCAGCAGGGTGAGTTTCAACCGAACAGCTCCCACGCAGCTGCCGGATATTCGCCGACTGGAGGTGCTTTAGGGAGGCGCGGCGCCGGTGGTGCAAGCGGTCAGTCGCTCGTTGCTTTTCCGCGTTGCATTGGTAGTCGGGGGATATCCCGAGAGTAAATTTGATAACTATCCCGATACCTGTGAAGAGAGTGCTGAAAAGTATGCAGAGCAGAGCAGAGCAGAGCAGAATCGAAGCGAAGCGAAGCGAAGCGAATTATTTATTGTAATTCTCAACGCAGAAAGGGCGACCCCATAAGCTTGACCAGTCAGCAGCCTGCCTCACTGGCGCGCGATGGTTTGGTGATCTTGGTACTGCAAAGACCTGGGCCGATGGCTTGGCAAACTATCCGCCGACTGCGCGCGATCTGGGAGACTACGAACGCAGCCGCCATGCGTTGAACCGCGCCACACCGCCCCCGCACTACCATGAGCGCATTGCAGGTAGTACGCTGTAGTCGGCTGTTCTTCCGTTTCCGCAGGTGGCTTCATGGCTGTGCGACCTTCTAGCATCCCGCCGCACCGTGCAGTGCTCCCTCTGCTGCTGTGCGCCGCCTTCGTCCACCCTCTGACTGGATGTTCACGCATGAATACGCCTACCAACGATCCATCCGGTATTCACCTGATCGGCAATATTCCAGTCGATGCTAATAACACCGTGCATATCGATACCAGCAAGCCGATTCCGTTTAGGGAAGGTCTGAACAATGAGGCCTGAGAGTGCGGGATGTCGCATCGTTCCGGAGAGTCGCGTTTGGATCTTCGGATTTTTCGCAATTTCTGAAGCT
>NZ_JACIFI010000006.1 GCF_014197275.1 Xanthomonas sp. 3075 | reverse complement strand
ACGAGCACTGGTTCACCTCGTTGGCACAAGCCCGGGATGTGATCGCAGACTGGCGACGCCACTACAACCAGATCAGGCCACACAGCAGTTGTGGTGGCATCCCGCCGGCACAGTTCGCCGCCAACTACCGTACACAACAAGCCAACAACGCAGTACCCTTCAACCCCGGGCTTTATCAGTAATCACTGGTACGGACGATGGGGGCAGGTCAGCACTGCAGCGGTGGCGGGCGCGAGCAATGGGGGTGTGGCTGCCGCGCTTTTGCAGTGGGCGCAGGTGTTGCGTGGGTGCTGTCTTGCAGGCGCGCGGCGCGCAACCCTGCGTGCAGGCCATGGCGACATGCGCCGACATGCGCTGATAACGCAGGCGCCGGGACCCGCCACACCGGGCGCTTGCCGCGCTGCAGGCCGCCATCCACCGCGTCGCGCGCGCTGGATGGAATTGCGCAACGTCCATCTACACAGACGTCAGGAAGTCGACGCGGGAACGTGGTGCGCGCCGCATCGTCATTTCCCTGGCGCAGGCGTTGGCCGCTGTCCTACCCGGCAGCCTGGGCTATCTGCCGACAGTCTGGCTGGCACGCCGCAGACCTGGGCTTTGCGGCATGCGAGCGCTGAGTTTGCGCAACCGCGCTCGCCGGCGTTCCGGCGGGCGGCATTTTTGTCGGGCTCGGACACGCGTATTCATCTCTGAAATGTCTTGAAAGACAGGATCTAGGTCTCTGTTTTCCAAAGAATTATCAAAAAATTAATAAAAGCGGACAGAACTGTGATGCAAGTCACGCCTGGTGCTGCTTTACGTCAAAAACTTGACGCCTTATTTGGCGGCTGTTAACACTTCGCTCAGTTCTATGGTTGGGTAGCGTTCACTTTTTGACTATCCAGATGCCGCTTTCCGCGCATCGCCCTCAGGCCCATGGCGCCAATAACCACAGGAAATTGAAGTGGCTGGAAGGCCACATGGCTGTGGGTGTTCGCCAAAACCAGTCCAAAACTTCAGGAGTCGTGCGTCGATGAATCGGATTTATCGCAAGGTCTGGAACAAATCGTTGGGTGTATGGGCCGTGGCATCGGAATTGGCCACTGGCGATCGCCCGGGTGCAACGACCGCCGCCGCCTTCATCGACCGCCGCCAGAGCCGTTGCCTGGTCGCTGCGATCGCCCTGGCGCTTGGTAGCGCCGGGATCGCAATCCCCCTTTCTGCAATGGCCCAATCGGTTGAGGTCGGCCGCAACGCGTCGGCGTCGGCCAGCAATGCCACCGCCATCGGTGGCAACAGCCACGCCAGTGCGACCGGTGCGCTTGCCAGCGGCGCCGACAGCAGCGCCAGCGGTGTCAACAGCAGCGCCATCGGTCGCCAGACCAACGCCATCGGCGAAAACGCGGTGGCCATCGGCTACAACAGTTTCGTGCGCCAGAGCGGCGAAAACGGCGTCGCGCTCGGCGCCAATGCCGGCGTGACCGGCGCCAACTCGGTGGCCTTGGGCGCAGGCTCGCGCACTCACGAAGACGACGTGGTGTCGGTCGGCAGCGGCAATGGTCGCGGCGGCCCGGCGACACGCCGCATCACCAACCTCAGCGCTGGCGTCAACGCCACCGATGCGGTCAACGTGGCGCAGTTGCGCGACGTGGCCGAAGTGGCCGAAGACACCGCAACGTTTTTCAAGGCGACACCTGGCGAAGACAGCGTCGGCGCCTATGTCGAAGGCGATAGCGCGCTGGCTGCCGGCGATGCCGCCAATGCGGTGGGCACTGCGACCACCGCGCTGGGAACCGGCGCCAATGCAGTGGCCGACAATGCCACTGCAGTCGGTGCAAATGCGCTCGCATCCGGCCAGAACAGCGCCGCTTTCGGCCATAACGCGCAGGCCAACGGCCCAGGCAGCGTGGCGGTCGGCGGTGCGGCGGTGGACGAAAATGGTGTGCCGTTGATCACCAGCGGCGGTGTACCGGTCACCACCGGCGCCACCAGTGCCGGCGTCGGTGGAACCGCCGTGGGCGCCAGCGCCAATGCCGACGGTTTCGCTGCCTCGTCGTTCGGCGTCGGTGCGTATGCCGCCGGTGCGCAAGCGTCCGCGTTCGGTGCGGTTGCCAATGCGGCGGGCGATTACGCCACCGCCGTGGGCACCCAGACCAGCGCCAGCGGCACCAGCAGCACGGCTGTCGGTGGTCCGGTGGATCTCATTCCAGGTCTGGGGGCCTTCGTGCAGACCCAGGCCAGCGGCGAAGCAGCCACCGCGCTCGGTGCCGGTGCGATCGCATCGGGCACCTACACCACGGCGGTGGGCACGCTCAGCGAAGCCTCCGGCATCGAGGCCACCGCGGTGGGTTACTTCGCCTATGCACCTGGCGAAGGCGCCACGGCCGTCGGTCCGGAATCCTGGGCCAGCGGTGAATTGAGCACGGCGCTGGGGTACTACAGCACCGCACGCGGTGCCAACTCGGTGGCGCTAGGCGCGAACGCTGTGGCCACGCGCGCCAACACCGTGTCGGTGGGTGCGGCCGGCGATGAGCGCCAGATCACCAGCGTTGCCGCCGGTACCGAAGGCACCGACGCGGTCAATCTCAACCAGCTCACCGCCGTGTCCGCTGTCGCCGGCAACACGGCGCGCACGTTCGTGGCCACCGGTGATGGCAGCGCGCTTGCCGAAGGCGTCGACAGCGTTGCGGTCGGCTCCAATGCGTCGGCGCTCGCCGACTACAGCACCGCGCTGGGTTCGAGCAGCCAGGCATCGGCGGTCAACACCACGGCGGTCGGCAGCGGCGCGGTCGCCACCGTCAACAACGCCACCGCGCTCGGCTTCAACAGCATCGCCAGCGATCGTTACGCCACGGCGGTGGGCGCCGACAGCGCCGCGTCGGGGTTCTACGGCACTGCGGTGGGCGGCACCAGCGTGGCCAATGGCCGCGGCGGCACCGCGATCGGTTTTGAGAGCATCGCCAACGGCCTGGAATCCACCGCGTTGGGGTTTGCCAGCGTGGCCTGGGGAGACACCAGCACGTCGGTGGGTGCGGAAAGCAGCGCCTACGGCGATGACAGTGCCGGCTTCGGATTTGGCGCCAGCGCGGGCGGCAGCAGCGCGGTCTCGATCGGCGCGCGCAGCAGTGCGCTCGGCACCGGCAGCGTCGCCGTGGGTGCGCTCAGCAATGCCTGGGGCGATGGCAGCATCGCGATCGGTGCAGACACGTTCGTGGAGAACCAGCAGAGCATCGCCATCGGCAATGCGGCGCAGGTGTCGGTCGACAACAGCGTGGCGCTCGGTGCGGGAGCCGTCGCCGATCGTGCCAACACGGTATCGATTGGCGCTGTCGGCGGCGAGCGTCAGATCACCAATGTCGCCGCCGGCACCGAAGGCACCGATGCGGTGAATCTGGACCAGCTCAACGCGGTCGGCGAAACCGCCGGCGCCACCGCACGCCTGTATGCAGGCACCGGTGATGGCACTGCCCTTGCGCAGGGCGAGGACGCCACTGCTGCCGGTTCCAACGCCAGCGCAGACGGCGATTACAGCAGTGCATTCGGCTCCGGCAGCCAGGCGATCGGCACCGGCGCATCGGCAGTTGGCAGTGGCGCCAGCGCCACCGCGCAGTTGGCCAGTGCAACTGGTTACAACGCCGCCGCCAGCGGTTACGGCAGCGTGGCCAGTGGCGCCTACAGCCAGGCCAGCGGCGATTATGCGGTGGCCGTGGGCGGCGAGAGCGAAGCGGCCGGTGCGCAGAGCACCGCGCTCGGTGCAGCGGCCGGCGCCTATGGCGATGGTTCGCTGGCCGCCGGCACGCTGAGCGTGGCCGATGGCAGCGAAACCACCGCGATGGGATATTTCGCCAGTGCCAGCGGCGAATCGGCCACGGCGGTGGGCGCAGAGAGCGTGGCCGATGGCACCAGCGCTGCCGCGTTCGGCTTCGGCGCCGAGGCGGTCGGCAACTACACCACCGCCCTGGGCGGCTATTCCAGCGCGACCGGTTTCAACAGCACCGCGCTGGGCAATTTCAGCGCCGCCAGCGGCTCCAACACCGTAGCCGTGGGCGGCGACGCCACCGCGACCGGCGACTACAGCGTTGCAGCAGGGCAAGGCAGTGTGGCCAGCGGCTACAACAGCGTGTCGGTTGGTGGCGCATTGCTCGGCTTGGTGCCGACCGAAGCCTCCGGCGACTACTCCACCGCCGTCGGCGGCGCGGCATGGGCGCCAGGCCGCAACAGCACGGCGCTGGGTAACTTCGCCGAATCCAGCGGCGACAGCAGCGTGGCACTGGGCGCCGATTCGGTGGCCGATCGTGATTTCGCGGTGTCGGTGGGCAGCGCCGGCAACGAGCGTCAGATCACCAATGTGGCCGCCGGCACGCAGGGCACCGATGCGGTGAACCTGGACCAGCTCACTGCGGTTGCCGAAACCGCGCAGACCACCAGCAAGTATTTCCAGGCCAGCGGCAGCGCCGACAGCGATGCCGGCGCCTATGTCGAAGGCGACAACGCCCTGGCCGCAGGCGAGGGCGCCAATGCCACCGGCAGCAGCGCAACCGCACTGGGTGCCGGCGCGCAGGCGGTGGTCGATAACGCCACCGCGGTGGGCGCGGACGCCTTGGCCAGCGGGATCGGCGCGGCAGCGTTGGGCAACAATGCCCAGGCCCTTGGCGAAAACAGCAGCGCCGTTGGCGCCAACGCGCTGGCCGGCGATGTCGGCGCCACCGCAAATGGTGCCGGCGCGCAGGCGCTGTCGACCTACAGCACCGCGCTCGGCAGCGAGGCGGTGGCGTCCGACAACCAGGCCACCGCCACCGGCTTCCGCAGCACTGCCTCCAACATCGGCAGCACCGCGCTGGGCGGTTACAGCGAAGCCACCGGCTATCTGTCGTCGGCACTGGGGTATGGCGCGGTCGCTTCCAGCGACTACACCACCGCCGTCGGTGTCGCGTCGCTGGCCTCCGGCGTCAGCGCCGTGGCGGTGGGCGAGTTCAGCGAAGCCACCGGCGATGAAAGTGTCGCCGTGGGTGGCAGCACGTTCTCCGGCTTTGTGCCGGCGCGCGCGTCCGGCACCGGCGCCGCAGCGTTCGGTGCAGGTGCGTGGGCAACGGCCGACTACACCACCGCCATCGGTTGGAATTCCTATGCAGATGGCGTCAATGCCAGCGCAGTGGGCCAGAGCGCGGCAGCGCTCGCCGAGAACACGCTTGCGGTAGGCGGCGGAAGCCGCGCCGATGCGATCGGTGCCAGCGTGGTGGGGGTGGATGGCTCGGCCACCGGCATCAACAGCACCGGCGTCGGTCGCCAGGTCAATGTGATCGGCGAGAATGCGGTGGCGGTGGGCTACAACGCGTTCGTGCGCCAAAGCGCGGTCAATGGCGTGGCGCTCGGTGCCAATGCCGGTGCGACCGGCGCCGATTCGGTGGCGTTGGGCTCCGGTTCGCGCAGCTACGAAGCCGACACCGTGTCGATCGGCAGCGGCAATGGTCGCGGCGGTCCGGCAACGCGTCGCTTGGTCAATGTCAGCGATGGTCAGACGGCCAGCGACGCGGTCAACAAGCGCCAGCTGGATGCAGTGGCGGCCGATGTGCAGACCACCAGTGGCATGGTGCAGACCACCGGCGACGGTGTGGCCACTGCAACCGGCGATCGCAGCAGTGCTGTCGGTGCAGGCGCCACGGCCAGCGGTGCGCGCAGCGTCGCAATCGCGGCCGGCAGCCGGGCATCGGCCACCGGTGCCAGTGCCATGGGCGTGGACAGCAGCGCCAGCGGCGTGAACAGCACCGCGATGGGCCGGCAGACCAACACCATCGGCGAAAACGGCGTGGCGTTGGGCTACAACTCCTTCGTGCGCCAGAGCGGCGCCAATGCGGTGGCGCTGGGTGCCAATGCCGGTGCCAGCGGCGCCGATTCGGTGGCGTTGGGCTCGGGGTCGCGCACCTACGAGGCCGACACCGTATCGGTCGGTAGCGGCAACGGTCGCGGCGGCCCGGCCACGCGGCGCATCGTCAATGTCGGCAGCGGCGCGATTGCCAGTGCCAGCACCGATGCGATCAACGGCGGACAGCTGTTCCAGTCGCTGAGCAATGCGGCCAGCTTCCTCGGCGGTGGCGCGGCGATCGGTGCGCAAGGCGTGTTCGTGGCGCCGACCTATGTGATCCAGGGCGCCAGCTACAACAACGTCGGGGCGGCATTGACCGCGTTGGACAGCAAGGTCAGCGAGCTGGACGCACGTGGTGGCGTGGCACCTGCCGGCACGGCCGCACGCACAGCGTCGCTGCGCACTGCAGCGATGCCTGCGGTTGTCTCCACTGCAGCCAGCGCCTCGGCGGTGGATGTCACCGATGCGACCGCCAGCGTGCAGGGCACACCCACCGCTGCAGTGGCCGGTACCACGCCGGCAGCGACATCGACGGCGGTGGGAACCGCTGCGGTGGCCAACCACGTCACCGGCACGGCGATCGGTGGCAGCGCCTATGCGCATGGCCCCAACGACACCGCCATCGGCAGCAACGCCCGCGTCAATGCCGACGGCAGCACGGCGGTGGGCGCCAACACGCAGATTGCGGCAGTGGCGACCAATGCGGTGGCGATGGGCGAGGGCGCGCAGGTCAGTGCGGCGTCCGGTACCGCCATCGGCCAGGGCGCACGTGTCAGTGCGCAGGGTGCTGTCGCGCTGGGCCAGGGCTCGGTCGCCGATCGCGCCAACACGGTATCGATGGGCAGCGTCGGCGGCGAGCGGCAGGTCGCCAATGTGGCTGCCGGTACGCGTGCCACCGATGCGGTCAACAAGGGCCAGCTGGACAACGGCGTTGCCGCCGCCAACAGCTATACCGACAGCCGCTACAACGCGATGGCCGACAGCTTCGAAAGCTATCAGGGCGATATCGAAGACCGCCTGCGTCGGCAGAACCGTCGCCTGGATCGTCAGGGCGCGATGAGTTCGGCGATGTTGAACATGTCCGCCAGCGTGGCGGGTATCGCTTCGCAGAACCGCGTCGGTGCCGGTGTCGGTTTCCAGAACGGCGAATCGGCGTTGTCGGTGGGCTATCAGCGTGCGATCAGTCCGCGCGCCACGCTGACCGTGGGCGGCGCACTCAGTGGCGACGACAGTTCGATCGGCGTGGGTGCCGGCTTCGGTTGGTAACGCGCCGATGCATGACACGCAGCGGCGCCGATGTGCGCCGCTGCGCTAGAGCAAGGCCCGAGGGGGCGGGCAAGGACCGTGGCTGGGCCGGCCAACGGATTCGCATGGAGTGATGGCCGTACCAGGAATGGCGAGCGGAAACGCAGCGAGCCGCAATGCGGTTGCGCAGCGGTGTCGAGCGCCGGTCCAAAGCCTGATCCACGTAAAACACGAAGAGGATTTCACCGTGATCGACAAGCATTTCCGTCTCTCCCCGCTGACCGGCGCCATCTTGATGATGGCCCTGGGTGCATCGGGCACGCTCGCTGCCGCTCCGCAACTGCTGGTCAAGGAACCGACCCAGGCAGCGCCGGACGGTGCCGCATTCAGTAGTCGCCTGATCGTGCGCTACAAGGACAACACCGCTGCTGCGACAGATCGCAGCAGCAAGCTGAGCGCTGTGCAGGCGGCGGTCGGCCGCGTCGGCGCGAGCACTGGCGCACGCAGCAGCGCTGCCGCCGCAAAGGCGACGTATGTGCGCAAGCTCGGCATCGGTTCGGACCTGATCAAGCTGTCCAGCACGCTGTCCGGCGCGCAGGTGGACAAGGTGGTGGTCGAGCTCAAGAACGACCCGTCCGTGGCGGACGTGCAGATCGATCGCATGCTGCGTCCGGTGGAAATCAAGAAGGGCGTTGCCGCCACCGATGTGACCCCGCAGCTGGTTCCCAACGACCCGTTTTACGCGCAGTACCAGTGGCATCTGAGCAATCCCAACGGCGGCGTCAATGCGCCGGCCGCATGGGATCTGTCGCAGGGCGCCGGGGTGGTGGTGGCGGTGCTGGATACCGGCATCCTGCCGGGTCATCCCGACTTTGCCGGCAATCTGCTGCAGGGCTACGACTTCATCAGCGATGCGGAAGTCTCGCGCCGCCCGACCGATGCCCGCGTGCCCGGCGCGCTGGATTACGGCGACTGGCAAGAAGCCGACAACGTCTGCTACACCGGGTCGGTGGCCCAGGACAGCTCCTGGCACGGCACCCATGTCTCGGGCACCGTCGCCGAAGCGACCAATAACGGCTTAGGCATGGCCGGCGTCGCTCCAAAGGCCACCATCCTGCCGGTGCGCGTGCTCGGCCGCTGCGGCGGCTACACCTCCGACATCGCCGACGCGATCGTGTGGGCCTCCGGCGGCAGCGTCGACGGCGTGCCCGCCAACGCCAACCCGGCCGAAGTGATCAACATGAGCCTGGGCGGCGGCGAGCCCTGCGATTCGGCCACCCAGCTGGCGATCAACAGCGCGGTGGCGCGCGGCACCACCGTGGTGGTGGCAGCCGGCAACAGCGGCGAAGATGCGGCCAACCATTCGCCGGCCAGCTGCAACAACACCATCACCGTGGGCGCCACCCGCATCACCGGCGGCATCGCCTCATACTCCAACTACGGCAGCAAGGTCGACCTGTCGGGTCCGGGCGGTGGTGGCAGCGTGGACGGCAATCCGGGCGGCTATGTCTGGCAGGCCGGCTATGCCGGTGCGACCACGCCGACCTCTGGCAGCTATACCTATATGGGAATGGCCGGCACCTCGATGGCATCCCCGCACGTGGCTGGCGTCGTGGCCCTGGTACAGAGCGCGGCCATCGGCCTGGGCGACGGCCCGCTGACCCCGGCAGCCGTGGAAGCCCTGCTCAAGCAGACCAGCCGTCGCTTTGCGGTGACGCCGCCGGCCGGCACCCCGATCGGCAGCGGCATCGTCGATGCCAAGGCGGCCCTGGAAGCGGTGCTGGCCGAGCCGTGCGATCCGGCCACCGAAACCTGCGCGCCGACCGCCATCGCCTTGACCAACAAGGTGCCGGTGACCGGCCTGAGCGGCACCTATGCCGGCTCCGCGCTGTACAGCTTCGAGGCCAAGGCCGGCGCCGTGCTCAGCGTGATGACCTACGGCGGCACCGGCGATGTGTCGGTGTACGTGAGCTTCGAGGCAGAGCCCAGCGCGACCAGCTACGACGCCAAGTCGACCCGTCCCGGCAACAGCGAAACCGTGCGCTTCACTGCGCCCAAGGCTGGCACGTATTACATCAAGTTGGTGGGTGCGGCGGACTACGCGAAGCTGACGCTCGTTGCACGACAGTAAGTAGCTGCAGAGTGTGACCAATGCCCCCGGCCAATCACCGGGGGCATTGTTTTTTCAGGCGATCGGGATGTGCGCGGTTGAACGCCACGGCAAACTGCTACAGTCGGCGCCGGACCAGTGGAGACGAGTGTGAACGCGGTTGCCGTCGATCCAATTGAGCAGAAAAATGCCCAGACGCGCATCGTCGAAGCGCTGCTCGAACGCCGTCGCCTGAAAGACACCGATCTGCTGCGCGCGCGCCAGTTGCAGGCCGAATCCGGTATGGACCTGCTGGCTCTGCTGGGCCGTCTGGGCCTGGTGTCCGAACGCGATCATGCAGAAACCTGCGCCGAAGTCCTCGGCCTGCCGCTGATGGATGCACGCCAGCTGGGCGATACCCCACCGGAAATGCTGCCCGAGGCGCAGGGCCTGTCGCTGCGCTTTCTCAAGCAATTCCATCTGTGCCCGGTCGGCGAGCGCGATGGCCGGCTGGAGCTATGGATTGCCGATCCGTACGACGATTACGCGATCGATGCGGTGCGCCTGGCCACCGGGTGCGCGTTGATATTGCAGGTCGGCCTGCGCTCGGAAATCGACGACCTGATCGAGCGCTGGTACGGCCAGGGTCGCAGTGCGATGGGCACCATCGTGGAAACCGCCGACGGCGATGCCAACAGCAGCGACGATATCGAAGCGCTGCGCGACCTGGCCTCCGAAGCGCCGGTGATCCGGCTGGTGAACCTGGTGATCCAGCACGCGGTGGAATTGCGCGCCTCGGACATCCATATCGAACCGTTCGAAAGCCGGCTCAAGGTGCGTTACCGCGTCGATGGCGTGCTGGTGGAAGGCGAAAGCCCGCCGGCCAAGCTCACCGCCGCGGTGATCAGCCGCATCAAGATCATGGCCAAGCTCAACATCGCCGAGCGCCGCCTGCCGCAGGACGGCCGCATCATGCTGCGCGTGCAAGGCAAGGAGCTGGATCTGCGCGTCAGCACCGTGCCCACTGCGCATGGCGAGAGCGTGGTGATGCGTCTGCTCGACCGCGAAACAGTGGTGTTCGACTTCTACAAGCTGGGCTTTACCGAAGACTTCCTGCCGCAGTTCCGCAAGGTGCTGGAGCAGCCGCACGGCATCATGCTGGTGACCGGCCCGACCGGTTCGGGCAAGACCACCACGCTGTACACCGCGTTGAGCCAGCTCAATACCTCGGATGTGAAAATCATCACCGTCGAAGACCCGGTGGAATACCAGATCGAAGGCATCAACCAGATCCAGGCCAAACCGCAGATCGGGCTGGATTTCGCCAATGCGCTGCGCAGCATCGTGCGTCAGGATCCAGACATCATCATGATTGGCGAAATGCGCGATCTGGAAACCGCGCGCATCGCGATCCAGTCCGCGCTCACCGGCCATCTGGTGTTGTCCACGCTGCACACCAATAACGCGGCCGGCGGCATCACCCGCCTGCTCGACATGGGCGTGGAAGACTATCTGCTCACCTCCACCATCAACGGCATCCTGGCGCAGCGTCTGGTGCGCAAGCTCGACCTGGACAACGCCGAACGCTATGCGGCATCGCCAGAAGAAATCGAACGCTTCAACCTGCGCCGCCTGCAGCCGGATGGCGAGATCTACCTGTATCGTCCGCGTCCCTCGGCCGCTGCGCCGACCGGCTATCTCGGCCGCACCACCATCGTCGAATTCCTGGTGATGAACGACGAGCTGCGGCGTGCGGTGATGCGCCGTGCCGGCATGGGCGAGATCGAACAACTGGCTCGCAACGCCGGCATGCGCACGATGTACGAAGACGGCCTGTCCAAGGCCTTGCGCGGCGAAACCACCATCGAAGAAGTGCTGCGCGTGACGGAGGATGCGTGAGCGTCAATGGAGCAACAGCGGGCATCGGATGCTCAGGATCGCAAGATAACCAGAGCAGCGTCCTGGCAATGCGGTGTCTGCGCCCAATCGCGCCAACACGACGCAGCATCCTGCTTTTCGCGATTCCCGATTCCCGACTCCCCATTCCCGGCCCCACTGCCTGATGCCCCTGTACCGCTACAAAGCACTCGACGCGCACGGCGAAATGCTCGATGGCCAGATGGAAGCGGCCAGCGATGCGGACGTGGCGCTGCGTCTGCAGGAACAAGGCCACCTGCCGGTGGAAACGCGTCTGGCCACTGGCGAAAACGATTCGCCTTCGCTGCGCATGCTGCTGCGCAAGAAGCCGTTCGACAACGCCGCGTTGGTGCAATTCACCCAGCAACTGGCGACCTTGATCGGTGCCGGGCAGCCGCTGGATCGCGCGTTGTCGATCCTGATGGATCTGCCCGAAGACGAAAAAAGCCGGCGCGTGATCGGCGATATCCGCGACACCGTGCGCGGCGGCGCGCCACTGTCCTCGGCGCTGGAGCGCCAGCATGGGCTGTTTTCCAAGCTGTACATCAACATGGTGCGTGCAGGCGAGGCCGGCGGCAGCATGCAGGACACCTTGCAGCGGTTGGCCGATTACCTGGAGCGCAGCCGCGCGCTCAAGGGCAAGGTGATCAACGCGTTGATCTATCCGGCGATCCTGTTGGCGGTGGTCGGTTGCGCCTTGTTGTTCTTGCTCGGCTATGTGGTGCCGCAATTCGCGCAGATGTACGAAAGCCTGGATGTGGCCTTGCCGTGGTTCACCCAGGCAGTGCTGAGCGTGGGCCTGTTGGTGCGCGACTGGTGGCTGGTGCTGGTCGTGGTGCCGGCCATGCTGGGGCTGTGGCTGGACCGCAAGCGCCGCAACGCCGCATTTCGCGCCGCGCTGGACGAATGGCTGCTACGGCAGAAAGTGATCGGCAGCCTGATCGCACGGCTGGAAACCGCACGGCTGACGCGCACCCTGGGCACCTTGTTGCGTAACGGCGTGCCGTTGCTGGCGGCCATCGGGATCGCGCGCAACGTGATGTCCAATGTCGCCCTGGTTGACGATGTCGCCACCGCTGCCGACGACGTCAAGAACGGTCATGGCCTGGCGCTGTCGTTGGCGCGCGGCAAGCGGTTTCCGCGACTGGCCTTGCAGATGATCCAGGTGGGCGAGGAATCGGGTGCGCTGGATACGATGCTGCTCAAGACCGCCGACACCTTCGAGCTGGAAACCGCGCAAGCCATCGACCGCGCGCTGGCCGCGCTGGTGCCGCTGATTACGCTGGTGTTGGCCTCGGTAGTGGGGCTTGTCATCATTTCGGTGCTCGTACCGCTGTATGACCTTACCAATGCCATCGGATAACGTGGCGGCGTATTCACAATGACTTTCCGGTGACCGCACCGCATCCATGCGGGAACCATTGCAATGCCCGCCCTATCATCTGTTGGCGGCAGTATTCTTCATCGACGTGCAAGGACATCGTTCATGATCAAGCGTTCCATCACCCGTAGTCCATCGCGTGCAGGCCAGGCCGGCATGAGCCTGCTGGAAATCATCATCGTCATCGTGCTGATCGGCGCGGTGCTGACCTTGGTCGGCAGCCGTGTGCTCGGTGGCGCCGATCGCGGCAAGGCCAATCTGGCCAAGTCGCAGATCCAGACGCTGGCCGGCAAGATCGAAAATTTCCAACTCGATACCGGCAAGTTGCCGAGCAAGCTCGATGATCTGGTCACCCAGCCGGGCGACAGCAGCGGGTGGCTCGGCCCGTATGCCAAGCCGGCCGAACTCAACGACCCATGGGGGCACACCATCGAATACCGCGCGCCGGGCGATGGGCAGCCGTTCGATCTGATCAGCCTGGGCAAGGACGGCCGTCCCGGTGGCAGCAGCTACGACTCGGACATCAAGTACCAATAAGCCCTCGCCATGCGCGTTGCGTGTCAGCCGTTGCGTCATCGGGATGGAGGAGCCGGCCCTGGTCGTACCCGCACGCGTGGCACCTCGCTGCTGGAGATGCTGCTGGTCATCGCCTTGATCGCGATGGCCGGGGTATTGGCCGCTGCCGCATTGAATGGCGGGATCGACGGCATGCGCCTGCGCACCGCCGGCAAGGCGATCGCCTCGCAACTGCGGTATACGCGCACCCAGGCGATCGCCACCGGCACCCCGCAGCGCTTTCTGATCGACCCGCAGCAGCGCCGTTGGGAAGCGCCCGGCGGCCATCACGGCGATTTGCCGTCGTCGCTGGAGGTGCGTTTCACCGGCGCGCGGCAGGTGCAATCGCGGCAGGATCAGGGTGCCATCCAGTTCTTCCCCGATGGCGCCTCCACCGGCGGGCGCATCGATCTGCGCGTCAAGGACGCGATCTGGCGCGTGGACGTGGGCTGGATCACCGGGGAAGTGCGTTCCGGGCAAGTGCGGACACCGACGCCATGAAGCGCCAGCGTGGTTACACCTTGATCGAAGTGATCGTCGCCTTTGCGTTGCTGGCCCTGGCCTTGAGCCTGTTGCTGGGATCGTTGTCCGGTGCCGCGCGGCAGGTGCGCGCAGCCGACGAAAACACGCGCGCCACCTTGCATGCGCAATCGTTGCTTGCATTGCAAAACATCGACAAACCGTTGCTGCCCGAACAGCAACAGGGCACGTTCGAAGACGGACATTTTCGCTGGTCGATGGATGTACGCCCTTACGAGGAACCGCGACGCAATCCGCAGGCACCGGTCGTTCCCGGTGCGCACACGCTGCTGCAGCTGACCCTGGTGGTGCGCTGGGGCGAGCAGCCCAATCAGGTCTTGCAGTGGCGCAGCTTGCGGCTGGTCGCTGCAACCCAGGGCAGCGACCCGTGAGCCGTTCGCGCCATGCCGGTTTTACGCTGATCGAAGTGCTGCTGGCGACGATGCTGCTGGTTGGCGGGCTGGCATTGGCGTTTGCCACGCTGCGCTCGGCCAGCGCGGTGAGTCAGCGTGGCGAGGCGATCGCCCAGCGCAGCGAGCGCGTGCGTGCGGTGGAAGAATTCCTGCGTCGGCGGCTGGCGGCGACACTGCCGATCGCAATGGGCATCGACCCGCAGAGTCAGCAGCCGATGTTGTTCGTCGGCGAGCCGCAGCGCATGCGCTTTGCCGCCGATGTGCCGGATTATCTGGGCCGTGGCGGGCCGTATCTGCATGACCTGTCGGTGGCCGGCGATGGCGACCAGCGCACGCTGCTGATCGCGCTGACCATGTTGCAATCGGGCAAGTCGATCGACGAAGCCACCACGTTGCCGCCGGAAACGCTCGCCGACGGCGTGCAGCAGGTGAGCTTTCGTTATCGCGGCATGGATCCGCAAAACGGCCGCCTGAGCGCATGGCTGCCGCAATGGGAGTGGCACGACCGTCTGCCGCTGCTGGTGCGCATCGACATCCGCAGCGGTGGTGCCGCCTGGCCGCCGATGGTGGTGGCGTTGCCGCAGTCCGGCAATGCCGGAGCGATGGGACAATGAGCACGATGCGCGGCGCCGCCCTGGTGTTGGTGTTGTGGTTGATTGCCCTGCTGACCGCGATGATCGGCGCATTCGCGCTGACCGCACGGGTGGAAGCGCTGCAAGGCAGCATGTTGCGTAACGGCGCGCAGGCGCAGGAATACGCACGCGCGGGCCTGGAATACGCGTTGTCGCGCCTGCAGAGCGGCGATACGCAGGCACGCTGGCGCGCCGATGGCCGGCGCTATCGTTGGCGGATGGACGATGCCACGGTGGAGATCCGCATCATCGACGAGAGCGGCAAGGTGGATCTGAACATGGCCGAGCCCGCGTTGCTTGCCGGCTTGGTGCGCGCGGTCGGTGGCGAGCAGGCCAGCGCCGCGCGCATTGCCGGTGCCATCGTCGATTGGCGCGATGGCGACTCGCTGAGTCAGCCGGGCGGTGGCGCCGAAGACCGCGATTACGCCGACGCCGGGCTGCCATATGGCGCAAAGGACAGCCCGTTCGAAACCCTGGGCGAGTTGCGACTGGTGCTGGGCATGGAGGGTGAGTTGTATCGCAAGCTGTTGCCCAACCTCACGCTCTACAGCGGTCGCTCGCGCCCGGAACCGCGCTTTGCGCCCGGCCCGGTGCTGACCGCGATGGGCCTGGATGCGCAGCAATTGCTGGCCCAGCGTGACGCGCCGCTGGGTTTGCCGGGCAGCGAGGCGACGTTGGGTGGCTCGGACACTTATAGTATCGAGAGCCGGGCGCGCTTGAGTCAGGGACGCGAGGCTGTATTGCGTGCGGTCGTGTCCACAAGCGCGTCCGCATTACCGGGATCGGCCTATACCGTGTTGCGTTGGGAAGAGGGAGCAGCAGTGCAATGACCGCATGGCGGGATAGCTTGGGTCGCATCGGCGTACGCGCCATGCCGGGAGCCGGAGGCTTCTGGCGTTGGTGGCAGCAATCGTTGCTGGCCTGGTTGCCGCAGCGCTGGCAATGGCAGTTGGGCCTGTCGCAGGCGCGCCTGTTGCTGCAGCTCGATGGCGATGCGCTGCAGCTGCTGCGCCAGCGCGATCACAGCAGCGAGGCCATCGCCACGCTGCCGTGGCCGGTGCAGCCGAACGAAATGAACGCCTTACTGCCGACCGCCCTGGAATCGCTGCCACGCCATTGGCTGCTGCCGGCTGTGCAGGCATTGCGTCGTCCGTTGCGCCTGCCGGCAGCGGCAGCGGCGCGCTTGCAGGATGTGGCGCGCTTCGAAATCGACCGGCAAACCCCGTTCACCGCCGACCAGGTGTATTTCGACGCGCGCGTGCTCGATGTGCGCGGAGACGGCCAGCTCGATGCCGAACTGGTGGTCGTGCCGCGCCGCATGATCGATGGCCCTGCCGGTGTGCCCGATGCATGGGCCAGTGCGTTGTCGGGCATCGATGTCGCCGATGCGCAGGGCCTGCCGCTGGGCGTGAACCTGCTGCCGCCGGCGCGCCGGCTGCGGCGCAGCGACCCGATGCAGCGCTGGAATCTGTTGCTCACCGCCGCCGCGCTGGTCTTGCTGGCCGTGGCCGGTTGGCTGCTGCTCGACAATCGCCGCCAGGCCGCCGACGACCTGCGTGCCAAGGTGCAGGCCAACGCCGCGCGCGCACGCCAGGTTGCTGCAGAACGCCAGCAATTGATGGACCTGGTCGAAGGCGCCGCGTTCTTCCAGAAGCAACGTGCCACCCGCCCCACCTCGGTGGAAATCTGGGACGAGCTGAGTCGGCGTTTGCCCGGTGGCACTTATCTGGAGAAATTCTCGGTCGAAGGCGGGCAGCTGCAGTTGATCGGCTTGAGCAACGAAGCGTCCTCGCTGGTACGGCGTCTGGAAGGCTCGCCGCTGTGGCACACGCCGTCGCTGACCGGCGTGCTGCAGAGCGATGCCGGTCGTAACGTGGACCGCTTTACCATCACCGCCGAGCTGGCCGGCCCCGACGCGAAGGAGTCGGCCGATGCCACGCAGCGTTAAGCGCGACCGCTGGATCGCTTTGGGCCTGCTGTTGCTGGTGATCGGCGTGGCCTATCTGGTGCTGGTGCACCCGTGGTTCACCCAACCGATGATCGCGGTGCAGGACGAGTTGCAAGCGCTGCGCGAGCGCGAGCTGCGCGTGCGCGTGCAACTGCAGCAGGCGCCGGAGGTCAGCAAACGGCTGCGCCAGGCGCGCCAGACGCTGGAAAGCCGCCCGGGCTTCCTGCCGGAGACCTCGGCCGAACTGGCGTCGGCCGGGCTGGTGCAGCGGCTGGAACGTGCGGTGGTGGAAGCCAGCCCCGGCAACCGCAGCTGCGCCATCAGCAACCGCTCGCCGTTGCAGCCGGAAAGCAAGGGCCGCTTCACCCGCGTCGCGGTGCAGGTGCGCCTGCGCTGCGGCACGCCGGAGCTGGCCTCGGTGCTGTACAGCCTGGAAAACGGCACCCCGCGCCTGTTCGTGGACAATCTCAACGTGATGGCGCAGCGCTACCAACTCTCGCCCAACGAAAGCGGCAACGGCCTGGATATCGCCTTCGAACTGGCCGGCTATCTGCGCCCGGGCGCCAGCGCCGCGCCGCTGAACACGGGTGCCGCGCCCGCCGCCGGGGGGGGACGCAATGCGCCTTGATGAAATCGGCCTGCGCACTTGGCTGTTGGCCACCGTGGTCGGTTGGGCGTTGCTGGTGTGCGTGCTGGCCGTGGCTGGCCTGGGCAAGCGCGTGGAGTTGCTGCCCGACGATCCGGCCCTGGTGCAGCGCCTGCCTGCATTGCCGGCCCCGGCGCCGGAGCGGCTGGGGGCGTTCGAGAAGTATTCGGAAATCGCCGCGCATCCGGCCTTCGCCGAAGACCGCCTGCCGCACCCGTTCTTTCTGTCCGGTAACGACGGCACCAGTGCCGCCTCCACGGTGCGCCTGACCGGCGTGCTGCTGACGGACACCTTCAAGATGGCGACGCTGACCCTGGACCCGCACGATTCGGTGCGCGTGCAACTCGGTGGCGAGCCGGTCAAGGGCTGGCGCCTGCTCGCCCTGCAGCCGCGCAGCGCAACCATCGAAGGCCCGGGCGGCACGCAGACCCTGGAACTGCACGTGTTCAACGGCCAGGGCGGGCAACCGCCGACCGCCAATGCCGCCGGCCGTGTTGCCGCCGCTGCGACTCCGCCGCTGCCATCGCCCGATGCCGCCGCCACCGCCACCGCCCAGCCGCCGCAGGCCCAACCCGCGCCACCTGCCCAGCAGCCTGGCGGGCAGGTCGCGCCGACGGTGCCACCGCAGCGCAGCGACGGTGCCCAGCAAGCCCCACGCCCCTCCGACGATCAGATGCGCGCTATCCGCGAACGTATCGAAGCCCGACGCCGCCAGCTGCAACAGCAGCGCCAGAGCGGCTCAACCCCCGGCCAGACCCAATGAGTGAACGCATGACGCCGCGCCTGTTTCCCGTGTCCCTGCTGATCGGCCTGCTGGCCGGTTGCGCCACCACTCCGCCGCCGGACGTGCGCCGCGATGCGCGCCTGGATCCCCAGGTCGGCGCTGCCGGCGCCACCCAGACCAGCGCCGAGCAACGCGCCGACGGCACTGCCGCCGCCAGTGCCAAGCCCAGCCCGGTGATCCGCCGCGGCAGCGGCAGCATGATCAACCAGAGCGCGGCCGCCTCCCCATCGCCCACCCTGGGCATGGCCAGCAGCGGTAGCGCCACCTTCAACTTCGAAGGCGAATCGGTGCAGGCCGTTGTCAAGGCGATCCTGGGCGACATGCTCGGCCAGAACTACGTCATCGCCCCGGGCGTGCAGGGCACCGTGACCCTGGCCACGCCCAATCCGGTGTCGCCGGCGCAGGCCTTGAACCTGCTGGAAATGGTGCTGGGCTGGAACAACGCACGCATGGTGTTCAGCGGTGGCCGCTACAACATCGTGCCGGCGGATCAGGCACTGGCCGGCACCGTCGCGCCCAGTACCGCATCGCCGTCGTCCGCACGTGGCTTCGAAGTGCGCGTGGTGCCGTTGAAGTTCATTTCCGCCAGCGAAATGAAGAAGGTGCTCGAGCCCTACGCGCGCCCCAACGCCATCGTCGGCACCGACAATTCGCGCAACGTGATCACCCTGGGCGGCACCCGCGCCGAGTTGGAAAACTATCTGCGCACCGTGCAGATCTTCGACGTGGACTGGTTGTCGGGCATGTCGGTGGGGGTGTTCCCGATCCAGTCCGGCAAGGCCGAAAAAGTCAGCGCCGATCTGGAAAAGGTGTTCGGCGAACAGAGCAAGACGCCCAGCGCCGGCATGTTCCGTTTCATGCCGCTGGAAAACGCCAATGCGGTGCTGGTGATCACCCCACAGCCGCGCTATCTGGACCAGATCCAGCAGTGGCTGGACCGCATCGACAGCGCCGGTGGCGGCGTGCGCCTGTTCTCGTACGAGTTGAAATACATCAAGGCCAAGGACCTTGCCGATCGCCTGTCGGAAGTGTTCGGCGGCGGGCGCGGCAACAACAACGACTCCAACGCCTCGCTGGCCCCGGGCTCGGAAACCAGCGTGCTCGGCGGCGCACTGGGCAATCGCGACAGCAGCATGGGCGGCAGCTCGGGCATGACCGGCGGCAGCGTCGGCGAAAGCGGCGATGGCAGCTCTTCCGGCAGCAGCTTCGGTGGCAGCAGTGGCAGTGGAAGCAGCAGCGGCGGCCTGGGCAATGGCACGTTGCAGCTGTCGCCGCGCAGCAACGGCAACGGCGCAGTGACCCTGGAAGTGGAAGGCGACAAGGTCGGCGTTTCCGCAGTGGCAGAGACCAACACCTTGCTGGTGCGCGCCACCCCGCAGTCGTGGAGTTCGATCCGCGATGTCATCGAAAAGCTCGATGTGATGCCGATGCAGGTGCATATCGAAGCGCAGGTGGCTGAGGTGAATTTGACCGGCCAGCTGAGCTACGGCGTGAATTGGTATTTCGAGAATGCGGTCAATGCTGCTGCCGACTCGGCGACCAACGCTACGGGCATTGGCGCGGGGGCGGGGTTGGCCAGCGCGGCCGGTCGCAATATCTGGGGTGATATCGCTGGTAAGGTGGGCGAGGGCGGGCTTGCCTGGAGTTTTCTCGGCAAGAATGCAGCAGCAATCATCACTGCACTTGATGAAGTGACGAATGTTCGCTTGTTGCAGACTCCGTCCGTATTTGTGCGAAACAATGCCGAAGCCACCTTGAATGTCGGCTCGCGTATCGCGATCAATTCAACGTCTATCAATACCGGGCTTGGCAGCGACAGCAGTTTCTCTTCGGTGCAGTACATCGATACCGGGGTGATCTTGAAGGTGCGTCCGCGTGTGACCAAGGACGGCATGGTGTTCCTTGATATCGTGCAGGAGGTCAGCAGTCCTGGCGACCGTCCCACTGCTTGTACTTCGGCTACTGCGACGGTCAATGCAGCCGCTTGTAATGTGGATATCAATACGCGTCGGGTCAAGACCGAAGCTGCCGTCCAGAGCGGCGATACGATCATGCTGGCTGGTCTGATCGACGACAACAGCAGCGATGGCAGTGCAGGCCTCCCATTTTTGAGCAAGTTGCCTGTCGTTGGTGCGCTGTTCGGCAGGAAAACCCAAAACAACACTCGCCGCGAAGTCATCGTGCTGATCACCCCGTCGATCGTGCGCAACCCGCAGGAAGCGCGCAATCTCACCGACGAATACGGCCAGAAGTTCAAGGCCATGGAGCCGCTGAAGCCCAGCCAGAAGCCGCAATGAGTGCGGCACTGCCCGTCGTGCTGGTGCCGGTCGGCACCGACGACGAGGCCCTGGATGCCTGTCTGGGTGCATTGGATGCCGCCACGCCCGCCGGCACGCGGGTGTGGCTGGCCGACGATGCGCAAGCCGGTCCGCGCGGCCGCGCGGTGGTCGATCACTGGCTGGCGCGCACGCCGCTGCAGGCGCATTACACCCGCCGCCAACGCATGCTCGGCGAGGTGGCGCATCTGGACGAAATGCTCAGCGGCTGTGGCGAGGCCGACGTGGTCGTGTTGGGTGTGGATGCCTGCCCGCTGCCGGGTTGGTTGAATCAGTTGAATGCCTGCTTCGCACGTGACGCGGCGATCGCCACCGCCACACCGTGGAGCAATGCCGGCGAAGCCTGCGGCTGGCCGCGCCTGGGCGAACTCAATCCGATGCCTGACGCGCCGGAGCGGCTGGCCGCCGCCTGCGCGGCGATGCCGCCGCTGCATCCGGAGCTGCCCTCGGCGATCGGCCACGCGGTGCTGCTGCGCGGCAGCGCACGGCGCAAGGCTGGCGGGTTGGACGCCAGCAGTTATGGCTCGTGGTATGCCGCGCTGGTGGATCTGAGCCTGCGCATGGGCGGGCTGGGATGGCGCAATGTGCTGTGCGACACCGCGTTTGTCGCCTCACCGCACGAAGGCGGCCCGGCCGATGGCGACATGGATGCGCTGGCCACGCGCTGGCCCGCCTGGCACGCCCGTCTGGCCAACTTCCTGATGCACGACCCGCTGCGTGCGCAGCGCGATCAGCTCGCACACTTGCTGGCGGATCTACCGCCGCCGGATCCACAACGCAGGCTATTTGACGCGTAGAACAGCTGCCAAAGCGGCATGCCCACCGTCAGGCGGGCGCAGCCGGTGTTCGGTGGACTCGTACAGTGCAGTTCTTGAGCGCTGTCCTATGCAACCTGACGACTGCTCGCCGTGCGGTAAGTGCAGTGGCTTTGTCGGCCGTATATTGGTGGATGCTATCGGAAGTCCAGGTCAAACGCCGAGTGGGTCGAGGGCACGGTACCCTCACCGCTCGCGGGACACGCCGTAAACCCGTCCCTGGGGGCTCGGTGGCGGCATCCATGCCGCCACACGGTCCCGCAATCGGCGAGGACACCGCACCAGAGAGTGAGTCGGGTTGCTTTGTTGAAAACATGCATACCGACCATCTCGACTGGTCCTTGCCCGCCCACCGTCGCGGGACCTTACGCGGCACGGATGCCGCGTAAGAGCTTACAAGGACGTACTTGCAGCGTGTCCCGCGATGGTGGGCGGGCAAGGGCCCTGCAGCCAGGCCGCAGTGCAGTGACTGACGTGACGTAGTCTTGTTAGCCGCTCAAGAAGCCGACCGCATCGGTGCCTCGGTGCGTACCACCACATCCAGCGCATCGTGGCGCCAGGATTCGATATCCAGCTCCACCGCGCGGCCGTCTTCGGCGTAGCTAATCCGCTGCAGCCGGAAGCAGGGCGTGCCGGTGGTGGACTGCAGCAACAGGGCTTGCGCGGCGTCCAGCCCGGCCGGATGCATCGACAACTGCGCGCGGCTCAGGAACAGGCCCAGTTTCTGGTTGAACACGCTGGACAGCGAGCCGGCCAGATCGTGCTCCAGCAGGCCAGGCGCCCAGGTCGCCAGTACCACATTGGTTTCCAGCAGCACCGCGCGGCGGTCGATCCAGCGCCGGCGCTGCAGGACGAACACCTCTTCGTGCGGACTCTGCAACTGCAACGCCGCCGCGTAGGCAGTACCGGCGACTTGCCGGGTGGCACGCAACAGTTCGGTGCGTGGCTTGCGCCCTTGCGCGGCCACGTACTGCATGAACCCTGCAATGCTGGTGGGGTCGTAACGCACGCGCGGTGCGCTGACAAACCAGCCGCGCCGATTCTCGCGGTAGATGCGGCCCTCGGCTTCCAGCTGCTGCAAGGCCTCGCGCAAGGTGATGCGTGTGCAGCCGAAACGCTCGGCAAGCTCGCGCTCCACCGGCAGGCGCTGGTCCGGCCCCCACTCGCCGGCGGCGATCTGTGCGGAGACGATTTCGGTGATGGTGTGTTGGCGCGACACGCTCATGCAGGCAGTCCTGGGCCAAGCACGCCATCGGGCTGCGAGGGGTTGGGTGGAAGAAGGCGCATGCGGCGATGGTAAAGAAGAACGCGGCTGCAAACCGCGCCGGGCTTTAGCGTGCGCTGGCCAGGTTCTGCTGCTGTTGGGTTTTCCAACTGCGCCAGCCATACAGCGCCAGCAGTACGAAGCCGGCATAGAGCAGCGCAGTGGGATACAAGCCCTTGCTGACGAACACGCCCACGTAGATGCAATCGAGCACGATCCACAGCACCCAGTTGGCAATGCGCTTGCGCGCCGCCCACACGCTGGCGACCAGGCTGAAACTGGCCAATGCCGCATCCAGCCACGGCAGCGCCGCATCGGTGCGGTGATGCATGTAGGCACCGAGCGCGGCGGCGAACAGGGCGCCGATGCATAGCGAGATCCACAGTTCCGGTTGTGGCATCGGCAACGGGCGAATGCGCGTGTCTGCGTTCATTCCGCGCTGCCATTGCCACCAACCGTACAGCTGGGTCAGCACGTAGACGCCTTGCAGCAGCATGTCCGAGTACAGCTTCCACTGATAGAACAGCCATGCATACAGCGCCACCGCCACAATGCCGACCGGCCAGCACCAGCGGATACGGCGCGCGGTCAGCCATACGCCGAGCAGGTTGATTACGACGGCGATGGATTCGAGCAACGACATGCAATGCCTGATGGAAAGTGGAGAGTTGTGGAAGAGCGGCGGGCCGTACGAAACAGTGGTGCAATCGAAAGTGGATGCCGCGCGGTGCCTCGAATCTGCGCGCAATGTAAACGCCGCAGTGCGCTCACCACTGAGCCACTGTCTTCGGCTGGCACCCGCTGCCTTCAGCCAGTGGCTGAGGCACGCACAAGTGCACGTGCTGTCGCGTCGACGTCCTTCCCCCGCTTGCGGGGGAAGTGCCCGCAGGGCGGATGGGGGGGGCAAGCCTCAAAAATCCACCTGCACCGTCAAACGCGCCGTGCGTGGCGCGCCGGGAAACAGATAGGCGTCGCCCTCGTATTCGCCGGAATCGCGCCAGTAACGCGTGTCGAACACGTTGTCCACGTTCACGCGCCAGGTGGTCGCCAAGCCGCCCAGTGCGGTGGCATAACGCGCGCCCAGGTTGGTCAAGGTATAGGCCGGTACATTGGCATTGCCGAGGCGATCGGCGAACTTGCGTCCGCTGTATTGCACGCCTGCCAGCAGCGCCAATCCCTCGATGCCGGGCACGCTGTAGTCGGCCTGCACGCTGGCGCGCAGCTTGGGTACGTTGATCGCCTGATGGCCTTCGTACGCGGCAATGCCGGTGTCTTCGGCACGTGCGCGGATCGCTGCGATGCTGGCGAACAGGCGCAGCTGTTCGGTGGCTGCGCCGTCGGCGGACAGTTCCAGTCCACGGTTGTGCAGGCGGCCTTGTTGCACGTAGCGCAACCCACCATCGGCCTGCGGCTGGGTGAACTGGTAGGCCTGGCGGATGTCGAACAGCGCCGCGCCCAGGCGCAGGCCGTCGAGGTCGATTTTTGCGCCGGTTTCCAGCTGATACGCATTGGTCGGCGGCAGGATCGCATCGGCGTTGTCGGCAAACCACGGCGCGGTGCCGCTGGCGGCCAGGCTCTTGGCGTAGCTGGCGTACAACGCGACCTGCTGCTGCGGTTTGAACAGCAGCGCCGCCTGCGGCAGCACCACGTCCTTGCGGGTGCGTCGCTCCAGGATGCCATCGCGATCGAAGCTGCGTTCGTCCAGGCGCAGATACCGCGCGCCCAGCGACAACTCCCATTGCGCCCCAAGACCTATGCGGTCGGCCATCACCAACGCGCGTTGACGGCTATCCAGGCGGCGTTGCTTCGGATCCAGCGGCACCTCGGTTTGCGCAAACACTGCCGGGTCGCGGTCGATGCTGCCGCTGCCGATGAATTCATTGACCGAGCCGTAGCGGTCGATGGTGCGGCGTAGCCAGTCGCCGCCGATGCTCAGGTGGTGCTCGAGCGCGCCGCTGACGACATGGCCTTCCAGCGTGGCGCGGAGTTGATCGTGTACGCGGGTGTCGTCGGGGCTGCGGTAGTCGTAGACGTCGTACTCGCCCTGCGCACTGAAGAAGTTCGGCGTGACGACATCGGCGCAGCTGGCTGCGCCATAGCAGCCCCAGGCGAACGCGGAGAAGTCGTTGATCTTCGAGCGGCTGCGCGATGCTTCAGCGGTCGCGCGCCAGTTGTCGTTGAATTGGTAGGCGTAACGCAGCTGCGCATTGAGCGAATCCATCTCCACCGGCCGCGCCCACGGCTGGTAGCCGAGCAGGCGATGCACATCGATGTCGCGCGGCACCTGCGTGCCCCCCAGCAGCTGATAGCCCGGCACCGAGCGTTGCTGCCGATGCTGGTACTCCACGTCCAG
Source organism: Xanthomonas sp. 3075 (assembly GCF_014197275.1). Lineage (GTDB taxonomy): Bacteria > Pseudomonadota > Gammaproteobacteria > Xanthomonadales > Xanthomonadaceae > Xanthomonas > Xanthomonas campestris_B. Next base: position 228,059 of record NZ_JACIFI010000006.1, on the reverse strand, counting down.
CTGCAACAGCGATTGCGGGGTAATCTTCCAGTCGCCGGCCAGTGAGAGAAAGTTGCGATAGCCGTCGGCGTGATCGACGTAGCTGTGGATGTCTTCGCGTGCGGCGTTGACGCGCAGGCCCAGGGTCCGCTCGGCGTCGAACCAGTCGCCCAGGTCGGCGGCGACATAGCGCGAGCCTTGTTCGTCGGTGCCCAGGGTCACGCTGCGGACGTGCTCGGGCCGCTTGGTGCGGTAGTCGATCAGCCCGGCCGGTTCGTTGACGCCCGATTGCAGCCCGGCCAGACCCTTGAGGAGTTGCACCTGCTGCTTGTTTTCCAGTGCGATGGATTGCTCACCCACCGCGCTCATGCCGTTGATGCGGTAACTGTTGGCGGCATTGAGCGAATAGCCACGCACCACGAAATTCTCGTAATAGCCGATCGGCGCGTACGCATCGCCTGCGGAGGCATCGGCGCGCAGCACCTCGCTGAGCACGCGCGCCTGACGGTCGAGCAATTGCTGGCGATCGATCACCGCAATCGAGGCGGGCGCATCCTGCAGGCGCGTGGCGCCAAAGCCGGTCAATGCAGTGCTGGCATCGCTGCGCTCACCACGCACATTGACCGCATCCAGGTCGACCGCTGCCGGATCGGAGTGTTGTTGCGCCAACGCAGGCGTGGTGATGCACAGCAGTAGTGCCAGTACGAGCGGACGATGGCGGAGCGGGGTGGTGGCAGACGCGGGCATGTACAGACTCGTCAAGGAAAAGAGGGGAATGCTCATTGCAGCTGGCGCGCACGCGCATGCAGGTGCGCGAGCAGGCATTGGCCATCGGCGCTGGCGAACCAGTCCGCGTGGCCGAGCAGATAACGGTGATAGGCGATATCGACATTCGCAGCAGAGCGGGTAATGGCGGCGAAGTACTCGATCTCGCTCAGTGCAAAGTCGGCATGCACGATCGGCAGTAGCGCGGCCAGGCAGTACACCTGCTTCGCGTCCAACGGGCACTGCTGCGTGTAGCCATCCAGCAATGCGTCGAGCTGGGGCAACTCGGCCTGCGCACGCGCGCCGGTGTCCAGCCGCAACCAGGGGATCAGATTGCGTTCGATGGCGGTGGCCAGATCGAACAATGCGCTGCTGCAATCGCTCAATCCGAAATCGAAGATCGCGCTGACCCGGGTGTGCCCGTCGCGCGTGTCCCACAGCAGGTTGGACGCATGCCAGTCGCCATGCGTCCAGAGCGGCGGCAGGGCGCCAGGTGCAGACAATCGTGGCCATGCCTGCGCATGCCATGGCAGCACATGGGTTGCCAGGTCGCGTTGCCAGGGGCGGTGCTGCAGCGCTGCGGCCAAGCCCGGCCGCGTGAGCAGCGCACGTTGCAGCGCCTGCAGCGGGTCGGCCTGCGCGAACAGGTGCAGATTGGCCACCAGCAAGGTGGTGGAGCGCGCAGGCGCATCGAAGCCCTGCGCGGCGCGGTGCAGGTGCGCCAACGCCGCGCCAGCGGCGTGCGCATGCGCCACGTCGAGGAAGGGTGTCCATGACAACGCATCGCGATAGAGATCGTGCCCGGCGCCGATGCGTTGCACTTCGTAGACCCACTCACCGTCAGCCAGCGCGGTGCGCCCCTGGGCGTCGTGCAGCACCTCCACCACCGGCATGCCAGCCCAGCGCAGATGCGCCATGAAGCTGTGCTCCTCCCGCAGCGTAGCGACATTGCGCACGCTGTGGTGGTGGCGCTTGACGATGATCGCGCCGGATGCGGTCTGCACGCTGGCGGCGGCGGAAAAGGGCCGCGCACTGTGCCAGTACACGGCGCCCGGATCGCCCAGCGCAGGGACGTGCCGCAAGACGCGCTGGATCTCGTCGCGGGTCAATGCCGGCCAGTCCGGCAGCGCCAGTTCCAGGCTCATGCCGTGCACTTGATGCTGCGCGCTCATGCGCACACCTTCGGCACGCATGCGCGGCGTGCCGGGCGATGCATTGGTATAGACCAGGAAGAGGGGGCCGACGAGGCGAATCCGGCGTGTCTGCCAGCAACAACAGGGACGGCGCTGCCGGGCCGTCGGTGCGTCGCGCGCACCATCAAGCGGTCGCGACGCATGGAGTGAAAAGGCAGCGCGAAACCGAAAGGTCGCTGGCCGTCATCTCAAGGATTTACGTGTTGGAAGAGCGCCGCTGGCGGCGTCGATGCAAGCCGCCTGGCGGCTTCGGGCGCGCAGTATGCTCCCTGCGGCCGTCGCTCGCCATGCCGGTTTGCCGTTGATGCCGGTTGCAATCGGCACAATGGCGCGCCGGATGCGTGCGCTGTCGTCGGTTCGTGGCAGCAGTCATGGCGCCTGCCCCCGCAGTCCGCGATAGCGCTGCGCAGCCCCGGCACCGGATAATGCCCGGATGAGCTCTGTCCAGATCGCCGCTGTCGTCGTCACCTATCAGAGCAGCAGCACCATCGATGCGTGCCTGTCGCGGCTGCGTGCGGCCGAGGGCATCAGCGAGATCCGGGTGGTCGACAACGCCTCCAGCGACGATACCCTGGAGGTCGTGCAACGGCATGCGGTGGCGGATGCGCGGCTGCACTTCATCGCCAATCCGGACAACCCCGGCTTCGCCAGCGCCTGCAACCAGGGTGCGCGCGATTCGCGGGCGCCCTGGCTGGTCTTCATCAACCCGGACCTGATGGTCGAGCGCGACACCTTGTCGCAACTGTGCGCACGCGCGGCCGGGCATGCGGCCGTGCTGCTGGGGGTGGAGCAGGTGGACGAACACGGCCGGCCGGATGCGGCGGTGCGTCGCCGCGACCCGGATTTTGCCGCAATGCTGCGCGCACCGCGTGCCGCCGCGCAGTTGGCGGTGCCCGCCGACCCGTCTGCGGCGTTACAGACGGTGGACGCGATTTCCGGTGCATTGATGCTGATGCAACGCAGCCTGTTCGACCGGCTCGACGGCTGGGATGCTGCCTACCGCCTGCATGCCGAAGACCTGGACCTGTGTCGGCGTGCGCGCCAGGCCGGCGCGCTGGTCGCGGTGGCCAACGATCTGCAGGTGGTGCACGTCCGCGGTGTCTCCAGCCGCGCGCGGCCGTTTTTTGTGGAATGGCATAAGCACCGCGGGCTGTGGCGCTATTTCCGCAAGTTCGAGGCACGCCAGCGCGGCGTGACGACCCGATGCGGCGTCTGGCTGGCGATCTGGGCCCATGCCGCCGCGCAACTTCCACGGCTGCTTTCGCGTTCGTAGCGGTCCACTGAACGGGTGTCAAAATGTTGACGTTCTGTGAGAGTTCCTGCCCGCATCTGTGATACGTTGCCGTCAGAACTGTGACTCAGCTCGCATCCTGTCCCGTCCAGGCCCCCCGCCAGGAACCGAAAAATGTCTCTTATGAACGCCCCGCGCCTGCGGTGCGGTGTTGTGCGCACGAGCGCATCGCGCTGCAGTCCAGTCTGCTGCATCTCCCAACGTCTGCCAAAATCCCGGCGCTCCGGTCCCTTGGCTGCGCTGCTCGCCACCAGCTGCGCGTTGGCCGGGTTTCCGGGCGCTGCCGTCGCCGGTGCCTGGACCCAGCCGGAAGGCGACACCCTGGTGATCGTCAAGGCGCTGCACAGCGACGGGCGTGGTTGGTTCAACGATGCCCACCATCGCACGACGTTTGGCGACGGGCAGGACTTCGACGGAAACGGGCGTAGCCGCCAGGACCAGCTCAACGTCTATGTCGAGCATGGTCTGACCGACACCCTCAGCGTCATCGGCAATTTCTATTTCACCGACGTCGGTTTCAGCAGTTACGGCGGCAACGGCCGTACCCGCACCAGTACGACCGGGTTCGCCGATCAGGAAATCGGCCTGCGCTACGCATTGCCGAGCGCGCCCGACGACGACTGGCGCAGCTCGGTGCAGGCGCTGGTCAGCATTCCGGCCTATGGCCGGAGCAAGACCTACCATCCGAACAATCCGGGGCGCGATCCGGCCCTGGGCCTTGGCGACTATGGCCTGGAACTGCGCTACAGCCGTGGGCGCGGCTACATGCTGGGCGAGCGCAACGGCTACGTCGATCTGGGCGGCGCCGTGCGTCTGCGTGGCAGTGCCGCCTCCGACGAAGTGCGGCTGGATGCGTCCACCGGCCTGAGCCTGACCCCGAGCTGGTTGCTGATCGGGGAGCTCAACGTCATTCAGGGCCTGGGCAACGGGCGCAACGACACCACCGTGATCAGCTCGACACCGGGTGACACCGGCTACGTCGCCACCGGCACCAATTACGACCTCACCAAGCTGCAGTTGTCCACGCTGTACACCGCACCCGGCGGCAGCCAATGGCAAGTGGGCTACCAGCAGCCTGTCATGGGCCGCAACACCGCCGCTGCGGGCGGGCCATTCGTGGCCGCCTGGTGGCGGTTCTAAGGAGAGGGGCAATGGCGGTGAGCTACGAAATGGATGCACTGGGACGGGTACCGGATCTGACCCGTGAGCACGGCATGCTGGGGCGCTCCCTGGTGGAGGCCGGCGTGATCGACGACGCGCAGCTGCGTTCGGCGCTGGCCGTGCAGCAGCAGTGGAACTCGCGTCTGGGCGATGTGATCCTGACCCAGCGCGGCGTGTCTGCGCAGCGGTTCTACGCCATCGTGGCGCAGCACTTCGGGCTGCAGTTCGTCGATCTGGTCAAGCAATCGCCGGATCCAGAATTGCTCGCCGCTGCCGATCTGGACCAATACGCGCAGCGGTTGCTGCTGCCGTGGCGTCGCGAGGGCGGGGTGCTGGTGCTGGCGGTGGCCGACCCGGACCCGGCGCTGTTCGCCTGGGCGCGCGAGCATTACGGCAAGGACGTGCGGTTTGTCGGCACCGCCAAGTTCGACATCATCTGGAGCCTGCAGCGCCACGCCGAGCAGCAGCTCACCGGCAACGCGCTCAATCTGTTGGCCGCGCATGCGCCGACCTATTCCGCACGCCACGTGATGATCCGCGGGCAGAAGGTGGCGTTCTGGTTGATGGCCATCTTGCTGGTCATCGCGGTGGTGCTGTATCCGGTGACGACGCTGATCGTGCTCAACGTGCTGGTGGCGTTGTGCTTCCTGGCCACCTTCGGATTGAAGCTGGTGCTGGTGTGGTTCGGCTCGCGCCATCGCATCGACATCAAGGTGACCGAAGCGGAGGTTGCCGAGCTCAACGACGACGACCTGCCGATCTACACCGTGCTGGTGCCGATGTACAAGGAGCCGGAAGTCCTGCCGATCCTGGCCAATGCGCTGCGCAAACTCGATTACCCGACCAGCAAGCTCGACGTGAAGCTGGTGCTGGAAGCGGACGATCTGGAAACCATCGATGCGGCCAAGCAACTGGGCCTGGAAGCCTTCTTCGAGATCATCCGCGTCCCGCCGTCGCAGCCGCAGACCAAGCCCAAGGCCTGCAACTACGCGCTGCATTTCGCCCGTGGCGAATTGCTGACCATCTACGACGCCGAAGACAAGCCCGAGCCGGATCAGCTCAAGCGCGTGGTGGCCGCATTCCGCAAGGCCGAAAAGGACGTGGTCTGCATCCAGGCGCGGTTGAACTACTACAACGCCGACGAGAACTGGCTGACGCGGATGTTCACGCTGGAGTACACGCTCTGGTTCGACTTCTACCTGCCGGCGCTGGAGTATCTGCGCATCCCGATTCCATTGGGCGGCACCTCCAACCACTTCCGTCTGGACGTGTTGCGCCAGGTGCGCGCATGGGATCCGTACAACGTCACCGAGGATGCCGACCTGGGTGTGCGCCTGATCCAGAACGGCTACCGCGTCAACGTGGTGAACTCCACCACGTTCGAAGAAGCCAACGTCAGCATTCCCAACTGGATCCGCCAGCGTTCGCGTTGGCTCAAGGGCTATATGCAGACCTGGCTGGTGCACATGCGCGACCCGGTGCATCTGTACCGCAGTACCGGTTTCAGGGGCTTCTGGGGCTTTCAGTTCTTCATCGGCGGCGGCTTCTTCACCGCGTTGGGCGTGCCGGTGCTGTGGTTCATGTACATCACCTGGCTGTTGACCGGCACCTCCGAGTTCGATCGCTTCTTCCCGCCGTGGTTGAGCACCTTGTCGCTGGGCAATCTGCTGCTGGCCAATGGCTTTTTTATCTACATCACGCTGGTCGCCGCATTCAAGCGCGACTACGCGCGGCTGGCGCCATACGCGTTGACGGTTCCGTTCTATTGGATGTTGCAGTCGATCGCCGCCTACAAGGGGTTGTGGCAGCTGTTCCGGAATCCTTTCTATTGGGAGAAGACCACTCATGGCATCAGCAAGTATTCGGAACAAGAGCGCCGCGCCGCACTCGAAGACTGAGCAGCGCTCGCCACCTCGCCATAGCGGCATGGTGGCTTTCATCCTGGCGTTGGTGGCGTTGTCGCTGCTGAGCCGGCCGGTGTTGGTGCAGCCGATCGGCAACATCGCCCAGGTAGTGCCACAGCTCGGCTTGCCGACCACCGGCCTGCTGTCCTGGTTCATCGACCAGGTGGCGCACCGGTTGCAGTTGCCGTTCCAGGTATGGCCATTGATGTCGGTGGTAGCCAATGCGGTGTTCCTGTCGCTGCTGTGGCGCGATCTGGCCGACCGTTTCGGTCGCGGCTGGGCCAGCGTGATGGTTGCGCTGGTGGGCTGCAATCCGCTGTTCCTGTTGCCGATCGCCGCCGGCGGTAGCCAGGCACTGGGGTTGCTCGCGTTCTATGGCCTGTGCCGCACCATGCGGCGGCTGACCACGCCGGTGGAGCCATTCACCTATCTGCGCATCGGTGGCTGGTTGTGCGTGCTGCTGTGTCTGGATCTGCAGACGCTGGCGCTGGCGACGATGGTGGCGCCCTGGTTCCTGCTGGTGATGCCGCGGGAAATCCTGCGCCAGGCACCGTGGTCGTTCTATCTGGTGTGCTACGTGCCGTTTGCGTTTTTGGTCGGCATGTGGGCCTACGTCAATTTCGTGCTGTTCAACGCGCCATGGCCGACCTTGTCGAGCATCGCTGCCGGTGCACATCCGTTGCCGCTGCCGCTGGCCGCTTACGCCGAGGGCTGGCCGCTGGCGGTGCATTGGGGCGTGGCCGGCCTGGTCTGCTTCCCGGTGTTGCTGCTGGCGGGACGGTGCAGTTTCAGCCTGTGGGCACGCGGTGTGGTGGCCAGTGCCGGTACCGTGATCAGCGCGGCCGTGCTGGCGTTCTTGTTCGGTTGGTCCGGTTTCGACATGCTGCTGCTGCTGTGGGTGCCTGCGGCGCTGTTGCTGCGGGCGTTGAGCGCAAACCACCGCGTTGCGGCGACCTGTCTGCTGGCGCTGGGTGTTGCCGGCGCGCTGTGGGCTCAGCCGCAGGGGTGGGGTATCCGCTCGCCTTCCGACGATCCGGTGTTGCCGCACCGCGAACCGCTGGTCGCCGTGCCGCCTGCAGCAGTTGACGGCGCGACGGGCGAAGTGGCGACTGCCGGCAGGGACGGTGAGCGTGCGGCCACTGCCGCAGTCGTGGCGCCGTAGCCGGTTGCATGCGATGGGTCATGCGGATCACGCAGGCAGCGTCTCCATGTTCAAACGTGGCTTCAGCGCGATGCTGTGCCTTGCGTTGAGCCTGTCCGCCGGTTGCGGTCAGGCCGCACCCACCTGGATGGGCGCCAACGTCAAGGTGTCCGAGAACGCGCCGTGGGGCAGCCAGACGGCGGAAACTTCGCTGCAAGCGCTGGCCGCGACCGGCGCCAGCAAGGTCTTGCTGGTGGCATTCCTGTGGCAGGCGACGCCGCAATCGAACGATCCGGTGCTGGGCGAAGACAGCCGCGTGGCGTCCATGCGCGCAGCCTTGCAGCAAAGCCGTCGCGCCGGCTTGCAGCCGATGCTCAAGGTCCATCTGTGGATTCCCGGGCATTGGGCCGGAGAGGCCGCGCCCACCGACCAGGCAGCCTGGTTTGCGGCGTATCAAAACGCGTTGCTGCCCCTGGCGCAGTTGGCACAGGACGAACACGCCGAAGCCCTGGTGATCGGCACCGAATTGCGCACGCTGCAGGACGCACCGCAATGGCCCGGCCTGGTGGCGGAAGTGCGCAAGGTCTATCGCGGCAAACTGCTGTACGTCGCCGACGGCATCGAGCATGCCGACAGCTTCCGGTATTGGTCGTTGTTCGATGCGGTGGGGACCAGCCTGTATCCGCGCCTGTCCGAAGACCCCGATCAGCGCCGCGCCGAGATGACTGCCGCAGCGCAGCGTCTGCAGCAGTTGGGGCAGCGCGTCGGCAAGCCGGTGTGGGTGGCCGAACTGGGCTTGCGCTCGGCACGCGGCAGCCTGGAAGCGCCGTGGGAAAGCCCGGAACAACGCGCCGCCGAGGTCGATACCCGTCTGCAACTGCAGGTGCTGCAGCAATGGCGCACGGTATTGCACTCACATGGCGTGGAGGGCATTGCGCTGTGGTGTTGGTATACCGACCCCGAAGCCGGCGGCGCGCGCGACAGCGACTTCACCGTGCAGGGCAAGCCAGCGCAGCAGGTGCTGGCGCGCTGAGCGATGGTTGTTGGTTGTTGGTTGATGTGCGCGCAGGCAGCTTGCACGCGCGCGCATCGCCGCTGCGGGCATAATCGTGCTGCATGATCATCCATTCGCTGCTCGACACCGATCTGTATAAATTCACCATGATGCAGGCGGTGCTGCATCAGCACCCGGCCGCGCAGGTCGATTACCGCTTCAAATGCCGCACGCCCGGCGTGGACCTGGCGCAGTTCATCGACGAGATCTCGCGCGAGATCGATGCCTTGTGCCGGTTGCGCCTGCGCGAGGACGAAGTGGACTACCTGCGCAGCCTGCGCTTCATCAAGCCGGACTTCGCCGACTTCCTGGCGTTGTTCCACTTGGATCGCAAGTACCTGCAGCTGTCGGCATCGACCACCCATCCGGGCGAGATCGAGCTGACCATCCGTGGCCCGTGGCTGCACACCATCCTGTTCGAAGTGCCGCTGCTGGCGATCATCAACGAGGTGTGGTTTCGCAACACCTCGGTGCCGGATTTCGAACAAGGCCGCAGTCGCCTGCGCGACAAGGTGAGCAGCCTGCGCAGCATGCCGGCCGGCTGCAAGATCGCCGATTACGGTACCCGCCGTCGCTATTCGCGGCACTGGCATGGCGAGTTGCTGCCGCTGCTGCGCGACGGGCTCGGCGAACAGTTCGTCGGCACCAGCAATGTGTATTTCGCCAAGCACTACGGCCTGACCCCGCTGGGTACGATGGCGCACGAATACTTGCAGGCGTTCCAGGCACTGGGGCCGCGGCTGCGCGATTCGCAGGTGGCCGCGCTGGAGTCGTGGGCGCACGAGTACCGTGGCGATCTGGGTATCGCCCTGTCCGATGTGGTCGGGCTGGACGCGTTCCTGCGCGACTTCGATCTGTACTTCTGCAAATTGTTCGACGGCATGCGCCACGATTCGGGCGACCCGTTCGAATGGGGAGAGCGCGTCATTGCGCATCTGCAGGCGCATCGCATCGACCCGCAGACCAAGGTGCTGGTGTTCAGCGATGGCCTCAATATCGACAAGGTGATGCGGTTGTACGCGCACTTCCATACACGCTGCCGGCTGGCGTTCGGGGTGGGCACCAGCCTTACCAACGACCTGGGCCCAATGCCGTTGCAGATCGTCGTCAAGATGGTTCGCTGCAATGGCCAGCCGGTCGCCAAACTCAGCGATTCCCCAGGCAAAAGCATGTGCGACGACGATGGCTACCTGCGCTATCTGCGCGATGTGTTCGGGTTGCCGCCGATGCCCGCAGGCGGCTGATCCATCGGTCCGCATGCGCGCGCTGCTGATATCTGCGCGCTTGCAGGAAGATGGCAGAACGGCGCCTTGCGGCGCCGTTCGCTTTACATCGGCTCAGGTACGCGCCTGGTTGCCGCTTACGGACGCACCTTGGTTGCGCACACGAACACGGCGGCCTGCTGCAGCCGACTGATTGCGCCCTGCTGCTGCAGTTCGCGCACGTGCTCGTCCATGCAACTCAGATAGCCGAACCGGTTGCCCGCGTTCTGCGCCTTGCACAGGCTGCTTTCGGCGGAGACATTCGCACCGGGAATCAAACCGCCGGTTTCCACGGTCGGCACCAGCGTATTGCAGTTGCCCAACTTGGCCAGTCCACGATTCAAGGTCCAACCGATGTCGGCAAACATCGCCGGGGTCAGGTCGATGTTCAGATGCGCCTGCACTTCCGGTGTGTCGAACGGTTCCATCAACGCATTCGGCTGCAGATCGGTATCGAAGTGCGAGAACGTCGAACCGCCGGCCACCACGCTGGGCGCGTACAGCCGCGTCCGGCCTGCGCTGTCGGTGCCCTGCAACAGCTCCGGGTCTTCGTACAGCGCCGCGATCACTGCGGTGCTGGCTTTCAGGCGCGCACCATCGGTCTGCGACACCATCACCGACGGAATGGTGATGTCGTCGATCGGCGGCGCTGCGTTGCCCATCGTCTGCACGCCGGCGGCGTTGTTGGCGACGATCACCCCGACCGCGCCATTGAGCTGGGCGTTCTTGACCTTGATCGCAAACGCGCAGGTGCCGCGATCGATCAGTGCCACCTTGCCGGCCACCGCCGCGGCGTTGACGAACGGTGTTTCGCAGCCATCGCTGGCCGATGCGGCAGCAACGCCATCATCGACGGTCACCACCGACCGTGCCGGGAAATTGGTCGCATTGGCCAGCGGCCCGAAGCTGGCAAAACCCACCTCGAACTTGCCCGCCGCGCTGGCCGGTGCGCTCACCTGCAACAAGGTGCGCGGATCCAGGATCAGGGCCGCCTCGCGGTTGACGCGGGTGCCGGCCCACACGGTGCGGCCGGGGGTACGCATCGCTTCGGCGCGCAACGCATCGGTCATGGTCGGGTCGTCGAAACGCTTGTTCTGCACGTTGTCGAAGGCCTGCGCGGTATACACGTCGGTCAAGCCAGTGCCCGAGCCCAGCACACCGGTGGTCTTGTTGAGAAAGCCCGCCGCGCCCAGGCCGTGGCCGATCTCGTGCATGACCACGTTGAGGAAGTTGATCTGGCCTTCGGGCGTCTTGCCATCCAGGCCCAGATACCAGCCCGAGCCGGCCAGGCAGTCGGGCTTGCCCAGATCGCCGTTGAACTGTGAAAACACGTCGGCCGGATCGTTCGGATCGGGCACCAGATCCTGCCCGGCGATCGCATCGCCCAGCGCGGACGGATACAGCGTGTTGGCCTTGGCGCCGGGGAAGTCGTTGACGATCCAGTTCGGCCCGGCCTGGCCCAGCGTGCCGCCGGTGGCGGTGCAGGTCAGCCGCGCGAACGAGGCATACACCTTGATCTCGACATTGCTCTGCAGCACCGCGCCCCACAGGTCCATCGCGTACTGGTAGGCGATGCGACGTTGCTCACCGACCGAGCGGCCGGGATTGCCGCCTAACGGCGCGACGGCGGACGGATCGTTCAAGCCCACGCTGGTGCCGGCATCGCCATTGATGAGCGTGACGGTGGCGGCCGAGGCATGCAGCGGTGCCAGGGCGGCGGCAACGGCAAGAGAGAGCAGCAACAGTGGCTTATTCATGCGGCAGCGCTCCGTGCTCGGCGTGGGCGGGCTGGGCGTCGGCGTCGTCGCTGTGTTCGATCACGATGCGGCCATCGGCCTGACGGGTTGCCACCAGCGAGCTCATTTGCGTGGCCGGCAACTTGCGCGCCACGGTGCCGTTGGGCAGGCGTCGTTCGGTCGCGCGTGCGGCGGCTTCTGTCTGTGGGATGTTGGAGCGTGCGGCACTGCTGCGTGCCGCCGTGTTGGCCTGCTGGTCGAGCGCGGCGCTTTCGGCAGCGGTGAGTGCACGTAACTTGCCGGTGGTGGGGTCGATACCGACCTTGGAACTGCTGCTCGCGACATCCTGTGCTGCGGCCACGGCCGGCAGACAGGCAATGCACAACATGCCGGACAGCATCCATCCGGGCTTGCGAACGTGGATCATGGGAATTTCCTTGAGTCCAACAGGGAATAACGCCGTGCTGATGCCGGCGCTCGGGAGAATCCTTTCGTTTCAGTCTGTTGATGACTGAAACATGAATCTGTGAGATGTGTCAATCTTTTGACATGCAAGGCCCCAATTGCGAAGTTGTGGCCTGAAATAGTCAGCAGGGCGCTTGTCATTCCGGATTTCATACGGTCGACAACAGCGGTTGGGCCCGGATAAGCCGGGTTTTGGCCCGAATCTGCCGGCAGGCAGCTGGCGGATAGAAACCGGCTTTCAGCCATGTCGGGGTTGTCGATCACCGTGGCATCTGCTTGGTCAGCGCAACCCGCAGGCAAGGCTCCGACGCCAGATGCCTTTGCTTCCGGAGAGCGTGCTTCGCGGCAGTGGATGAAGGGGGGATGCGAAGTGCTGGTGGAGTTGGAATGCCCTTGGGCCTTGCGCCGTCCCCTCACCCCAACCCCTCTCCCGCAAGCGGGAGAGGGGCTCGCATTCGATTTGCATGCCGTTCCCCGCAAGCGGGTGATGGCGTCTTCCGCAATCGCCCCAGTTCGCGTGCCCGCACGCAGACCGGCCTTACTCATCGATCGATCCACCTCCCTTCCGCCCGCGCAGGGGGAGACCCTATTTCTCGATCGATCCAGCTCCCTCTCCCCACGCGCAGGGGGACGCCTTACTTCTCGATCGATCCAGCGCCCTTCCCCACGCGCAGGGAGACCCCTTATTTCTCAATCGATCCAGCTCCCTTCCCCCGCGCGCGGGGGAAGGTGCCCGAAGGGCGGATGGGGGCACTATCGCCACGACTCGACCAAGACAGCGGCATGCCGGGGGAGGGGCCGGCCAGAGCAATGCGCCGCTGGTGTGGCCATAACGTCGAAGCGCATCTTCAAGTGGCGGTTTTCGATTGCCGGGGCAGATGCCATGAGCAGCTGCTCTCGATGACCCTCGATCGATCCAGCGTCCTTCCCCCGCGTGCGGGGGAAGGTGCCCGAAGGGCGGATGGGGGCACTATCGCCGCGACTCGACCAAGACAGCGGCATGCCGGGGAGGGGCTGTCAGAGCAGTGCGCCGCTGGAGTGGCCATAACATCGAAGCGCCTCTTCGGGTAGCGGCTTTTTTCGATTGCCGGTAACCGTGCCATGAGCAACTGCTCTCGATGACCCGCACCGCATGAGCAGGCCATCTCACACTCACTTCACCATGCGCAGCACGCTCTAGAATCGGCGCCATGTTTTTCCAGGAGCACCCGCATGATTCGCCAGATCATCCGTATGGGCGACAAGCGCCTGTTGCGTATTGCGCCACCGGTCACCAATCTCGGCAGTCACGCGCTGCACACCCTGGTGGCCGACATGTTCGAAACCATGGACGATGCACGTGGCGTCGGCTTGGCCGCACCGCAGATTGCGGTGGATCTGCAATTGATGGTGTTCGGGTTCGAAGCCAGCGAACGTTACCCCGAAGCGCCGGCAGTGCCACGCACCGCGTTGGCGAATGCGCAGATCGAGCCGCTATCGGAGGAAATGGAAAACGGTTGGGAAGGGTGCCTGTCCATTCCCGGCCTGCGTGCGGTGATTCCGCGCTATCGCGTCATTCGGTATCGTGGCTTTGCGCCGGACGGCAGTCCGATCGAGCGCGAAGCCGAAGGCTTCCATGCACGGGTGGTGCAGCACGAATACGATCACCTAGTTGGCCGCTTGTACCCCTCGCGGATCGAAAATTTCGATACCTTCGGCTTCGAGGACGTGTTGTCGTACGACCTCTAACGCAGGGTCCGGACGCATGTTGCGTCGCTAGGTATGTCGCGGTTCGATCAGCCGCTGCTGCGGCGCATGCACACATAAAAAGGGCGCCTTGCGGCGCCCTTGTCGTCTTGCCTTGTCGTGCTTACTTCAGCGCCTTGAAGCGCAGGCGCTTGGGGCCTGCGTCATCGCCCATGCGACGGCGCTTGTCTTCTTCGTACTCGCGGTAGTTGCCCTGGAAGAACTCCACGTGCGAGTCGCCTTCGAACGACAGGATGTGGGTGGCGATGCGATCGAGGAACCAGCGATCATGCGAGATCACGAAGGTGTTGCCGGGGAATTCCAGCAACGCATCTTCCAGCGCACGCAGCGTTTCGATGTCCAGGTCATTGGACGGTTCGTCGAGCAGCAGCACGTTGCCGCCCTGCAGCAGGGTCTTGGCCATGTGCAGACGACCGCGCTCACCACCGGACAGCGAGCCGACCATCTTCTGCTGGTCCTGGCCCTTGAAGTTGAAGCGGCCGATGTAGGCGCGCGACTGGATCTCCACACCGTTGATGTTGAGGATGTCCAGGCCGCCCGCGATTTCCTGGAACACGTTGTGGTTGCCTTCCAGCTTGTCGCGGCTCTGGTCCACGTACGACAGCTGCACGGTCGGGCCGACCACGATCTCGCCGGAATCGGGCTTCTCCGCGCCGGTGATCATCTTGAACAGGGTCGACTTACCGGCACCGTTGGGGCCGATGATGCCGACGATGGCGCCGGGCGGCACGATCATCGACAGATTGTCGATCAGCAGACGGTCGCCGAACTTCTTGGAGACGTTCTTGAATTCCATCACCGCATTGCCCAGGCGCTCGCCCGGCGGGATGAAGATTTCATTGGTTTCGTTGCGGCGCTGGTAGTCCACTGACTGCAGCTCTTCCAGGCGGGCCAGACGCGCCTTGCCCTTGGTGCGGCCGCCCTTGGCATTCTGGCGCGACCATTCCAGTTCCTTCTGGATCGCCTTCTGGCGCGACTTTTCCTGGTTGTCTTCCTGCTTGAGGCGCTCGTCCTTCTGGGTCAGCCAGTCGGTGTAGTTGCCCTTCCACGGAATGCCGCGACCACGGTCCAGTTCCAGGATCCACTCGGCGGCGTTGTCCAGGAAGTAGCGATCATGCGTGACCGCCACCACGGTGCCGGTGTAGCGCGCCAGGAACTGCTCCAGCCACTCCACCGATTCGGCGTCCAGGTGGTTGGTCGGTTCGTCGAGCAGCAGCATGTCCGGCTTCTGCAGCAGCAGGCGGCACAGCGCCACGCGGCGCTTTTCACCACCGGACAGCTTGCCGACCACCGCGTCCCACGGCGGCAGGCGCAGCGCATCGGCGGCCACGTCCAGCTGGTTTTCCAGCGTGTGCGCATCGCCGGCGGCCAGGATTGCCTCCAGGCGTTCCTGTTCCTTGGCCAGGGCGTCGAAATCGGCGCCTTCTTCGGCATAGGCCAGATACACCGCATCCAGCGCGGCCTGGGCTTGCAGCACGTCGCCCACGCCTTCTTCCACCGCTTCGCGCACGGTGTGCTCGGGGTTGAGTTGCGGTTCCTGCGCCAGGTAGCCGACCTTGATGCCGGCCTGCGGGCGGGCTTCGCCCTCGAAGTCGGTGTCCACGCCGGCCATGATCTTGAGCACCGTGGACTTGCCCGCGCCGTTCAGGCCCAGCAGGCCGATCTTGGCGCCGGGGAAAAAGCTCAGCGAGATGTCCTTGATGATCTGCCGCTTGGGCGGGACCACCTTGCTGACGCGGTTCATGGTGTAAATGTATTGCGACATGGGGACTCCGTGGACGCAAGCAGCCCGCCGGCCGAGGCCGGAGGCAGCGGAAAAGGGATTGCGCCGATTATACGGGCAAGTGCCCGGGGCCGCGCCGGGTGGGGATGTGGCTAAACGGCAGCCTACCTACTACCTGAATAGGCATTTTCGTAACCGATTCCAGCAAGAATGCGTTAAGGCGGGCAGCGTCTTAATGAAATTGCGACATCGCAAACAGGAGCTGGTCATGAACCGCAAACGCATCGTCACTGTTGTGCTTTCTTCCATCCTGGCGCTGGGCTCCGTGGCCCCGGCAGCGTTTGCCGACGACTGGGGCCGCGGCCACGATCGTCGTGGCCACGACCGCGATGATCGTCACGACCGCGGCCGCGATCACCATCGCGACTGGCGCAGCGATCGCCGCGAGTGGCGGGATGACCGTCGCGACGACCGCCGCTACTACAGCAGCGGCTACCGCGAGGGCTATCGCGATGCCCGTTATCAGGACCGTCGCTACGACCGCAACCGGGTCTATGTCTACGATCGCCCCAGCTACTACCGCGTCGGCCCGCCGCCGCGCCCGTACTGGGCCCGCGGTCAGCGCTACCACGGCCCGGTTTACGTGATCAACGACTACGACCGCTACAACCTGCGTCGCCCGCCGTATGGCTACCGCTGGCAGCGCGACAACACCGGCAATCTGCTGCTGGTCGCCATCGCCACCGGCGTGATCGCCGACCTGGTCCTCAATAACTGAGCGGGCATCCGATCGCTCGCCGAGCCATCGGGCCAGCCCTCCCACAAAGGCGCACTTCGGTGCGCCTTTGTCATTTGTGCAGCTTGCCGGCCGATCGGGTCCATGGCCTGCCACAGCGGTGCGATTGGTCACCCGTGCGGCGGGGGCTTACAATCGGCGGCCCTACTGGCTGCAGCTGCCCCGGAGTTTCGAATGTTCTCGCGCGACGTCCGACTGGAAACCTACGACCCCGAACTGGCCAAGGCCATCGCCGCTGAAGTCGGCCGCCAGGAGGATCACGTCGAACTGATCGCCAGCGAGAACTACTGCAGCGCACTGGTGATGGAAGCCCAGGGCAGCCAGCTGACCAACAAGTACGCCGAAGGCTATCCGGGCAAGCGCTATTACGGTGGCTGCGAATTCGTCGATATCGCCGAGCAACTGGCGATCGACCGCATCAAGCAGGTGTTCGGCGCGGGCTCCATGGAAGATATGTATGCAAACGTGCAGCCGCACAGCGGCTCGCAGGCCAACCAGGCGGTGTATCTGGCGCTGCTGCAGCCGGGCGACACCATCCTGGGCATGAGTCTGGCCCATGGCGGTCACCTGACCCACGGCGCCAAGGTCAATGTCTCGGGCAAGCTGTTCAACGCGGTGCAATACGGTGTCGACGCGCAGGGCCTGATCGACTACGACGAGGTCCAGCGCCTGGCTACCGAGCACAAGCCGAAGATGGTCGTGGCCGGCTTCTCGGCGTATTCGCAGAAGATCGACTGGGCGCGTTTCCGCGCCATCGCCGACAGCGTCGGGGCGTATCTGTTCGTGGACATGGCGCACGTGGCCGGCCTGGTTGCCGCCGGCGTCTATCCGAGCCCGATGGAGCATGCGCACGTGGTCACCTCGACCACCCACAAGACCCTGCGCGGCCCGCGTGGCGGCATCATCGTGGCCAAGGGAGCCAGCGAAGAGCTGCAGAAGAAGCTGCAGTCGATCGTGTTCCCCGGCATCCAGGGCGGCCCGCTGATGCACGTGATCGCGGCCAAGGCGGTGGCGTTCAAGGAAGCGCTGGAGCCGGCGTTCAAGACCTACCAGCAGCAGGTCGTCAAGAACGCCCAGGCGATGGCCAAGACGTTGATCGCGCGCGGCTACAAGATCGTGTCCGGCGGCACCGAGAACCACCTGATGCTGGTGGACATGATCGGCCGCGACGTGTCCGGCAAGGACGCCGAAGCCGCGCTCGGCAAGGCCCATATCACCGTGAACAAGAATGCAGTTCCCAACGACCCGCGCTCGCCGTTCGTGACCTCGGGCCTGCGCCTGGGTACCCCGGCCATTACCACGCGCGGTTACAAGGAACAGGACAGCATCGACCTGGCCAACTGGATCGCCGACGTGCTGGATGCACCGAGCGACGAAGCCGTGCTGGCGAAAGTCCGCGACGCAGTGACCGCGCAGTGCAAGAAATATCCGGTGTATGGCTGAGACGGGAATGGGGAATAGGGAGACGAGAATGGTAAAAGCAACGCTGCGATAGCCCTGCTGTTCCGATTCCCTATTTCCCTCTCCCTATTCCCGGACGTCTGATGCACTGCCCCTTCTGCCAGCACAACGACACCCGCGTGATCGATTCGCGGGTGTCCGAAGACGGCACGACGATCCGTCGGCGTCGTGAGTGCGAGGCGTGTGGCGAGCGTTTCAGTACCCTGGAAACGATCGAACTCAAGCTGCCCACCGTGGTCAAGAGCGATGGCGGCCGCGAGGCGTTCGATGCGCGCAAGTTGCGCACCAGCTTCGACCGCGCCCTACAGAAACGTCCGGTGTCCGAAGAGCAGATCGAGGCGGCAGTGCGGGCGGTGGTGCATCAGCTGCGCATGTCCGGCGAGCGCGAAGTGGGCTCGCTGCGGGTGGGCGAATACGTGATGGTCGAGCTGCGCAAGCTCGATCATGTCGGCTATGTGCGCTTTGCTTCGGTGTATCGCAGTTTTCAGGACGTTGCCGATTTCCGCGAGGAAATCGAAAAACTCGAACGCGAGCTTCCGGTCGGGAGCGAACAGCTACCGCTGCTGGAAGCGGCACTGGAACGCGCCGGCAAGCCAGGCAAGCGTTGAACGCCGTGCCGATTGCCTGCGTGGGCGACGCGCCGGAGCATCTTCCCGCCATCGCGCGCGCGCATCTTGAGGCCTTCGGCAGTCTGTTGCCGGACTGGAATTTCGATGAGGCGTTGAGCGAGTTGCGCAGCCACACGCGCGATGGTGTGATCCCGACGACGTGGGTGGCGCTCGATCAGGGCCAGTGGCTCGGTTCGGTGAGTCTGCTGGACAATGACGATGCGCGCATTCGGCAATGGTCGCCCTGGCTGGCATCGCTGTATGTGCAGCCGCACGCGCGTGGACAGGGCATCGGTGAGGCATTGGTCGCGCATTGCGTGCAGACCGCCGCCGGGCTGGGCGTGGACACGTTGTATCTGTATTGCCAACCGGACCTGGCGCCGTTTTATCAACGCTTGGGCTGGCAGATGCATGCGGGGCTGTTGCTTGGGTCGTTGCCGATCGTGGTGATGTCTATTGAGCCGCAACGGGTGCCGCAATGAACGCAAGTGCCGACGATCACCGCTGGATGGCGCAGGCGCTGCGCCTGGCCGCGCGTGGCGCCTACACCACGCGACCTAATCCAATGGTCGGCTGCGTCATCGTGCGCGATGGCGTAAGCGTGGGCGAAGGCTTTCATCAACGGGCCGGTGGCCCGCATGCGGAAGTGTTCGCGTTGCGTGCAGCCGGCGAGCTGGCGCGTGGTGCCACCGCCTATGTGACGTTGGAGCCTTGCGCGCATTACGGACGCACGCCACCGTGCGCACTTGCCTTGATCGACGCCGGCGTGCGCCGTGTGGTCGCGGCGATGGCCGATCCGTTTCCGCAGGTCAACGGCGGTGGCTTCGCGTTGCTGCGCGAGGCAGGGATCGAGGTGCTCAGTGGTGTCATGCAGACACAGGCGCGTGCGCTCAATCAGGGATTCCTGTCGCGAGTGGAGCGTGGCCGTCCGTGGGTGCGGGTCAAACTTGGCTCCAGCCTGGATGGGCGCACCGCTTTGGCCAGTGGGGAGTCCAAATGGATCACCGGCGCCGATGCGCGCGCCGATGTGCAGCGCTGGCGTGCGCGTGCCGGTGCGATCCTGACCGGTGCCGGCACGGTGCTGGCAGACGATCCGGCGATGACCGTGCGGCTCGGTGACGACACGCCGTTCGTGCCGCCGTTGCGTGTGGTGCTCGACGCCGGTCTGCGGACGTTGGGGTGCCAGAATATCCGTCAGGGCGATGCGTCGACGCTGTATCTGCATGGCGAGACCGCGCAGGCGCCGGCACTCGACGACGCGCAGTGTCTTGCGATGCCGCTGCACGCCGGCCGCTTCGATCTTGCTGCCGTTCTGGCGTTACTGGCCGAGCGCGGCATCAACGAGGTACATGTGGAAGCCGGTGCAACGCTGAGCGGTGCGCTGCTGCAAGCGGGGCTGGTCGACGACCTGTTGGTCTACATGGCGCCGGTGCTGCTGGGCGAGACCGCCAGGCCGCTGCTGGCTGGGCTCGGCATCGACACGATGGCGCAGCGTCATGCATTGCAACTGCACGAGGTGCGTCAACTGGGTCAGGATTTGCGTTTGCGTTACGCGCCAAATACTACCGGGTGAGTGCTGCGTAACGCGCTCGATGCGCAGCAGCGGATCACCTTGCGCGTGGTGCTTGATGTGGCTTCTGCTTGCGGGTGCACATTGCCGTGCAAGCAATGGAGGCTGCAGTTATCGCACTGGTGTGGTTTTTCCAGCGCACTACATCTTGTGGCGTAAAACCTTGCGCTGAAGCAGCAAAGAGCACTGCGGTCTCTGCCTGCATACACATGCAGGGCAGGTTGCCTCGCACGCAATGCGCTCGATCATCCCCACAAGAAAGGCCCCGCTTGCGGGGCCTTTCTCGGACAACTGCGAGGCGCCTATCAGAAGCTTGCGCGCACGCCGACCCGATACTGGTTGGCGTTGTCGATGAACTGCGCTTCGGCAACCAGGCCCCAGGTGCGGGTGAAGTTGACCTGGCCACCCAGCGTGCCGACGAACTCGCCTTCGTCCACGTCGCTGCCGTCGATATAGCCGGCCTTGACCCAGGCCTCGGTGCGCGGCGAGGGCTTGCCACGCAGGCCCAGATTGGCGAAGCCCAGGGTGGTCGAGTCAGACGCGTTGTCGATCGAACGGCCGCGCAGGCGCAGGTCGGATTCGACCTTGCTGCGTAGCACGCTGATATCAGCCGTGAACTCGACGCGCTCGGTCATTTCCTGGCGGTAGCCAATACCGACATTGGCCTGCTCCAGGGTGCCTTCGATGACGAAGCCGCTGCCGACGTTGTAATCCTTGTTGGCACGCTGATAGCCAGCGAGCACGTACACAGGCTCGGCAATCTGCCAGGAACCGCGGAGGTAGCCGCCATCGATGTCGTCGGAATCATCATTGACGTTGATTTCGGTACGGTTCCAGCCGCCTTCGACATAGCTGTAGCTCAGGCCTTCAGCAGACGCGGAAAACGGTGCGGCGGCCAGCAGGGTCGCCAGGATCAGGGTGTTACGCATTTGGGTGCTCTCTCCGAAAGTGAAGTCCGTGTCTCCGCCCCCGTTGCGGGGTGGAAATGCGACGTGTCCCCGTCGCGGCGCGTAAATTAACAGATCCTTCACAACCCTGGCTATGGGGGATTTCCTGACATGACGCGCTGTCCTGCCAGCCTTGCCTGACGTTCGGCATCCCGTCGGTCGGCACTGTTAAACTTTGCGCGCCGGTTCGCCGGTACTCACGAACGTCTTCAGGGCGGGGTGCGATTCCCCACCGGCGGTAGGCATGCGCAAGCGTGCGAGCCCGCGAGCGCTTGCGCTTCCAAGAGTTGAGCGATCCCCGCGAAGCTCCTGATGCGCAAGGTCAGCAGATCCGGTGCGATGCCGGGGCCGACGGTATAGTCCGGATGAAAGAAGACGGCCAACGCGCAGCCTTGCGGCTGTGCGCGCGCCTGTTTGCCTTGTGGCGTTTTTCGCTCAACTCCTGCGAGAAACGACTATGTCCATGCGTCACCCGTCGCGCTGCGTCGCGACCTTCCACCGCGCCACCTGCGCCCAGTTGCTGCTGCAATCGGAGGCGCGCTGATGTTTACCGGAATCATCGAAGGCGTCGGCCGTCTGGCGGCGCGCCAGCCGCAGGGCGGCGATGTGCGGTTTACCTTCGCCACCGGCAGCTTGCCGTTCGAAGCGGTGCAACTGGGCGAAAGCATCGCGGTCAACGGCGTGTGCCTGACCGTGATCGCCTTCGATGCCGGCAGCTTCCAGGCCGATGCCTCCACCGAAACCCTGTCGCTGACCACGCTGGGCGCCTTGCCCGAAGGCGCGCTGCTCAATCTGGAACGCGCGATGCGCCCGACCGATCGCCTTGGCGGGCATCTGGTCAGCGGGCATGTCGATGGCCTGGGCCAGGTGCAATCGGTGCATGGCGATGCGCGGGCGCAGCGCTGGCGGTTTGCCGCACCGCCGGCGGTGTTGCGCTATGTCGCCAAGAAGGGCTCGATCTGCGTGGACGGGGTCAGCCTGACCGTCAACGACGTGGACGACGAAGGATTCGAGGTCGCGTTGATTCCGCACACGGTGGCCAACACCGCGTTTGCACAGACGGTGGTCGGGGCGGCGGTGAATCTGGAAATCGACCTGGTGGCGCGTTATGTCGAACGCCTGCTTGGCACGCGGGGTGCGGCATGAACTTCGCACCCGTTCTGGAACTGCTCGAAGAACTGCGCGCCGGACGCATGGTGGTCATCGTCGATGACGAAGACCGCGAGAACGAGGGCGATCTGATCATGGCCGCCGAGCTGGTCAAGCCCTCGGACATCAATTTCATGGTGACCCACGCGCGCGGGCTGGTGTGTCTGTCGCTGACCCGCGAACGCTGCGCCCAACTCGGCCTGGCGCCGATGGTGCGCAACAACACCGCGCAGTTCCAGACCAACTTCACCGTCAGTATCGAGGCGGCCGAAGGCGTGACCACCGGCATTTCCGCCTACGACCGCGCGCATACCGTGCGCACCGCAGTGCGACCGGATGCCAAGCCGCAGGATCTGAGCCAGCCGGGGCATATCTTCCCGCTGATCTCGCAACCCGGTGGGGTGCTGACCCGCGCCGGTCACACCGAAGCGGCCAGCGATCTGCCGATGCTGGCCGGGCTGGAGCCGGCCGGCGTGCTGGTGGAAGTGCTCAACCCGGACGGCAGCATGGCGCGCCGGCCGCAATTGGAAGTGTTCGCGCGCGAGCACGGGCTGAAGATGGGCTCGATCGCCGATCTGATCGCCTATCGCCTGGCCAACGAGCACACCGTCGAGCGTGTGGACGAACGCGAGATCACCACCGAGTTCGGGCCGTTCAAGCTGGTGACCTACCGCGACCGCATCGCGCACGACCTGCACTTTGCGCTGGTGCGCGGCGAGGCCAATCCGCACACGCCGACGCTGGTGCGTGTCCAGGTGGAAAACCCGCTGGCCGATCTGTTGCACTGGCAGCGCGACGATTTCGGCGTGGCCGCTACCGATGCCCTGCGCGCGATCGCGGCCGAAGGGCAGGGTGTGATGGTGGTGCTGTCAGCGCCACGCGATAGCGAATCGCTGCTGGCGCGGCTGCGCCAGCAACCGGAGGCGGCAACCAACGCCAAGGACGTCAGCCAGTGGCGGCGCAACGGGGCCGGTGCGCAGATCCTGGCCGAGCTGGGCCTGGGCAAGCTGCGCGTGCTGGGCACGCCGCGCCGTCAGGTGGGCCTGGCCGGGTTCGGGCTGGAGGTGGTGGAGTACCTGGAATGCCATCCGGGCGAAGGCATGCGCTCGGTGCCGCCGGAAGCGGTGCCCTGAACAACGTAGACGCCGTGGAATGCGTGGTCGTCGGATGGGCGCGTGCGATGCGAGGGCCGCTGCATGCCCCCAGCGGTTGCTGCTGTTTGCAGCGCCGCGCCATCGGGCGGCAGCATCATCGGTTGCCTGCGCGTTGCGTTCCGGGGTACCTGGCCGGGCCTGCTTCGGCGGCCCGGCCTGCACGCGTCGGCCGGGCGGGGGGCGGCAGCTGTTAAACTTCCTGCCCCCTTGAGTTGCCGACCCGCATGACCCACTACGAAGGCGATCTCCGCCCCACCACCGCGCGCTTTGCGATCATCGCCAGCCGCTGGAATGCCCGCATCACCGACGCGCTGGTCACCGGCGCGCGCCAGAGCCTGGCCGGCAACGGTATCGGCGAGGACGCCATCGACGTGGTCCGCGTGCCGGGTGCCTGGGAAATTCCGATCGCCGCCAACCGCGTGGCGCAATCCGGCCAGCATGCGGCGATCATCGCGCTGGGTTGCGTGATCCGTGGCGACACCCGCCACTACGAACACGTCGCCGACCTGTGCGCCGAAGGCCTGATGAGCGTGCAGTTGCAGACCGGCGTGCCGGTGCTCAACGGCGTGCTGGCGGTCGAGCGGGTGGAAGACGCCGAGGCACGGGCCGGCGGCAGCCATGGCAACAAGGGCGAAGAGTGCGCACTTGCGGCCCTGGAACTGGTCAATTTGATGGAGTTGTTGCCATGAGCAAGCCCGGTGGACACGCCCGCCACGGTCGCCGCGACGGCATCGACCCGGTACTGCGTTCGCGCGCGCGTCGGCGTGCCTTGCAGGCGGTGTATGCCTGGCAGATTTCCGGCGGTTTCGCCAAGCAGGTGATCTCCCAGTTCGCGCACGAGCAGGCGCACGAAGTGGCCGATCTGGCCTACTTCGAGAGCCTGGTCGACGGCGTGCTGAGCAACCGCGCCGAGCTGGACACCGCGCTGACCCCGTATCTGGATCGCGGGGTGGAAGAGGTCGATGCGATCGAGCGTGCGGTGCTGCGCCTGGCCGCCTACGAACTGCTGTATCGGCAGGACGTGCCGTACCGTGTGGTGATCAACGAAGCGATCGAAACCGCCAAGCGCTTCGGTTCCGAGCATGGCCACACCTACGTCAACGGTGTGCTGGATCGTGCGGCGGTGGAGTGGCGCAAGGTCGAGTCGGGCGCGAGCGGCGCATGAGGCGCTGCGGGAATGGGGAGTCGGGAATGGGGAATCGTAAGAGCACCACCTCCGATATCTCCTGACGCGCTTTTGCGATTCCCGATTCCCTTCTCCCGATTCCCGTCCCCATGCCTGAATTCGATCTGATTGCTCGTCTGCGCACGCGCATCGCCGCGCGTGCCGATGTGCCGTTGGGCATTGGCGACGATGCGGCGTTGTTGCAGCCGCCGCCCGGCGAGCAGTTGGCGATCACCGCCGACACGCTCAACGCGGGGGTGCATTTTCCGCATGAAACGCGCGCCGACGATCTGGGCTGGAAGACATTGGCGGTCAATCTCTCCGATCTGGCCGCGATGGGCGCGCAGCCGCGCTGGTGCACCTTGTCATTGTCGTTGCCGCACGATGATGCGGCGTGGGTGGACGCGTTTGCCGATGGTTTCTTTGCGCTGGCCGATGCGCACGACATCGCCCTGGTCGGAGGCGACACCACGCGCGGGCCGTTGTCGTGTGCGGTGACTGCGATCGGCAGCCTGCCGCCGGGTGCGGCGTTGCGTCGCGACGGCGCACGCGTGGACGACGATGTCTGGGTGACCGGTGCGCCGGGCGAAGCGGCCGCTGCGTTGTCGCTGTGGCAAGCCGGCCAGTTGGATGTGACCTGCGTGGCCGCCGACCCGGTGCATGAACAATGGCGTAGCCGCTTGCTACGCCCGCAGCCGCGTGTGCAGGCCGGGCTGCGCTTGCGTGGGCTTGCGCATGCCTGTGTGGATATTTCCGACGGGTTAT
The DNA here is from genome assembly GCF_014197275.1 of Xanthomonas sp. 3075. Taxonomy (GTDB): domain Bacteria; phylum Pseudomonadota; class Gammaproteobacteria; order Xanthomonadales; family Xanthomonadaceae; genus Xanthomonas; species Xanthomonas campestris_B. The sequence continues at coordinate 203,024 of NZ_JACIFI010000006.1, read as the reverse complement.
TGGCCGACCTGGGACATCTGTGCGACCGCAGCGGTGTGGGCGCGCAGCTTGCGCTGGCGGCGTTGCCGACGATGTCACGTAGTGCGCAGGTCAGTGCGCTGCAATGCATCGGCTGGCAGCTCGGCGGCGGCGACGATTACGAGCTGTGTTTCACCGCCGCCGTGCAGCACCGCGATGCGGTCGTGCAGGCGATGGAGTTTGCCGGGGTGACGGTCACGCGGATCGGCCGGATCGTTGCTGCGGGTGGGGTGGTGGTGCATGACGCCGACGGCAAGCCATGGCAACCGCCGCAGCGGGGGTATCAGCACTTTGTTGGCTGATGGTGGGTCTTTGGCGCGGCGGTGGTGAGTGAGCGCTTTGGCTGGTTGGTGCTGGTTTTTTGATGGTGGTGGTGGTGCCGGGTGGGCTTTGGTTTGGGCGGTTTTTCCCTCATCCGCCCTTCGGGCACCTTCTCCCGCAGGCGGGAGAAGGGACGGCGTTGGGGCTTGGTGCGTACCGTTTCAGCATTCCCGCCTCCCCAATCCCCAATTCCCGCCCTTGAGCCATACCGTACCGTCTGGTACGGTCGCAATGTTCTCCCCCGAACCACGGATGCACGGCATCTGCTGCTGGGCCACCCCGGCCCGGCCTCGCGTGGGAGAGAACTACATGAACAAGCGTTGGATCGGAAGCATTGTCGCGATGGCAATGCTGGTGGCATCGGCCTCGGCACTGGCCGGCGGTTTCAGCAAGACCTATGAACGTATCCCCGGTTGGGATGGTGCGGCGATGGGCGCGCTGGTGCTGGTGCCGCAGGGGCAGGGCAGCGGACCGTTTCCGCTGATCGTGATGCCGGCCAGCTGGTCGTTGCCGAATCTGGAATATCTGGGCCGCGCCAGCCAGTTGGCCAGCGATGGCTATGTGGTGGTCAGCTACACCTCGCGTGGATTCTGGGATTCGGCCGGGCAGATCGACATTGCCGGTGCCGACACCGTGGAAGACGTCAGTGCGGTGATCGACTGGGCGCTGGCGCACACTCCGGCCAATCCGGACGCGATCGGTGCTTCCGGCATTTCCTACGGGGCCGGCATCAGTCTGCTCGCGGCCGAGCGCGATCCGCGCATCAAGGCGGTGGCCGCGCTCAGCGGGTGGGCCGATCTGCAAGCCTCGCTGTATGCCAATCGCACCGTCAGCCAGCAAGGGGTCGGGTTGTTGGTCGGTGCCGGTGCGTTGACCGGCCGGGCCGGGCCGGATCTGGCACGGATCGGCGCGCGGGTTGCGGTGGGCGATTACGACGGTGCCGTGCAGGGCTTCCTGCCGCAGGCGGCCTCGCGCAGCCCGGCCACCGATGTGGCCGCGCTCAATGCGCGGGGCACCGCGGTGCTGCTGGGCAATGCCTTCAACGATGGCTTGTTCCCGCCGAACCAGACCATCGCCTTCTTCAATCAGCTACGTGGTCCCAAGCAGTTGTTGCTGAGTCAGGGCGATCACGCCACCGCAGAACTGCCGGGCGCGTTGGGCCTGCCCAACGAGGTGTATACCGCAGCCACGCGCTGGTTCGATCGCCATCTCAAGCAGGTGCGCAATGGCGTGGATGCCGAAGCGCCGGTGCGGCTGTCGCCGCGTGCCGGGCAGTGGCTGGAGTACCCGGACTGGAGCTCCGTGCAGCAGGACGGCACGCGCCTCGGGCTGTCCGCACCGGCCGGGGTGCTCAGCCCCACCGGCGGGTTGATTGGCGGGACGGCCAGCGGTTGGCAGTCGCGCATCGTCACCGATGTGCCAACACTGGCCGACTCGGGCGTGGTGCTGGTCAGCGGGTTGTTGCAGGGCATTGGCGCACCGGTCACCACGTCGATTCCGCTGGTCAATCGCATCGGCGCCGCGGTGTGGGTGGGCGCGCCGTCGAGCAGTGCGCGGCGGCTGGCGGGAAGTCCCTCGCTGCGCGTCACCGTGGTGCCCAGTCAAACGAAGGTGAGTCTGTTCGCGTATCTGTACCGCATGGATGCCCTGGGTGTGGCGCAATTGATCACGCATGCGCCGTACTCGTTGCGCGGTGCCACGCCGGGCAGCGCGGTGACGCTGGATTGGTCGCTGCAGGCGGCCGCTACGGAGATTCCGGCCGGGCAGCGATTGGTGCTGGTGATCGATACCCACGATGCGCGTTACACCGACGCCAGCGATGGCGGCGGCGCGGTGACGTTTACATCGCCGGCGGCAACACCATCGGTGTTGAACGTACCGCTGCGATAGCACTTAGAGCGGCTAACAAAACGACTTCGTGTCAGCCTACTGCAGGCCGGCTATCTGCGGCCTGGCTGCAGGGGCCTTACCCGTCCAGCGTCGCGGGACACGCTGCAAGTACGTCCTTGTAGCTCTTACGCGGCATCCATGCCGCGTAAGGTCCCGCGACGCTGGGCGGGCAAGGATCCAGTCGAGATGGTCGGCATGCATGGGTTTAAACAACGCAACCAGCGGAGTGTCTGGCGCGGTGTCCTCGCCGCTTGCGGGACCGCGTAGCGGCATGGATGCCGCCACCGCGCCTCCATGAAAGGATTCGCGGCGTGTCCCGGAAATGGTGAGGGCACCGTGCCTCGACCAGCACGGCTTTGCTATGACGTCATAACGCACTGACTCAAAACCTGGCCGTCCTGCGCTGAGACTGGATGGTGTGGATGAAGTCGTGGTCGTGGTTGCCTGGAAACGGATGCATAACGTGGATAGGTGACTGCAGGCCGTCGCAGCGCAGCATTTATGCGGAATTTACGCGGCGACCCTGGCATGTCCCTAGCGACTTTACGCAGGCCAGGAAGAGACTGCGCACGTTGGCGGAGCGGTTCCGCCCTGGATGATTCCGATGCCTGCCCTGACCTGTCTGCTCCATCGGTGCTGCGCGCACGATGCGGCAGCGCCTTGCCTTGTTGTCGTGCACCCCGCGCATGCGCCGTTGCGTGACGCCTCGTTCGCGCCGCGTTGCGCGCGCCACCGGGAGTAACCGACATGCCTGCCTGGTTGTCGCTGTTGTGCGGTGTGGCGGTGCTCGTTGCCGCTGCGTACCTGTTGTACGTGGTGCTGCGGCCCGAAGACTTCTGATGCGAGTGCGCTCCAATGATTGAAACTTTCCTTGTCTATGCGCTGGCCATCGTGCTGGCGTGGCCCCTGGGCCGCTATCTGGCGGCGGTGATGCGCGGCGCGCCGATGCGTGGCGATGCGCTGTTCGGCTGGATCGAACGGCCGCTCTATGCGCTGCTGGGCACGCGCCCGCAACAGGGCATGTCGTGGCGCGGCTATGCCGTGGCGTTTTTGCTCAGCAACCTGGTGGTCGGCCTGCTGACCTGGGCGGTGTTCATGTCTCAGGCATGGCTGCCGTTCAACCCGGACGCCATTCCGAACATGCGCTGGGATACCGCGCTGCACACCATGGTGTCGTTCGTCACCAATACCAACCAGCAGCATTACTCCGGCCAGGCGCAGCTGTCGTATCTGGCGCAGATGACCGGCATCGTCGGCCTGCAGGTGGTGACGCCGATGATGGGGTTGGCGTTGGCAGTGGCGACGCTGCGCGCCTTGTTCGGTGGGCGGGCGGTCGCCAGCGCGATCTCCGCTTCGCCATCGACGGCGAGTGGTGCTGACGATCCGGCGACGGCCGCGCGCAGTGAACGGCATCAGGCAAGCACTGGATTGGAGGCCCTGCCCGAAGCCGATGTCGGCAACTACTGGGCCGACGTGATCCGTGCCAGCGTGCGCGTCTTGCTGCCGTTGTGCCTGTTGTGGACCGTGCTGCTCGGTTGGCAGGGCGTGCCGTCCACGCTCCAGGGCGCGGCAACCGCCGCTCCGCTGGACAGCAGTGCCGGCATGCCCAAGCAGACCATTCCGATCGGCCCGGTCGCGGCGATGGTGGCGGTCAAGCAGCTGGGTACCAATGGCGGTGGCTGGTATGGCCCGAACAGTTCGGTGGCGCTGGAAAATCCCACGCCGTTGAGCAATCTGCTCGAAACGTTGGCGATCGTGTTGTTGCCGATGAGCGTGGTGTTCATGGTCGGCTATCTGACCGGGCGCAAACGCCTCACCGCGTTGGTATTCGGCACCATGTTGACGATGTCGGCGGCATCCACGGCGTTGTTGGTGTGGTCCGAAGCGCATTCGGCCAGCGCCGGCTCGGCTGCATTGATGGAAGGCAAGGAAGTGCGTATCGGCGCAGATGCCTCCGCGCTGTGGGCGGCGTTGACCACGCAAACCTCCAACGGCTCGGTCAATGCGATGCACGACTCGCTGGCCCCGTTGAGCGGCCTGGTCACCCTGGTGAACATGCTGATCAACGCGATCTGGGGCGGCATCGGCTGCGGCTTGCAGCAGTTCGTGGTGTATCTGTTGCTGAGCGTGTTTCTGGCCGGTCTGATGACTGGGCGCACGCCGGAGTTGTTCGGTCGCAAGATCGAATCGCGCGAAGTGCAATTGCTCGCTTTGCTGATCCTGCTGCAGCCGTTGGTCGTATTGGGCTTCACCGCGGTGGCGCTGGCAGTGCCGGCGGTCACTGCCAATTCCAACCCGGGGTTCCACGGCATCAGCCAGGTGTTCTACGAGTACACCTCGGCATTTTCCAACAACGGCTCGGGGTTTGAAGGCCTGGGAGATGCCACCTACTGGTGGAATCTGAGCTGCTCGGTGGTGCTGGCCCTGGGCCGCTACCCCGCGCTGATCCTGCCCTTGATGGTGGCCGCGCGTATGGCGGTCAAGCGGCGCGCGCCCGAGTCGGCCGGCAGCCTGCAGGTCGAAACGCCCACTTTTGCGCTGACCTTGATGGCGATCGTGCTTGTGCTGACCGTGCTGCAGTTCATGCCGGCACTGGTGCTGGGCCCTATCGCTGAACACCTCGCCCTGGCGGCGTCCTGAGAATTGAGCAATGTCTACGATCGATACAACTGAAAAACGCGAGCGCGGCGACGCAGCGTTGTTCGACGCTGCGGTGCTGATCGCCGCGATGCGTGCGGCCTTTATCAAGCTGTCGCCACGGCATCTGCTGCATAGCCCGGTGATGGCGGTGGTGATGGGCGGCACGCTGCTGGCGGCGGTGATCACCGCCAGCGGGTATGGCAATGCCGGTTTCGGCTGGGCGGTGACGGCGATCCTGTTCGTGACCGTGTTGTTCGGCAATTTTGCCGAAGCCATCGCCGAGGCGCGTGGCCGTGGGCAGGCTGCATCGCTGCGCCGTGCGCGCAAGGATCTGGTCGCACGCCGGGTGGAAACCGCACTCGGCGGGCGCGAAACCCGCGTGCCGGCGGCCGAACTGCGTCCGGGCGACTACGTGATGGTGTCCGAAGGCGAATTCGTCCCGGCCGATGGCGAGATCGTGCGCGGCGTTGCAACGATCAACGAAGCGGCGGTAACCGGCGAATCGGCACCGGTGCTGCGCGAGGCCGGCACCGATCGCAGTGGCGTGATCGGTGGGACGCGCGTGCTCTCCGACGAGATCGTGTTCAAGGTCACCGCCGAGCCGGGACATAGTTTCCTGGATCGCATGATCGCCTTGGTGGAAGGCGCCAATCGGCAGAAGACGCCGAACGAAATCGCGCTCACTCTGTTGCTGGCGGCGATGACGCTGACCTTCCTGATCGTGGTGGCGTCGTTGCCGGCGATCGCCGGGTTCGTCGGCGTCACGCTGGACCCGCTGTTGCTGATCGCGTTGCTGGTGTGCCTGATTCCGACCACCATCGGCGGGTTGCTGCCGGCGATCGGCATTGCCGGCATGAACCGCGCGCTGTCTGCCAATGTGCTGGCCAAATCCGGCAAGGCGGTGGAAGTGGCCGGCGACGTGGACGTGCTGTTGCTCGACAAGACCGGCACTATTACCTACGGTGATCGCCAGGCCACCGCGTTTCATCCATTGGCCGGCATCGATCGTGCGCAGCTGCGCGATGCGGCCATGCTCGCCTCGCTGGCCGACCCGACGCCGGAAGGCAAGTCCATCGTCAAGCTGGCGCGCCAGCAAGGAGCGGTGCTGGTCGAGCCGGATGGTGCGCATTTCATCGCCTTCACCGCACAGACCCGCATGTCCGGCGTCGATCTGGGCGAGCGCAGCATCCGCAAGGGTGCCGGCGATGCGATCGTGGCGTATGTGCAGGCGCAAGGCGCCACGGTGTCGCCGGAATTGAACGGACGCATCGAAGAAGTCGCACGCGGCGGCGCCACCCCGCTGGTGGTGGCCGAAGGCCGGCATGTGCTGGGCGTGGTCGAGCTGAGCGATGTGGTCAAGCAGGGCATCAAGGAAAAGTTTGCGCAGCTGCGCGCGATGGGCATCAAGACGGTGATGATCACCGGCGATAACCCGCTCACCGCTGCGGCGATTGCCGCCGAGGCCGGCGTGGACGACTACATCGCCCAGGCACGGCCGGAAGACAAGCTGGCCCGTATCCGCGCCGAGCAGGCCGGTGGACGGCTGGTGGCGATGGTCGGCGACGGCACCAACGACGCACCGGCGCTTGCGCAGGCCGACGTCGGCCTGGCGATGAACTCCGGCACGCAGGCAGCCAAGGAAGCCGGCAACATGGTCGATCTGGATTCGGACCCGGCCAAACTGCTGGCCGTGGTCGAAGTGGGCAAGCAGCAGTTGATCACGCGCGGTGCGTTGACCACGTTCTCGTTGGCCAACGACGTGTCCAAGTATTTCGCGATCCTGCCAGCGTTGTTTGCCGCTGCGATTCCGTCGATGGCCGCGCTCAACGTGATGCAGCTGTCCAGCCCACGCCATGCGGTGTTGGCGGCGCTGATCTTCAATGCCTTGATCATTCCGGCGTTGATTCCGCTGGCGTTGCGCGGCGTGCGTTTTCGTCCGTCCAGCGCCACGGCCTTGCTGCGCCGGAACATGCTGATCTACGGCCTGGGCGGTGTATTGCTGCCGTTTGCCGCGATCAAAGTGATCGATCTGGCGCTTGTCGCCACCCTGGGAGCCTGAGCCATGACCATTTCCTCCAAGACCGGCATGCACAGCGCATTGCCGTTGCGCGACGACGGCGCATTGCGCGGGTCGGTGATGCTGGCGTTGTTCACCCTGTTCGGTCTGGGCCTGGCTTATTCGTTGATCGCCACCGGTATCACTGGCGCATTGTTTCCCGATCAGGCGCACGGCTCGCTGCTGCGCGTGGAGCAGCGTGTCGTCGGGTCGGCATTGGTGGCGCAGCCGTTTGCCGATGCACGCTATTTCCAACCGCGTCCGTCGGCGGCTAAGTACGACCCGACCGCTGCGTCCGGCAGCAACCAGGCGCGTTCCAATCCCGACCTGCAGGCCCGCATCGCCGCCACGCGCGCCGACGTGGCCGCACGCGACGGTATTGCAGCGGAGACGGTGCCGAGCGAGTTGCTGACCCAATCCGGCAGCGGCCTGGACCCGCATCTGAGCCCGGCTGCGGTGCAGGTGCAGGTGCGCCGCGTGGCCAAGGCGCGCGGTTGGCCGGAGCAGCGCGTCGCCGCGCTGGTACAGGCCGCCACCGAACGGCCACAGTTCGGGCTGCTTGGGCAGCCGCGGGTGAATGTCCTGGCGCTGAACCTGGCGCTGGATGCGGCGGGGAATCGGGAGTCGGGAATCGGCAATGGGTTAAAGCAATAGCACTAGACCTGTCAGCTCGCGGTAGGCTGCACGAATCCCCAATCCCGACTCTCCACTCCCGGCCTCCATGATCGACGCCCGCACCCAACAAGCCGACGCACTGATGGGCGAACTGCAGCGCGAACATGGCGGGCGCCTGACGGTGTTTCTGGGCGCCGCACCCGGCGTGGGCAAGACCTACGCCATGCTGTCGCGCGCGCGCGAGCGCCTGCGCCAGGGCATGGACGTAGTGGCCGGCATTGTGGAGACCCACGGGCGTAGCGAAACCGCCGCGTTGCTGGACGGCCTGCCGCTGCTGCCGCGCATGCGCGTGAGCTATCAGGGCCGGGAGCTGGAAGAACTGGATCTGGATGCATTGCTGGCACGCAAGCCGCAACTGGCCTTGATCGACGAACTGGCCCACCGCAACGTGCCGGGCAGCCGGCACGAGCGACGCTGGCAGGACATCGTCGAGCTGCTCGATGCCGGCATCGATGTCTACACCACGGTCAACATCCAGCATCTGGAAAGCCTCAACGACATCGTGCTGCGCATCACCGGCGTGCGCGTGTCCGAGACCGTGCCCGATGCGGTGTTCGATCGATTGCGCGACATCGTGCTGGTCGATCTGCCGCCGCGCGAGCTGATCGAGCGGCTGCAACAGGGCAAGGTGTATCTGCCCGAACAGGCAACGCAGGCCTTGCAGGCGTTTTTTTCGCCATCCAACCTCACTGCGCTGCGCGAGTTGGCGATGCAGACCGCCGCCGACCGCGTCGACAGCGACCTGCGCGACACCCAGGCCGCGCGCGGGTTGCCCGGCACCGCCGCCTTGCGTCGCCGCGTGGTGGTGGCCATCGATGGGCGTGGCAGCTCGGAGTATCTGGTGCGGGTGGCGCGGCGATTGTCGGAGCGCCGCGATGCGCCCTGGACCGTGGTGACCGTGCAGACCCGCACCGTGGCCGATGCAGGCTGGCAATTGGAGATCGACCGCGCCTTCGCGCTGACGCGGCGCTTGGGTGGCGACACCGCGTTGCTGCATGGTGCCAATGTCGCCGAGGCCTTGCTGGATTTCGCATCGCAAAACGGCATATCGACCCTGGTGCTGGGACGCACCCGCGAGCGCCCGTTGGCGCGCATGTTCAACCGCACCTTGACCCAGCAACTGCTGCAACGCGGCGCGCATTACGAACTGGTCATCGTCAGCTCCGCCGATGCGCGCGCCCGCGCGCGTCAGCGCTGGCGCAACCCACGCCATTGGCTGCAAGGCTACGACCTGGCGTTTGCGGCGATTGCCGCCGCCGGCGCGGTGGGCGTGGCGTGGCTGTTGCAGCGCTGGACCGATATCGACGATCTGTCGATGGTGTTCATCGTCGCGGTGGTGCTGGTGGCTTCGCGCACGCGCATGGCCGCCGCGGTGGTCGCGGCATTGCTGAGTTTTGTCGCCTACAACTTCTTCTTCATCGAACCGCGCTTCACCTTGCAGATCAGCGCCCGCCAGGGCGTGGTGACGGTGTGTCTGTTCCTGATCGCTGCACTGGTCGCCGGCCGCCTGGCTTCGCGCCTGCGTAGCCAGGTGCTGGCGCTGCGTGCGGCCAATGCGCATGCCAACGCGTTGCAGGCGCTGGGCCGCCAGCTCAGCACGGCCGCAGACCTCGGTCAGGTGTTGGAGGCCGGTCGCCGTGCATTGACCACCGCACTGGATGCCGAGGTCTGGCTGCGCCTGGAGCAACGCGAAAGCGATGCGCCGGCCAGCTTCGGCGCACTGGACCGCAGCGCGGCGGAGTGGACGCAGCGCCATGGGCAACCTGCCGGCCGCTTCACCGATACGCTGGCCGGTGCGCAATGGTGGTGCGTGCCGGTACGTCACGAGCGCGGCACGCTCGGCGTGGCGGCGTTGCGCTTCCGGCAGACCGTGCAGCGACCTGGGCTGGAGCAACGCCGGCTGGCCGAAGCGATGGTGGAAGACATCGGCCAGGCCGCGTTGCGCACGCGTCTGGTCGCCGACCTGGAAGGCGCGCGCGTCAGCGGCGAAACCGAGCGCCTGCGCTCGGCGTTGTTGTCGTCGGTCTCGCACGATCTGCGCTCGCCGCTGGCCTCGATGATCGGCTCGGCCAGCAGCCTGGCCAGCTACGGCGATGCGATGGATGCGCAAGATCGCCACAGCCTGCTCGACACCATCCAGCTCGAAGGCGAGCGGCTGGACCGCTACATCCAGAACCTGCTCGACATGACCCGGCTCGGCCATACCGGGCTCACCTTGAAGCGCGACTGGATCGGCGTGGACGAGCTGCTCGGCTCGGCCATGCGCCGCCTGCAACGCTACCAGCCCGAGGTGCGCCTGCAACTGGACCTGGAAGCCGACCTGCCGGCGATCTGGGTGCATCCGGCGCTGGTGGAACAGGCCATCTTCAACGTACTGGAGAATGCGGCGAAATTTTCGCCACCCGGCATGGCAGTCACCGTGCACGCGCAACTGTGCGCCGGCGCCTTGCAGGTCGATATCGGCGACCAGGGCCCAGGCATTCCCGAGGACGAGCGCGCGCGTATCTTCGACATGTTCTACAGCGTGGAGCGCGGCGACCGCGGCCGTCATGGCACCGGGCTGGGCCTGACCATCTGCCAGGGCATGATCGGCGCGCACGGCGGCAGTGTGGAGGCGCTGATCGGCGCACATGGTCACGGCACCACAATCCGCATTACGCTGCCGTTGCTCGTTCCTGCCGCGCCACCTCGCCCCGATGCCGACTGATCCCACCGCTATCCCGCCCGCCCGCGTGCTGATCGTCGACGACGAGCCGCAGATCCGCCGTTTTCTCGACATCAGCCTGCGTGCGCAGGGCTACCGCGTGCTACAGGCCGGCACCGCCGAAGAAGGCCTGGCCGTGCTGGCCGGGCAGGGCGCCGAGCTGGTGGTGCTGGATATCGGCCTGCCCGATCGCGATGGCCACGAGGTGCTGCGCGAGATCCGCCAGTGGTCCAGCGTGCCGGTGATCATGCTTACCGTGCGCGCCGGCGAAACCGAAAAGGTCGCCGCGCTCGATGCTGGCGCCAACGACTACGTCACCAAACCGTTCGGCGTGCAGGAGCTGATGGCGCGCATCCGTGCGCTGTTGCGCCAGGCCGGCGCCGGCAGCGCGGTGGAAGAGAGCGTGTTCGACGATGGCCGCCTGCATATCCATCTGGGTCTGCGCGAGGTCACCTTCAACGGCGAGGCGGTGCCCTTGAGCCGCAAGGAATATGCCTTGCTCGCGCTGCTGCTCAAGCACGCCGGCCGCGTGGTCACCCAGCCGCAATTGCTGCGCGAGGTGTGGGGCCCCACCCACGAGGAAGACACCCACTACCTGCGCATCCTAGTCGGCAAGCTACGCCAGAAACTGCACGACGATGCCGCCGACCCGCACTACATCGTCACCGAACCGGGCGTGGGGCTGCGTTTTATTGGTGTGGCGCGCTGAGCAAAGCGATCCATCGTCTTGGAAAAATTGAGTTCAGCAACACAGCAAGCGCGTGAATCGAATTTTGGAAGGTGGATTGACGAATGCAATAGTTTTGGGATTATGCGAGAGCGGTGAATATCTATCCGATGCTCGGCCCCGGGCGCTGCCGTTCCTGCATCTGCTCATGTTGCATGCTCTGCTGCTGGCTCAGTTGTTCCCTATGGATATCCAGGCCGCGCTGGATTGATATATCGACTGGCGTGTTGATCCCCGTCTCGGTGGCCACGTGGGCGCGCAGATGTGCAGGGTTGCTTGGCTCTCCTTCTACCGCAAAGAGATAGTGGCCTGCCTGCTTTGATGAGGTGGCTGTACTAAGCATTACGTGGTCCACATGCGTGAGGCCATTTGCCATTGCTTCAGTGGCCAGATACGCGGCTGCTCGATCGCTTCGCTCATCTGGCAGCCGTCCCATTGAGCGGTCTAACGCATGAACATGTTCCGCGCACTGCGCAAAGATCGCGGGCAGTTCTTGCGAGTCAAGGGTCAACGGTGCCGGCGGTCCGAAGGGGTGCGCCCCTTGATGATAAAGGGGGTCGCTGCGCTCAAGGATAGAGTCCCAGGTCCTGCCGTCCCAATTATGGATATCTCCGGATGGAGTGGTGACAGATAAGCTACCTTCGCGATCAACTCGCACCTGAGAAATTTCTTCTCTGGCCAGTTCATTTCTTCCTGCAATCGTCAGCGCGGGACCAGGCGTTCTTTCATCCATCCTGGCAAGGATCCGTGAGCCATTTGCCGGATCACGTAACATCGCGTCGAACAATTGCAAGCTAGGATCATTATTGAACCCTTGGGCCAAGGCCGGATTGTTGGATTCCCTGATCTTGGAACGCCATTCCTCGCTACCTTGCCCTTGCCCGAGTTCCAATGCGTTGACAAGGTTAACTCCCTGGAGCGTCGCATCGCGCCCGGACACGATCGCGGCCCGGGCTGCAGGATTCAGCCCGTTGATGCCTTGATTCCCGATCCATGCGCTCACTGTATCCGCAGTCATGCCGTTCGATTGCTGGAGGCTTTCGACAAGCAAGGCTCCACGGGCCTGGTTCTGGTTAAAGAGTTTGCTGGTCACGGCAACGATCGCGGCGGCTTGCTCGGGATGGTCCCGATTGAGGTCTTGCAGCCAGCTTATCTGCGAGAGGGGCTGACCAACCGCCTGCCATTTTCGATCTACCTGCTGATCGTTCAGGCCTTGAACAAATGTCCGCCCAGCGTCTGACCTGAGGAATTCGTTGAGGCGATCTTGCTCTGCGGCGGAAAGGTCATTACCCACTTGCCCTCGCGTTTGCAGGCGTTGCAGAAGATTCGTCTGCTCTTCCTGATTGAACTGCTGTTGAGGCGTGGCCCACTCCGCATAGCAACCAAGCATCTCCTCGGCTGCAGCACCTCGTCCAGGCTGACCGAAGTCCCACTGCATGATGCCTACGGACCAGCCGGAATTTCCTGTGCTGTGTTGCAAGGCGTACGCGGCACTCAGATTCACTTCGCTGGCGCGGCCAACAGCATTGTAGGCAAGTACCTCGAAGCTTTCACGACTCAATGCGTCGTAGCGATATCCTTGTGGCATCTTGGTTCCCCTATGGAATGGCTTTTATCAGCTGCTCCAGTTGTTCGATACGTAGTCGCGTTGCATTGACGCTGCACTGTGCAGTCAGGTTGTCTTGTTCATTGCGAGACATGCCCTGTACCAATGGCTCGGCTTGGCAATAGGCATCTCGATAGGTTCGCCAGGCTTTAGAAGCATCAGTAAAATTCTTTTCCAGATCATCCAGATAAGCCGGATCGTCGGTTGTATAGCTGCTGTAACGCACGCGCGCCTTGTCGAGGATTGCTTTTTCTATTCCTGTCAATTTGTCATTGATCGAACGAGTTTCACGTACCGACATGCAGATTGCGCCCAATCGCTTACAGTCAGTTTCAGGCAACGCAAAGAGGCAGGCTTCCCGGTCTTTGGGTGTCGCACTACGGGAGCAGTCCGAACCGCTTTTTGTTGACGAAGCGCTTGGCTGGCCTGAAGCGGCGGCGCCGGCATCCGGCGCCGAGCAGCCAGCCAATGACAGCAATGCCAATGTCGCTATCCATCGCATGGCGTTTCCCAGCGGCAAGGCGGCTTCGTCGGATCTTTTTCTGCGGGCGACCATCGGCATTCTCTAGGCGTAACCGTTTGACAGCCAAGCTAGCCAGAGAAGTTGCCTTGAATCAAGCGACGATGGCCTGACGCCAGCCGGTCAGAGCGATAGAGGCCTAAGCGTGACCAGGTCGCTCCTCGCTCCGGGCGTTATGTGTTGACCTGCTCGCCATGTTGAAGCCGCGCTCGGCCAAAGACTGGTAATGCACGCTGCAAATGATGGCCGGGCTGGCGGCAGTGCTGGCGCAGCACCCGGAACTGGCCGACGCAGGCAATACCTCGATCGTCGAACCGTGGGTGGTGGCGTGGATGGCCGCGTATCGCGCGCTGCTCGTGCAGCGTGAGCGCATTGCCGCCACGGCATTGGCGCGCGGTGACGACCTGCGTTGGCATGCGGTCGCTCAGGCGTCCGGCAACACCTTGCCCGGATTCAAGATCCCATCTGGATCCAGCGCCGCCTTGATCGCGCGCATCGCCGCCAGCGTCGGGGCGCTGAAGGCTTGGGCCATGAAGTCGCGCTTGGCCACGCCGATGCCGTGCTCGCCGGAGAGCGTGCCTTCCAGCGACAGCACCAGCGTAAACAGGCGCGGCAGCGCGGCATGGGCGCGGGTGTCTTCGTCTGTATCGGCCGGGTCGTACATGATGTTGACGTGCAGGTTGCCATTGCCGGCATGGCCGAACGCGACGATGGGTAATGCGAATTCGGCGGCAAGCGCTTCCACGCCGGCTACCAGTTCAGGGATGCGCGAGACCGGTACCACCACGTCCTCGTTGATCTTGCCCGGCTTGATGCTACGCAAGGCCGGCGACAGCGCGCGGCGCGCGGCCCACAACTTGTCGCGCGCGCTGCCATCGGCGGCCACGTCCAGGCTCAACACGCCCTCGCCATCGGCGGCGTCGTGCAAGGCCTGCAATGCGTAGGGCAGGGTGTCGTGATCGCCATCGGCTTCGATCAACAGCATCGCGCCGGCCTCGGGCACGTCGCTGCCGTTGCGACGCAATAACGCAATCGCGCTGGCGTCCATGAATTCCAGCATCGTCGGTGTGGTCGGTTGCGCCATGATGCGCGACACCGCCGCCGCAGCGCTGGCGGCATCGCGATACAGCGCGCGCAAGCCGGCTTGTGCAATCGCACGCGGGGTCAGCCTCAAGGTCGCTTCGACGATGATCGCCAAGGTGCCTTCGCTGCCGACCAGCAGGTGGGTGAGATCGTAGCCGGTGGAATTTTTGGTGTACGCGCCGCCGCAGCGGATCACATCGCCGGTGCCGGTCACCGCCACCAGGCCGAGCACGTTGTCGCGGGTGGCGCCGTATTTCACCGCGCGCGGGCCGCCGGCATTGGTGGACAAATTCCCCCCCACGCTGCAGATCTCCGCACTGGACGGATCCGGCGGCCAGAACAGCCCATGCGGCTGCAAGGCTTGCTGCAGATCGCCATTGAGCACGCCAGGCTGCACCACGGCGCAGCGGTCTTCCGGGCGCAATGCCAGGATGCGGTTCATGCGCGCCATCGACACCACCACACCGCCGGAAAACGGCACCGCCGCGCCAGTGGTGCCGGTGCCCGCGCCACGCGCCACGATCGGCACGCCATGCGCGCGACAGGCCTGCACGATCGCCACCACGTCATCGGTATCGCGCGGCAAGGCGACCGCCGCAGGCAATGCCCAGCGGCGCGAATCGTCTTCGCCGTAGCGACGACGCGCGTCGTCGCCGGTCAGCCAGCCATCTGCGCCAAGCCGTGCGGCCAGCAGTTGGGCCAGCGCGGTGGGAAGTGCATCGGTCATGCCGCGTGATCCTGTGGTGCCGCACGCTGGATGCATTTCCACCCCAGCACTGCGACGGTGAGTGGTAGCCAGACCCAGCGCAGCTCGGAGAGCAGCGTGGCCAGACCGCGCCCATTGAAGAAACCGTTGGCGAACGGCGACACCCGAATCGGCCGCCACGGCGCAAACCAGCGCGCCTCGCTCCACGGCCATGTCAGCGCAACGCCCAGGCCGCCGGAGGTCATCGCATCCAGTAACGGATGCGACGCGGTACAGACGAACAGGAATGCCGCTGCCTGCAGCGCATCCGCGCGCAACAGGCGAGACGCAGCGCTACCGAGCAGCGCCATCAGCGCTGCAAATAACAGCGAGTGGCTGGCGCCGCGATGGCCGAACGCGTCCGCGTACGGAATATGCAGCGCAAACGCCAGTACATCGGCATCCGGCAGCATCGCCGCAACGATGCCGGCGCCGAGCAAGCGCGGCGAGATGCGGCCGCGTTCACTGGCGCACCAGAGCGCCAGTGGCACCGCCGCGTGGGTGAGGATGGTGGGCATCGAACCTCGGCCGTTGTCAGCAATCGTCGGCGCGGAAGGCGTCGCGGATCCAGTGCAGCACCGGCGGCTCGCCGCTGGCTTCGACCACATCGAAGCGGCATGGCAAGCTCGCCAGTGCCGGATGCGAAGCCAGGAACAACTGCGCGGCCAGCACCAGCTTGCGCCGCTTGCGTCGGTCTACCGATGCCGCACCGCCGCCGAAGCGATCATCGCGGCGATACCGCACTTCCACGAACACCAGCGATTGCGCGTCGCGCATCACCAGGTCGAGTTCGCCGCCGCGGTAGTTGGCATTGCCGACCACCAGGCGCAGGCCGGCCTGTTCCAGCAGCGCGCGCGCGGATGCTTCGATTGCCGCACCGCGCTGCTGACGCACCGCCGGCATGGCGTCAGCGACCGTCGGCGATCGGCACCGGGCGGCCACCGTTGAAGGTAGACCAGGCCGGGGTCCGCAACACGTTGCCGAAGCCATCCAGGTGCAGGGTGCCGGTGGCGCCGCGCAGCCCGCCGTCGGCACCGGTGGCGAGTTTTTCCAGATACGCGCTGATCTTCCAGGCGTCGTAGCCGAACGCGAACAGGCGTGCGCCCGGACCGCGCGCGCTGGGCAGCATGCTGGCGACCTGGCTGGAGGCCGGCAGGCCGGACACGCCCAGGGCGGTCCAGGTTTCGCTCGGGTAGACGATGCCGTCCAGCACCAGGTCGTCGTCGACCTTGCCGGTGCCGGCCACCAACTGCGAGGTGCCCACGCGCGACTTGCCGGCGAACCCGCTCAATGCCAACTGCGGTGCCAGCGCCCGCGCGGTGTTGCCGCGTACCACCAGGAAGACCGCATCGGCGGTGCCGTAGTTGCGCAGCTGCGCGCCGATATCGCCCGGCACCTCGGCCACGCTGATGCTGCCGGCAACGGTGCCGCCACGTTCGGTGAAGCGGTCGCGGAACGCCTTGATGGTGCGCTTGCCGTTGTCGTCGCTGGTGCCGACGATCAGCACGTTGCGGCGCTCGCGCGAGAGCAGATATTCGGCGGCCATGATGCCGTCGTCCTCAGGCGCCAGCGAGAACCCGGCGCTGCCGCTGGGCGGTGCCTTGTTGTCGGTGGGGCGGTTGAGCGCCAGCACCGGCACCGCCAGCTGGCCGCGCGCGAACACGGCGCTGACTTCGTCGCGCCCCAGCGGGCCGACCACGTAGTCCACGCCGGCACTCACCGCCTTGTCGTAGGCCGCGTTGGCGCCGGCGGCGGTGCCGGCGGTGTCGAAGAAGCGCAGTTCCGGGCGGCGGCGGGTTTCGGCGTAATACCCGGCCAGCAGGCCATCGCGCACCGGCGCAGAGGCGGTCGCCAGATTGCCGCTGAGCGGCAGCAGCACGCCCAGCTTGATGGGCGGGCGATAGCCATCGCGTTCGGCCGGCGGGCGCTTACTGGTGTCAAAGCCCCATTGCGCGTCGCGATCGAACGCGCGCGGCAGCGCCAGCCCGCGGCTGATCAAGGCGCGGCCGGCGAAGTTGTACAGCGGATCGCCGGTCGGCAGCGCGGCGGTGCGGCCCTTCAGCGTGGCGTCGTCGAGCGCGGCCAGCAGGCGCACGATCGCGCGCTGGTTCTCGCTGCGCTGGGTGCCGGTCAGGCTGGCATCGGCGCGCGCGCGGTCGGCGGCGGCGGCGAACAGGTCGCCAGTGGCTTCCAGGGCGGCGGCGCGTGCCAGCAGCCAGCGGGTCTGCAGCGGCTGCGGCAGGCCGTGCGGGCTGTCGCCCAGGGCCTGCAGCGCTTGCGCGGCCTGCTTGTCGATCACCGCCAGTTCGCCGGTCAACAGCGCGAAGCGGGCGCGGTCTTCGCCCGTGAGATGGCGCGGGGTGACCTGCGCCACCAGGGCGCGCGCGCGTGCGTTGTCGCCGGCGTCGTGCCAGCCGAACGCGGCCGCTGCCAGCAAGCGGCTGCGCTGCGCACCACTGGCGCTGGCCGCCTCGGCTTCCAGTTGCTGCGCCGCCTCGCGCGGCTTGCCCTGGTCCAGCAACGCCAGCGCTGCGCTCTGCGTGGGCGAGGCGGTCTGGGTGACGCTGCTGGTGGCGCAACCGGCGGCCAGCATCACCATCAGCGAGAGGGCGGAGATCCTTGCAACACGCTTGTTCATTTCAGATCCATTGGACGGGGCCTGCCGGGGCGGGCCGTTAAAAACGCTACGATTCTACCCTTTGCCCTATGGAATGCCGTTGATGACGTCCCCCGGAACCCTGCATGTGGTCGCCACGCCGATCGGCAACCTGGCCGACCTGTCGCCGCGTGCGCAGGAGGTGCTGCGTGGCGTGGCGGCCATCTGCGCCGAAGATACCCGGCACACCCGTCAGCTGCTCGGTCATTTCGGCATCGACCGCCCGCTGCTGGCCCTGCACGACCATAACGAAGAAGCGATGTCCGAGCGCATCGTCGCGCGTCTGCGCGAGGGCGAATCGCTGGCCATCGTCAGCGACGCCGGTACCCCGCTGGTCAGCGACCCCGGCTTCAAACTGGTGCGCGCCGCCCGCGCGGCCGGGATCCGGGTCAGCCCGGTGCCCGGTGCCTGCGCCGCCATCGCCGCGCTCAGCGTGGCCGGCCTGCCCAGCGACCGCTTCGGCTTCGAGGGCTTTCTACCCGCCAAGAGCGCCGCACGCCGCGAGCGCCTGGCGCACCTGGCCGGCGAAACCCGCACCCTGGTGTTCTACGAGTCCTCGCACCGTATCGTCGAGTCGCTGGCCGACCTGCGCTTCGCCTTCGGCGACGACCGCCCGGCGGTGATCGCCCGCGAGCTGACCAAGCTGTTCGAAACCGTGCTCGACGGCACCTTGGCCGAGCTGCAGGCCAAGGTCGAAGCCGATGACAACCAGCGCAAGGGCGAGTTCGTGGTGATGGTGCAGGGCGCCGCCGACGCCGCCGAAGGGCAACTGGCCGAAGGCCGCCGCGTCTACGCCAAGCTCGCCGAACACCTGCCGCCCTCCACCGCCGCCAAGCTGGCGGCCGAGCTGACCGGCGCGCCGCGGAAGGCCTTGTATGGCGGCAATGGCTGATACAACGACTGCCGAGGAGAAGAAGAAGGCGCTGGAGTTGCGTCAGTTCAAGTGCGTCTTGACGAGCTGGCCGGATGCATTCCCGCCGCAGAGCGGCGTGATAGAACAGCCCAAGGAGCCCGCAGCAGACATCCGTTTTCGCATTGCCGATGGCTCAACTTATGCCGTCGAGATCACCCAGCTTCTGCGACCGGATGGAAAAGCGCGCGTTCGGGCGCGTGAAAAATTACTAGCGTCGCTGAAGCCGCGATTGGCGCAGCGTCTGCCTGGCGTACAGATCAGTCTTGGTTTTACGGATCAGCCGCTCCCCAAGCTTCCAGAGGCAATTGAACAGGTGGAGCATCTGTTGTCCGAGAAGTCGAGACTGATCGAAGGCAATCAGGTCATCAGGAAAGGGCTCCCCGCATTTTTGAGACATGTGCAACTTTGGCCAGCTACTCAAGCGGACGTGTTCGGAGGTGGCGTCTTTGAAGTGCCCGCACTCACTCAGTTGCAGGTGTCGACATGCATTCTGCAAAAGCACACGAAGATCGAGGGATATCGCGCGCATGCAGATGCCGTCGCGCTGCTGATTTATTGCCCGAGGGCGCCTTCGCACGCGCAGCTCGCGGTGCCAGCCGAGGCGGCGGGATGGTCGTTCGCACATCAGTTCGAACGTGTTGTGCTGTACGCCGAAGACAGCGACGGACGGGGCGTGGTCTGGCGATAGCGTATAGTGCGCCCCGGCGGAGTCGGCCAGACAGTCGCGTCACTCGCAAGAGTGCCGAGGAAAGTCCGGGCTCCATAGGGCAAGGTGCCAGGTAACGCCTGGGCGGCGCAAGCCGACGGAAAGTGCAACAGAAAGATACCGCCTACGTTCCTTTCGGGGAGCCGGTAAGGGTGAAATGGTGCGGTAAGAGCGCACCGCGAGTCCGGTAACGGACCGGCACGGCAAACCCCACCTGGAGCAAGACCAAATAGGGATCCATTGGCGTGGCCCGCGCTGGATCCGGGTAGGTTGCTTGAGCGCTGCGGTGACGTAGCGCCTAGACGAATGACTGTCCACGACAGAACCCGGCTTATCGGCCGGCTCCGCCGCCTTTTTTGGGCGTAGGCCCCAAAAAGGCGCCCACGCTTCGTACCGCCTGGTGGCGGTACAAAACGCGGGTCCCGCTCCGGGCATGCCAGAACCCCGCGGCTGTCGCCGCGCCCCCTTGACTCAAGGGGGCTTGCACTCGGGTGCTTTGCTGGGCTCTTTGCTTCGGCTGCGATCAATGCGATCTGGGTGCTGCGGTTATTTTTACGTGGCTTGGGCTTCGCCCTCGCGGTCTATTTCATCGTCTGGGGCTTGGGCTTCGCTCTCGCGGCCGATGATGCGTTGATGCTTCCCCTGCTGCCATGTTTGGCGCTTAGCCGAATGAGCGGGTGAACAGCTCGTCCAGGGCGTCGATGATGGTTTGGCCCTGGTCTTTCAGGGAGCCGGCAGGTTGGCTGAGCACTGCCAGCGGCACCGAGGTCATTTCCAGGGGTTGCAGGATGACACGTTGGCCGGCGACGGTGAGTTCCGGAGTGAAGCGGGATGGGGTCGGGGAGTGGGTGGACGTGATGACCAGCGGCACGACGACGCGGCGGGGTGAGGCGTCGAAGATCTTTGACTGGACCACCACCACGTAAGGGATATTTCTGTTCTGGCCGACGTTTGCGTAGACATCGAACTGGTCGGTCATAGCGTGGAGAACTCGTCGGCGAAGGAGCCGTGCGCCTCGGTGAAGGTCTTCCATTCGCTTGCAGCGCGCTGCAATTCCATCGCTCTGGCGCTGTGGCTGTCGCGCTCTTTGTTGACGTAGTCGGCCAGCAATTCTTCGACCTTTGCCGACAGGTTGCCGGTCATCGCCCGTGCCTGCGCGGCCAGGTCCGAGTTGATGGTCAGGTTCAGCGGCTTTTTTTGCGCGGAACTGTCGTAGTAACGGCTCATGATGGGCCTCCGTCATTTATGCGCACGCTATGCGCATGATTGCGCGGTGTCAACGCGTACCGACGATGTCCAGCCGTGTCTCGCCCTGGAAGATTCCATCGGGGCCGAAGCGCCGTTCGTGGATGAAGCCACTGCCCTGATGGTCCACCGCGACGATGGTGCTGGCGCGGGTGCCATAGCCGGCGCCGGTGATGAAGGCGGCCGAGAGCAGGCGCTCGGTGGCCAGGTCGACGCCGGTGTGCGGCAGGGCGTCGTCCGCAGCGATTGCGGGGTTGCACAGGGCGATCCACAGCGGTTGCAGGTCGTCGCTGCCGTTGGCGCACCAGTCGCGCAGGACGCCTGTCAGTGTGCTGGTCTTGGGCCAGTGCACGTCCAGCGGTCCGTTGGACATGCCATGGATGCCCGGCGCCAGGCTACGTGCCAGCGGCGGGTGGTTGCTGAGGTGTTGGCAACGCTCGGCGTCGCACAGCAACAGGTTGAACGGCGGAAATGCGTGCGCGGCCGTTGCCAGGTCGCTGGCGTAAACGGCCGCGTCCAGGCTGCCGGCCAGGTAGTCCGCGATGAGATGACCGCGCGAGCGCCCGGACGCGGTGGCGAGCGGGTCACGCACATTGGTCACCACCGCGACCCGCCCGTCGCTGCCAAGGCCTACCCAACTGCCGCCCGAGCGCAGGTCGCGGCCTGCCAGCACGCCATCGGCCGGTGGCTCCCAGCGCGCCAGGGGCGCAGTCGGGCGTTCGTGGAATTCATCACGGTTGCCCGCCAGCAGCAAGCGCCAACGGGGGTGGGTTTTCCAGGCAAGAGCGACCAGGCACATGCCGGCCATTGTCGCCGGTTTGCGCAGTCGCCCATCCGTCACTGGCGCAATGTGAAGTGAGATGGCGGTCGAGTTTACATGGCCTTCACGCCCCTGAATTTTCGTTCAATCTCAAAATCTGAGACGAAACAGCAACTTGTGGATAACCTTTGAACAAGTCTCTAAAGAGTGCTGCAACTCATTGATGCAACTGGCGATTTGCGACCTTGAAAACTGTTGACAACCTTTGACGCACTGCTAAGGTGGGCATCGGAGGGAAAACCAGGTGTTTTGTGGTTTTTCGTGGTTCAATGATCCCCCTAGCGGGTATTCGAGGTTGCATTCGGTGTTTCAGGGCGAGACTGCCATCACGGTGGACGACAAGGGGCGGATGGCGGTGCCAACCGCATACCGCGACCTCGTCACGCGTGTGAGCGGCAATCGCCTGGTGCTCACCTACAACCCGTTCGAAGCAGGATGCCTGTGGCTGTATGCGGAAAAGGAGTGGGAGCGGGTGCGTGACGATTTGATGTCCAAGCCCAATACCCAGCGCGTGATCCGCACGCTGCAGCAGAAACTGGTGGGTTCTTCGGCCGTGCTGGAACTGGACGCCAATGGCCGTCTGAGCATTCCGGCCAGCCACCGCAATGCGGTCGGCATCGAGAAAAAGGCCGTGCTGCTGGGCATGGGCGACAAATTCGAACTCTGGAGCGAGCAGGCACATCGCGCACTGATCCAGCAGACATTGTCTGACGGGGATCTGGGCGATGAATTGCTCGATCTCAGGTTGTGAGCCGGGGTGCCCGGATGCGCGGTGAAGCGCAGCCCGGTCACCCGGTGTCGCAGCCGCCGGCGGCCCACGTGCCGGTGCTGTACACGCAGGTTCTGGATGGCCTGCAGGTGACCAAAAACGGAACGTATCTCGATGGCACGTTCGGACGTGGCGGTCACGCCCGTGGCGTGCTGCAACACCTTGGCCCGGGAGGTCGACTGCTGGTGATGGACAAGGACCCTGAAGCGATCGCGGTGGCCGAACAGACGTTCGGTGGCGATGCGCGCGTGTCCATCCATCGCGGCAGCTTCGCCGGCCTCGGCCAGGTGGTCGCCGCGGCGACCGTCGACGGCATCCTGCTGGATCTGGGCGTGTCCTCGCCGCAGCTGGACGTGGCCGGGCGCGGTTTCAGTTTCGGCAAGGACGGCCCGCTGGACATGCGCATGGACCCGGAGGCCGGGCAGAGCGCGGCCGAGTGGCTGGCCCACGCCAGCGACCGCGAGATCGCCGACGTGCTGTGGACCTATGGCGAAGAACGCCAGAGCCGCCGCATCGCCCGCGCGATCGTGGCGCGCCGCGCCGAACAGCCGCTGCTGCGCACCGCGCAGCTGGCCGAGCTGATTGCCTCGGTGATGCCGCGTGGCGACAGCAAGACCCATCCGGCCACGCGCAGCTTTCAGGCGATCCGCATCTACATCAATCGCGAGCTGGACGATCTGGAAGCCGGCCTGGACGCTGCCCTGGGCGCGCTCAAGCCGGGCGGCCGCCTGGCGGTGATCAGTTTCCATTCGCTGGAAGACCGCATCGTCAAGCAATTCATGGCCCGCTATGCGAAAGCCCCGCCGAGCAATCGCCGCCTGCCCGAAGCGCAGCCGTTCGTGCCGACGCTGCAGCTGATCAGAGGCGCCATCAAGGCCGACGACGCCGAGTTGAACATCAACCCGCGCGCCCGCAGCGCGGTATTGCGGGTGGCTGAGAAGCTGGGAATGGAGAATCGGGAATCGGGAATGGGTAAAGGCCACGGCGCCATTGCTTCCCGATTCCCGATTCCCGATTCCCGATTCCCGGCGTCTCCGAACGGAGACGCCGCATGAGCCGCCTGCTGCTCATCGTGCTGCTGGCCTGCAGCATCGCCTCGGCGATCGGGGTGGTGTACATGCGCCATATGCATCGCAAGTTGTTCGTGCAGTTGTCCAAGCTCGAACACACGCGTGATGAATTGAATATCGAATTCGGGCGGCTGCAGCTGGAGCAGGCCACCTGGGCGGAAAGCAATCGCGTGGATCAGGTCGCGCGTGCGCGCATCGGGATGAAGTTCCCGGAGACCAACGACATTGTGGTGGTGCGCCCATGACAAGACGGCACGACAGCCGTTTTGCACGGCGCAGCCGCCCGCAGGGTGGCGCACACGGAGGTGCGCCATGAAAGCAGGCCGCAACCGCGCCCGTAGCAACTTCAATCTGCGCGGCCGCCTGACGTTGGTGGGCATCGCGCTGGGCCTGTGCTCGGTGACGCTGATCGGCCGTGCGGCGTTCGTGCAGCTGGTCAATCGCGATTTCTATCAGCGTCAGGGCGAGGCGCGTTACCTGCGTGAACTGCCGATCGCCACCTCGCGCGGCATGATCACCGACCGCAATGGCGAGCCGCTGGCAGTGTCCACGCCGGTGGAATCGATCTGGGTCAATCCGCAAGAACTGCTGCGCAATCCGGACCGTATTCCCGAACTGGCCAAGGCGCTCGGCCAGCCACTGGACGAGTTGAACGCCAAGCTGGCGCAGAAGGCCGGCAAGGAATTCATGTACCTGCAGCGCCGGATCAACCCGGACAAGGCGCATGCCATCGTCGACCTGAAGATTCCCGGTGTGTTCTCGCAGCGCGAGTTCCGTCGCTTCTATCCGCAAGGCGAGGCGATGGCCCATGTGCTGGGCTTCACCAATATCGACGACCGCGGCCAGGAAGGCCTGGAGCTGGCCTTCGACGAATGGCTGCGCGGCAAGCCGGGCTCCAAGAAAGTGGTGCGTAACGCGCGCGGTGCGATCGTCGAAAGTGTGGATCTGGTGCGTCCGGCGCAGCCGGGCAAGGACCTGACGCTGAGCATCGACCGTCGCATCCAGTTCCTGGCCTACAAGGAACTGCGCAACGCGCTGGTCGAGAACAACGCCGCCGGCGGGTCGATGGTGGTGATGGACGTGGCCACCGGCGAAGTGCTGGCGATGGTCAACCTGCCCACCTACAACCCCAATTCGGTCACCGGCATCAACCCGTCGGCGCGGCGCAACCGCGCGGTCACCGATCTGGTCGAGCCGGGTTCGACGATGAAGCCGCTCACCGTGGCCACTGCGCTGACCGCCGGCGTGGTGACCAAGGACACCATCATCGATACCAACCCCGGCTACATGGCCGTGGGACGCTTCACCATCCGCGATGTGCCGCGCAACAACGGCGTGCTCAACGTCACCGGCGTCATCACCCGCAGCTCGAATATCGGCGCGGCCAAGATCGCCGCCAAGGTGCCGGACCAGGCGTTCTATCAGTCGATCCGCAACTTCGGTTACGGCAGCGCGCCGCATAGCGGCTTCCCGGGCGAATCGGCCGGGGTGGTGCTGTCGCCACAGCGTTGGAGCGGCCCGTCCAAGACCACGATGTCCTACGGCTACGGCCTGTCGGTAACGCCGCTGCAGATCGCGCAGGCGTACGCCACGCTGGGCAACGGCGGCAAGCTGACACCGCCGACGTTCGTGCGCGGCCAGCACAACGAGACCCGTCAGGTGATCACGCCGGAAGTGGCGCGCCAGGTCATCGACATGATGGAAACCGTGGTCACCCAGGGCGGCGCCAAGGGCGCGGCGATCCTGGGGTATCACGTGGCCGGCAAGACCGGTACCGCGCGCAAGAACGGCGCCAACGGGTACGAGCGCGGGCATTACAACGCGCTGTTCGCCGGCCTGGTGCCGGCCACCCGTCCGCGTTTTGCCACCGTCATCGTGATCAACGATCCGCAGGGCAAGGTGTATTACGGCGGCCTGGTGTCGGCGCCGGTGTTCCACAAGGTGATGGAAGGTGCGCTGCGGCTGATGGACGTGCCGCCGGACGATATCCAGTCGTGGCTGGCCGCGCAGGCCGCCGGCAAGACCGGGCAGCCGATCGCCAAGCCGCATCCGGTCGATCTGGATCCTGCGTTGGTACCGGACCCGGTGGACGAAGTGTCTGCCGGCATTCCCACTGCGCTTGTGCCGGCCGCGCTTCCCGCGCACGCCCAGCCGGCGCCGTTGCAGGAGAGCCATCAGTGAGCCGCTCCATGCCGCTGTCGCAGCTCTTGCCGGACGTGCCGCTTGCGCACGACGTACAGGTATCGGGCCTGGTGATGGATAGTCGTGCGGTCCGCCCGGGCGATGCCTTCGTGGCGATTGCCGGTTTCGGTGCGCATGGCCTGGGCTTTGCCGAGCACGCGCGCGCCAATGGCGCTGCTGCGGTGTTGTTCGAGCCACCGGCACCAGCCGAGTTGCCGGCGCCGGCCGATGCGATCGGCGTGCCCGATCTGGCTGCGCGGCTCGGCGCGATGGCCGATCAGTTGCACGGCCAGCCGTCGCGGACCATGCGCATGGTCGGTGTGACCGGTACCAACGGCAAGACCTCCAGCGTGCAATTGCTGGCGCAGGCATTGACCTTGCTTGGCACGTCCACCGGCACCATCGGCACATTGGGGGTGGGCCTGTACGGCACCACCGTGCCGACCGGCTTCACCACGCCGCTGGTGTTGCAGACGCACGCATTGCTGGCGCAGTTGCGCGATGAAGGCGCGCAGGCCGTGGCGATGGAAGTCAGCTCGCATGCGCTGGACCAGGGCCGCGTGGATGCCGTGCACTTCGACGTGGCGGTGTTCACCAATCTCACCCGCGACCATCTCGATTACCACGGCGACATGGCGCAATACGGCGCCGCCAAGGCCAAGTTGTTCACGCGTGCGGGCCTGAAGGCGGCCGTGGTGAATCTTGACGATGCCTTCGGGCGCACAGTGTTCGCCGCACTCGATCCTGCGCTGCGCGCGATCGGCGTGAGTTCGCGCGCGCAGGCCGATGCCATGGTGCGTGCGCAGGCATTGCAGCTGGATCACAACGGCATCAATTTCGCGCTGCACGTCGCCGGCCAGGTGCATCCGGTGCACTCGCCGTTGCTGGGCCGCTTCAACGTGGACAACCTGCTGGCCGTGGCTGGCGTGTTGTATGCGCTGGACCTTGCGCCGGCCCAGGTTGCCGACGTGCTGGGCCGGTTGCAGCCGATCCACGGGCGCATGAACCGGCTCGGCGGCGCGCATGGCGCACCGTTGGTGGTGGTCGATTACGCGCACACGCCCGACGCGCTGGAACAGGCATTGGCCAGCCTGCGCTCGCATGCGCAGGATCGGCTGATCTGCGTGTTCGGCTGCGGCGGCGAACGTGATACCGGCAAGCGCCCGCAGATGGCGGCCATTGCCGAGGTGAATGCCGACGTGGCGATCGTCACCGACGACAACCCGCGGGGCGAAGACGGCGATGCGATCGTGGCCGATATCCTGCGCGGCTTTGCGCGCCCGGATGCGGCGATCGTGCAGCGCGACCGCGCCGCCGCGATCCATCAGGCCATCAGCATGGCCGGTGCCTCCGATATCGTGCTGATCGCCGGCAAGGGTCACGAGCCGTATCAGGAAATCGCCGGCGTGCAGCATCCCTTCGACGATGCCTTGGTCGCCGGGCAGGCATTGCTGCCGCGCACCGGGCTGGGAGTGCGCGCATGAAGCTCACCCCGCTGTCGTTGATCGCCCACTGGGCCGGTGGCGAGCTGCATGGCGACGACGCCATGATCGATACCGTCGGCAACGACACCCGCACGCTGGCCAACGGCAGCCTGTATGTGGCGTTGCGCGGCGAACGGTTCGACGGACACGACTTTGCCGCCGACGCAGTGGCGCACGGCGCCAGCGCGGTGCTGGTGGATCGCCTGCTGCCGGCGCTGGGCGTGCCGCAGGTGCTGGTGGAAAATACCGAGCTTGCCCTGGCGCGCATCGCCGCCGGCATGCAGCGCGACCGCGCCACGCGGGTGATCGCCTTGACCGGTTCCAACGGCAAGACCAGCGTCAAGGCCCTGCTGTTGTCGATCCTGACCGAGGCCGGGCGCGTCGACGGCACCACCGTCTACGCCACGCCGGGCAACCGCAACAACGAGATCGGCCTGCCGTTGGCAGTGATCGCCGCCCCCGACGATGCGGATCTGGCGATCTACGAAATGGGCGCCGGCAAGCCTGGCGATATCGCCTATCTCACCGAGATCGCGCAGCCGCACGTGGCCCTGGTCAACAACATCGCGCCCGCGCATCTGGAGCGCCTGGGCAGCCTGCTCGGCGTTGCGCGCACCAAGGGCGCCATCTACGCCGCACTGCCGGCCGATGGCGTGGCGGTGATCAATGCCGACGATGCCTTCGGTGCATGGTTCGAGCAGCAGCTGCATGCGCAGCCGGTGCAGGGCCGTCGCGTGGTGCGCTATGGCCTGCAGGCCAGTGCCGAGATCACCGCACGTCAGCTCCGTCTGCATGCCGAGGGGGCGCACTTCACCCTGGTGACGCCGCAAGGCCAGGCGCAGATCGCGCTGCCGTTGCCGGGCCGTCACAACGTGCTCAACGCGCTGGCAGCGACCGGTCTGGCGTTGGGTGCGGGGATTGCATTGCCGATCATCGCCGCTGGCCTGGCGCAGGCGCGCCCGGTGGCCGGCCGTCAGATCGCCCACACGCTGCCTGGCGGCGCGGTGTTGATCGACGACAGCTACAACGCCAACCCGGGCTCGCTGGACGCCGCCATCGATACCCTGGCCGCTGCGCCAGGCACCGGCTGGTTGGTGCTCGGTGACATGCGCGAACTCGGCCCGGAAGGCGCGGCATTGCACGCCGCTGCCGGACGTCGCGCACGCGCGGCCAAGTTGCAGCGCCTGTACGCGTTGGGCGAGCTCAGTGCCGCCGCCGCGCAGGCGTTCGGCGACGGCGGCCGCGTGTTCGCCACCCATGCCGCGCTGGCCGCGGCCTTGCAGGCGGATCTGGCGCAGCTCGCCGTTTCGCAGACTCAAACGCAGGAACCTTCTTCGATGCACGAACACACCGGTGCGGCGGCGCAGACTGCCGCCACCACGGCGCAACTCCCGCCCACCTTGTTGGTGAAAGGCTCGCGCGGCAGCGCCATGGACCGGATCGTCACCGCGTTGCTCGCACCGGCGGAGGGCGCATCGCATGCTGCTTGAGTTGGCCCGTTGGCTACAGCAACTGGAGAGCCTGTTCGGGCTGTTCAACTATCTGACCTTTCGCGGCATCCTCGCAGCGCTGACAGCGCTGTTCCTGTCGTTGTGGATGGGCCCGGCGGTGATCCGCAAGCTGGCCCAGTTCAAGGGCGGCCAGCCGATCCGCCAGGACGGCCCGCAGACACATTTTTCCAAGGCCGGCACGCCGACCATGGGCGGCTCGCTGATCCTGCTGACGGTGACCTTGTCGGTGCTGTTGTGGGGTGACCTGCGCAACCGTTACGTGTGGCTGGTGCTGGCGGTGATGATCTGCTTCGGCGCGATCGGCTGGTACGACGACTGGATCAAGATCGTGCGCCGTGATCCCAACGGTCTGAAGTCGCGCTGGAAGTATCTGCTGCAGTCGATCTTCGGTCTGGCGGCAGGGCTGTTCCTGTTCTACACCGCCGATGTACCGGCGGCGATCACCTTCTACATCCCGATGTTCAAGTCGATCGCGCTGCCGTTGGCCGGCGTGAGTTTCGTGGTGATCGCCTACTTCTGGATCGTCGGCTTCTCCAATGCGGTGAACCTGACCGACGGCCTGGATGGTCTGGCGATCATGCCGACCGTGCTGGTGGCCTGCGCGCTGGGCGTGTTCGCCTATGCCTCGGGCAACGTGGTGTTTGCCGAATACCTGAAAATCCCGCTGATTCCCGGGGCTGGGGAGCTGATCATCATCTGCTCGGCGATCGCCGGCGCGGGCCTTGGCTTCCTGTGGTTCAACACCTACCCGGCCATGGTGTTCATGGGCGACATCGGCGCGCTGTCGCTGGGCGCGGTGCTCGGCACCATCGCGGTGATCGTGCGCCAGGAACTGGTGCTGGTGATCATGGGCGGCGTGTTCGTGATCGAAACGTTGTCGGTGATGATCCAGGTCGCCAGCTTCAAGCTGACCGGCAAGCGCGTGTTCCGCATGGCGCCGATCCATCACCACTTCGAACTGAAGGGTTGGCCGGAGCCGCGCGTGATCGTGCGCTTCTGGATCATTTCGGTGGTGCTGGTGCTGATCGGCCTCGCCACGTTGAAGGTGCGCTGATGAACGACATGTCCCGCCAGGCCACACGACTGGACGCCATCGGCGGCCGCTACGATCCGTGGCTGCTCGGCGCGGCGGCCACGCTCGCCTCGCTGGGCGTGGTGATGGTCGCGTCCAGCTCGATCGAGTTGTCCGACAACCCGTTCTATTACCTCACCCGCCATCTGCTGTTCCTGGGCATCGGCATCGGCCTGGCGTTCTGGGCGATGCGCACCGAGCTCAAGACCATCGAGCAGTACAACCAGGTGTTGCTGCTGGCCTGCTTCGGCCTGTTGATGGTGGTGTTCGTGCCCGGCCTGGGCAGCAGCGTCAACGGCGCCAAGCGCTGGATCAACCTGGGCGTATCGAAGTTCCAGACCGTCGAAGCGGTCAAGGTGCTCTACATCGTCTGGCTGTCCAGCTACCTGGTGCGCTTCCGCGACGAGGTCAATGCGACCTGGCCGGCGATGCTCAAGCCGCTGGGTGTGGCGGTGGCGCTGGTCGGCCTGCTGCTGATGCAGCCGGACTTCGGCTCGTCCACGCTGCTGCTGGCGATCACTGCCGGCATGCTGGTGCTGGGCGGGGTCAACCTGCCGCGCATGTCGATGCCGATCGTCATCGGCCTGCCGGTGTTCGCCTTCATCGCGATCCTGGAACCGTACCGCCTGCGCCGCATCACCTCGTTCCTGGATCCATGGGCCGATCAGCTCGGCTCCGGTTATCAGTTGTCGAACGCGTTGATGGCGGTGGGACGTGGCCAGTGGACCGGCGTGGGCCTGGGCGCGTCGGTGCAAAAGCTCAACTACCTGCCCGAAGCGCATACCGACTTCATCTTCTCGGTGATTGCCGAAGAGCTCGGGTTCGTCGGCGTGTGCGGGGTGATCGCGCTGTACGCGCTGCTGGTCGGCCGGGCGTTCTGGCTGGGCATGCGTTGCGTGGAAATGAAGCGCCATTTCTCCGGCTACATCGCCTTCGGCATCGGCTTGTGGATCAGCCTGCAGAGCTTCGTGTCGGTGGGCGTGAACCTGGGCATCCTGCCGACCAAGGGCCTGACGTTGCCGCTGATCTCCTCCGGCGGTTCATCGGTGCTGATGACCTGCGTGGCGATGGGCCTGCTGCTGCGGGTGTCCTACGAAATGGATCGTGCCGAGCGCCTGCGCAGCAAGTTGTCGCCGCAGGGTGCGGGTACGGCGACTGCCGAGCCGGCCGAGCCAGTGGTCGAATCCGTACCGCCGGCCTATGCGCCAGCGCGTAAGCCGCAGCGCGAAACCGCTGCTGCGCCTGCACCGGTCGCAGCCGCAGCGGTGGCGCCGGCATCGGCCATCTTGCGCGGCACCAGCCGCATGCAGCCGCGCGTGGAACCGACGTTCGGGAGAATCGCATGAAGGCGGGTGACCATGCGGCTCCCTCGCAAGCGCCCGCATCGTCGGTCGCGGACGTGCGTCCAGTGATGATTCTGGCTGGCGGTACCGGCGGGCACATCTTCCCCGGTCTGGCCGTGGCCAAGGTGCTGCGCGCGCGCGGCGTGCCGGTGACATGGCTGGGCGCAGACGGGGCGATGGAAACCCGCCTGGTGCCGCAGCACGCCATCCAGATCGATACCCTGGCCATCAGCGGCTTGCGTGGCAAGGGCATCGTCAAGCTGCTCGGCGCGCCGGTGCGGGTGATGCGCGCGGTGCGCACCGCCGGCGTCGTGCTGCGCAAGCGCCAGCCGCGGGCGGTGATCAGTTTCGGCGGTTTCGCTGCCGGCCCCGGTGGCCTGGCCGCACGTCTGCTCGGCGTGCCGCTGCTGGTGCACGAACAGAACCGCGCGCCGGGCATGACGAACAAGGTGTTGTCGCGTTTCGCACGCCGCGTGTTGACCGGTTTCCCGGGCAGCTTCGTTGGCGAAGAAGCGGTGGGCAATCCGGTGCGCGCGGAGATCGCAGCGCTTCCGTCGCCGGCCACGCGTCTGGTCGGCCGCGGCGGTGCCGTACGGGTGCTGGTGCTCGGCGGCAGCCAGGGCGCACGTGCCTTGAATCAAGCCGTGCCGGCAGCGCTGGCGGCACTCGGTCACCCGGATGTCGACGTGCGCCACCAGTGTGGCGAAAAGCTGCGCGCCGAAGCCGAAGCCTCATACGCGCAGGCCGGCGTCAACGCCAGCGTCGAACCCTTCATCGCCGACATGGCGGCCGCGTATGCATGGGCCGATCTGGTCGTGTGCCGCGCCGGCGCCTCCACGCTGGCCGAGCTGTGCGCCGCCGGCGTCGGCAGCGTGCTGGTGCCGTTCGCCGCCGCCGTGGACGATCACCAGACCCGCAATGCCGAATACCTGGTCGGCGCTGACGCCGCCGTGCTGCTCAAGCAGGACGACACCCTGGCGGTGCGGTTGCAGCAGGTGCTGCAACCCCTGCTCGCCGACCCGGCCCGTCGCCTGTCGATGGCAAACGCCGCACGCACCCTGGCCAAGCCGGATGCCGCAGAGCGCATCGCCGACATCATTCTTCAAGAGGCCGGGAATGGTGAATCGGGAATGGGGAATAGGCAGCGCTCAGATCAACCGCAGGAATACACCTCAATGCATGCAGACAAGCGTACCGACCAGGCGTCCGTCGCCGCCGGCGCTTTGCTTCACACGATTCCCGATTCCCGATTCCCGATTCGCACCTCCGCCGGAGGTGCCGCGTGATCCGCCGCCTGCAGGACAGTGGCGATCTGGTACGCGCGTTTCCGCGCGTGCATTTCGTCGGTATCGGCGGCACCGGCATGAGTGGCATCGCCGAGGTGATGCTGACGCTGGGTTATGAAGTCTCCGGTTCGGACAACGCCGATAACACAGCAACGCGCCGGCTGGCCAAGCTCGGTGCGCGGGTGATGCGCGGGCATTCGGCGGCCAATGTGCTTGGCACCGATTGCGTGGTGGTTTCTAGTGCGATCCGCGAAGACAACCCCGAGCTGATGGAAGCGCGCAGCCAGCGCATTCCGATCATGCCGCGTGCGGCGATGCTGGCCGAGTTGATGCGCTTCCGCCGCGGCATTGCAGTGGCCGGCACGCATGGCAAGACCACCACCACCAGCCTGGCGGCGGCCGTGCTGAGCGAGGGTGGGCTGGATCCGACCTTCGTCATCGGCGGGCAGTTGCTGGCCGCCGGTGCCAACGCCAAGCTCGGCGGCGGCCAGTGGCTGGTTGCCGAAGCCGATGAAAGCGATGGCAGCTTCCTGCGCCTGAATCCTTTGATGGCGGTGATCACCAATATCGATTCGGATCACCTGGAAAACTACGGCAACGATTTCTCGCGCATCCAGGCGGCATTCGCAGAATTCCTGCAGCGCCTGCCGTTCTACGGGCTGGCGCTGCTGTGCATCGACGACCCGGAAGTGGCCGCGCTTGCGAGCAAGACGCCGCGCCACGTGATGAGTTACGGCATGAGCGAAAACGCCGACGTGCGCGCCGAGGATGTGATGCAGGACGGCCCGCGCATGCGCTTCACGCTGCGTCTGCCCGAAGGCACCACCACGCCGGTGACGCTGGCTTTGCCGGGCCGTCACAACGTGCTCAACGCGCTGGCCGCTGCCGCGATCGGCTGGCAGCTGGGCGTGGCACCGGAAACCATTGCACGTGCGCTGGAAAACTTCGCCGGCATCGGTCGTCGCTTCAACGATCTGGGCGAAGTCACCACCAGTGCCGGTGCGCGCGTCCGCGTGGTCGACGATTATGGCCACCATCCACGCGAGCTGGAAGCGGTGTTCGCCGCCGCGCGCGGCGGTTGGCCGGACAAGCGTCTGGTGGTTGCATTTCAGCCGCACCGTTACAGCCGCACCCGCGATCAGTTCGACGCCTTCGCCGCAGTGCTGAGCACCGTCGATGCACTGGTGCTGAGCGAGGTCTATCCGGCTGGCGAAGCGCCGATTCCGGGTGCCGACTCGCGCGCGCTGGCGCGCGCCATCCGTGCGCGCGGTCGCAGCGAACCGGTGGTGGTCGGCCAGATTTCCGGCCTGGCCGAAGTGCTACCGGATGTCCTGCAGGACGGCGATCTGTTGCTGATGATGGGTGCCGGCGATATCGGTTATGTGGCGCAGCACATCATCAACAACGGCTTCACCGGAGCCGCCGCATGAGCACCCATATCGAAAGCGCCCGCATCACCGATCCAGCTGTCTTCGGTCGTGTCGCCGTGCTGCTCGGCGGGACGTCTTCCGAGCGCGAAGTGTCGTTGAACTCCGGCAGCAACGTGCTCGACGCCTTGCGCGCGCGCGGCGTCGATGCACAGCCGGTCGACGGCATCCCCGCATTGGCGCAGGCCCTGGTCGAGCAGCGCTTCGATCGCGTCTTCAACGTGCTGCACGGCCATAACGGCGGCGGCGAAGACGGCATCGTGCAAGGCCTGATGGAAGCCTTCAAGGTGCCGTACACCGGCTCCAACGTGCTGGGTTCGGCGTTGAGCATGGACAAGATCCGCACCAAGCAGGTGTGGCTGTCGCTGGGCTTGCCGACGCCGCGCTATGCGCGCCTGGCTGCCGGCGCCAGCGCCGATGAGATCCATGCCGCCGCACGGCAGATCGGCTTGCCGGTCATCGTCAAGCCGGCCAACGAAGGCTCCAGCGTCGGCATCAGCCGCGTGTTCGACCAGGCCCAGCTCGAAGAAGCCGTGGTGCTGGCGGCACGCTACGATGGCGCGCTGTTGATGGAACAACTGATCGAAGGCGACGAACTCACCGTGGCCGTGCTCGGTGAACACGCGCTGCCGTCGATCCGCATCGTGCCCAAGGGCCAGTGGTACGACTACAACGCCAAGTACGTGGCCGACGATACCCAGTACCTGTGCCCGGGCCTGGACGGCGATGCAGAAGCGCAGATCCGCCAGCTCGCACTGGATGCGTTCCGCGCTGCGGGCGCGCGTGGCTGGGGCCGTGTCGATGTGATGCGCGACCGCGCCAGCGGCCAGCTGTATCTGCTCGAAGTGAACACCGCCCCGGGCATGACCAGCCACTCGCTGGTGCCCAAGGCCGCGCGCCAGCTCGGTATCGATTTCGAAGAGCTGGTCTGGCGCGTGCTGGAGCAGACGCTATGAAGCCTGGAATGGGGAATCGGGAATCGGGAATCGCAAAAGCGACAGCCGGCAGTGCGCCGCTGTTGACGATTCCCGATTCCCGATTCCCCATTCCCACGCGCGGAGCGCGCGCATGAACGCCACGCTGCGCATCCTGGCCTGGTTGATCGCGGTGGCGCTGGTGGCGTTGCCGGTGGTGGCTGTGCTCAATGGTTGGGTCGGCGCCGAGCGTTGGCCGTTGGCGCGCTTGCGGGTGTCCGGCGACTTCAAGCGGGTGCCGGCAGAAGAGTTGCGTGCGGTGGTCTTGCCGTATGCGCGCTCGGGCTTTTTCGCAGTCAAGTTGCAGAACGCGCAGGACGCCATCGCGCGCTTGCCGTGGGTGGAAAGTGCGCAGGTCCGCAAGCGTTGGCCGGACGTGCTGGAAGTGCATGTCACCGAGCACAAGCCGTTCGCGCGCTGGGGAACCGACCGCATGTTGTCCGAGCAGGGCCGGTTGTTCCGCACCCCGCCGTTGCTGAAGGATTTCAAGCTGCCGCAACTCGGTGGCCCGGACAGCAAGACCCAGGACGTCATGGCGCTGTACAACGAATCGCGCGCACTGTTCGCACCGGCCGGGCTGGATGTGGAGCGCCTGGAAATGGACGCGCGCGGCAGCTGGTCGCTCGGCCTGAGCAACGGCGTGCAGATCGTGATCGGCCGCGACGACGCCCGCGCGCGCCTGCAGCGTTTCGCCCGCGTGCTACCGCAGCTGGCCGACCCGCAACGCCCGGTCGCCCGCGCCGACCTGCGCTACACCAACGGCTTTACGGTCGAACGGCGAGTGGAGAATGGGGAATCGGGAATGGATAAAAAGCCAAAGCCGGTGTCGCCTGCTCCTCCGCACACGCTGGTCCTGAATTCTCTGCGCCTCCGTACACCGCTGCTGACCATTCCCCATTCCCCATTCGCTATTCCCGGCTTTAAGACATGAACCGCAAAGGCGACAAATCCCTCATCGTTGGACTGGACATCGGCACCTCCAAGGTCGTCGCGCTGGTCGGCGAGTACTCGCCCGGCAATCCGATCGAAGTGATCGGCATCGGTTCGCATGAGTCGCGCGGTCTCAAGCGCGGCGTGGTGGTGGATATCGAATCCACCGTGCAGTCGATCCAGCGCGCGGTGGAAGAAGCCGAGCTAATGGCCGGCTGCGAAATCCGCTCGGTGTACGCGTCGATCTCCGGCAACCATGTGCAATGCAAGAACTCGCCCGGCATCGTGCCGATCCGCGACGGCGAAGTGACCTGGAGCGATCTGGAGCGCGTGCTGGATGCGGCCAAGGCCGTGGCCATTCCTGCCGATCAACGCATCCTGCATGCGATCCCGCGCGAGTACGTGCTGGACGATTCGCAGGAAGGCATCCGTAATCCGGTCGGCATGACCGGCGTGCGCCTGGAGGTGCATGCGCATCTGGTGGTGTGCGCGCAGTCGGCCGCGGCCAACATCACCAAGTGCGTGCAGAAATGCGGCCTGCAGGTGGACGATCTGGTGCTGTCGTCGCTGGCTTCCAGCGTGGCGGTGTTGACCGCCGACGAACGCGAGCTGGGCGTGGTGCTGGTGGATATCGGTGCCGGCACCACCGACCTGGCCGTCTACGTGCAGGGCGCGATCTGCCACACCGCATCGCTACCGATCGCCGGCGACCACGTCACCAACGACATCGCGCACATGCTGCGCACGCCGACCCCGGAAGCCGAGCAGATTAAGGTGCGTTACGCCTGCGCGCTGGCGCAGCTGGCCACCGCCGAAGAAAGCATCCAGGTGCCGTCGGTCGGCGACCGCCCGCCGCGCCGCATGCCACGGCATGCGCTCGCGCAGGCGGTGCAGGGCCGTTACGAAGAAATCTTCGAAATGGTGCAGGCCGAGTTGCGCCGCTCAGGTTTCGAGGAAATGGTGCGCGCCGGCATGGTGCTCACCGGTGGCGCGTCGAAGATGGAAGGCGTGGTCGAACTGGCCGAAGAGATGTTGCAGATGCCGGTGCGCGTGGGCATTCCCCAGCACGTCACCGGCCTGGGCGAAGTCGTCGGCAACCCGGTACACGCCTCCGGCGTGGGCCTGTTGCTGATGGGTAGCCAGATCGAACACCCGCGTCGTCCGTCGATCCCGACCGGACGTGCCGGGAGTTTGTTCAAGAAATTGAAGAACTGGTATCGCGGCGAATTCTGAGGGGCCGGGATTTGGAATTCGGGATTTGGGATTGGTAAGTGCGGAAGAAAAAACAGAAGTGGCAGCAACGATTAAGTAGAGAGCGGCGAGCGGGTAGGCGGTAAAATTCTTTGCAGCAATTACATCGAGGAGCAGGTGTGGTGAGTGGTAGAGCGCAACAGCGGATCTATGGCCCCCCGCACACGAATCCCGACTTTCAAACAACAACACTCGCCGTGGTGCGGAGTGGACAGGGACCAACGCTTTTGCGAATCCCCAATCCCCACACCCCAATCCCGGCTCAAGAGGACACTGACATGGCACATTTTGAACTGATCGAAAAGATGGCTCCCAACGCGGTAATCAAGGTCGTTGGCGTGGGCGGCGGCGGCGGCAACGCGGTTGCGCACATGGTCAACACCAACGTCGATGGCGTGGAATTCATCACCGCCAACACCGACTCGCAGGCGATCAAGAACTGCGGCGCCAAGCTGCAGCTGCAGCTCGGCACCAACGTCACCAAGGGCCTGGGCGCAGGCGCGAACCCGGAAGTCGGCCGTCAGGCCGCGCTGGAAGACCGCGAGCGCATCATGGATGCGCTGCAGGGTGCGGACATGGTGTTCATCACCGCCGGCATGGGCGGCGGCACCGGTACCGGTGCTGCACCGGTGGTGGCACAGCTGGCCAAGGAAATGGGCATCCTGACCGTGGCCGTGGTCACCAAGCCGTTCCCGTTCGAAGGCCGTCGCCGTATGCAGGTGGCGCTGAAGGGCATCGAGGAACTGAGCCAGCATTGCGACTCGCTGATCACCATCCCCAATGAAAAGCTGATCACCGTGCTGGGCCGCAATGCCACCATGGTGCAGGCGTTCCGCGCCGCCAACGACGTGCTGCAGGGCGCCGTGCAGGGCATCGCCGATCTGATCGTCCGTCCGGGCCTGATCAACGTCGACTTCGCCGACGTGCGCACCGTGATGTCGGAAATGGGCCTGGCGATGATGGGCACCGGTTCGGCACGCGGCGACGATCGCGCGCAGGCCGCTGCCGAAGCCGCCATCCAGAACCCGCTGCTGGACGACGTCAACCTCGCCGGTGCCAATGGCATCCTGGTCAACATCACCGCCGGGCCGGACTTCACCATGGCCGAGTTCGACGAGATCGGCCGCACCATCGAAGCCTTCGCTTCGGAAGATGCGACCGTGGTGGTGGGGACCGTGCTCGACCCGGACATGCAGGACGAGGTGCGCGTCACCGTCGTGGCCACCGGCCTGAACCGTGCAGTGGCACGTCAGTCGCAGCGCCCGGATCAGCGCGCGCCGATCAAGCTGGTGCGCAACGCCACCACCGGCCAGCCGGAATTCGGCGACTTCGACACCAGCAGCGGCGACGCGGTGTCCAAGTCGGTTGGCGGCAGCATGGGCCTTGGCCTGCGCCGTCCGAGCAGCGACTCGGTCGGCAGCAGCAACCCTGGCGGCGGCTCCACGGCGCCGGCCGCAGACCTGCCCAACGACTACCTGGATATCCCGGCGTTCCTGCGCCGCCAGGCCGACTGACGTACGTTCGCTGCGCCGCTTCGGCGGCGTCGCCAGCACTGCCCCGGAGCCCGCTTCGGGGTCGCAATGCCATGTCCTCTTTCTGCCGGATCGCCCGCGATCCGGCAGCTTTTGCAGTGGCGTGACCAGGCGATTACAGTTGCCGTCACGCGCGGCTTGTTAAAATTCGGATAATCTCAACGCATCGACAGCCGGTTCAGCGTCTGTCTGCATTGTTCCTCCAGACTTCGCATATGACCCAGCAACGCACTCTCAAGAACACCATTCGTGCCACCGGCGTCGGCCTGCACAGCGGCGACAAGGTGTATATGACGCTACGGCCGGCTCCGGTCGATCATGGCGTGGTGTTCCGGCGTGTGGACCTGGAACCGATCGTCGAGGTGCCCGCCGATGCCGAGCTGGTCACCGAAACCACGCTGTGCACGGGGCTGACCCGCAATGGCGCCAAGATCCAGACCGTCGAGCATCTGATGTCCGCGCTGGCCGGCCTGGGGGTGGACAACGTCATTGTCGAACTGTCCTCGGCCGAGTTGCCGATCATGGACGGTTCTTCAGGCCCGTTCGTGTTCCTGCTGCAGTCTGCCGGCATCGTCGAGCAGAACAAGTCCAAGCGTTTCATCCGCATCAAGCAGCCGGTGGAAGTGCGCGAGGGCGACAAGGTCGCACGCTTCGAGCCGTACGAAGGCTACAAGCTCGGTTTCACCATCGAATTCAATCACCCGATGATCCCGGCCAGGCAGTCGCGCCAGGAAATCGAGTTCTCCACCTCGGCCTACGTCAAGGAAATCTCGCGCGCCCGCACCTTCGGCTTCATGCGCGACCTTGAGTACATGCGCGAGCGCAATCTGGGCCTGGGCGGCTCGATGGACAACGCCATCGTGCTGGACGAGTTCCGCGTGCTCAACGAGGATGGTCTGCGCTATACCAACGAATTCGTACGGCACAAGATCCTGGACGCCATCGGCGACCTGTATCTGGCCGGCGGCGCCATTCTGGGCGCCTACGAAGGCTTCAAATCGGGGCATGCACTCAATAACAAGCTGGTGCGTGCGCTGTTGGCCGACCAGGCCGCCTGGGAATGGGTCAGCTTCCCGGAAGGCACCGAGCAACCGCCGGTCCTGTACGCCAGTCCCGTCTACGCCTGATGTCGGGGAATGGCGCCAGCGGCGTCCGAAGTGTGAACTCCATCGGATTTTCGGCCCGTTCTTAACATTTATTTAAGACTTCCCTAACTCCTGCGCGTCCTGCGACCGCTAGGATGCGCCGGGTCGTCTGCATCTTCGCAATCCTTTCACACCCTGGCGGCCGCTTCGCACCATGCGGCACGGACCTCACCGTTTTGTCGGTAGGACGTCCTGCAAGGAAGCCAGCGCGTCGCGCAGACCTCGATGCGTCGCCTCGGACACCGGGCGCGCAGGGTCGCGGTTCTGCTGCATTGGGGAATGCAGTGGAGTGGTCGCGGTCTTGACGGTCACTGCGGTGGCCTTCAGTCCGATGGATCGGGCGGCATCAAGGATTTGGGTCTCGGCAAGCCGCACCTTGGCATGCCAGACCGGTGAATCAACTAGAAAAACGAGCTGTTCGCCTCGGACATTGGCCAACCGGCAACGGGTGACCAGATGGGGCGGTAACAGGGGACGCAACTGCCGGTCCAGCGCATCGAGCCACAAGGCCCGGCGCAAGGGGTCGCCAGCCTTTTCGCCCAACGCTGCCTCGATGGCC
Organism: Xanthomonas sp. 3075; assembly: GCF_014197275.1. Lineage (GTDB taxonomy): Bacteria > Pseudomonadota > Gammaproteobacteria > Xanthomonadales > Xanthomonadaceae > Xanthomonas > Xanthomonas campestris_B. The sequence goes on along the minus strand of NZ_JACIFI010000006.1, from coordinate 163,165 downwards.
GGTTGTGGAGTGGAAGGGTTGCGTGCGTTGGACTTGGGCTTGGACATGACACTCATATGGCGTTGAAGAAAGTCGTAATCAAATCTCGGCAGACCCGGGCCCAGCGGTTGGCCCAACAGTTCCAAGGCTTTGCGGCGGATCGACCGATGCTCGTCCTCGGTGCGGTCCTGGGCCTGGGCATGCTGATCGGCGTTGGTGCCAGTACCGCCACCGGCATGGTGACCAATTCTGCGCTGGAGGCCAAGGTCGCCCGGCAGCAGTCCGAACTTGCGCAGGCGCAGCGCGCCTCGCAGGCGCAGGTCAATGCACTGGCCGCGCGCATGGGCGAGTTGCAGGCGCAGGCGACCCGCCTGAATGCCTTGGGCGAGCGCCTGACCGAAATGGGCAAGTTGAAGGACGGCGAGTTCGACTTCGACGAGCCGGTCGGCGTCGGTGGCGGCGATGAGCCGGTCAACGACATGCCGGTCAAGGTGCTCAAGCAGAATCTCGGGCAGGTCGAGCAGCAGTTCTCCGCCGCCGGCCAGCAGTTGGACGTCCTGGCCTCGCTGATGTTCGATCATCAGCTTGAGCAGAATTCGGTGCCATCGCGGGTGCCGATCCGCAATACCTACATCACCTCCGGCTTCGGTGGCCGCGCCGATCCATTCGATGGTGGCTCGGCCTTCCACAAGGGCGTGGATTTCCATGCCAACGTGGGCGACCCGGTGATGTCGGTGGCCGACGGCGTGGTCAGCTACGCCGGCGTGCGCGGCGGCTACGGCAACGTGGTCGAGGTGGACCACGGCAATGGTTACGTCACCCGCTACGCGCACAACTCGCGGCTGGTGGTGAAGGTGGGCGACCTGGTGCGTGCCGGCCAGCAGCTGGCCAAGGCCGGTTCCAGTGGCCGATCCACCGGCGCACATGTGCATTTCGAGGTCTGGGTGGACGGCAAGGTGGTCAATCCGCGCAAATTCCTGGGCGATACCAATACGCCGGTGGGACGTCGAGGACGCGGTTGAGCAGGCGGCGCGCGGTGCTTGATTCGTGAAGGCCCGCCCCAAGCTACAATAGGGTGTTGCCATCGACAGGGCGCAGTGCGCCCTGTTTCGTTTACGGCGGTCGGGTCTTGGGACCGGCGTCGGTCAAACCGTTCCTTTTCAACCGGTTTCTTCAATGATCAACAGTCTGCTTACCCGTGTCTTTGGCAGTCGTAACGAACGCCAGCTGCGCCAGCTCACCCGCCTCGTCACCCAGATCAATGCGCTGGAGCCGACGATCGAGAAGCTCTCCGACGCCGAGCTGCAAGCCAAGACCCCGGAGTTCAAGCAGCGGCTTGCCACCGGCGAGTCCCTGGACAAGATTCTTCCAGAAGCGTTTGCGGTGTGCCGCGAGGCCAGCCGTCGCGTGCTCGGCATGCGCCATTACGACGTGCAGCTGATCGGCGGCATGGTGTTGCACCTGGGCAAGATCGCCGAGATGCGCACCGGTGAAGGCAAGACCCTGGTGGCCACGCTGCCGGTGTACCTCAACGCGCTGCAGGGCGAGGGCGTGCACGTGGTCACGGTCAACGACTACCTGGCGCGCCGCGATGCTGCGCAGATGGGCAAGTTGTACAACTGGCTGGGCCTGAGCGTGGGCGTGGTGTATCCGGGCATGCCGCACAGCGACAAGCGCGAGGCCTATGGCAGCGATATCACCTACGGCACCAACAACGAGTTCGGCTTCGATTACCTGCGCGACAACATGGCGCTGTCGCGCGCCGACCGCTATCAGCGCAACCTGCATTACGCGATCGTCGACGAAGTCGACTCGATCCTGATCGACGAAGCGCGCACCCCGCTGATCATTTCTGGCCCGGCCGACGAATCGCCGGAGTTGTACATCCGCGTCAACCGCATCGTGCCGCAGCTGACCAAGCAGGAAAGCGAAGAGGGCGAAGGCGATTACTGGATCGACGAGAAGGGCAAGCAGGTGCATCTGTCGGAGGCGGGCATGGGCCACGCCGAAGAACTGCTGATGCAGGCCGGCATCCTGGAAAACGCCGAAGACGGCCTGTATGCCGCGCAGAACCTGAGCGTGGTGCATCACCTCAACGCCGCACTGCGTGCGCATGCGATCTATCAGCGCGATGTGGACTACATCGTGCGCGACGGCGAAGTGGTGATCGTCGACGAATTCACCGGCCGTACCCTGGCCGGGCGTCGCTGGTCCGATGGTCTGCATCAGGCGGTCGAAGCGAAGGAAGGCGTGCCGGTACAGCGCGAGAACCAGACGCTGGCCAGCATCACCTTCCAGAACCTGTTCCGCATGTACAAGAAGCTGTCCGGCATGACCGGTACGGCCGACACCGAAGCCTACGAATTCCAGAGCATCTACGGCCTGGAAGTGGTGGTGATTCCGACCAACCGCCCGACCGTGCGCAAGGATCATCCGGACCAGGTCTTCCTCAACCGCAAGGGCAAGTTCAATGCGGTGCTGGCCGATATCGAAGATTGCGCCAAGCGCGGCCAGCCGGTGCTGGTGGGCACTACCTCGATCGAGACCTCGGAGATGCTGTCCGAGCATCTGCGCAAGGCCGGGGTCAAGCATGAAGTGCTCAACGCCAAGCAGCACGAACGCGAAGCCACCATCGTGGCCAACGCCGGCCAGCCGGGCGCGGTGACCATCGCCACCAACATGGCCGGTCGCGGTACCGACATCGTGCTGGGCGGTTCGCTGGAAACCGAGTTGCACGGCATGGGTGAGGACATCAGCGACGAACAGCGCCAGCAGGCCAAGGCCGAATGGCAGCGTCGCCACGATGCGGTCAAGGCGGCCGGTGGCCTGCACATCATCGGTACCGAGCGCCACGAATCGCGGCGTATCGACAACCAGCTGCGCGGCCGTGCCGGTCGTCAGGGCGATCCGGGTTCCTCGCGCTTCTATCTGTCGCTGGAAGACAACCTGATGCGCATCTTCGCCTCGGACTGGGTCCAGAAGGCGATGCGCATGATGGGCATGAAGGAAGACGACGTCATCGAGGATCGCCTGGTCAGCCGGCAGATCGAGAAGGCGCAGCGCAAGGTGGAAGCGCACAACTTCGACATCCGCAAGAACCTGCTGGATTTCGACGACGTCAACAACGATCAGCGCAAGGTGATCTACGCCCAGCGCGATGAATTGCTGGACGCCGAATCGGTCAAGGACAACGTCGACGGTATCCGCGGCGATGTGATCTACGATCTGGTCGCCCGTTTCGTGCCGCCCAATTCGGTGGACGAACAGTGGGACCTCAAGGGCCTGGAGGCCACGCTGGAATCGGAACTGGGCATGCCGCTGGCGCTGAGCGAGATGGCGCGCACGCAGGAAGAGCTGGACGCCGAGCAGATCGCGGCCAAGGTGCAGGCGGCGGTGGATGCGCACTTTGCCGAGAAGGAAGCGGCGGTGGGCAACGACACCATGCGCTCACTCGAAAAGCACGTGATGCTGACCGTGCTCGATCAGGGGTGGAAGGAGCATCTGGCCAAGATGGATTACCTGCGCCAGGGCATCTATCTGCGCGGGTATGCGCAGAAGCAGCCCAAGCAGGAATACAAGAAGGAAGCCTTCGAGCTGTTCTCCGAGATGCTGGAGAACGTCAAGCGCGAAGTGATCAACCTGCTGGCGCGCGTGCGCATCCGCAGCGAGGAAGAAGTGGCCGAGCTGGAAGAGCAGGAACGTCTCCAGGCGCAGGCACGGCTGATGGCCTCGCAGTTCCAGCACCAGGAAGCCGGCGGCTACGGCGCCGACGAGGAAGTGGAGCAGATGCAGGGCGGCAATGCGCCGGTACCTGTGTCGCAGGTCACCCGTGATGAGCCCAAGGTCGGTCGCAACGATCCGTGCCCGTGCGGCAGCGGCAAGAAGTACAAGCACTGCCACGGTCAACTCAGCTGAGCTGAGTTGACCGTGGTGCAGCCCGTGGAGCGGGCTGCACACCCGCTATCCGCGTTGCGGATAACGGGCTCACGGTGCTGCTTCCGATCCCCCGCGCCTTCGGCGCGCCCCCCTGACCAAGGGGGCTGTACTTACGAAGAGCATCCGTGGGTTGAATCAGAAGCCGCGATACGACACGGCTGCACACCCGCTATCCGCGTTGCGGATAACGGGCTCACGGTGTTGCTTCCGATCCCCCGCGCCTTCGGCGCGCCACCCTTACCAAGGGGGGCTGTACTTACGAAGGGCATCCGTGGGTTGAATCAGAAGCCGCGACACGACACGGCGGACTGGGGCATGTGATCGTCTGCTTCGATCTCCTGCCCTTGACGCATTCCTTTTCCGAAGATGCCTTGCTTGAGGGACGTGACAGGGCCTGCGGCGAGTGCACATTGGGCATTGCCGGCTATTGGCTGCCTTTCGCGGGAAATGGCTCGGTGCCTGGGCAGATCAAGCGCGTCCATCTTTCTCCGTCGTATCGCAGCACGTCGTCGTAGCCGAACGACCAGAGCACGCCATCTGCGACCTGCAGGCGGTTGGCACTGCGGAGATCGGGAGAGATGCCGGTATCGACCCTGCACAGCCGGTCCGATGACCAGGTGTAGAGCGAGGTCGCCGAGCTCAACCAGAGCGTTCCGCCAAACAGCGCGACCGACAGGAATTCCTCAGTGCATCCGGCAGCGCCAACCCGGCTGAAGCCGGTTGCGGCGTTGCCTTTCAGAAGCGTGCCGTTGCGGCCGCAGATCCAGAGCGTTCCGTCCTGATCGGCTGCGATGGCATTGAGCCAGGCACCTGACGGATTGTCTTCGGGGATCCATCGATCGCCACTGCGCGAATAGATGCGCCCCCGGTCGCCCAGTTTCGTGACCGCATACAGGGTGTTGCCCGACAGGCACAGGTCGGCCACGTCGTAGTGGTCGCCGGGCACCCCGATGATTCCCCGATCGACAGGCTCCCATCTCCCCGGTGCGCTCCGCCGATAGATCTGGCCGGCATAGCCGAAGGCGTAAAGTTCGCTTCCGAGTTGCCGGATGCCGCCGAGATAGCCGAGCTTGCGCGACGTCGGCTTGTAAAGGCCCGCATCGGGAATGTCCTCGATGACCGATTCCTTTTGATGGAACCACACCTTGCCTTCTTCCGAAACGCAGACGAACGCCGGACGGTCCATCGTGCCCGAACGGAAGGTGCAGACATCCACGACCACATCGTCGAGGTTTTGCAGGCCCCACGCGGGAGTGGATGTTGCGTCGTCGAGGACGATGAGCTTGGTGGGCGGGTCGAAGGGATCGCTGTCCCCCACATAAGCCAACAGCATGGCCAGATCCGAATATTTGGCGTACCCGCTGCGAAAACGTATCTGGCGCACTGGCTCAAGCCTCTCTTCAAAAAATCCAGAGCGAATGCCGCCGCCGAACCGGCTTTGGAGCGGCTCACCGTTGCAGGCGGCGAGGTCCGCTGCGGGGCGAGGGCGGGATCACCCATCGTTCGAATGCAGCGTCGATCCTGGAAGTCATAGTATCCATCCTGTCTGTGCGTTCAGAGGGAGGGTGGGGAGCGCAGGGCTTGCCTCCGGTCGCTCGCGTCTTTGGCGCCATCTTGACTGGCCCGGCACCTGAAACGGCACTCGTAGCCGTTTCCTCGCAAAACACGGTGCGGCCCGTGCGCGTCGCGCCGCCGTGACCTTGCTGCGCTCCACCGCCGCGCCACACCCATGCACCGCCTGCGCGAGGGGGGCGTATGCTCGGCCCATGTCCTGCGTGGAGTGCGGTCATGGCGCTGTCCAGCCAGCAATTGAAGGTATTCGTGCCTGCGCGCGATTACGCGCTGTCGCAGCGGTTCTATCGCGCGCTGGGGTTCGTGCAGGAGGACGAGGTGGGCAATGTGACCTGCTTCCGGCATGGCGCGCATTGCGCCTTTCTGCTGCAGGATTTCTATCTGCGCGAGCTGGCCGAGAACCTGATGCTGCATCTATGGGTGGACGATGCCGACAGCTGGTGGCAGCACGTGCACGACACGGGCCTGGACGAGCAGTTCGGCGTGACGTGCAGTGCGCCGGAAGACCGGCCGTGGGGCGCGCGCGACTTCACCTTGCACGATCCCAGCGGGGTGCTGTGGCGCATCGGGCATCCGTTGTAGGCGGGAATCGGGAATCGGGAATTGCAACGGCGGGCATGGTGCGTGCTTCGACCAATCCCGATTCCCGAATCTCCAATCCCAGCCCTCAAACGATTGCGCTGAATGGCTCACTCGCGGCACTCTTGTGCCCATGCCCGATTCCCTGAGATCCATCCACGTCGTTGCCGGCGTGATCACCGACGCGCGCGGCCGCATCCTGTTGACGCGTCGTACCGAAACCCGCGACATGCCCGGCCTGTGGGAATTCCCCGGCGGCAAGCGCGAGCCCGGCGAGACCTCCGAACAAGCGTTGGTGCGCGAGCTCAACGAAGAACTCGGCATCGAGGCGCAGGTGGGCGAGTGGCTGATGGACGTGCCGCAGCTGTACCCGGACAAGCGCCTGCGCCTGGAAGTGCGCCATATCACCGCCTGGAAGGGCAGCCCGCGCGGCCGCGAAGGTCAGGCGATGACCTGGGTGGCGGCAGACAAGTTGACCCGCTATTCGATGCCGCCGGCCGACGTGCCGGTGGTGGGTGTGCTGCGGCAACCCGACCGCTATTTGATCACGCCGGAACCGGAGGACGCTGAGCTGTGGCTGGAAGGGCTGGAGCGCGCGATGCAGGCTGGCATCACGCGCATCCAGCTGCGTGCGCGGCAGATCGAGTCGGCGCGCTGGCGGGCATTGCTGCAGCAGGTGATGACGCTGCGGGGGCGGTCGCGTGCGCAGCTGCTGCTCAATCGCGACATCGCGTTGGCCAGTGAACTCGGCATCGGCGTGCATCTGGGCTCGGAACAACTGGCCACGCTGCGTGAGCGCCCCTTGCCGCCGGACCAGCTGGTGGCCGCCTCGTGTCATGGGCTGGAGGATTTGCGCCACGCACAGCGTATCGGCTGCGATTTCGCGGTGCTCGGGCCGGTGCAGAGCACGGCTTCGCATCCTGGTGCCACGCCCTTGGGATGGCAGGGCTTTGAAGCCTTGCGCGAGCACGTTTCGCTGCCGATCTATGCGCTCGGCGGCATGCAGGTCGGTGATCTGAGCCAGGCACGTGCGCATGGCGCGCAAGGGATCGCGGCGATTCGGTCGCTCTGGTCGCAGTGACCGAGCCGTCGCCTGCGTTGGTGGTGTTCGGCGGATTGCCGGGCGTCGGAAAGAGTTGTATTGCCCAGGCGCTACTGGCGCAATGCACTGGGTTTTATTTGCGCATCGATACCATCGAGCAATCACTACGCGAAAGTGGTGCACTCGCCAACGACGTCGGACCAGCCGGCTACATGATCGCTTACGCGCTTGCCGAGGCCAATCTACAGCAGGGTCGCGTGGTGGTCGCCGATTGCGTGAACCCATTGCCGGTCACCCGTGAAGCGTGGCGTGGTGTCGCGCGTCGCACACGCAGCCGCTTACTGGAGATCGAAGTGGTGTGCAGCGATCGCAATGTGCATCGGCAGCGCGTGGAATCGCGGCACGGCGACGTCGTCGGATTGCGCGTGCCGGATTGGTCCTCCGTGCTCGCGCATGACTACGCGGCGTGGACCGAGCCGCATGAGGTGATCGACAGCGCCGTGCTGAGCCCGCAGCAGGCAGTCGCGCAGATCATGGGCAGGCTCGCCGCGTAGCCTGCACGCGCACCCGATGAGGCCTGTGGTCTCAAGTGTTGCGTAGCCGATGGGCGCATTGCCTCCTAGCCAACGCAGGCACGTCTCCACTGCGATCCGGCAGAGTCGTGTCAGCCGGGCGCTGCGCTAAAACGTCACCCAGAAGCAGTTGTACTGCCGGCGTAGTCGCAACACGCTGCGTGCGGGCGTGCCGCTGGCGAGGTTCTGCTCCAGTCGCAGTCCCCACGGACGTGGGCGGCCCGGGTCTTGGGTTGGCGCTGCGTCGATCGCGGGGTTGTCCAGTGGCACGGCCGTGGTCGAGGCGCTGTTGGTATCGCGCTCCCACGGTGACGGGTCGCGTTGCGGGTACATCGGCACGATGTCCAGCAGGGGGCGCTGCACGATGGCTTCCAGGCGGCTCAACACCTGGTTGGCAGCGGCATCGGATTGCCCGCTCCACAGATACAGGCTGGACAGGCGATTGACGTCGCGGCTGTCCACTGCCAGTTGCAGCAACGACACCAGTTCGCTCAGTCGACGCGGGCAGCCGTTGCGATACAGGCCGGTGTTGCCCTGGGGACGTGCGGCAGGCGGTGGCCGCGAGGCCGCGCCCACGTCTTCGCAGCGGCGGTCGGTAAACATGGTCTGCCCATCGGGCGTCACGCAGCGACGGATCTCCTGCGCCTGCAGGCGCGCGGCGGGGCAAAGGCAGAACAACAGCAGCAACGGCAGCAGGAGACGAGGCATCGGCGCAGCGTAACGGTGCGTGCGTGAGCCGGCGGGCAACGGAGTGCCCGTTTGGGCAATGATCGTTGGCCCAGGTGCGCGTCTGCGAAGCGCGGGCGGTCAGGCGCGTGCCGGCAAGCGCGCTTTTCGTCGGCTTCGCTCAGCTCAGCGCCCGAGCAGCTGCAACACCTGCGTGGTCGGCTTGGCCAGGTTGAGCGTGTAGAAGTGCAGGGCCGGCGCGCCGCCGGCGATCAGGCGCTCGCACAAGCTGGCCACCACTTCGGCCCCGAAGGCGCGCACCGCATCGGCATCGTCGCCGTAGGACTGCATCTTCTTGCCGATCCAACGTGGAATCTCCGCACCGCACTGCTCGGAAAACCGCCGCAGCTGCGAGAAATTGGAGATCGGCATGATGCCGGGGATGATCGGGATCTCCACGCCCATGCGCTGCACCGCATCGCGGAAATGAAAGTAGGCATCGGCGTTGTAGAAATACTGGGTGATCGCCGCGTCGGCGCCGGCATCCACCTTGGCCTTGAAGTAACGCAGATCGCTCAGTGCATCGGTCGCCTGCGGATGGGTTTCCGGATACGCGCCGACTTCGATGCGGAAGGCATCGCCATGTTCGGCGCGGATGAAGGCAATCAGGTCCGAGGCATAGCGCAGGTCGCCCGGGTGGCCCATGCCCGAGGGCAGGTCGCCGCGCAGCGCCACGATGCGGGTGCAACCGATCGCGCGGTACAGCTTGAGCAGTTCGCGGATTTCCTGGCGGCTGCCGCCGACGCAGGACAGATGCGGGGCGGCCTCGAAGCGATGCTTCTGCTTGAGGTGGCGCACCGTTTCGGAGGTGTAGCTGAGCGTGGAGCCGCCGGCACCGAAGGTGCACGACACATACTCCGGTGCGTAGCCCTTCAACTTGGCTGCGGTGCGGTCCAGCTGCGCGCGCTGGTCGTCGGTCTTGGGCGGGTAGAACTCGAAGCTGAGCTGCGTCATCGCGGCGGGTCCGGCGGATCGTGCACGCATAATATCGCTTCATCGCGATGAATGCATATTTGGTTGCGCGTATCCCGATTCCGCTGTGTCGCAAGCTGCGTCGTCGGTGCATGTGCCCGTCGAATGGTCGGGTCTGCTCGTGCGGCGTGTCTGGATGTCTGTCGCACTGTAAGCTGAGGCACCCCACGTAACTTGACCGGAGCGCGACATGCAAGAAGAGGAAATGGACGTCATCGCCGAATCGTTGGGTCGCATCTGGGTTGCGTTGGCGCGCAGCGTCGGCGATCTGGCGCTTGCCCTGGCCGAGCAACCGGGCGTGGATGGCGACAAGCTGCTGAGCGACTTCGCTGCACGCCTGCCCTCTGACCAGGACGATGGCACCTCGAAGGTATTCGAGGCGATTCGTCAGTACATCGATCAGGGCCCCGCTCCCAGCGAGGAGTGAGTGTCTGCCGTGCGCGTCTGCCGGGGCAGACGCGCGTGGTACGGCGCGGCCTTGGCGTGTGGAGCGTTGGTTCCTGGTGACGCGTTCCGATGCACACCTGCGCCAGGCGTTGACGCAGGCATGCTTACACTCGGCGCACTTTCTACGGAGCGCCTGTATGAGCGAGATCACGATGACCGCCATCGCCATTGCCGATGGCAAGGGCGACGCGGATGCGCTGTATGCCTGCGAGCAACCGCGCCCGCGCCCGGCGCCGGGGCAGGTGTTGATCCGCGTGCACGCCGCCGGCATCAATCGGCCCGATCTGCTGCAACGCGCAGGCCACTATCCGCCACCGCCTGGTGCGCCGGAAACGCTGGGTCTGGAAATCGCCGGCGAGATCGTCGAGCCGGCTGGTCGCTGGAAGGTGGGCGATCGGGTCTGTGCATTGCTGGCCGGTGGCGGTTACGCGCAGTACGCGGCAGTGGACGCGCGGCATGTGTTGCCGATTCCCGCCGGCATGGATCTGGTGCACGCCGCGGCGCTGCCGGAGACCGTCTTCACTGCCTACGCCAATCTGTTCGAGCATGGCCGGCTGGCTGCCGGCGAGTGGTTGCTGTTGCATGGCGCCACCTCCGGGATCGGTGTGACCGCGATCCAGTTGGCCAAGGCGGCCGGCGCGCATGTGCTGGCCACCGCGCGCTCTGCCGGCAAGGCCGCGCAAGCGCGTGAGTTGGGCGCCGATGTGGCGATCGACTCGACCACCGAATCGTTCGTCGCCGTGGCCAAGGCGCACGGCGGGGTGGATGTGTCGCTCGACATGGTGGGCGCTGCGGTATTTGCCGACACGTTGGAAGCGCTCAACCCGCGCGGGCGCATCGTCTATATCGCGTCGCAGGCCGGGTCGAAGATCGAGGTGCCGATTCCACTGCTGATGCGCAAGCAGGCCATCCTCACCGGATCGACGCTGCGCCCGCGCAGTGCTGACGAAAAGGCGCGGCTGGCCGCAGAAGTGGAGCGCGTGGTGTGGCCGTGGATCGAACAAGGCAGGTTGCGTGTGTTGCTGGACAAGTGCTTTCCGCTGCGCGAGGCCGCTGCAGCGCATCGGTACCTGGAGCAGGGCAGCCATCTGGGCAAGGTGGTGCTGGAGATGTGACCGCGCATGGTCGACTGCGTGGCGATACCGGTCGGCTGTCAGGCAGCTGCCGGCAATCGGGTTTGCTGCATCGCTGTCGTAGCGCGTTGCATGTGCAGCAGGATGGCCGAAGCGTGACCAGCACCCGCGCGATCGCCCTGTGGCCGTGTTGCCCGGCGCCTTGTCAATCGACGCGCCGCGTTGCCGGCAATGCCTATGCGGCGCTGCCGACCACCGCTTCCAGGTGGTGCCCGTCAGGATCGACGACGAACGCGGCGTAATACGCCTGGCCGTCATCCGGACGCAGGCCGGGCGCGCCGTTGCAGCGGCCGCCGTGCTGCAACGCGGCCTGATGAAACGCATCCACCGCAGCGGCGTCGTGCGCAGCGAATGCCAGATGGAAGCCGACACCTGGTGCGCACTCTGCCGCCTGCCGCTGCTTCAGTGCCAGGCTGTCTTCGCCGCCAGCTTTGCCGTAGCCGACGGCCTGGTCGAGCGTGCCCGGTTCAAGATCGGACCACACCCGCACATAGCCAAGTGCGCCGAGCGCAGCATCGTAAAAAGCGGCGGATGCCTCGATGGTGCGAACGCCCAGCGAAACGTGATGCAACATCGGTGTGCTCCTTGATGGGTGGCGGCGATTGATATCGGCACCTTCGCGTGTCGGTGGCGATCCTGGTCTGCCGCGACGCCGTGGTCAACCAACCTGATGGCAGGGTCGACACGGTTGGCACGCGCGCGCCCGATCCGGTGCTGGAGCGCTGCAGCAACACACGACAACGACCGGGTGTGGCGGCGCGCGTCCCGTGTTGCAAGCGCCACCTCCTGCATGCCGCGACCAGGTGGCGGAGGTATAGCAAAACACGCAGGAGCGATGTCTCGCGGCGAGCCGGGGGCTGCCCGTACACTGCGCTCCTGCATCGCGCCGCTGCCGCGTTGGTCTGTATCGGACAAGTGCGCGGGCCGCTATTTCTCATCCACACGAAGGTTCCGATGAAGCATCCAGACGCACTGCGCATTGCCCTTGTCGGTATCGGCAAGATCGCCCGCGACCAGCACGTGCCCACCATCGCCGCGCGCAACGATGTGCAGCTGGTGGCGACGGTGAGCCGGCACGGCACGGTCGACGGTGTGCCGTCGTATCAGACCCTGGAAGAGGCGTTCGCCGCGCATCCGCAGATCGAAGCGGTGGCGTTGTGCACACCGCCGGTCGGGCGGCACGCGCTGGCGCAGACCGCATTGGCCTCCGGTCGCCATGTGTTCCTGGAAAAGCCGCCAGCAGCCACACTCGCCGAGATCGAAGATCTGCGCGCGATGGCGCAGCGCGCGCAACGCAGCCTGTTCACCAGTTGGCACTCGCGTTGCGCCGCCGGCGTGGAGCCCGCCCGCCAATGGCTGGCCGACAAGCAGATCGTGCGCGCGCATATCGCCTGGAAAGAAGACATTCGCCATTGGCACCCGGGGCAGGACTGGATTCTGGAACCCGGTGGCATGGGCGTGTTCGATCCCGGTATCAACGCGCTGTCCATCGCGACCCATCTGCTGCCGCGCACATTGGCGCTACGCGCTGCGCAACTGCAGACACCACAAAACCGCCAGGCGCCGCTGTACGCCACACTCGCGTTTGTCGATACGGCCGGTGTGCCGGTGACGGCCGAATTCGATTTCCTGCAGACCGGTCATCAACGCTGGGATATCCAAGTCGAAACGACTGCCGGCCTGCTCAATCTCAGCGAGGGCGGGGCCAGATTGAGCATCGACGGGCAGCCGCAAGCGCTGCCGGCATCCACTGAATACGACGGGCTGTATCGACGGTTTGTGCAGTTGGTGCGCGCCGGCGAGTCGGAGGTGGATATCGCACCGTTCGTGCATGTGGCCGACGCCTTCCTGCTCGGGGCACGTACGGTCATCGCGCCGTTCGAGTGGTAGCCAATCCGTGCAGCCATGCATGGTGTCGGCAATGCATGCATCGCCTCATGCGGTCAGCGTGAGCCTCGCCGCACGGCATGGACGACCGAGATCAAACGCCTGCATGCGCTGTGTCGGCTTGCGGTGCAGCAGATACTGCTGCACCGGAAGAGGCCGGTACGCTGCCTAGTTGCGATAGACGTGGCGCAAGTCGTTGCCGGTGTGCAGCTGTTGCAGTTTGCTCAGCGGGACCTCGACCCGGTCGGTGGTGTAGTACCCCGGTTGCCGTGCGGTGACGCCGCGCGCATCGCTCTCGGCGCCTTTCCACTTGCTGTAGCCCTTGGCCGGAACCGCCAGGGTCACGCTCTGGCCGCTGACCTGTTCCACTTTCACCACGCCGTAGGCGTGTCCTTCGAATGCCCCGGGTACTACCGCCTCCAGATCCACCGTGTACAGGTCGCCCTGGCGGGGCTGCGCCAGCAGCGCATCGTCCTGCTTGGACGTCTGTGCCGAGCTGAACGCGCCGAAGGCCACCAGCGCTGCGATCAGGCAGAGCAAGACCAGACCGCCAAAACGGCGATAGGCCGGAATCGGCGATGTGCCCAAGGTGGCTTCGAAGGTCTTGGTGTCCAGCTGTGTGGTGTGATTGCACCCGTCGCAAACACGCAGGTAGCGCTTCTTGGTCACCCAGCTGAAGAGATACCACAGATGGGCGTAGCGATAATGCAGCACGTTGCGGAAACTGCGCTCCTGCCCGCATTGGCTGCAGTTGGCGGTATTGGCAGCGCCCAACGGGATGACATCGCCACCCGATCCCCAGATGATCATGCGTTCGTCCTTGATACGTTGAAGAGCCTGAATATTATTGCGAAATCGGCGAGATGGGTAGGCAGGGTGCCGCACTGCTTTATGCGTTGGGCAAGCCAGGCACTGGTGTCCGGGGACGACAGCGCGTCACGCCGTATCGGCGCGCTTGCCCTGAACGTGCGTGACACGCTGCGCGCCGCCCGTTCCTGGCCAATCTAGTGTCGTGCCACGGGGCGGGGGCGGAGCACGTTAAACTGTGTGCAGATCCTTTCGCTCACTGATCCCATGCGCAATCCATTGCAAGAACAGCTGCTCAAGGCTGGCCTGGTCAAAAAAGCCCAGGTGGACAAGGTCGCACGCGAGCAGGTCAAACAGCGGCATGCCAAGGGTGCGGCGGTGGCGCCGGTGGACGCCGACAAGGTGGATGCGGCACGGCTGCAGGCCGAGCGTGCAGAACGCGATCGCGCGCTGGCCGAAGAGCGCAATACGCAGCTGCGGCGGCAGGAAGTCCTGGCTCAGATCAGGCAGATCGTGGACACCAGCAAGATCAAGCGCGAGGGTGAGATCGATTACCGCTTCAACGATGGCAGCGTCATCCGCAGTGTGCTGGTCAACCCGGCATTGCGCAGCCAGCTGGCCAGTGGCGCCGTGGTGATCGTGCGCCACGGCGACGGTTTCGAGCTGATTCCACGCGCTGCCGCCGAGAAGGTCTACAGCCGTGATGCGCAGGCCGTGGTGCTGGATCATGGCCGCATGGATGCCGCTGCAGCGACAGACAGCGACGATGACTATTACAGCCAGTTCAAGGTGCCGGACGACCTGATCTGGTAGCTGGTCGCGTGCAGGGCTGCAGGCTACCCTGACGGTCTTTGCTGCCGATCATCTCGACATGTCGATCGTTCTCACCGCGTTTGCCCGTACCCGCCTGTTCCCACGCGATGGCCGTCGCAACGCCATCCAGGATTGCACACCCGAGCAGTTCATCCAGCGCCTCAACGACGAGGCGCCAGTGCGCGTCATCGAAGGCTACGCGCCGTTCTGCCAGCTGCATGTGCATCGCAACTGGACCTCGACCCGTTGCCTCACCGTGCCGATCACCGACGACAACCGCCACCAGCTGCGCTCCGGTTATGAAGCGCGCAGCACGCAGGAGTTACCGGTATTGGTGCGATGGTTCGAAGGCGTCGAGCCACCGGTGGCCGCGTATCTGCTACCCATCCTCTACAGCCGCGATCAGCTCGCCAAGGAAGGCGCGCCCATCGACGCGGACTGGGGCGTGGTCGGTTGTCTCTACACCGCCGAACCCGACGAAATCCCGATGGCGCCGATCACGATGTTGCGCAACGCGCTTGGCGTGGAAGAAGGCGGCTCGGGTGTGGCCCTGGACCGCGATGCCTATCGGCGCAGCGTGGCGTTCTGGGGGCGCAATGCGAATTGGCGGCCGTGATTGCCGATGATGTGTGGATGCTGGTGGTGGAGCGGCGGCGCGCGCCGTTGTGACAGATGAAGCGCTTTAAAAAGCCCTGCGTCGTCGAAACTTATCGTGAGGTAAGGCAAGCATGCATGCGCACGCGTTTGCCCGACACGCTCAACATCGCTAACCGATGCCGAAGACAGCGGTATCGGGCCGCGTCCAGGCAATCGTGGTGATTGCGCCTTGCACCAGGCCCTGATCCCTGAGCTGTGCAAACACCGCTGCCGGCGGCCATCCTGCTGGTGTATCGGTAAACGGAATCTGCAATGACTGCAGCAGGCTGAAAATTTCCGCCAGTTCCTGATGGCTGTGGAATGGCAGTCGTACGCCGTCTTTGGCGTCGGTGCCATGCGCACGCAATTGTGCGGACATGTCGCCGCGTTCGCAGACGACGTGGACCTGCTGCTCCAGAACGGCGCGGACATCAGTCATGGCTGGTGGCGGTGACTCAAATGCCATCCAGAATCCGGGCGCGTCGCTGGTTGTATTCTGCTTCGGTGATGACTTGTTGCGATTTCAGGGTCTCCAGCTCCGCCAGTCGAGACTGCACCGTGTTTATCGCTGTCGAGTGTGGCGTGGCGGATGTGACCGATGCGCGCGTTGCACGCTTGGCCGCCCAGACCACCAGTGCGATGACGGCAGCGGCAAGGCCGAAAATGACCAGCAGGACGAGCCAATGCCAGATACTGAAGCTACCCATGTTGTTTCCTTTTAACGAGGGAATTTGAAACGGTTTGGCACTGCTGCGCGACACGTCTCCACGTCATGCGTGCAGACGCGGTGCGTGGCACGCGGTACAAAGACCCGGAACGGGCACCCAACGCGCTCAGTCTAGAGCCGTCGCGGCCCCGCGTGGTCAGCGCGACAGCGACTGCTGGGGCTGCACCTGTTCCTGCGCCTGCCGCTGCGACAGGTCGGCGTCCAGTGCCTGGCTCTGGCGCGTGCTCGACTATAGGTCTGGTCGATGCAACCACGGACTCAGCGGCGCCGTGGCGACCGCGCGGGGCACGCGAACACTCGGCGCAGGCATCTTTTAGCGGCGGCGCACCGCAGCAAGCCACACCTTGGCGCGCTGTGACAGGCTGCCGATAACAGTCGGTCCGCCAGAAAGCAGCACGGGCGCCCGAAGGCGCCCGTGCTGTGCACATGATCGGCAGCGACGGCCGCAGGCCGTCCAACTCCCTGCTGGCGGCCGTGATTGTGATCGCGCCGCTGGCGTTTAATGCGTCCGCGGATCAGCGGAACATCAGCGGAACAAGTGCGCCTGGATCCCCACGAATGCACTGCGGATCTCTGCAACGCTGCCCAGCATCCGCTTGGCGTCATTGACCCCGCCGTAGCGGATCCGCAGTATGTCGCCGATCCTGCTGCTGGCCAGTTCGCCGGTACCGTTGCGCGCGTAGTTGCCCAGCACATACTCCAGGAATGAACGCATCTCGCGTTCGTATCCGCCAAGTCCGGTGGACGCCGCTGACTGCACCCGTTGCATCCGCGACAGCGGTGCGAGGGTGAACCGCACGTAGGCCAGCACGTCGAAGATGTCGCTATGGGGCGCATCGATCAGGCGCCGCATGTCGTCCAGACGCTCGCCGTCGTAACCCAGGTCCGTGAGGCGCTGGAGGAAGGCCTCGCGCCGGTCCGGGTCGCTCCAGATGGCGCGCAGTTCGTCCTCATTCTTTAACAGCGCATCGAGGTCGCCGAACAGCTGCTGCATGAACTCCTGGGCGGTGATCATCCTGCCGTCGTTGGACCAGTACGTGGTCGCGGCGATGTAGTGGATGCTGCGTTCGCGGCCGTCGGAGAGCTTGACCACGACCCGCTTGGGCGGCTCGGGTTCGCGGACGCCGCCACCAGGCGCGCCGGGCTCGCGCTCGCGGGGCCGCCGTGGTCTGCGCGGCTCGGACGGATCATCCGGCGGCAGCGGCTCGCCATCCCACGCAGCATCGTTGAAGTGCGCATAGGCCTTCACGAAGTCGTAGATGGTGAAGTAGTCCTTGCCTTCGAACGTGCGCGTGCCGCGCCCGATGATCTGCTTGAACTCGATCATCGACTTGACCGGGCGTAGCAGCACGATGTTGCGGATGTTCAGCGCGTCCACGCCGGTGGACAGCTTTTGCGACGTGGTCAGGATGGTCGGCAGGGTCTTCTCGTTGTCCTGGAACTCGCGCAGGTGGCGTTCGCCCAGCTCACCGTCGTCGGCGGTCACGCGCTCGCAGTAGTGCGGGTCCGGGTTGTCCTTGATCTGGTTGATGAAGTTGCGTACCCGTGCGGCGTGCTCCTGGGTGGCGCAGAACACCAGCGTCTTCTGGCGCTGGTCGATCTGGTCCATGAACTCCTGCACGCGGCTGCGCTCGCGCTGGTCGATCACCAGCCGGGTGTTGAAATCGGCTTCCGTGTAGACGCGGCCGCGTTCCAATTCACCTTCCAGTACCACATCGCCCTCGGAGTAGGTGTACTCGTCCAGGGTCGAGGCCATCTGCCGCACCTTGAACGGTGTGAGGAAGCCGTCGCCGATGCCTTCCTTCAACGCATACGTGTAGACCGGCTCGCCGAAGTAGGCATAGGTGTCGCCATTGACATCGCGCTTTGGCGTGGCGGTCAGGCCCAGCTGCACGGCCGGCTTGAAGTACTCCAGGATCGCGCGCCAGCTGCTTTCGTCGCGCGCACCGCCGCGGTGGCACTCGTCGATGACGATGAAGTCGAAGAAGTCCGGCTCGTAGCCTTCGAAGGTGAACTGCGCGCTAGCGGACTGGCCTTCCGTATCGCCGCCACCGGTCATGAAGGTCTGGAAGATGGTGAAGAACACGCTGGCATTGCGCGGAATGCCGCCCTTCTTGCGGATCTCTTCCGGCCGGATCCGGCACAGCGCATCCGGCGCAAACGCACTGAACGCGTTGAAGGCCTGGTCGGCAAGAATATTGCGGTCAGCCAGGAACAGGATCCGTGGGCGACGCACCGGATCACGGCTCAGGTTCCACTTGGCATGGAACAGCTTCCACGCGATCTGAAACGCGACGGATGTCTTGCCGGTGCCGGTGGCCAGCGTCAGCAGGATGCGGTCGCGGTCCGTCGCGATTGCCTCCAGCACCGCGGTGATCGCGTTGTGCTGGTAATAGCGCGGCTGCCACTTGCCGCTGCCGGTCTCGAACGGGACCGCGCCGAAGCGCTCGCGCCAGTCGTTGCCGTGCGGGAAGCAGCGCAGCCAGAGGTGTTCCGGCGTCGGGAACGGCAAGGCGATGTCGCCTTCGGCGCCGGTGTCCATGTCGATGCCATACCAGCCGATCCCGTTGGTGGCATAGGCGAACCGGGCCTGTAGTCGCGCCGCATAGTCCTTGGCCTGACCGACGCCTGCGGTATGGCCCAGCCCGGCGCGCTTGGCTTCGATCACCGCCAGTTTGCGGCCTCGGTAACTCAGTACGTAATCCGCTGACAGCGAAGTACCGCGCTGGCCGCCGCCGAGGATGCGGCCAGGGCAGATCAGTTCCCGGTGGACCTGCGCGCCCTCCACCACGCCCCAGCCGGCATCGCGCAGCACCGGGTCGATGCGGTTGGCGCGGGTGTCGGCCTCGGTTTCATGCATCGCGTGCATAGCCCGCCTCGCGTTGTGCGCGGATCGCCAGGACAAATACGGTGTCCAGCTCGGTTACATACTGGTAGAGGGCAATGTATCCGCGAGTGCCTTGGCCAATGACCAGTTCACGCAGATCGTTGCGCGTCATGCGCCCGATCAGTGGATTGTTGGTGAGCACATCGGATGCGCTGACGATTTCGCCAAGACGCTCCTGGATATGCTCGGCCTCGTGCTGTTCCAGGTGGCCGATGATGCGCCGCAGGTCCTCGTTGACAGAGGGCAGGAACTCGACGCGCGCCACGCTATTTCGCGAACTTGCGGGGGACGGGAAGTGGCGTGTTATTGCCGTGAATGCGTTCCATCAGATAGCGGCGCATCTCTTCCCAGGGAATGCTCTCGCCGGTCTCGAGGAATTCGGCCCAACGGCGTTCGGCCTCTGCATGGAAGTCGGTGCGTCGCTCGGCCAGCTCGGCCTTCTCGGCAATGGCTTCCAGGATGAAGTTGTGCGACGTGGTGCCAGCCGCTTGCGCGGCCTTGGCGATGCGGGCCTTGAGCGCGTCCGGCAGGCGGATGGTGGTGGTGCTCATGCGGGGCTCCCGGTCAGGATGCCCAAATGTAGCACGGGAGTGTCACAGGCGCATCAGCGTCTCGAGCAACGCGCGCCTTGCAGTTTTGATTATGCGTATTGGCGATTCAAAGCCCGCTCGGTTAGACTTGTCGCAACACGACCCCCGCCTCTTGGTTCCCTCGGGAATCTACGCGGGGGTTCTTATTGCCTGTCGCCCGCCAGCCACCAGTCTTTCCAACCGTTGGGCGCTCCCATGTCCGCGCTAGACAACTGGCGTGTAGATGCCTGAGACGGAAAGGCGTCGAGATGCGCCGCCATCCGCTCTGGCCAACTGCTTCCGGGGCACACCACGCGCACCAGATGGCAGACCATCGCCAACTGGATGAACGGCTTGGTCAGCAGATCCTGCCTGTTCTCGAATGCAGCGCCCCAAGCAGGCCATGCGGTTGACGGTGGAATGGGAGAACTCACCATGTTTCGGTTCCACACGCGGCTGTGGTGGGCCACCAGATTGCGCAGGTAGCTCAAACAGCGCACCCAGCTTGCGAACACCTTCCAGTCGGCAATTCCATAGCGCTCAGCGATGGCCTGCTGGTCGGGCACTTTCATCATGGCCAGCAGTTGCGAGACTGCACCGAAGTCCCACACCTCGATAGCGACCCAGATCGGCAGGTCCGGGCCATGCTTCTCACGATAGTGCTTGACGAAGTCCTCGCGGGAGCGCTGCACCAAGCTCTGGTACTTCATCTGCCATGTGGCGAAGAATGTCTGGTTCGTCTGCGGCGCTCTTTTTTCGCGGAACGTGGGGTGGAAGTTGCGCTCATGAAGATGGGCGAAGGTGTCGACTTTGCCCAGTCGGTATGCCACCTCCACCCGCAGCGACACTTCGATTCGTTCAAGGGCATCTGCCAGCAGCACGCGTAGCCGACGATCGAACAGATACAGTTCGATGGCATCGGTGAACGTTGTCCCTGGCATGAAGTGATCCGTGCGCACCGAGCGGATCGACCCCGATTGCGGGTCCTGCTCATGCCGGAAGATCCGGAACGGATACCAGTACGCACTGAGCCGGTAGTAGCCGACACGCTGCAGCCACGCCAGTGCCCATTCCCTGTCCGACAGGGCCAAGCCGCGCTCTTCCAGCATCAAGAGCTGATCTTGAAAGGATTTCCATGGGCGATCGTAGGTACTGGCATCGGTCATGGCGAAGAAATTACGTCAGTTGGCCGGAGAAGGCGGCTTGGAGTAGGGATTGGCGGAGGGCGGCGACTTCTGCAGCAATGTGCGTGTATCTGGCTCGCAGGTTTGCAACGTGAGTTGAAAGGGCGTTTAGCTTTTTCACGATCGCCTCTTGTTGGTTAAGAGGCGGGAACGGGAACTCCGACTCCTCGAACGTCGCGAGATTGATGTTGTCTTGTGCGCTGCCTTTGCCTTTGAGCTTCAATTCCTCTGCGAAGTAGCGAAGCATGTACTCCACATAGTAGGGCGTTGCTTCATCGGGCTTGGGGACCATTCCGATTACGCTGTCAGGAAAACATGCCTCGATCTCCAGCACGCCGGTGTCTGCAATGTTTGCGGCGATGGTGATGCAAACTGTGCCGACCGGCCATAGTTTGCTCTGCATCAGACCCATCTCGTTGTAGCTCTGCGAAAACTCCCGGATGCCGCCTTGAGCTTTACGCACGTCGCCCGTCTGGATGAAAGGATACTTGCCGCCATAAAGCGCTGGATCATTGCGGGGGCGATGCTTGGATTTTCCACGTGAGAAGTCTTTCGCCGTTTCTGCGAGTGTCTTCATGTTTGCGGTGGGCAGAAGTTCGTCAAACGTTGAAAGTAATACTTGCTCGAACAGCGCTTGCCCGTCAGCGAGATTGGCTTCGGCATTGGCGCAGGCGCGGTCGAGGGCGCCGAAGGCCTGATCCAGCACTGCGACGATGCGCTTTTGTTCGTCCATCGGAGGGGTCGGAAACTCGATTTGACCCAACGCGGTACGACTGATCCTGCTCCGGGTTGTTCCGGTGCATAGTGCGGCCACCTCCGAAAGATAGGCGTCCGTCTGAGTAAAGTAGACGAAGAGCTTCGGAAGGATCAGTTGTTCATCGAGACGAACGATCGAGCAGTCAACCGCCGTGATCATCCGGGTATCCAATTCGGGCACGATGCATGCGCGGCCCACAGGATCAGGAAGGCGTGAGATCAGGATGTCTCCGGCTAAGACCTCCGTGCAGTTCAATCGAGCGAAGGTGCCAGCGCTGATGAAGCGCGCCTTTTCAGCCCGATCTTTGAATTCGCCTCCTCCGACGTTGCCAGTTTGAAGCAAGCGGATACCTGACGTTGACTGGTCTTTCGATTCTATCCAGTCACCATCGGAGAACATTTCAGCAAGTTCAGCCAGTGGACTGGTTGGCCACGACGTTTTAACTGGCCGGGCGAGTGCAGAGCAACTCACAGCATCTTCCTCACCTGCGCCAACAACTTCGCCGTCTCCACATCCCGCGCCAGCATATCTTCGATGATTTGCTGCGGGGTGCGTTGCGGCGCAGCCTCAGGCGCATGCGGGTTCTTAACTGACAGGTCGCAGGTGGGGGCGTCCACGTTGGACACGTCGACCGTCCAGCTCTTCTCGCCGCTCACTTTGGCTTTTTGCAGTGCTACGAATTCCGCAAGATCCGTATCATTCAGCGCATTGGTTTTTCCCATCGAGCGGCCGGGGTCGAGCTGGTAGTACCAGATCTTGCTCGTCGGCGCGCCCTTGTCGAAGAACAGCACCACGGTTTTCACGCCCGCGCCCTGGAAGGTGCCGGACGGGCAATCGAGCACGGTGTGCAGGTTGCAGCTGGCCAGCAGTTCGCGCCGCAGCTCGACGCTGGCGTTGTCCGTATTGCTGAGGAAGGTGTTCTTGATGACCACCGCGCCGCGTCCACCGGCTTTGAGCTTGCGGATGAAGTGCTGCAGGAACAGGTAGGCCGTCTCCGACGAGCGGATGGGAAAGTGTTGCTGCACTTCCTTGCGCTCGCCGCCGCCGAAGGGTGGGTTGGCCAGCACGACATCAAAGCGATCCTTTTGCTGGATGTCCATGACGTTTTCCGACAGCGTATTGGCGTGGCGGATATTGGGCGCGTCGATGCCGTGCAGAATCATGTTCATCACGCCCAGCACGTAGGCCAGCGATTTCTTCTCCTGTCCGTAGAAGGTCTTACGCTGCAGCGTGTCCCAGTCCTTGGCCGACAGGTCATCGCGGCGCAGATGCTCCCAGGCCTCACACAGGAAGCCGGCGCTGCCGCAGGCGCCGTCGTAGATAGTCTCGCCGATCTGCGGCTGTACCACCTGGATCATCGCGCGGATCAGCGGGCGCGGCGTGTAGTACTCGCCGCCGTTACGGCCGGCGTTGCCCATGCGCTTGATGCGGGTCTCGTACAGCTCGGACAGCTCGTGCTTGGCCTGTGAACTGCCGAAGCTCAGCGTGTCCACGATCTCCAGCACGTCGCGCAGGGTGTAGCCGGAGCGGAAGCGATTGGAGACTTCCGAGAAGATCTCGCCGATCTTGTACTGCAGGCTGTCGGCCTGCACGGTGCTGTCCTTGAACGACTTGAGGTGCTTGACCAGCTTGCCGTTGACGAACTCGATCAGATCGCTGCCGGTGCGCGCGTTGGGGTCGGGCTTGCCGTCCCGCGTCTTCGGCGCAGCCCAGTCCTGCCAGCGGTAGGGCCGGGTCAGGAGCGGCGCGTAGGGCTTGCCCTTGAGCGCGGCCTCATCGGCCCATTCGTGTTCCATGTCGTCCAGGTACTTGAGGAACAGCAGCCACGAGGTCTGCTCGGCGTAGTCCAGCTCCGAGGCCAGGCCTTCATCGTTGCGCATGGCCTTGTCGATGGCATTGAAGGCCTGGACGTAGGCGTTGTGGCTGCCTTGCTCCGTCTTCGTGCTGCCGCGTTTGGCGCGCGGCGTAGGCGATGCGGCGCCACGCTGCCTGCCAGGCGCGGGCCTGGCGTCAGCGATCGATACGGAACCACCGCGGCCACCACCGGGCACGATGCGGCCTTGTGCGATCAGGTGAGCCTTGATCCGTGTGTAGGTGCTGTCGGCCCAGCCCAGCGCGCCGCCCAGCTTGCCGTTGCCTGCAGAGCCACCCAGTGACTCCAGGGTCTGCATGAATCGTTCGGCTTGTGTCTCCAGCGACATCGGGTATGGGCTCCGGCGTTTGTATCGGGCGGGCATTGTCGCAGCGAATGGGGGCGCCGGCATCCTCAGCTTATGGGGCAGCGCCGGTGGCAGCATCATTCGAGGCGCGCTTGGTCCACTGATCGCACAAAAACGGGCGCCTTGCGGCGCCCGTTCTTGTCTGCATGGCGATGTGTTGCCAATGGATCAGTAGCGGTAATGATCCGGCTTGTACGGGCCGGCCACGTCCACGCCGAGGTACTCGGCCTGGTCCTTGGTCAGGGTGGTCAGCTTGACGCCGATCTTTTCCAGGTGCAGACGCGCGACTTCTTCGTCCAGGTGCTTGGGCAGGATGTAGACCTTCTTCTCGTAGCTGTCGCGCTTTTCCCACAGGTCGATCTGCGCCAGGGTCTGGTTGGCGAACGAGTTGGACATCACGAAGCTCGGGTGGCCGGTGGCGCAGCCCAGGTTCACCAGGCGGCCGTCGGCCAGCAGGAAGATCGCGTTGCCGTTGGCGAACACGTACTTGTCGACCTGCGGCTTGATGTTGATCTTCTCCACGCCCTTGAGTGCATTCAGCGCATCGACCTGGATCTCGTTGTCGAAGTGGCCGATGTTGCACACGATGGCCTGGTCCTTCATCGCCTGCAGGTGCTCGACGGTGATGATGTCCTTGTTGCCGGTGGTGGTGACATAGATGTCGCCGCGGCCCAGGGTGGATTCGATGGTGTTGACTTCGAAGCCTTCCATCGACGCCTGCAGGGCGCAGATCGGGTCGATCTCGGTGACGATGACGCGGGCGCCATAGTTACGCAGCGAAGCCGCGCTGCCCTTGCCCACGTCGCCGTAGCCGCAGACCACCGCGACCTTGCCGGCCAGCATCACGTCCATCGCGCGCTTGAGGCCATCGGCCAGCGACTCGCGGCAGCCGTAGAGGTTGTCGAACTTGCTCTTGGTGACCGAGTCGTTGACGTTGATGGCCGGGATCAGCAGCTTGCCGGCTTCGGCGATCTGGTACAGGCGGTGCACGCCGGTGGTGGTCTCTTCGGAAACGCCCTTCCAGTCCTTGACCACGCGGGTCCAGTACCCCGGACGCTCGACGGCCACGCGCTTGAGCAGCGCCTTGATCACGCCTTCTTCGTGCGAAGCCGCCGGCTCGTCGACCCAGGTGCTGCCGTTTTCGAGCTCATAGCCCTTGTGGATCAGCAGGGTGACGTCGCCGCCGTCGTCCACCACCAGCTCCGGGCCGGTCAGGGTGCCGTCGGGCAGGGTGAAGGTCAGTGCGTCCAGGGTGCAGTCCCAATACTCTTCCAGCGTCTCGCCCTTCCAGGCGAACACCGGCGTGCCGCTGACCGCGATGGCGGCGGCGGCGTGATCCTGGGTCGAGAAGATGTTGCACGAGGCCCAGCGCACGTTGGCGCCGATGTCCTTGAGCGTTTCGATCAGCACGGCGGTCTGGATGGTCATGTGCAGCGAGCCGGTGATGCGCACGTCCTTCAGCGGCTTGCTCTGCGCATGCTTGCGGCGGATCGACATCAGGCCCGGCATCTCGTGCTCGGCGATGTCCAGCTCCTTGCGGCCCCAATCGGCCAGGGAGAGGTCGGCGACCTTGTAGTCGGTCTGTGGGGCGATTTTCGTGACAGCGTTCATGCAATAGCTCCGGTAGGCAGATCAATGTCTGCAATTCCGGGCGCCGTTGAACGATGAATGCTTGTCGAGCCTGGCCGTGTGCCTGCACGGTGTGTGCAGTTGGCGGATCAGTCCGCCATACCGGTCGCAGCGCCCCTCGACGAGAGCGATGAGTATATCGGCAGCACCCCCCTCCGGCATGAATCGGCATCGGCCCAACCAACGGCAGGGGGAGCCACGCGCGGGCGCCTGCTAAGGTCCACGCTGGATCCAGACCGGGGACAAGTCATGCAGGGGACACCGATGAGGCAACGTTGGATGCAGCACGGACGGGTACTGGCGAGCATGCTGGCGCTGAGCGCAGCGCCGCTGGCTTTTGCTGCTGCCGCGCCAGCGGCCCAGCCTGCCACGGCCAGCGCGGCGAGCAATGGCTACCAGCTGCCCTCCAAGGCGCTGCAGGAGGTCGTGGACGCGCCGCGCGCGCCGCTGCTGCAGTTGTCGCCCAAACGCGACCTTGGCGCGATGCTGCAGTTGCCGGCGCTGCCGGATATCGCTGAGGTGGCCCAACCCGAGCTCAAGCTGGCCGGCCTGCGGATCCATCCGAAGACCTTCGCCAGCAGCCGGTTTTCCTTCGCCGGCAAGCTGTGGCTGCTGTCGGTGGCCGATGGCAGCGAGCGGCAGATTGCCGGCCTGCCGACGCCATTGTCGCTGGCCACGTTGAGCTGGTCGCCGGATCAACGCTACCTGGCGTTCCGCCGCGAGGATGCGGCCAGCGGGGCCAACGAACTGTGGCTGGTGGACGTGGCTGCCGGGCAGGCGAAGCGCCTGGTGGCCGGTTTGAACACCAGCGTCAACGACGAGTTGCGCTGGTTGCCCGATGGCAGCGGACTGCTGGTGCAGCAGCAAGTGGCCGGGCAGGGCGCGCCGCCCACGCGCGATGCAGTGCCGGACGGTCCTGCGACCCAGCAGACCAGCGCTGCTGCCGGCGTGCGCTCGCTGCCGACCTATCAGGACCTGCTGCGCAACGAGACCGATGCGCGCGTGTTCGAGTACTACGCCACCAGCCAGCCGATCATCGTCAGCGTGACCGGGCAGGTGCGCCCGATCGCTGCGCCCGGCATCTATCTCAACCTGTCGGTGTCGCCGGATGGCCGTTACATCCTGAGCGAACGCAGCGAGCGGCCGTTCTCGTATGTGGTGCCGGTGGACAACTTCGCACGCCGCATCGAGGTGCTGGACCTGCAGGGCAAGCTGGTGCGGCAGATCGCCAAGCTGCCGCTGGTCGAAGGCCTGCCGACCGGCAGCGACGCGGTGCCCACTGGCGTGCGCGACATCGCCTGGCGCGGTGATGCGCCGGCCACACTGGTGTGGGCCGAAGCGCAGGACGGCGGCGACCCGGCACGCGCCAGCAAGATCCGCGATGCGGTGCTGATGCAGGCCGCGCCGTTCGCGCGCGCGCCGGTCACGCTGGCGCAGCTGGGCAGCCGTTTTGAAGGTATCCAATGGGGCCGGGGCGATCTGGCCATCCTCAGCGAGAGCTGGTGGAAGACCCGCCGCACCAAGCAGTGGCGGGTTGCGCCGGACCAGCCGCAGCGCGCACCCGAATTGCTCTGGGACCGGTCCTCGCAGGACCGCTACAACGACCCTGGCACGCCGGCGACGGTGGCCGACGGCAAGGGCCGCCCATTGCTGCAGACCAGTGCCGATGGCAATAGCCTGTTCCTGCTCGGCAAGGGCGCCTCGCCGGAAGGCGACCGCCCGTTCGTCGACCGTTTCGATCTGCAAAGCAAGCGCGCCACACGGCTGTTCCATTCGCAGGCACCCACCTATTCCGCACCGCTGGCGTTGCTGGATGCGCAAGGCACGCAGTTGCTGCTCAGCCGCGAATCGCCTGAAGAACCGGCCAACTATTTCGTGCAGGCGCTGGGCGATGCAACGCCCGCACCGCGTGCGTTGACCCACTTCGCGCATCCCTTGCCACAGCTGCGCGGCGTGCAGAAAGAGCAGATCCGCTACAAGCGCGCCGATGGCGTGGACCTCACCGCCACGCTGTTGCTGCCGCCCGGTTACGACCCCAAACGCGATGGCCCGCGGCCGCTGCTGATGTGGGCGTATCCGGGCGAGTTCAAAAGCGCCGACACCGCCAGCCAGGTCACCGACTCGCCTTACCGTTTCAATGCGATCAGCTACTGGGGCCCGCAGGCATTTCTGGCGATCGGCTATGTGGTGCTCAATAACCCGACCATGCCGATCGTCGGCGAGGGCGATGCCGAACCCAATGACACCTACGTGCCGCAGCTGGTCGCCGACGCGCAGGCGGCGGTGGATGAAGTGGTGCGGCGCGGGGTCACCGACCGCGAGCACATCGCCATCGGCGGGCATTCGTACGGCGCCTTCATGACCGCGAATCTGCTCGCGCATACGCGCCTGTTCAAGGCCGGCATCGCGCGCAGCGGTGCGTACAACCGCACGCTCACGCCGTTCGGTTTTCAGGCCGAAGAACGCAATTACTGGCAGGCGCAGCCGGTGTACCAGGCGATGTCGCCGTTCAACTACGCCGACAAGATCAAGGACCCGTTGCTGTTGATCCACGGCCAGGACGACAACAACACCGGCACCTTCCCGATCCAGAGCGAGCGCATGTTCGCCGCGATCAAGGGCCTGGGCGGCACCGCGCGGCTGGTACTGCTGCCCAACGAATCGCACGCGTATCGCGCACGGCAATCGATCCTGCAGATGCTGGCCGAGAGCGAGCAGTGGTTGAAGAGCAATCTCGGCGAACCGGCGCCGGCGAAGGGCAGCGCGGCTGCGCGCAAACGGTGATCGGGCTGCGCCTGCGTCGGTCGCAAGGCAGTGGCGCGCGGTGAGGTGGTTACGGCTAATACCCCGTCGCGCACCAGTGCGGGCTTGTCACGCAACCCGTTGCGACGTTGCTGCGAAGGCGCTGGCGCGTGGTGCCTGACCGCGACCAGTACGCAGCGCGCACTGGCGCATGACCGATACCCCCTGATCGCTCGCCCGTGCGCATGCATCGAAAGCATCGCTCCCGGCGGCGGCTGTCGCGCAACGGTTCGTAGTGAAACCGTTGCGGCTGACGCGATCATCTAATCCTTTTGGGTTAGTCTTCGACGACTTTGCGCTTGAAGAGGGTGTGCGTTTCCGATGAACGAGTACCGCAGCAGTCTTGTGTTCGCTACCCCCGATCTTCCCTTGCGCGACGATGTACGTCGGCTCGGCGCGCTGGTCGGTGATCTGCTTGCCGAGCAGGTTTCTGCGGAATTCCTCGATGAAATCGAACGCGTGCGCACCACCGCCATTGCGCGGCGCGAAAGCGATGCACCACCGTCCACGCTGAGCGAACAGCTGACCGGGCGTGAGCCGCGCGAAGCCGAGTCGCTGGTGCGCGCCTTCAGTACCTATTTCCAGGTCGTCAACATCGCAGAGCGCGTGCACCGCATCCGCCGTCGCCGCGAATACCAGCGTAGCGGCACCGACACCCCGCAGCCGGATGGCCTGCACGATGCATTGCGCCGGCTCAAGGCGCAGGGCGTGACGCTGGAAGAACTCGGCGAGTGGTTGCCGCGCATCGACGTGGAGCCGGTGTTCACCGCACATCCCACCGAAGCGGTGCGCCGCGCATTGCTGGAAAAAGAACAGCTGATGGTCGCCAGCCTGGTCGATAATCTGGATGGCATGCGCACCCCCAACGAGCGCGCCAGCGATGCGGCGCGCTTCCGCATGGCCTTGACCGCGTCCTGGCAGACCGCCGACTCCTCGCCGGTGCGCCCCACCGTGGAGGACGAGCGCGAGCATGTGGGGTTCTATCTCACCCAGGTGCTCTATCGCGTGGTTCCGGTGATGTACGAAACCCTCGAGCACGCCATCGAGGAAACCTACGGCAGCGTGCCGAGCCTGCCGCGCCTGTTGCGCTTCGGCACCTGGGTGGGCGGGGACATGGACGGCAATCCCAACGTGGATGCCACCACCATCGCCGGCACGCTGGATGCGCAGCGCCGCGCGGTGCTGGACCGCTATCAAAAAGAACTCTGGCAACTGGCCAGCCTGCTCAGCCAGTCGACCACGCTGGTGGCGGTGAGCCCGGCGTTGAGCGAGCAACTGCAGCGCTATCGCGCGTTGTTGCCCGATGCCGCCGCACGCTCGCGGCCGCGCCACGGCGACATGCCGTACCGGCTGCTCAACGACCTGATGCGCGCGCGGCTGCAGGCCACGCTCGACGATGCCGATGGCGCGTACACCGCACCAGCGGAGCTGGAGCAGGATCTGCAATTGATCCTGGACAGCCTGCAGGCCAACAAGGGCTTGCACGCCGGTTGGTTCGCAGTGCGCCGTCTGTTGTGGCGCGTGCGCACGTTCGGCTTCCATCTAGCCCGTCTGGACGTGCGCCAGGAATCGAGCGTGCATGCGCGCGCGGTCGCCGATGCCTTGGGACAGGACGACTGGGATACGCAGGACGCCACGCAGCGCGCCGCGCTGCTGGGCCCGTACGCGTCTGGCGAGCAGGCATTGCCGCGAGTGGATGATGCAGGCAACGCGCGGCTGGATGCGGTCTTCGCCGCACTCGCCGATGCGCGCACGCGGCATGGCGCCGATGCGCTGGGCAGCTACATCATCTCGATGGCGCATAACCGCGCCGACGTGCTGACCGTGCTCGCCCTGGCGCGCCGCGGTGGTCTGGTCGACGACGCTGGCGCGGTGCCGCTGGATATCGTGCCGCTGTTCGAAACCGTGGACGATCTGCGTGGCGGCACCGGCACCGTGCAGGATCTGCTGGCCGACCCGGTCTATCGCCAGCATCTGGCTGCACGCGGCGACACCCAGATGGTGATGCTCGGCTATTCGGACAGCGGCAAGGACGGCGGTATCGCCGCGTCGCGCTGGGGCCTGCAGCGCGCACAGGTGGAGCTGCTGGAAGCGGCGGCCGAACTCGGTGTGCGGCTCACCTTTTTCCACGGGCGCGGCGGCTCGATCGCGCGCGGCGGCGGAAAGACCAGCCGCGCGCTGGATGCGGCACCGCGCGGCAGCGTCGATGGTCGTTTGCGCGTCACCGAGCAGGGCGAAGTGATCCATCGCAAGTACGGCATCCGCGCGTTGGCCCTGCGCTCGCTGGAACAGATGACCGGCGCGGTGCTGCTGTCGAGCCTGCGCCCGCGTGCGCCCGAGCCGCGCGAGGAGCGCTGGCGGCCGGTGATGGATCTGGTGGCCGAACGCAGCACCGTCGCCTATCGCGCGTTTGTCGGCGCGCCGGATTTCATGCAGTACTTCCGCCTGGCCACGCCGATCGATGTGATCGAACGCATGACGCTGGGTTCGCGCCCATCGCGCCGGCTGGGCCAGGATGCGGCGCTGTCCAACCTGCGCGCGATTCCGTGGGTGTTCGCGTGGAGCCAGGCGCGGGCGGTGATCCCGGGCTGGTACGGCGTGGGCAGCGGTCTGCAGGCGGCGGTGGATGCCGGGCATGAAGAGACCTTGCGTGAGATGGCGCAGGACTGGCCGTTCTTCCGCACCTTTCTGGACGACATCGCGATGGTGCTGTCCAAGGGCGACCTTGCGATCGCCGAGCTGTTCTCGCGGTTGTCGGGCGACCTGCATGCGCGGTTCTTCCCCGGCATCGGCGCGGAACTGGCGCTGACCAAACGCTGGGTCAAGGCGCTGACCGGGCAACAGTCGCTGCTGCAGCACGACCCGCGGCTGGCCTTGTCGATCCGCCTGCGCAACCCCTACATCGACCCGATCAGCGTGTTGCAGGTGGACCTGCTGCAACGCTGGCGCGCCACCGATGGAGAAGACGACGAGCTGCTGCGCGCGCTGGTCGCCTGCGTCAACGGCGTCTCGCAAGGGGTACAGAACACCGGCTGATGCCGGCAGGGGATCCGACCGTTGGTCGGAGAAATCGCGCAGTCGGCAAGCGGCCTCTGGTGTTACCGGACAAAAATGTCCGATAATGTCGGCATGACTGCAGCCCGCCCCGATGCCGCGCTCCGGCGCCGCCAAATTCTCGATGCCGCCGACGAAGTGTTCAGCGAACACGGCGTCAACGCGCCCCTGGAGCTGGTGATCGAACGTGCCGGCCTTGGCCGCGCCACGTTGTACCGCAATTTCCCCGACCGGTTGGCGCTGATGACGGCGTTGATGACCCGTGGCCTGGATGGCCTGGAGCGGCTGGCCGCCGATCTGGGCGACCAACCGGACGGCCTCGCCGTGCTGCTGCACGACGTGGCCGAGCACATCGCCCAATCCGCACCACTGGTGGATTTCTGGCGCTCGATCCAACGCGCGCACCCGGCGGTGGAGGCGACGGATCGCCGTGTGTTGAGCATCTTTCTGCCGTTCGTGCACCGCGCTCGCGACGCCGGCCTGTGCCGGGCCGATGTCGACGACGAGCAATTGCTGCTGGTGATCGACATGCTGGGCAGTTGCCTGCGCGGCAACGATGAAGGCGAACGCAAACGCCTGGCGCATCGCTCGGCGGACCTGCTGATGCATGCACTGGGGATGCAGGTGCCTGCGGGCGGCATGCGATGAGGCCGACCACGCGCGCCTGCCTGGGGCGCTGGGCCTTGCGGGGGGTGCTGGTACTGGCCGCCGTGTGGGGCGCCCTGGCAATCTATTTTTCGCTCACCGGCAATGCGTTCGTGCGGGCTGGCTGGGTAGGGTCGTGGAGCGCGATGGCGCTGGTGGCCTTGTGGGGCTTGCGCCGTGGCCGCGAGAATTGGGCGTTGGTGGGCATCTTCAGTGCCGCCTTCGTGGTGCTGGCGCTGGCGTGGTGGTGGATGCAACCCAGCCAGTACCGCGACTGGGCCGACGATGTGGCCCAGCGGTTGCAGCCGCAGGTGCACGGCAACATCGTCACCTTGCACAACGTGCGCAACTTCGACTGGCGCAGCGAAACCGACTACGTGCCGCGCTGGGAAACCCGCCAGTACGATCTGGACCGCCTGGTGAGCGCAGACCTGGCGCTGTCGTACTGGATGGGCCCGGCGATCGCGCACACGCTGGTGTCGTTCGGCTTCGACGACGGCTCGCGCGTGGTGTTCTCGCTGGAAATCCGCAAGGAGCGGGGCGAGTCGTTTTCGGCACTGGGCGGATTTTTCCGCAGCTTCGAAGAGACCCTGGTGGCTGCCGACGAGCGCGACATTCTGCGCGTGCGTACCAACGTGCGTGGCGAAGACATGTATCTGTATCGGCTGGCGATTCCCAAAGCCGGTCTGCGCCGCATGTTCATGGGCTACGTTCGCCTGGCCGACGACCTGAATCGCGCGCCGGCGTTCTACAACACCCTCACCAGCAACTGCACCACCATCGTGTTCGCGCTGGTACGGCAGTTGCAGCCGACCTTGCCGCTGGATCATCGCCTGCTGCTGTCCGGTTACGTGGACGAATACGCCTACGATCATCACGGCCTGCTGTCCGGCTACGACTTCGCAACCTTGAAGCAGCGTGGGCACTTCACCGCACGTGCGCTCGCTGCCGACACCGCGCCGGATTTCTCCGAGCGCATCCGCATGGGCATGCCGCAAGCGCCGGCACCTGCGCCAGCCGCAACCGGAAACGCAACACAATGATGAAACGCAGACAGATGCGCAGCAAGGCGCTGCTGGTGACCGGCGTGCTGGCAAGCCTGTTGGCCAGTGGTTGCGCGATGGTGAAAGTGCAGTCGCGCAGCAGTGGCGACTACATCGCGCTCACGCGCGGCGATGTGCTCAGCACTGGCGCGCTCAGCCAGGCCGGCAGCGAGACGCTGCAGGTCGCCGGGTTGCAACCAAAGGAGTGCCGCAAGGATCCGCTGCCGTGCGTGCAGCAACTCACCACGGTGGAAGGCATCGGCGATGAGCGCCGTCTGGCCGCCCAGGCCGAGCTGTGGACCGCGCAGGCGGTGGCGCTGAGCGGAAAGACGCCGGCAACCATGAACGACGCGGCGATGTCTGCGTGGCTGGAGGCGGCACGCCACGCCTATGCGTATCTGTTCTTCACCGCGCGTGCGCCGAGCGCGCGTGCGTTCGAGAATCGCCAGACCCAGGTGCGCGATTACTACAATTACGCCGTGCAGCAGGTGATCGAGGGCGTGTTTGCCCGCGGCCCCCGGAGCGCCGATGCGGCGCTTGCGCCGATCACGGTGGGGCACTGGCGCATGACGTTCGACATCTCTGCCTATCGCCTGCCCGGTGGCGGCAACACGCCGCGCGCGATCTTCTCGGCGTCTGCGCTGCGCTTCGATGGGCTGCGCAGCACCTATCGGCGCGATGGCTTCGGTGCCGAGCTGGTCGCCGAAGTCGACCCGCAGGTGGTCGGCGACCCGGCCGGACTGGCCTTGCAGGCGGCAGCCGGGGCCGCTGCGCCGGCCGCGCCGGTTCGGCCATTGCCGACCTTCAGCGAGATGCCGTATGCGCCGGCCACGCTGCTGATGCGTTTCGAAGGCGATACCCTGGATGCGGTGCTGCGCACCGACGCGGTCACCATGGTGCCGTACGACCCGTACCGTCAGCACGAAGTAGTGCTGCATGGGCAGCGCGTGCCGCTGGCGGCCAACTTCACCGCCGCGTATGGATTGTGGTTGGCCAAGTCCGGATTCGCCGCCCAATCGCTGCGTTCGATGCTGGGCGGCACGCGCGGACTGGCTGCTCCGCATCTGTATCTGATGCAGCCTTACGATCCGAACCGTCGCGTGCTGCTGATGTTGCACGGGCTGGCCAGCAGCCCGGAGGCCTGGGTCAATGTCGCCAATGAAGTGATGGGCGACGAGGCACTGCGCCAGCGCTATCAGATCTGGCAGGTGTATTACCCGACCAACGCACCGATTGCAGTCAATCGCGCGCAAATCCAGACACTGGTGGAGAACAGCCTGAAGCAATTCGATCCCGCCGGTACGGCAGTCGCATCACAGGACATGGTATTGATCGGCCACAGCATGGGTGGGGTGATCGGGCGGTTGCTGGTGTCGTCTTCCGGTGAGCAGGTCTGGAACACGTTGCTGGAAAACTATCGTCTGGAAGGCGAGCGCGGTGAGCGCGTGCGCGCCAAACTGCGGCCGTTGCTGCATTTTTCGCCAATCCCGCAGATCGAGCGCGCCATTTTCATCGCTGCGCCGCATCGCGGCACGCCATTGGCCGAAGGTGGTATCGGCCGCTTCATCGGCCGCATGGTGCGTTTGCCACTGTCCTTGTTGAACAGTTTCGGCGATGTGCTGCAAGACCTGTCCAACAGCGAACGCGAAGGAGCGGGCGGGCCGCATCGGGGCAAGGGTCGCTTGCTGCCGCCGACCAGCATCGACAACCTGCGCGATACCGATCCGTTCGTGCGTGCCACGATGGACCTTCCGATCTCCCCGCGCGTGACGTACAACACCATCATCGGACGCGAAAAACCGCAGGTGCCGCTGGCCGAGTCCGACGATGGGCTGGTGCCGTACCGCAGCGCGCATCTGGAGGGCGCCGAGTCCGAACTGGTGGTGACCTCCTGGCACAGCGTGCAGGAAACCCCGCAGGCGATCCTGGAGATTCGCCGTATCCTGCATGCGCAGATGCAGGCCGAGGCCGGCGAGGCGCCTGCGCCTGCGCAGGGGCAGGGACAGGTGCAGCCGCCCGTGCCTGCGACGACGCCTGCGACGTTGTAAGGCGGCGACACGTGTGATCGCTGGACGGTTGCGCGCAGTCGCCGGCAAACGCAGTGAAGCAGCCACGCGGATGCGCGCGCCGCGTGCCCGCCTGGTGACGGGTGCGACGCACGCATGATGGTTGCGGCCCGCCTTGCATCCCGCAGATAGCCCTGCGAGAACAACCTCGCGTCGCGGCTTGCCACACTAGCGTGCCACTGGCTGATCGGTCTCTCGCTGGTCGCGCAGCAGTCGTGTGCAAGCATCCGCCGCCAGCGCCGCCAATGCCCTGGGCAACCGTGCGCACCGGCCTTGGCGCCTTATTTACCGTGCGCGTGCTATCAGGCACGTCTCGTACAGGCTCGAACAAGGAAAGGCGCGATGCGCAAGTTGTCGGCAGTGCTGTGGGTCCCCCTGTTGTTGGTCGGTTGCGGCCGTGGCGAAGGTCCGAAGGATGCAGCCGCTGCTGCCGATCCAGCCCCCGCGGCACCTCAGGCGGCACAGGCCAAGGGCGCGCCGGATGCGCCGGCAGCAGTGGAGGAAAGAGTGCCGGAATTTCCGGCCATCCCCACCATCGTCATCCCCGAGATCGTCGGCGTGACCCCGGCGCAACGCGCGCTGGAAGCCTCGCTGCAGGGCATCCTCGACCCGATCGAAGGCGTCAGCGTGGCACCCGCGCGCTGCGGCGATGGCGGCACGTTGACCAACGATGCCGGCATCACCAGCGTCGATGCCAACGGCAATCTGCTGCGCAACGGCGACGGCGGCCTGTTCAACCTCAAGGCCGACGGCAGCGGCACCGCCAACTTCGAGGGCGGCCTGGTCAACGTCAATGCCGATGGCAGCGGCACCATCAACGCATCCGGGCAGGGCGGCGACAATGCCCTCATCGACGTGCAGTCCGACGGCGGCGGCACCTATAACGGCCCGGCCGGGCTGATCAGTTTGAACGGCAAGGGCGCCGGCACCTGGAACAGCGACAAGAGCGGCCTGATCGACAACCACGGCGATGGCAGCGGCACCTGGAATGGCCCGCGCGGGTTGGTCACCATCAACGCGGATGGCTCCGGCACCTGGAACGGGCCGGACGGCCTGGTGCAGAACCGCGGCGACGGGACCGGCACGGTCGGCACCCCGCCGCGCGAAGTGCGCATGCCGCCGCTGCCGAAGGTACTGCCTGCCGGCCGTTTCCCGCCGTTGCAGAAGTTCGCTCCACCTGGCGCACCGTGCGGCTATCTGATCACCTTGAACGACCGCATCCTGTTCGACTTCGACAAGTCCGACATCCGCCCGGATGCCGCGCGTGTGCTCGACACCCTGGCCGCCGCACTCGGCAAGGTAGCGACCAAGCAGATGGAAGTGCGCGGGCACACCGATGCCAAGGGCGATGATGCCTACAACCAGGCGCTGTCCGAGCGCCGCGCCAACGCGGTGCTGGCCGCGTTACGCACGCGCGGTGCCGCACAGGGCGCTGGCGCAAAGGGCTATGGCGAATCGCAACCGGTGGCGCCCAATACGGTCGATGGCCAGGACAATCCGGGCGGTCGTCAGCTCAATCGCCGCGTCGAGATCTTCCTGCGCACGTGAGCGAGGCTTGCAGGATCGTGTGAGCGTTAGCGGGTGCGCATGCGTGTTGCGCAGGCGTCGATCTCGACAGCGGCGATGCTGGCGTCGGGCGCAGGCGCGCACTGTTTGTTGTTTTGCGATCCTCGTAACGGCTGTGCTGCGGCAGGTCACGCCATCGCCTTGGCTTATATCTTCAAACGCAATGTGGGCGCCTTCCCCGGAGCGGGAAGGTGCGTTGTCGCAAGAAACACTGCAGAAACCATGACGCCCTCGCGTCATGCGGACTCATGTCGCGGCCTGCGAAGACGCGTGCGCGCCTGCGCCGGTGGCCGCATGCGCATGCCGGCAGCGATCCGCGCTTCCATACGCCAGCGACTATGCCGACTTGCGCGCTTGCTACGTGCATTTGTCAGGGCTGCAGCACACGTCATGGCATTGAAATATGCCGTCACCAACATGCGCGGCGCCTGCTTGCAGGTGTGACGCAGGTCCGCCGCAGGCCACGTCGCTCTCCCACACATCGCGGTCGCGCCGCCGTGGCATGAGCCCATGGCGCGTTGCTGCACGCATTGGATTTGATCATGATCGTTCGTTGTGCGTTGTTGCGTCCTTCGCGTCTGTCGCAGGCCTTATGCGTGTCGTTGTCGATTGTTTGCGGCCATGCAGCCGCACAGTCCGCGCCGTCCGCCGCAACGCCTGCGCAAGGCGAGATGGCCACCCTGGACAAGGTCACCGTCGCCGCCACGCGCTATAACGCGACCGACATGCAGATGGCCGCCACCAATACCGTCAACGTGTTGTCGGCCGACGATCTCAAGACCACTGCGGTCCACAACGTGGCCGAAGCGCTGGGCCTGATGCCGGGCGTGAATGTGGTCAACACCGGGCAGTCGTACTTTGGCGGCATCGATGGCGCGGCACGTGGTGAAGGCATGTTTTCCTCGGTACGTGGCCTCAATGCCGAGTACAACGTCAATCTGATCAATGGCATCAACGTCGCGCAAGGCATGCCGTACAGCCGCGGCGTGCAATTGAGTCTGTTGCCACCCTCGGGCCTGCAGACCATCGTATTGAACAAGACCTCCACTGCCGACATGGACGGCGATGCGATTGGCGGCACCATCGATTACCGCACGCCCAGCGCATTCGATTCGCCCGATCGTCAGGGTGGCAGCGTGACCTTGAGCGGACGCATGGAAAGCCGTGCGCGCGATTACGGCGATTCCGGGCTGGGAAGCGGCGCAGCCGGGGATTGGCATGCACGCTTTGGCGATGCCGGGCAGTTCGGCGTGGCGGTCAGCGCGTATTACGACGAACGCCATTTCGTGAACAGCGAAGTGGCCGGCGCATCGGCCGCGCGCAACGATGGTGCGTGGGAGTTTGCGCGTGCCGATGCCAGCGGCAATCTGGCTGCAGGCAGCGACCCGCAGCAGGTGCTGCAGGGCACTGGCCTCAACATCGGGTATTCGCAAGGCGATACCCGCCGCTACGGCGGCAATGCGGCGTTCGATTGGCGTGTGGACCCCAGCCTGCATCTGTATGCGCGCATGACCTACGCCTTCGCCAAGACCGAGCAGAACACCGGCTACACGCAGTTCGTTCCGGCCAATGTCAGCTTCACCCAGATCGGCAGCAGTGGCGTCTATCAGCCGCAGATCAATCGCGTCGCAGTGCGCTACTGGTACGAAACCAACCCGGAAGAAGCCGACCTTGCCACCATCCAGTTCGGTGCGGAAAAACAGCTGGGGCATTGGACTTTCGCGCCCAATATTTTTTACGGCACCGGCAATAACGATCGCCCGGATCACGTGGAAATTTCTGCGCGCAACGATCAATACACCTCGACCAACTTCGCCTACGGCGCCAACCGCTTCATCAGTTACGACGGCGACGGCTTCCCGGTCCCGTTGCTGACCCCGGCGATGCAGGCGCAGGCATCGGATGTGGGCAGCCTGTTCGCACGACGCACCGGGCAACTTTCCAAGCAATACAGCGGCCAGGACAAGGGCGGTGGCAAGCTCGATGTGGGCTACGACTTCGACGAAGGGTTGCTGAGCCGCATCGCATTCGGCGTGAAGTATGTGGACAGCTCGCGCAGCTTCACCGACCGCGACTGGACCAATGCCAAATACACCGACGGCACCTTGTTGCGCGACACCGGGCTGATCGCGCAGCGCTACGACGCGGTCTATCCGGGGCAGTACGCACTGCCCACCGTGCGGCTCAGCAATGCCGCACTCAACGACCTGATCGCTCGCACGCTGACGCCGGCCAGCTTCGACAGCTGCGGGCAACTGGCGATCAACAACCTCAACTGCAACACCATGCGCGCCACCGAGGCGGTGAGTGCCGCCTATGCGATGGCGACGCTACGTACCGGCAATTGGGAAATCCTGCCGGGTGTGCGTTTCGAGCACACCGCCATCACCAACACGTTCTGGGCGCAGCCGGCGGCCATCAATGGGGCCGAGCAGGTCGGTGCATTCGCCAACAATCGCACCCGTTACAACGTGGCGCTGCCGAGCGTGT
Source organism: Xanthomonas sp. 3075 (assembly GCF_014197275.1). GTDB lineage: Bacteria > Pseudomonadota > Gammaproteobacteria > Xanthomonadales > Xanthomonadaceae > Xanthomonas > Xanthomonas campestris_B. Next base: position 124,426 of record NZ_JACIFI010000006.1, on the reverse strand, counting down.
TCGTGAACTACCGGCCCGATGGCGATGCTGCGGTGTATCGCGGCTCGGTGTGGACCAGTTACACGCGCCCGGCGTTCGTGCAGCTGGGCGGTGGCCGTTCCACCGATATTTCCAGCGATGGCCAGACCATCATCACCGAAGGCAACCCGGACCTGAAGCCGATCAAGTCGCTCAATGTGGACCTGTCGGGCGAATGGCAGAACGACAGTGGCGGCCACGCGATGCTGGCGGGCTACTACAAGCGGCTGACCGATTACATCTACGAAAGCGGGTCCAACGCGGCCAATGCCGGCGAAAGCGGCAGTGGCAGCACCCGTTTCGTGCGTCCGCAAAACGGTGGCGATGGCCGCGTGCTGGGGATCGAAGCCGCAGTGCGGCAGACCTTCCAGGGGATGCCCGCGCCGCTGGATGGCTTCGGCATCGGCGCCAACCTCACCCGCCAGACCACCCGAGTGGATCTGGGCGAAGAAGGCTTCGCGCACGAGCGTATCCAGAACGCACCGAACCTGCTTGCCAACGCCGAGCTGTTTTACGAAAAGGGCGACTGGTCGGTGAATCTGAGCTACCACTATTCCGGCGAATACGTCTCGGTCTACGACTATCTCAACCGGGGGCAGCGCTGGGACAATCTGTGGATCAAGCCGATCACCCGCGTCGATCTGCATCTGGGCTACGCGCCCAACGCGCATCTGCGCGTGGATCTGTCGGTCGCCAACCTCACCAAGCAGCACAGCTATTGGGCGCATGTGGGCCACGATACCGATGCGATCTCGGACATCGTCGATTCCGGCATGACCAGCCTGCTGACCGCCAAATATGTGTTCTGAGTCCGCAATGAAAGCGGGGCAGGGCGGTGAATGCCTGCCCGCAGGCGATGACGGCAGCGACGCGATGGTGGCCGTAGGGCTGCCGTCGTGCGGGATTGTCGCGCCGGCGCACGCAGGTGTCAGGCGACGGTCGAAGGCAGTGCCTCGGCCGCGATGGCCGTTGCCGGCATTGGCGCTCGGCGCGTTGTTGCTGATCGGTTGCGCGCCACGTGCGCCCACGCCGCCGGCAGTTGCGCAGACCGCCAAGGCCGCGCAACTGGAGCGCGTGGTGGTGGTGTTCCGGCATGGCGTGCGTGCGCCACTGCAGGGCGAGGCCGCGGCTGCGCACTACGCAGATGCGCCGTGGCCGCAGTGGTCCACGCCGGCCAGCCTGCTCACGCCACGCGGGCGCACCGCTGTGCAGTTGAGCGGCACGTATCTGCGGCAATGGTTGACCCAGCAGGCGCTGTTGCCGGGTACCGGTTGCCCTGCGCCGCAGAGCGTATCGGTCTGGGCCAATACCGACCAACGCACCATCGATAGCGGCAGCTTGCTGGCCGACGCGCTGGCACCTGGCTGCGGGATCGTGGCCGGGCATCGTGAGGCCGGTAGCAACGATCCGTTGTTCCGGCCGATCGAAGCTGGCGCGGTGCCGTTCGATGGCGCGGCAGCGGTCGCCGCGATCAACAAGCAAACCGGCGGACCTGCCGCATTGCTGCAAGGCCACGTGGCCGAGTTGCAGGCGATGCAGCAGATTCTCGGGTGCACCCGCACGCCCTGCGATTTTGCGCAGATGCCGTCCACGCTGGCGCCATCGGTCAATGGGCGCGGCCTGGCCCTGGGCGGGCCGATCGATCTGACCTCCGGCACTGGGGAAGTGTTGTTGTTGCAATACGCCGAAGGCTTGCCGTTGTCGCAGGTCGGTTGGGGCCGTGCCACGCCCGAACGCCTGGCGCAGGTGTCGCGCCTGCATGCGTTGTTGTTCGACATCTACGCGCGGCCGCATTACATGGCGTCGCGCTCGGGCGCGCCGCTGGCACGCGAAGTGCTGCAACGCTTCGGCGATGCGCAGGCACCGAAAGTCTCGGTCTTCGTTGGCAGCGATACGCATATTGCGGCGTTGAGCGGTTTGTTGGGCGTGCATTTCCACCTGCCCGGTTACGGCGCCGACGATCCGCCACCGGGTGGCGCGTTGTTGCTGGGTCTATGGCGCGAACCGAGTGGGGAGCAGGTCGTGCGCGCACGGTATCTGGCGCAATCGCTGGATCAGCTGCGCACGTTGGCGCCGCTGGATCTGGCGCATCCGCCGTTGCAGCAGGAGTTGGCGTTGGACCTGTGCGCGGCAGGGCAACGCATGGCGTGTCCGCTGCACGCGTTCGCGCAGGCGTTGGAGCAGCAGTTGCAACGCGATCCTTGAAGGCAGCGTCGGGCCGCGAGGTGCCAGCTGGCGTTTTTCTCCTTTGCGCGCGCCAACCGCTTCAGCGAACCGAAGCAGTTGCGAAACGCCTGCAGATCGCGTGTGCGGGGTCGGTCGGTGCGCGCGGTGTCGCATCCGGTGTCGGGACACGCGGTGAATCCGCCCCCGGACCAACTGTGTCATTGCAGGGGCTCTGGCCGTTGCGCAAGCCGGGCACGCAGATGCCTGCTTGCGCAACCGCAAGCGATGATTCCTACGCAAGCCGCGATGACGGCACGCGTGCCGCCAAAACGCAGATGGGCCGCATCGGCGGCCCATCTGCACTGCACTAGACACGCTCCCGCAGGAGCAGCTGACTTACTTCAGCTTGGCGTCGGCGCGCAGCGCCTCGGCACGGTCGGTCTTTTCCCACGAGAACGAGGTCGCGCTGTGCTGCGCGCCGGTTGCGTCGGTATAGGTGAAATCCTTCGGCTTACGGCCGAAGTGACCATAGGACGCGGTCTGCTGGTACATCGGGTGGATCAGGTCGAGCATCTGGATGATGCCGAACGGACGCAGGTCGAAATGCTTGCGGATCAGCTTTTCGATCTGCTCGTCGGCGATCTTGCCGGTGCCGAAGGTGGTGACCGAGATCGAGGTCGGCTCGGCCACGCCGATGGCGTAGGAAACCTGCACTTCGCAACGGTCGGCCAGGCCGGCGGCCACGACGTTCTTGGCCACATAACGCGCGGCGTAGGCGGCCGAACGGTCGACCTTGGACGGATCCTTGCCGGAGAACGCGCCGCCACCGTGACGGGCCCAGCCGCCGTAGGTGTCGACGATGATCTTGCGACCGGTCAGGCCGCAATCGCCCACCGGGCCGCCGATCACGAACTTGCCGGTCGGGTTGATGTGGAACTTGGTGCCCTTGTGCAGCCACTTGGACGGCAGCACCGGCTTGAGGATTTCCTCGCGCACCGCTTCGATCAGGTCTTTCTGCTTGACGCCCGGATCGTGCTGGGTCGACAGCACCACCGCGTCGATCGCGGTCGCCACGCCATCTTCGTAACGCAAGGTGACCTGCGACTTGGCGTCCGGACGCAGCCAGGACAGCGCCGAGTTCTTCTTCTTGCGGATCTTGGCCTGCTGCTCGACCAGGCGGTGCGCCAGATGGATCGCCGCCGGCATGTGGCTGTCGGTCTCGTTGGTCGCGTAGCCGAACATCAGGCCCTGGTCGCCAGCGCCCTGTTCTTCGGGCTTCTTGCGGTCCACGCCCTGGTTGATGTCCGGCGACTGCTTGCCGATCAGGTTGAGCACGCCGCAGGTCTCGCCGTCGAAGCCGACGTCGGAGCTGTTGTAGCCGATGTCCAGGATCACCTTGCGGGTCAGCGCTTCCAGGTCGATCCAGGCGCTGGTGGTCACTTCGCCGGCGACGATCGCCACGCCGGTCTTGACCATCGTCTCGCAGGCCACGCGGGCGCGCTTGTCCTGGGCCAGGATGGCGTCCAGCACTGCGTCGGAGATCTGGTCGGCAATCTTGTCCGGATGGCCTTCGGAGACCGATTCGGAGGTGAACAGATAGCTGGACATCAGGCTTATATCCCTTAATTCGGATGAAAAGATGGGTGCGGATGATACACCCTCCGGCACGCCTGCGCATTGTGCGCCTGAATGGGCTGGTGTGGCGTTAAAACCGTGTACTGGCGCGGGTTTGCATGGTCATGCGGCTGTCTTGATACTGCCATGCGGTGGTCGTGTCGAGCGGTCAGCATGCGCCCGTGCCGGGGCTGCGTCGCTGCATGCAGAGGTGGTCCCGGGGGAATCTGAGATGTCTTCGGGCATCGTCGGGCTGGAGTGAGCGCGCAGGACCACGTTGGCAGCCAAGTGGCCCTGGGCGGGATCGCCAGTGCGGCAAGCTGCGCCGCAGCGATGCGGGTGCGCCGACCGTTCGACGCGATGCCGACGCCTGCAGGCGGCGCACGCACCGGCTGCGCACCGCTTCGCCAGCGGCTGCGAGGATTTTTGCCCTGGAGACGTCCGCATGCGCCTGTCCACCTTGCATCCTCCCGTCCGCGCCTTGTTTCTGTCCGATCTGCATCTGGGGTCGCAGCATTGCCATGCCGCCGAGATTGCCGCATTCATTGCCCGCCAGCGCTGCCAGACCTTGTATCTGGTGGGCGATATCGTCGACCTGTGGTGGATGTCGCAACGCCGCGCGGTCTGGGACGCGGCACATCAGCAGGTGATCGCCGCGTTGCATGCGCAGGCCAGGCGTGGCACCGAGATCGTCTACGTACCCGGCAATCACGATCGTGCCATCCGCCGCTTCTGCGGCCTGATGATGCCGGCCATGCAGGTGCGTCGACGCAGCATCCACACCTTGCTGGACGGGCGTCGGCTACTGGTCACCCACGGCGACGATTATGATGCGCAGACCCATTTCGGTGGGTTGCAGGAGCGCTTCGGCGACTGGTTGTACTACCGCATCCTCACCGGCAACCAGCTGACCAATCGCCTGCGTCGCCGCCTGGGCATGCGCTATTGGTCGTTGGCCGAATTTCTCAAACGCCGCAGCAGCGCCGCCGAGCGCTACATCGGACGCTTCGTGGCCGCCGGCCTGGCCGATGTGGTACGGCGCGATCTGGACGGCATCGTCTGCGGTCACATCCATCGTGCGGCATTGCGTATGCAGGCCGGGCACATCTACGCCAATACCGGCGACTGGGTGGAGAGCCTGACGGCGCTGCGCGAGACGCAATGCGGCGCGCTGCAGCTGGTGAATCATCACGGCGAAGTGCTGGCCGAGCTGGCACCGCAACAGATGGAGCAACGGCGCGCGGCGTGAGTGCGCCGTTGTTGTAGTGGCTGATGCAAAGGCCAAGCCTGCGCCGTTGGATGTGCGGCGCGTTGCGCCGTCTGCTGCGCTCTTGCGAACGGGCATGCGCTCACCGACGCGCTGCCGCTGTTGCAGCGGTGCGGTGCGGCGGAGCGCGTCACCTGGCTGACCGCACGCCAGCGAGAACTGGCGTGAAGGCTCCGGGCGAGGTCTGGGCTGCTAGCATCGCTGCATGGATTCATTGACCCAGATCGTTCTTGGCGGCGCCGTCGCTGCCGCCATCGCGCCGGCCGGACAGCGCCGCGCCGCCTTGCTGGCCGGCGCCGCACTGGGCACCTTGCCCGACCTCGATGCGCTGGTGCTGCTGCCGCTCACCGACGACCCGGTCACGTTGATGACGGCGCATCGCAGCGTCAGCCATTCGTTGTTCGTGCTGCCGTTGGTGGGCTGGCTGATCTGGTGGCTGTTCCGTCGCTACGGCAACGGGCGCGTGGCCACTGCGCCCAAGCGCTGGTTCTGGGCGATCCAGCTGGCGTTGATCACCCATCCGCTGCTGGATGCCTTCACCGTCTACGGCACCCAGCTCTGGTGGCCGTTGCAGCCGCATCCGGCCATGTGGTCTAGCATTTTCATTGTCGATCCGGCCTACACGCTGTGGTTGCTGCTGGCGTGCGCGGTGGCCTGGTTTGCACGCGCGCGCCCGCTCGCCCAGCACGTGCTGGTGATTGGCCTGGTGCTCAGTTCCGGCTATCTGGGATGGTCGTTGCTGGCCAAGCACCTGGTCGATCGCCAGGCAGATCGCGCACTGGCCGCGCTCGGACTGGGCGATGCGCCGCGGTTTTCGGTGCCGATGCCGCTCAATACCTTGCTGTGGCGGGTGGTGGCGATGACTCCAAACGGCTATGTGATCGGTGAGCGCTCGCTGGTGGCCGACACCGGGCCGATGCAGTTTCGCGGCTATTCCAGCAACACCCAGGCGCTGGGAGAAGTGGCTGCGTTCGATACGGTGCGCCGGCTGACCTGGTTCAATCGCGGCTTCATGCGCGCGCGCCTTGTAGACGACGACTTGATGCTCAGCGACCTGCGCATGGGCCTGGAGCCGGACTACAACTTCAACTTCGTGGTCGCCCATCGCGCCGACGGGCAGTGGCAGCCGATCGTGCCCCGGCAGATCCAGGCTGCTTACCGCGCGCCGGTGGCACGCAATCAGATCGGCGCGGTATTGGCGCAGATGTGGCAGCGCATCTGGCACGAGCCCCGCAGCACCGTGCTGACCGGCGATCTGGAACATGCCGGTTCGCCAGCGGCTGCGCCTGCAGCGGCGAGTCAATAACCGTTGCGCTCGCCTGGGCGAAAGAAGAAACGCTGCAGGCTGTGCGATGGCAGCGCACCTGCGCCTTGCTGCGAGCAACGTGCCTGAGAGGTCGGTGGAAGGCGCTGTCATGGCGAAGGCCGCCGGCTGATGGTTCACAACCACTGTCCGGCTTCGCGCGCCGTATCAGTCGTGTGGTGGAAACCATCGATATCGTGCCGATTCCGTCCAGTGCCGAGCACGATCCGTTCGATGCTGGGGGCGCCGGCGCCGTTGCCACTCTCATGCAGGTAGCGCCTCGCTGTGGTCGTGCCAGTGGAACAGGTGCGCGCTACGCGCACGTGCGCGTGTTGCCCAGGCGCCCGCCTGGTCGTCGAAACTCCCCGCATCTCTGCGCGTATCGCGCACGCAGCGCCCATGCGCGCAACGTCAAAAGCTCAGGCAGCGGCCGATAGCGCGGGCGGTACGCCGGCAATCAACGCGTCGAAGTAGTCGCCGGTCAACGCCAGCTGCGCTTCCGGGGTTTCGGCGCGATTGACCACCGCGCGGAAGTCGGCGCTTTGCGGGTGATCCTTGGCGTACCAGCCCAGATGCTTACGCGCGATACGCACGCCCTGCGGCTGCCCGTAGAACGCGTGCAGCGCTTCCAGGTGGCCGAGCAAGGTGTCGCGCACGAAGACCAATGACGGTGGCGGCAACAACTCGCCGGTGGCCAGGTAATGCGCCACTTCGCCGAAGATCCACGGACGGCCCTGCGCGGCGCGGCCGATCATCACCGCATCCACGCCGGTGTCGTGCAGCACTTGCGCCGCTTTCTGCGGCGAATCGATATCGCCGTTGGCGATCACCGGAATCTGCAGCGCGGCCTTGATCTCGGCAATGGTGGCGTACTCGGCAGTGCCGGTGTAGTGCTGGTCGCGGGTGCGGCCATGCACGGCCAGCGCAGCGATGCCGCAATCCTGCGCGATGCGTGCGATGGTCGGGCCGTTGCGGTGATCGCAGTCCCAGCCGGTGCGGATCTTCAGCGTCACCGGCACATCCACGGCCTGCACCACCGCGCGCAGAATGCGCGCCACCAGCTCCTCGTCGCGCATCAACGCCGAGCCGGCCCAGGCATTGCAGACCTTCTTGGCCGGGCAGCCCATGTTGATATCGATCAGTTGCGCGCCATGGTCCACGTTGTAACGCGCCGCCTCGGCCAGCTGCTGCGGCTCGGTACCGGCGATCTGCACACTGATCGGGTCCGGTTCGCCGGCGTGGTCCATGCGGTGCAACGACTTGCGCGTGCCCCAGAAGCGCGGATCGGAGATGGTCATCTCCGACACCGCCAGCCCGGCGCCCAGGCGCTTGCACAGCAACCGGAACGGCTTGTCGGTGACGCCCGCCATCGGGGCGAGGATCACCTTGGGGGCGATGGTGTACGGGCCGATCTGCATGCGCGCATTGTCGCTGCGGTTGCCGCTGCTGCCAACTCGGGCGCCGCCGGAGGGGCGCGTACAGTGGCGAGCGCTCACTCAGGTTGGAGCAGGCCAGCGCATGCGCCAGCCGGGTCGCGCGGACGCGACCGGGCCGAAGATCGCGGTGTCAGCGGATCAGCTGGTATAGCTCGAAGCCCTTGGCGCCGCCGTCCAGGATCAGCAGCAGTTCGTCCGGCCCCAGTGCGACCATCCGGCCGACGCTGTTGCCGTTGGTGCCGTCTGGGAGGTTGCCGGGCGCGTAGCGGCCTTCCGGTGCGTCGTTGACCGTGCTGGCACCAAGGAACGCGAACTCGCGGCTGTCCTTGGCCAGTGGATACAGCGTGCCGCTGCGGCGCTGCGAGCCGTTGATCTTGCTGAAACGATAGCCGCAGGCATCGCGGCTGATCACGGCCTTGAAATAGGGGTAGGCATAGGCGAACCGCTGGTCGACCTGGATCGAGCGCACCTTCCAGCGGCCGTCCAGCTTGCCCGGTACCTGCGGCGACTGCGCACGCTGCAGCAGCGTGCGCGCCAGCGCGGCGCCGTCTTGCTGGTCGGCATCGTCGTAGTGTGGCGCGATCGCCTGTTGCAGGCTGTCCGCGGACACGGTCACCGCAGCGCGGTCGGCATCGCTGGCAGTGCCGTTCCAGTCGCAGCGCTGCGCAGCGGCCGACAGCGGGACAAGCCAGGCGCACAGCGCAACGAACGGGATCAGGGAAAAACGACGCATCGAGCACTCCTTGTCGTGATGCAGGCCCGTCGCGGCGACGGGCGGTCAGGTGGGGCAGGGCGAGCGAAGCAAGCCGCTACCGTCATCGGCGCAGGCAGTTAGCCGGCGTCCGGCAGCAGCCGTGGCATCGACGCCGCAGCACCTTCCACCTCGGTGGAACGAGCGGCGTAGCGGGTGGCAAAGCGCACGTGGGTGATGAAGCTCGCACCCGGCGACTGCGCCAGCGAGGCCACCAGTGCGCCGTTGAAGGCGTCGCCGGCGCCGGTGGTGTCGACCGTTTGCGCGCTTTCCGCACCCACCCGGTAATGCACCGCGCTATCGCCGCGCAGCTGTTCTTCGGCGTGCGAAATGAACGCGCCCACCGCGCCCAGTGTCACCACCACGGTGCCGCCCGGCAGCAGCTTGCGGCATAGCGAATGCAGCGTGTTGCCGTCCAGCGCGGCGACGTCGTCGGCATTGATCCGTTCGCCGACGTGGCGGCCGAGCAGGGCGGCGAATTCGGTTTCGTTCGGCGTCATCACGTCCGACAGCTTGAGCAGGCCGATCGATGTGGGTGCATTGGCCGGTGCGGCGTTGAGCACGGTCAGCACGCCGCATTCGCGCGCCAATGCCAGCGCCGATTCGATGGTTTCCGCCGGCGATTCCAGCTGCGCCAGCAGCACCCGGGCCGAGGCGACCAACGCGCGCTGGTTGTCGATGAAGCCCGCGCTCAGCACGGAGTTGGCGCCAGCGCCGATCACGATGGTATTGCGGCCATGCGCGTCGACATAGATGCCGCCGGTGCCGGTGGGCTCATTGCTGGGCTCGGCGATCAGCGCGAATCCATCGTGCGCGGCCAGCGAGCGCGCCAGCGCACCACCGGCATCGTCGCCCAGCGCGCACAGGAAATGCGTCTTTGCGCCGGCACGCGTGGCGGCGACCGCCTGGTTGAAGCCCTTGCCGCCGGGGCCGGTGCTGTAGCGGCCGGCGATGGTGGCGCCCGGCGCAGGCAGGACATCACAACGCCACACGTGATCGACATTGAAGGATCCGACAACGACGACCGAACTCATAAATACCCTTGCTTGTAATGACTGAATAAAACGTGGCGTGCAGCGATTAGACCGGCACACCGATGAACCCGCGCCGCCTCAACCGAAATGCGAGAGCACCCCGGCAATGGTAGCGGTCATGAAGGTAGCGATCGAACCGCCCAGCACCGCACGCAGCCCGAACTTGGCCAGATCGTGACGCCGTTCCGGCGCCAGCCCCCCGATACCGCCGATCTGGATTGCGATCGAGCTGAAGTTGGCAAAGCCGCACAGCGCATACGTGGCGATCAGCCGGCCTTCGGCGCTCAGGCCCACGCCTGGCACTTCGCCCTTCACGATACGCGACAGTTCGCTGTAGGCGACGAATTCGTTGATCACCACCTTCTGCCCGATCAGCGAGCCGACCGTGGTCGCGTCCGCCCATGGCGTCCCGATGACCCACGCGATCGGCGCCAGCACGTAGCCGAAGATGGTCGACAGGTTCGTCGGGCGGCCCAGCAGCGAAGCAGCGCCGGTGATCTCGCCCAGCCAGGTCAGCGGTGCGTTGATCAAGGCGATCAGCGCAATGAAAGCCAGCAGCATCGCGCCGATGTTCAGCGCCAGCCGCAAGCCATCGCCGGCACCGGCGGCGGCGGCGTCGATGACGTTGCTGGTGGTCTTTTCCACTTCCATCTTGACCGTGCCGCGGGTCAGCGGCGTGCCGGTTTCCGGCACCAGCAGCTTGGCGACCACCAGCGTGGCCGGCGCGGCCATGATGCTGGCGGCGAGCAGATGCTTGGCGTAGAACGCCTGCTGCGCGGGGTCGCTGCCGCCGAGCATGCCCACGTACGCGGCCAGCACGCCGCCGGCGATATGCGCCATGCCGCCGATCATCATCGTCAGCAACTCGGACTGGGTCATCTTGGGGATGTACGGGCGCACCGTCAGCGGCGCTTCGGTCTGGCCGATGAACACGCTGGCGCAGACGCTGGTGGTTTCCGCACCGGACACGCGCATCACCTTGGTGATCGCCCAGGCCATCGCACGCACCACCACCTGCATCACGCCCAGGTGATAGAGCACGCCCATCAGCGCCGAGAAGAAGATGATGGTGGGCAACACCTGGAACGCGAAAATGAAGCCATAGCTGTCGATGTTCATCAGGTTGCCGAAAATGAAGGTGGACCCTTCATTGACGAAGCTCAGTACCTTGACGAAGCCCTTGCCCAGCGCGTCGAACACATCGCGTCCGCCCGGCACCAGCAGCACCAGTGCGGCGAACGAGATCTGCAGCGCCAGACCGGTGGCGACCAGCTTCCAGTCGATCGCGCGACGATTGTTCGAAAACAGCCAGGTGATGCCGATAAGCACCGCCAGACCGAACAGGCCGAAGCCGATCCTTCCCAAACCTTCGACCATTCCATTCCCCGGCGCAGACGGCAAACCGAGAAGCCTAGAGCAGGGGGTGACGGTGGGCAAGGCGAGCGGTGTTCAGAGGCTCCCCTTTAGCCCGCAGCCGAGATGCAGCGGGCGCTGGCAGGCCGGCAGTGGCGAGCGGGTGAGCCGTGCTTGCGCAAAGTGGGGGATTTGCGGAGTCGACTCACTGGTAGTGGAAGGGATAGCGCGATGACGCCAGCGAAGGCCACGCTGCGTGATTCGATCCGGCAGCCAGACGCTGCTTTTCCATCAGTCGCCGACGACAGCCGAAGGTGCTTGCGCGCGTACCGGCGTGGGACCTTATGCGGCATGGATGCCGCATAAGAGCCTACACGGACGTACTCGCGGCGTGTCCCACGCCGGTACGCGTGCAAGCGCCCCGCGGTGACCGAGGCTTTCTCAAAAACCGGTCAGACGTCGCGGGTGGGAGCGGTCGATGCGCGGCGCCGCATCCGGGAGCGGGACACGCCGTGAATCCGTCCCTGGAGGCTCGGTGGCGGCATCCATGCCGCCACACGGTCCCGCCCCCGGATACGACACCGCGCTTCCACTCTTCGTGGCTGCTGATCGGAAAGCGATGCCTTCGGGCAAACAGCGTACCTGCGGATCCACAGTGATTATTAGGCCAGTACGACATGCCCTGTCGCCCCAGCAACCTCACGTCCTACACTGCGCACGCCGATCCGGGGCAGGGCGCCGCGGAGGTTGTTGGAGTCTGCCAATGCATTACCGTCGTCTGGGGTCCACCGGGCTGCAGCTGTCGGCCCTTTCATTCGGGGCCTGGGTCACCTTCGGCAAGCAGATCGGGCGTGGCGAAGCGCGCAACCTGATCGCCGCCGCCTGGGACAACGGTATCAACTTCTTCGACAACGCCGAGGTCTATGCGCGCGGCCGCGCCGAAGAGGTGATGGGCGATGTGATCGCCGACCTGCGTCTGCCGCGCGATGGTTACTGCGTGTCGAGCAAGGTGTTCTTCGGCGCGGTGGACAGCCCGCGCCCCACCCAGCGCGGGCTGTCGCGCAAGCACGTCACCGACGCTTGCCACGCCGCGCTCAAGCGCCTGCGGGTGGAGTATCTGGACCTGTATTTCTGCCACCGGCCCGATCCGGACACGCCGATCCAGGAAACCGTGCGCGCCATGGATGCGCTGATCCGCCAGGGCAAGGTGCTGTACTGGGGGACTTCCGAATGGAGCGCCGACCAATTGCGTGCCGCCATTGCGATCGCCGAGCAGGAACACCTGCACGCGCCGGCGATGGAGCAGCCGCAGTACAACCTGTTGCACCGCGACCGGCTGGAGCGCGAATACGCGCCGCTGTGCGAGGGCGGGCTAGGCACCACGATCTGGTCGCCGCTGGCCTCGGGCCTGCTGACCGGTAAGTACAACGCCGGCGTGGATGCCGACAGCCGCCTGGGCCAGCCGGGCAATCACTGGTTGCAGGACGAAGTGTTGGGCGCACCCGAAGCCCGCCGCCTGGAACGCGCACGCGCGTTCTGCGCACTGGCGGCCGAACTGGGCCAGTCGCCCGCCCGCCTGGCCATCGCCTGGTGCCTGCGCAACCCGCAGGTGTCCACGGTGATCCTGGGCGCCAGCCGGGTAGCGCAACTGGAGGAGAACCTTGGCGCGCTGGAGACGCTGACCCAGGTCGATGCCGCCGATTGGGCGCGGGTGGAGGAAGTGACGCGCTGAGACGGCGTTGGCCATGCGCAAGGCGTGGCAGCGCGGCGCAATGGAGCGCGTTTCAGGCAGTGGTTTGACGCAGACGCTGTGGCTGCATGGGTAAGCGCAGTCATCCAGGCGATCCAGGCTGCCGGCGCGGCTGGGTCAGGGCCGGGGTCAGGCTTAAGCCACCGCAGTGCTCCCTCATCCGCCCCTGCGGGGCACCTTCTCCCGTAAACGGGAGAAGAGAAAAGGGCGAACAAAGCAGCTCACCGGAGCCGTGTCCCAGCGTGAAGCTGATTGACCTTGTGAATCGAATTGGTCGAAGTGATCTGAGAATGAAAGGATAAAGATGAGAATGCCTCTTGATCATTAAATGAGAATGGTTATTATTTGTCTGGCCAACCGACTGGAGACCCAGACCATGACCGCTCATCCCGTGCAGCTTCGCTCCGAACCGGTCAACCTGCGCGACCGCGCCGCCCCGCGCGCCGTGCCCGCCGAAGACCTCATCAGCAGCGAGGCGCTGCTCAAGGGCCGTCGCGAAGTGCTGATCCAGCATGGCGACCGTATCTATCGCCTGCGCCATACCAGCAACGACAAGCTCATCCTCACCAAGTAAGACGTTTCATCCGACCCCGCGCCTGCGCGTCGGGTCGGATCACCCATCGCGGGCGCTGCCGCCGCCGTCCGTGCACACCCTGTCTCTTCCCGGCGGCTGATCGCAGCGTTGTCAGCAGCACGCGCTGCCGGGAATTTCCTTCAAAGGTTCCCGATGATTCGCCTGCATCCGCTGGTGGTCGCGCTGTCGCTTGCGTTGCCTGCTGTTCCGTTGTGTGTCCATGCCGCCGACCTCACTGCCGGCGGCGAGACCGCGCGTGAGGTATACGACTTCGATCGCCTGCAGGTCACCGCCACGCGCACCCAGCGCGCCCTGGTCGATGTGCCGAGCACGGTGGATGTGATCGATCGCGAACAGCTCGACAACCAACTCGTGCGCGAGCTCAAGGATCTGTTCCGCTACACGCCGGGTGTCTCGGTGACGACCAATAGCGGGCGCTTCACCGGTGCCAGCGGCATTCGCATCCGCGGGCTGGACGGCAACCGTGTGGCGATCCTGGTCGACAACGTGCCGGTGTCGGACACCTTCAATTTCGGCAGCTACCTCAACGCCAACCGCAACTTCGTCGATCTGGAAACGCTCAAGCGCGTCGAAGTGGTGCGCGGGCCGGCCAGCTCGCTGTACGGCTCCGATGCGCTGGGCGGGGTGGTGGCGTTCGTCACCAAGGATCCGTCCGATTATCTCAGCGCCGACAAGTACAGCTATGTCGGCCTGAAGTTTGGCTACGAAGGCGACTGGAACGGCCTGTTCGCCGGTGCCACCGGCGCGTTTGGAGGCGAGCGCTGGAGCGGCATGGTGGCGGTGAGTCACCGCCAGGGCCAGGAGGCGCAGAACCAGGGCGACAACCGCAGCCGCGATTTCACCCGTACCGCAGCCAACACGCAGCGCATCGATGGGCGCAGCGTGCTCGCCAAACTGGTGTACGCCCCGAATGCGCAACAGCGCTTCAAGCTCACCGTGGAAGGCAACGAAGATTACGGCAGCATTGATGCGTTGACCGGCATCGACACACGCTCGCCCACCGCGTCGCTGCGCATTCTTTCGCAGCAGGGCCGCGACCACCAGACGCGTGCACGCGTCTCGTTCCGGCACGAACTGGATGCGCTGGACTCGGCGCTCGCCGACGATCTGCAGTGGCAGCTGTATCGCCAGGACAGCGAGAGTCTGCAGCGTACCGACGAGCTGCGTGGCAACAACACCCGCCGTCACAACGAACACAACTTCGATCAGCGTGTGTACGGCTTGCTTGTCAACGCGCACAAATTCATCGACACCGGCACGCTCAGCCACGACATTACCTATGGTCTGGACGGCACCTGGACCGATACCCGCGCCAAGCGCGACGGGTATTCGGTCAATCTGGCCAATGGCGTGGTGACCAATCGCGTGGGGCAGGACGTGTTCCCGGTGCGCGACTTCCCAAAGAGCGAAACCACCAAGCTCGGGTTGTATGCGCAGGACGAGATCCGCCTGTTCGATGGCAAGCTGTCGCTGACGCCGGGTGTGCGCGTGGATTATTTCCGCCTGTCGCCGCAGGTGGACGCTATCTTCCGCGAAGACAATCCCGGCGTTGCCGCTGCCACCATCGACGAACAGCAGGTCTCGCCCAAGTTTGGCGCGGTGTGGCGCTTCAGCGATGCGTGGTCGGCATATGCCAATTACGCGCATGGCTTCCGCGCGCCGCCGTACAACGACGTCAATATCGGCTTCACCAATCTGCAGGCGCGCTATACCGCCATCGCCAACCCGGACCTGAAATCGGAGACCAGCCGCGGTGGCGAGCTGGGGCTGCGTTTCAACGACGCGATCGGGTATCTGGGCGTCAGCGTGTACTACACCGACTACCGCAACTTCATCGAATCGTATGCGCCGGCTGGCTTCAATGCGGAGGGGCTGATGCTGTTCCAGTCGCGCAATGTGGACGATGTGGTCATCAAGGGCGCCGAAGCGCGCGGCGGAATCGATCTGGGCGCCTTGGCCGGCTGGCCGGGTTGGTCGCTCAATAGCGCGGTGGCATATGCGCAAGGCGACAATCTCACCGACGACACACCGCTCAATTCGGTCGACCCGTTGCGCGGCACGCTCGGTGTGGCCTTCGACAGCGATGGCTGGGGCGCGGAGTTGATCGGCACCTTCGTGGCGCGCAAGCGCCGCCCGCAGCTGGACAGCTATTACACCCCGGCCGGCTACGCCACGCTGGACCTGATGGGGCATTGGGCGTTCGCACCGGGCGCCAAGGTCACCGCCGGCATCTTCAATCTGGCCGATCGCCGCTATGTGGACTGGAACGCGCTGCCCAACGGCACGCTGGCCAGCAGCACGGTGCTCGACCGCTTCACCGGCGCCGGGCGCACTGCCTCGGTCAGTCTGGCCGTGAGCTGGTAGTGGCCATGTCCATCGCCCGTCCACTGCCGTCGTTGTCGCATGCACCTGCCACGCGCGCTGGGTTGCCGCGTCCGCAGCAGTTGGCGGCGCTGGGCACGATGCTGTGTCTGTATCGGCCCGCATTGGGCAATGCACTGGAGGGCTGGCGGCATGCGGTGGATGCGGCGGCGTGCCGCCAGGTCGACAGCGATGGCGTGCGCGAAAGCATCTGGTTCTTCGACGCCGAAGGACAGTGTTGCTGGCGCCTGTGCCTGCTGCCGGACAGCGACTTTCTGATCTGGGATCGGCTGATCTCGCGCCTGCGGCCGCTGCCGATGGAAACCCATGCGGCAGGCGTCGGCGAGCGGCTGTGGCGTCGCCTGGCTGGGCGCATGCGCGGTGAGACCTGGCGATTGAGCGCGCTGCGCCTGCACACCGCCGCCAGTGGCGAGCAACCGTTTGTCGCCAGCGTGGCGACCGTGTCGGCGCTGGGTGCGGACGTTGCCGCGCGGCTGGCACGCGAAGAAGGCATCGACGGTCGCGTGGCCGTGGATGATTGCTGTTGCGCCAGCGCGGCCGCCTTGCGCACTGCTTCCACCCCATCAAGCAAGATCGATTCAACCCACATGACGACGTCGCTGACGTCTCCAACCACTACACGAGAGTTCCGATGAGCCGAACGTTTCCGCGTTGCATTGCCCTGGCACTGAGCCTTGCACCCTTGATTGCCGCCGCCGATGCCCAGCGTGATCGCCAGAGCATCCTGGCGATGCAGGGCGAATATGCCGTGGATTTTGCCTTCGACGAAACCGTGCTGCTCAAGCCCGGTTACGAGCGCGCCTCGGCCATGCGCAGTGGCGCCAATGAAGTGGTGATCGTGGTGGAGGATTCACCACGCAAGCTGGTGCTGCAGCATCTGTTGGTCGACGAAAAGACCAGGCACGTGACCAAGCATTGGCGGCAGGACTGGGTGTATGAGGCGCCGCAACGTTTCGAGTTCACCGCCGACCAGACCTGGACGGTGCATGCACTGCCGCCGGCAGTCACCACCGGCGCCTGGACGCAATGCGTCTACGAGGTCAGCGACGCGCCACGCTATTGCGGCACCGGTCGCTGGGGCTACGCCGACGGCCATCCCACCTGGACCAGCGATCCGAGCTGGCGGCCGTTGCCGCGCCGCGAGTACACCAAGCGCAGCGACTACAACGCGTTGTCGGTGATCAATCGGCATACGCTCACGCCCAACGGGTGGACTCACGAACAGTTCAACACCAAGGTGCTGCGCAAGCCCGACGGCAGCCAGGAGGCGATCGCGCGCGAGTTCGGCTTCAACGATTACCGCAAGACCACCGAGGTCGACTTCACGCCGGCCTATGCGTACTGGAAAGCCACCCAAGGCTACTGGGCCAAGGTGCGCACGCGTTGGGCCCGGTTCCTGGACACACCGCCCGGCCTGCATCTGAAAACCAAGCCGGATGGCATGGCAATGATCATGCCGCTGTTCCAGCAGGCCGAAGCGGTGCAGAACCGCAAGCCGGTCAAGGATGCACAACTGGATGCAGTCTTCACACAGTGGGTGGAGCGGGCAGCTATATCGCCCTGAACCGGTTGCGCCGAATCACGCACTGCACGCATCACCTGCGCGCTGCGAAGCGTTGTGAAGTTCCGCAGCGCGCGTGATGCGATGCAGCCAGGTTGCGCACGAGACCGTGCGAGGCGCATCGGAGCACGTGGCACACCGATCGCAGGCGCCTTGTCGGGCACCCGCAGTCGCGTTGCTGGCTGGGTTATTCCTTGAACATCAAAAACGCCGCCACCAGGATCAGTCCGAACGCAGCCCAGTGATTCCACTTCAGCGACTGGCCCAGGTAGAACGTGGAGAATCCTGCGAACACCAGCAGCGTGATCACTTCCTGCATGCCCTTGAGCTGCGGGGCGGAATACACTGCGCTACCCATGCGATTACCGGGCACCTGCAGGCAGTATTCGAAGAACGCGATACCCCAGCTGACCAGGATGGCGATCATCAGCGGCGTGCTTTTGTACTTCAGATGCCCGTACCAGGCGAAGGTCATGAACACATTGCTGGCGAGCAACAGCAGGATCGGGTACAGGTAAGCGGTGAAGGGCGCAGTGGGCATGACGGCAGGCAGAGATGAACGGGCGGGCAGCATAAGCCAACTGCGTTAAGCGCACGCGACCGTACGGACGAGTCCGGTGCTAGCGCTGCATTCCCCAGCGGCGCACGGTCAGCCGCTCGATCGCCTGGAAGACCACACCTTCCACCAGCAGCCCCAGCACGATCACCATCGCCAGGCCGGCGAACACCCGGTCGGTATACAGTTCATTGCGGTTCTGAAAGATGTACCAACCCAGACCGCCCTGGCCGGAGGTGGCGCCGAACACCAGTTCGGCAGCGATCAGGGTGCGCCAGGCGAACGCCCAGCCGATCTTCAAGCCCGACAGAATTGCCGGCAACGCGGCCGGGATCAGCAATTGCACCACGTAGCGCGAGCCGCGCAGGCCGTAGTTGCGCCCGGCCATGCGCAGCGTTTCCGGTACCGCCTGGAAACCGGCGTACGTGGTCAGCGCCAACGGCCACAGCACCGAGTGCACCAGCACGAAGACCAGGCTGCCGGTGCCCAGGCCGAACCACAGCAAGGCCAGCGGCAGCAGCGCGATGGCAGGCAGCGGATTGAACATGGCCGTCAGCGTGCCGAGCACGTCGCGGCCCCAGCGCGTGGAGGCGGCCAGTGCGGTCAGTACGAATGCCAGCACCACCCCGAGCGCGTAGCCCTGCGCCAGCACGCGCAGCGAAGCGCCCACGCGGCGCAGCAATTCGCCCGACAGCAGCCCTGCGTAAAACGCGCGTGCGGTCTGCAGGGCGCTGGGCAGCATGAGATCGTCGCCGACCACGCGCGCGGCGATCTCCCATCCCGCGACCAACACCGCCAGCACCAGCGCCTTGCGCAGCCAGGGTGGAGCCTGCCAGCGCGTCGGCGTGGCGGCGGCGACCACTGCAGGGTCCAGCGGTTGCAGGGCGAACTCGTACTCGGGGCGCACCGGTGGGATCGGCGGCAGCGCGCTCGCAGTGCGGCGGCTCATGGCAGCGCCTCGCGTTGGCGCACGGCGAGGCGACGCAATGGCGCCACCTTGTTGTCGTCCAGGGTGTCGTCGGGCAGATCGAACAGCAACCGATGAATGCGCTGCGCGGTCTGCTGAAATGCCACGCTGCCGGCACTGTGCGGGCCGAATGCATGTGCGTTGAGTTCGGCGCGCACCTGGCCGGGATGCGGCGACAGCAGCAACACGCGATTGCCGACCACCAGCGCTTCTTCGATCGAGTGGGTGACGAACAACAGGGTGAAGCGCGACTGTTCCCACAACTCCAGCACCTGCTCCTGCATGCGCGAACGCGTCAACGCATCGAGCGCGGCGAACGGCTCGTCCATCAACAGCACGCGCGGGCGCATCGCCAACGCGCGCGCGATCGCCACGCGCTGCTTCATGCCGCCGGACAAGGTATGCGGATACGCCTCGGCAAAGGCGCTCAGCCCGACCTGCGCCAGGCTGTCGTCCGCACGTTCGCGTGCTTCGGCGCGTGAGAGTTTGCGAGCCGCGCGCAGACCGAACACCACGTTTTCGCGCACGCTCTTCCACGGCGCCAGCTGATCGAACTCCTGAAACACGACCACCCGATCCGGTCCCGGCCCGGTGACCGGGTTGCCGTCCAGACGGATCTGCCCCTCGCGCGGAGTCACGAAGCCGGCCACTGCCTTGAGCAGGGTGGATTTGCCGCAGCCCGACGGCCCCAGCAGCACGAAGCGATCGGCCGCATGCACATCGAAGCGTACGCGGTGGGTCGCACGCACCACGCGTTGCGCGGAGGCGTATTCCAGGCTGACGTGATCGACCTGCAGTAGTGGGGTTGTCATCGATCAGCTCCCGCCCGCAATCGACGGATCATCGAAAAAGTAGTCGTTCAACGTGGTCGGGCGCTGCTTGATCGCGCCGCTGTGTTGCATGAACTTTCCCAGCCCCAAGGTGTTTTGCGGCACCACGGTGAACTGCACCTTCGGGTCCTTGATGATCTGCAACACCAGCGCGCGATCGATGCTCGAGCCATTGCGGCGCAGGAAGATATCCGCGGCCTGCTCCGGGTGTGCGGTGACAAAATGCGCGGCCTGATCCAGCGCAGCGACGAAGGCGCGATAGGTCTTGGGGTTGTCGCGGCGGAATTTCTCGGTGGCATACAGCACCGTCGCCGACGAGGGGCCGCCTTCGATGTCGTAGGAACTGGTCACGATGTGTGCGGCAGGATTGCGCGCCAGTTCCTGTTCCTGAAACGGTGGGCTGGCAAAGTGTGCGGTGATCTCGGTGCGGCCACGGATGATCGCGGCGGCGGCATCCGGGTGCGGCAATGCGACCTGCAGCGGGTCCAGCTGATGCGTGCCCTTGTCGCCCCAGCGTTGCTGCGAGGCGTGCTGCAGAAAGCGCGACTGCACCGACACGCCGGTGGCCGGTAGCGCAATACGGTCCTGCGGGGTGAAATCGCCGATACTCTTGATGCGCGGATTGTTGCTGATCAGGTAGTAAGGAAAGTTGCCCAGCGACGCCACGCCGCGCACGTTCTGCCGGCCGCGGGTACGGTCCCAGATGGTGAATAACGGCCCGACGCCGGCGCCGGCGATATCGATCGAACCGGTCAGCAACGCATCGTTGACTGCCGCGCCACCGGACAATTGCAGAAACTGTACGTCGATGTCCACGCCGGCGGCCTTGCCTTGCTGCTCGATCAGTTTCTGATCCTGCGCCACGTCCAGCAGCAGATAGACGATGCCGAACTGTTTGGCCACGCGCAGTTTTCCTTCGGCCTGTGCATGCGCGCTGTGCAGCAACGGCAATGCGGCCAGGAGCAGCAGCGCAACACGGCGGGAAAAACGTCGGCGCTGCGGACGTGCGTGAGAAGTGACGGTCAAACGCATGCGGCGCTCCAGTCGAGAGGGGGAGGGAGGTCGCGCGTCCCACGGCGCATGACAGGCCTTGGGACGTGCGGGGCGGCGCGTCGTCTAGAACGGTGCATCGCCTTCGATGGTGGTGCGGTTGAGCCGGCGGCGCAGGTGATCGGGCGTCCCGGTTGCCAGATGCATCACCGAGCGGTTGTCCCAGAACACCATGTCGTAGGGCTGCCAACGATGCCGGTACACCAAGGCATCGCGGGTGCTGTGTTCGAACAGGGTCTGCAGCAACGCATCGCTTTCGTCGTCCGGCAAGCCGACGATGCGAGTGGTGAAATGCTCGCTGACGAACAGCGCTTTGTGGCCGGTTTCCGGGTGGGTGCGCACGATCGGATGCTGCACCGGCTTCACTTCGGCGATCTGCTCCGGCGTCAGTGCCGGGCGCCACGGATTGCGCGCACGCAGTTCTTCGTACCTGGCCAGATAGCTATGTTCGGCATGCAGAGCCTGCACGGTGCGCTGGAGCGCGTCGGGCAGGGTTTGCCAGGCCAGATGCTGATTGGCGAACAAGGTATCGCCGCCTTCGCTGGGCAGTTCCTGCGCATGCAACAACGAACCGAGACTCGGCGTTTGCTTGTACGACAGGTCCGAGTGCCAGTAGTGGCCGGCATCGCCCAGGCCGATCGGCTCGCCGTTTTCCTTGATGTTGGACACCACCAGCACTTCCGGATGTCCGCGCAGCTGGAAATTGCGCAGCACATGGATCTGCAGCGGACCGAAGCGACGGCTGAAGGCGACCTGCTGGGCGGGGGTGATGCGTTGGTCGCGGAAGACCAGCACGTGGTGATCCAGGTGCGCCCGATGGATGCGCGCAAAGGTGTCCGTATCCAAGGGCTGCGACAGGTCCAGGCCGATCACTTCGGCGCCCAGCGGGGCATCGAAGGGGACGATCCGAACGCCGGAAGTCTGTTTGCTGGAAGCGGCATCGCGCGCCGGCTGCGCACGCGCTGCGGATGTGACGCTGACCATGACGGTGACACCTCGACGGCAACGAAGGCCGCCGTACCGGCGACCGGACACACCACTCTAGGCAGTCATGCCGCCGCTGCGAACGAACGATTGGCAAGATGCTTATGCGCTGCCGATATATGCGCCGCCGGCATGCAGGCGGCGCATTCCCGCACCGCCCGCTTCGAACGCGAACTGCGTGCTTCGGTAAGCGCGATCATCCGACGGTCGCGGCCTGGCGGCGGCGTATCCGCGTGGCGCGCGCTGCTACTCCGTCCGCAAGGCCAATGCCGGCGGCGTGGACAAAATCCGCCGCGTGCCCGACCAGCCGGCCAACAGGCTCAACGCCAATCCAAACGCGCCACCGATCAGCAGGCGCGGCCAATCCGGCGTCAGCGCGATCTCGAAGGCCTTCTGCCCGACTACTGCACCGATCACCGCCGCAGCGGTCACCGCCAGCGTCCCCGCCAGCAGGCCGAGTGCACCGAATTCCACCAGCACCGCACCACGCAGCTGGCCGCGTCGTGCGCCCAGCGTGCGCAACACCGCGCTGTCGTAGCGACGCTCGCCTGCGGTGGCCTGCAAGGCCGCCAGCAGCACCAGTACGCCGGCCAGCAGGCTGAAACCCATCACCAGTTGCACGGCCTGCGCCACCTGGTCGATCACCTCGCGCACGCGGCCGAGGATCGCATCGATATCCAGCACCGAAATATTGGGGTAATCGCGGCTCAGCGACGCCAGCTTGGGCGCATTGCCGGGCGGCAGATGGAAGCTGGAAATCAGGTTGTACGGCGCATCGCCGACGGAACCCTGATTGAGCAGCAAAAAGAAATTGACCCGGAACGAATCCCAGTCGGCCTTGCGGATGCTGGTGACGGTGAAACTGCGCTGCTGCTCGCCCAGCAACAAGGTGATGCGGTCGCCGAGTTTGAGCTGATAGCGCTGCGCCCAGCCTTCTTCCACCGAAGCCTCCGGCGCGGTGCTGTCGGCCGCCCAGAACTTGCCTTCCAGCAAGGTGTTTGCCGGTGGAAACGCGTGCCGCCAGGAGAAGTTGACCGGGCGGTTGTCGCCGTCGCCATCGTCGGCTGGATCGCGGTCGCCACGCAGCGGTGGTTTGTCGTTGATCGCCACCAGGCGCCCGGTCGAAAACGGCTCCACGGCCGCATCGTCCACGCCCAAACCGCGCAGCGTCTGCAGCACCGGCTCGGTCTGCTCGGGCTGGATGTTCATCAGGAAATAGTTGGGCGTATCCACCGGCAGGCGCTCGCGCCATTGCCCGAGCAGGCCGGGGCCGACCACCGCCAGCAGCAACAGCGCACATAGCGACAGCGATAGCCCGACCAGCTGCACCACGCTCAACCCGCGTCGCCGTGTCAGCGAGGCCAGGCCGAGTTTCCAGGCACCGCGCAGGCGATGCTGGATCGGCCGCAGCAAGGCCAGCAGTCCCAGCCCCAGCAGCATCGCCACCAGCGCCAGCGCGGCCAGGCCGCCCAGCACCCAGCCGGCCAGCACCAGGTTGCCAGTCGCGTACACGGTCAGCGCCAGCGTCGCCGCCAATGCCGCGGCGTACACCAGCAACGAACTCGGCGGCACCGCAGCAAAGCTGCGGTTGAGCACACGCATCGGCGGCACGTTGCGCAGCCGCAGCAGCGGCGGCAGGCCGAAGCCCAGCAGCAGCACCAGCCCGATGCCTGCGCCGGCCAGGGCCGGCGTGGCCTGCGGCAACGGCAAGCGGTTCGGAATCAGGCTCCCCAGCGCCTGCACCAGACCTTCCTGCGCCAGCATGCCCAGCCCGATGCCGACCAGGCAGGCCGGGATCGCAGTCAACAGCAATTGCAGCGACAGCATCGCCAGGATGTCGAGCTGACGTGCGCCCAGGCAGCGCAGTACCGCCACGGTGTCGATACGGCGCATCGCAAACCGATTCGCCGCCAACGCAGTGGCCACGCCGGACAACAGCACCGCCAGCAGTGCCGACAAGGCCAGGAACCGGCCCGCGCGATCGAACGCCGCACGCATGCCGCGCTGGGTGTCCTCGATGCCGACCAGCCGGTATTCGCTGGCACGCGGTTTCAACCAGGCGCGCAGATCGGCGATGGCCTCCGGCGCGCCGGAGAACATCAGCCGGTACGAAGCGCGACTGCCGGGGCCGAGCAGGCCGGCGCCGGCGATATCGGCACGATTGACCAGCAACGGCGGCGACAACTGCATCAGCTCGCCGGAGGCATCCGGTTCGGCACGCAGCACGCCGGTGATGGTGAGATGGCCGGCGCCGAATTCCAGCTGTTCGCCCACGCGCAGGCCCAGGGCCTCCAGCAGGCGGGGATCGGCATAGGCCTGGCCCGGCGGCGGTGCGCCCGCAGGCTTGCCCTGCATGCCGGCACTGTCCGCGGACACCAGCAATTGCCCACGCAGCGGGTAGCCCGCGCCGACCCCGCGGATATTGGCCATCTGGCTGGCGTCGCCATGGAACAGCACGCTGGGGAAGCTGACCATGCGCGTGCTCTGCAAGCCACGCCGCTGCGCTTCCGCGGCGAAGTCGGCCGGAATCTCCTGGCGGCCGGTCACGCCCAGATCGCCACCAAGTACTTCGGCCGCGCTGGAGGTCAACGCCAGGGTCACCCGATCGACCAGCGTGCCGACGGCCGTCATCACTGCCACGCCCAGCACCAGCGCGGCGAACACGGTCAGCAGGTCGCCGGCCAGGAATTCGCGGCGCACCGCGCGCGCGGCTTGGCGCAGCACGTTCATGCGGCCGAACCCGGCTGGGCGTGCAGGCGGCCGCTGTCGATGCGGTAGATGTGGTTGCAGCGCTGCGCCAGCGTCATGTCGTGGGTCACCAGCACCAGGGTGGTGTCGCTGGTGGCATTGAGCGCGAACAACAGGTCGCTGATCTGCGCGCCGGTGGTCTGGTCGAGGCTGCCGGTGGGCTCGTCGGCAAACAGGATGCGCGGTTTGGCCACGAACGCGCGTGCCAGCGCCACGCGCTGCTGTTCGCCGCCGGACAGCTGGCGCGGATAGTGACGCGCGCGCGCGCTCAGGCCCACCGCTTCCAGCACTTCGCGCACCCGCGCCGGGTCTTCGCGTCCGGCCAGCTCCAATGGCAGCGCGATGTTTTCTTCGGCGGTGAGTGCCGGCAGCAGATGGAAGCTCTGGAACACGAAGCCCACCTCGCGTGTGCGCAAGGCGGCGCGCGCTTCCTCGTCCAACTGGCCCAGCTCCTGGCCGGACAGCGCGATGCTGCCGCGGCTGGGCAGGTCCAGCCCGGCAAGCAGGCCGAGCAGGGTGGTCTTGCCCGAACCGGACGCCCCGACGATGGCGATGCTGTCGCCTTCACTGACCGTCAAGCTCACGTTGTCGAGGATGTGGAGTGTTCCCTCCGGTCCGCTGACGGACTTGCCGACCTCGCGGACGTCGATGGCGGTGCGGGTGCTGGAGCGGGGGGCCAGACTGTCGATGAGGAATCTCCGAATGCGTGAAAGAACACTGCGATATGGCGTGCTGGTCCTGTGGCTGCTGACACTCTCCCTGCTCGCGCCGGGGATTGCCTCTGCCAAAAGTCCGGCTGCGACCGCACCGATCCTGGTGGTCGGCGACAGCCTGAGCGCTGCGCACAACATCCCGGTACAGTCCGGTTGGGTCACTTTGCTGGACCAACGCCTCAAGCGTGACATGGCGACGCCACCGGCGGTCGTCAATGCCAGCATCAGCGGCGAAACCACCTCCGGTGCGTTGACGCGGCTGCCCGGCCTGCTGCAGAAGCACCGCCCCGGCGTGGTGGTGATCGAACTCGGCGGCAACGATGCGCTGCGCGGGCTGACCCCGGCCCAGCTCAAGGGCAATCTGGAAAAGATGATCCAGCTCAGCCAGCAGGCCGGCGCCAAGGTGCTGCTGCTCGGCATCGATGTGCCACCGAACTACGGCCCGGCTTACCGTGAGCGCCTCAAGGCCACCTATGCCGATCTGTCCAGGCAGTACAAGACCGCACTGGTGCCGTTCTTCCTGGAAAAGGTCGCGCTGCAACCCGGTCTGATGCAGGCCGACGGCCTGCATCCCACGGCCGCAGCCCAGCCCAGGGTGCTGGAAACGGTCTGGCCGGCGCTGCGCCCACTGCTCGGACACTGACAGCCGGCGACTGGCTGCTGTCATAAAACGTTAGTTGGTCTTCACACCCTTTCCACTACCGATCCGGCATGTTTCACAAAGCTGAAGACCGAGGAAAGTCCATGCGTCAGACCAAGGAAACGTCCGGCCTCGTGCTGGTCGTCGAAGACAATCGCAACATCTCCGAAATGATCGGCGAGTACCTGGAAGGCCGTGGCTTCGAGGTCGACTACGCGCAGGACGGACTGGACGGTTACCGTCTGGCCGCCGAGAACAGCTACGACGTGGTCGTACTGGATCTCATGCTGCCGCGCCTGGACGGCATCGAAGTGTGCCGCCGCCTGCGTAACGACGCACGCAAGTCCACCCCGGTCCTGATGCTGACCGCCCGCGACACGCTCGACGACAAGCTCACTGGCCTGGGTTTCGGCGCCGACGATTACCTGACCAAGCCGTTCGCCATTCAGGAACTGGAAGCGCGCCTGCGTGCCCTGATCCGCCGCGAGCGTCGCCAGGTGGGCTCGGAAGTGCTCAAGGTCGCCGACCTGGTGCTGGACCCGGTCAGCATGCGCGCCACCCGTGCCGGCACCGAGTTGCAGCTCTCGCCGATCGGCCTGCGTCTGCTCACCATCCTGATGCGCGAATCGCCGCGTGTGGTCACCCGTCAGGAAATCGAGCGCGAGATCTGGGGCAATGGCTTGCCGGACTCGGACACCCTGCGCAGCCATCTGTACAACCTGCGCAAGATCATCGACAAGCCGTTCGACCGCCCACTGCTGCACACCGTGCAGAGCGCCGGCTATCGCATCGCCGACATCGCCCAACCGATGGCCTGATGTCACGGCCGGTCGCCGCCCTGGCGACCGGCATTTCCTGCAGGCGCCCCCGCGCCGCTCGTTTCCGCGTGCTGCCGCTTGATTGCACGACGGTTTTACGGAAGCGTTGCCTATAATCCGGCGCTCTCCCCTGGATGCAGCAATGCCACACGGGCTCCCGAGAAAAATACGTCTTGCCTTCCTGCTGCAGGTCGCGCTGGCGAGCCTTGCGATCGTGCTTGGCGGCTACCTCATCTCCTTTGTCATCAAGTACAGCCTGGTGCGCACGGTACTCGCCGACGAGGCCGTGCATTTCTGGCGGATGCAAAAGAGCACGCCGGGTCATCGCCCCCCGGAGACGCGCAATATCCAAGGCTATTTTTCGCCTGCCGGGGCCGGCCGTGACATGGTGCCGGCCGCGCTGCGGCAGCTGTCTCCTGGCTTCAGGGAGGTGGTGGCCGCCGATGCGTTGGTATATGTCGATCAACGTCCGCAAGGGCGCTTGTATCTGGTGTTCCCGCGCGCGCGCGCGGCCCATCTGACGCTGTGGTTTGGCGTGGTGCCGGCACTGATCGTGCTGCTGGCGATCTACGGCGTGTCCTGGTTCATCTATCGCGTGTCCAAGCGACTGGTGTCGCCCATCAGCTGGCTGGCGCGCCGTGTCTCGCAATGGGATCCACGCAACCCGGACGTGGATGAACTCGCCCCGGAGCGCTTGCCGGTAGAGTTGCAGGGTGAGACGCGCCAGCTGGCCGCTGCCCTGCATGCGCTTGGGCAGCGGGTCAGCGACCATGTCGCACGCGAGCGTAACTTTACCCGCGACGCCAGCCACGAACTACGCACGCCGCTGACGGTGATCCGCGTGGCCAGCGACATGGCACTGGCCGACGACGAATTGTCGCCACGCACCCAGCGCAGCCTGCGTCGCATCCAGCGTGCAGGCCACGATATGGAGGCGGTGATCGATGCATTCCTGATCCTGGCGCGCGAAGCCGAGATCGACCCGCAAAGCGAAACCTTCGATGCCGCCGAACTTGCCAGCGAAGAACTCGAAAGTGCACGCGAACTGCTCGGCGACAAGCCGGTCGCTCTGCACATGGTGGGCGACCGCAGTCTGCAGATGTTCGCGCCGCCACGGGTGATGCGCGTGGTGCTCAGCAACCTGCTGCGCAATGCCTGTGCCTATACCGACGCGGGCAGCATCGACGTGGAAGTGACCCAGGACCGCATCGTGGTGCGCGATACCGGCATCGGCATGAGCGAAGAGGCACGTGCCCGTGCATTCGAGCCGTTCTACCGCGCCGATCCGACGCGCCCGCAAGGCACCGGCCTGGGCTTGTCGATCGTGCGTCGGCTGTGCGACCGCTTCGGCTGGCGGATCGAGTTGCATAGCGAGGCCGGCGTCGGCACCTCGGTTGCGGTGGTGGTGGCATGAGGTCAGCGTCGCTGACCTGATATGCGCCGCACGGCTTGCGCGGACGCCAGCCAAGCCGGCGCTACGCCGCAGCCATTTCGCCGTTGCGGACCGACGCATCGCATCCCGCGCGCTGAGCCGCCGCGCCGCGCACCCGGCTGCATGTACCGGTCATTCCAGCGCAGCACGTCGCCTGCCGATCGAACAACCGATCCGGCGAGCGCAACCGCCGGATCGGCTCTGGATCGGGCTACTTCTGCTCCAACACGGGCGCCACGACCTTGCGCCAGATCGCGTAGCCGTCGGCGGTCATGTGCAGCCTGTCCTCGCGGAACAGTTCCGCGCGCGGCTTGCCGCTGGAATCGAGCATCGGCGTGTAGATATCCACGAAGTCCACGCGAGACAGCGGTGCCAGTGCCGCCTTGATCAGTTCATTGGCCTTGATCACCGCAGGCAGCAACTGCGCCCGCGACGGACTGGGTTTGATCGACAGGTAGCTGATACGCGCATCGGGCAGATCGCGGCGGATACGCATCACGAACGCCAGCACATCGTCGCGCACCTGCTCGGGCGTGCGGCCGCTGTTGAGATCGTTGTCGCCGGCATACAGCACGACCTGGCGCGGCGCATACGGGATGACGATGCGATCGGCGTACCAGGTGCTATCGCGCACTTCCGAGCCACCGAAGCCGCGATTGATCACCGGCTTGTCCGGAAAATCCTGCGCCAGCGTCTCCCAGAAGCGGATCGATGAACTGCCGACGAAGACGATGCCGTGCTTGGGCGGTGGCTGGCGCGCATCGCTGGCTTCGAAGCGCTGCATGTCGTCTTCCCACGCGGCATTGGACACCTGTGCCGGCACCTGCGGCGCCGGATGCAGCGCGGCGGCCTGGACCTGGCTGGACAGCAACACAAGGGCGCACAGCAGCGTGCGCAAGGGATGTTTGATCATGCGGAGAACCTGCGGCAGTCAGCGGGCCGTCATGGTGCGACACGCTGCAGGCTGAGGGCAAACCCGCCGGCACCTGGCGGTGCGCGGCGGCACGGTGCAAGATTCGCACTTTCCTCAGCAGCGACCACGCCATGCGTTCGATCCGTTCCTCGACATGCCCTTGCGGCCGGAAGCGCTGACGCATGGCCGATCAACTGGGACACGTGCCGCGCGGCCCGCGCCGCATGCTCAAGGCAGCGGTCTGGTCGTGGCAGGGATTGCGTGCGGCGTGGCTGCATGAATCCTCGTTTCGGCTGGAGGTCTGTCTTGCCGTGGTGCTGGTACCGCTGGGGCTGTGGCTCGGCCAGTCCGGTCTGGAGCGCATCGCGCTGATCGCACCGCTGCTGATCGTGCTGGCGGCCGAATTGCTGAACTCGGCGATCGAAGCGGTGATCGAGCGTTACGGCCCGGAGCATCACGTGCTGGCCGGTCGCGCCAAGGACATGGGCTCGGCGGCGGTATTCCTGCTGTTGATCAATGTGCTGCTGTGCTGGGGGCTGATTCTGCTGCCACGCTTGTTCTGAACAGCGGGCCGTTGTCGGCGCCGATAGCGGCTGGACGGTTGTGACAGGCATGGGATGAGCAAGTGCGTGCAGACGTGCGTGGCGTGCGATGCGCCAGCGCGCGTGTCGCTTGGCCGCGTAGCGTGCCGTACATCCTGCTGGTTGCCAGCATCGAGCTGGCCCCGCCTGCCTGCGCTGCCACGCGGGCACATGTGCATGCCGGCTTGACCTGCCACGTGGCATGCTCGGGTTCTCTTTCAACGGAATCGCCTGCATGCCCGTCCTGATTCGCGCCCTGGTGTTGCTGGTTCTGACCGTCTCGCTGTCCGGTTGCGGCTACAACGCGATCCAGCAGAAGGAAGAGGGAGTCAAGGCCGGCTGGTCGGAGGTGCTCAATCAATATCAGCGCCGCGCCGATCTGATTCCCAACCTGGTGCGCACCGTGCAGGGGTATGCCCAGCAGGAGCGTCAGGTGTTGACCGAAGTGACCAACGCGCGCGCGCGTGTCGGACAGATCCAGGTCAATGCCGATGACGCAGCCTCGTTGAAGCAATTCCAGCAGGCGCAGGGCGAGCTCGGTAGTGCGCTGTCGCGGTTGTTGGTGGTCAGCGAAAACTATCCGCAGCTCAAGTCCGACCAGGCGTTCCGCGATCTGCAGGTGCAGCTGGAAGGCACCGAAAACCGCATCACCGTGGCGCGCGGTCGCTATATCCAGGCGGTGCAGGACTACAACACCTATATCCGCTCGTTCCCGCAGGTGATCACCGCCAAGATCTTCGGCTACCAGCCCAAGCCCAATTTCAGCGTGGAAAACGAAGCGCAGATCTCGCGCGCGCCGCAGGTGGATTTCGGCAATCAACCGGCGCCGCAGCAGCCAGCACAGCAACCACAACAACCGCAGCCCGCACAATAAATACATGCAGCCTGCGCAGTGTCAAAAACGGCGCGATCTCATTCACGAGCTGTCGGGACACGCGCCAGGTTTGCCATGTCGCCCTGTTCATCGCCTGCTGGGTCACTAACAACGCTCGGACGCGGAACATCGACCCCTCTCCTTGCAGAAGAAGGATTGGGGTGAGGGCACGGTGGCGAAGCCCTTGGGCAGCGCCAACGGCATGTCGCTTCGCGCGTACCCTTATCGGCTCCTACGGGGCACCTTCTCGCGGTGGGAGAGGGGAACGGCCGAATCGCAATGCTCAGGTCAGGAGTTAGGTAATGCGGCAAACGCACAGATGGGTAGTTTGGATAATCGCGCTTCTGCTGCTGCCGGCCTCGCTGCTCGCGCAGGACCTTGCCGCCATTCCACCATTGCGCTCGCCGGTGGTCGATCTCACCGGCACGCTGGATGCAACGCAGACTCAGCAGCTGGAGCAGCAGGCGCTGGCCCTGCAGCAGCGCAAAGGCGCGCAATTGCAGATCCTGATCGTGCCGACCACGCAGCCGGAGGCGATCGAGGAATACACCCAACGCGTGTTCGACCAGTGGAGCATCGGCCGCAAGGGCGTGGACGACGGTGTGCTGCTGTTGGTGGCCAAGGACGATCGCCGGGTGCGGATCCAGCCCGGGAAGGGCCTGGAAGGCGCGATCCCCGACATCACGGCCAACCGCATCATTCAGGAGTACCTGGCGCCGCGCTTCCGTGAAGGCGACTACGCAGGCGGCATCCGCGCTGCGACCGCGACGCTGGCCGGCCTGATCGAAGGCGAAGCCCTGCCGGCGCCGGTCAGCGGACACGCCGATGTTGGAACGGGCGACAACCGCGCAGGTGGTTGGATCATGGCGCTGTTCGTCGGATTTGTGGCCGCCATGGTCGCGCGCGGCATTCTCGGGGCGTTGCCGCGACCGCTGCGTGCGTTGCTGACCGGCGTGGCTGCGGGGGGCGCGGCCCTGCTGTTCACCTCATTGTTGCTGGCCAGTGTGGGCGCTGCGGTGATCGGGTTGCTGGCGGGCCTGGCCTCGGGCTCGCCCGGACGGGTTGTCGGCGGCGGTGGCTGGGGCGGCGGCGGATTCGGTGGGTTTGGCGGCGGCGGTGGTCGCGGCGGCTTCGGTGGCGGTGGCGGTTGGGGCGGGGGTGGCGGATCATCGGGAGGCGGTGGCGCCTCGGGGAGTTGGTAATGCGGTGGCTCAAGCATATTTTTTCGCCTTCGACGCAGCGTAGTTTTCCGCCCAGTTGCATGGATGCAATCGCTGCGGCGGTGGCGTCCAGCGAGCGCAGCCACACCGGGCAGATCATGGTGGCGGTGGAGTCCGACTTGCCGCTGGCCGCGTTATGGCGCGGGCAGACCGCGCGTCAATGCGCCGAGCAGGCCTTCGCCCGCCTGCGCACATGGGACACCGAAGCCAATAACGGGGTGCTGATCTATCTGCTGCTGGCCGATCACGCCATCGAGGTGGTCGCCGACCGTGGCCTGCGCAGCCGGGTGCCGGAGGCACAGTGGGCCGAGCTGTGCCGGCGCATGCAGCAGTTCCTGCGCGATGGCGAGCACGAAGCGGCGGTGCTGGCCGGGATCGAAGCGGTCACCGATGTGCTGACCGAGCATTTCCCGGCCGTTGCAGGTGCGCAGCATGAAGACGAGCTGCCCGATCGTCCGCAGCTCTTAGGCTGAGCGCGTGCGAGGTGTCAGAATAGACGCCTCGCTTTTTCGTGATCCGCGGTCCGCATGATCTATCTGCACGCCATTGACCCCATTGCCTTCTCGCTTGGCCCGGTGCAGGTGCACTGGTACGGGTTGATGTACCTGGCTGCGTTTTTCTCCGCCTGGGCGCTGGGGCGCTCGCGCATCCTGCGCGGCCGTCTGCCTGGCGTGGACATGGACGGGTTCTCCGACCTGTTGTTCTACGGCATGCTCGGGGTGGTATTGGGCGGGCGCATCGGCTACATGCTGTTCTACGCGTTCGACACCTTTCTGGCCAACCCGGTGATCCTGTTCAAGGTGTGGGAAGGCGGCATGAGCTTCCATGGCGGCTTGCTTGGCGTCCTGATCGCCTGCGGGTTGTGGGCACGCAGGCATCGGCTGCACTTCTTCGACGTGATGGATTTCGTGGCGCCGCTGGTGCCGTTGGGCCTTGGCTTCGGGAGGCTCGGCAATTTCGTCGGCGGCGAGCTGTGGGGCAAGTTCACCCAGGCCGGCTGGGGCGTGATCTTCCCGCATGCGCCGGAGCTGGCCAATCTGATGCCGTCGCAGATCCAGGCGCAATATGCCGCCGGTGCGCTGAATCGGTTTGCCCGCCATCCTTCGCAGCTGTACGAAGCCGCGCTGGAAGGCGTGGTGATGTTCGTGGTGCTGTGGGCATTCTCGATGAAACCGCGTGCGCGTTATGCGGTGTCGGGGATGTTTGCGCTGCTGTACGGCGTGTTCCGTTTCATCGTCGAATTCGTGCGCGTGCCCGACGCGCCGATCGGCTACCTGGCTTTCAACTGGTTGACGATGGGCCAGATACTCAGCCTGCCGCTGATCGTCGGCGGCCTGGTGCTGCTGGCCATCTCGCGCCGCGCGCCGGTGTTGCAGCCGGTGGTGGTGGAGAGCCCGAGCGTGGAGGCAGTCAAGTGAAGCCGTATCTGGACCTGCTGCAGCACGTGCTGGAATACGGCGCGGAAAAATCCGATCGTACCGGTACCGGTACGCGCAGCGTCTTCGGTTGGCAGATGCGTTTCGACCTCAATGCCGGTTTTCCGCTGGTCACCACCAAGAAACTGCATCTGCGCTCGATCATCCATGAGCTGCTGTGGTTTCTGCAGGGCGACACCAACATTGGCTATCTCAAGGACAACCAGGTTCGCATCTGGGACGAATGGGCCGATGCCGATGGCAATCTCGGCCCGGTGTACGGCAAGCAGTGGCGGCGCTGGACCGGACCGGACGGGGTCGAGATCGACCAGATGCAATGGTTGGTGGACGAGATCAAGCGCAACCCGGATTCACGCCGGTTGGTGATCAGCGCCTGGAATGTCGGCGAACTGCCGCAGATGGCATTGATGCCGTGCCATAGCCTGTTCCAGTTCTATGTGGTCGACGGCAAGCTCAGCTGCCAGCTGTATCAGCGCAGCGGCGATATCTTTCTCGGCGTGCCGTTCAACATCGCCAGCTACGCGCTGCTGACCCATATGGTGGCGCAGGCCACCGGGCTGGGCGTGGGCGATTTCGTGCATACGCTGGGCGACGCGCATCTGTACTCGAATCACTTCGAGCAGGCCCGCGAGCAACTGACGCGCGCGCCGCGCGCGCTGCCGATCTTGCGCCTGAACCCCGAGGTCACAGATCTGTTCGCATTTCGCTTCGAAGACATCGCCATCGAGGGGTACGACCCGCATCCGGCGATCAAGGCACCAGTGGCGGTGTGAGTGTTGCGGGCAGGTAGATGGTGATGCCACACGCCGGGTTGATGGTTGAAGGGATAAGCTCGGCTGCATGAAAATCATCTTGATCGTCGCCTTCGACCGCGACAATGCCATCGGCCGCGACAACGAGCTGCCCTGGAAACTGCCGGACGATCTCAAGCGCTTCAAGGCGCTGACGTTGGGCAAGCCGATCCTGATGGGGCGCAAGACCGCGCAGTCGCTCGGGCGTGCATTGCCCGGGCGATTGAATCTGGTGCTGACGCGTTCCGGGCAGGTTCCGTTCGCCGACATGCAGGCGGTGGGCTCGATTGATGAGGCGATTGCGCAGGCTGCTGCGACCGAGGCGCAGGAGCTGTGCGTGATCGGTGGCGGCGAGGTGTATCGCCTGGTCATGGAGCGTGCCGATCTGCTGGCCGTGACCGAAGTGGACACCAGGGTGGAACAGGCCGACACCTACTTTCCGCCGATCGACCCGGCCGTGTGGGAGCCCGTACAGCGCCAATCGCATGAGGCCGATGCGCGACATGCCTTTGCATTCGAGTATGTGGATTATCGGCGGCGTTAAGGGCTGACTGGCAAGCGGGTGATTCGATCCCAGTGACGTCGGTCGCCATGATCCTGGCCGAGGCAGCTAACCGACGATTTCGCCGTCGAGCAGGACACTCCCCGCGCGGGTTTGCGCCAGCAGCTTGATAAACCGCAGCTTGCCCTTCACGCCTGCAATCATGCCTTCTCTATGGCCGCGGAAGACGTAGAAGGTTGCTTGGTCGTCATCCTCGAACTGATGCAGAAATTCGAGCGGAACTCCGTCTTCGAAACACCAGCTCGGTGCGAATGCCCATTGCGGCTTCTTGTCGATGCTCACGAACAGACCGGTCAGCTTCTGACCGAGCCATGTCTGCAGATCCGAAGGCTTTTCAGCAGTAAAGGCCGTATAGAGCCTATCGACGAACAGGCTCGACGCAGCCCCTGCGTTTTTTTCTGCGAGCAGGATGTGGTCAAGCCTCTCGTTGAAATCGGCCTTTACTGCGTCAAACGGATTCGCCGCCGCCTTCGCTGCAAACTTCTTTCTCAACGCGTCACCACGATTCATGCTGACATCTCCTCTGGGCGCTTTTGTCGGTGCGTTGGAAGCCGAGCCTGACACAGTGTCGGTCGCGTGGTGGATACGCGATATCGCCACGCTGTGTCGCCGGGGTCATGGCCGGCGGCACGGCTGCAACCCACATACCGAACAAGCCCGCGACTTCAGTCTGCGGCGGGAGCGGTTGGGGGCGGAGTGGAATTGCCGTTTGCAGTATCGCCACCGCCACCGCCACGCTGGCGTTGACGGCGGCGTGGCGGACGGTTGCGCTGCGCGGTCTGCGTTGGCTGGGTGATCGGCATTCCCGGCACCTGCACCACGCGCAGGTCGTCGGTATCCAGCTGCAGGGCGGTGAGCTTGCCGCCCCACACCGCGCCGGTATCGATGGCATGCACGCCTTGCGTGATGGTCAGCCCGAGCGCGGACCAATGGCCGCAGACGATCTTCAGATCACGCTCGACCCGGCCCGGCACTTCGAACCACGGATACAGACCTTGTGCCTGCGTGCCTGGCGTGCCCTTGTCGTCGGTGGCGATGCGCCCGCGCGGCGTGCAATAGCGCATGCGCGTGAACAGGTTGATGATCGCCCGGCTACGGTCGTAGCCGCTCAAGCCCGGCGACCAACCGGGCTGATCGCCGTACATGTTGCGCAGCAGTTTGCGGTAGCCGCCGCCCTGCAGTTGCTGCTCGACCTCGCGCGCGTGTTTTTCGGCCATCTGGGTGGTCCACTTCGGCGCAAGGCCGGCGTGGATCATCATCCAGCCCAGCGCGCGGTCCACGTGCGCCAGCTTCTGCATGCGCAACCAGTCGAGCAGGACGTCGCGGTCTTCGGCCAGCACGATGCGCTGCAGATCCGGGTTGACCTTGCGCTGTTCTTCTTCCGAGCGCGCGCCGATCGCCAGCAGCGACAGATCGTGATTGCCCAGCACCACCACGCTGTGGGCGCGTAGCGAATGCACCAGGCGCAGTGTTTCCAGCGATTGACCGCCGCGGTTGACCAGATCGCCGCAGAACCACAGCGTGTCCTGTGCGGGATCGAAATTGATTTTTTCCAGCAAGCGCTGGGTGATGTCGTAACACCCTTGCAGATCGCCAATTGCCCAGACGCTCATCGCGTGCGCTCCATCAGTCCAGCAGTCATCAGTGCAGCGTCCTGGGTACGCTCAGCACAAAGGCGGCGATCGGAGCGGTGAATTCGGTGCCATCGTCGGCCACCATGTCGTAGTGGCCTTGCATCTGTCCCTGCTCGGTCTCCAGCAGGACGCCGGAGGTGTAAGTGAATGCTTCGCCGGGGCGCAGCCACGGTTGCTCGCCGACCACGCCTTCGCCATCGACCTGCTCGGTGCGCCCGTTGGCATCGGTGATCCGCCAATGACGCGCGATCAGGCGCGCAGGCACGGCGCCCGCGTTCTGGATGCGGATGCTGTAGGCGAAGGCATAGCGGCCTTCGTCCGGGGTCGATTGATGAGCGAGGAAGCGGGGCGATACCTCGACCTCGACCCGGTAGCGCGGATCATCTTGCATGGCGAAAGTCTAAATAAACCAGTGTGGGAGGAGCGCTCAAGCCAGCTCGACATTGGCCAGACGGATGAAATCCGCGACCTCGAGTTGTTCGGCGCGTGCATCCGGGCGCACCTGCGCGGCCTCGAAATGCGCCGGTTCGCAGACAGTGGACAAGGCGTTGCGCAAGGTCTTGCGGCGCTGGCCAAAGCCCGCGCGCACCACGTCGGCAAAGCGCCGGCGATCCTTGATCTGCACCGTGGCCGGATCGCGCGGCACCAGCCGCACCACTGCCGAGTCCACCTTCGGTGGCGGCCGGAACGCGCCCGGCGGCACCACGAACAGCGCGGTCACCTCGCAATACGCCTGCAGCATCACGCTCAGCCGCCCGTAGACCTTGCTGCCGGGACCGGCGGCCATGCGATCGACCACTTCTTTTTGCAGCATGAAGTGCATGTCGGCCACCGCAGCGGCATGGTCCAGCGCATGGAACAGGATCGGCGAGGAGATGTTGTAGGGCAGGTTGCCGACCAGGCGGATCGGTGTGCCATCGGCCAGCGCAGTGAAATCCACGCTGAGCACGTCGCGATGGATGATGCTCAGCGTGCCGATCGGTGCGGCGGCCTCGGTCAAGGGGGCGATCAGGTCGCGGTCGAATTCGATCACGGTCAATGCGCCGTGCTTGCGCAGCAGCGGGAATGTGATCGCGCCCTGGCCGGGGCCGATTTCGACCAGGTGTTGGCCGGCGCGCGGGTCCACTGCCTGCACGATGCGGTCGATGTAGTACCGGTCGGCAAGAAAGTGCTGGCCAAGCGACTTCTTGGCCGGTGCGCTGAAAGAATGATTCATGCGCGCAGTTTAACGGAGCCAGCGCCTGCACGCGGCGCCGGTGCTGTGCGCATCGCGATGGGCAGGGTGCGTGGTGCGCGCCGTCCATCGCACGCACCGCGCCTGACTCAGCCGCGCGCGGCCAGGCGCGCACACAAGTCGGTCGCTGCCATCAGGCTGGACGGATCGGCAATGCCACGCCCGGCCAGTTCCAGTGCGGTGCCATGATCGACCGCCACACGCGGGTAGGGCAGCCCGAGCGTGATGTTGACCGCCTGTTCGAAGCCGCTGTACTTGAGCACCGGCAGGCCTTGATCGTGATACATCGCCACCACCGCATCGAATCCTGGCAGTTTTTGCGGCAAAAACGCGGTATCGGCCGGCAGCGGCCCGATCAGCTGCATGCCTTCGCCGCGTAGCTGCTCCAGCACCGGAAGGATGATGTCCAGTTCCTCGCGGCCCAGATGCCCGTCCTCGCCTGCGTGCGGGTTGAGGCCGAGCACGGCGATGCGCGGACTGTCCAGGCCGAAGTCGCGGCGCATTGCTGCGTCGGTGATGCGCAGGCAGCGCGTGACGGCATCGGCGGTGATCGCATCGGCCACTGCGCGCAGTGGCAGGTGGGTGGTGACCAGGGCGACGCGCACGATGGCGTTGGCCAGCATCATCACCACCGGGCAGCCGGCCTGTTCGGCAAGCAGTTCGGTGGTGCCGGTGTAGGGGATGCCACCGGCGTTGATCACCGCCTTGTGCACCGGGCCGGTGACGATGCCCTGCAGCGTGCCGGACAGGCAGTCACCGGCAGCGCCACGCAGGCCGGCAATCACGGCCGCTGCGTTGGCGGGGTCTGCCGTGCCAAACCGGGTAGGGACGGCTTGGCGGATCGGATGCAGCGGCAAGTCGCCGGGCGCACGTGCGTGTTGATCGGGGTCGAGCAGCCGCACAGACAACGACAGCGCCTTCGCGGCGCTGTGCAGGGTATCGGGATCGGCGTAGGCGATCAGGTGTGCGTCGGCACGCGGACGTTGGGCGAGCCGGACACAGAGTTCCGGCCCAATCCCGGCCGGCTCGCCTGGCACCAGCGCGAGCGACGGAAGCATCAACTCAGCGCGTCGGCTTGGCCGGCGGCGGTGTCGGTGCGGCAGGCGCGGCCGGTTCTGCCGGCTTGGCCGGAACCGCCGAGGCGTCGCCATCGGCGCGGTCGCCGGTGCGGAAGCTCACATACGCTTCGCCACGCAGTTCCTGCAGGTAGCGGTTGTACTCTTCTTCCAGCTTGCGACGGCCGATCGTTTCACGGACCTGGGCGCGCTGATTTTCGGCGCTGACGTCGGTCTGGCGGCTCGCCACGCGCTGCACGATATGCCAGCCGGCCTGGGTGCGGAACGGTGCGGACACCGCGCCATCGGCCAGCGCTGCTACCTGCGTGCCGAAATCCGGGCCGAACGCATCGGCCGGGAACCAGCCCAGATCACCGCCCTGACTACGGCTGTTGGTGTCCTCGGAGGACTCCTTGGCCGTTGCCTGGAAGTCGGCGCCACCGGCAATGCGCGCACGCAAGGTGTCGATCTTGGCCTTGGCCTGCTCTTCGGTCTGGTTGTCGCTGACACGCACCAGAATATGGCGTGCGTTGTATTCAGTGACCAGCTTCTTTTCAGCGCCGGAATTGGCGTCGCGCATTTCCACCAGCTTGAGCAACTGGAAGCCGCTCGGGCCACGCAACGGGCCGGCCACCTGGCCCGGCTTCATGTCGCGGATCAGCTGCGCGAATGCGTTGGGGATTTCGTCCAGGCTGCGCCAGCCCAGGTCGCCGCCTTCCAATGCGTTCGGGCTATCGGAATAGCGCACTGCGGCCGCTGCGAAGTCCAGCTCGCCCTTGTCGATCAATGCCTTCACGCCGTCGACCTTCTTCTGGCCGGTGGCAATCTGATCGGCGGTCGCGCCTTCCGGCAGGCCGACCAGGATGTGCGCCAGGTGGTACTGGCTACCGGTGGTGGCCTGCTGGGCCAGCGCGGTATCCACTTCACCTTCGCTGACGCTGATGCGGCCTTGCGCAAAGCTCTGGCGCAGACGCTGCACGATGATTTCATCGCGCACCGAAGCGCGGAAATCGCCGTAGCCCATGCCGTCGGCGGCCAGCTTCTGGCGCAGGCCATCCACGGTGGTGCCGTTCTGCTGGGCGATGCTGGCGATGGCGCGGTTGAGCTCATCATCGCTGACGCGGATGCCGTTGCCATCGGCGCGGCTGACCTGCAACTTGACCAGGACCAGGCGCTCAAGCACCTGCCGCTGCAGGACATCGTCCGGCGGCAGCTGGCTTTCGCGACCGGCGTACTGCGACTTGACGTTGCGCACAGCGCGATCAAGCTCGCTCTGCAGCACCACGTCT
Organism: Xanthomonas sp. 3075; assembly: GCF_014197275.1. GTDB lineage: Bacteria > Pseudomonadota > Gammaproteobacteria > Xanthomonadales > Xanthomonadaceae > Xanthomonas > Xanthomonas campestris_B. Next base: position 84,869 of record NZ_JACIFI010000006.1, on the reverse strand, counting down.
TCGTCCACGATGGCAGCGATGCGATCCAGTGGCTGGGATTGCTGTGCCGAGGCCAGCGGCGAAACCGTGCTGGTGATGACCAGCAACGAGGCAAGAAGAACGGAGAAAGGCTTGGTCATGGAATCAAGTTCGGATCGTAATCGTCCGGATTAGGCGTGGTGTTGCTGGGCGGGACCAGATACAGGTCGTCGCGGTAATAGCCGAGAATAGCACGGCGCAAAGTGCGGTCCGTGTTCTGCCCGAACGAGCTCAAGCCCTTCAGCACGAACTCGAACTGGATGGAGTTATCCATCTCGCCGTTGCGGTTGCGCACGAACCGGCGCACCAGCCCGCGTACCGCCAGGCAGCAGCTGTCCCACTGCACGCCGCCGATGATTTCCAGCGGCTTGCGGTCCAGCAGCGAGTAGTAATAACGGCCGACCGCGCTCCAGCTGGGATTGATCGGATACAGGAACGAGAAGTCGGCCTGCTCAAGCTGGTCCCTATTGCTGTTGAGATCGCGACGGTAGCGATACGCCAGATTGATGATGCCGTCGTTGTTGAGCAGATAGCGCGTGCGCAGGCTGGCCAGATCTTCCTTGCGCGAGTTCGGGTTCCACTGGTACGTGGCGCCCATCGACCAGCGGTCGTTGATCATGTAGCTGGCATCGGCCACCCAGGCGGACTTGCCCTGATCGATGGTCTGTTCGCTACCGGCTGCGGCGTTGGTGCTGTTGTTGATGCTGACCAGCGAATCGTTGAAATACAGGATCTGGCCCGCGCTCAACGACAACTTTTCGCGGCCATCGTCCTGACGCAACCAGCGCGAGGTCACCGCCAGGGTCAGCTGGTTGGCATCGTTCTGGCGGTCGGCACCGGTGTAGCGCGAATCGCGAAACAGCTGTCCGTAGCTGAAGGTGAACGGACGGGTGTCGAAGACCGGCAGATCGTTCTGGTCGCGGTACGGCACGTACAGGTAGTACATGCGCGGTTCCAGCGTATTGAGATAGTTGGTGCCGAACACCGAGGTTTCGCGGTCGAAGTACAGGCCGGCATCGAGCGAGGCGATCGGCAGGCTGCGGGTGGGCGAGCGGTTGCCGGTCAGCGGCTCGGTGGTCGCAAGTTTCGAATCCAGTTGGTAGGCGGTATAGCGCCAGGCCACCGTGGGCGTCAGGAACCAGGCCGCGCCCGACAACGGCATCGAGATGTAGGGTTTGACGTCCAGGCGCGAGCCGCTGCCGTACGCCTTGTTGCGGATATTGGTACGGACGTACTCGGCTTCGTCGCCATCCCTGCTGTTGCTGCCGTTGATCGGCGGCCTGACGAAGTAAGAATCATCATGCGTAAACCGTACCGCCTCTGCGTAGACGCCGGCCTCGAAGATGCCGAACGGCTTGTCCCAGGTGAAATAGGCGCGCGGCTGCCGGTTGTAGGGCAGCGACTGCTCATCAAGCGTGTAATCGGTGAGCTGCCAGCGGTCGGCCATCAGACCCGCAGTCCAGGTCTCGCCGGTGCCGTAGATGCCCACGGTGCTCTGCAGGCTGGAGGCCGAGCCCATGCCGTTGATGCGGCTGTTGAAATCCTCCATGTAGCGGGTGTCGCTGACCCAGGAGATGCTGCTGCGCGCCTGCCAGTGGGTATTGAGGTTGTGGTAGCCACTATAGAAGACGCTGCCACGGTCCTTGTCGCGCAACTTGTCGTTGGGCAGGTAGTTGCCGGTGACTTCGCCGCGGCCGTTGGCGTATAGATAGCGGAATTCGGTGCCGAACATGAAGCCGCGCTTGCTCATGTAGCGCGGTAATAGCGTCGCGTCGTAGTTCGGCGCCAGGTTGAGGTAGATCGGCTGCAGGTAATCGAAGCCGTTGCGGCCGGACAGGCCGAACTGCGGAAACAACAGGCCGGTCTGGCGGCGATCGTCGATCGGGAACTTGAACCAGGGGAAGTACAGCACCGGCACCTTGCCGATCTGCAGCACGGCGTTGCGCGCGGTGCCGAAGCCTTCTTCGTTGTCGACATCGATCTCCGGCGCGCGCACGCGCCAGATCGGCTGCGAGGGGTCGCAGGTGGTATAGGTCGAGCGATGCATCTGCCCGACCTGGCCCTGCAGATCCACCGATTCGGCCGCACCGTTGCCGCGCCGGTCTACCAACTGGTACTGGATGTTGGTGACCTTGTGGGCGTCGGTGTCCTGATTGCCTTCGGCGCGGTCGGCGACCATGCGGAAGGAGGTGTCCTGGTAGCGGACATTGCCTTCGGCGATGTAGTTGCCGGTCTCGGTGTCCATGCGCAGGTTGTCGGCGCCCAGGAACTGGTCGCCGCGCTTGAGCGCCACATTGCCCTGGTATTGCGGGGTGGTGCTGGTGCCGGACAGCTGGTCGCCTTCGACATTGGTCGGCAGCTGCTGGCGCATCTCGGCGGCCTTGGGGTCGGCGGCGGGGGCGCCGTCGAAGCCAGGTAGCGGGTCCACGGCCGGGCACAATCCCCAGTTCAACGGCTTGTCGGCAGCCATTGCCGGGAGGCAGATGGCGATGCTCAAAGGCAGGGGCAGCAGGCGGAGAGCTCGGCGCACGCGTGATTCAACCAATAAAATGGCGACTAGCTTGCCGTATACCCCGCATGGGGGCAATGAAGAACTCCCTGACCGGGTGGGCGAGGTTCATCGCCAACAGGGGCGCGGCTGGCGCGCCGGAGTGGCTCAACGGAGTGCAGCCACGTGCGCCACGCTGCTTTCGCGTAGCGCCTGCAGGTCGTAACCGCCTTCCAGCATGGACACCATCCGTCCGCGCGCATGCCGCTCGGCCAGGGCGCGCAGGGCGCCGGTCAGCCAGGCGAAATCGTCCTCGTCGAGCATCAGGTCGGCCAGCGGATCGCGCAGATGCGCATCGAAGCCGGCGGAAATCAGGATCAGCTGCGGGCGAAACGCATCGATCAGCGGCAGCATCTCGTCCTCCCACACATTGCGGAAGCGCAGCCCGTCGCTGCCCGGCGGCAATAGCAGATTGTGGATGTTGCCGATGCCACGCTCGTGGACGCTGCCCGAGTGCGGATACAGCCCGGACTGATGGGTGCTCAGATACTGCACGCAGGGGTCGCGCTCGAAAATCGCCTGCGTCCCGTTGCCGTGGTGGACGTCGAAATCCACGATGGTGATCCGTTCCAGCCCATGCCGGTCGCGGGCGTGGGCGGCGGCCACGGCGATATTGTTGAACAGGCAAAAGCCCATCGACACCTGGCCGGTAGCATGGTGGCCGGGCGGACGCACGGCGCAGAAGGCGGTGCGGCTGAGGTCCTGCATCACCGCGTCGACCGCGGCGATGCCGGCACCGGCTGCGCGCAATGCCGCCGCCCGCGAGCCGGGCGACATCACGGTGTCCACGTCGAGGCGGTGATGGCCTTCGAAGGCAGTTTCCAGCACCGCGTCCACCTGTGCGCGCTCGTGCACGCGGCACAGGTCGCCGAGTTTGGCCAGCGGCGCCTCGCGCCAGTCCATATCCGGGAACGCGTTGCGCAAGGCCTGCACCACCGCTTCCAGGCGGGCGGGGCTCTCGGGATGCTCAGGGCCGGCGTCGTGACCGAGGCAGGCGGGGTGGGTAAAGACCAACATGGGGCAAATCTAGCCTCTCCGCCGAGCCAGGCGCATGGTCAAGCGCGCCGGCGGTCGTGCCGCCAGAGCACTTCCTGCTGGCCATCCACGCGCGCCAGCACGCGTGCCAGCACGAACAGCAGGTCGGACAGCCGGTTCAGATAGCCGATCGCCTCGCTGCGTACCGCTTCCTGGCGCGACAGTGCGACAGTCTCGCGCTCGGCCCGGCGCACGATGGTTCGGGCCAGGTGGCAGCGCGCGGCCGCTTCGCCACCGGCCGGCAGGATGAATTCCTGCAGCGGCGGCAGGCTGTCGTTGAAGTGGTCCAGGTGGCGCTCCAGCGCCTGGATATCGGCCGCCTCGATCGCAGCATGGCCGGGGATGCAGAGCTCGCCGCCCAGGTCGAACAGCTGGTGCTGCACGGTGGTCAGCAGCTCGGCGATCGCGGTGGGCACGCCGGGCGCAGCCAACAGCACGCCGATGGCCGAATTGGCCTCGTCCACGGTGCCGTAGGCGTTGACGCGCAAGGCGTCCTTGCCGGTCCGGCTGCCATCGCCCAACCCGGTGCTGCCGTCGTCGCCGGTGCGCGTATAGATACGTGAAAGCCGGTTGCCCATCTCAGCCGGCCTGGGTCTGGCCGTGCGCGGTGGTCAGGCGCTCGGTGGCGACCTGGATCAGCGCTGCCGCCGCAACATAGAGCGCGGCGCTGCGCAGATAGGGGCCCAGCCAGTCGGTGTAATTCTTGAACCAGCCGGCCAGGGTCGGCTCGGCCACGCTGGCGCTGATCCAGTAGAAGCTGCCCTGGGCGATCAATTGGCACACCGCCACGGCGATCAGCAGCGCGGGTACCAGCCGGGCCAGCGCGCTCCATTGTGCGCCGTGATAGGTCCGGCGCAGCCACACCCCACCGGCCCACAGCGCGAAATAGGCCGGGATCAGGCACCAGTACGCCGGCGACACGCAGTAGTGCTGCCAGAAGCTCATGCCCTGCTGGGTGATGACCAGCCAGTCCACCGCGACCGCCAGGCCCATCAGCAGCGGGAACGCCAGTTTGCTGCGCGCGGCCAGATGAAACCCGCCGATGAAGAACACCGCCCAGGACGCGTCCGGGACCGGCGCGAAGTGATTGATCCGCGTGGCCGCCATCAGGATGGCGAGCAGGCTCAGAATCAGGGTGTCGTGCGAGCGAGAAGTCATGCGCGGAAGTAGCCGGATTGCAGGTCCGGGAGTGTAGCGTGGAACCTGGCGCACCCGCGCCACCGCCAGGTCTGCGGCGCCCGGCGGCGGGGAGGTAGTCAGGGCGCGGCGGACCGGCAGACGCGTCAACGTGTCCCATCCGTGGCTCGCGATGCGTTGCAGGCGAGGGCTTATCATGTGCGGATGACAGACCCACATGACGTTCTGATCGTTGGCGGCGGCCTGGTCGGCTCCAGCCTGGCGATTGCGCTGGACCGCCTCGGCCTGGATGTCGGGCTGGTGGAAGTCACTTCGGCCGGCACGCCGCCGGCTGTGTTCGACCAACGCAATCTGAGTTTCGCCGCCGCCACCATCAATGCGTTGGGCGTGCTGGGCGTGATGGCCAAGTTGCGCAGCCCGCCCGGGCCGATCCGGCGCATCCATGTCAGCCGCGCCGGCGATTTCGGGCGCGTGCAACTGGATGCCGCCGACTACGGGCGCGACTGCTTTGGGCAAGTGGTGGTGGCCCGCGACTTCGGCGATGCCCTGCAGGCACGCCTGGACGAACTGACGCGGCTGCGCCGGTATCGTCCGGCGCGCTGCATCGGCGTGGAGCCGGTGCAGGACGGCGTGCGCACGGTACGGCTGGCGACCGACGACGGCGAGCAGCGCATCCGCGCCAAGCTGGTGGTCGGTGCCGATGGCACGCACAGCGCGGTGCGCGAACTGCTGCACATCGAGACCGACACGCACGATTTCCTGCAGACCTTGTTCGTGGCCCGCGTGCGCGCCTCCCGGCCGCCGGATGGCACCGCATGGGAGCGCTTCGGCGAGCATGGGCCGACCGCGCTGCTACCGCGGGGCGACCGCCATTACGGCGCGATCCACTGCGTGGCGCGCGCCGAGGCCGAGGCGGTCGCCGCGCTCGACGAGGCCGGCTGGCTGGCCCGGCTGCAGCGTGCGGCCGGCTGGCGCGCCGGGCGCTTTGTCGCCAGCGGCGAACGTAGCGCCTATCCGCTGGTGCAGGTGCTGGCCAAGGACCTGAGCGCCGAGCGCGTGGTGCTGCTCGGCAACGCGGCGCAGACGCTGCACCCCATCGGTGCGCAGGGCTTCAATCTGGGATTGCGCGACGCGCTGACACTGGCCGAACTGATCGAGCACGATCGCAGCGATGCCGGGGCCGGCGCGCTGCTGGCCGACTATGTGGCGCGTCGACGCGTGGACCGCGAGCAGACGATCGGCTTCTCCAGCGGGCTGGCGCGGCTGACCGGCAATCCGGCACCGCTGCTGCGGCCGCTACGCAGTCTGGGATTGCTCGCCACCTCGCAGGCCGCGCCGCTGCAATCGATGCTGGTCGGCGGGGCGATGGGTTTCCGTGGCGATGTGCCGCAGCTGTGCCGGGGCATCGCATGAGCCGCCGCGGTACGCGCGATGCGGTGATCGTCGGCGGCGGCGTGGTCGGCGCCGCCTGCGCGTTGGCGCTGGCCGACGCTGGTTTGAGCGTTGCGCTGGTGGAAGGGCGCGAGCCCGCGCGCTGGCATGCCGATCAGCCCGATCTGCGTGTGTATGCCTTCGCCGCCGACAACGCCGCGCTGCTGGACAGCCTGGGCGTATGGAAGACCGTGCGCGACGCGCGCGTGCAGCCATACCGGCGCATGCGGGTCTGGGATGCCGGCGGTGGCGGCGAGCTGCGCTTTGACGCCGATACGTTGGGCCGCGAACAACTCGGCTGGATCGTCGAACATGCGCTGCTGGTCGATCGCCTGTGGGCGGCCGTGCACAGCGCCGGGATCGAAGTGCATTGCCCGGCGCGCGTGGCCGAACTGGAGCAGGACGCCGACAGCGTGCGCCTGCGCCTGGACGATGGCAGCCGGCTGGAAGCGGCCATTGCCATCGCAGCCGATGGCGCGTCGTCCACCTTGCGCGATTTGACCGGCCTGACGGTGTCGCGGCACGCCTACGCACAACGGGGCGTGGTTGCCTTCGTGGAGACCGAACAGCCGCACCAAGCCACTGCCTGGCAGCGCTTTCTGACCACCGGGCCACTGGCGTTCCTGCCGTTTGCCGATGGCCGTAGTTCGATTGTCTGGACGTTGCCCGACAGCGATGCCGAACGTGTGCTGGAACTGGACGATGCGGCGTTTTCGCGCGAGCTGACCCAGGCCTTTGCCGCGCGCCTGGGTGAAGTGCGTGTGGCCTCCGCACGCACAGCATTCCCGCTGCAACGGCAATTGGTGGAGCAGTACGTCAGTGGCCGCGTGCTGACCCTGGGCGACGCCGCGCATGTGGTGCATCCGCTGGCGGGGCAGGGCGTCAACCTGGGCCTGCGCGATGTCGCTGCACTGCGCGCGGAAGTGCGCGCCGCGCTCGCCAGACGTGCGGACTGGGCCGCTCCACACCGGCTGCAGCGCTGGGCGCGCACCCGCCGCAGCGAAAATACCGTGGCCGCGTACGGTTTCGATGCGATCAACAACGTGTTTTCCAACGACGAGATGCACCTGACCCTGCTGCGTGGATCGGTGCTCGGCCTGGCCGGCAGGCTGCCGCCGCTGGTCGATGTGTTGTGGCAACGGGCATCCGGCGGCGCGTAAGCAATCTTACGTCTGCCGGCCTGCTCTCTGGCTAGCCGGCACAGCCGATGATCTATGTCTTTACGATTATAGCGTAGGCCGCATCTTCCATACGACGCACGCGGCCGGGGTGGCTACAGTCGCGGCATGACTTCCGTTTCGCATACGTCCAGACCCACCTTGTTGCTGCTCAGCGGCCTGCTCTGCGACGCCGCCATCTGGCAGCCGCAGCGCGACGCGCTGGCGGATCTGGCCGATGTGCAGGTGCTGGATTTCCCCGGGTTCGACAGCATCGTGCAGATGGCTGCCCATGTGCTGGCGGGCGCACCGCCACGGTTTGCGTTGGCCGGGCATTCGATGGGTGGGCGGGTTGCGCTGGAGATCATGCGTCAGGCGCCCGAGCGCGTGACGCAGCTGGCACTGCTCGATACCGGCATTGCGCCGCGTCGCGATGGCGAACGCGAGGAGCGCCAGGCGCTGGTGGATCTGGCGCAGACGCAAGGCATGGATGCGCTGGCGCTGGCGTGGTTGCCACCGATGCTGCACCCCGCACGCATCGCCGATGCCGGCTTGATGCAAGACCTCAGCGCGATGGTGCAGCGCCAAACCGCGCAGAGCTTCGCTGGCCAGGTCAACGCGTTGCTGGAGCGCCCGGATGCCGCGCCGGTGCTTGCGCAGATCCGCTGCCCCACCTTGCTGGGGGTTGGGCGCCAGGACGCCTGGAGCCCGCTGGCACGGCATCAAGACATGGCGCGGCAGATTCCGCAGGCGCGCCTGGCCGTATTCGAAGATTGCGGGCATATGGCGCCGGTGGAAGCACCCGCTGCGGTGACGGTGGCGTTGCGCGATTGGTTGCAGGCCGCGTGATGGCGCAGGTGACGCAGTGTCTGCGTAACAGCGGCAGTTGCTGACCGCGCCGACCGGTATTGGCTAGACTTCAAGGAGGCTGCATGCACGACGATGCATCGATCACCATTGCCTGCGAGCAATTGATCCGCCGGTTCGCGCTGTACAACGATCGCCACGATCACGAGCAACTCGCTGCATTGTTCACTGACGATGGCGTGTTTGCGCGTCCGAGCGCGCCCGATGCGCCGGTGCATGGCCGTGCGGCGATTCTGCAGGCCTTTCGCGAGCGCCCGCCGCGCACCACGTGTCATCTGATGCTCAACACCCTGGTCAGCATTCAATCGCCCACATTGGCGCACGCGCACAGCAACGTGCTGCTCTACACCGCCGCCGATACGTCGTCGTCGCCGCCGCCGTGGAGCGCGCAAGCACCCGCGTTGCTTGGCAGTTTCGACGATGTACTGGTCTTCGAGCAGGAGCGTTGGTTGTTCAAGCAACGCCTTGGAACGTTGTTGCTGCGTATCGGCAGCTGAGCCGCAATCACCCGCACAGGCACGGTGCTGGCGCGCGTTTCGCGCCGCGCGTTGCCGTCCCGCTTTCTCCCCCCCCACGTCGCGCTCGCAGTCATCTATCCCTTTGCATTGGAGATTCGCCCAGTGGAACGCGTTCGCATCCCCGCCCGTCGCCGCTCTGTCCTGTCACGTGCACTGTCACGCCGGCCGTGTTCATTGGTTGCGGGGGCGTTGTTCGCTGCCGCATTGCCGAGTGCTGCGCTGGCGCAAGCAGTGCCGGAAACAGCCGCACCTCCACAAGGGATCAATCTTGGCGGCACCAGTTTCATGGACGGCTTCGGCTCGCTGACGCCCGGCTGGACCGTCATCGAATATCTGCGTCACTCCAACTTGAATGCCATCAAGAACGCGAGCGGCGACGATTCGCCTGCCTTTCGCGATCCGCAGGTCGATGTCAGTGTGTTGCTCACACAGCTCATCTACGTGACGCCCTACACCTGGAAAAGCGGCTCGCTGAGCTTCAATGCCATCGTGCCGCTGGTCAATTACGACACCGCGTTTGCCGCTGACAGCCCGGTGCGATTGAGCAGCAACGGCTTCGGCATGGGCGACATTTCGTTCGGGCCGGCACTGCAGATGCCGCCGGTGATGCGCGATGGGCGGGTGTTTTTTTTCCAGCGTTTCGCAGTCGATGCGTTTGCGCCGGTGGGTAAGTTCGACCGCGACAAGGCGGTCAATCAAAGCACCGGGTTCTGGTCGGTGGTGCCGCATTGGGCATTCACCGTGCAACCCAGCGATGATTGGGAAATCAGTGCGCGCATCAATTACCTGTACAACTTTCGCACCAGCCGCGCCGGCGGGGTGCCGCCGATTCCCGGGTTCCGTTTCCGCAATGGACAGGCCGGCGATGCGGTGTGGGTCAATCTGGCCACGTCGCTCAAACTCAACGAGCAGTGGCGCGTGGGTCTGAACGGCTACTACCTGCAGCAGTTGAAAGACAACCGCACCAATGACCAGCGTGTGCCCGACAGCAAGCGCACGCAGGTCTATCTGGGTCCCGGCCTGTCCTGGCGCATGGACCAAAAGAATGTGCTCAATTTCAACGTGTACATGCCGATCAAGGTGAAGAACTCGGTGGCCGGCAACAGCTTCAATCTGATGTTCGTGCACTCGCTATAGCGCATGCAAGCTGGCATGCACGCTGACTGTCGTGGTCGGCGTGCATCGTGGAATAAAGCCGTGGTTTGCCGTTTGCGTGTTCGTGTCTCGCAGAGACGACCGACGAGCGCTACACGTGCATCGATGCCATTGCCTCTGCACGGCACCGTACATTCCGAAGACTCACAGCCCCATGCTGTGCCGCTGCGTATTGGCATGTTCGCGGAACAGCAATTCCGCACGCGCGCCATCGCGTTGCTCGATAGCCGCGACGATCGCACCATGCTGGCGGTGCCCGTAATAGAGATCGTCATAGGCCAGCGTGGCAGAGCGCTGACCGAACACCACGTTGACCGGGCTGACGAACGGCACCAGCGTGCAGCGGTCCACCGTCTCGGTGAGGATCGGTTTGTTGGCCGCCACCACGATGGCGCGATGGAAGCGGGCATTGATCGCACCGTAGGTCTGCTCATCGCCGGCATCGAGGCTGTGCTTGGCAAACAGCCGGTCGCCTTCGCACAGACAATCGTGCAGGGTGGAGAGCAATGTGGCCGACGCGCCCTGTTCGGCCACCGTGCGCGCCGCCATGCCCTCCATCAGCGCGCGCACCGCCAGGGCATCCAGGCTTTCCTGCTGGCTGAAGCGCCGTACCGCATAGCCACGGTTACCGACCTGCACCAGCAGGCCCTCCTGGCATAACGCCGGCAGCGCCTGGCGAATGGGCGTGCGCGAAATGGCCAGGCGCTCGGCCAGGGCCGCCTCGGTAATGCGCTCGCCGGGGGCAAAGGTGCCGCACAGGATCAATTCGCGTAGCTGCTGGACCGCTTGCAATCGATGGTTGTTCGCCATTGGCTCCATTCTCTCGCGCCGTACCGCAGCGCACGTTCCTTCGAAAGGGGGAAACTCGCAATTGCTTGTATAAAGGTCTTGCAGATGAGGTCGCTTGATGGCAATTTGGATCCCAAGGATACCGTTTTGGCGATCCGGAGTGGTTGGTCGTCCGTGTTGGGATCCATTGCATCGTCGATCCTGACTCAATCAATGACGTGCGTGCTGCCTTTCCTGGCTGCGGTGCGTCGCAGGAGCAAAGCATGGCTAGCATCATCGGCGGCATCGGAACCTCGCACGTTCCCACCATCGGCGTGGCTTACGACAAGGGCAAGCAACAGGATCCGGTATGGAAGCCGTTGTTCGACGGCTACACGCCGGTGGCTGAGTGGTTGGCCGAACAACGGGCCGACGTGCTGGTGTTCTTCTACAACGACCACTGCACGACCTTTTTCTTCGATCTGTATCCGACCTTCGCGCTGGGCGTCGGCGAGCGCTTTCCGGTCGCCGACGAAGGCGCAGGGCTGCGTAATCTGCCTCCGATCCGCGGCGACGTGCAGCTGCAAGCGCATATCGCCGAGTGCCTGGTCAACGACGAATTCGATCTGACGGTGTTTCAGGACAAGCCGATCGACCACGGCTGCGCGGCTCCGCTGCCGCTGCTGTGGCCGCATGTGCCGGACTGGCCGGGCACGGTGGTGCCGATTGCGATCAACGTCCTGCAGTACCCGCTGCCGACCGCCCGCCGCTGCTACCGGCTGGGCCAGGCGGTGCGTCGTGCGATCGAGTCGTATCCGCAAGATCTCAGGGTGGTGGTGGTCGGCACCGGTGGGCTATCGCACCAGATCCATGGCGAGCGCACCGGCTTCAACAACACCGATTGGGACATGGAGTTTCTGGACCGCTTCCAGCACGCGCCGGAAACGCTGACCGATCTCACCCACACCGACTACGTGCGCCTGGGCGGTGCCGAGAGCGTGGAGCAGATCATGTGGCTGGCCATGCGCGGCGCGTTGGATGGGCCGATCCGCAAGCTGCATCAGAACTACTACCTGATGACGACCACCGCGATGACCGTGGTGTTATACGAGCCGGGCGAAGAACGCGCCGACGCACCGCGCTCGGCAGAGCTGTTGGCGCGCACCGCCAACGCGGCATGAGGGCCTGCTGATGAATCCGCAAGTAGACGGCATGGACAAGATCGACGGTACCTATCTGTTCGATCTGCGCACCAGCAATCGCGCACTGCGCCTCAATCGTTTCTTCTGGCACATGATCCGCGCCCCATGGCGCGATCGCTTTTTGCAGGATGCGGAAGTGTTGATGCAGGAAGCCGAACTCACCGAACACGAGAAAGCGCTGGTGCGTGCGCGCGACTGGCTTGGACTGGTGCAGTACGGCGCCAATTTTTTTGTGATTGAAAAGTTCGCCCGCGTGGTGCGCACGACCAACCTGCAGGTCTACGCAATCATGCGCGGCGAGTCGTTCGAAGACTTCATGCAGACCCGGCGTGTGCCCGAGGCACGCTGAGCTGCGCGTCCCGGCCTCTGGCCGGGCGCCTCCACCCGACTTCTTAACGTAAGGCCCACCCCCATGACCATGTCCTCCGTGTTCTTCGAACACCGCATCAAGGTCCGGCATCTACGTGTCATCGAGGCGCTGGACCGGCAAAAAAGCCTGCTTCGCGCCTCACGCGTATTGAACGTGACCCAGCCTGCGCTCACGCGTGCCTTGCAGGAGATCGAAGAGATCGTCGGCGCGCCCTTGTTCGAGCGCCATTCCCGTGGCGTGCGCCCCAATGCGATGGGCGAGGTGCTGGTCCAGACCGCGCACGTCGTGCTGGGTCAGTTGCGCCGCGCACAGGATACGTTCGAAGGGTTGCTGCAGGACGATGCGCTCACCATCACCGTCGGCGCTTTGCCGGTGGCGGCGAGCGGCCTGCTGCCGGCAGTACTGGCAGCCTTGTACCGCACCGAACCCACGCTGCGTGTGCGCCTGCTGCATGGACGCACCGATGAATTGCTGCCAAAGCTTGCCGGAAACGAGGTGGATCTGGTTGTTGGACGCCTGTATCCACTGGCGCGCTACGACGCGTTGGTCCGCAAGGTGCTGTACCAGGATCCGATTGCGCTGGTGGCGCGGAGCGACCATCCGTTGTTCGCCAATGGCCCGGTACGAGTCGCCGAAGCGGTCGCGTACCGACAGGTGCTGCCGACCCTGAGTCAGCATGTGGAGCGCGACGTGGCGCAGGTCATGCGCGAGCACGGGCTGGCCACGCGCGATCAACTGCGGTCCAGCTCTGCCAGTTTCACCCGCGAGATCCTGCTCGGCACCGACAGCATCGCGGTGATGCCAAGCATGATGGTGGCTGGCGATATCGCACGTGGCGAACTGCGTGCCTTCCAGCTGCAGCAGCCCTCGCAAGCGCGCGCAGGTGGTGTGATCTATCGCGACAGCAATGCCATCCTCAAACCGGGCGTGCGGTTGTTGATGCGTGAGCTGGAACACCAACTGGCGCTGATGGCGCAACAAGGCGCGGTGTGGGTGGACGAACACATTGGCGAGGACGACATGCTGCTGGATGCGTCTGCGTAACAGATGATCGTCGTGCCAGGTGCGAGGTGTCTCGCCGCGCGGGACGAGTGCGGCATATCGCGTGCTTGGACCGTTGTACGGTGACCATTGCGCTGTCCGGCTGCAGTCGTGAATAGACTCGGCTGCCGCGTAAGGTTGGTTGAAACCCGCTCCATGCCCGGCTGATCCTGCGCCGGGCGAATCAAGCGCCATCGACTGCCGTGACCGACACCAGCCGGGTGCGTGCGTGCGCGACGATGCGCACGCACGCACGCGTCGCACGGCCGCCAACGCCATCAGGCTTCCTTGGCCAAGGCATCCTTCAATCGCGCCTTCTGCAGCTTGCCGGTGGCCGTGCGTGGCAGCGCCTCGACCAAGCGTAGGTGTTTGGGAACCTTGTACTTGGCCAGACGCTCGATCAGGTAGCTGCGGATTTGTTCCAGATCCGTCGCCTCAGCGGCGGGCACGATCGCCAGGTAGCCCACTTCGCCCCATTGCGGGTCGGCCATGCCGACCACGGCGCATTCGCGGATCTCCGGGTGATCGGCCAGCACGGCTTCGATCTCGGCGGGATACACGTTTTCGCCGCCGGAAATGAACATGTCCTTCTTGCGGTCCACCACGAAGAAGAAGCCGTCGTCATCGCGCCGGACGATATCGCCGGTGCGGAACCAGCCCTGCTCATCGCGCATCTCCGCGGTGGCCTGCGGGTCGCGCCAGTAGCCTGGGCTGAGGTTGGGGCCGCGCAACAACAATTCGCCTGGGACGCCCGCCGGGCAGTCGTTGCCATCGGCGTCCACCACCCGCGTCTGCACGCCGGGCGATGAAATGCCCGCCGCACCGAGCTTGTGACGAATCACGTCGCAATCCACCGACATGCCGAACACCGTGCCGGCTTCGCTCATGCCGAAGCCGCAGACCATGGGGATGCCATCGTCCAGCCAGCCCAGCAGGTCGTCTGCGGCGTGCGGCGCGCCGCCGCTGACCAGCGCGGTGAGATGACGCAGCGTTGCCGGATCAAAACCGGGCTGGCTGCGGAACGCCTGCATCATCTGCGGCACGCCGACATAGTGGGTGATGCCCAGCGCCGGATCGCCGAGCCAGCTCAATGTCCGCTTCGGCTCGAAGCCGCTCGAGACCTGGATCGACCCGCCCATCGCCAGCGCCGGCCGCACATTGGTGGCCAGGCCGATGATGTGGAACATCGGCGCCTCGCACAGGAAGCTGCTGTTGCCATCCACGCGCGTGGTGACGCCGAAGTTGTGCGCCACCTGCTGCAGATTCTGTTCGTTCAACATCACGCCCTTGGGCTGGCCGGACGTGCCCGAGGTAAACAGGATCAGGCTCACGCGCTCGGGCGGGATGTACGCCGTTTCGGCGGGCGCCAGCGCCTTGGCACTGTCGATGAAGCTGGCCAAGGCGTCCACGTGCGCGCGTCCGGCCGCGACGTCATCGCCCAGTAACAGATACGGCTGCGCGCGTTGCAGCAAGGCGTCTAGCTCGGTGGCGCTCAGCCGCCAGTTGAGCGGTACATAGATCGCGCCGACCCGCGCACAGGCAAAATGCAGTGCGACCTGCCAGACCGAATTGCGGGCCAGCACCGCCAGCCGTTCGCCGTCGACGCAGCCGCGCGTCTGCAGCAAGGCGGCGAGCTGGCCGATCAGGGTGTCCAGCTCGGCATATGTCCATTCCTGCTCCAGCAACAGATCGCGCGCGGCAAGCCGTTGCGGTGTGAGGCGGGCATGGAAGGAAATCGAGTCGGTCGGCATGGGCATGGCGCTGTCTTTCCGAATGCAAAGTGGGGGAGTGACCGGCGTGAGTGCGGCAGAGACGGCAGGAAGGTTGAGGCGCGTGCGCAACGCCGCAGCAGGCGTTCACGGACGCGTTGCTGAAGCACCACTGCAGATGACGTGCCGTGGTGCGCAGCGCGCTTCATGGCGGCTACGCCTGCATGCTCGCCGCGTCGTTGGTGACGTACACCTCAACTGAGATAGATGGTCTTGGTTTCCAGAAACGCATGCAGGCCTTCGATGCCGCCTTCGCGGCCCACGCCGGACTGCTTGAAGCCGCCGAACGGCATCTCGATATCCACCCACATGCCGTTGATCGAATGGCTGCCGCTGCGCACGCGGCGCGCAATGCGATACGCGCGATCGACATCCTCGCCATAGACGGTGCCATGCAAGCCGTAGTCGCTGGCATTGGCCTTGGCGATCAGATCGGCCTCGTCGTGATAGTCGATGAAGCTCACCACCGGGCCGAAGATTTCTTCGCGTGCGATGGTCATGTCCGGCGTGACGCTGGCGAACACCGTCGGCTCGATGAAGAATCCACGCGGCAAATGCGCCGGGCGGTTGCCGCCCATCACCAACTGCGCCCCTTCGGCGCTGCCCTGCGCGATATAGGACTGCACGCGTTCCAGCTGCCGGCCGAGCGCCAGCGGCCCCATGCCGGTGTCCGCAGCGAACGGGTCGCCGAGCTTGAGTGCGCCCAATGCCGCGCAATACGCCTGCAGGATTTCGTCGCGCCGTTGCGCAGGCACCAGCACACGGGTCAGCGAAAAGCACACCTGACCGGTGATCGGCATGGAGTAGGGCACCAGGCTGGGCAGCACCTTGGAGAGGTCGGCGTCTTCGAGCACGATGGCGGCCGATTTGCCGCCCAGCTCCAGCCCGACCCGCGCCAGGCGTTCGGCGCAGGCCACGCCGATCAGTCGCCCGGCCTGGGTGGACCCGGTGAAGCTGACCTTGTCGACAAGCGGGTGCCGGATCAGCTGCTCGCCGACCTCGCGACCGGCCGGCAACAGGTTGAACACGCCATCGGGTACGCCTGCGGCGCTGATGCATTCGGCAAGGATGTACGCATCGATCGGGGTCTCCGGCGAGGGCTTGGCCACCACCGTGCAGCCGGCGGCCAGTGCGGCGGCGACCTTGTAACAGAGCAAGACCAGCGGCGCATTCCAGGGCGTGATCGCCGCAACCACGCCGACCGGTTCCTGCACCACATGCACGCGGCCGCCATTGGCGCGTGCGCGCGGCTCGACGAACGGGTGCGTGGCGATCAGATCGCCGTAGTAGTCGAACAGGCCGGGTGCCTGCTGCGAGGCGCGACGGCTGAAACCGATGGTGGCGCCAACCTGGCCGGTCCAGGCTTCGGCCAGCTCCGGCATACGTGCGCGCAGTTGGTCGGCAACGCGCTTGAGTATCACCCCGCGCTCGGGAGGCGGCAGCTGCGGCCAGGGGCCGGTGTCGAAGGCGGCACGCGCCGCAGCGACCGCGGCCTCGGTATCTGCGTGCGATGGTTCGGTGTAGCGCAGCAGGCGCTCTTCGGTATGCGGGGCAATCACATCGAGATGGCGATCGCCGGTGCTTGCGCGCCACTGGCCGTCGATGAACAGGCCCAGCGGCCCACGCGCGGCGATCCCGCGCAGCGTTGCGGATAAGGCTTCCATACTCCCTCCTCGGTGCAGAAAACCACTGGCAGCGACAGCGATGCGTGGCTTGCACGCATCGCTTCAGGCGCCATGGGACGTGCTTAAGCGCTGTTTTTGGTGAGGTCGTATTCGCCCAGGCCGGGCTTGTAGCTCTTCTCGTCGATGAACTGACGGATGCCTTCCTTGCGGGCCGTGTTGTCGAACGAGTTGGCCGCTTCCTGCATGCGCACCAGATAATCTTCGGCTTCGTCGTAGGTCAGGGTGCCCACGCGGCGCACGGCGTCCTTGGCGTACTTCAAGGCGACAGGATTCTTGCGCAACAACAGTTCGGCTACTTCGCGCGTGCGTGCTTCCAGCCGTTCCAGCGGGACGCTTTCGTTGACCAGGCGCCATTCGGCCGCCTTCTTGCCGTCGATCATTTCGCCGGTGAGCGTCATCCACATCGCATCGCGCATGGACAGCAGCTCGACCGCCACCTTGGTCACGCCGCCGCCCGGCAGGATGCCCCAGTTGATCTCCGACAGACCGAACTGCGCTTCATCGGCGGCAATGGCCAGATCGCAGGCGAACAACGGGCCGAAGCCGCCACCGAAGCACCAGCCGTTGACCATCGCGATGGTGGGCTTTTGATACCAACGCAGCCGCCGGAACCAGCCGTAGGATTCGCGTTGCGAACGGCGCACGCCGCGCAGGCCCTGCGCTTCGGTTTCGCGGAAATACTCTTTCAGGTCCATGCCGGCCGACCAGGCAGTGCCTTCGCCGCCGAGCACCAGCACGCCGACGTTGTCGTCGAATTCCAGCTCGTCCAGCACATCCATCATGCGGCGGTTGAGCGCCGGGCTCATCGCGTTGCGCTTGTCCGGGCGTGCGAACTTCACCCAGGCAATGCGGTTTTCGATGCGAACCGATACCACGTCATGCTCGTTCAAGCGGCGTCTCCTTCAAGTCGGGGGCTGCGGGATCAGAGGTCTTCGGCCAACGCGGTCTCTGCCGCGGTTGTCCGCTCCAGCGTGGCGCTGGCGTTCAATTTGCACAGCAGACGGAGCAGGGTTTGCTGTTCGCCGGCCTGCAGGCCGGTGCAGGTGCGCGCGACGGCCCGTGCCAGACAGGCCTGCGCCACCTCGAGCGTGCGCTGGCCCTGGTCGGTCAGGTACAGGCCCTTGCTGCGGCGGTCGCGGCCGGCCAGACGTTCGATCAGGCCTTGCTCGGCCAGCGCATTGGCGATCTTCATGCCCGCGGCGCGGTTGACCAGCAGGCGGTTGCCGAGTTCGGTCTGGTCGCAGCCAGGCTGGTCGCGGATGTGGATCAGCGCAGTGACGCGTGCCGGGGTGAGATGCAGCTCGCCCAGTTCCTGGCGTGCGGCATGGCTGGACGCCAGGGCGGCCAGTTGCAGTTGGTAGCCGAGGTCTGCGGCAAGTGCCAGGCGAGCGGTCATCGATCCATCCAAATTGTATCCGTCAAATACAATCTAGCCGACCGCAGCGGGCGCTGCAAGAGGTGCTGGCATCGAAACCTGAAGTGCAGTGCACGCCGGCGTCCTGCTGGCGCGCCTGCCTACCGCTCAGGTGAGCTGTGTGGTCACGGGGTCAGCCAGCCGGCCAACTGCTCGCGGGTCAGGTAGCCGCTGTGGCGGGTGTCGAGCGCATCGAATTCGTCGGCCAGCACGGGGTTGGCCTGGGCTTCGGCACGGCTGATGCGGCCGTCGCCGTCCGCGTCCATGGCCTGGAAATCGATGCGGTAGCTGCCGACCACGCTGCTGGGCTGGATCGACCGCACGATCACGCTGGACTCGCCGCGCGGGCGCTCCAACTGGGTCTGATGGGTGACCTCGCCGCTGGACAGTGGCTGGGTCCGGATGACGTTGGGCACATCGACCAGCGGTACGCTGCTGGCCGGCGTGGGTGCCTGCTGGGCGGATGCGAGGCCGCAAACGAGCAGTAGTGCGGTGCATGTTGCGAGACGGCAGATGGTCATCAGATCCCCCTGATGTGGAACAGTTGGTAAGGATAGAGGGTGTGGACACGTTGCGGTGGCGCGCGCGGTGGATGCGGCGCAGCGCGATATCCCTTGCGCAAGCTGGCAACAGCGGGATTGGCATCGACGCTGGATCTGGCAGGGCGACGATGCGTTGCCGTCGCCCTGCAGGCCACTCAGCCGGGGATGAAGGGAAACACGATCTTGAGCAAGCCCTTCAAGCCGCCTTCGGCCGTGCTGGCCACGGCCTTGGCGCCCAGGCTGTTGAGTGCGCGGCGCACATCGTCCCAGCGCAGCTGCGCGATGTCCTTCTTCAACAGATCGGCCACTTCTTCGGCAGTGGGCGTGAGCTTTTGCAGTTCGCGTATGGCCGCCTGCGGGTCGGGCTGCAGATAGCCCCAGCGTTCGGCGATCTTCAGCAGCGTGTCGAAGCGCACCGCGACCACCTCGCGATTGCGCTCGTACACCGGCAGCGCGCCGACATCGAGAATGGCCTGCTCGAATTGCTGCGCGTCGTCGGGATGTTCGATGCGCACTGCAAGAAATCCTTCCTTGCGGCTGCGCTCGCTGACATGTTTGGCGCCGGAGCGCAGATTGTCTTCGGTGAGCACGTTGGCGACGATGCGCTGCATGGCCGCGTCGCCTTCTTCGGGCACCAGCGAGCGCCAGCGCGCATAGCCATCGCGCCGCAAGGCCTTGACCTTGGCCGAGGTCACCCGCAGCTGCAGCGCCACCATCGCGTTGGAACTGTTGCGCGAGATGGCGCCGTCGCGTTCGAGCAGCACGAAGATCAGCAATTCCAGGTCGCGCTTGGTCAGCGATTGGAATCCCTGCAGCAGGGTCAGGCGCAGGAATTCATTGCCAAACGCCGCTGCGTCCTTGAGTTCGATCGGTTGCATTGGGGGAGTTCTCCACGGGTGAACTGCAGGATGCCAGCACGCTGTTGCGCCGCCTGAGAACCGCTGCGATGCGCGCAGCAGTTTCAGTGTCCGGTTTCGCGTCCCGGGCGATCGGACCTGAACGTTTCAACTGCGCCGCGATCCTGCAGGGTCACGAACACCTGTTTTCCATCTTTGCCGCCGAACGCGACATTGCTGGCCTTGCGCCCTTTCAACGCCACGGTGCGCAGCAACTTGCCCTGTGGCGAGACCACCGCGATCTGCCCGGCATCGTAGCGGGCGATGTAGAGATTGCCGTCGGCATCGCAGCGCATGCCGTCCATGCCGAAATCGGGGAACGCGATCAGCAGGCGTTTGTTGCGCAGCCCCGCCATCGACGCGGTCGTACACCCACACGTTTCGCGAGACGCTTTCGTTGACGTAGAGATGTTTGCCATTGGGGCTGACGTCCAGGCCGTTGGGCGTGGTCATGCCCGACTCCAGTAACTGCACGGCGCCATCGCCGCTGATGTGCCACAGGCGGCCGCTGTTGTCCTTCCAGTTCGGGTCGCTTGCATAGAAGCTGCCATCGGGTGCGATCGCCAGATCGTTGGGGCCATCGGCCTCCGGTAGCGAGGCGAAGGTGCTCACCGCGCGCGTTTGCATGTTGACCTGCAGAATCTTGTGGCCGGTGTAATCGGCCACGTACATCACCCCATTGCGGAAGCGGATGCCGTTGCCGGTGCTGCCTTCTGGCAAGGTCACAAAGACCTCGGCCTTCGCGCTGCCGTCGGCGTGCAGGGCGATCCGTGCGATGGTGCCGTCCTTGCCCAGATTCACCGCGTAGATGGCGCCATCCGGTCCGGCTGCTGGGCCTTCGGCGTTGTGGGTGAATGCGCCATCGCCGATCAGGTCGCGCGCAACGAATGCCGCATCGGCCGCGGTCGCCGGCGAGCTGGACAACAGCAGCGCAAATGACAGCAGGTGCGGGCGGACAACAGCAATCATGCGACATGCTCCAGATGGGGTCGTTCGCAGTGTGCCAGAACGTGCGCAATGCGCATGGTGGTGATCACGCACGATCAAGTAAGGTGCCCGGGCAGCATTGGCCCAGTCCCGCGATGGAGGTTTTGCATGTCCGTGGAATCGATCACACGTCGTCGTTTGCTTACCGCTTTCGGTGGTGCAGGCGTCCTGCTCGCGGCACCTGCCTGGGCATTGCCGAAAAAGAAGCCTGGCAAGCCGCTCAATGTGGCACTGGTCGGACTGGGCAGCTATGCCAGCGAGCAACTCGCACCGG
This sequence comes from Xanthomonas sp. 3075, assembly GCF_014197275.1. Lineage (GTDB taxonomy): Bacteria > Pseudomonadota > Gammaproteobacteria > Xanthomonadales > Xanthomonadaceae > Xanthomonas > Xanthomonas campestris_B. The sequence goes on along the minus strand of NZ_JACIFI010000006.1, from coordinate 64,055 downwards.
GCCTGGCATTGACCAAGCATTGCAAGCTGGCCGGCATCGTCACCGGCACCCCGGCGAAGATTCCGCAATGGCAGGCCAAGTACGGCATTGCCGATCGCAATGTCTACAACTACGAAACCTTCGATCGCATTGCCGACAACGATGAGATCGATGTGGTGTACATCGTCACCCCGACCTCGCTGCATGCGCCGCTGACCTTGCGCGCGGCGGCTGCCGGCAAGCATGTCTGGTGCGAAAAGCCGATGGCGATGCATGCCGGCGAATGCGAAGCCATGATCGCGGCATGCAAGCGCAACAAGGTGGCGCTGACGATCGGTTACCGCATGCAGCACGAGCCCAATACGCGCCGCCTGATTGCGATGGCCAGCGAAAAACCGTTCGGCACACTGCAGCGTGTGCGTGCCGAGGCCGGTTACAGGGGATATCAGGGCACCAGCAAGGCCGATCGTCCGTGGCGTCTGCGCTCGCAATTCGGTGGTGGCGCGATGTACGACATGGGTGTGTATCCGCTCAATGCCGCACGCTACACGGTCGGTGCCGAGCCGTTGGCGGTGACCGCCAAGCGGTGGACCGATCGTCCCGACCTGTTCGACGAAGTCGACGAGCATATGGACTTCACCCTGGAATTTCCGAATGCGGTGCGCGCCGCATGCAAGACCAGCTTCGGCAAGAACATGAATGTGCTGCGCGCCGAATGCGAACGCGGCTGGTACGAGCTGGAGCCGTTCCAGAGCTATCAGGGCGTGACTGGCAAGGCCAGCGACGGGCGGTTGTTCGATGTCAAGGTGCAGCACCAGCAAGCGCTACAAATGGACGAAGACGCGCTGGCAATCATCAACGGCACGCCTCTGCGTGCGCCCGGCGAGGAAGGTCTGCGCGACATCCGCATCGTCGATGCGATCTACCGCTCGGCACGCGAGGGCAGCAAGCGGATCGTGCTGTGATCTTGGCCCGCTCCGGCCAAGCGCGGCCAGTAATACGACTGCGCATCCGTCAGGCAGGCGCAGCCGGCGCTTGGAATCGGTATGTACCACGCGTACACCTTGGTTCCTCGTTACTGCCCGCACCCGCCTGACGACTGCTCGGCTGCCAACCGTTTTAAGCTGAAGGCACGGGCTGACTCAAATCAGCTTGCCGCCATGACGCACGAGCAGCACAACATAGGAGCAGAACGTGCAGTCCAATGTCATAGCAGCCCACGCAACTGCGCCGGACTGTCGCTACTGCGCGCCAGCACGCGAGCACGCCAGCACGCCAGCACGCCAGCACGCCAGCACCCAGATCCTGCCACCGATCGAGCAGCCGCTTCCCCGTTTCCCCGCTTCCACGATTCCCCAATCCCGACTCCCGATTCCCGATTCCCGATTCCCGACTCCCGATTCCCCGCTCCTTAGAGCGGTTAACAAAACGACTTCGCGTCAGCCTGCTGCAGGCCGGCTGATCTGCGGCCTGGCTGCAGGGCCCTTGCCCGCCCAGCGTCGCGGGACACGCTGCAAGGACGTCCATGTAAGCGCTTACGCGGCATCCATGCCGCGTAAGGTCCCGCGACGCTGGACGGGCAAGGACCAGTCGAGATGGTCGGCATGCATGGGTTTAAACACAGCAACCAGCGGAGTCTCTGGTGCGGTGTCCCGCGAGCGGTGAGGGCACCGCGCATTCGACCCACTCAGTGTTTGATCTGGACTTCTGACTGCATCCACCAAGATACGGCCGACAAAACCACTGCACTCACTGACAGGCGCTCGCTCGCCAGGTTTTGTTAGCTGCTCTTAATCCCGCATCGCCAGCACGGTGATCTCTTCGCGATCGTGATACAGCTGCTTGGCACGCACGATCAGCGATTTCTCGGCATGCTGTTCGAACAGGTCCAGGCACAAGCGGGTTTCGTCCCAGCGCTTTTTCATCGGCAGCTTGAGGTTGAAGATGGTATGGCGGCACCAGCCTTCGCGGATCCAGGTGGCCATGCGCTCGGCGACGCGGCGCGGTTGCTCGACCATGTCGCACACCATCCAATCGAGCGGTTGCGCCGGCTTCCAGTGAAACCCATCGGCGCGCAGATGCTCGACCAGGCCGGTTTCCAGCACATGCTCGCGTAACGGGCCGTTGTCGACGCTGGTGACGTGCACATGCTGGCGGGTGAGTACCCAGGTCCAGCCGCCCGGTGCCGCACCCAGATCGGCTGCGCGCATGCCGGGCTTGACCAGCGTTTCGCGCTCTTCCGGTGTGAGCAGGGTGAGCAAGGCTTCGTCGAGCTTGAGCGCCGAGCGCGATGGCGCCTCCGGCAACAGCTTCAAACGCGGAATGCCCAACGGCCACGGCGCGCTGTCGGCACTGTCGGCCACTGCCAGCAAGGCATGGTCGCCATCGAGAAAGCAGATATGCAGACGTGCCTGGCGCGGCTGCGGTTTGTCAGTGAGCAGGCCGGCCTTGCGCAAGGCCGGACGCAAGGCGTTGCCGAAACTGCGTGCCAGCCCTGCCAGCGGCTTGCCAGCATCCGAATCCGGGTGCTCCACCCACAGGTCGCCGAAGCGTGGCTGCCCTTCCAGTGCTGCCAGGATCGGCGTGATGCGGTCCTTGGGGTCGATGCCCTTCAGTTCGGCAATCACCACCAATTTTTGCCGTGCAAAAATCAACTCGCGCCAGTGCAGCTTGGCCGCCAGTTGGGCGGCCTCCTCGCAGACGAACAGCACATGGCCGTCGTTGCGCTGCGTGCGTGCATAGCCGGCGATGCCGACGAATGCGGCGCGCGCGCTCAATTCTGCGGCCAGTTCCGGCTCGAAGCCCTGGCGGCAATAACACAGCAGGCCGCTCATTGCAGCGCCTGATGTGCAAGATCGATGCGTTGCAGATCAGTACTGGTCACCGCCGCCCTCGCCATAGTTGCGCAGCACGGCACAGGCCTGCTCGCGCTGCACGTCGCGCACCACCTCAATGCCACGACGGGTGAGTTCGCCCACCCAATCGGCAGGCAACGGGCCTTCGTCGAATTCGGTCAAGGCCATCACGTCTTCGGCGCGTGCGCCGATCAGCAGCCGGTCGATGCCTGCCCACACCGTGGCGCCATAGCATTGGCAACACGGCTGCGCGGAAGTGGCCAATGTGACCGGCGACAGTACGGCGTTCAAACGCGGCGTCTGCAGGCGCTGCTGCGCGAGCATGTAGGCCATGTTTTCGGCATGCGCCAGCGAGGTGGTCTGTGGCACCACGCGATTGACCGCTGCGGAGATGATGCGGTGGTCCGGGCCGAACACCACCGCACCGAACGGGCCGCCGCTGCGCTCCTGCACATTCATCCGCGCCAGCTCGATCGCCAGCGCCACCTTGTCTTCGTCGCTGGGATAGGCGCGGCTGTCGTCGACATGCGCGTGGATCCAGTCGGGCAGGGTGAGGTGGACTTGCGCGTTGAGCATCAGTGGACCATTTCTGTAGAGGGGGGAGCGGGGCGCAGTGTATCGGCCTGGGCGTCCTTTGCGGCACATTGCCCGGCCACGCACTGACAGGCGCTGATCTCGCGGAAGCCGCATACGCTCATCATGCCGCTGGCCTGGCACTGCGCCATCACGCCCTTGGGATCGGTAGCGCTGTCGACGTTGACGCAGGCCGGAAACGCGCCGCAGCAGTTGCCGACGTTCTTCACCGTGCAATCGGCATCGGTGCGACAGGTGGTGGTGATGGTGATCGGCTTGCCCGTCGCCGAGCCGGTCGCCGGAGGCGGCGTGGCCGCTTCGGTTGGTGGCGCGGCCACACAGCCGATCGAGACAAGACACGCCATCACCAACAGGCTGCTCAGACACCAGGACAAAAGACGGGACATGCGGCTGCTCCGATCAGGACATGTGAGCGGCCATGGTAAGCCCCTGATGCGCGGAGTGCGGCGAGGGACGGTGCGGTTATCGATGCTTCGCCTGGATCTCCGCGCTCTGGCTCAGGCACGTGGTGACTGGGCGATTGGGGACGGAGCGGTGGGCGAGCGGCTGGTCCGTGATTTGGCTGCAGTGCTTTTGCCCGTTCACCCTCGCGGGATACGCGATGAATCCATCCATGGGAGGCGTTGATGCGGCATCCATGCCGCATCAGGCCCGGCAACGGTGGGCGGGCAAGGGTGAGCCCGGAGTGTCGGTGTGCAGGGTTGCACGCAAGGCATGACTGGCATTGTTTTGCAGAGCGGTGCATTCGACCAGCTTCCCACCACAACGCGGTCAACAGACCGGCTTTCAATGAAGCGACCAGTGGACGTTCTGGTGTGGTGTCCTCGCCGCTTGCGGGACCCTGTGGCGGCATGGATGCCGCGACGGAGCCTACAAAGACGTACTTGCGGCGTGTCCCGGAAGCGGCGGGGGTACCGCGCCTTCGCTACAGCTTCAGGGCCAACGTCTGCGGTTTAGGTGCCGGTCTATGCTCCTCGTCGCCACCGTTGGTGGTTCGGTGGACTGTCTTGCGGTTGTCGGTCGCCGAGGTCATTTGGCTTCCGTATGCAGCGCTGCGCACCACAACACGCCGACCAGCAGGCAGGCGATGGCAGCCAACTCCAGCGGCGTGGGCAGGCGCATCTCCCAGGCAAAGCCGTACAGCAGAGCGAAAATCGTTTCGAACACGATCATCTGCCCGACCAGGGTCAGTGGTAGCGCGCGGCTGGCGCGGTTCCACAGCGCGTTGCCGATCACCGAGGCCAGGATGCCCAGTAGCAGTGAAATCCCCCAGAAACCGGCCCATGCGATCGGTGCATGGGTCGCGCTGCCGATCAGCGCGGCCGGCGCCAGCAGCAGCGCCAATGCGCCGGTGACCACGCCGGTCAGCAACGACCAGTCGCCGCCCGACAGGTCCGGGCGCCGCCGGAGCCAGCGTGCATTGGCGATGGAATAGGCCGACCATGACACCAATGCACCGCCCGCACACAGCAAACCGGCGATGCGGGTTAGGCGATCGCTGGCGTGTTGGCCGGTGTCGTGCTGCAAGGTATCCAGCGCGACCAGTACCACGCCGATCACGCACAACAGGCACGGCGGCGCCAGGCGCCGCAATTGCAGCGCGCCTGCGGCACGCGTGCCGATCACGGTGACCACGACCGGCAACAGGCCGATGATCAACGCAGTGGCCGCGCTGCCGGCCCACTGCACCGCACTGCCCAGCAACACGTAATAGATCAGGTTGCCCAGCAGGCTCAGGCGCACCAGCGCCCACCATTCCGCGCGACCCAGCCGCGCCGCGGTCTGGCGTGCGTGTGGCGCCAGCACCAGTGCGGCCACCGCGCCGTAGGACAGATAGCGCGCAACGGCCAGTTGCAGCGGCGTAAACGTCGCCAGCAACAAGGGTGCCAGGAACACCAGTCCCCATAAGGCGCCTGCGCCGATTCCACAGGCGGCGCCGACCATCAGGCGCTCACGCATCGTGCCGCTCCTTCATGCCGTGCAGCATGCAATGACATGCTGCAGCAGGCTCCGTTGCGTTTATGCATCAACTCCGAAGATATCCTGCTCTGACGTTCCCTGATGCAGTGCGCATCAGGGACGCAGTGGCCATCAGCGCGGCGATGGCCGCATGCGCATCACTGCGGCCGTCCCGTAGCCGCAGCCGATGGCGGGCATCGGCTGCATCCCCGAGCTCACTTGGCCCAGGTGTCGCGCAGGGTCACGCTGCGATTGAACACCGGCGTGGCGGCGCTGTGGTCGCGGCGATCGGCGACGAAATAGCCGGTGCGCTCGAACTGGAACGATTGCTCGGGCACGGCCTGCGCTGCGCTCGGCTCCACATAGCCGCGCACGCTGCGCTTGGACTCGGGGTTGAGATAGTCGCGGTAGGTCTTGCCTTCGGACTCATCGTCGGGCTTTTCCACCGAGAACAGCCGGTCATACAGGCGGATTTCCGCTTCCACCGCATGCGCGGCGCTGACCCAGTGGATGGTGCCCTTGACCTTGCGATTGGCGCCTTCCATGCCCGGACGCGATTCCGGATCCAGCCAGCCACGCAGCTCGACGATCTCGCCCGCAGCGTTCTTGATCACCTCGTCCACGCGCGCAATGCCGGCGCCGCGCAGGCGGATCTCGCCACCGGGCACCAGACGCTTCCAGCCCTTGGGCGGAACCTCGGCAAAATCCTCGCGATCGATCCACAGCTCGCGCGAGAACGGCACCTCGCGCGTCCCGAAGCTCTCGTCCTTGGGATGGTTGGAAAAACTCAGCGTTTCGCGATGGCCTTCCGGCAGATTGGTCAGCACCAGCTTGAGCGGGTCGATCACCGCCATGCGGCGCGCCGCAGCCGCATCCAGATCCTCGCGCAGGCAGCCTTCCAGCACCGAGAAATCGATCAGCGAGTTCTGCTTGCTGATGCCGACGCGGTCCACGAACAAGCGCATTGCCGCCGGCGTGTAGCCGCGCCGGCGCAGGCCCTGCAGCGTGTACATGCGCGGGTCGTCCCAGCCGTCCACCAGCCGCTCTTCCACCAGCGCGGTGAGCTTGCGCTTGCTCATCACCGTGTAGTTGATATTCAGGCGCGAGAACTCGATCTGGCGCGGCTTGGCGGCCTCGCGTGGCAGGCCTTTGTCCAGCAGCGGCTGCAGCAGCTGCGGATGCCCGGCCAGGTCCACCTTGTCCACGCACCAGTCGTACAGCGGGCGGTGGTCTTCGAATTCCAGCGTGCACAACGAATGGGTGATGCCTTCCACCGCATCGCCCAGCGAATGCGCGAAGTCGTACATCGGGTAGATCGGCCAGGCGTTGCCGGTGTTCTGATGTTCGACATGCTTGATGCGGTACAGCGCCGGGTCGCGCAGGTTGATGTTGCCGCTGGCCATGTCGATCCTGGCGCGCAGCGTACGCGCGCCATCGGGGAATTCGCCGGCACGCATGCGCCGGAACAGATCCAGGTTTTCCTCGACGCTGCGTTCGCGGAACGGCGAATGGCGGCCGGGCTCGGTCAGCGTGCCGCGATACTCGCGTACCTGCTCGGCGGACAGGTCGCAGACAAAGGCGTGACCGTCGCGGATCAGTTTCTCCGCAGCCAGGTAATACACCTCGAAATAGTCCGATGCGTGGCGCAGCTGCGCCCAGTCAAAGCCCAGCCAGCGGACGTCGTCCTGGATGGCGACCACGAACTCGGGGTCTTCCTTGGCCGGGTTGGTGTCGTCCAGGCGCAGGTTGCACAGCCCGCCGAACTCGGCCGCCAGGCCGAAATCCAGGCAGATCGCCTTGGCGTGGCCGATGTGCAGGTAGCCGTTGGGCTCAGGCGGGAAGCGGGTGCGGATGACCGTGTGTTTGCCGCTGGCCAGATCCTCGCGGACGATCTGGCGGATGAAGTCTTTCTTCTCCGCCGGGGCGGTGGCGTCGGTGGCTAGGGTCTCGGACATGCGCGCATCAGCATTAGGTAAACCGCAAGTTTAGGCGGTGGCGCCGGTTTAGGGGTAGGCGGCGGCGGGCGTTGCGCGCTCGGCTGGTGCTTTTTGCTGTGGATTGAAGCACCAGCAGGCCCTTTGGCCAGTGCCACCAACGCCATCCAGTGGTGCCACGGGCATCATCAAGGCAGCGATTGGCTGCAAAGTGTGACTGTCGGTGACGCGGTCGCGGTCGCGCCGGTGGGTGAGGTGGCGCTGTCAGCGCCCGATCGGCCACTGCTGGCGGTCGCCGGCCCCGACGCGTACGCTGCGCCGACCCTCTGCAGCGAGCAGCGCATGCCTTTGCCCCGCCTGGTGATCGGCGACAAGACCCTGTCCTCCTGGTCGTTGCGGCCGTGGCTGCTGCTGCGACATTTCCAGGTGCCGTTCGAAGAGATCGCGCTGCCGTTGGATACGCCGCAATTCCAGGCGCGCATCGCCGGTTATTCGCCGACCCGGCAGGTGCCGGTGCTGTGGGACGACACCCTGCATATCTGGGATTCGCTGGCGATCTGCGAATACGCCAACGAACGCTGGCTCGATGGGCGCGGCTGGCCGGCCGATCCGGCCGTGCGGGCGCAGGCGCGCGCTGCCGCAGCGGAGATGCATTCGGGCTTTGCCGCCCTGCGCAGCCAGCTGCCGATGAACCTGGCCCGTGTGCCCGGCCCCGCGGATTGGGACGCGGCGGCCGAGCGCGATATCACCCGCATCCAGGCGTTGTGGGCCAGCCTGCGTGCCGAGCATGGGCATGCGGGGCAGTTCCTGTGTGGCGATTTCGGCATTGTCGATGCGATGTTCGCCCCGGTTGCGTTGCGCTTTGCCAGCTACGGTGTGCCGTTGTTCGAGGCTGCTGGCGATTACCTGGCCGCACTGGATGCGCTGCCGGCACTGCGGGAGTGGAAGCAGGGCGCCGAGCGCGAACGTCTGGAGCGCGGCTGACATGCAGATCGCTTATCGCGCCAGTCACATCATCGACGCGCACCTGGCCAAACATGCGCTGGAAGATGCCGGTATCACCGCCTTCGTGTTTGGCGAGTCGCTATTGGGCGGTGCGGGGGAATTGCCCGCGTTCGGCGTGCTGCAGGTCTGCGTGGCCGACCTGCACCTGAGCCGGGCGCAGGCGGTGCTTGCAGAGATCGGATTGTGTGGCGAGGTGACGCGGGCGGTGTGAGGTCTACAGCGGTTATCGGAACGTAGCGAGCGATTGTGTCTTCCGTTTTTGGGCTGCCCTTGGCGTCATCTGGAGAGCTTCTGGGCGCGTTGGTCGAGGGCGCGATGCCCTCACCGCTTGCGGGACACGCGGTGAATCCGTCCATGCGGGCCCCTGTGGCGGCATTCATGCCGCCACAGGGGCCCGCAAGCGGCGAGGACACCGCACCAGAACGTCCGCTGGTCGCTTCATTGAAAGCCGGTCTGTTGACCGCGTTGTGTTGGGAAGCTGGTCGGACGCACCGCTCTTCTCCAATCACATGGCATGTCATGTCATGCACTGCGTGCAAGCACAGCGACACGTTTGGCTGCTGCTTGCCCGCCCGCCGTGGCGGAACCTGATGCGGTATGGATGCCACACAGGAGCCTGCAAGCAGGTACTTGCGGCGTCTCCCGCGGTGGTGGGCGCACAAGAACCCTGCAGCCATATCACGGACCGGCCGTTCGACAATTTAACTTTGCTGACGCCATCCTGGCGGCGCGGCATTCGGCGCGGCCAATGCACGCAGGCGTTTGAACAGGACGGTGGTTTCGGCCACGTTCCAGACCCGCAATGCGACCTCGAAGGTGTCCAGCGGCTTGGTCAAAAAATCCTTGGCGCCCAGGCCTAATGCGCGATGGCGCGCGCTGCGGCTGGGGTCGGCGGTGAGGACGATCACCGGCAGGAAGTGGCCGGGATCGGACAGCCGCGCCAGTTGTTCCAGCAGCGCGTAACCGTCCAGCTCCGGCATCTTCAGATCCAGCAGGATCAGATCCGGCGCGAATGCCGACACCAGCCCCATCACCCGCTGCGGGTCGGTGGTGGCGATGACCTGCTGGAAGCCTTCGCGCTGCAGCAGGTCTTCGAGTAGCCGCACGTTGGCCGGCTCGTCGTCGACGATGAGGATGCGGGAGCCGAGGATATCGTCGCGTGTCATGCCAGCAGCCTGTCGATCACCGTAAAGAATTCCGCCACGTCCAGCGGCTTGGTCAGATACGCGCGCACGCCCTGGTTGCCGACGCGCGCCAGCGTCGCCGTGGTGGCATCGGCGCTGATCACCACCACCGGTACTGAAGCCGTGGCTGGCTGCGCCTGCAACTCACGCAGCAATTCTTCGCCGCTGCCGTCGCTCAGATGCAGATCCAGCAGGATCAGATCCGGCACGCTTTGCTGCAGCGATGCGCGCGCCTGCGCCAGGCTGGCCGCTTCCAGCAGTTGCCATTGCGGGCGGCGTTCGCTGAGCGTGCGGATCAAGGCCTGGTTGGAGGGGTTGTCTTCGATGCTCAGCAACCGGCACACGCCGCTGCCAGCGTTATGCGGCTGCACGATGGTGCGTGCCGGTTCGCTGCGTTGCGGTTCGCCTTGCGGGAGCTCTATCCAGAAACGTGCGCCTTCAGGGCTGCTGTCCACGCCGATGCGCCCACCCATCGCCTCGATCAGCCGCTTGCTCAGTGCCAGGCCCAGACCGGTGCCTTCCACCGCCGAACGCTCCGCCCCCAGTCGCTCGAACGGCGTGAACAGCCGCTCGATCTGCGCGGGCGTCAGGCCCGTGCCCTGGTCTGCCACCGTGATGCGTATCTGCTCGCCATCCGGCAGCGCGCTCACCTGCACCTGGCCGCCGGTGCGATTGAACTTGACCGCGTTCGACAGCAGGTTGAGCAATACCTGACGCAGCCGTTGCACGTCTGCGCGCACCGTCCACGGCCCGTCGATGGCGGCGGGCTGCAGCGCGATACCGTGCTTGTCCGCGTCAGGAGCGATCAGGCCCAAGGCCTCGTGGACGGCCGCACGCACCAGGATCGGTTCCGGGCTCAGATCCAGTTGGTCCGCTTCGATGCGCGCGATGTCCAGCAGCTCGGTGATGAGTCCCAACAAGTGCCGGCCGGCGCCGAGGATGTGCTGCAGATGGCGGCGGGGACCGGGTTCTGGCAGATCCATTTCCAGTACCTGCGCGTAGCCCAGAATCGCATTGAGCGGCGTGCGGAGTTCGTGGCTGCTGCGCGACAGGAACTCGGTCTTTGCGCGGTTGGCGGTTTCCGCCTCGCGCCGCGCCAATTGCGCTTCGGCGGCACGTGCGGCAAGCAGTTCGCTGGCCTGCGCCAGGCGCTGACCGACCTGGCCTAGCTCATCGCCGGCACGCGGTTGCGGCGCCAGCGGCAGGCCTTCGCCCAGCCGATCGGCGTTGGCGGCCAGGGTGCGCAGGCGCCCGGACAATGCCGAGGCGAACCACGCCACCGCAAAGACCGCGCCCAGCCCGCCAAGCATCGCCGCGCTCAAGGTGATGATGAGGTTGCGCTGACGCAATGCCTGCGCCTTGGCGGTACGGACCTGCAATTGCGCGGTTTCGTAATTGCGCAGTTCGCGCAGTTCGGCGCGCAGGATATCGAGCTTGTATTTGCCGTCCCACAGCTGGCGGATCTCTTCTTCGCGGCTCAGGTCCGGCGCCAGCAAACGGCGCCACCCCTGCATCTTTTCGGCGAACAAGGGCTTGATGCGCGCGTAACGCGCCGCCTGCCCGGGATCGGTGATGCGCTGCGACAGCCGGTCTGTCACCTGTTGCAGGCGCGGCTCGGCATCGCGATACGGGGTGAGGAACTCATCGCGGCGTACCAGCCGATAACCGCGCACGCCGGCGGCGGTTTCGGCCAGCAGCGCATGCGCTTCGTACAGATCGCTCAGCACTTCCAGCGTCTGCCGCACATCGTTTTCGGCAGCGATGTTCTGCCGCTCCACGCTGTAGATCGCCATCAGCGCGACCGCCAGCAGCAGCAATGGCAGGGTCACCACCGCCAGGCTCTTGCGGGTGATCGGCCAATCGTTCCAACGCACCGCCAATGCATTCATAACGCGAGTCCGGCTTGCACTGCGTACACCGCAGCCTGGGTGCGATCTTTTACCTCAAGTTTCTGCAGGATTCGCTCCACATGCACTTTCACCGTGCCGGGAGAAATCCCCAGTTCAGCTGCAAGCGTGGCATTGGTCAGCCCGCGCGGCAGCAACGACAGTACCTGTTTTTCGCGTTTGCTCAATGCGTTGAGGCGGTTGTCCTGCAGCGGTTTGCGGCGACGCGAGGCGAGCGGTCTGGCCGGCTCGGCCACCATCGCCGGCAGCAGCAATGCGAAAGCTTGCAGCGCCTGCACATCGTCGTTGCCGGGAGCGGGGCGGTTGTCGTTCCAGGCCACGCACAGCATGCCGTGGGTGCTGCCCAGCGCATGGATCGGCACCTTGGCCTCGCGGATATCGGCCGGGCGCGGCGGCAGCAGCCAGGCCGCTTCGTGGCTGTCGCCGGCCGCGCTGGCGCCAGGTGGCAGCGCCTGGCCTCGGCTGGCCAGCACCTGCACGCGTGGCCCGCGCTGCGCCAGCACCGCGCCATGTTCCAGGCCCAGCAGCAACAGCACGCGTCCCAGCACCGCATCGCAGGCCAGCTCCGGGGTCTGCGTCTGGCGCAGCGCCACCGCCGCTTCCCAGAGCGCCTGCCAGCGCGCGCTGTCGGACGCCTCGCGGCGTAGTGTCAAGCGCCAATCGCCAGCATTGGTAGGGGTTTCCATGGGTTTTATCTACGCCGATCAGCATATTTGAGTATATGCCACTCGGCAGAATTGTTGGGGCTGTCTGATTTCGATACTGAGCTCGCCCGATGAGGCACCCAACAACCACACGGAGATTCCCCATGCGTCGCACCCTCTTCTCTCTGTTCCTGGCCCTGGCCGCCACCCCGGCGCTGGCAGGTGGCGTGATGCACTACACCGACAAGGCCACGCTGCCGCCCAGCGGCGAAGCGCGCGAAGTCGCCGCGCTGTTCGATACCTGGAATGCCGCCCTGGCGACCGGCAACCCGCACAAGGTGGCCGACCTGTACGCCCCGGACGGCGTGCTGCTGCCGACGGTCTCCAACCAGGTGCGCGCCTCGCGCGAGCAGATCGAGCAGTATTTCGAGATGTTCTTGACCAAGAAGCCGCAGGGCGTCGTCAACTACCGCACCGTGCGCCTGCTCGATGACGACAGCGCCGTGGACGCCGGCGTCTACACCTTCACGTTGACCGACAAGGACGGCAAGAAGAGCCAGGTGCAGGCGCGCTATTCCTTCGTCTACGAAAAGCGCGACGGCAAGTGGCTGATCATCAACCACCACAGTTCGGCGATGCCGGAAGTGGAGACCGCCACTGCGGCGGTGACCAAGAAGTAATGCGTTATTGGCCATAGCGGCTTGAAAGCCGCTATGGCCGGCGCCATCCAGCAGGCAATCCTCACGATTGCGGAGTTGCACCATGCTGGGAATCGGCGCCTTCAAGCAACGCATGCCACGTCCGGGCGAAGCATTACCGGGACGCGAGCAAGCGCTGCCGCTGCACAACACGCACCTGATCAACGGCCACCCGTTGCGCGGGGAGTTCACCGGGCTGGGACAGGTGCAATTCGGGCTCGGCTGTTTCTGGGGCGCGGAACGCAAGTTCTGGAACGTGCCCGGGGTGTACACCACGGCGGTGGGCTATGCCGGCGGCGAAACGCCGAACGCCACGTATGGCGAGGTGTGCTCCGGGCAGACCGGTCATACCGAAGCGGTGTTGGTGGTTTTCGACGAACAGTCGGTGTCGTTCGCGCAATTGCTGCGCACGTTCTGGGAAAGCCACGACCCCACCCAGGGCATGCAGCAAGGGAACGACGTCGGCAGCCAATACCGCTCGGCGATCTATTGCACGACACAGGCGCACTACGAGGCTGCGCTCGCCAGCCGCGATGCGTACCAGCAGCAGCTGGATGCGGCCGGATATGGCGCCATCACCACGGAGATCCGTTTTCCGGCGCCCACGTTCTACTACGCCGAAGACGAGCACCAGCAATATCTCGCCAAGCATCCCAATGGCTATTGCGGGCTTGGCGGAACGGGAGTGAGCTGCCCGATCGGGCTGGATGCCTGACGGAAAGGCGTGCCGGGTTGATGCGCTGGCATCCACGTGATCGTGGCGGCGCACCAACGGCAGACAGTGACCGGCAGCGTTATCACGATCAGGCAGCGCATGGGAGTGCATGCCAGGCAACTTGAATGGCGACGTTGGAGACAACGTCGCCATCTTTTTTCATGCGGCGTGCGCAACACGCGCCGGCGCTGCCGCGTATGGCTGAGAGACGAACTGGCTCAGCGAATCATGGCAGTCAATCACTACAGCCAATCGGTGCAATGAATCGGCGCGGCGAATCACTGCCATCGAGTCAGTGCAGCCAATCAGCTCGGCGTGCTTGAATCGGTTGGATCAGACGAACTCGCCAGCGAACATGCCGCGCAACTGGGCGAGCATGTCGGTGCGTTCCGGGTGCAGCACGCGCATGCAGGCCAGGGCAAAACCGACCGGACTGGTGCCGGGTGCGGTGATCACGCAATCGGCGGTCACGACCTTTTCGTGCCGGTATTGCGCAGCGCCCGCGTACGGCACCACGTGTTCCTGCAAGAAGGCCTGCGAGTTGCTGGTGTGCGCGCGTTCGTCGAGCAAGCCGGCATAGGCGAAGGCGATGGTGGCGCCGCAGATCGCTGCGACCGGACGCTGATGTTGCACGCGCTCGACCAACAGACCGCTCAGGCCGGGAATCTCGCCGGCTTGCCAGCGTTCGCTGCCGGGCAGGATCCACAGATCGGCCTCCAATGGCGCCAGATCCGAAAGTGCAAATTCCGGCACGATGCGCAGCCCACCGATCGACTTCACCGGCTGGCCGTCGATGCTGGCAATGGCGACCTGGTCGCCGAACCACTCGCGCGCCGCTGGCAGGACGACGCCAATTTCCCAATCGGCCACGCCGTCCGCCATCACCACTGCAATGTTTGCCATTGTCCGCTACGCCAGTTGAGGAACCCGGATTCTAGGCAGTGCGCGGGCGGCGATTGTGAGCGTATTGTGGAGAACGGTATCGAGCCGTGGGGCGGGAGCTCCACGGCATGCATGTCGGTCGGCAGGGTGATGCCATGCACGGCGCCAGCGCATCAGTGCTGGCGGGTGCCTATGCGCAGCACCGGACACGATGACCAGCGCAATCGTCGTGCTGTGGCCTGGCAGCGTCGCGTCTCCATGGCCGCACGCGATGGCTGCGGTCATCGACGGAAACGACAACGCCCGCAGCGATCAGGCTGCAGGCGTTGGGATGACGCAACTGCGGTGTGGCAATCAGCCGGCGAGCTTGTCGGTGATGGTCTTGCGCAGTGCCTGCAGATCCTTGGCGAAGGCATCGATGCCGCTGGCCAGTTTTTCGGTGGCCATCGGATCTGCCGCCAGGTCGGTGGCGAAGCGGTCGCTGTCGATCGGGGTGATCTGCGCGTTGTCGGCTTGCGCGGGCGCCAGCTTACGCGGCAGCTCGCCGTGTTCTGCGTCGAGCTTCTCCAGCAGGTCCGGCGAGATGGTCAGGCGGTCGCAGCCGGCCAGCGCTTCGATCTGCGCGGTGGAGCGGAACGAGGCGCCCATCACCACGGTGGCCGAGCCACGCCGCTTGAACTCGTCGTAGACCGTGCGCACGAACACCACGCCCGGATCTTCGTCGATGCTGGCCGGGGTCTGGCCCTGGGCGACGTAGTAATCCAGGATGCGGCCCACGAACGGGGAAATCAGGAATACGCCGGCCTCTGCACAGGCCAGCGCCTGCGAACGGTTGAAGATCAGCGTGAGGTTGCAGTCGATGCCTTCGCGCTGCAGCTGGCGGGCCGCTTCGATGCCTTCCCAGGTGGCCGCGATCTTGATCAGGATCTTGTCCTTGGACACGCCACGCTCGGCGTACATCGCAATGAACTTGCGCGCCTTGGCGATGGTCGCCTGGGTGTCGTGCGCCAGGTCGGCATCGACCTCGGTGGAGACGCGGCCGGGGACCAGTTCGGCCAGCTTGACGCCCACGCCGATGGTGAGGCGGTCGGCCACTTCGTTGACGGTCGCGGTGCGGTCGTCGCCGCCGTGTTCGCGGCCCCAGGCCAGTTCGCGCTCGATCAGGTCGGCGTAGACCGGCAGGTCCAGCGCCTTCTTGACCAGCGTGGGATTGGTGGTGCAATCGACCGGCTTCAGACGCTTGATGGCGTCGTAGTCGCCGGTGTCGGCAACGACGACAGACAAGTCACGCAACTGGGCAAGTTTGGAAGCGGATGCAGTCATGCGGGTTCTCTCGAATCGTGGAACGGGTCGTGGATAAGACGCAGCGCGCTACGGTAGCGCGCCTGGCGTGGGAAGTCAGTCGGCGGCCAATGCATGTTGATCGTGCACGGCGCTCACGCGCAGACGCAGGTCGCGTCCGTCGGGCGTGCGCCAGTCGATGCTCTGGCCGACCGACAGGCCGAGCAGCGCACTGCCGACCGGTGCCAGCACCGAGATGCGACCATGTTGCACATCGGCCTCATGCGGATACACGAGGGTGAGCGTGTGCCGTTCGCCATGCAGCTCATCTTCGCAATCGATGCGGGAGTACATGGTGACGACATCGCCGGGAATCTGATCGGGCGGCACGACGCGTGCGCGGCCCAGTTCGTCACTCAGCGCGGCGGCAGCCGGGTGCTTGTTGAAGGCGGGGGATTCGAGCAACGCTTCAAGCCGGGCGAGGTCATGGCTGGAAACCAGAATGGACGGCGGCAAGCCGCTGTGGTGTGGCGAGGTCATGGCGATCTCCTTGACGAGTACGGCTCGCCGACATGGTGAGCTTCACTCATCAGATGAGGGCGCCGTTGCTTGATCGCAATGCGTGGCGAGATGACGCAGCGCATGGCATGTGTTGAGCGAGGCTGGCGCGGCACTGCGCGTGAGGGGCCGTGGCCACAGCAGCAGACAGGCGCGGCCATGCGTCAGTCCACTGCCGCGCGCGTCCGCGCTACAAGCGACGGGGTTGGAGTTCCCCTGCAGGCCAATGACGTCGCAGCTGCCGTGTGTTGCCAGATGCATCGCATCGTAACCATCAGCTAAACAAAAAACGACGCTCGCGCGCCGCTTATGTCCAGTAGCAGATGAGAAACACATTGCACGAAGCGACCGCAGCGGTGAAACGATTTCCCGAATCCCGAATCCCGAATCCCGATTCCCGAATCCTCAGGCCGCAACCGCCTTGGGGCCGTTGGTCGGCTGGTCCAGCGTAAACAGGCTGTCCGGCAATTCCTTGAACAGCTGTGACAACTGCTCCAGAAACGCAGTCATGGCCGAGCTGCGGCGCCAGGCCATCGCGATCCGGCGGCTGGGCTGCTTGTCTTCGCGGAAGCGGATCAGACGGATGTTCTCAGAGCGTGCCACCGGCGGCTGGACCGCCAGCAGCGGCAACAAGGTCACACCGACATTGGCCGCCACCATCTGGCGCAGGGTCTCCAGGCTGGTGGCCTGAAATTCTGACTTTTCCAGCGCACCGGCGAGATGGCACACGTCCAGCGCCTGTTCGCGCAGGCAATGGCCATCTTCCAGCAACAACAACCGTTGGTCGGTCAGATCGTCCAGCGTCATGCTGTCGTGGCGCGATAGCGGGTGGCCTTCGGGCACCGCCAGCACGAAGGGCTCCTCGAACAGAAATTCGGCATGCAGCTGCTCGTCCTGCAACGGCAGCGCGAGCAGTGCGGCATCCAGGCGACCTTCGCGCAACTGGTGCGTGAGCTGGTCGCTTTTTTCCTCGACCAACAGCAGTTCCAGACGCGGGAAGCGCTCGCGGATACGCGGCACCACATGCGGCAACAGGTACGGCGCCAAGGTGGGAAAAATGCCCAGCCGCACAGTGCCGGCTTCCGGGTCCTGGCTACGCCGCGCGGCTTCCTTCATCTGTTCCACTTCGGCCACGATGCCGCGCGCGCGCATCGCGGCTTCGCGGCCGGCCGGGGTCAACATCACCTTGCGCGGCGCACGTTCCACCAATGGCACGCCGAGCTCGTCTTCCAGCTTCTTGATCTGGGTGGACAGGGTGGGCTGGCTGACGAAACACGCTGTGGCTGCACGACCGAAATGCTTGTGGTCGGCAAGTGCTACCAGATATTTCAGGTCACGCAGATTCATGTGCAGCAGCCCTCGTTGCGGTGACGGTTAACCACTGGAGCGTGGTGCGAGCTTGGCGCCCGGGCGTGGCCGTGCGCCGTGCGCTTACGCAGCTTCGGCCACGTTCTCTGCGCTGACCGGTGCGCTGGAGCGGATCAGGAAATCGAATGCGCTCAACGCGGCCTTGGAACCTTCGCCCATTGCAATCACGATCTGCTTGTACGGCACGGTGGTGGCGTCGCCTGCGGCGAACACACCCGGCACATCGGTCTGCCCACGGTCGTCGACGATGATCTCGCCGCGCGGCGACAACGCTACCGTTCCCTTGAGGAATTCGGTGTTGGGCAGCAGGCCGATCTGCACGAATACGCCTTCCAGATCGACGTGCTGGATGTCGCCGCCGGTGCGGTCCTTGTAGACCAGTCCGGTGACTTTTTGCCCATCGCCGAGCACTTCGGTGGTCTGCGCGCTGGTGATGATGCGCACGTTGTGCAGGCTACGCAGCTTGCGTTGCAGCACTTCGTCGGCGCGTAGCTTGTCGTCGAATTCCACCAGCGTGACATGCGCCACGATGCCGGCCAGATCGATCGCCGCTTCCACGCCCGAATTGCCGCCGCCGATCACCGCCACGCGCTTGCCCTTGAACAGCGGGCCATCGCAATGCGGGCAATAGGCCACGCCCTTGTTCTTGTACTGATCTTCGCCCGGCACGTTCATCTGCCGCCAGCGGGCGCCGGTGGACAGGATCACGGTCTTGCTCTTGAGCGAGGCGCCATTGGCCAGCTTGATTTCGATCAGGCCATCGGCACCGGCCGGGAGCAGCTGCTCGGCGCGCTGCAGATTCATGATGTCCACTTCGTACTGGCGCACATGCTGTTCCAGCGCGGCGACCATCTTGGGGCCTTCGGTCTCCGGCACCGAAATGAAGTTTTCGATCGACATGGTGTCCAGCACCTGGCCTCCGAAACGTTCGGCAGCCACGCCGGTGCGGATGCCCTTGCGTGCGGCATACACTGCCGCCGCCGAACCGGCCGGGCCGCCGCCGACCACCAGCACGTCGAAGGCGTCCTTGGCCGCGATCCTGGCGGCGTCGCGCTTGGTCGCATTGGTGTCGAGCTTGGCGACGATCTGCTCCAGCGTCATGCGGCCCTGGTCGAACAGCTCGCCGTTCAAGTAAACGGTGGGCACCGACATGATCTGGCGGGTTGCGACCTCGTCCTGGAACAGCGCACCGTCGATGGCGACGTGTTTGATGCGCGGGTTGAGCACGGCGGCCAGATTCAGCGCCTGCACCACGTCCGGGCAGTTCTGGCACGACAGCGAGAAATAGGTTTCGAACTGATAGTCGCCATCCAGGTGCTGCACCTGCTCGATCAGCTCGGCGGTGGCCTTGGACGGATGGCCGCCCACCTGCAGTAGCGCCAGCACCAGCGAGGTGAACTCGTGGCCCATCGGCAGGCCGGCAAAGCGCAGCGAGATGTCCTGGCCGGGCGTGGTCAGCGCGAACGACGGCTTGCGCTGGTTGTCGTCGCGGTGGATGTCCAGGCTGATCTTGTCCGACAGCAGCACCAGGTCTTCGAGCAGGTCGAGCATGTCGCGCGAACCGGTGCTCTCGTCGATCGAGGCATTGATCTGGATCGGCCGCGTGACCCGTTCCAGGTAGGCGGTCAGCTGGGTCTTGAGGTTGGCATCCAACATGGAAAACTCCTGGGAATGGGCAAGGGGGTGGCGTGACGTCGCTGCGGGAGGACAGCTCGCCGGGGAAGCGAAGGAGGTGAACCGCAGCCGGCGCGAGGTCGGGATGCGTGCTGGCGATGGCTGGCGGGCAGCCCGGCACCGGCTCCGGTTCACCCCCGGCCCAATGCTGGGCCGGAGATGCGCCGACCTGATGAAAGGTCGGAAGTAACAGTCGGTTTAGATCTTGCCGACCAGGTCCAGCGACGGAGCCAGGGTCTTGGCGCCTTCCTTCCACTTGGCCGGGCAGACCTGGCCAGGGTTGTTGGCGACGAACTGGGCGGCGGTCAGCTTGCGCAGCGTCTCGGTGACGTCGCGGGCGATCGAGTTGTCGTGGATCTCGAGGGTCTTGATGACGCCTTCCGGGTTGATGATGAAGGTGCCGCGCAGGGCCAGGCCTTCTTCTTCGATGTGCACGCCGAACGCACGGGTCAGCTGGTGGGTCGGGTCGCCGATCAACGGGAACTGCGACTTGCCGACGGCCGGCGAGGTCTCGTGCCACACCTTGTGCGAGAAGTGCGTATCGGTGGTGACGATGTACACCTCGGCGCCTGCCTTCTGGAACGCGGCATAGTTGTCGGCGGCGTCTTCCACTTCGGTCGGGCAGTTGAAGGTGAAGGCGGCCGGCATGAAGATCAGCACCGACCACTTGCCCTTCAGGCTGGCCTCGGTGACTTCGATGAAGTTGCCGTTGTGGTACGCATTCGCCTTGAACGGCTGGACCTGGGTGTTGATGAGAGACATTGAGTTTCCTCGTGCAATGAAAGGGGGCGGGGGATGGAGCAGTCGCCATGGTAGGTAGGATCGATAGATTTCTCAAATCGATTGATGGAATTGAATAGATAGGATTTGCCTATCGACCTCGTAGGCAGAATCTGCCTCTACGTGCTGGCCGTTCCATCTCCGATAATGGTCAGCCGATGTTTCGCACGAGTGAATGATCCGTATGAGCGACGATTCCGCCGGCATCCCGGCCGTTCAGCTGCTGCGACTGGCGGCTACGCGGATCGACCGTCGCGATGCCGAGCCGCTGCTGCTGCACGCGCTGGGCCGCGACCGCGCCTGGTTGTTCGCGCATGGCCGCGATCCGGTCGTCGATTCCGTGGCGCAGGCGTTCGAGGTGCTGGTGCAGCGGCGCCAGGCGGGCGAGCCGGTGGCGTACCTGACCGGCAAGCGCGGGTTCTGGACGCTGGATCTGGCGGTCTCCACGGCCACGCTGATCCCGCGCGCCGATACCGAGGCGCTGGTCGAGTTGGCGCTTGAGCGCATCGATCACACGCCGGGCCGCCGTGTTGCCGATCTGGGGACCGGCAGCGGCGCCATCGCGCTGGCCATCGCCAGCGAGCGGGCGCAAGCGCAGGTGGTCGCCACCGATGCCAGTGCAGCGGCGCTGGCGGTGGCCCGGCACAACGCCCACAGCCATCAGCTGCACAATGTCGCGTGCCGGCTGGGCAGTTGGTTCGCACCCTTGAACGGCGAGTGTTTCGATCTGATCGCCAGCAATCCGCCGTATATCGCTGCGCACGACCCGCATCTGGGCGAGGGCGATCTACGCTACGAGCCGGCCAGTGCGCTGGCGTCCGGCCCCGATGGATTGGACGACATCCGCCTGATCGTGACCGATGCGCCTGCGCATCTGCTGCCGGGCGGCTGGTTGCTGCTCGAACATGGTTGGGACCAGGGCGCGGCGGTGGCCGAACTGCTGGTGGCACGCGGCTTCGATGCGGTGGCCACGCATCAGGATCTGGAGCAGCGCGACCGGGTGACAGTGGGACGCTGGTCGCCCGCGACGCGCTGAGCGCGGGCGACACACCTGGCAAGCGCTCGCCAGCTGGGTGCGCACTGCGCACTCAAGACAGGGGGCATGCGCGGGATACCTGCCGTTTCCAGCGCCGACCGCACCGGCCAGTCGGAAAGCGCAGGAGTTTTGGTTGGTCGCTCCAAGCCCTTGCGCGTCCCAAGCCGTCGCGCATCGTCGTGCGCGTGCGCTCGGCCGATCACATGGGGTCGGCCGCGTGCGCCAGCTGGCTGCCGATACACTAGCGGTTTCCCGCAGGACCGACGCATGCGCACGCTCTATCCCGAGATCACCCCGTACGACCACGGCACCCTCCAGGTCGACGACCGCCACACCCTGTATTTCGAGCAGTGCGGCAATCCGCAGGGCAAGCCGGTGGTGATACTGCACGGCGGCCCCGGTGGCGGTTGCAACACCAAGATGCGGCGCTTCCACGATCCGGCCAAGTACCGCATCGTGCTGTTCGATCAGCGCGGCGCAGGCCGCTCCACCCCGCACGCCGATCTGGTGAACAACACCACCTGGGATCTGGTCGCCGATATCGAGCGGTTGCGCGCGCACCTGGGTATCGCGCGCTGGCAGGTGTTCGGCGGCAGCTGGGGCTCGACCTTGGCGCTGGCCTACGCGCAGACCCACCCGCAACAGGTCACCGAGCTGGTACTGCGCGGCATCTTCCTGCTGCGGCGGTTCGAGTTGGAATGGTTCTATCAGCAAGGCGCCAGCCGCTTGTTCCCGGATGCCTGGGAGCATTACATCAGTGCGATTCCGCCGGTGGAACGCGCGGATCTGATGTCTGCCTTCCATCGCCGCCTCACCAGCGACGACGAAGCCACGCGTCTGGCCGCGGCCAAGGCGTGGAGCGTGTGGGAAGGCGCGACCAGCTTCCTGCATGTGGACGATGATTTCGTCACCGGGCATGAAGACGCACACTTCGCACTGGCGTTCGCGCGCATCGAGAACCACTACTTCGTCAACGGCGGTTTCTTCGAGGTCGAAGACCAGCTGCTGCGCGACGCGCACCGCATCGCCGATATCCCCGGTGTGATCGTGCAGGGGCGTTACGACGTGGTGTGCCCGGCGCAAAGCGCCTGGGATCTGCACAAGGCCTGGCCGAAGGCGCAGCTGCAGATCAGCCCGGCCGCCGGTCATTCGGCATTCGAGCCGGAAAACGTCGATGCGCTGGTGCGCGCGACCGACGGGTTTGCCTGAGCGACCACGTCAAGCGCAGCCGGGTCACGCGCCCGGCCGCACCAAGTGCCATGACCCTTGCGAGCGTGCCGGCGTGCGGCCAGGCGTGATCGGTAACGCTCCATCGCACGCCGGCTCGCTCCTGGCGTGATTGCCGTGTGGCTGCGTGTTTCAGTGCGCCAGCAGCGCTTGTGCCAGCGGCGGGAGCATGCGTGCCAATCGCCGGGCCCAGGCCAGCTGTCCTGCGGCATCGGCGATCAGGTCCTGGCGCAGTTCCAGTTCCACATGCAACAGTCCGCGGCCTTCGCCGTGGACCGGGATCGCGTAGTCGCTGGCGTCGCTGACCGCGTAGGGCTGGTTGTCGCCGACCACCAGGTCCGGCTCCTCGCGTAAGGCGTGCAGCAACCGATGCGCCAGCCGCGTGTCGCGGTGATACAGCACGCCGGCATGCCAGGGCCTCGCGTTGCCGGCCATGATCGGTGTGAAGCTATGCATCGACACCAGCAAGGTCGGTTGCTTGCGCTGCGCACGTGCATCCAGTTCCGCCGCAATGCGCGCGTGGTACGGCGCGAAGATTTCGTCGATGCGTTGCCGCCGCGCATCGGCCGACAGCTGCAGATTGCCGGGAATCGATGTGCCGTCGCTGACCTCTGGCATCAGCGTGGCGGAAGCGTGCGGGCGATTGCAGTCGATCACCAGGCGCGAATAGGTCTGGGCGATGGCGAATGCATCCAGCGCATCGGCCAGCAACCGGGTGACCTCGGCAATGCCGATATCCCAGCCGATATGGCGGTCCAGTGCGTGCTGCGGCAAGCCGAGATTGTCCAGCCGCGCCGGCACGCGTTGACCGGCGTGGTCGGCGATCAGCAGCCACGGCGAGGCGGCCTGCGGGTTGAAGACGGTGAACGGTGCCGGATCGTCAGCGCCGAGCAGGTGCGGTGTGTTCGGTTCAACCACGCGGGGTGCCATCCAGTGCGTGATCGACCAGATACAGCCCGGCCCACAGCTTGGGGTCCATCTGGTAGCCCTCGGCCATCTTCTGCACCAGCCAGGCGCCGACCTGCGCGCGCGGGATTTCGTGCACGGTGATGTCCTCGCTGGCATCGCCGCCGCCTGCGCCCACCTTGCGCAGGCCGGTGGCACGCACGAAGGCGATCTTCTCGCTGCTGGCGCCGGCCGAGGTGGGTCCGATCATCAGCACTTCTGCGTGCTCGGCGGTCCAGCCGGTTTCTTCTTCCAGCTCGCGGATCGCCGACAGTTCGATCGACTCGTCGGCATGCACGTCGCCGACCAGGCCGGCCGGCATTTCGATGGTGCGCGCCTGCAGCGGCACGCGGAACTGTTCGACGAACAGCATCGCATCGTCCGGGGTCACCGCCACGATGATCGCGGCCAGGCCGCCGGCATGCACGCGCTCGGAATATTCCCAGGTGCCGCGCACGACCATGCGCTGGTACTTGCCTTCGTAGACCACGGTGGGTGAAGCGTCGTGTCGGTTCATGGGTGCAGGCCTTGTTCCAGGGAAACGGGAGTGCGTGGGGCCGGCGCGCCGCTGCACGCAGCCAGCAACCGGCGCCGGGTGAGCGGGCCGAAGCGCAGGCTCTCGCACAAGCCGGTGAGCATGTCCGTATCGGCCTGCGCGCGCGTGAAGCCTGTCGCGGTGAGTGCCAACGGTGCATCCAGCGCGATGGTGGTGAGCCGGCGCCACAGCAGCGCATGTTCGCGTTGTTCGCGTAGCCGCGCCGCCATCTGCGCGGCGCCGCGCAGCCGCAGGAACGGGACTTCATCGATGCGCTCCAGCAAGGCATCCAGGCTACCGAAATGCGCCAGCAACACCGCCGCCGATTTGGCGCCGATGCCGGTGACGCCGGGAATGTTGTCGATCGCATCGCCGCACAGCGCCAGGTAGTCGGCGATCTGGTGGGCGTGCACGCCGTGGCGCGCCTTGACCCCGTCCATGCCCCAGCGCAGGTTGCGCGCGTAATCCCATTGCTCGTCGTGCTCGAACAGCAGCTGCGACAGATCCTTGTCGGCCGACACGATCACCCCGCGCAAGCCCTGCGCACGCGCGCCGTGCAGGGCGCTGCCGATCAGATCGTCGGCCTCGTACTCGCGGTGGGCCAGCACGCTCAGGCCCAGCGCCGCGCAGAGCGCCTTGCAGTGCGCGAACTGGCGCCGCAATGCATCCGGTGCCGGGGTGCGATTGCCCTTGTAGGCCGGGTAGATCGCATGCCGAAAGCAGCTGTCCAAAGCCTCGTCGAAGGCGACGGTGATGTGCTGCGGGTCTTCGCGTTCGAGCAGGTCGAGCAGGAAGCGCGCAAAGCCGTGGACGGCATTGGTCGGCCAGCCTTGCGCATCCTGGAATTCGTCCGGGATCGAATGCCACGCGCGGAAGACATACAGGCTGGCATCGACCAGATACAGCGGTGTCGGGCGCTGGACCGGTGCTGCCGCCGTTGCCGACGCGACGCCAGGGCTGGGTGTGGTCACGGTGTCCAGTCGCGCAGCAGCGCTCGTGGATCCGGCCGTTCGCGCTCGGGCACCTGAATACGCGGCGTGCCGATATGGATGAAGCCGGCGATGCGCTCGTTCGGCTCCAGGCCCAGATAGCCGGTCACTGCCGGGTCGTAGGCCATCCAGGCGGTCAACCATTGCGCACCGAAGCCATGCGCCTGCGCCGCCTGCAGCAGCGCAAAACACACGCAGCCGGCGGTGAGCAGCTGCTCCTGCTCCGGTACCTTGTGCCCGGGACGCAGCGAGGCGATGACCACGATCACCAGCGGCGCATCGGCGAAGCGGTGACGGTCTTTTTCCACCGCCGCCGGTGGGGCCAGCGGGTCGGCCGCCTGGGTCGTGTCGGCCAGGAAATCGCCCAATGCGTGACGTGCGTCGCCGCTGATGCGCAGGAAGCGGAACGGCACCAGTTTGCCGTGGTCGGGCACGCGCACCGCCGAGGTGAGCATGCGCAGCAAGGTGGCGTCGTCCGGCCCGGGTTCGCCGAGCTGTTTGGAAGGAACCGAGCGCCGGGCGTCCAGCGCCTGAAGTGAATACGGTGCGTGCATGATTCCGAATCGTGACGATGGAGAACTGCAATTATAGACGGGCTCTTCCCACGCTCTGAACGCGCTGGCCACGCCGAAGGCTTAACCCGCGCAGGCGTATAACGTGGGTTGGCAAGCTCCACCGCAGTGTTGCGGGCTAGGATGCTCGACTGATGCGCGAACCCTGGGTGGTCACGACAAAAGTGATAAATCCGTCACACTTAACGACTGAGCGAAGCGCCTACCATGCGAGAGCGGAATTTGGGGCCGCGTCTGTTTTTTCTCGTTTGAAAATTTTCACGCCTGCAGAGGCGGGGAGCCTTTGCGCATGACTTCTCAGCCCAGTCCGTCGGGACATCCGGGCCATGATCCACGCTTGCTCGAACAGGCGCACATTGCGTTCGTGCCTGCGATTGCGCAGGTGTTTGCAGCTGCAGTCGCACACTTCGATGATGTGCTGTTTGATCGTGCCGAATCGGCGGGCTCCTCGCAGTTGCTGTTCCTCGATGGCATGCGCGAATTGCGTCGCAAGCGCGACGAGGTGGTGACGCAGTTCCGGCAGCAGCTGGAAGACGGCTGGCAGGCTCTACTGTTGGGTGTACCGTTATCGGCAGAAGTGGTGCTGGCCGGCGAAATGGGTACCGGTCCGCTGAGCCTGGTGCCCGAACACGTACTCGAATCGCGGCTGGCGGTGCGCAACCTGGCCTCGGTGCTGAAACGCGATTTCAAGCAGGTGCTGGCACGGGTGGATCGCCGCCTCGGCTGGATTGCCGGTGGCCTGGAACTGGTCGCCGACACCAACCCGATCGGACCGGAACATCTGGGTGTGGCGATTCACGAAGCCTTCGCCATCTGTGACCTGGCACCGGAAGTGCGCCTGGTCTTGATCAAGCTGTGCGAACGCGACCTGGCCGAGCCGATCGGCAGGCTGTACGCACGCCTGGACGAAACCCTGGCCAAGGCAGGTGTGATGCCGGAAATCTCGCAACCCAAACGCGCGCCGTCGCGCAGCGAAACGCCCGAGTTGGCCGCACAGGCCGATGCGCGCAGCGCGCACGCGGAGATGGGGGACGACGATCAGAACGATCAGTATGCTCCGGCGTGGGCCAACCGTTTTTTGGATCGTTGGGCGCACAGCCGCGGCCGCATGCAGGCCGCAGCGCAGCGTGGGCATGCCGACGGTGGCGCCAACGCAGAGGGCGATGCCTATCACCCGGGCGGCAGCCAGGGCATGCTGCTCGATGCGCTGCACGAACTGCTGCAGCAGACCCGCAACGTGCGCGACAGCGCAGCGTCTGCCGCGTCGGTGGCGGTTGGCCAGCAACGTCCGTTGAGCCAGCGCGAAATGATGTCGGTGCTGTCGCTGCTGCAGGCCACGCCGAGCACCACGCTGCAGGCGGCCATCGGCGATGACAACGAATCGCTGGCGCATCGGTTGAAGAACGAAGTGCTGTCCAGCGCCACGCGTCTGGGCGTGGATCCGGCCAGTGCGCGCCTGGATCCGATGGACGAGGATGCGATCGACCTGGTCGGCATGCTGTTCGATGTGATGCTGGACGAACGCGATCTGGAAAACCGCTCGCGCGAAACGATCGGCCGGCTGGTGGTGCCGTTCGTCAAGGTGGCGCTGCTGGATCGCAAGATGTTCGTGCAGAAGACCCACCCGGCGCGCAGGCTGCTCAATTCGCTGGCCGAAGCCTGCGAGGGCAACAACGGAGACAGCGCCGCCGAGCGCGTGCTGATGGGCAAGGTCGAAGAAATCGTCGACCGCCTGGTCGCCGAGTTCAACGAGAACCTGGCGATCTTCATGACCCTGGAAGAAGAATTCCGCGATTTCCTGTCGCAGCATCGGCGTCGGGTGGAAATCGCCGAGCGGCGCGCCACCGAAACCCAGCGCGGCCAGGAAAAGCTCGAACTGGCACGCAGCCGCGCGCTGGCGGAGCTGGAGCAGCGCGTGTTGGCCGGTACGCCCTTGCCCAGGGCCGTGGAGGATTTCCTGCGTCAGCCATGGCTGCATCATCTGACCATGGCGATCCTGCGCGATGGCGATGAGGGCCCTGGCACCGTCGAGGCGCTGGCGGTGGCCGACGGCGTGCTGGAAGAGCTGGCCGAGGCGCGTCGTCATATCGTCGGCAAGCCGTGGCTGCAGGTCTGGCAGCCGGCGCTGCACCGCGTGTTCGCCAGCGTCGGCCTGCATGGCGATGCGGTGGTGGTGGCGATCACTGCATTGCACGACACCTTGCAGGCGGTCGCCGAAGCGCGCCCGGAACTGGAAAAGGCCTTGCCGGAATTGCCGCAGGTCAACCTGCCGCCGCCCGCTGCCGAGAGCGTCAGTGTGGTGCTGGGCGCCGATGCGATGGCGCAGAGCATCGACAGTGCCGACACCGAACGCTTCCGCGCGATGGACATCGGCACCTGGCTGGATTTCGTCGACAAGGACGGCAAGGTGCAGGCAGGCAAGCTGTCGTGGGTGAGCCCGATCTCGCAGCGCCTGCTGTTCGTCAACCGACGCGGTGTGCGCTTCTGCGTCGCCTCGCCGGAAGAGCTGGCGGTGATGGTGCGTCTGGGCCGCCTGCGCGAGCACATCAACGATGGCGCCTTCGACAGCGCGATGCAGGGCGTGATCGACCGCCTGGATCCGCTGCACAACAGCACCGTGCATTAGCGGCTGTCTGGCGATGCGCTCGACGCATCGCCGCGCGCTCAGGCCTGCGCCGGTCCGATAAAGCGCAGTGCTGCCTCGATCACCGAGGCATGGTCGACCATGCGGTTGTGCCCCAGGCCTTCGGTGGTCACCAATTGCGCCTTTGGCCAAAGCGCCGCGAAGCGCGCGCCTTCTTCCCAGGGCGTCTCGCGGTCGCGGCGGTCGTGGATGATCAGGGCCGGGCGCTGGAGGCGCGGCAGATGCGTGGACGCATCGAAATCGGCAAAGGTTTTGCCGGTGATCGTGTGCAGCAGATTCTCGAACGGAACGAAGGTCTTGGCCGCGATGCCGACGGCGCGGAACTGGCGGTGCGCGGCGTCGGCCGGTGCCAGCAATGGCGCGATCAGGACGTAGCGCGTTGGCTGCCACGCGGCTTCTTCGGCGAACACGATCGACGTCGAACCCAGCGAATGGCCGATGAAGACGGCCGGTCGGCCGAACCGCCGGCCGACCTGGCGCAACACCTCGACAAAGTGCGGCATGCTGCTGATGCGTCCACCGCTCAACCCGTGCCCGGCCTGGTCGAAGGCCACCACCGCATAGCCCAGCGCCTGCAGGCGCGGCACCCAGGCGGCAAAGCGCAGACCATAGCTGGACCAGCCGTGGGAGAGCAGCACATACGGTTGCTGCGCCGGATCGCCCCAGACATACAGCGCGATGTCGAGCGCGAGGCCATCGATGCGGAGGCTGTCGCGACCGGCGTCGGACAGCGTAGCCAGGGCGGAGGTGGCATGCCGGCGCGATGCCGCATCCGGCGTCACGAAGCGTCGTGCTAGCAGGCGGCCGGTCGGGCCGGGGGCCAGACGGCTGGCCAGCCCCAACAGCGTTCGGGTCAGGCGCATGCGCCACCGGGAGGAAGCCTTGGCCATGGAGAGAGCTCTCTGGGGAGGGGCGGCATCCGCCGTCAAATCTTGACGCTGGCAAGATGCGGGCCGAGTCTGCAGCGCCGATCTTGTCAGCGTCAAGATTAGTTGCTCCAATGACATCCCGAATTGCGAAGCCGCCATGTCCCAACGGCCCAAGTTAGCGACTTACCACCACGGCGATCTGCATGCCGCCCTGCGCCGGGCCGCCTGGGAGATCGTCGGCGAATCGGGGCCGCGTGGGTTGAGCCTGCGCGAGTGCGCCCGCCGTGCGGGTGTCTCGCACGCCGCGCCGGCACATCATTTCGGCTCGTTGGAAGGCCTGGTGGTGGAACTGGTCGCGGACGGCTACGAGTGCATGGTCGAATGGATCGTCCGGGCCCAGCGCGAGGTCGACCCATTGCTGGGCGGCGGCCTGGGCTACGTCCGGTTCGCCATCGCCTACCCGCAGCAGTTTCGCCTGATGCAGAGCCTGCAGCCGCAGCGGCGCAGCCTGCCGCGCCTGCAGGCGGCCACTGATGCGGCGATGGCCTGCCTGCACGATGCCTTGCATGCGGCCTGGCTGGCCCGGCACGGCAGCGCGCCGGCTGCGCCATTGCTGCATCAACGGGTGCTGCTGGCCTGGAGCGCGGCGCATGGTTATGCGTGTCTGGCCATCGACCACCGCACCGACGCGGTCGTGCTGGCGCCGCCCGAGCAGTTGCTCGCACCGATGCTGCCGGCCTTGCTGACGCCCTGAGCGTGACAGCCGCGCGCTCTGCTAGCATCGCCGCGACTGAGGCGCGCGACCGGAGCAACGCATGGCTGTGCAGGTGCTGGTGCTGAGAGAACATGCGGCAGGCGAGCGGCGTGTCGCCGCGACGCCGGAAACGGTCAAGAAACTGGTCGCGCTCGGCGCCAGCGTGTGGATCGAGCCAGGCGCCGGTTGCGCCAGCAGCATGGCCGACGCGGCGTATGTGCAGGCCGGCGCGCAGCTTGCCACGGCACAGACGCTGGCCCAGGCCGAGGTGCTGCTGAGCGTGCAGGCACCGCCCACCGAGGTGCTGCAGCAGTGCAAGTCCCACACGGTGCTGATCGGCATGCTGGCGCCGGACGCCGACCCGGCACGTGCGCAGGCGATTGCCACCGGTGAGCTGCTTGCGTTTCCGCTGGAGCGCCTGCCGCGCACCACGCGCGCGCAATCGATGGACGTATTGAGTTCGCAGGCCGGCATGGCCGGCTACAAGGCGGTGCTGATCGCCGCGCAACTGGCGCCGCGTTTCTTCCCGATGCTGACCACGGCCGCCGGCACCATGCGCCCGTGCAAGGTGCTGGTGATCGGTGCCGGCGTCGCCGGGCTGCAGGCGATTGCCACTGCCAAGCGACTCGGCGCACAGGTCGAAGGATTCGATGTGCGCCCGGAAACGCGCGAGCAGATTGCGTCCCTGGGCGCACGCTTTCTGGATCTGGGCGTGAGCGCAGTCGGCGAAGGCGGCTATGCACGGCCGCTCACCGACGACGAACGTGCCGAACAACAGCGCCGTCTGGCCGACCACCTCAAGGGGGTGGATGTGGTGGTCTGCACTGCCGCCGTGCCCGGCCGCCCGGCACCGAAGATCGTGACGGCGGAGATGGCGCGCGGTATGCGCGCCGGCAGCGTGATCGTGGACCTGGCCGCAGAAACCGGCGGCAATTGCGCTGCGACCCGGCCCGGCGAAACCTATGAGCTCGATGGCGTGGTGATCGCCGGCCCGCTCAATCTGGCCAGCCAGGGCGCGGTGCACGCCAGCGAGATGTTTGCGCGCAACGTCTACGCCTTTGCGGCCTTGCTGATCAAGGACGGCGCATTGTCACTGGACTGGGACGACGAGCTGCTGGCCAAGACCCGTTGGTCGCCGGTGCCTGCGGCGTAGTGCGGGCGCCCATGTGCGGTGCCAGTGTGGGCTTGGCACATCTGTTTGGCTGATGCAGTGGCAAGACCTCACGCCTGATGCCCGGATACGCGCCGAGCAATGGCGCGTGCTGAGCCGTTGCCGGGAGTGCGTGCTCGCGCGCAAGCCGAATGCCAGACCTTTCACCCGCCGATGGCCTGTCGCCATCGGCGGGTGCAGCTGCCTCAGTCGTCCACTGGCGGATTGTCGCGCAGCCACGCGCTGCGCTCGGCCGGGGTCATCTTCTGCCAGCGTTGTTGCAGCGCGTTGCGCTGCTGCTGGTTGAGCGTGCGCATGCGTTCGAACAAGGCCTTGGCTTCGCGACGCTGCTCCGGGCTCATGTTGCGGAAGCGGTCCATGCCGGCCTTGGCCTGCGCGCGTTGTTCCGGCGTCATGTCCAGCCAACGGCGTGCGTGCCGGTACATGCGCGGGCGTTCTTCGGGCGCACCGTTCCAGCGCTCGCGCAGCGCATCGATCAGCACCTGACGCTGCGGCTGGGTCAGCTGGTCCCACGCGGGCATCGGGGTGTCGTCGCGCGATCCTGCGCTTCCCGGTCCGCGACCTTCCTGTGGTTGAGATCCGGGCGGGTGGTTCTGTGCCGACAACACTGCGCAGGGTGCGGCGCATAGCAGCAGGGTCAACAGCAGGCGGGTCGTGCGGGTCATCGTGTTCATTCCATGGCCAGTGCGGTGTCGGACCCGAGCCAGACATACAGGTCCGGGTTCTGGGTCAGCATGTCGTCGGTATCAGGCGTGGTGGCGCTGCTGGCGATCGCCTGGGTCGGTGCGGTACCGGTCGGCGCGGTGTCGCCGGGGCGCAGTTGCAGGCCGATGCCGATCGCCAGCAATCCCGAACATGCCATCGCCAGTAACCAGTAACCGCGCCGTGGACGCGTGGTTGCCGAGGCGTGGCGGGCCTGCCGCAGCCGCGCGAGCGTTTGCGGCGGCAGGCTGGTCAGTGCGGTGGCATGCAGCTGGCGCAGGTGCGCGTCCAGTTGGGCCGGATCGTGGGAGCGGTTCACAGGAAATCCTCGAACTGTTTTTGCAAAGCGTCGCGCGCACGCGACAAATGAGTTTTGACCGAGCCTTCGGAGCAGCCCATCGCCTTGGCGGTGGTGGCCACGTCCAGGTCTTCCAGCACGCGCAGCGTGAACGCTTCGCGCTGGCGCGCCGGCAGCTTGCGCAGCGCCTCGACCAGCCGTTGGTAGGCTTGTTGATGCTGTTGTTCGTCCACCGGCCCGGTGCCAGGGTCGGCCCAATCGATGGTGCCTTCGTCATCGGCGCGCTCGGCCGGTGCCCAGAACTTCAGGCGAAAGCTGCGCCGGCGCTGCAGGTCGATGATGCGGCTGCGCAGGATGCTCCAGAACAACGGCGTCCATTCGGCGGCCGGCCGCTCGCGGTAGCCGAGCAACTTCACCATGGCGTCCTGCACGGCATCCAGTGCGTCTTCGCGGTGGCGCAGACCGGCCTCGGCAAAGCGAAACGCACGCGGACCGATGCCGGCCAGGAAGGCGTCCAGCGAGACGGGCGCGGTCGCGGCCGGTGCGGCAGGTTGCGGATCGAAAGGGGTTCCCACCAGCACAGCGTAGCTTCCATGGAGACGATACGACGTCAACGGGCGAACGCAGATTCGGTTGACATGGCTACGCGCGGGCGTGGCGTGGGTATGATCGGCGGGCCGCACCGGCCAGTGGAGCGAAAGACGATGAGCGACGGATTCGTAGCGCTGTACATCTTCATGCTGGCGGCCATCGCCGGCCACGTCATCATCTCGCGGGTGCCGGTGATCCTGCATACCCCATTGATGTCCGGCTCCAATTTCATCCATGGCATCGTGCTGATCGGCGCGATGGTGGTGCTCGGTCATGCAGACACCACGCTGGAAAAAGCGCTGGGATTCGTGGCAGTGATGCTGGGTGCGGGCAACGCGGCCGGTGGCTACGTGGTGACCGAGCGGATGCTGGACATGTTCAAGTCCAGCAAGAAGCCGCCGAGCGGGGATGCGCCATGAACGTGTCCACCGCCGAATTGCTGTCGTGGCTGGTGAAGTCCAGCTATCTGGTGGCCGCAACGTTGTTCCTGCTCGGCCTGCAGCGCATGGCCTCCCCGCTGACTGCGCGCAGCGGCATCCGT
This sequence comes from Xanthomonas sp. 3075, assembly GCF_014197275.1. GTDB lineage: Bacteria > Pseudomonadota > Gammaproteobacteria > Xanthomonadales > Xanthomonadaceae > Xanthomonas > Xanthomonas campestris_B. The sequence goes on along the minus strand of NZ_JACIFI010000006.1, from coordinate 31,164 downwards.
TGGGCCGGGCTGGGCATGTTGATCGCCACGCTGGCGACATTTTTTTTGCCCGAATTGCACAACGTGCCGCTGATCCTGGCCGCGCTGGCGATCGGCACCGGGGTGGCGTGGTGGTCGGCCAAGAAGGTCGCCATCACCGACATGCCGCAGATGGTGGCGCTGTACAACGGCATGGGCGGCGGGTCGGCGGCGGCGATCGGGGCGGTGGAGTTGCTGCGCTTTGCCTTTTTCGCCAACCGCGATACTGCGCACTGGAGCGCCCAAGCGATCGCCGAGCTGGCGGCGCGTCGGCCCGACACCACCACGGTGGTGCTGGCGGTAATCGGCGCGGCGATCGGTGCGGTGTCGCTGTCCGGCTCGATCATCGCCTGGGCCAAGCTCGACGGCCGGCTCGACCGGCGGGTGACCTTCCCCGGCCAGCAGGCCTTCAACCTGGTGGTGGCGCTGGCGGTGCTGGCGCTCGGCATCTGGGCGGCCAGCAGCCTGCAGCCGCTGGCGATCATCGGCTTCTTCGTGGTGGCGCTGGCGCTGGGCGTGCTGATGACGCTGCCGATCGGCGGTGCCGATATGCCGGTGGTGATCTCGTTGTACAACGCCTTCACCGGCCTGGCGGTGGCCTTCGAAGGCTATGTGCTGGGCAACGAGGCGCTGATCATCGCCGGCATGATGGTCGGCGCGGCCGGTATCCTGCTGACGCGTTTGATGGCCAAGGCGATGAACCGGCCGATCAGCGGCGTGCTGTTTTCCAACTTCGGCGGCGGCGGGCAGGCGCAGGAGATCAGCGGTGCGCAGAAGCCGATCGAGGCCGGCGACGTGGCGGCGATGATGGCGTTCGCCGAGCGGGTGGTGATCGTGCCCGGCTATGGCATGGCGGTGGCGCAGGCGCAGCACAAGATCTGGGAGCTGGCGCAGCGGCTGATCGCGCGCGGGGTCAAGGTGAAGTTTGCGATCCATCCGGTTGCCGGGCGCATGCCCGGGCACATGAACGTGCTGCTGGCCGAAGCGGGTGTGCCGTACGACCTGATCGCCGACATGGACGACATCAATCCCGAGTTCGCCAGCACCGATGTGTCGCTGGTGATCGGCGCCAACGACGTGGTCAACCCGGTGGCCAAGACCGACCCGGCCAGCCCGATCTACGGCATGCCGATCCTGGAGGTGGTCAATTCGAAGAACACGGTGGTGATCAAGCGCGGCAAGGGCACCGGGTTTGCCGGCATCGAGAATGCGCTGTTCTATGCCGACAACACGCGCATGTTGTATGGCGATGGTGCGGAGGCGGCCGGTGCGTTGGTCAGCGAGCTGAAGGCGCTGGACGGGGGCGGGCACTGAGGCGTCGTGCGACCGGTTTAGCGGATGAATTTGTGCAGCCGCTTGGTCGAGTGGTGGTGTTCTCTCTCACTACCAAGGACCTTGTAGTGGAGCTGCAGAACAGCCGCTCCTAAGTTGATCTATTCGTGTTTGTCCGGCGAGTCGTAAACAAGCCACGGAGCTTCAAGAAAATACCGGGCTTTGTGGGGCGTAGCGGTGTTTAAAGACATTCAAAAGCTCGGCTCGTCAAGTGCGCGGTGCCCTCACCGCTTGCGGGACACGCCGTGAATCCATCCGTGGAGGCTCCTTGGCGGCATCCATGCCGCCAAGGGTCCCGCAACCGGTGAGGACACCGCACCAGGAAGTTGGTTGGTGGCCAGTTGAAAAACTGCCTGTTGCGGTTGCGAGTCTTGCGTTGGGACGCTGAAAAGTTTGTAGGTTGCTTTGTTGAGCCACTGCCGGTTACTTGGCTTGCGCTTGGGAAGCCGATCGAACGTACGGTGATCCGAACAACGCACACCATGCATTGCTTGCACCAGCGCACCGACCATCTCGCTTGGTCCTTGTCCGCCCACCGTCGCGGGACCTTACGCGGCATGGATGCCGCTACAAGGACGTACTTGCGGCGTGTCCTGCGAGGTGGGCGGGCAAGGGCCTTGCAGCCAAGTCGCAGAGCTCTCCCAGACATGGCTGCGTCAGGAAAATAAAGCGCTAGCGCTAAGCAGGAGCGGCATGACTTGAGCTGTGCAGATGAAGCATCAGCTTCAACGAATGCCTATCGGTAGCCGGTGCGAACGCGCCTGACTCAGCGCGCCGCCCACCAGGCCAGCACCAGTGCTGCGACGTAGCAGGCAAGGTCGAAGCCGTTATTGGCCAATTGCAGCAGGGTCCAGGCCAGGCCGGTGCCCATCTTCTGCGCCGAGGTCCACGGGTCCAGCCCCAGCGGGCCGCCGACTTGCGCGGAGGCAATGCCCCAGTTGGCACCGGCGATCACGAGCGCTGTGGCCACCAGGGTGATGCCGGTGCGCAGGGCGCCGGCGCGCAGCGTTCCCAGCCGCAGCATCCAGGCCACTTCCAGCGCGACCAGCAGCGCCATCCAGCCGGATTGATGGCCGAGCATCAGGGCAACCAGTATCCAGGCAATCAGGGCAGTGACGCATCCCAGTAGCAGGAGCGGGGGCCAGAGCCAGTGTGCGGTTCTGGCGGACGCGGACGTGGGCGGCATTGGAGCTCCTGACAGTGCGCACATGATAAGGCGCGTGAGCCGCTTTGCGCTGTGATGCGTGCGCCGATGGAATGCAGCGTCGTCGCTGGTTCCCTTCCAGACCGGCAGCGGCCTTGCCGTGGTCGGCTAGAATGACGGACTTGCGCGCATCCGGCGCGGCCCCATATCCAGCCCATGTACTCCCGTAGCAGCGAACCCGTCCAGTTCGAACGCGATTGCGATGCCGTCATGGTGCCGCAGGGCGATTCGGTGACCCTGCCCGCAGGCAGTTATGGCTACATCACCCAGGCGCTGGGGGGCAGCTATACCGTCTTCGTCGAAGGCAACCTGTTCCGCATTGCCGGCAAGGACGGCGATGCGATCGGCAAGGAGGCCCCGCCGGGGCTGGAACTGCCCGACAACGCCAGCGACGAAGAAGTGGAAGCGCTGGTGTGGCAGCAGCTGCGTACCTGCTTCGACCCGGAAATTCCGTTCAATATCGTCGATCTGGGCCTGGTCTACGAGGCGGTGGTCAGCCATCGCGAGGAAGACGACCAGCGCCGGGTGGACGTCAAGATGACGCTCACCGCGCCCGGTTGCGGCATGGGCGAGATCCTGGTCGATGACGTGCGCAGCAAGGTGGAAATGATCCCGACCATTGCCGAGGCCGACGTCGAGCTGGTGTTCGACCCGCCGTGGGGCCGGCATATGATGTCCGAAGCGGCCCGTCTCGAAACCGGCATGCTCTGATCGTCAGGCGCCATGTCGAGCATGTGGCGCGTTCTTCCGTCCGCCATACAGGAAACTTCCGGTGTCCGTGTCCTTCGCTTCCAATCGTTCTCCGTCGCCGCGCAGTGCCGACGAACTGTCCGTGATCCTGGCCGCGCCCGGTTTCGGGCTGCATTTCACCGACCATATGGTCGCCATTTCCTGGAACAACGCGCAGGGCTGGCACGACGCACAAGTGCGCGCCTATGGCCCGCTGCAGCTGGATCCGGCCGCCTCGGTGCTGCATTACGGCCAGGAGATCTTCGAAGGCATCAAGGCCTACCGGCATGCCGATGGCTCGATCTGGACCTTCCGCCCGCAGGCCAACGGCGAGCGCCTGCAGCGCTCGGCGCGGCGCCTGGCACTGCCGGAATTGCCGGTGGACCTGTTCGTCGAATCGTTGCGCCAGCTGGTGGCCGTGGATGCCGGCTGGGTTCCGTCGGCACCTGAGACCAGCCTGTATTTCCGCCCGTTCATGATTGCCGACGAGGCATTCCTGGGCGTGCGCGCCGCGCACAAGGCCTCGTACTACGTCATCGCAAGTCCCGCCGGCCCGTACTTCGCCAAGGGCGTGGCGCCGGTGTCGATCTGGTTGTCCACCGAATATGCGCGTGCGGCCAAGGGCGGTACCGGCGCGGCCAAGTGCGGCGGCAACTACGCCGCCTCGCTGCTGCCGCAGCAGAAAGCCTTCGCGCAGGGCTGCTCGCAGGTGTTGTTCCTGGACCCGGTGGAAGGCAAGTACATCGAAGAACTGGGCGGCATGAATGTGTTCCTGGTCTACAAGGACGGCAGCCTGGTGACGCCGGAATTGTCCGGCAGCATCCTGGAAGGCATCACCCGCGACAGCATCCTGCAACTGGCCCGCGATCGCGGCATGCGCGTGATCGAGCGCAAGGTGTCCATCGACGAATGGAAGCAGGGCGTGGCATCGGGCGAGATTGCCGAGGTCTTCGCCTGCGGCACGGCTGCCGTGGTCACCCCGATCGGCGAGTTGAAGGGCGACGGCTTTGCGGTCGGCGACCTGTCCGCACCGGCGGGCGAAGTCACCATGTCGCTGCGCCAGGAGTTGACCGATATCCAGTACGGGCGCCTCCCGGACCGTCACGGCTGGCTGGTACGTCTGTTCTGACGCGATACGTCGCCTCGCGTCAAAAAATCGGCCCTTGCGCGCCCGCGCAGGGCCTTTTTTTTGACCTGCAGCAGCGCGGGGAGGTCATGGCAAGGTCAAAAACGGCGTAGATCAATCTGAATGCAGTTGTTGCGCGTCACAAAATTGACTTTTTAATTTTAAAAAGTGGGTATTTCGTATTGTCCAGTTTGGTTTGAGTGAGATAGGTTCGATGAACGGATCGATAACAGGGGATCGATCCGGGGACCTCGGTGCTGGCCTAGGAAGGCGGCACCAGATAACACCGCTACGGCGGTTCTCTTTGATCTAGAAGGGAATTCGATGTCGAACGAGTCTTTCCGCAAGCGTCCTCGCACGCTCACCATCCTGAGCGTGACCGCGCTGACCTCATTGCTGCTGGCAACCCCGGCGTTCGCCGGCGAGGTCTACCTGGACGGTCTTGCCACTGCCCAGACCCACCAGAAATTCATCGTGACCTACAAGGACGGCAGCACCGCGCTGGCCAGCCCGACCGCGCTGAGCACCTCGTTGCGCACGGCTGCACGTGCCGTCCCGGCCAAGGCCGGCAAGGCGCTGGGCCTGAACTCGGTGCGCCGCCTGGCGTTGGGGCCGGAGCTGGTCAAGGCCGACCGCGCGCTGGATCGCACCGAAGCGGAAACCCTGATGCGTCAACTGGCCTCCGACCCGAATGTGCAAAGCGTCGAAGTCGACCAGATCCTGCGTGCGACCCTGACCCCGAACGATGCCCGCCTGTCCGAGCAGTGGGGCTTCGGCACCACCAACGCCGGTCTCAATATCCGCCCGGCCTGGGACAAGGCCACCGGCGCCAATGTGGTGGTCGCCGTGATCGACACCGGCATCACCAACCATGCCGATCTCAACGCCAACATCCTGCCGGGCTATGACTTCATCAGCGATGCGAGCAGCGCGCGCGACGGCAACGGGCGCGACAGCAACGCTGCCGACGAAGGCGATTGGTATGCAGCCAACGAGTGCGGCTCCGGCGTTCCGGCGTCCAATTCCAGCTGGCACGGCACCCACGTGGCCGGCACCGTCGCCGCGGTGACCAACAACAGCACCGGCGTGGCAGGGACTGCCTACAACGCCAAGGTCGTTCCGGTGCGGGTGCTCGGCAAGTGCGGCGGTTCGCTGTCGGACATTTCCGACGCCATTGTCTGGGCCTCGGGCGGCAGCGTCAGCGGCGTTCCGGCCAATGCCAACCCTGCCGAAGTGATCAACATGTCGCTCGGCGGCGGCGGTTCGTGTTCGTCCACCCTGCAGAACGCGATCAACGGCGCGGTGTCGCGCGGCACCACCGTGGTGGTGGCTGCCGGCAACAGCGCGGCCAACGTGTCCGGCTCGCTGCCGGCCAACTGCGCCAACGTGATCGCGGTGGCGGCCACCACTTCGGCGGGTGCCAAGGCCAGCTATTCCAACTTCGGCGTCGGCATCGATGTGTCCGCGCCGGGCTCGGCGATCCTGTCCACGCTCAACAGCGGCACCACCACCCCGGGCAGTGCCAGCTACGCGTCCTACAACGGCACCTCGATGGCGGCGCCGCATGTGGCCGGCGTGGTCGCGCTGGTGCAGTCGGTGGCGCCGGCCGTGCTCACTCCTGCAGCGGTGGAGACCCTGTTGAAGAACACCGCGCGTGCCTTGCCGGGCGCCTGCTCGGGCGGCTGCGGTGCCGGCCTCGTCGATGCCAATGCAGCCGTCACCGCCGCGATCGATGGCAGTGACGGCGGTGGCGGTGATCCCGGCAATACGTTGACCAACGGTACTCCCGTGACCGGCCTGGGTGCTTCCAGCGGTGGGGAGCTCAACTACACCATCGCCGTTCCTTCCGGCAGCGGCACCTTGACGGTGGCGATCAGCGGCGGCAGCGGCGATGCGGATCTGTACGTAGGTGCCGGCAGTGCGCCGACCGACACCAGCTACATCTGCCGTCCGTATCGCGACGGCAATTCCGAAACCTGCACCATCAGCGCGCCGTCGGGTACCTACTACATACGCGTCAAGGCCTACAGCACGTTCTCCGGTGTGACCCTGACCGCCAGTTACTGAGGCGGTTCAACGGTGGTCTGCGCTCCCTGGCCACGCCGTCAGGGGGCGCTGATTCTCCAGCTTCACCCCATGCGATGTCTTGCCCACGTCTGCCCGCTCGGCAGGCGCTGGCGGCGCATGGCCGCTTGGTCGGAACGGTACCGGCCAGGTTCTTCCTGTCGGGCACGTCGCCCGCGCAGTTTCCGGCCCGATCCGCAGTGCGCGGTGAAGCGTCGGTCTTGTCGCCGCAGCTGCGGCACCTCTCAATAAGGAACGATCGATGTCCAATGTGTCGCAACGTCGTGCGCCTTCGCGCACGCTGGTGGTCCTGGGGGTCTGCGCGCTGACCTCGTTGCTGGCGGTGCCGGCGTTCGCCGGGCAGGTCAACCTTTCCGGGCTTGACTCGCAACCCACGCTGGACCGCTTCATCGTCAAGTACAGGGATGGCTCCAGCGCCGCAGTGAGCCCGACCTCGCTGCGTGCATCGCTCACCTCCGTCGCCACCGCAGTGCCGGCACGCGCCGGGCGCGCGCTGGGCCTGAACCACGTGCGGCGTACCGCGCTGGGGTCGGAAGTGCTCAAGACCGACCGTGGCCTGGACCGTGCGGAAGCCGAAACGCTGATGCGCCGACTCGCTGCCGACCCGAGCGTGGAGTACGTGGAGATCGACCAGATCATGTACCCGACGCTGACCCCGAACGACCCGCGCCTGTCCGAGCAATGGGGCTTCGGCACCACCGCAGCGAGCATCAACGTGCGCCCGGCGTGGGATACCGCCACCGGTACCGGTGTGGTCGTTGCGGTGATCGACACCGGCATCACCAGCCACCCGGACCTCAATGCCAACGTGCTGCCGGGCTACGACTTCATCAGCGATGCGGCGCGCGCACGCGACAACAACGGGCGCGACAACAATCCGGCCGACCAGGGCGACTGGCGCGCCGCCAACCAATGTGGCTCCGGTGTGGGGGCTGCCAACTCCAGCTGGCACGGCACCCACGTGGCCGGCACTATCGCTGCGGTCACCAACAACAGCACCGGCGTGGCCGGCACCGCGTTCAACGCGCGCATCGTGCCGATCCGTGCGTTGGGGCTGTGCGGCGGGACCACCTCCGATATCGCCGATGCAATCGTCTGGGCCTCCGGCGGCAGCGTCTCCGGCGTGCCGGCCAATGCCAACCCGGCCGAAGTGATCAACATGTCGCTGGGCGGCAGCGGCAGCTGTTCGAGCACCTATCAAAACGCCATCAACGGCGCGGTGTCGCGCGGCACCACCGTGGTGGTGGCGGCCGGCAACAGCAACGCCAACGTGGCCAACTTCACCCCGGCCAGCTGCGCCAACGTGATCTCGGTGGCGTCCATCACCTCGGACGGTGCGCGTTCGAGCTTCTCCAACTTCGGCAGCACCATCGACATCTCCGGACCGGGCTCGGCGATCCTGTCAACGCTCAACAGCGGCACGACCACCCCGGGCAGCGCCAGCTACGCGTCCTATAACGGCACCTCGATGGCGGCCCCACATGTGGCCGGTGTGGTCGCGCTGGTGCAGTCGGCAGCGACACGCCCGCTGACTCCTGCGGCGGTGGAGACCTTGTTGAAGAACACGGCGCGTCCGCTGCCGGGCGCCTGCTCGGGCGGTTGCGGTGCCGGCATCGTCAACGCGGCCGGCGCGGTGAGCCAGACTCCGTAAGTGCCTCGTGGTGCCAGCGGGCAAGCCGCTGGCACTGCGGAAACCTGCGATGCCGTGCGCAGCAACACGCCCGGTATTCCCACTGCCCCGCTTCTGCGGGGCGGTGGCGTTTCAGCGGATGCCGCCGTGCCGGCGCCCAGCCCCTTTGGCCGGGGTGCGGCAGGCCATCGTCGGTCGGTGGGCGTGCCCTACGACAGCATGCGTCGGCATCGTGCGACTTCGGCTGCGCCACGCACGCCTTGGGAACGATCGTTGGGGCGTTGACACCCGCTAATCGCAAAGGTTGCCCAGCCGCGCCTGCAATGCGGCGGCGATGCCATCGCCTGGCAATTCCAGCAGCAACCCGCGTTGCCCGGCGTTGATCCACAGCGACGGGGCATCCAGTGCACTGGCTTCGATCAGCACCGGCGCCTGGCGTTGTTGACCGACCGGACTGATGCCGCCGACCTTGTAGCCGGTGCGACGTTCCGCATCGGTCACCTCCATCATGCGCGCCGATTTGCCGCTGCAGGCGCTGGCCAGTTTCTTCAGCGACACCCGGCGGTCGCACGGGATCACCACGCAGATGGCCTGGTCATCGACCCAGGCCATCAAGGTTTTCAGCACCGTGTGCGGCGCCAGTCCCAGCGCGTGCGCGGCCTGCAAGCCCTTGGCGTCGGCATCGGCCTGGTATGGGTAGGGGTGCAGCACATACGCCACGCCGGCCGCGTCCAATGCCTTGGTCGCGCGGGTGGCCTTGCTCATGGCGTCAGAGCGACTCGAAGCGGTTGGCGGCGACGTTCTTGCGGACCTTTTCCGGGTTCCAGATGCGCCCGTTCATGGCGATGTAGACGCCGGCCGGCAACGACTGCACCGCACCGACCGCGCAGCCGATGTTGAACTCGGCATCCGAGCCGCGGAAGCGGGCCGGATTCAGGGCGCCGGTCATCACGATGGTCTTGTCGGTAATCGACTGCAGTACCTTGCCGGTGTCCACCATCGAGTCGGTGCCGTGGGTGATCAGCACGTGGCGCGTCGGCTGGGCGGCGATGGTGGCGCGCACCAGTTCGCGGTCGGCATCGGTGATGTGCAGCGAGTCCTTGCGGATGATCGGAATCACCGAGAACCGGAAGGTCACGCCCAGTTCCTTGAGGATCTGGCCGATCTGCGGGTCGCCGATCTGGTAGTCCGATTTGTCGTCGAAGTAGATCTTGTCGATCGTGCCACCGGTAGTGACGATCAGGAGGTCTTCCATTGCTGCGAGTCCTTCAAGCGGGCGCGGTGCAGGCCGCGCAAGGGTCGCCATGATACAGCCCGGCCAAGAGGCCGGCTGTACGTCCGCTACCGCGGCCGGCCGGGCTGGTCAAAACATGCGTGCGTGCAGTGGCGAAATATGCAACAACGGTACATGCGCTTGGGGGAGCCGGCGCAAGCGTGCTGCAGGCAGAAGATGAGCGGGGGGTACGTTCAATCCGCAGCGATCGTTGCACATGATCCTGGCATCGAGCACGCAGCATTCACCGCTACCGGCATCGGCACCGTGTGGATGTTCCAACTCGCGTGTGCATGGCTGCTACATGCGGCAGTGCAAAACACCGCGTGATCCACGCAATGCTCCAGCACGCCATGTGCGTGTCCTGCGTCACGGACGCGAGAATAAGCGGCGGCAGACATTGATTTTTCATCTTGTCGGTCAATAGTGGGCGTGCCTTGAGCACTGCGGTGCCGCCATCGTCCCGTTCCCGGAGAAACGTATGAAAAAAGTCTTGTCGATGCTGCGCGCGCTGACGTGCGCGATGGGCGTTCTGCTGGCGAGTCAGGCAGCTGCGCAGACGGTGACGATCACGCCAGGTCAGACCTACCAGACAGTGCGCGGCTTCGGCGGCATGAATGGTGCCGGCTGGATCGATGACCTGACACCCGCGCAGGTGGATCTGGCGTATGGCAGCGGTAGTGGGCAGATCGGGCTGTCGATCCTGCGCATGCGCATCGACCCGTCCAGCGCCGGCTGGGCGGCCCAGGTGCCCACGGCGACCCGCGTGCGTGCGCTGGGTGGGCTGGTATTCGCAAGCCCGTGGTCGCCACCGGCTTACATGAAGTCCAACAACAGCCTGATCAACGGCGGCAAATTGCTGCCCCGCTATTACGCCGCCTACACCACGCACCTACTCGATTTCGCCAACTACATGGCTGGCAAGGGGGTGCCGTTGTATGCCATTTCCCTGCAAAACGAGCCCGATTGGCATCCGGCATACGAGTCGGCTGACTGGAGCGGTAGCGACTTCGTCAACTATCTCGGCAGCGAAGGCAGCAAGTTCGGCGACCTCAAGGTCATCGTCGGCGAGTCGGTGGGCTTCACTTTCTCCATCACCGACCCCGTTCTCAACAACGCCACTGCGAATCAGGCCACCGACATCGTGGCCGGCCATCTGTACGGCGCGACGCCGCGCGACTACGCGTTGGCGCGCAGCAAGGGCAAACAGGTGTGGATGACCGAACATTACACCGACAACACCGATGCCAACGCCTGGCCGTCGGCGCTGGGTGTGGCCAGCGAGCTGCACGCCAGCATGGCGGCTAATTTCAATGCGTATGTCTGGTGGTACATCCGGCGCAGCTACGGGCTGATCGGCGAAAACGGCGCAGTGAGCAAGCGCGGCTACGTCATGTCGCAATTTGCACGCTTCGTGCGACCCGGCTCGGTGCGCATCGGCGCCACCGAACACCCGTATGCGGATGTCTCCGTCACCGCGTACCGCCGGCCGGACAACACGTTGGTGCTGGTGGCGGTCAATACCGGCAGCAACCATCAGCGACTGGATCTGGTGCTACCGGCCGGCGCTGCCGCGCAGTTCGCCAAATACAGCACCTCGAGCACACTCAATGTCGGCCCCGGCGGCACGTATGCGGTGGTCGGCGGCAAGACCTCGCTGTATCTCGATCCGCAGAGCGTGACCACACTGGTCGGTCAATGAGTGGCAGTGGCCTGAGAGCTGCAACCGGACGCGTTGGCACAGCCTGCGTCGCGCAACTGGACATGCCTCATCGTGGCTGGCGCTTCTTGCCGAAGCGCGCCGCCATGCCGGGGCCGCCGACCAGCGCCACCACCAGCAGGGCCAGCAGCAGTTCGAGCCAGGCCAGCCCGCGTACCCCGGGCTGGCTCCAGGCTGCCATCACGCCATGACTGAACCAGCCCAGCGCAAACACGCCGGCCCAGAATCGCGCGCGCGCGCTGCGCAAGGCCAGCGCAGCCATCAGCGCGGGCGGCAGTGCGAACACCAGCAACGCCGCTAGTTGATGGCGGTCGTCGCGAAACCAGATCACGAACAGCAGCGTCAGCGCGACCAGCGCGGCGGTCAGCAACCAATGGACGGCGCGCAGGCTCATGGGTTGGCCAGCCGCCGCGCGATATCGGCAACCCGGCGGCCCAGCGCACGTGCCAGCAGGGCTTCGTCGTCGCTGGGCTGCGGGTCGCCGCCGGCGCCGGAGACGTGGCTGGCGCCATACGGCGTGCCGCCGCTGGTGGTGTGGCTCAACGCGGCCTCGGTGAAAGGAATGCCGACGATCAGGCAGCCGTGATGCAGTAGCGGCAGGTGCATCGACAGCAGGGTGGATTCCTGGCCGCCGTGCATCGAGGCGGTAGAGGTGAATACGCCTGCGGGTTTGCCGGCCAGGGTGCCGCTGGCCCACTCGGCGCCCAGGCTGTCGAGAAAATGCTTCATCGGCGCGGCCATGTTGCCGAAGCGGGTCGGGCTGCCCAGCAGCAGACCGCTGCAGTCGGCCAGATCGGCCTTGTCCACATAGGGCGCGCCCTCGTCCGGCACCGGCGGGGCGCTGGTCTGGGTCACGGCCGCCACCGGCGGCACCGTGCGCAGGCGCGCGCTCATGCCCGGCACTTCGCCGATACCGCGCGCGATCTGCCGCGCCAGCCGCGCTACCGAACCGCCACGGCTGTAATACAGCACCAGAATCTCCGCCATCGCGCATCTACCGCCTGTGTGAGTTGCCGCAGTATCGGCCAAGCCAGCATGTTGCTGCACGCCGCACCTGCGTGAGCGGGGGTTAGGCACTGCGAGATGAGAAGCGCTGCTCGTCGGCGCCCCGTGCCGGGTTGGCTTGTAGGCAAGGCAGGCCAGTCCGGCACCGCGCCGCCGCTGACGGTCGACCCAACCGAGCCTGTGGCGCGCCGAAACAAGGCTTGCGCTGCAGCCCAGGCTCGCGGCCGTCTGGATACGGCGCGCAACGCGATAGCGCCGCGCCCCGGGCTACTTCGCACTCACTTCGGCGGACATGACACGCGCTGCGGCCGCGACGACGGCGCATCGGGTACCCTTGCGCGATGTTGCGTGTGAACAAACTCGATCAATGGAAAGAGCGCCTGCGCGACCGCGCGCGGACGGTGAGCTTCGGGCGCTTCCTGTGGCGCCGCTTTCTCGATGACCGCCTGTTCCAGGCGGCGGCTTCGCTCGCCTACACCACGGTGTTCGCGCTGGTCCCGCTGGCGATCGTGGTGTTCGGCGTGTTGTCGGCGTTCCCGGCCTTCAACGAATGGAAGGACGCGCTGACCGACTTCATCTTCAATAACTTCGTGCCAGGCGCGGCACGTTCGGTGCAGAACTACCTCAACCGTTCGCTGGAAGACCTGGGCAAGTTCACCGTGGCCGGTATGGTGGCGCTGGTGGCCTCGTTGCTGATCACCCTGCACAGCATCGAGCAGACCTTCAACAGCATCTGGCGCGTGGCCGCTGCACGGCCCAAGGTGACGCGCTTTCTGATCTATTGGACCGTGCTGACCCTGGGCACGATGTTGGCCGCTGCCTCGATGGCGATGGCCGCCTACGTGTTCGCGTTGCCGCTGTTCCGCACCACCGAAGGCCAGTGGCTGGCCGAATTCGCCTGGCGGCTGGCGCCGATGGCGGTCGAGTTCGTGTGCATCGTGCTGATCTACCGCGTGGTGCCGCAGCATGTGGTGCGGTTGCGGCATGCACTGCCGGGCGCGCTGCTGGCGGTGATCCTGATGGAGATCGTCAAATGGGGCTTCGGCTTCTATCTCGGCAATTTCCAGACCTATCAACGTATTTATGGCGCACTGTCGGCATTGCCGATCCTGCTGCTGTGGATCTATCTGAGCTGGGTATCGGTATTGCTGGGCGCCTCGCTGGCGTCGTCGATGGCGGCATTCCGCTATCAGCCCGAAGCGATGCGGCTGCCGCCGGGCTTTGAAATCTATGGGCTGTTGCGGTTGCTCGGTCGTTTCCGGCAGGCGCGGCTCCACGGCAACGGGCTCGACGAAGACCGCATCCTGGCGCTGGAACCCATGCTCACCGACACGCTGATGCAGGAGCTGCTATGCGAGCTCAAGCGCATCCGCCTGCTGCGCCGCGACGAGCGCGGCCAATGGCTGCTGGCGCGCGATCTGGACGTGGTGCCGCTGGCCGAGCTCTACGACAACTGCCAGCTGCGCGTGCCGATCGAAGACCGCCCGTTGCCGTGTCGCGACGATGCCTATGGCCAGGTTGCAGCGGCAGCGCTGGAACAACTGCGTCAACCCTTGCGCAGCGTGCTGTCGCGACCGGTCGGCGACCTTTACACCCACCTCCCCGGAGATCCTCCATGACCGTGCGCCTTGTGCGCGGCGCCTGTGCGCTGCTGTTGCCGCTGCTGTTGCTGACCGCCTGCAAGCCCGCCAGCGAGAGCGCCTCTCCCGCCGGCACGGGCGCCGCGCCGGCAACGACCACCCAGGAACCGGGCAAGCCGGCCGCTGCCGCCGACCCCGCCAGCGCGGCCAACACCTCGGTGGTGCAGCAGACCGCCGACATGCCCAAGCTCTCGCTACCGACCGTGACCGGGCAGACCTATGACCTGGCCGCGCACCGTGGCAAGTGGGTGGTGGTCAATTTCTGGGCCACCTGGTGCGCGCCGTGCCTGAAGGAAATGCCCGAGCTGTCGGCGCTGCACACCATGCGCGACACCATCGAAGTGGTGGGCCTGGCCTACGAGGACATCACCACCGCCGACATGCAGGCTTTCCTGAAGGACCATCCGGTGTCATATCCGGTGGCCATCCTCGACCCGTACCAGCCGCCGCAGGACTTCGCCACGCCACGCGGTCTGCCGATGACCTATCTGATCGGACCGGACGGCAAGGTGGCCAAGCAATTTCTCGGCCCGGTCACCGCACACGACATCGAAACGGTGGTCGGCATCACCGGCAAGGCCGGCTGATGCAGGCGGCGCGCTTCGTCATTACCGGGGTGGTGCAGGGCGTGTGGTATCGCGCCTCCACCCGCGAGCGCGCCGTTGCATTGGGCTTGCGTGGACACGCCCGCAATCTGGTCGACGGCAGCGTGGAAGTCGTCGCTGCCGGTAGCGATGCCGCCCTGGGCGCACTGGAAACCTGGTTGTGGCAAGGCCCGCCGGCGGCAAAGGTCGCGGCGGTGACACGCACGCCCTGCACGATTGCGCCGACTGAAGAATTTGTAACTGGCTGAGTAACCGCCACCGGAGCGGGCCAACAGACTTGCGATGCATCGCCGATAACCTTCTCAACGCGATCAGGCGTGCAGGGGGAATGTATGGCCGCTCCATCTCAAGATCACCATGACGGACACGAACTGCTTGTGCACCGTCGCAATCGGCAACTGACCGAGCTCGCGCCTTGGCTGTATCTGGGCGTCCTGGCGGGCAGTGGCTGGTTGTTGTTTCTGCAGCCGCAAACCCGCCTGTTGCAGCCAGATCAGGCGGCCACCAGCTGGCTGCTGGCCTGGATCTTCGGCGGCATCGTGATCGGTGCGGTGTTGTGGAGCCTGCAGCTTGCACGTCACGGCCTGGGCCAGCCCACGGCCAGCTATCCCCCATCGGCACGCCTGCCGGATTCCTGGACCGACGCCTACGCCGCGCTGTTGCGCCCGACCACCACTGCGCCGGTTGCAGCGTCCAGGCTCGATCCGTCCGGTTCCCAGCGTGGCGCGGCCTGGCACCGCTTCGGCGCCGGCATGCTCAGCGTGGAAACCTTCGACCCCAATGACGCCACGCGCGCACCGTGGGATGGGCTCGATGCCCAGACCTGCATCGCCCGCCTGGACGAGCTGCGCCCTGTATGGCAGAACGCTGCCGCCAATCGCACCCTGCATCAGGAGCGTCGCTACTGGCTGGACGTGGTGCTGTCCCTGCTCGACCACGGGGTGATACGCCCGCTGCAGGACGGCTATCTGCCCGACACCGCCGCACTGCGCACCGAGCGCTTTCTGCTCGGTGCCGACGCCGGCCCGATCGTGCTGACCGATGTACCGGGGCTGTTCGCGCGCCGCCTGGCGCTTGCCATCGAGACGATGCCGAGCCAGCAACGCGAGGCGGCCGGCGTGCAATGGCGTTTGCTGCAGCAACTGCATGCACTGGTCGCAGAAAGTCGCGTGCTGGACGAGCGTTCGCAGGTCATCCAGGTGTTGGCCTGGAACCCGGATGTGGACCTGGAGCAGGTCGAAGTGGCCTACATCCTGGCCGCCGAGTACCGCCAGGGCATGCGCGATTGGTTGCGCCGCGCCGCATTGGTGCGTTTGCCCGACAGCGCGCTACGTCTGGACGAAGTGTTGCTGTCCTCGTGCAGCCCGCTCGACGCGCAGGCCGACGACGTGGATTACATCGAAGCGATGCGTCCGCTGCACCGTGGCTTCATGCAGTTGTTCAGTCAGCGCCTGAGCCAGCTGGTGTTGCAGGCCGAACAGGCCGAACGTCAGGCCGGGCTGTATCCGTTGCCGCGTACCACCGCCGCCAGCGACGAGATTTCTCAGGACTGGCCTGCGTAATCGTCGATCGGCTCCAGCACCCCGTAACGTTCCTTGTGTGGCTTGCCGTCCAACGGCGGCAGCTGCACTTTTTCTTCAGGCACCGTCGTGTCCGGGAGCCGGTCCAGCAAATTGCGGATCAGGCTCAATCGGCCCAGTTTCTGGTCGTTGAAGTCCACCAGCGTCCATGGCGCGTCCGGCGTATGCGTCACCTCAAGCATGCGCTCGCGCGCAGCGGTGTAGTCGTCATACTTGCTGCGTGACTGCAGGTCCACCGGCGACAGCTTCCAGCCCTTGAGTGGGTCGTGGTGGCGTTCGGCAAAGCGCTCTTCCTGTTTGGCCTGATCCACGCACAGCCAATACTTGAACAGCAAGATGCCATCGTCCACCAGCAGCTGTTCGAAGCGCGGTGCCTGCTCAAGAAACGCGTTGTACTGCGCATCGGTGCAATAGCCCATCACCCGTTCCACGCCGGCGCGGTTGTACCAGCTGCGATCCATCAGCACCAACTCGCCGGCCGCAGGCAGATGCGCCGCGTAGCGCTGAAAATACCACTGCGTGCTTTCCCGGTCATTGGGCGTTGGCAGCGCCACCACCCGGCACTGGCGCGGGTTGAGATGGCTGGCGATGGCCTGGATGACACCGCCCTTGCCGGCAGTGTCGCGGCCTTCCACCAGCACCAATGCGCGTTGATTGGTGTGACGCAACCAGCGCGCCATGTTCACCAGTTCCAGTTGCAGCGGTGCCAGCAACGTCTTGTACGCCTTGCGTTTCATGTGCGACATGCGCGTTCCGACAGCGGTGGAGCGCGCAGGCTATTCGCCCAGGCGTGGACGCAGTGTCGCCAGATTGCAGGGTTTGGTACGTGCATCCAGTTGCGCACGCACGATCTTTTCCCAGGCCGTGCGGCAGGCCGAGGTGGAGCCGGGCAGGCAGAACACGAAACTGTGATTGGCCAGCCCAGCGAACGCGCGCGATTGCAGCGACGAGGTGCCGATTTCTTCCACACTGATCGCACGGAACAACTCGCCGAACCCGGGCATGGTCTTGTCCAGCAGCGGCGTGATCGCTTCCGGGGTACTGTCACGCCCGGTGAAGCCGGTGCCGCCGGTGATCAGGATGCCATCGACCTGCGCATCGGCGATCCAGCCGGAGACGATCGCCCGCATGCGGTAGCGATCGTCCGGACACAGCGCACGTTCGTGCAGCACATGGCCGTCGTGGGTGAGGGCAGCGACCAGATAATCGCCGGAGCGGTCATCGGCCAGGGTGCGGCTGTCGGAGACCGTCAGCACGCACAGACGCAAGGGAATGAAGTCGAGATGGGAAGGCATGCGCGCAGCCTAGCGAGCCCGGACGCTCCGGTACAGCGCCACGGTGTGAAGCCGCACATGGTCCGCTGAGGTAGAGCGTTTGGCGGGCATGGGCAGTGGCAACGGACAGTGCGCCCGAAGCCGATAAAACCCTTGCACTCACAGCAGAAGGATTGCGGTGAGGGTGTATCCAGGCGCCGCCGGTCAGTTGCTGGCTTCGGTGGTGCCAAGCGTGGCCGCAGATCGACTCGTCGGCGCGGTCAGGCATCCGATCTGGTCGACGCCGGCGCGACACATCCGGGTGCTGCTCTGCGTCGATCCCCGGCCCCGCTGTTGCCGCGCTATGCCGCTGCCATGACCCGCTAGCCGACAGGTGCGGCATCGACGCGCGTCATTTCGTTTTTCCGCGAGGAAGATATCGCGCGCTATCGATCTTCGAACCCGTCAACGTCCTGTTCCAGTAGCTCAGCCGGGATGTCAATCGCGGTCCACGTGCTGCCATCAAATGTTTGAATGCCGTGCTTTGAATCGAAATAGAACAGGATGTCGTCAACCGCCTGTACTTTCACAGGGTTGGGGATGCCTTCGTTGATCGTCGGGTCAAGAGCAGGGGCGAGTGACGAAAGCATGTGCCCATCGAACCAGTGCAGCGCGTAATCCGATGCGATGACCATTCTGTCCTTGAATTTTGTTATCGATCTCAAGCCATCGCGGTTGTCTTTGAACGATACATCGTGAAAGCCATCGTCTGCATTGCCGATCAGGATCACCCCGTTGTCGCCAACGGCCCAGACCTTGTCCTTGGTTTCAATGAAGATATCCGACAGCGTTGCTGGCTCGGGATAATATTTCCCCGAGCGAGGTGTTGCCACGATGCGCCACGCGTTGCCGTTCCAATGATACAGACGGCCTTCGTAGACGCGCGACGGGCCTTGTGATGCTTCGCGGATCGCGATTGCCTCGTCGTTGCGACCTTGCTGGAAAAGTTCCCTCATCAGGTCCTCTTCCTCTTCTGTCAGAGCTCTGTTTGTGCTTGTTGGAGAGTAGATGACACTCATGTAAATGTCGGTTTCGGACGTTGCACTCAGATCGCCGAAGATCAGGGAATCGTAGCTCGCCGGAGTCTTCGGGAGCCTGTCCTTGTGAAACCAGTCGACGCTCGTCTCGGTCAGTCGATATAGCTGCGAGTGGTAGCCTGTAACGAACAAGGCGCTACCCACCTGGGCAATCGAATTGACATATCCAAGATCGGTTGCGTCATCGGAGTAGACGCCTGCTCCTTCGATCTTTTGATGGGTGGGCGCGGTTCCCATCTGTAGCGTGTAGAGATCGCCTTCATCGCTCAAGGCGTGGATGATGGGTCTGCCGTCTTCCCCCATTCTGCCGGTCAGTCCGTCGATCTTGCACGGTACATCCGAGCGGGTCCATGGCTGCTCCAACCGTCGCTCATAGGTGAGGATATGGGAACGCATATCTTCATAATCCTTGCCGCTGAACACGACGCAGAAGGTGTCCTTGTCCAGCACGAACGCTCTGTCCAGGCGCAATCGATCGTCTGATTTCATACTTCCTCGCTTTAGAGTGGCTAAAGAGCGTGTTGAGCGGTCATCAGGTGGGGGCGGACGGCGCGCGCTCAGAACCGCAGTGTAGGAGGGGGGATGTGCCGATTCCTAGCAGCGTCAGCGCTGCCTGACGTCTGCGCAGTTGTTCTGCGCGCCACCATTAAGTGGAGAGCCAGCGCTGACGACCTAAATCAACCATGTCGCCGCGCCAGTGTCTGTAGTAACTGCGCAAACCCGTCTGCAAATCCATCCATATCAAATAGCCCCGAATCCCGCCGGCACGCGGCCACCCGCGCGTGCAAAGCGATCAGGGTTGCCGGGTCGGTCGCCAGTGCCACCGCCTTGGCTACAAACGCAGCGTCATCGGCTACATTCATTTCATCCAGCCCCAGGTGATGATTCAAGCTGCCGGCCACGCGCGCGGCAAATGTCTCGCCGGGCGTCGTCAGCACCGGGCAACCGGCCCATAACGCATCCGATGCCGTGGTGTGCGCGTTGTATGGATGCGTATCCAGGAACAGGTCGGCATGCCGGTAGCGCGCCAGATACTGCGCGTGCGGCAGCTTCGGCATGAAGACCAGGCGCTGCGCCTCCACGCCTTGCGCCTGGGCCACCGCACGCAGGCGCGCGTCGGCCTCGCCCGGCCCGGACAACAGCCACAGCACGCTGTCCGGCACCGCGCGCAGCACCGCCAGCATGCGCGCCATGCTGCGTGGATTGAGCTTGTAGCTATTGTTGAAGCAGCACAGCACCACGCCATGCTCGGGCAAGCCGCATTGCGCCCGCGACGGCGGTTCGGCGACCACGCGTGAGGTATCCGACGGCTGAAACGCACGGTTCAAGCGCAACACCCGCTCGCTATAGAACGGCTCCAGTGACGGCGGCAGCGCAAACGCATCGCCCAGCACATAGTCCATCCACGGCGCGCCCGACGTGCCCGGATACGCCAGCCAGTTGATCTGCACCGGCGCCGGCCGTAATGCAAAGACCTCCGGTCGTCCGCCGCCGCCCCAGCCGCGCAGATCGAACAACAGGTCGATGCCTTGGTCGCGGATGTGATGCGCGGTGGCCAGGTGCCCGAGCGCGGTGACATCGTGCAGCGTGGTGGCGTGCGCCAGGCGTGCGCGAATCTCGCTGCGGTCGTCATGGCTGGTGGCGAACAGGTGCAGCTGCAAGTCCGGTTGCCGCCGCTGCAGTGCCTCGCATAGCGCCACCGTCAGCAAACCGGTGGGGTGCGCGCCAAATCCATTGGAGACCAAGCCCACCCGCAACGCACCCTGGCCGCGCACGGCAGTCGGCGGCAGGGGGCGCAACACCGAAGCGATCGCCTGCGCGCGCGTCCGTGCACACGCCAGCTGTTCGGCAGCGCTGGCATCCTCGCTCAGGAAGGCGAACGGTTCCACTGCAGCTGCGCCCTGCGCCACCGCGGTGCGTACCTGCGCAGCGAGTGCATCCAGCGCACGCCAATCGCACAGACGGCGGCGCCAGTTGAGCAATTGCGCGGTGATGTACGGCTCGTCGGGCAGCAACTGATGCGCGCGCGCGTAGGCAGCTGCCGCAGCTTCGGCCTGGCCTGCATCTTCCAATGCATGCCCAAGCCACAACGCAATGCCCGGATGCCGCGGCACCTGGTCCGATGCCTGTTGCAACAAGGTCGCCGCGTCGGCATGCCGCTGCTGCGACCAGCGCACCCGGCCAAGTCGCGCCACCGCTTCCGGATGACCCGGATGCAGCAGCAGTGCGCGTTGCACTGCCGCCTCGCCGGCAGCGATGGCGCCCATGCCGAGTTCGGCATCTGCCAGCATCAGCCAGGCGATAAAATCGCCGGGCTGGCGTTGCACCGCCTCGCGCAGCTGCAGCAACTCGCGTGGTACCTGCGCATTCAAGGACTATCGCTCAATCGTGCCAGTTCGTCGGCTTGATGCTCGTGCAGCAGGCGTGCGATCAGTGCATCCAGATCGCCCTCGATGATGTTGGGCAGGTCGTACAGCGTGAGGCCTTCGACACGGTGGTCGGTGATGCGGCCCTGCGGGAAGCTGTAGGTGCGGATGCGCTGACTACGGTCGCCGCTGCCGACCTGCAACTTGCGCGTCTGCGCTTCGGCGGCGGCCGCCTTGCTGCGTTCGGCTTCCACCAATTGCGCCTTCAGCCGCTTCATCGCCTTGTCGCGATTGGCGTGCTGGCTGCGCTCGGTCTGGCATTCCACCACCACCCCGCTGGGCAGATGGGTGATACGGATCGCCGACTCGGTCTTGTTGACGTGCTGGCCGCCGGCACCGGAGGAGCGGAACGTATCCACTTTCAGGTCGGCCGGATTGATGACGATCTCTTCCACATCGTCGGCTTCGGGGATGATCGCCACCGTGGCCGCCGAGGTGTGGATGCGGCCCTGCGACTCTGTCGCAGGCACGCGCTGCACACGGTGGGTACCGGATTCGAACTTCAACCGCGAATACGCGCCGCGTCCGACCACCCGGGCCACCACTTCCTTGTAGCCGCCGTGCTCGCCGGGGCTGTCGGATTCGATTTCGACTTTCCAGCCCTGACGCTCGGCATAGCGGGCATACATGCGGAACAGGTCGCCGGCAAAGATCGCCGCTTCGTCGCCGCCGGTGCCGGCGCGCACTTCCAGGAACAGGTTGCCGTCATCGCGCGGGTCGCGCGGCACCAGCAGCAACGCCAGCTGGGCGTCCAGTTCTTGCAGGCGCGCCTGTGCGGCGGCGATCTCCTCTTCGGCCAGTTCGCGCATTTCCGGATCGTTGCGCATCGCTTCGGCCGCGCTCAGGTCGGCTTTGGCGCGCGCTTCGTCTTCCAGGGCCACGGCCACCGGCTCCAGCTGCGACAGTTCGCGCGACAGCGTGCGGAACTTGTCGTTGTTGTTGACCACGTCGGGGTCGGAGAGCAGGTGCTGCAGTTCTTCGCGGCGCTCGGCCAGCGCTTCGAGCTTACGGCGCAGGGTCGGCGTCATCGGTCCTCACGATCGGGGTAGTGACAGGGGGATGGTGGTAGCCAGGTTTTTCCGGAAACAGCCGCTCGGCCGCGCTGGTCAGTTCCAGGTCGTTGTTGAGCGCCGCATCGCGCAAGGCGGCGGTCGGCGGATGCAGCAACCTGTTGGTCAACGCGTGCGCCAATTGCTCCAGCACTTCGTCGGCCGGCTTGCCGTTGTGCAATTGCTGGCGCGCCTTGGCCAACAGTTCGTCGCGGGTGCTGTCGCCGAAGGCGCGCAATCGCTTCAGCGGTGCCTGGCGCGCGTTGGCTTGCGAGGTCTCGACATAGCGCGCCACCTGTAGGTCGATGATGGCTTCGGCCTGGTCGGCGGCTTCGCGGCGGCTGCGGCGATTGTCTTCGACCGCGCGTTCCAGGTCGTCCACCGTGTACAGGTAGGCATCGCGCAGTTCGGCCACCGATGCCTCGATATCGCGCGGCACCGCGAGGTCGAACAACAACATCGGCTTGCGCTTGCGCGCGCGCAACGCCTGTTCCACCTGCAGCCGTGTCAGCACCGGCTCGCGCGCGGCGGTGGCCGAGAAGACCACGTCGGCCTCGGCGAGATGGCGGTCCAGATCAGTCAACGGCAATGCATAACCGCCGTGCTGGCTGGCCAGCGTCTGCGCGTGCGCAAGCGTGCGATTGGCGATCAGCAAGCGGCGCACGCGGCCCTCGCTCAAATGCTTGGCGGCCAGTTCGATGGTCTCGCCCGCACCGATCAGCAGCACCGTGGATTCGTTGAGCCGGGCGAAGGATTCCTGTGCAAGGCGCACTGCGGTGGAGGCCACCGATACCGGGTTGGCGCCTACGCGGGTGTCGGTCCGTGCGCGCTTGGCCACCGAGAAGGTCTGCTGAAACAAGCGGTCCAGCCCGCTGCCCAGGGCGCCATGCGCGCGAGCCACCGCCCAGGCGTCCTTCACCTGGCCCAGGATCTGCGGCTCGCCCAGCACCATCGAATCCAGCCCGGTGGCGACGCGGAACAGGTGACGCACGGCCTCGGCTTCCTGATGCTGGTACAGATAACCGCTCAAGCCGGGGGCATGGGTATCGAGCCAGGTCACCAGGCTGTGCGGGTCGTCGGTCATCGCATACAGCTCGGTGCGATTGCAGGTGGACAGCAACGCGGCCTCGCGCACCTGCGGCAATGCACGTAACGATTCGAGCGCGCGCGGTAACGCCTCACCTGCGAACGCCGCGCGTTCGCGCAGGTCCACAGGTGCGGTCTGGTGATTCAGTCCGAGCACCCACAACGTCATTGTTCAGTTGCTTGCGATAAGCTGGCGGCCATTCAGGGCCCCATTTTACGGCCCGGTTGCCCCCGATGCCTGTACCGATTCGCATCCTGAGTGTTCTTTTGCTGGCAGCAGTCTCCGCCAGTGCCACTGCAGCACCCAAGAAAGCACCGCCCGCGCCGCCGCCCAGCAGCGCCGGCACTACCTCGCTGGAGCCGGTGCTCGCCGGTGAATTCGCCTTGCAGGCCGGGCAGTTGGACGATGCCGCCCGCGCCTATCTGGACGCCGCCAAGGCCGAAGCCGGCGACGCCGGGCTGGCCGAGCGCGCCGCCCGCATCGCCATGCTGGCCAACGACGATGCGCGTGCGGTCGAAGCGCTGGCGTTATGGCGCGCGCGCGCGCCGTCGTCGATGGCGATGCGCAGCACCGAGGCTTCGCTGGCCTTGCGCCGCAGCGATCTGCGGACCGCGCGCCGCGATCTGCTTGGCCTGCTCAAGGAATCGGACCCGCGCGGTTGGCGCTTCGCCCTGATCGCCCTGGCCAACGGGGGGCGTGAGCCGGAAGCCTCGGCCGACGTGCTCGAAGACCTGGTCAAGGCCGGCGCGATCCCCAACCAGATCGAAGCCTGGCAAGAGTTCGGCCGGCTCGCGCTGCGGATGGAACGTCCGGCGCTGGCCAAGCGCATTGTCGATGAAGTGGTGCGCCGTTTCCCGGAAGAACCGCGCGTGGCCTTGTTGCACGCCACCCAGCTGCAGCAGGAAGGCAAGAACGACGAGGCGCTGGCGCTGCTGAAGAACATCGAGCCGCAGGCGGTCAAGGATTCCGAGTTGCGCGGCGCGCTGGCGTTCGCCTACGACGCGATGGGCCAGACCGAAGCGGCCGCACGGGTGCTGGCGACCGGGCCGCAGGACACCCAGACCTACGGGCTGCGCGCCTCCATGCTGGCCAAGCAGAAGGACAACACCGCGCTGGTCGCGCTGTACGGCGAGCTCAAGCGCAATGCCGCCAAGCCCGACCCGGATCGCCGGCTGTTGCTCGGCAAGATCGCCGAGTTCCTCAAGCGCTACGACGAGGCGGTGGAGTGGTATCGCGGCGTGCCGGGTGGCCCGCAGCTGAGCGAAGCGCGCCTGCGCGCCGCCAGCGCGCTATACGAACTTGGCCGCAAGCCCGAGGCGCTTGCCGAAGCCCGCGCATTGCAGGGCGATGCCACTGCCGACGACGACGCCCGTCGTGATGCCTACGTACTCGAAGCCGAGCTGCACCAGCGCGCCGACGATGCTGCAGGCGAACTCGATGCCTTCGAGCGCGGCCTGGCTGCCTATCCGGACGACGGTGCGTTGCTGTACGCCCGCGGTCTGGCCTGGGAGCGACGCGACGATGTGCCGCGTGCCGAGGCCGACCTGCGCAAGATCCTGGTTGCCGAACCGGAAAATGTCGCCGCACTCAACGCGCTGGGCTACACCCTGGCCGACCGCACCACCCGCTTCAAGGAGGCGCTGGCGCTGATCGATCGCGCCCGCACCGCCGACCCGGACAATCCGGCCATCGTCGACAGCTATGGCTGGGTGCTGTATCGCATGGGCCGTACCAAGGAAGCGCTGGTGCAGTTGCGTCGCGCCTGGGCCCTGGTCAAGGACCCGGAAATCGCCGCACACGTGGGCGAGGTGCTCTGGGTCAGCGGCAAGCAGGACGAGGCGCGGCGTTATTTCGACGAAGCGCGCCGGATCGACCCCGACAACCGCGCGCTGCAACGCGCGGTGGAAAAGTTCGGCCTATGAGCAGCGTGATCCGAACACTGGCCCTGAGCGGGCTGGTGCTCGCCGGGCTGTCCGGTTGCGTCAGCGTGCCGCGCGGGCAGGGCGATGGTGCGGCAGTGGTCGATCAGGTGTCCGATGCTGCGCGCCGCGCCGAAGTCGCACGCCAGGCCTGGCTGCAGGCGCATCCGAACTGGTCGTTCCAGGGCCGGGTGGCGATCAGCAAGGACCGCAACGGTGGCAGCGGCCGCATCGACTGGCAGCAGGATGGCCCGCGCTACCACGTGCAACTCAGTGCGCCGGTGACCCGGCAAAGCTGGGTGCTCACCGGCGACACCACCACGGGCGCCGGTCGGCTGGAAGGATTGGAGGGCGGCCCGCGCAGTGGCCCCGATGCCGAACAGGTGCTGCGGGACGCCACCGGCTGGACCATCCCGGTCAACCAGATGCCCGACTGGGTGCGTGCGCTGCGGATCGCCGGCGCGGGCGCCGAGCGCGTGGATCTGGATGCGGCAGGTCGCCCGCGCACCGTGCAGCAAGACGGCTGGACCATCGACTTTCTCGCCTGGTCGCCAGCCAGCGATGCCCAGCCCGAGCTGCCGCAGCGCATCGAAGCCCGCAACGGCGACGCCAAGGTGCGCCTGCTGGTCGACCAATGGACGGTCTCGCCCTGATGCCGGGGTGGGAGCTGGGCTGGTCGGCGTGGCCTGCGCCGGCCAAGCTCAATCTGTTTTTGCAGATCGTCGGGCGTCGCGCCGACGGCTACCACCTGCTGCAGACCGTGTTCCGGCTGCTGGACTGGGGCGACACCATTCATCTTCGTCTGCGCAGTGACGGCGAGATCCGGCGCATCGGCGACAGTTTGCCCGGCGTCGCCGAGGACGACGATCTGGTGATCCGCGCCGCGCGCCTGTTGCAAGCCAGCGCCGGCACTCGGGCTGGCGCCGACATCCGCGTGGAGAAGCGCATCCCTGCCGGTGGCGGCTTCGGTGGCGGATCGTCGGACGCGGCCACCGTCCTGGTTGCGCTCAATGCCTTGTGGGGCTTGGGTTTGCCGGTCGATGCGCTGGCCGGGCTGGGTCTGCAGCTGGGCGCCGACGTGCCGGTGTTCGTGCGCGGCCGTAACGCCTGGGCCGAGGGCATCGGCGAACAATTGACCCCGTTGACCCTGCCCGACGCGGCCTATGTGCTGGTCGATCCGGGCGTTCACGTGCCCACGCCGGCCTTATTTCGATCACAGGAATTGACGCGGGATGCTGCGCCCGTGAAAATAGCGGACTTCGCTTCCGGTTCTCTGCTCGACAATGCGTTCGAGCCGGTCCTGAGACGCCGTGAGCCCGCCGTCGAAGCGGTGTTCCAGGCGCTTTCCAGGGTCGGTGTACCGCGTTTGACCGGGTCGGGAAGTGGGTGTTTCGTCCAATTCGCCACGCGCGCTGCTGCAGAGCAGGCCATGGCGCAGTTGCCGGATAACCTGCGGGCGTGGGTGGTGGAGGGTGCAGCGCACTCGCCATTGCTCGACGCACTGGACGCACGACAGGTTTGATGCAGGGGCGTCGCCAAGAGGCCCAAGGCACCAGGTTTTGATCCTGGCATTCGTAGGTTCGAATCCTACCGCCCCTGCCAGTTTTTGATGCAGATCCCTCTGCAAAAGCCCGTACATCCATGTGCGGGGATTCAAAGAAAAGCCCGGCATTAGGTCGGCTTTCCTGCTCTACCATCGCCCCCACGCGCTTTGCCGCCGCCGAGAGATCTCATGCAAGACCAACGTAATCTGCTGGTGTTCTCCGGCAATGCCAACAAACCGCTTGCCCTGAGTATCTGCAAGGAGCTCGGCGTCCGGATGGGCAAGGCCCTGGTCACGCGCTTCTCCGATGGCGAAGTGCAGGTCGAGATCGAAGAAAGCGTGCGCCGGCAGGAAGTGTTCGTGATCCAGCCGACCTGCGCGCCGAGCGCGGAAAACCTGATGGAGCTGCTGGTGCTGATCGACGCGCTCAAGCGCGCCAGTGCCGCCTCCGTCACCGCGGTGATCCCGTACTTCGGCTATTCGCGCCAGGACCGCCGCATGCGTTCCTCGCGCGTGCCGATCACCGCCAAGGTCGCTGCCAAGATGATCTGTGCGATGGAGGCCGACCGCGTGCTCACGGTCGATCTGCATGCCGATCAGATTCAGGGCTTTTTCGATGTGCCGGTCGATAACGTCTATGCCTCGCCGCTGTTGCTGGCCGACATCTGGCGCGCCTACGGCACCGACAATCTGATCGTGGTCTCGCCGGACGTGGGCGGTGTGGTGCGCGCGCGCGCCGTCGCCAAGCGTCTGGACGACGCGGATCTGGCCATCATCGACAAGCGCCGTCCGCGCGCCAACGTCGCCACGGTGATGAACATCATCGGCGACGTACAGGGCAAGACCTGCGTGCTGGTCGACGACCTGGTCGATACCGCCGGCACCTTGTGCGCCGCCGCAGCAGCGCTGAAGCAGCGCGGTGCGCTCAAGGTCGTGGCCTACATCACTCACCCGGTGCTGTCCGGCCCGGCGGTGGACAACATCAACAATTCGCAGCTCGACGAGCTGGTGGTCACCGACACGATTCCGTTGAACGAAGCCGCGCGCACCTGCGCCAAGATTCGTCAGCTGAGCGTGGCCGAATTGCTGGCCGAGACCATTCGCCGTATCGCCTTCGGCGAGTCGGTGAGTTCGCTTTACGTCGACTGATTCCGCATTCGGTGCCCGGATGTCCGGGTGCTGCAATCCGTCTCGCCTGGTCGCGGGTGAGACGCTTCATCGCCGCGAGGCGATATTCCAAACCAGGTAGTGAAATTCAATGGCAAAGACACATGAAATCAAGGTCGAGCGCCGCGCGAACGAGGGGAAGGGTGCGAGCCGCCGCCTACGTCACGCTGGCGTCATTCCGGCCATCGTTTACGGTGGCGAACTCGAGCCGGTCAGTATCCAGCTCAACCACGAGCAGATCTGGCTCGCCCAGCAGAACGAGTGGTTCTACTCGTCGATCCTCGACCTGAACCTCAATGGCGACGTGCAGCAGGTGCTGCTGCGTGACATGCAGCGCCATCCGTTCAAGCAGCTGATCATGCACATCGACTTCCAGCGCGTCAGCGCCAACGAGAAGCTCAGTGCTGCGGTTCCGCTGCATTTCATCAACGAGGCAACCTCGCCGGCCGGTAAGTCCAGCGACGTGGTCGTCACCCATGAACTCAACGAAGTTCAGGTGGTCTGCCTGCCGAAGGATCTGCCGGAGTTCATCGAAGTCGACCTCGGTGCGCTGGAAGTGGGCAACGTGGTCCATCTGTCCGAAATCAAGCTGCCGGCCGGTGTGGAAATTCCGGAACTGAAGCTGGGCAAGGAACACGACGTGGCGGTGGTTGCTGCCAAGCACGTGCGTGTCGAAGAAGAAGACGCTGCCGATGAAGAAGGCAGCGAAGGCACCGAGACCAAGTAATCCGTTGGCCGATCCCTCGCCCTGCGCGAGGGACTGGCTGCGGTGACCGGCATGTCTGCACTTCGCCTGATTGTTGGACTGGGCAATCCCGGTCCGGAACACGCGCAAACCCGGCACAACGCCGGGTTTCGTTTCGTCGATACCCTCGTCGAACGGTGCGGCGCCCGCTGGGCGCTGGAGAGTAAATTGTTCGGCGAGACCGCCAGGGTCGATATCGCAGGGCAAACGGTCTGGCTGCTCAAGCCGGCCACCTTTATGAATCTCAGTGGCAAATCGATCACCGCCGCGTTGCGGTTCTGGAAGATCGAGCCGGAACAGCTGCTGGTTGCGCACGACGAGCTGGACCTGGCGCCTGGCACCGCACGGCTCAAGTTCGATGGCGGCCACGGCGGCCAGAACGGCCTGCGCGACACCATCCGCCTGCTCGGACACGGTAAATTTCATCGCCTGCGCGTGGGTATCGGTCATCCTGGCCACAAGGATCGCGTGGTGCCATGGGTGTTGGGACGGGCAGGGCGCGACGACGATGCGGCGATCGGTGCCGCGGTAGATGCCGCCATCGACGTGCTGCCACTGGCGATGCAAGGTAATTTCAACGAGGCGATGAAGCGGCTGCACACGAGCAGAGATGCGTGATTGGGGATTGGGGATTTGCAGCCGTGCGGCCTTGCGAATCTCCAATCCCGAATCCCAAATCCCGGATGTGACCCATGGGTATCAAATGCGGCATCGTCGGCCTGCCCAACGTCGGCAAGTCGACCCTGTTCAATGCGCTGACCAAGGCCGGCATCGCTGCGGCCAATTTCCCGTTCTGCACGATCGAGCCGAATGTCGGCATCGTGCCGGTGCCGGATCCGCGTCTCAATCAGCTGGCCGAGATCGTCAAGCCGCAGAAGCTGATTCCGACCGCGGTCGAGTTCGTCGATATCGCCGGCCTGGTCGCCGGTGCGGCGAGCGGCGAAGGCCTGGGCAACAAGTTCCTGGCGCATATCCGCGAAGTCGATGCGATCACCCACGTGGTGCGCTGCTTCGAAAACGACGACATCATCCATGTGAACAACAAGATCGACCCGATCGCCGATATCGAAACCATCGATACCGAATTGGCGCTGGCCGATCTGGATAGCGTGGAAAAGGCGCTCAACCGTGCCGAACGCAGCGCCAAGGGCGGCGACAAGGAGGCCGCGGCGCGCAAGCCGGTGCTGGCCAAACTGCAGGCCGCGCTGGCCGACGGCAAGGCAGGGCGTGCAGCCGGCCTGGACGACGATGAAAAGGCGCTGGTGCGCGATCTGTTCCTGTTGACGCTCAAGCCGGTGATGTACATCGCCAACGTGCTCGAGGACGGCTTCGACAACAATCCGCATCTGGATGCGGTGCGCGCACATGCTGCTGCCGAAGGCGCGGAAGTGGTGCCGGTCTCGGCGGCGATCGAAGAAGAGCTGTCTCAGCTCGACGACGCCGATCGCGATACTTTCCTGGCCGACCTGGGTCTGAACGAGCCGGGTTTGAATCGCGTCATTCGTGCCGCCTATACCTTGCTCGGCCTGCAGACCTACTTCACTGCAGGCGTCAAGGAAGTGCGTGCGTGGACGGTCAAGGCCGGCTCGACCGCGCCGCAGGCTGCGGCGGTGATTCATACCGATTTCGAAAAAGGCTTCATCCGTGCCGAGACGATCGGTTTCGACGACTTCATCAAGTACCGCGGCGAAGCGGGCGCGCGCGACGCGGGGCGTCTGCGTCTGGAAGGTAAGGAATACCGGGTCCAGGAAGGTGACGTGCTGCACTTCCGTTTCAACGTCTGATCGGCTGCGCGCGGCCTCGATGCCCGCGCGTATTCAGTTGCGACGACGGGCTCAAAATTTTTGTTGACACTGGGTGCATCCCACAACAAAATAACGGGCTGCTTCACCCCGAACCGAAATGCTTCATTGCGCATCGGTCCGGTCGTAAAAGCTGGAGGGATACCCAAGCGGCCAACGGGGGCAGACTGTAAATCTGCTGGCTTACGCCTTCGGTGGTTCGAATCCACCTCCCTCCACCAGTTTCATGTTGTGACATGCAGTTCCCGGCGCGGGAGTAGTTCAACGGTAGAACCTCAGCCTTCCAAGCTGATGGTGCGGGTTCGATTCCCGTCTCCCGCTCCATTGAACGCAAATGCATGGCATAATACAAAACTCGCTCACGTAGCTCAGTCGGTAGAGCACCTCCTTGGTAAGGAGGAGGTCGAAGGTTCGATTCCTTTCGTGAGCACCACTACTCAATCGTCTTCAACTCCAAACGATTACCGAGACTCGCACCCATGGCAAAAGCTAAATTTGAGCGCAAGAAGCCGCACGTGAACGTCGGCACCATTGGTCACGTTGACCATGGCAAGACCACGTTGACCGCCGCGCTGACCAAGATCGGTGCAGAGCGTTTCGGTGGCGAGTTCAAGGCGTACGACGCGATCGACGCGGCGCCGGAAGAGAAGGCGCGCGGCATCACGATCTCGACCGCACACGTCGAATACGAATCCGAGAACCGTCACTACGCGCACGTCGATTGCCCCGGCCACGCCGACTACGTCAAGAACATGATCACCGGTGCAGCGCAGATGGACGGCGCGATCCTGGTGTGTTCGGCCGCTGACGGCCCGATGCCGCAGACCCGCGAGCACATCCTGCTGTCGCGCCAGGTCGGCGTGCCGCATATCGTGGTGTTCCTGAACAAGGCTGACATGGTCGACGACGCCGAGCTGCTCGAGCTGGTCGAAATGGAAGTGCGCGAGCTGCTGAGCAAGTACGACTTCCCGGGCGATGACACCCCGATCATCCATGGTTCGGCCCGTCTGGCGCTGGATGGCGATCAGAGCGACATCGGCGTGCCGGCGATCCTGAAGCTGGTCGAGGCGCTCGACACCTTCATCCCGGAGCCGACCCGCGACGTCGATCGTCCGTTCCTGATGCCGGT
>NZ_JACIFI010000005.1 GCF_014197275.1 Xanthomonas sp. 3075 | reverse complement strand
CATCTCGGCCAGAAAGATCTCGCGCCGGGTCTGCTTGCGCTTGCCCAGGCCCTCAGCGTCACCGAACGTCAGTTGCATGGATCACTCCTCAACATCAGGCGGGTAGTGTGGCGTATCTGTTGTGCGTTGTTCAGAGGTTCCTTAGCAAACATGCATTCGGTGCGGGCTGCTACGATACGTACGGTTGCAAGGTACTTTACAACGGCAGGTACGAGGCTAATTATCCTGAGGATGTCAAACAGATTTCCTCAGCGTCCCTCGGAGATATCTATCCTGACAATATGCACGCTGGTACGATCGGCATACGCAACTTCCCGAACTTCCCGCCCCCTGCGGAAGTGTCCTGGCGATCAAAGGACGGCCAGTCGCGCCATGCCCTGGTGGATCTTGAGGCCATCTTCAAGGACAAGGTGGTGCTGCATCATGTACCGCAGGAGCAACTGCCGCCGATCCTGCAGGCCGATATCTCTCCAGAGATCATTCTGGAAGTGAACGACCGCACCATCAATGTTTATATGAAGGCAATGGTGGATACCACGGTATTGCAAAAGCCTGGTAACAAATATAGCAATTTCCGCAGCGATCTGATCCTCGCCTACACCAAGACCTACTGATGGCGTATTCGCCAGGGAGCATGTAATGGCCAACGAACGTAACGACGAGAAGAAATGGGCCGATGGTGTGGAAACCTATCCGGCGACTGCACAGGATTTGGCTTCCTACCAAAAGAGCCGCGATGCGCTGGCGCAGTTCCAGGCACCGCTACTGGTCAGCCAGCAGAATCCGCATACTCGTTTGTTCGTGGCTTGCTTCGATGGCACCGGCAATGACAAGAACAAGGATCCCGAGCACATCACCAACATCGGCGTCATGTACGATCAAATACAGGCGGCCAATTTCGCCGGTTTACGCAATATCAATGGCCACTACGTCCCAGGCGTAGGCACCCAGGACGATGCCTTTACTCGCAACCTCGACGGTGGTCTGGGCTACAGCTACGGGCCACGGATGGAAGAGATGTACTTGAAATTCATCGATCAGGCCAAAAAATGGCGCGAAGAAGACCCGCAGGCCGAAATCAGCATTGTGTCCACGGGCTTCAGTCGTGGCGCGGTTACCGCAGCGATGTTCACCCGCATGGTCCACGAGCGGGGTATCCAGGACCGCAAAGACATGAAGATCGATCAGGGGCCCAACGGCGAAATCCTCAAGCTGACCCCAACGCACCCACCGCTGGTGCCGCCCGGCCGCACCGCGCAGGCGGTGGGCCTGCTCGACCCGGTGGCCACCGGCGACATGAACGTGCGCGACACGCGCCTGCCGCCGTCGGTGGTGTCGGGCCTGCAAATCACCGCCCGCGACGAGCGCCGCGATCTCTTCCCGGCCAAGGACATTATTGATCCGGGCCGCACCCAGGATGGACGCCTGCTCAACCTGGTCAATCCGGGCGCGCATTCGGATATCGGCGGTTCCTACCGGCTCGATGGCCTGTCCGTGCGCAACGGCAACTTGCTCACCGATTACGTCAACACCCTCAGCGACAAGCCCTTCCTGCAAGCACGCACGGTGTCCACCGCGCCGGAAATAAACGTCATCCACCATTCCGAGCAGCACGGCGACTTGGCTCAGGTCAGTGCCCATCACTTCAGTCTCAAGCGACAGACCTTCAATGCTTATGGCCCAATGAGCCTGGATCGGCATATCCGCGAAGGTGGCCATGAGGTAATCAACTACGTCATGGCTGGCTATGCGGCCAGCACCGCCAGTCGATATTATGTGCATGTCAAGGGGAGTGCGGGCTCTCCCGGCTCAATCTTGTTCTGCAGTTAAAAGCAGCGTAGGCTCAAAACATAAGGCATCTCATCGGCCAAGGACACCATGCCTCGCACTCTTGCCTCCCTGTTATGCCTATCCCTTGCCACATCGCTATGCGCTTGCGGCGCAACGGAGAACAACATGCAGTCCAAAGACGGGCAGGCGCTCACCGAGGATGGCGATCCGGTGTACCGGAAGAATCCGAATCCGCGACAGGCTTATCGCATCACCATGACCATCGAGGATGCGCCGGGGCCGTTTGGTTTCGTCGATGGTGCAGTTTTTTATCAGATTACCAATCATACGTTGTGCACCCCGATTGAGCCGATTGCCGGGGTCTGGTCTAAGCAAAAAGAAGACAGTATCCCCGCAGATTTCAAAAAAATCGATGCAACGACCTATGTGGCGACGATTTTTGCGGATGGCATGATTGATGCGGATTATTATGGAAAAGGGATATGTCATTGGGAGTTGACGGGTGTGGGCATGTCTCTAAAGGCAAGCGGAAAGAAGGAGGAGACTAATTTTTCGCCCAGTCTGGAGAAAGAGCAGATTCTTGGATTATCGTCAAAAAAAACTTACTTTTGGAAGGGTGGTTATCCAAGAAGTAAAGTCGAGGACTATCCTGATACGGGCGAGGGATCTTCCGATAAATACGCTGAGCCAAACCGTAGCAATCTGTTTCTTATAAATCTCAGAGCAGAAAAGGTTGCCCCATGAGCCTAACCAGTCAGCAGTACGCTGCTTTTTCCTATGATGCATATCAAAAGCCGGATATTGCAGGACCAAAGAGCCCCGTGGTCGAAATTGGAGGCATCTCATGCAAACGGCTGGAATACGTAGACAAGCCATCAGGCTATCAAGGTGTTATCTACGAAAGGGCTGACACGGGTGAAGTGGTGGTTGTCCACCGAGGGAGCGAGTTTGATCGCCAGCCAGTGCAGGATGGCGCATTAGCCGATGGCGGTATGTTAGTGGCTCGTCATAACGTACAGGTTGCCGACGCCATCGACTTTACTCAGCATGCATTGGATTATGCAGAACAGAAGCACATCAAGACCGGCCAGCCGGCCCCGCAAGTGACAGTTACAGGTCATTCCTTAGGTGGCGATCTGGCTCAGGTCACCGCACACCATTTCGGACTGACAGGGCAGACATTCAACGCCTACGGGGCGGTGAGCCTGGATCGGCGGATTCCCGAGGGTGGCACCGAGGTGATCAACCACGTCATGGCTGGCGATGCGGTCAGCGCCGCCAGCCGACATTACGGGCAGGTCAAGGTCTATGCCACGCCACAAGAGATTGCGACGTTGAAGAGAGGCGATTACGCCAACGATCATGGAGCGCTGGATGCACGCGATCCGTTGTCCTCTGCATTCAGGCTGGGCGATTCGCATCGCATGCACAACTTTCTTCCGGTCGATGGCAATGGCAAGCCGGACGTCTCCGTGTTGGAAGATCCAGCAGCGCAGCAGCTTGCACAGCAATATGCGCCGATGATCGCGAAGTATCGCGGCGATGTGGAAACGCTGCGCGCAGGCTTGACGCTTTACTCGCGAGGGGTAGATGGCCTGGTCCGGGATGGAATCGATCACCTGCGCGGTCCATTGGAACCTGGGGAAGGGCGTCGTGAGACCGATGCGCAAAGCTGGCAGCAGCAGATGCAGCAATTGCAACAAGAGCGCGAGCGCAGCCATGCGCCGCAGCAATGGCATGTGCCGATGAAGGCGGAGGCGCAGCAGACGCGGACAGCGGCCGACAAGCCGCCATCCTTGCGTGACGACCCGGACGCATTCCTGGACCGCATGTTGGCCGCCGCACAGAATGGCGACCGCGATCAATTCCGTCAGATGACGCAGATCCTGGCCAATGAACCAGCCGGCCGCGCGTTGCGCGCCGAGGCCATCGACACGGTGAACCAGCAGGAACAGCAGGCAGCGCAGCAGGCGATGCAGGCGCAACAACAGCAACAGCAGCACGAGACGATGCGCATCGGTGGGCGCAGCATGTAACCGTCATCAGCAGCAAAGGACGATGCACGATGAATGCAAACGACCCGCTGACGTTGATCAGCAAGGCCGCCTCGCTGATGGAGCAGTTCGAGCGCCGCTGCAATGACATGGAGCAGCAGCAACGTCGCCATGCGAAGCAGCTGGAGCAGGTGGCGCAGTCGTTGCCCGGGGTGATGACCCGTTCGGCCGAACAGACTTTGCAGCGCGTCCCCGACACCTTGGTGCGAAATGTCCAGCAGGGCATGGACACGTCGGTCGCCGGTTTCGAGAAGCGCCTGCAGCAGGCCGGTAGCTTGATCGGGTGAGGTGCGCAGTCGCTATCTCTACCTGGATGATCCCGACACCGTGGCAGAGGCCGAGCTGCGTGCCGACATCCGTGTGCCGGTCCGGGCTTCGACGGACGCCGCTGCTGCCGCCTGAGCCGTCACCTGCAAGAACGCCATCTGCGGCGGCGGATGCATCAGGAACTGCTGGTGCGAAATATTCCACGCATACGCGCCGGCCAGCGGGAAGGCCAGGCAGTCGCCCGGTGCCAGCGCCGCGACGTGCTGGTGGCGTGCCAGCACGTCCTTGGGCGTGCACAACTGTCCGACCAGGGTGACCGGCGTGTCGCGCAGCACAGGCGCACGCGCGCCACGCAACACCCGGAACGGGTGATCGTGGCCTTGTGCGGCCGGGGTGCGGAAGTGATGGGTGCCGCCGCGTGCGATTGCAAACCACGCACCGTGGCTGCGCTTGAGATCCAGCACTTCCATCAGATACCAGCCGCAGCTGGCACTGACATAGCGCCCCGGCTCCAACCGCAGACGCAGTGCGTCGCCATGTTCGCGTAGCAACGCAGGCAAGCCGGCGCAGAAGCCGGCCCAATCGAACGACGCTTCCGGCGCCAGATAATCCACACCGAAGCCACCGCCTGCATTCACCCGCAACGGGCCAAGCCCGTAGCGTTGCCGCCACTGCTGCACGGTGCGCAAGTAGGCGGCGATCAGATGCAGTTGCGCGCCGGCATCGCGCTGGTGCGACATCAGATGGAAATGGAAGCCTGCCAACCGCAGCGAGGGGCTCGCACGCAGCCGATGGATCGCCACATCCAGATCGTCCGGGTCCAGGCCGAACGGCGAGGGCTGCCCGCCCATCATCAGGCGCGTGCTCTGCGCGCCTGGCACGGCGATGTTCATGCGCAGGAACACCGGTACGCAGCGGCGGGCCTGCGCGGCGATCGCGGCCAGGCGTTCCAGCTCGCCCAGGCTTTCCACATGCATGGTGCAATCGGGCAGCGCAGCGGCCTGGGCCAGGTCGCTATCGAGCTTGCCCGGCCCACCGAACAACAGTGTGGCCTGCGGTTGTTGCGCATGCAGCCAGGCCAGTTCGCCGCCGGAGGCCGCTTCGAAGCCATCCATGTGCGGGGCGAGCGTGCGCAGGATCGGCGGCTCCGCATTGGCCTTTGCCGCGTAGAACAGCTCGCACTCGGCCGGCAGGTGCGCGCGCATCCATTCTGCGTGTGCGTCCAATGCGGCCAGGTCGTAGACATACGCGCAGAGCGGGCCATCGCTCTGGTCGCGCAGGCTGGGCAATGCCTGCAGCACTGCGGCGGTGTCGATGCGCAGGCTCATGCTGCCACCCGCCGCACCGCTGCGATGCGCGGAATCGGATTGGGCAGCGCGGTGTAATCGGATTGTCGATCGGCGCGTTGCCATAGCCGCGTGCCCAGGTTGTTCTTGCCGGGCAGCGGCGCGCCGTCGATCAGGCCCTGCAACGCGGCTTGCGTGCCATGACGCTGCTGCCAGCATGCGGCGAGCTCGCCCACGCATTGCCACAGGCGCGCTTCCAGCACGCCATCGCCTTCGGTCAGATGGAAGATCGCCTCGGCCAGATTGTTGACCAGCGCGCAGTACGCCACGCGATTCCAGCCTTGTTCCGGCGTGTAGTACAGCGATTGCCGCGCGCGTTCGCCCACGCCCAGCAAGCGCGTGGCGGGCCAATGGTGTGCGAGCAGCTTGGTACCTTCCAGATCGCGGATCCATACCCGCGTCGGCCAGCCATCGGCAAACCCGATCACGGTGTTCTGCAGGTGCGGTTCCAGGGCAATGCCGTGCTGGAACAGGGCAGTCCATACGCCATCCAGCAGCAAGCCGGCATAGGCGCGGAACCACAGCAGCGTGGCGGTGTGGCGATCCATCTGCGCGCTGCCCAGTGCCTGCAACTTCGACGCACACACGCTGTTGCCCTGCGCATCGCAAGTGAACAAGGCGGCGGCCACCTGCGGCTGCCAACGCGCCCGTTGCGCGGCAGGCAGGGTCTGCCGATACAGGATGCCGAAGCTCTCCGACAAGCCACGCGCCGCCAACGGGTCGGCGTCGTGCAAGGCGGGATCGACCTGGGCGATCTCCAATGAAGTGGCCGCAGGCTCCAGCATCACATCGAAGCCCGGCACCTGCGTCGCCAGTGCACGCCAGCTCGGTGCCAGCAGCTCGGTGAGCGCGACCGCACTTTCCAGCTCGTACCAGGCGTTCTTGCGCACGCAGTTGGTCAACCGCACATGCACCGAACACTTGAGGAAATAGTCCAGTTCCGGGTGATACAAGGTGCGCACCGAGGAGGTCGGCCGCAGTGCTTCGCCCAGCACACCGACCGGCTCGATGAAGCCGCGCGCCTGCAGGGTGCGCAGCAACGGATCGTCGAGCAGCCGCTGCGCTTCCCACGGATGGCAGGGATACAGATCCTCGCTGCCGGAGAGCTGCCGCAGGCTCGCGCGCACATCGCGGCCCTGCATGCGCAGCAGCCGTGGATCGATGCGGAACCAGAACAGCTGGAACGCCGCGCGCGCTTCCGGCGCGCAGGCCAGCACCTGCGCCAGATCGATGCCTTCGCGGCTCTTGGGCGTGGGATGCAAGGCATGCCCCCACAGCATCGATTGTTCGGCGTCGATCATCGCCTCGCCGGTCGGCAAGGTGCCTTGTGCCTGTAGCAGCAGTGCGGCAGTGATCGCCACGCTGTTGGCGCTTTGCGCGAGCAGTTCCGGATTGACCGCCTGCGTGCTGCCCAGTGCCTGCAGCAGGCGACGCGCCAAGGCATGCGCGTCCAGGCTCTGCCACGGCTGGCCGCCACTCTTGAGAAACGGCGTGGAGGCAAAGCGACAGCGGCCCAGGCGATCGGCATAGGCAATGCGCACGCACAGCGCGCCGGCATCGCCCAGCGCGATGCGCAGCCAACGGTGTTCGGCCACGCGTGGGCCGGGGCGATCCAGCCCGCGATAATCGAAGTCCACTGTGCGCTGCGGAATCGCGAACTCGCGCAGGTAGCAGTTCAACCAGCAGGTGCAGGCCTGCGCGTCGGCCATGCTGTCGTACCAGGGGTCATGCATCGTGTGCGGCGACATCGGCGGATCTCCTCGAAGGGAAGCGCACCAGAACGGTGAGCGCAGCGGCCGCCGCAGCCAGCGCGGCAGCAAGAAAAGGGATGGCGGGGCCGGCCGCCTGGGCCAGCGCGCCGGCAGCGGCACCGGCGAATACGCCGGCCCATTTGCCGCAGGCATCGAAGCGGCCGAACAGGCGTCCGGCGCCGTGCCCGCTGGCGACGATCGCCAGGCTGCGGTTGAGCCCACGCAGGCCGAACAACATGCCCAGGCCGAACAGCAACCGCGCCACTGCCAATGCGACGGCGTCGTGCAACAGCGCCTGCCACAGGCAGGCCAGCGCGAACAGCATCAGGCCAGGCACCAGCCAGGCGTCGCCATCGCCGCGCCGCCACCACGGCAGTACCACCAGATAGACCAGATGCGGCAGGCTGTAGAGCAGGCCGGCCAGCGCGTCGTGACCGGCACCGCGCGCCAGCGCATACGGGATGAAGTAGGGGAAGGTCACCACCATCGCGAAGCAGAACAGGAACTGCGCGATCAGCAACGCAGGCCACAGGGCGCTGGCCGGTGTGACGGTCTGTGGTGACGCCGACAGCGACGACGCAGCTGCGCGCCCGGAGGGTGTCGACGGCGCAGTGGATGCTGTCGGCCGC
The DNA here is from genome assembly GCF_014197275.1 of Xanthomonas sp. 3075. Lineage (GTDB taxonomy): Bacteria > Pseudomonadota > Gammaproteobacteria > Xanthomonadales > Xanthomonadaceae > Xanthomonas > Xanthomonas campestris_B. The sequence goes on along the minus strand of NZ_JACIFI010000005.1, from coordinate 247,919 downwards.
CCCGCAGGCCGGTCGGCCGGCAGACGCCAGGTCAGCGCGAACGCCAGCAGCGGCAGCAGTGCGAGCGCGCGATACAGCGACTGCGCAGGGCCGAGCGCTAATGCCAGGCCCAACAACGCGGGCGCGCTGACCATCGCCAGGCGCGCCGAATACTGCGTCCAGTCGAGCGCGCGCGCCAGCGGGCCGGCCTGCGGCTGGCTGGCCAGATAGGCATTGGCCGCTGCCAGCGAGCCGCCGCAGGTGCCCTGCACGATCAGGCCGATCACCAGCCAGCTCAGCGACGGCGCGAAGCCGGCGATCGCAAAGCCCAGCGCCAGCCCCAGTTGCGCCCGCAGCAACGAGCGCTTGCGTCCATAGCGGTCGGCCAGGCGTCCCCAGGTGCTGGCCGTCAACGCGGTGCACAGCGTCGGCAGCACGTACAGCACGCCGCTCCAGCCCACCGCTGCCGAGGGCGCCAGCTCGGCCAGCACCTGCGGCAGAAACAGCGGCATGCCCAATGCGGTGAAGGCGGCCAGGTAATGCGCCGCCAGCACCGGGCCGAGGATGCGCTTCATCGCTGAGCACCCGCCTGCCTGCGTGGCATGTGCTGCGCACCCGCGAAGGCGTCGCCGAAGGGATTGGGCGCACTATCGCCGTAGAACTTGTTGATGTCGCTCGCACCGGTGAGCTGTTTGCTGAGCAGGCTGCCGGCGCTGAGCAGGTACTTCACCGGCAGTCGCGGTGCGGCCAGCAGGCGACGCGCGGGTCCGGTATCGATGCCATCGACATCCAGCTGCGCCAGCGTCAATGCGAACTGCGTCTGCAGCTGCGTGTACAGCGGGGCGCGCAACGTCGGTTGCCATTCGGCCAGGCCTTCCAGCACCGCCTGCAGATCCAGTTGCAGCACGATGGTGCAGAACATCTGCGCCAGGGCTTGTGGGTCGTCTACCGCGATACGCGCATCGTGCAGCGGGCCCAGCGCGTCCAGATCCGGCAGCTGTGCGCGCAACTGCGGCAGCGCGATGCGGGCGGCGTCGTTGTCCTTCATCAGCAGCCGTGTCGCCTGGCCATCGGCATACACCAGCACGCTGTTCTGCTGATTGGCTTCCAGTGCGATGCCGTAGCGCAGCCACAGGCGCAGATGGACGGCGAGTAGCAGCTCGGTGTAATCGCGCCACCAGCTCAATACATCGCCCTGCATGAAGCGCTCGGCCAGATGGATCGCCATCGGCCGGCCATCCGGCAACAGCGCGCATAGCGCGGCCACCGGCACCAGCGTAGCGTCGCCCAGCGGCGGATAACGCCGCACCAGATAGGCCAGATGACGCGTCTGGCCCACATGCCCGCCATGCGATTCGTCCACGAACACGCAGCGGCCGCGCAAGGCCGGATCCAGCGCATCGATGCGACGCAAGGCACGCTCCAGCCAGTGGCCGTCGTACAGCGTGGAGGGCTTGATCAAACGCAGATTGAGTGCGCCCAGCGTGCGCATCGGGATCGGCAACTTGAGATGCAACTGCGGATGTTGCAGCGGCACCAGCGTGCGTACCGACAGGGTAGGGCGCACCTCCAGCCAGGCCTGCGGTGCCCGCAGGCTGCCTGCCGGCAGCGCAAAACCGTCCTGCTCCAGGCGCGCCCACACCAGCGGATGCACCGGCCAGGCGACATGCGTATCGGCCAGCGCGGGCGGCAGGCCCAGCGTGGCGAAGTCCGGCCACAGCTCGGCCGGCGCTGCGCCGGTGCAGCTGACCTGCGCACGCGGAATCGCCAGCCAGCGCAGCGCGAAGGTGGGCGCAAACTCCGGCGCGTAATCGCGCAGTTCCGAGGCATCCAGCCCGGCCTTGGCGCGTGCGGTCGGATAGAACGGATGGTCGCGGTAGCTGGCCAGTTGATCGCAGCGATACGCACGCTCGGTGGCATCTGGGTGTTGCAGCACGTTGAGCAGCGCAGGTGCCTGCGCGTTGTAGGCCCGGCGTGCCAGGCCCAGGTGGGCGGCAGCGCACTCGGCTTCTTCGGCATAGCCGCGATGCAGCTGTTGCGTTTCCATGTCGAGCTGCGCGCTCATGCGCCGCAGCCACGCCTGCGCACCGCGTTCGACATGCGCGCCCTCGGCGGTGTGCACGATCCAGCTGTCGCCGCAGGCACTGATGTCCTGCAGATAGCCCTGCCGATGGATCGGCAACCACAGCGTGCCATCGGGCAGATGCGCGATGCGCCACCAGTCTTCCACCGGGCTGGGGTCGGTCCATGCGGCCAGCACGCGTGCTTCAGGTGTTGCGGCACTGCCTTGCGTGGCGATTCCGCGCAGGTCTTCGCGCAGGCAGGCATCGATGACGCGGGTGGCGATATAGCGTTGGGCGGCGGCGCTGCTCATGCGCGCAGCTCCGCGCCATCGATCCGCCAGTGCAGCCCCGCTTCGGCATGCAGCACCGCTTGTTGCAACGCTTGGGCATCGCTAGCCAGCGCGCTCAGCACACCCAGGTAATCCTTGTTGGAATGGCTCAAGCGGATCCGTTCGCCGGGTGCGCGCATGCGCCGGTACTGCACGTCGCTGTGCGTAGCGTGATGGCGGCGATCTTCGCTGGCGCTCACCAGCTCGCCGTCCTGCTCGGCAACGTAGTAACGCAGCAAGGCATGGGCACGATCGCAGCGCAGCTGCGGCAGCGGCAAGCCCAGATGCGGCGCCAGCGCGGCAGTGAACCATTGCCTGCCGAACATGTCGTCGAGCAGGAATTCGCGGCGGTCGCCAATGCTTCGGTAGTTGATCTCCACCAGCACCGGGCCATCGCCGGTGAGAATGAATTCGCTATGGCACAGCCCGAAACCGACGCCAAAACTGCGGAGCTGCTCCAGCGCCTGCGCAATCACCGGCGTGTCCACGCGGGCATCCCACTGCGCCTCGCATTCCACAAAGTGCGGCGGCGGCGACAAGCGCACCTTGAAGCCGCCCAGTGGCTGCAGCGTGTGGCCGTCGCCCAGCGTTTCTAGCGTAAATAGCGCGCCTTGCAGCATGCCTTCCAGCAACACGGTGCGCTGCGGATGGCGCTGCCACACATCGTCCAGATAGGCCTGCAATTGCGCGCCATCTGCGCAGTGGCGTACGTCCAGACTGGCCACGCCCTCGCGCGGTTTGGCCACCACCGGCCACGGAATGTCGGCCGGCAATGCGGCGCCTGGCGCCAGCGTGCAGAACCACGGCGATGGTAGTCCGCGCGCGCGCAGGCGTTGACGCATCGCCGCCTTGTTCTTGGCCGCGTAGCACACCTGCCAATCCTTGCCCGGCAGGCCCAGACCGGCAGCGACCAGCGCGGTGCTGGTCTGCAGATGATCGCTGTTGCTGAACACCGCGCGCGGCGACACATCGGCGTCGTGCAGCACATCCAGCACACCGAGTGGGTTGAACACATCGCATTCGATCACCCGCTGTGGCGCATGCTCGGGGTACTCGCGGAAATGGCTGAGGTGATCGAGTCTGTGGTCGGTCAGCAACCACACCGGCAGGCCCAACGCGTGTGCTGCCGGCAGAAAGCCGTCGGTGATGGCCGGATGGCAGACATGGGTGAGGATCACCAATGGTGCAGTGGATGTTGCGGTCATGGCAGTTCTCGTTCGACAGGACGGTGGGGAAACCGGTACTGAAACGGGCTGCCTGGCGCCGCGATGGCGTTGGGTGGCCTGCGATGCGGTGATCGCATGCCGCATGCTGCGGCTAAGGATGCGTGCGTCATGCACGCCGTGTTTGTCTGCGGCGCTCGCCAGCGCGACCGCCGTTGCCGTCAGGCGCGACCGACGCCCCTGTGCGGCGGTCGTTTGTAGCGGTGCCTACTGGTGCCGACTTAAAACGTGTACTCCAGCCCGGCGGTGACGGTGCGCGACGGCGCGGCCTGGCGGCCCCACGGGCTGGTATCCACGCCGCGGAACCAGTACTGCCGATTGAACAGGTTGTTGATCGCCAGCGACGCGCTGAATTTTTGTCCATCGCGTTCGAACAGCGTATGGCTTACCTGCGTGTTCCATACCCAGTACGCCGGCAACTGGCCGACCGAGGCAATCGCGTTCTCCTGCACGGTATTCGCCGCATCGCTGTAGGCCTTGCTGAAGTAGTAGCTCGACAGTGCGACAGTGGTGTGACCGAGCGTGTAGTTGCCGCCCAGGGTGATCTGGTTGCGTGAGGTGTAAGGCACGCGCAGGCCGCGAAATGCGCCCGATTCCTGGCTGGCATCCAGATAGGCATAGCCGGCGTTTAGGGTGAGCGCGCGCAGGTTTTCCGGGCTCCATTGCAGTTCCAACTCGCCGCCTTGATGGCGGGTCTTGCCGAGGTTGCGGAACACGCGCGTGGTGTTGTCCAGCTGGATCTGCTGATCGAAATCGATCAGATATGCACCAAGCTGGATGCGGGTGCGGTCGTTGGGCTGATAACGCGTACCGGCTTCGTAATTCCAAGCCAGTTCGGCATCCAGGTTGTTGCCGAAGATGATCTGGGTGACCTGCGGCGCACGCATCGAGCGTTGTCCGTCCGCATAGAAGAACCACTGTTCGTTGGCTTGAAACCCGACCGTCAGACCCGGCAACACATCGCGGGTCTGGTTGCGCGTGCTGACGCTGGTGGCGCGATTGAAGTAACGCGAATCCAGCCGTTCGTAGCGCAGCCCGGGAGTGATGGTGAAGCGTGCATCGGGCAGGGTGATCGCATTGCTGACGTAGGCCGCCACGGCGCGGTCTTCGAACTGCCAATCGCGCACGGTGGTGAACAGGCCATCGCGCAGGCGTAGATTGCCGACCAGGAAATCGATGTCCTCGTGCACCGCGCGCGCGCCCAGCGTCCATTGCTGCTGCACACCACCGGCATCGCCCATGGTCCAGGTCAGTCGCGGCTCGCTGCCGACCACGCGGAAGTCGCGCGGTGCGGTCTGGCGTAGCTGCGGCGGCAGATCCGAGCGCCAGGTCTCGGTGGAGGCCTGACGCATGCCGACGATGAAGTTGCGGCTGCTGCGCGCGCTGAAGTTGGTCCAAGACAACCGAACATCCTGCAGCGGCCCCCAGTCTCCCAACAGCTGCTCATAACCCAGCGATGCACGCGTGGTGCGGCCATTGAAGCTGTCCAGCGGACGCGTGGACTGACGCGGGTCGCGCCGGTAGTCGTCCGGGCTGAGCGCGCCGGCCAGATCCATGTCGACCAGATAACGCTGCACGCTGGCCTTGAGCAACTTGGTGTCGTCCAGCCACCACTCCGCACGTACGCGCAGATTGCTGATGTCGGTATCGCTGTGCGCGCGCCAGTACTCGCCGTAGCTGCGATTGGCATCGACCTGCATGCCGAAGTTGTCAGTGAGATAGCCGCCGCTGCTGAGCGCGCTGTCCTGCAGAAACTGGCCCTGGCCGCCGGCGGTGATCTTGTGCGCCAGCGTGGTGCTCCACGCGCTGGGGATGTCCTTGCTGACCAGGTTGATCACCCCGCCCACGTTGTTCGGCCCGTACTGCACCGCCGCGCCGCCGCGCACGATATCGATGCGGTCGATCTGATTCAGCCCCACCGGAAACAGCGACAGGCTGGTCTGCCCATACGGCGCCAGGGCAAGTGGAATGCCGTCCTCCAGCACTTGCACGCGGCCGCTGCGGCTTTCGTACAGGCCGCGCAGCATCAGCTGCGGCAACGCGCCGGTGCCGGTTTCGTCGAAGATCTTGATGCCGGGTACGCGCTGCAGCGCATCGTCCAGCGAGCGGTTGCCGCCGTTGCGGAGTTGCTCGCGGTCGATCACCTGGCGGCTGCCGGCATAGCGCTGCACATCGTCGGGCCTGGAGCGCCCGAGCAGGCTGCCCTGCACCTGGATCGCGTCCAGCGCGCGGATCGGCGTCTGCGGATCGGTGGACGCCGCATCCGGCGACTCGATGGCGAACGCCAACGGCGGCATGATCAGGGTGGCCGCAGCGATGGCGATGGCCAGGGCGTGGAAACGGAACGTCGACATCTACGGCGTGCTCCTGCAGGCGGGTGGTGAAGTGGGTACGGCGAAGGTGGCCAGGTGAGCGCGCAGTGCGCGTTGGATCAGCGCGCGGTCTTCGCCGGCAAGCAGCCAGCGAAGATCGGGCTGTTGCAACCAGTGCGCGCGTTGCGCATCGGTACGCGGATTGGGGCAGAACGGCACGTCGGCGGCAACGCATTGCGCATGCAGTTGCAGCAGCAGCTCCCAGACCTGTGGATGGGTCGGTTGCGGGCCAAGGCCCAGATCCAGCGCAAGATCCAGTGCGCCTTCCATCACCAGTGCCACGCCGGGCAGCGCAAGCAGCTCGGGCAGTGCCGCAACGCCTGCCGCACTTTCGATCATCGGCACGATGCGGATATCGCGATTGGCCTGAGCGATATAGGTGGGCAGGTCGACGTTGCCGAAGCCGGTGACGCGCCCGCCGGTGATGCCGCGCCGGCCCAGCGGTGGAAAGCGCGCCGCAGCGATGGCAGAGGCCAGTTGCGCGGCCGATTCGGCGCGTGGAATCACGATCCCGCGCGCGCCGGCATCCAGCACGCGGCCGATCAGTTTTTCGTCCACCTCCGGCACCCGCACCCAGGCCTCGCAGCCGGACAGCTCGCAGGCGCGGATGGCGTGTTCCAGTTCGTCCGGCGCGCGCAGTACATGCTCCAGATCGAGCACGACAAAGCCGTAGCCGATGCGGCCCAGCAGCTCGCACACCTGCACGCTTGGCACTGCATTGAGAACGCCAACCGCAAACGTCATGGATGAGGCCGCAAGGAAACGGGCGCTCATCCTGCTCCGGATGGGAATGATTATCAAGTGGATCTGATGGGCAGTTTTCGGTGCCCTGGTCGCAGTTTGCTCAATGCATGGGGCGGGCCGTTCCGCACTGAACACTTGCGGGCAACAAAAATCCCGCAGCGGCTGCCGGCGGGTTTGGGGTCTCTGCAGCCTCGCGTGATGCCGCGCTGCGGTTACGACGCCGGTACGCGCAATGCCCGATACGGCGGCGTGGACATCACCATCTCGGCCAGCGAATAGGCCAGCTCGCGTTCGGCCAGCACTGCGCCGTCGGCGCCGTGTTCGAGCAGATGCTTGACCTCGGCATCGCTATGCGCACGTGCCAGCAAGGTCAGCGAGGGATTGATTGCACGCAGCTTGGCCAGCGCCTCGCCGGCTTCCAGCGGCTGCGGGATCGCAAGAATCGCGATCTTGGCGTGCTCCGGGCGGGCTTCGGCAAGCACGCGGTCGGCCGCCGCACTGCCGCGGATGCCGGGAATGCCGGCCGCATGCGCCTTGGCCACGTGGTCGCTGTTGTCGTCGATTACCAGCACCGGCACCCCGCGACTGCGCAGCAATTGCGCCAGCGCGCTGCCCACGCGGCCGTAGCCGATCACGATCGCATGGCCATCCAGCGGCAGCGCCGGGCCGGGCGGCAGTTCCGGCTCCACCGTTGCCGGGGCGTCCTGCGCCTGCTTGGCCTGCCAGCGATCCAGCCACGAGAACAGGAACGGGTTGGCGATGATCGACAGCAGCGCGCCGGCCAGGATCAGGTCGCGCCCGGTCTCGGGCAGGATCGCCAGCTGCACGCCCAGGCCGGCCAGGATGAAGGAGAACTCGCCGATCTGCGCCAGGCTGGTGGAAATGGTCAGTGCGGTACCGGTGGGGTGGCCGAACGCACGCACGATCACGAACGCGGCCAGCGACTTGCCCACGGTGACGGTCAGAAACGTGGCCAGCACCTGCCACGGGTGCTCGACCAGGATCATCGGGTCGAACAGCATGCCCACCGAGACGAAGAACAGCACCGCGAAGGCATCGCGCAACGGTAGCGAATCGCTGGCGGCCTTGTGGCTGAGCTCGGATTCCTTCAACAACATGCCGGCGAAGAATGCCCCCAGCGCGAACGACACGCCGAACAGCGTGGCCGACACGAACGCCACGCCCAGCGCGATACCGAGCACGGCCAGGGTGAACAACTCGCGCGAGCCGGTGGCGGCCACTTTTTCCAACGACCACGGAATCACCCGGCGCCCGACCACCAGCATCACGGCCACGAACGCCACCATTTTCAACACGGTCAAACCGAGCGCAGCCAGTAGCGAGGTGGACTCGCCTGGGGGTGCGGCCGCCGGTGTGCCGGTGCCGAGCACCTCGGCCAAGGCCGGCAACATGACCAGCGCAATCACCATGACCAAGTCTTCGACGATCAGCCAGCCCACCGCGATGCGGCCGCGCTGGGTTTCCAGCAGGCGGCGTTCTTCCAGTGCGCGCAGCAGCACCACCGTGCTGGCCACCGACAACGCCAGCCCGAACACCAGGCCGTGCATCAACGACCAGCCCATGCTCCAGGCCAGCGCCCAACCGAGCAGTGTGGCGACCACGATCTGCGCCAACGCGCCAGGCACCGCGATCCACTTCACTTCCATCAGATCATCGAGCGAGAAGTGCAGGCCTACCCCGAACATCAGCAGCATCACACCCAGCTCGGACAGCTGGTTGGCCATGGTCTGGTCGGCCACGAAGCCGGGCGTGAATGGCCCGACGCAGACACCGGCCAGCAGGTAGCCGACCAGCGGCGAGAGTTTCACTTTCTGTGCGAGCGTGCCCAGCACGAAAGCGACCGCGAGGCCGACGGCGATGATATCGATGAGGCTGGTGTCGTGATGCATTCCAATCCGTTGTGAGAGTGTCCGAGAGAGCATCGCGGGCGCGACCAGCCAACGGCACTGCGCCGGGCGTCGCCTGCGGGCATTGCGTGGTCATGGCTGGGGTCCGGCGCGGGGGAGACCGGGACCGCGTTGCTGGTCCGGGTGGCCGGACGCCCATAGTACACAGCGCTTGATTAACGCGATGCGACACGTGGCTTATGGATGCGCCAAAAACGCAAACAGCCCCGCGTTCGGGGCTGTTTGCGTTTGCCATCGATGCACCTCGTTGCCTGCAGTCAGCGCGTTGCCACCGCGTACGTCCGCGACGGCAGCGACAAGCGGCGGCGCAGCGCTGTGGCCGACGGACATGCGCCGTTGCATCGATGCGTGATGCGACGTGGGCAGGACAGGCGGTATCGGGCGCCTCTATCACTGCACGCGTGCCTGATCGCGTGACGCCATCAGGCCACATGCAGACCGCAGATCGCAGGCGGTAACGCCGGTCGACGTTGCAGACGTGCAATCTGCGAAGTCGACGCGTGCGCGCGACCTCGCATGCCGGCAGTCGGCAACATCGCAGCCATCTTTGCGATGTTGCCGATGCCGTGAGTGCAGATCAGAACCGGTAGGTGACCTTGCCGTACCAGTAGCGTCCGTTGAAGCCGAACGGCGACAACGACGAATACTGCAGGCCGCCGGCGCGGTCGTCGTAGGCCGTGGTCAGCTGCGCCTTGGTCGGATACTGGTTGGTGATGTTGTCCGCACCCACGGTGAAGGTGAACTGGTTCCAGGTCTGGCTGGCGGCCAGATTCAGCAGCCAGCGCGCGTCGTAGGTCTGGTCCTGGCTGCCATCGGCCGGGTCGCTGATGCGCTTGACCGAGCCGTAGCGGGTGGCGTTGAAGTTCAGCGCAAATCCGCCGATCGACCAGTCTGCCGCAGCCATGTACTTGGTGCGCGGCGTTGCATCGGTGAGCAGGCCCTGGCTGGCGCGTCCGAAGTTGGGGTTGGACAACTCCAGGATCGTGGTCTTGTTGTAGTTGGCGCTGGCAGTGAGATTGAGCTTGCCGTATTCGCCCAGGTCGGCGAGGTAGCTGTTGATCCAGTCAACGCCACGGGTGCGGCTGGTGGCACCGTTGACGAAGAACTGCACGGCGGCCACCTGCCCGATCGGCTCGGCGAGCTGCAATTGATCCGAGTACAGGATCTGGTCCCAGATACGGATCTGGTAGACGTCCAGGCTGGAGGTGAAATTGGCGGTCGGTTGCCAGACGCCGCCGATGCCGTAGTTGGTGGATTTTTCCGGGCTCAGCGGCCGCGCGCCAAGCGCAACTGCGACCGGGTCGGAGGTGCGGTAGGTGCCGACCTGCACCAGCTCGCCGTTCTGGATCAGCGTGACCACCGAGGCGTAGTTCTGCTGCGCCAGCGACGGTGCGCGGAAGCCGTTGGAGATGGTGCCGCGCAGCGAGAACGTATCGCTGAACGCGTAGCGCGCCGACAGTTTGCCCGAGCGCGTGGAGCCGGCATCGCTGTAGTTTTCATAGCGCCCGGCAATGCCGCCGGACAGCTTGTCGGTCAGGTCCGCTTCCAGGTTGGCATAGACCGCATTGCTGTGACGGCCGAACTTGCCGGCCACCGTCGGCTCCAGGCCGGAGAACACCTGCGCACCGCCCGGGTAGGGCGCGTCGGTGCTCGGGTCGATGGTGTTCGGATCGAAGAAATAGGACTCCGGCGAGCCAGCGGTGATCTGATAACGATCCTGGCGATGCTCGGCGCCGAAGGCGACATTGACCGGATACGCCAGGCCCCAATCGAAGGACTTGTTGACGTCCAGGTTGACCGTGCCCTGCTCGGTTTCGAAGCCGCCGGAATTGAAGGTGGTCGGCGAGCTGCCGGTGGTCCAGTACAGATTGGTGTTGATGGTGTTGAGGATATTGAAGGTCATGTCGTTCTTGCCATAAGTGGCCGACACGTCCCAATTCCACTCGCTGGCGGTGCTGCCCTTGATGCCGAACACGGCCGAGCGATCGTTGACCGGGTTGTAGATCTGCGGCAGAAAACCGTTGGGATAAATGGCCTGCACGTTGCGGCTGGGATTGTCGGCTGCGCGGTAGTAACCGTTGGAGGTGACTTCGCGACGGCTCATGCTGAGGTGGCCGTACAGTTCCAGATTCGGCGAGAACGTATAGCCGAATGCGGCCAGCCCTTGATAGAACGTGGACGCCGGGTCGCCGTGGCGTTGATACGGCACGCCGCTGGGATTGAAGGCGCCAGGCACGGTGGTGGCGCGATTGGTGTTCTCGCCGCGATTGGTGCTCATGGTGTTCTGGTAATTCCATGACAGCCGCACCCAGCCCGGTGCGGTATCGCCGCCGCTTCCACCGAACGGCAGGCCGACCGAGCCATCGAGACCGTTCTGCTCGCCATCGCCCTTGTCCATGATGCCGCCGTTGACCGAGATGCTGTTGCTGCCGGCGTCGGCACCATGCTTGAGCACGATGTTGACCACGCCGGCGATCGCATCGGAGCCATATTGCGCCGACGCGCCATCGCGCAGCACCTCGATACGCGCGATCGCCGACATCGGCAGCGAGTTCAGGTCGGCAGGCGCAGAGCCGCGGCCGACATACGGGTTGTAGTTGATCAACGACGAGGTGTGATAACGCTTGCCATCGACCAGCACCAGCACCGCATCCGGCGACAGCCCGCGCAGCGTGGCCGGGCGCGCTGCGTCGTTGCCGTCGGAGATCGCCGGGCGCGGGAAGTTCAGTGAGGGCAGCAGCTTGCCGAGCGCGGTGGCGATGTCGGTGGCACCGGTGGCCTGCAGCGATTGCTCGGTGATGATGTCAATCGGCGATTCGGATTCGGCCACCGTGCGGTCGCTCACGCGCGTACCGGTGACGATCAGGGTATCGAGGGTTTTCTGCGGCTGGGCAGGCTGCGATTGCGCACTGGCAGCAAACGTGCAGACGGTGAGTGCGACCGAGATCGCAAGCGAGAGTGCGTTGGAGGTGTGCATGGGAATGGAGACTCAAAGGGGATGATGGACGCAGGTAAGGAAATGCGCGTGTTGCTCGGGGGAGTGCGACTGGAATGCGACTGCGTACTGCGTGGCCCGTCGTGCTTGCGCGCCAGATGCATTCCGCGTCGCGGAGACGGCGTGTGCAGCAATGACGTCGGCCGGTGACGCAGCCATGCTGCTGCGTTGCGCATCCTTGCTGAAGAAGAGCGTTGATCTCCCCCTCGCGCATCGATGCGCGAGGGGGAGCGATGCTGCGGCGTTACCTGCAGCGCCTCAGCGCTGCGTGGTGCGTGGTGCGTGGTGCGTTTTGCGAGGCAGGACAAGCGCTGGCCGTTGCCGACCAGCGCGCAGCGCTTTACCACTTGTAGCTCACGTTGGCGTACACCAGCGCACCGTTGAAGCCGAACGGCGAGGCGCTGCTGTAGGGCAGGTAGTTGCGGGTGCCCAGCCCGGCTTCCTGGCGGTCCGGATATTCGTTGAGCACGTTGTCGCCGCCGACGGTGAAGTTCCAGGCGCCCAGCTTGTAGGAGGCGGCCAGGTCCAGCGTCCACTTGGCCGCATAGGTCTGGTCGCTGCCGGCGTTGGTGCCGAAGGTGGTGAACTCGCCCCAGCGCGTGGCGGTGCCGGTAAACGACCAGTTGCCCGGTGCCCAAGTGCCGCCCAGGAAGAACTTGTCGCGCGGCGTGCCTTCGGTGATCCGGCCCAGCTCCGCGCGGCCGATGCGCACGGTGCCGGGGGCAATCGCTTCCAGTGCGGCCGGGTTATCGGCGACCCGTTCCACCTCGGTCTTGTTGTAGTTGTAGCCGGAGGTCAGCTCGACGCTGCTGCCGTCCAGGTTCCAGCGATAGGTACCGACTGCATCCACGCCCTGGGTCTTGGTATCCACCGCATTGGTGAAGTAGCGCCCGCCGCCGATACCGGGAAAGCCATTGGCCTGCAGGTAGCCGCGCACTTGGTCAGAGGTCAGGTTCTCCGACAGCACGATGCGGTCATCGATATCGATGCGATACGCATCGACCGTGATGTACAGGTTTTCGACCGGCTGCAGCACCACGCCAAGCCCATAGTTGTTGGATTCCTCGGCCTTCAACGGCTCGGCGCCGAGTGCGATGGCGGCCGGGTTGTCGGTGCGGAAGGTGCCGATCTCGAACGGGATCGCGGAGGTCGTCCCGTTGGGCTGGGCCACGTTGAGGAACTGGGTGGCGATCGACTGGAAGTTCTGTTGCTGCAACGACGGCGCACGGAAGCCGGTGGATGCAGTGGCACGCAGCGCCACCTTGTCAGTGAATGCGTAGCGCATCGACAGCTTGCCGGTCGCGGTATCGCCGAAGTCGCTGTACTTCTCGTAGCGACCGGCCAGACCGGCCGAGAATTTCTCGGTCAGATCCGCTTCCAGGTCCACGTACGCGGAGTGGCTGTTGCGGTTGTAATAGCCGGCATCGGAGAGCTTGAAGCCCGGAAACACCTGCGCGCCCGGGATCAGCGTACCTGCCGCCGACGGAATGCCACCGTTGGCCGAGGATGCCGCATCGCCAGGCGACTGATTGAACTTCTCGCCGCGCCATTCCGCACCGAAGGCCAGCGTGACCGGGTAGGCCAGGCCCCAGTCGAGCGTCTTGGTGAAGTCGGCGTTGAGCACGTTCTGGGTCACTTCCAGCGTGCCGGCATGGAAGTCGGTCGGGCTGGCCAGGCCCAGGCTGTTGTTCAAGCTGTTGCGCACATCGAAGGTGAGGTTGTTCTGGCCATAGTTGTAGCTCAGATCGATGTTCAGGCCGCCTTCGGTGGAGGTCTTCAAACCGCCCACCCACGACACGTCCTTGCTGACGTTGTAGATCTGCGGCAGGAAGCCGTCCGGATAGATTTCCGGGCGGTTGCGGTTATCGCCGGCAAAGCGGAAATAGCCGTTGGACAGCACTTCGCGGCGGCTGACCATACCGAACGAGTAGAAGGTCAGGTAATCGGTGGGGCTGTATTCGCCGTTGAACGAGACCGCGCCCTGGTCGATCTCCGGATCGCCGTAACGCTGCTCCACGCGGCCGCCAAACGGCAATGCGCGGTTGGTCTGGTCCGAGTGCCCGGCCTGCGCAGCCAGATGCACCTTGCCGGTGCCGGCGAAGCTGAAACCGGCATCGCCGGACAGCTGGTACTGCTCTCCGTCGCCGGCGCTGTACTTGCCGTAGCGGCCATTGATGCTGCCGCCTTCGCCGCTGCCCTTGAGCACGATGTTGATCACGCCGGCGATCGCATCCGAGCCGTATTGCGCCGACGCACCATCGCGCAGCACTTCGATGCGCTCCACCGCCGCGATCGGAATGGTGTTGAGATCGGCCGGCGACGAACCACGGCCCTGGGTGTCGTTGAGATTGATCAGTGCGGTGCTGTGATGGCGCTTGCCGTTGACCAGCACCAGTACCTGGTCGGGCGACAGGCCGCGCAGCTGCGCCGGACGCACCGCGTCCGAGCCGTCGGAGATGGCGGGGCGTGGGAAATTCAACGACGGGATCGCGCGTGACAGCGCGGTCGCCAATTCGGTGGTGCCGGTCGATTCCAATGCCTGTGGCGAGATGATGTCGATCGGCGACGCCGATTCGGCCACGGTGCGATCGGCCACGCGTGTGCCGGTCACAATCAAGGTGTCGAGGGTCTTCTGGGCGGGAGCTTGTGACTGCGCGGATGCGATTGAAGCGGAAAACGACAGGGCCAGAACGACGGCGGCTGCGAGTGGACTGGTCTTGCAATTCATGCGGTGACAACTCCGAGTGGGGAACGGATGCAGCGCAGTGGGCCCCCTCCCAGGCCGCGTCCATTGCGGCAGCTGCATTGCGTTCTCAACCATTAACCACGCGTAACCGCCTGTCAAATTTCCGTTGAGTTGCGCTTGCAACCGTCATCGATGACGTGCTGCTGGCAACGTTGTCATCGTGCACCAAAGTGATGCGCTACTTGCACCACCGCTGTCGCGGTGCGGCACCGCACGCACCAATTTGGACGGCAATACAAGCTATAAAATTTTCGTATCAGAACGTGATCCATGCCGCATGTGTGCGGTTTTGCGCAGAATCGCCGGTGGATTGCGCCGACATTGCGGCGGAAGGCGCAGCCGCAGAGGTGACACTGCACGCATCAGGCAGTCCTGCGTCGGCTGCATCGACGTTGCAAGCGAGGCAGCGCCGACAGCTGCGGCAGCGCCCAGAACGCCCACGCCCCGGACGGGCCGGGGCGTGGGCTCAAACCTCCAAGCGCAACCCGCCGCGCTTACCAGCGGTAGTTGATACGCCCGTACACGTAGGCGCCGTTGAAGCCGAACGGCGACAGATTGCTGTACGGGAACTGCCCGCTGGTGGAGTTGGCGAAGTTGTTCTCGTCCGGGTATTCGTCCAGCAGGTTGTCCGCACCCAGGGTCAGCGTCCAGCGATCGACCTTGTAGCTGGCCGAGGCATCCACCACCCACTTGGCGCCGAAGGTCTGGTCGTTGATCGCTGCGGCCGGACGGGTGCTGTATTTACCGTAGCGGGTGGCACCCAGCGCCAGCGTCCAGTGCTCCAGATTCCAGCTGCCGTTGACCAGGAACTTGTCGCGCGGGAAGCCTTCTTCGATGCGGCCACGCTCGGTGCGGTCGATGCGCTCCAGGCTCAGCCCGTTGGCCGACAACGCGGCCGGATTGGCGGCGACGCTGCGCACCTCGGTTTCGGAATAGTTGTACCCGGCGGTCAGGTCCACGCTGCTGGCTGCGAGCTGCCAGCGGTAGCTGCCGACCACGTCCACGCCGCGCGTACGGGTGTCCACCGCATTGGTGAAGTAGCGCCCGCCGTTGATGCCAAAGATGCCCTGCGCTTCGAGCAGGTTGCGTACGCCGGTGCCGGTGAGGTTGGACGACAGCACGATGCGGTCGTCCACATCGATCTGGTAGGCATCGATGGTGAGGTAGAGCGCATCGGTGGGCTGCAACACCAGGCCCAGGCTGTAGGACAGTGAGGTCTCGGCATCCAGTGGCTCTGAGCCCAACGCGCGCGCCACGCTGCTGTCGGCGGGGAAGGTGCGGATCTCGAACGGCGTTGGATTGCCGGCCAGGAAGGTGGTGCTGGTGGACTGGAAATACTGCTGCGCCAGCGACGGCGCGCGGAAGCCCGACGCCACCGTGCCGCGCAGCGCGAGTTTGTCGGTGAACGCATAGCGCCCGGACACCTTGCCCGAGGCCTGGCTGCCGAAATCGTTGAAGTCCTCGTAGCGCCCGGCCAGACCGGCGGAGAACTTGTCGGTGAAATCGGCTTCCAGATCCGCATACAGCGCGTAGCTGTCACGCGAATACTGCCCGGACACGCTCGGCGCGAATCCGCCGAAGCCCTGCGCGCCACCGGCCAGCGTGCCGGCCTGGAAGTAGGAGCCCACTTCGCCCGGCGACTGGTTCCACTTCTCGTTGCGGTATTCGGCACCGAAGGCCACCGTCACCGGGTACGCCAGGCCCCAGTCGAAGCCGCGCTTGACGTCCAGGTTGACGATGTTTTGCGTGGTCTCCAGCGCGCCGTCATTGAACGCCGTTGGCGAGGTCGGGCCCAGGCTCACGTTGAGCGTGTTGCGGGTGTGGAAATCGATCCGGTTGTAGCCGTAGTTGTAGCTGGCATCCCAGTCCCAACCGCTGGCGGTGGAGCCGCGTACGCCGGCCACCAGCGAGCGGTCCTTGGCGTAGGTCTGGATTTCCGGCAAAAAGCCCTGCGGATAGATCGACAGGATGTTCTGGGTGGTGCTGCCCGGCGCGCGGAAGAACGCGAACGAGGTGATGTCGCGGTTGCTGGCGGTGGCGAACGCATAGCCTGTGATGCTGTCGCTGAAGGCGAATTCGGTATTGGCCGAGACCGCCTGCGCATTGACGTCGGGGTCGCCGATCTTGAATGCCTTCTGGCCCACGGCCGGCTGCGCGGCGCTGGGCGCGCCGGCATAGCCGCGTGCGCGGTCGGTGGGGTCCTGCTGATTGAGCTGGGCGGCCACATGCAACCAGCCACGCTCGCCGCCGTAGGCCACGCCGGTATCGCCGGACAGCTCGTAGTTGCTGCCATCGCCGGCCGAATACTGGCCGAAGCCGGCTTGCAGGCTGCCGCCCTTTTCAGCGCCCTTGAGCACGATGTTGACCACGCCGGCGATGGCGTCGGAGCCGTATTGCGCCGAAGCGCCGTCGCGCAGCACTTCCACGCGCGCAATGGCCGCCACCGGGATGGTGTTCAGATCCACCGCCGCCGCGCCACGGCCGATGGTGCCGTTGAGGTTGAGCAGCGAGGAGGTGTGGCGGCGCTTGCCGTTGACCAGCACCAACACCTGATCCGGCGACAGGCCGCGCAGCTGCGCGGGGCGGATCGCGCTGGTGCCGTCGCTCAGCGCCGGGCGCGGGAAGTTCAGCGACGGCAGCGCACGCGCCAGCGCGGTGGCCAGCTCCGAGGTGCCGGTGGCCTGCAGCGATTCGGCGCTGATGATGTCGATCGGCGACTGCGATTCGGCCACGGTGCGGTCGGACACGCGGGTACCGGTGACGATGACGGTGTCGAGCGTATTGGCGGGCGCGGTGGCCGGTGTGGCGGTCTGGGCGAGCGCGGGGGAGGCAAGCAGCGCCGCAACGACAGCGGTTGCGAGCGTGGACAACGGGGTATTCATGGCAACTCCGAAACGGGGGTCAAAGCAGGACCTGCAAGGCTGGGCAGGGTCTGGTCGCAACACGGTGGATGAAGATGGCGGCCAGCCCGAAGGCGCTAATTATTCGTTAACGCTAGAATGGCGTCGCAGGAGTGCTGCTCATCTGCTCATTCCTTTTCGTTCTATCGGACTGCCCATCAATGATTTCCCTGCGCAACTTCTCCATGCGACGCGGCGAGCGTCTGCTGTTGTCCAACGTCGACCTGACCATGCATGCCGGCTACCGCGTCGGTGTGGTGGGCCGTAATGGCACCGGCAAGTCGAGCCTGTTCGCTGCGGTGAAGGGCGAACTGGAAGCGGACAAGGGCGATGTCGATCTGCCCGGCAAGGTGCGCACCGCCAGCGTCTCGCAGGAAACCCCGTCGCTGCCCGATCCGGCGCTGTCGTTCGTGCTTGGTGGCGATATCGAGGTGTCTGCGGTGCTGCAGGAAGAAGCTGCCGCCACCGCGCGCGAAGATTGGGAAGCGGTCGCCAACGCGCACCAGAAGATGGCCGAACTCGGCGCCTATGATGCCGAAGCGCGTGCCGGCAAGTTGCTGCACGGCCTGGGCTTCCCGGCCGACACCCATCACCGCGCGGTGTCCTCGTTCTCCGGCGGCTGGCGGGTGCGGTTGAATCTGGCGCGCGCGCTGATGATGCCCAGCGACCTGCTGCTGCTCGACGAACCGACCAACCACTTGGACATGGACGCGGTGCTGTGGCTGGAGCAATGGTTGCTCAAGTACCCGGGCACCTTGTTGCTGATTTCGCATGACCGCGAATTCCTCGACAACGTAGCCACGCATACGCTGCATCTGCACGGCGGCACCGCCAAGCTGTACGTCGGCGGCTACACCGATTTCGAGCGCCAGCGCATCGAGCACCTGCGCCAGCAGCAGATCGCGCACGACAAGGAACAGGCCGAGCGCGCGCATCTGCAGAGCTTCATCGACCGCTTCAAGGCGCAGGCCAGCAAGGCCACCCAGGCGCAGAGCCGCATGAAGCGGCTGGCCAAGATGGCCGGCACCGAGGCGGTGCGTGCCGAGCGCGAATTCCGCATCCAGTTTGCGCAGCCCAATCGCCTGCCGTTTTCGTTGATCCGTCTCAATCATCTACAAGCGGGCTATCCCGCTACCCTTCCCCCGCAAGCAGGGGAAGGTGCCCAAAGGGCGGATGGGGGCAGCGCAGCGACCGTCATCCTGCACGACGTCGGCTTCGGCCTGGAAGCGGGCGACCGCATCGGCCTGCTGGGGCCCAACGGCGCGGGCAAGACCACGCTGGTCAAGACGCTGGTGGGCGAACTGGCGCCGCTGGCCGGCGAGCGCAGCGCACATCCGGATCTGCGCATCGGCTACTTCGCCCAGCACACGGTGGAATCGTTGCACGAAGGCCAGTCGCCGATGGATCACTTCCGCGATCTGTCGCCGGATGGCTCCAATCAGGCGTTCCGCGATTTCCTCGGCAAATGGAATTTCGCCGGCGACCGCGCGTTTGAAGCAGTGGATGGATTCTCCGGTGGCGAGCGCGCGCGCCTGGCGCTGGCCTTGATCGCCTGGCAGCAGCCGAACGTGCTGCTGCTCGACGAACCGACCAACCATTTGGATCTGGAAATGCGTGAGGCGCTGGCCGAGGCGCTGAGCGATTTCGAAGGCGCCATCGTGATGGTCTCGCACGACCGCCATCTGATCGGCCTGGTCTGCGACAGCTTCTGGCGTGTGGCCGATGGCGTGGTCGAGCCGTTCGATGGCGATCTGGACGAATACGCCGCCTGGTTGCGCAGCCGCCCGGCCGCGCAAGGCACCAAGCAGAAGATGGCCGAAGTGGCGCCGACCCCGCCGCCGCCGACCAAACCGCTGCCGCCGAAAAAAGCCGTCAACCCGCACAAGCTGACCAGCGCCGAAAAGCGCGTCGGCGAGCTGGAAGCGACGCTGGCAGAGCTCGACCGCGAACTGGCCAACCCGCGCAACTACGCCGACACCGAGAAGATGGCGGTGCTGGGCCGCGACCGCGAGGCGACGGCGCAGCAGCTGGCTGCAGCGGAAGCGGCGTGGATGGAGTTGATCGAGGGCGCGTAACGCGCAGGCGTTACGATGCGCAGCTAACCAAGCACAAGGATGTCGCGAACATGATCACCGTCACCATCAGCCTGGAAGACCATCTGGCCGCGCAGCGGTTGCATGCACGGTATACGGCCAAGCTCTTGATCGTGTTCCTGGTTGTCCTGCTCCTGATCGGGGCAGGGGTGTTTCAACTGATCGGGGCCAGCGAAATCATCGGCCCGGTGCTGATCGGCGGCGGCGGCGGCGGCTTGATCGGCCTGGCGTTGTTGCACGTCTGGGGCTTGCCACGCAAGATCAAACGCCTGCACGCCCAGCAGGCCTCGCTGCGGTACACCTACACCTATGCGTGGGACGAGACCGGGCTGGAGATCACCTGGGCGGACGGGCGGCTGCGCCGGCCGTGGTCCGACTACATCCGCTACCGCGAGAACGAGCGCGTTCTGCTGCTGTATCACAACGACCGCTTGTTCGAGTTGTTCGCCCCGCACTGGTTCGCCGACAAGGCGCACTACGAGGCGTTTCGCCGCGTGGCGGTGCAGGGCATCGAGGCGTCCGCGCGCCGCTGAGCACGCAGTTGCAGAGAGCGCTCAGCCGGAGCGCTGTTGCTCTGCCAGCAGCCAGTCGCGCAGTCGCGCATCGGCGTCGCCTTCCGGGCGCGAGCGCAGCCGGGTGAGCCAATAGCGCCCGGCGTCGATCTGGATCGGGAACGGGCACACCAGGCGCCCTGCATCCAGATCCTGGCGAAACATCGGCAGCGGCAGCAACGCCACGCCGGCACCGGCCGCCGCCGCGCTGGCCAGGGTCAACGACGAATCGAACATCGCCCCGCGTGCGCTGACGTCGGCCACACCCGCGGCGCGAAACCACTGCGGCCATTCGTCCTGGCGGTACGAACGCAATAACGGCAGCTGCGCCAGATCGGCCGGGGTGCGTAAGCCGCGCGCCATGCTGGGCGCGCACACCGGCGCAAACGGCGCCTCCATCAGCGCATGCGCGATCTGGCCCTGCCAGTCGCCATCGCCGAAACGGATCGCCAGATCCAGCCCTTCGCCGGCCAGGTCGACCCGGTTGTTGTGAGTGGACAGGCGCAATTCGATCTCCGGGTGCGCGGCATGAAAGGCCGGCACTCGCGGCAGCAGCCAGCCGGTGGCGAAGGTGCCCACCACGCCCACGCTGAGCACCTCGCGATAGCGCCCATCGGCAAAGCGCTCCAGGGTGGCGGCGATGCGGTCGAAGGCCTCGCCCAGCACCGGCGCCAACGCCGCGCCCTCGTCGGTGAGCGCCACGCCGCGCGGCAGACGGTGGAACAGGCTGGTGCCCAGCTGTTGCTCCAGCGCCTTGATCTGGTGACTGAGTGCGGCCTGGCTGACGCACAACTCGCCGGCCGCGCGGGTCAGGTTCTGATGACGCGCAGCGGCCTCGAAGGCGCGCAGGGCATTGAGTGGGAGGCGAGGGCGGGGCATGCGCAGAGATTAGTTCAATTCATGCCAGGGATTGAAACATCGCAATAGTCCGGTGGCCAGCCTGCGCCGATACTGCGGGCTCTCCCGAGGAGGCATAGTCCATGTTGAACCGTCGACAATTCTTGTGCGCCACCGGCGCGAGCGTGCTGCTTGCAGCCTCCAGACCCGCATGGGCGCTTACCCCGGCGATGACGGCAGACGATGCGCTGCGGGCACGGTGGGCGGAGATCGAACGTGGCACCGGCGGCCGCCTGGGCATCGGCCTGCTCGACAGCGCCACCGGCAAGCGCATCGGTCAGCGTGAAGACGAGCGCTTTCCGATGTGCAGCACCTTCAAATTTGTATTGGCTGCTGCAGTATTACAGCGGGTGGACCAGGGCAGGCTGACGCTGGCGCAACGGGTCAAGATCCGTGCCTCGGACATGCTCGAGCATGCGCCGGTGACCGAGCGCCATGTCGGCGGTTCGCTGAGTGTCGGCGAACTGTGCCGGGCCACGATGATCTACAGCGACAATCCTGCCGCCAACCTGCTGTTTCCGCTGATCGGCGACCCGGCCGGATTGACCGCCTTCCTGCGCAGCATCGGCGATGCCCAGACCCGCAGCGACCGCTACGAGCCGGAGATGAACCGGTTTGCCGCCGGCGACCCGCGCGATACCACCACCCCTGCGGCGATGGCCGCCACGCTGCGCACGCTGCTGCTCGGCGACGCGCTGCAACCGGCCTCGCGCAAGCAGCTGACCGCCTGGATGATCGACAACCGCACCGGCGACGATTGCCTGCGTGCGGGGCTCACGCCCGACTGGACGATCGGCGACAAGACCGGCAGCAACGGCACCGATACCCGCAACGACATCGCCATCCTCTGGCCGCCGAAGGGCCGGGCGCCACTGCTGCTGACGACGTACTTGAACGGCGCCAAGGTCGACGACGCAGCACGCGATGCGGCGCTGAAGGCGGTGGCGGTCGCGGTGCGCGAGACGCTCGCGGATTGAGTGTCGCGGTGCTAGGCGCGTCTGCGGCGTAGCCATCTCCTCGCTCCGCGAGCGTGGCGGCCCAGCGTATGCCGCCGCAGGCTTGCGGCATCGCGCATTCCAGTGGAGCGCGGCAGCCGCGCTCGCATTGCAGATCACGACATCCAGGCGCATGCGCTGCCAGGCCTGCAATCGAACGCATCGCATCCACTCCTATCCCACTCTCGCCATCCACTGGATCACTCCCAATGCGTAATTCGCTTCTTTTTGCAGTAGCAGCCGCTGCACTTGTGCTCGCTCACACATCGGCGCAGGCGGAGATCTGGCAACCGGCGCCGGGCCATGTGCAGGTACCGATCTGGCCTGGCAAGGTTCCCAATGCGTTGCCGCATCCGAAGCCGGAATCGGTCGGTCCCGGCGAAGGGCGCACGTGGTGGGCCAGGGTCAACGATGTCAGCCGCCCGACGATGACGGTGTATACGCCCAAAACGCACAACACCGGTGCGGCGGTGCTGGTGTTCCCCGGCGGTGGCTATCAAGTCCTGGCCATGGATCTGGAAGGGACGGAAATCTGCGACTGGCTGACCGCGCGCGGTATTACCTGTGTGCTGTTGAAATACCGCGTCCCGAACTCGGGGCCGACCTGGATCAACGACCGCCGCTATTACCCGAAGGTGCAAACGGCCCTGCAGGACGCCCAGCGTGCACTAGGGCTGGTGCGCGCGCAGGCGGACCAGTTGGCCGTGGACCCGCACAAGATCGGTGTGCTCGGTTTTTCTGCGGGCGGACACCTGGTGGCCGCGATCAGTACGCATTTCGCGAAGCGCACGTATCCGCCGGTGGACGCGGCGGATGCGCAGAGTTGCCGCCCGGACTTCGCCATCGCCGTCTATCCTGGCCATCTGTGGGCGCACGAGGATGAAGACGGCGCCACGCGCGATCCGACCCATCTGTCGCTGCGGCCAGACATCACCGTCACTGCCAGAACGCCGCCGACCTTTTTGCTGCAGGCCGAGGACGATGCGGTGGATGGCGTCAGTCAGTCGCTGGCCTACTACGTGGCGCTCAATCAGGCCGGCGTACCGGTCGAAATGCATCTCTATGCCGAAGGTGGGCATGCGTTCGGTCTGCGCGCGGGCGCACTGCCGATCGCGCAATGGCCGCATCTGGTGGAAACCTGGTTAGGCACGATCGGCATGCTGGACGCGGCCGACGCGCGCTGAGCGCGGCCGTGCGCAAGCGTGCTGATCACGCAGTCAGACATGCGCTCCCACCGCACGCCTGGCTGCAAGGCTCAGCCGAGTGCGCCGATCGACAAAGGCATGTCTTGCTGCAGCCGCGCCGGTCCCCCCATGGCTGGATCGCTGACGCTGTCTGCACCAGTGTCGATGCGTCCGGCCAGACGCTGGGCTGCGCCGTCGTGTTGCACCCACAGGTCGTACCAGCCGCCGCTTGCACCGGCCTTCCAGCTACGTCGCTGGGTGCTGCCGGGCGTAACGGCAAGTCGTTCGTGTGGCTGCGCATTCGCATACGCCGCCGGCTGCAGCGCCACGCGCACGGCGGCATTGCCGGCGTTGCGCAGCGTTACCGCCAGCAGGGTCGGATCGTTCGGATCCTGCATGACATCGGCGGTGAGCAATGCAGCGCTCAGATCGCCGCAATAGTGGCGATGGAAGCCATTGGGGCCGATCAGCCACAGATCGTAGCGGCCATCGTAGGTGGGCCAGCTGCCTTCCAATGTGGCGCCCTTGCCGACCGTGTAGCGGCGCGGAATCGCGGTCAGGTCGTAGCGGTCGTAGACATGCAGCACGAGGGCAGCGCCGCTGTTGGACATGCGTAGCAGCACCTTGCCGGGCTCCTCCTGCCCATAGGCCAGCTGCACGGCGGGACGATAAGGCACCGCGCGTGAGCGCCGCACACCGAACGGCTGCTGCGGCGGTTGCAGCGTCGCCGGCAGCGGCGGCAAGCTGTGTTCGCGCAATGCCGCCGCGCGCGCTGCGCTGGCGCTGATATCGGGCAACGCGGCAACGAACGGGCGCGTATCCGCGTTGCGAAAATCGAACGCGCTGGTGAGGTCGCCGCAGACCGCACGCCGCCACGGCGTGATCTCCGGTGCAGGCACGCCGAAGCGACGTTCCAGCAGGCGCAGCACCGAGGTGTGGTCGTACACCTGCGAATCCACCCAGCCGCCGCGACTCCACGGCGAAATGACGTACAGCGGCACGCGCGGGCCCAGGCCGTAGGGGCGGCCGCGCAAGTCGGGCAGATCCACCTTTTGCTCGCCGGGTGCGGGGTGGCGATGGTAGTCGTCGTCGGTGGCCACGCTCGATGCCCCGGCAACGCCGCCGGCCGCACGTGGGTCCAGCGACGGTGGTGCCGGCGGCGGCACGTGATCGAAAAAGCCGTCGTTCTCGTCGAACATCAACAGCAACGCGGTGCGGCTCCAGACCTGTGGATCGGCGGTCAGCGCATCCAGCACGCGCGCGGTGTAAGCGGCGCCTTGTGCGGGACTGGACGGTTCCGGATGTTCGCTGCCGGCCGCATCGGCAATGAGGAAACTCACCGACGGCAAACGCCCGCCAAGCACGTCGTCGCGCAATTGCTCCACGCCGCGCGTACTCACCCCGCGCGCGCGCAGCGGCGCATCGTGGCCGGGGGCGCCGCTGAACGCCTGGCGAAATGGCGCAAAGCCGGCGAGCGGGTTGTCGGTGAAGTTGTCGCGCATGTCCTGATAGATCTGCCAGGACACCCCGGCGCTCTGCAACTGCTCGACATACGTGGTCCAACGATACGGCTCGGCGAAACCGCCCAATTCCGCAAAGTTGTCGTGCGAGTTGCCGATCACCGGCCCACCGGCGCGTGCCTGCGGATCGTTGCTGCCGGTCCACAGAAACACGCGATTGGAATTGGTGCCGGTCTGGATCGAGGCGTGGTATGCATCGCAGACGGTGAATGCATCGGCCAGCGCGTACTGGAACGGAATGTCCGCACGCCCGTAATAGCCGAGTGCGTGGTTGTGCTTGGCTGCGGTCCAATGCCCGAGCCGTCCATGGTCCCAGGCGTACTGGGCGTCCACCCAGCTATGCGGCGTGCCCTGCACGCGCATGAAGCCGAATTGCGCTGCCGTATCCAGTGCGAACGGGGTCAGCCACTGGCGGCCATCCTGGCTGGGTTGCAGCCACACCGTACGTGTGGGGGCACCTGGCAGCGGCGGCGCGGGAATCGGAAAGCGATCGCCGAACCCGCGCACGCCCGGCAGGCTGCCGAAGTAATGATCGAACGCGCGGTTTTCCTGCATCAGGATCACCACGTGTTGCAGATCTTCCAGCGTGCCGGTGCGACGGTCCGGTGCGATTGCTGCGGCACGCGCGATGCTCGGCAAGAGCGCCGCCGTACCAGCGCTGAGTCCGGCCTGCAACACACGGCGGCGGGGAAGATCGATCATCGTGTCACCTCTTGATTGGCTAAACCCTTCCGACTCCCTTCCCCCGCCTGCGGGGGAAGCTGCCCGAAGGGCGGATGGGGGCGCCGTGCCCTCACCCCAACCCTCTCCCGCAGGCGGGAGAGGGGGCGGATTGCTGCGGAAGGATCTCCCCGCATCCTGCGTGATTGACCGAACCTCTCCGAGTCCCTTCCCCCGCCTGCGGGGGAAGCTGCCCGAAGGGCGGATGGGGGCGCCGTGCCCTCACCCCAGCCCTCTCCCGCAGGCGGGAGAGGGGGCGGATTGCTGCGGAAGGATGTCCCCCGCATCTTGCGTGGTTGGCCGAACCTCGCCGAGTCCCTTCCCCCGCCTGCGGGGGAAGCTGCCCGAAGGGCGGATGGGGGCGCTTGTGCCCTCACCCCAATCCTCCCTCGCTCACCAGCGCAAGAAGCAACAGCGTCGGCGCATCCACGCAGCTGTCGATCTGACGTTACAGATCCAGCGTCAGCGTCAGGCCGACCGTGCGCGGTGCGGCGATGAACGCGCTGTCGCTGCCATCCACGCCTTCCAGATAACGCTTGTCGGTGAGATTGCTGACATTGAGCGCCAGTTGCATTCCCTTGAGTTGCGACGATAGCTGCGACAGTTCCAAGCCGAGGTTGGCATCGAAGGTGGTCACGCCGTCGAGCGCGGCAACGTTGGATGCATCCAGATAGCGCTTGCCCAGATAACGCCCGGACACACCGAAGCGCCATGCCTGGCCGCGCCAATCGGCCGACACCACCAGCGTGTTGCGCGGCTGGCCGATCACCTGCGCACCAGGCGTGATCTCCAGCGCGGTATCGCGCGCAGCATCGCCGCTGCCGAGATAATCGGCCTTGTTGTAGGTGTAGGCGCCGTTGAGACGCCAGCCGTTGTCCCAGCCATACCCCAGCGCTGCTTCCACGCCGCGCGCATGCACGCCGCCGAAGTTTTCATACACGCCATCGGTTTCGCCGAGATAGTCGATGCCGCTGACGAAGTTGGCCGGCACATAGACGATGCGGTTGTCGAAGCGGATGTCGTACAGCGTCACGCTGCCGGTCAACGGCCAGCGGCTGATGCGCAGGCCGAGCTCGACGTTGTCGGCGGTTTCCGGCTTGACCCGGCTCAGCGCGACCGGGTCGGTTTCGCCCAGCACGCCGGAGGGAATCGCGGCAAAGTTCTGCGAGTAACCGGCAAAGGCTTCCAGGCCCTGCACCGGGGTGGTCCAGGTCAGGCCGGCCGACAGCAGCGGGTCCGAATGCGAATCCGATTCCACATGCTGCGCATCGCCGATACGGCGGTCGCGGGTCTGGTCGACGAAGAACTGCTTGACGCCCACGCGCCAGGCGAACGCGCCATAGCGCATCACATCTTCGACGTAGTACATCTGCTCGTCGGTCTGGTATTGGTCCTTGAACTGCACCCAGTACGGCTGATGATCGAAGCTGATGTTGGTGCCGACGTTGAGCAGGCGGTGCCAGTCGCGGGTGACGCTGCGATCGTAGCGCTCCAGCCAGGCACCGGCGCGCACGGTATTGTCGATGGCGCCGAGATCGGCACGCCATTCCACATCGGCCATCGCACCGGCGCGGTGGTTGTCGTAGTGACTGTGGCGGTACGACTGCACCGGGACCGACCCTGCCGGATAGCAGGCCGGATTGGATTCGGCAGGCAATGCATCGCTGCCTGCGCAGCCGGCCAGCATGGTGGCCGCCGCGCCGCCGGGGGTGAGGTAATACAGCTTGCCCAGGTCGCTGCCGGCATACACGGTGTTGCCGCCGCGCGCTTCCGATTCCGGTGCGCCGGCACCATCGTTGGTGACGTCCACCAGGTAAGGCGGAATCCAGTCGCCACGGCCCTGCATGCGGTGCGCGTAGCCGGTGAGCGTGGTCTTGAACCCATTGCCGCCATCGAAGGCGCCACGCAGGTAGCCGAAGGTGTTCTTGCGCAGTGCGCGCGAGCCGGAGCGGTAGTTCTGATCCAGGTACGGAATGCCGGTGAGCGTGCCGGTGAGCAGGTCATGTTCGGGATCGCGCGCGAACTGCTCCGGCGTCACGCTGGTGTATTCGGATTCGTCGGCATCGTCGTAGGACGCGTAGCCGCTGAGCGTCCACTTGTCCAACACGCTGACGAACTTGCCGGCCAGGTGATCGCGGCTGGTGTGGCCGCTGCCGTCGATCCAGTCGTCGTTGCGCGCCGACGAACCGCTGACCCAGGCGCGCGTGTTGTCGCCGAGCAGGCCGGTGTCGTAGCGCGCGTAATACTTGCGCGCCTGGTTGTCGCCGATGCCGCCGATCACGCGCACACGCTGCGTTTCCAGCGGTTCGCCGGTGAGATAGTTCAAGGTGCCGCCCAGCGCTTCGTTGGAGCGCGAGGCGATGTCGGCGGTGCCCTGGCTGACTTCCACCGTTTCCAGATCGGGCATGTCGATGAAGCGGTTGGCCTTGGAGCCGCCGCCATACGCCGAGCCGCCGTTGGGCACGCCGTCGATGGTGGTGCCGATCTGCTGGGTGTCGCGATTGCTGACGAAGCCGCGCATGCTGATCTGCGTGCCCCAGTCCGAGGAACCAAACGCATCGGCTTCGGTGACCACCACGCCGGGCAGTTCGTTGAGCGCGTCGTTGACGCTGCCGAGCACGAACTGGCGGTCCAGCATTTCCTTGCTGACGGTGGTCTTGGAATACGTCATCGCCTGGCCGACCACCTGTACCTGGTCGAGCGTGGACACCTGCTCGCCGTTGCCGGCCGGTTCGGCCGCGGTCGGGCCTGGCGTTGCGCCGTCCGGGGTTTGCTGTGCGTAGGCGGGCAGGGTGAGCGGAACCAGCAGCAGCGCGAGCGTGGCCGGGTGGCGCACGCGCGAGGAGGACGTCGAATCCATTGCAATCCAACAAGCGGGGAGGGAGCTCGCAAGCCTGCCGCGTCTGCATTGCGTGATGATGACGGGGGGTGCGTCGGGTCGCAGGCGCACCGCATCTGCGCCCACATGACAACGCCCGGACGAGCCGGGCGTTGTCATGCGTTCGTACTGCCGGTCGGGTCAGGCCACCGGTTCGACGGCCGTGGTGGGCGGGTGCAGCGCCGGCCGCCCCTGCGCGCCGCGGCTGCGTGCGACCGCTTGCAGGAACTCGCGTCCCCAGCGGTCCACGTCGTAGTACTCCACGCTGTCGTACAGCTGTCGCAAGCGCCCGGCGGCCTCGTCGTCGGGCATCGACAAGGCCTGCAGCAGGCCGGCGGCAAGATCGAGCGGATCGTGCGGATTGGTCAGCACCGCGCCCTTCAATTCGGCGGCGGCGCCGGCGAATTCGCTGAGCACGAGCACGCCGCTGCCACCTTCGATGCCCTGCACCGCGACGAACTCCTTGGCGACCAGGTTCAGCCCGTCGCGCAGCGGGGTGATCCACATCACCTGCGCGGCGGCGTAATGCGCCACCACCTGCTCGAACGGCAGTGCCTGGGCGAAGAACCGCACCGGGGTCCAGTCCAGCCGCGAGAAGCGTCCGTTGATGCGACCCACTGCCTGCTCGATCTGTGTCTGCAAGGTGCGGTAGATGGTCATCTCGCGCGCGGCGGGCACGCACACCATCAGCAAGGTGACCTTGCCGAGTAGCTGCGGCTGGCGATCGAGCAGGCGCTCGAAGGCTTCCAGCTTGGCCAGCGTGCCCTTGGTGTAATCCAGTCGCTCCACCGACAGCACCAGCTTGCGCGCTCCGATCTCGCGGCGCAGTTTGAAGATGTCGTTGCGCACGTCCGGCTGGCTCAGACTGGTGCGAATGCGGCGCAGATCGGTGCCGACCGGGTGCGCACCCAGCGCCACGTCGCGGTCGGCCACGCGCAGGCAGGTGGTCATCGTATCCAGGCCCACCGCGCATCCATAGGTCAGAAAGCGCGGAGCGCAGCTTTCCTGCGCCAGTCGTTCCACCGGCATCACGCCGCGCACCACGTCGACGAAGTTCTCCACCTGGCGTGGAATATGGAAGCCGACATAGTCGCAGCACATCAGGCTGCCGATGATCTCGCGCCGCCACGGCACCACATTGAACACATCGGCCGAGGGGAAATAGGTGTGATGGAAGAAGGCGATCTTCAGGTCCGGGCGCAGCTCGCGCAGGTACGCCGGCACCATCCACAGGTTGTAATCGTGGATCCACACGGTGGCGCCGTGCGCGGCTTCGGCGGAGGTGGCTTCGGCGAATTTGCGGTTGACGGTCAAAAACACCTGCCAATCGTCTTCGCGGAAACGCGCGCGCTCCCAGAACACATGCAGCATCGGCCAGAACGCTTCCTTGGAGAAACGCTTGTAGAAGATGTCCACCTCGCTCTTGCTCAGCGGCACGCGTGCGGCCGTCAGCGTGGGATAGCGCTGCGTATCGACCTCGGTATGGGTCTGGAACGGCCCGCGCTTGGGATCGTCGATGCTCCAGGCCACCCACGAACCACGTTGGCCGCCTTCGAAGAAGCCCAATAGCGAGGGAATGATGCCGTTCGGCGAACGTGGCGCGCGGCGCACCAGCTGGCCGTCTTCGACCACTTCGTCATAGGGCAGGCGGTGATAGACCATCACCAGATCGGCGCCACCCTTGCGCGGTACCTGCATCGCCGGCACATGCGGGTCGTTGGCGGCCAACAGACCGAAATGCGCGATCGCTTCAAGGATGCCGCCGCAGCCGGGCGCGCTGGCGTGATAGGTCTCGGGCAGATGAGCGGTGGCCTGCGTCAGCGCCGGCTCCGAATCGCCGACGCAGACGCCGCGAAAACCGGCCCGGTACATCGACAGATCGTTGAGCGTGTCGCCGGCCACCAGGATGCGTTCGCGCGGCAAGTCCAGATGGCGCGCCAGGGCCGCCAGCGTGCGGCCCTTGTCGGTGTCCGGCGGCAGGATGTCCAGATAGCGATCGGCCGAATACAGCACGTCGCAGCCGAGTGCGCGTGCGCTGTCTTCGATCTGCGCGCGCAAGGGTGCCAGCGTCGCCGGATCGCAGAAATACGAGCACCGGCGTTCCTGCGGTACGTCCTGGCGCTGCAGTTGCGGAAACGCGCGCATCGCCTGCGCCACCACCTGTTCGCCCGGCCAGTGTGCATCGATCATCGATTGCAACGGCTGCAGCGGCTGCAGGGTGTGCCCATCGACCACGGTGGCGCCAACGTCGCAGACCACGTAATCGGGGCGGGGAATGGTGGGATCGGTGAGCAGGGGCATCACTGCTTCGAGGCCGCGCCCGGTGATGAAGATCAGGCGGATTTCCGGATGCTGATCGACCAGACGATAGAGCTGGTGACGCTGCTCGGCGGAGCCGGCCAGGAAGGTGCCGTCCAGGTCGGTGGCCAGGATCACGGCCGGATCCGGGCGGGGGTGAGTCGGGGATGAGGGATGCGAATGAAGTGTTTGATCAGTCAATGGGCGTCCTTTTTGGGAGGGGAGGGAGAATCGGTTTCCGGGATCAGTTCCAACGCCGATGGCGTGGTGCGCAACATCGGACGGAACGCAATCGGATGGGTGCGCAGGCGCGCAAAGCGCAGCAGCCGCGTCAGGGTGAAACCGGCCAGGCCCAGCAGCATCACCGCGAAATACACCGGCAATGCGGCCGGTCCGAATTTCTGCATCGCGCCGCCGGCCAATGCGGGGCCGAGCGCCGCGCCCACACCGTGGACCAGCAGCAGGCTGCTGCAGCCGGACAGCAGCTGTTCGCGCGGCAGGTAGTCCAGCATGTGCGCAACCGCGAACGGATACAGCGAGAACGCCAGCCCGCCGTACACGAAGAACAGCACGAACAGCAGCGTGGTCTGCGCCTGCACCATCGGCAGCGCCGCAGCGATGGCGACACTGGCCGCCAGCACGCTCACCGCCACCAGCCCGATGCGGCGGTCATGGCCGTCGCTGATGCGCCCGATCGGCCATTGCAGCACCGCGCCGCCGACGATGGCGCTCAGCATGAACATCGCCACGCCATCGGCATCCAGCCCGATGCGGTCGGCGTACACCGGCAACAGGCCCCAGAACGCACCCATCGCCAGGCCGGACAATCCCGCGCCGATGGTCGCCACCGGGGCGAGCGCGTACAGCGTTTTCAGCCGCAGGCGCGACACGTGCGGCACCTCGGGCGGGATCAGCCGTGTGGTCATCACCGGCATCACCGCCGCGCAGATCAGGATCGCGGTCAGCGTGAACATCGCCGGCGCACGCGCATCACCGGCAGTGAGCAGTACCTGGCCCAGTGCAAGCGCAGACAGATTGATCGCCATGTACACCGAGAACACCCGGCTGCGTCGGCGTGCATCCGGCTCGGCATTGAGCCAGCTCTCGATCACCGTATAGAGACCGACCAGCGCCACACCGGTGACCAGCCGCAGCAAACCCCAGGCCCAGGCGCTCAGCCAGATCGGATGCAGCAGCACCGCGATGGCGGCCAGCGCGGCATAGAACGCGAAGGCGCGGATATGGCCGATCCGGCGGATCAGCGGCGGTGCGAAGAAGGTGCCGAGAAAGAAGCCGGCGAAATAGCCGGACATGATCAGCCCCAGCGCACGCGCGTCGAAACCGGCCTGCCCGCCGCGCACGGCCAGCAGCGTGCCGAGCAGCCCGCCGCCGGTCAGCAGCAGGGCAACACCGAGCAAAAGCGCAGTCAGCCGCAACATGGAAGCGGCCTTTGTGGGGGAAAAGGCGCGTCGATCACGTGACCAAGTTTAACAGCCCGCTCGATTGGCCTCTTTCACCTCGTCGCTACGTTTGCGCAGTTGCCTGTTTTTTACTGCAGACGTGCAACGCATCGGCGCTGCGTTATGTAGCCAGTGCGTGCGATGTTTGTTTTGGCGTGTGGTCGCCGCCGCATCGGTCACGGCATGGCGCTGCGTGCCGGTGTTCTGCATGCCTGCGTAACTCCGTTGCGATGCGTGGGTGGTCGGCGCTGCCCATGACAGATGCAGCCTCCAGCGCGTGGAGGTTGCCAGAGAGCGAAGAACATCGTCGGCAGGATCCGGTGCGCGGCTTGCCAACGGTGCCGCGATGCGTCTGCGCCCACCTCGCGCAGACTGTGCGGCCCACCTCAAACCGCCCGGCACGCTCTAGAATCTGCGCCTTCGCATCGTCACCGACCAGAGTTCCATGCCCATCTACGCGTTTCAGTGCACCACCTGCGGCCACGCCTTCGACCGCCTGCAAAAGATGGCCGACCCCGATCCGCAGAACTGCCCGGCGTGCGCTGCCGCCACGATCAAGCGCCAGATCACCGCGCCGTCGTTCCGTCTGTCGGGCAGTGGCTGGTACGAGACCGACTTCAAATCGGCCGGGGAAAAGAAGAAAAACCTCACCGACAGCAGCGGCGGGGGCGATGCCAAGCCAGCGCCGGCCGCCGAGAGCAAGCCGGCCGCCAAGCCCGCCTCCGACCCTGCGTGACCGGTGCGGCACGCGCGTAACGGATGAGCTTCCGCCTGATCCTGCTGCTGGCGGCGCTCGCCGCCGCTGGGGGATGCGCGATGTCCGCGTCGCCGCACGCCGTCGCCGCCAGTCCCGCGCCTGCCGATCGCTTTCTCGCCGCACTTGCCGGGTATTGCGGTCAGGCCTTTGCCGGTCGGGTGGTTGTCGATATGTCGGCATCCGCGACGCCAGGGGCGTTGACGGGCAAGCCGCTTGACACGCGGCGCAACC
Source organism: Xanthomonas sp. 3075 (assembly GCF_014197275.1). Taxonomy (GTDB): domain Bacteria; phylum Pseudomonadota; class Gammaproteobacteria; order Xanthomonadales; family Xanthomonadaceae; genus Xanthomonas; species Xanthomonas campestris_B. Next base: position 215,056 of record NZ_JACIFI010000005.1, on the reverse strand, counting down.
CGTCTTTTGCGGCACTGAGCGGCTTTCTAGCGGCGCCGGCGGCTGGCTGGCGCACGCCGGCCGATCCAATCCAGGATCGGCCGGCAGGCGCGGCCGCTCAACGTGCCTCAAAGCGTGCGCGGCAGCCATCGTTGACCCAGATCGTCGCGCGACGCGCGTCGTAGCCCCAGTTGCGGCCCTCGGCGCAGCGCGCGTCGGACAGCTGCCGCGTCAGCACCGGCCGGCCGTAACGGCGGTCCCAGTCGCAGGTGCGCAGGCGGCGATCGTCGCTGGCGCAGGTCAGGGCGTAGTCGTCGCGCGGCTGGTCGTCGCGGCCGCCGTAGCCACGATCGCCACGGTCCCAGCCGCCGCCGCGGCCTTCGACAAAGCGCGCGCGGCAGCCATCGTCCACCCAGACCCGGCCGCGGTCGCTGCCCCAGTTGCGGCCTTCGATGCAGCGTGTGCCGGAGATGTTTTCCACCAGCACGGCGCGGCCACGGAATGGCGTATCGCATTCGCGGCGGCGGTTGTCGTTGCTGGAGCAGGTGATGCTGGGGCCGTTCCAGCCGCGGTCCTGCGCGGTGGCAGGAGCGCTGGTGAGCAGGCCGGTCAGGGAGATCAGGCCGAAGCCGGAGAGCAGCAGGGCGGTGCGCAGCATCGTGTCGTCCTTGGTGCGGAGGGATCTGGCGCCTATTCAGCCGGGCGCTGACTTAAGCGCCCATGAGTGCCTGCGCATTTGCTCCTGCCGCCCGCCGGCCCCAGAATATCCGGCTCTCCGGCGCTGTCCTGTGTCGGGTTTTCAGCGGAGCTTTCGATGCGTACCCACTTCTGCGGCCTGGTCGACGAGACCATGATCGGCCAAACCGTCACTCTCGCCGGCTGGACCGACGTGGCCCGCAACCTGGGCGGGGTGTGCTTCATCGACCTGCGCGACCACGAAGGCATCGTGCAGGTGACGGTGGAGCCCGAGAACGCCGAGGTGTTCCCGGTCGCCGCCAGCCTCGGCTACGAAGACGTGCTGCAGGTCGAAGGCGTGGTGCGTGCGCGGCATGCGGTCAACGACAAGCTGCGCACCGGCAAGGTGGAAGTGATCGCCACCCGCATCACCATCCTCAACAAGGCCGCGCCGCTGCCGTTCCATGCGCACGAAAATCCGGGCGAAGAAACCCGGCTGAAGTACCGCTATCTGGATTTGCGTCGTCCGGAAATGCAGCGCATGCAGCGCACCCGCATCAAGCTGGTACAGGCGCTGCGCCGCCATCTGGATGCGCGCGATTTCCAGGACATCGAAACCCCGATTTTGACCAAGGCCACCCCGGAAGGTGCACGTGACTTCCTGGTGCCGGCGCGCATGCATCCGGGCGAGTTCTACGCGCTGCCGCAGTCGCCGCAGCTGTTCAAGCAGATCCTGATGGTGGCCGGCTTCGACCGCTACTACCAGATCGCGCGCTGCTTCCGCGACGAGGCGCTGCGCGCCGATCGGCAGCTGGAATTCACCCAGCTCGACATGGAGTTCGCCTTCGTGCGCGAGCGCGACGTGCAGGATTTCGTCGAAAACATGATCCGCGCCATCTTCAAGGAGGTGGTGGACGTCGAGTTGGCCGCGCAGTTCCCGCGCATGACCTGGGCCGAGGCGATGCGTCGCTATGGCTCGGACAAGCCGGACCTGCGCATCGCGCTGGAATTGGTCGATGTGGCCGAGCTGGTCAAATCCAGCGAATTCCCGGTGTTTACCGCTGCCGCCAACGATGCCGACGGCCGCGTGGCCGCGCTGCGCATTCCCGGTGGCGCCGCGCTGTCGCGCAAGCAGATCGACGAGTACGCCGCGCATGCCGCCAAGTACGGCGCCAAGGGCCTGGCCTATATCAAGCTGTCGGAAACCGGCGAAGTCAGCTCGCCGATCGCCAAGTTCTTTTCCGAAGAGGCGTTTGCCGCGTTGCTCAAGCACGTGGGTGCGAGCAATGGCGACATCGTGTTCTTCGGTGCCGGCGGCTATAACACCGTGTCCGATTTCATGGGCGCGCTGCGCTTGAAGGCCGGCAAGGACTTCAAGTTGATCGCCGATGGCTGGGCGCCGCTGTGGGTCACCGACTTCCCGATGTTCGAATGGGACGACGAAGCGCAGCGTTACGTCGCCCTGCATCACCCCTTCACCGCGCCGGCGGTGGACGACATCGCCGACCTGCGCGCCAATGCCCGCACGGCGGTCTCGCGCAGCTACGACATGGTGCTCAACGGTAACGAAATCGGCGGCGGCTCGATCCGTATCCACCGCCCCGACATGCAGAGCGCGGTGTTCGAGTTGCTGGGCATCGGCGCCGAGGAAGCGCGCGCCAAGTTCGGCTTCCTGCTGGATGCGCTGAACTACGGCGCACCGCCGCACGGCGGCATCGCCTTCGGGATCGACCGTATCGCTGCGTTGATGGCCGGCACCGAATCGATCCGCGACGTGATCCCGTTCCCCAAGACCACCGGCGCGCAGGATCTGATGACCGACGCCCCGTCGCCGATTCCGGCCGAGCAGCTGGCCGAAGTGCACGTGCAGGTGCGCCCCAGGCAGGTCTGACCTGTGCTAGCAGATGGCCATGCCGTGTGCGTGGTCATCTGTACGAGGCGCCCAGCGCAGCCAGCGCTGCGCGCTTTGGTGGAACGTTAGCGCCAGGGTCAGGGGCTGCGCGCTGCGCACCGGTCACCGCCGTCCAACCGCCGCCGATCACCGACGGCAGTGCGTCCTGCAGGTCCGCCTCAAGCGCGCCTGAGCTCCGCCAGTGGATCACCATTCCTCGCAGTGTTCATCTTTCCTGCGCGGTGCCATGCGGAGCCGGTCGTGCGCGCTTGGTGAAACCCGTCAGCGCCCATGCCGAATCCTGCCGGGGAATTCACGCATCGCAGATGCTGTCCCGATTCCCGATTCCCGATTCCCGATTCCCCAATCCCCAATCCCCAATCCCCATTCCCCGCTTGCAGCAACGCGGCCGCATGCGAGAAGCTGCCACGTCTACCCGGCACGAGAGTCCCGCATGACCCGCATCCGCCGCGCCACACCGGACGATGCCGAAGCCTTGTCGCTGCTGGCCGCACAGACCTTCACCGAAACCTTCGGGCATCTGTATCCGCAAGAAGACCTGCACGGCTTTCTGGAAGAGACCTACGCAGTGGAGCGCTCCCGCATCGTGCTGGCGCACCCGGACTATGCGATCTGGTTGCTGGAGATGGACAACCTGTTGGTCGGCCACGCCGCCGCCGGGCCGTGCGGGCTGCCGCACGCAGATGTGCGTCCCGGTGATGGAGAGCTCAAGCGGCTGTATCTGTTGAAGGACTATCAGAACACCGGCTGGGGCAGCCGCCTGTTCGAAACCACACTGGAGTGGCTGGAGCGCGACGGCCCACGCACGCTATGGATCGGCGTGTGGTCGGAGAATTTCGGCGCGCAGCGCTTCTATGCCCGCTACGGCTTCGAGAAAGTTGGCGAATACGAATTCCCGGTCGGCCGCATCCTGGATCGCGAGCACATCCTGCGCCGCGTCGCAAAATCCACCAAGCACCAGTGACGCTTGCGACCATAGGAGCGACGTGTTCGCTCAGGTGTTGGTAGTTCGTGCAACTGAGGTGCGATATCGCCTCATTCGCGTTTTTTTGTGGTCCGTGACATCGAGTCGTACCACTCGATGTCACGGACATTAGTTTTTTGGACTTGCAGAGCCTCTTGCCAGGAAACTTGATTCCTGGAAAAAAAACTGCCCTTGCCGCATGAAGGCGCAAGGGCAGTTTGAATGGCTAGACCCAGAGACAAAAGTCTCTCAATGGGGCGTGTTCTGCCCTCTTGTTAGTTCGGCTGGACTTCCCACGTCTGGTTGACATTGCCAAGGCAATCCCACATCTGCGCACGTGCACCGTTGGTGGTACCTCCAGCAGAGTCATCCAGGCACTTGTTGTTCAGGTCGCTGCGAATCTGTCCACGAATGCGCCATGTTTGTGCCTGGCTGCCATTGCACGTGGCCATTACGATCGATCGGCCATTTGCCCCAAAATTGCCGGCTGCTTCGAGGCAGTTGCCGCCGTAGCCGATGATCGAGCCGTTCTTGCCAAGCGACCATTTCTGGTTTTTGGTTCCCGAGCAATCCCAGAGCTGTACAGCGGTGCCACTTGTCACTCCGGATGCTGCGACGTCCAAGCACCTGCCGGTAGAAACCTGGATTGCTCCGGTTGTTGGATTGAAGTTCCAGATTTGATTGGAGCCTCCGAGGTTGTCCCAGGTTTGCAGGCGTGCTCCATTCTGGCTGCCAGCGTTAGCGACATCCAATACCTTGCCTCCGCTGGCGATGATCGACGAAGTCCTGAAGTTCCAGCGTTGATTAGACGAACTATTCAGTGAATAGAGCTGGATCGACGCACCATTGCTGGAATTCACTCCCTGAATATCCAATACCTTGTCGGTGCCATTGCTGCGGAAGGAGCGGCTCAGGCTCTGCCAGTGCCACTTTTGCTGCCGCAGCCCATTGCATCCCCAGACTTTAATGGCGGACATGTCGCCGGTACCGCCCTCCGCCACATCCAAGCACTTTCCGGATGGGCCAACGATCTGCCCTGGAGAGCTGGAGTCGTCAAAAGGGACCATGGTTGACCGAAATTGAACGATTCTGGGGATGGTTATCACGAATGCCATAGCGTTGTCGGCCTGGCCAATCACGCCGCACGACTGTCCATAACAGCTTTGGACAAAAGGCGTTGAATAGACATTGACTTCGCGCTGGCCATTGATGCTATAGGCCATGAGGGTGTGAAAGCTGCCTACATCGCTGCGATGTCCATAGTTGAAGCCGGTTTCTTGTCCGGTTTCCCGCTGGTGATAAGAGCCGAGCAGATGCCCGAGCTCGTGCCCCAATGTGGTCGGCGGACAATAGTAGTTTCCGTCCACGCCTTCAGACACGATCGCATACGCATAGCGGGAGTCGGTTTGGCCATTCACCCAAGCGACGCCACAGTTGTTTTGGGTGGAATCGTTATAGCGGCGAATCACTGCGACGAGGTCGGCGCCGTAGTTTTCACGGATCTGGCGGATCGGGCGGAAAGCATCGTTGTAAGCACTAATCCAGGTCACTTCTTGCAGCGCCTGGCTGTTGTCGTTGTTGTTGGTATAGGCAACTTCTATGGTGCCGACCAAGCGATAACGCGCTTGTACGTTCGCATTTGCGAAGGCTTGATTGGCAATTTCCACCAGATTGGTCATCACTGTCTCGATTGCGGATTCTCCGCCCCGATAGGCTTTGTAATCAGGCGTGTAGCCGAGGACGACGTCAATGGTGTTGGTCGATGTCGTACCCGCTGCCGCGTTCACCTGGGCCAGGCTTGTGTACTCGGGAATCGCACCAGGTGCGGCAGACGATGTAGCGGCTGCCGACTGTGGAGGTGTGAGCGCGTCGCCGCGCTTGCTAGGAGTAGCTGCTTGCAATTGGACCTGAGACGCAGACATGACATATGGCTGGCCGTTGATCGTGGATATGCGGTAGACCTTGCCACCGCTGCTGCCAAGCGATCCAAAGACGGCATTCTTGCCGAAGGTCACGACCGATTCCTCACCGATCTGTGCGCCAGGCAAACGACCTACCCATGTCCAGTTGCCATTTTTGCCCTCGACATGACGGACATAATCCATTTTCAAGCGAGTGCCGTCTGGCGCGACGATTGTCATTTGCCCTTCTATCGTTGCGCGTAGCGCATAGCTTTCGCTGATGCGGGCGGGATAGAGATCGAATGGACCTTCCTTGATGGACGGCTTTTTGTCGTATGAAACCAGCGTGCCATTGTCCGGCGCATCAAAAGATGCGGACGAGCCTGCAGTCGGGCCAGAAGCACCAATTGCGCGATCAACGGCAGCCGCAGGATATCCAGACTGCGCGGCGGCTTGAGCTTTTTCGGGAGCGGAGTGCGTTACGTCGGTCGTTGCGGCGCCCGCATACCAGACACCTGTCGCTACGGCGACGCACGATGCCAGAATGATGCTCTTCTTGTACATGTTAGTGACTCTCCTTGCTTACTGCGGCTGCGCAGCGGTCCTGTTACGGTTGCTTGCCAATCGTGGATTTCGTGAGGCGGCACCAGATGTCGTTCATCACCAAATGCGTCCACCGCGCATTGTTGATGAACAGTTCATTCGTAGAACGGCGAGATGGCTGACTTGCTACCAGCGACCTGCGCTTCGTCTGGTGGGTTTTCGCCACCTGCGAGGGTAGCGGCCTGAAGCGGGACATCTTTAGTGGGTGATGTCACTTTTTTCAGTGGCAAGTGGCAGTGGCATGCATGATTAAATTCGATAACCAATATCATCAGGCTCAAAGTAGTGCGCCTGACATAAATCCGTATGGAGATTGAGTCTTGGGGTTTGGGTGCGACCGGTAACTTTTTTTTATCCATGCCGGGTTGTTTCCAACGCAACAGAGGGCGTAATGACCTTCCTTCGCCCAGTTTCGCGGCTACTGCGTCCAGGAGTTCAGTCATATCGCCCTGCCAGGCTTACTCAATCCAGTCCGTTAGGCGCTGAGTTGCGTAAGCAGTGCTGTTTCGCCACTGCAGGCCGCCCAGTCGAGGGCGAGCAATCGTTCGCAACACATTGCCGACACGTGCTTTCAACGCGCGGAGCACGATTGTGCAGGCGCTGGCGTCGCGGTCTGGCGCGATGCGATCACCACCCCGGCCACCACCACCGCCACGCCGGCGGCCTGGATGCCCGGTAGCTGGCGTCCTTCCAGCAGCGAAGCCAGCAGCGCGAATACCGGCACCAGGTTGAAGAATCCTGCAGCGGTGCCCGCGCCGACGCGGCGGATCGCACCGAACCACAGCAGGTAACCGAGCACGCTGCTGCACAGCGTCAGGTAGACGATGCCGAGGTGGACGCTGGCCGGTGCCGCATCGGCGGGCCGCAGCGGATGCTCGAGCGCCGCCGCCAGCGCCAGCATCACCACGGTGCCGGCCACGATCGACCAGGTGGTGGTTTCCAGTGCGCTGAGCGCGCCCAGATAGCGATCCGACACGGCCGTGGCCAGTGCCCGGCACAGCGCACCGCCGAGCACGATCAGATCGCCCAGGGCCAATTGCAGCGTTAGCAACCGTGCCGGATCGCCGTCGCTGACCACCAAGACCACACCGGCCAGAGCGCAAACCAGCCCGGTCCAGCGCCATGCGCTCATTTGCTAGCACGGCCGATAGCAGCAGCGTCCACAGTGGCGTGGTGGCCATCATCAGTGCCGCGTTGAATGGAGGGGTGGTACGCAGCCCGAAAAACATCGCCAGGTTGAAGCCGGCCACGCCCAGCAGGCCCACTGTCAGCAGCGCCGGTGCGTACGCGCGGGCACGCTGCCAGGACAGTGCGCCGCGCGCGCCCAGAATTGCCAGCAACACCACGCTGGCCAGCGCGAACCGTTCGGCGCCGGCACTGATCGGCGGCATGCCACTGATGACGTGCGCGCCGACGTTGAACGCGCTGCCCCAGGAAAAGGCGGTCAGGATCAGGCTGGCATAGATCAGGGCAGTGGGGCGCATGTCGGCAGGCCAATAAACGGAGCCGCCATGCTGCGCCGGGCATGGGCGTTTGCTATTCCCGGATCATCATTGCTGGATGTGAATAAATTCCCATGTTGGATTGGGAGGATCTGCGTCATTTTTCCGCCTTCGCCCAGGCCGGCTCGCTCGCGGCTGCCGCGCGCCGGCTCAAGATGGAGCACGCCACCGTGGCGCGCCGGATCGCCGCGCTGGAAGCCGCGCTAGGCCTGAAATTGGTGGATCGGCGCGCCCGCGTCTACGTATTGACCGCGGACGGCCAGCGCCTCGCTGCGCTGAGCCGGCAGAGGCAAGACGACGCCCAGGCGGTCCTGCGTGCGGCGGCCGCCGGCCAACAGCAGATCGGTGGGCCGGTGTCGCTGAGCGTGCCGCCAGCGACCGCCAGCGCGCTGGTGGCGCCGCACCTGGGCATCTGTGCCGGCGGCATCCGGCCATCCAGTTGACGCTGATCGCCGAAACCCGGACGGCGTCGCTGTGCGGGGAAACCGATCTGGCGCTGCGCCTGAGCCGTCCGGTCGACCCGGATCTGGTGGTGCGGCGACTGCGCCGGCTGCGGTTTTCCTACTACGCTGCGCCCGATTATCTGGCGCGTACCGCCCCAGCGCAGTACGCCTTCATCGGCTACGACCACAGCCTGGACGACAGCCCCCAGCAACGGATGTCGTTCGCACGTGCGGCCGGGCGTCCGTTGGTCCTGCGCAGCAATAGCGCCGACGTCCAGCGTGGCGCTGCGCGTGCCGGGGCTGGCGTGGCCCTGCTGGCCGATCGCCAGGCCTGGTGGACGCCCCCCGGCTGGTTCGCCTGCCTGGCGGTAGCGAGGCGATGGAACGCGAGCTGTGGCTGGTGGTGCATCCCGACCTGCGCCAGGCGCCGGCGGTGCGCGCGGTGGCAGAGTTCCTGGTCGAGGTGGTCGCCGCTCCGGCGTTGGGCGCGGAACCGCTTTAGGCTGGCGGCAATGCCTGGGGCGCGCGTTCTTGGGTCACGCAAGCGGGTGTGCATGATCCTGCCCGGATCGAATGGGTGGTCGGGATTGCCGGGCGCCGACGCCAATCGCTGCGTCGGCGCATGCGCACGCCGTCCAGATCGCCGTGCAGGTGGGGTGATCCGGGCAGCGCACCGTGGCGATGCGGGCCGGCGTACCAGCCCCGTCCACACCCTGTAGCGCCGCTTCCAGCCAGGGTGCCGATGGGCGATAAGCCCGGCGTTAAGCGCGCATCCGGTTAGCTGCAGGCATCGATTTCCAGGACCCCTTTCGACACCACCATGCAGACCACAGCAATGGCAACGGATGCGCGCGGTGCTTCCCCGGAAGGGGCGGTCGACAACATGGACGTGGTGCTGGTGCATGGCATCTGGAACGCCCGCAGCTGGTTGTGGCCCCTGGCATGGCGGCTGCGTGCCGAAGGCTGCCGGGTGTCCATCTTCGGCTATGCGAGCGTGCTTGGTGGTCCGCAGGCGGCGGTGCCGCAGCTGGTGGCGCATCTCCGCCGCAGGCCGGTGGGCGCGGTGATCGCGCACAGTCTGGGTGGATTGATCACCCTGCAGGCGCTGAGTCGGGCGCCTGATCTGCCGGTGAGGCGGGTGGTGTGTCTGGGTTCCCCGCTGGCTGGTAGCGCGGCTGCGCGCGGGCTGGCGCAGCGTGGCGGCGTCTGGGCGCTGGGGCGTAGCGCGGCGTTGCTGCAGCAAGGCATCGCCCCGTGGGACGGCGCCGCCGAGGTCGGTCAGGTCGCCGGCAACGTTGCCAGTGGGGTCGGTCGCTGGCTGGCGCCGTTGGACGCCGGATCCGACGGTACCGTGGCGTTGGCCGAAACTCGCTTGCCCGGCTTGCGCGATCACTGCGTGGTGCAGGCCAGCCATAGCGGGTTGATACGCTCGCCCGAGGCCGTCCAGCAGGCGCTGCGCTTCCTGCGCCAGGGCCGATTCCGCCACTGAACACCGCGGCCCCGGTGCGGGCGAGCAATCAGGTAAAATCCGCGCCCTGTCATCCAAGCCAGTCTGGAACCACCCATGGGTAGAGGCCCCTCGATCGAAGGCCGCAAGAACGCCTCCGACGCCAAACGCGGCAAGATGTTCACCAAGATCATCCGCGAGATCAGCGTGGCCGCGCGCGCTGGCGGCGGCGATCCGTCCAACAACCCGCGCCTGCGCACCGCCATGGACAAGGGCCTGTCGGCGAATATGTCCAAGGACGTGATCGAACGCGCCATCAAGAAGTCCACTGGCGAGCTGGACGGCGTGGAATACGAAGAAGTGCGCTACGAGGGCTACGCGCCCGGCGGCGTGGCGGTGATCGTGGACTGCCTGACCGATAACCGCGTGCGCACCGTTGCCGACGTGCGTCATGCCTTCAGCAAATGCGGCGGCAACATGGGCACCGATGGCTCGGTGGCCTTCATGTTCAAGCGCCTGGGCGTGCTCAGTTTTACCGCCGGTAGCGACGAAGACACCCTCACCGACGCGGCGATCGAAGCCGGCGCCGACGACGTGGTGGTGTACCCGGAAGACGGCGCCATCGACGTGCTGACCGCCCCGGACGCCTTCGCCCAGGTCAAGGACGCCCTGACCGCCGCCGGCCTGGAGCCGGCCCACGCCGAAATCACCTTCCGCGCCGAAAACGACATCGCCGTCGACGGCGACACCGCCATCCAGGTCCGCAAGCTGCTCGACATGCTCGAAGACCTGGACGACGTGCAGGACGTGTATTCGAACGTCGATCAAGCAGCGCTAGGCGCGTAAGCGCCGGGAATTGGGAATGGAGAATCGGGAATCGAAACAGCCGCATCCTGCATTGCCCGGCAGCGTCGAGCACGCCAGTAGGCCGCTTTACCCATTCCCGATTCCCGACTCCCGATTCCCGGCCCCTCGATGACCCGCATCCTGGGCATCGATCCCGGCTCCCAGCGCACCGGGCTCGGCATCATCGACATCGACGAGAGTGGTCGCAGCCGGCATGTCTATCACGCGCCGCTGGTGCTGCTGGGCGAGGGCGACTTCGCCCAGCGGCTCAAGCGCCTGCTGCACGGGCTGGGTGAGGTGATCGAGACCTACCGGCCGGATGAAGTGGCGATCGAAAAGGTGTTCATGGGCAAAAGTGCCGACTCGGCGCTCAAGCTCGGGCACGCGCGCGGCGCGGCGATCTGCGCTGTGGTACTACGCGACCTGCCGGTACACGAGTACGCTGCCACCGAGATCAAGCTGGCGCTGGTCGGCAAGGGCGGTGCGGACAAGGTGCAGGTGCAACACATGGTCGGCATCATGCTCAACCTGAAAGGCAAGCTGCAGCCCGACGCCGCCGACGCACTGGCGGTCGCCATCACCCACGCCCATGTCCGCGCCACTGCGCAGCGAATGGGCGTCAATACCCAACAGGCCTGGAGCCGCAAGAAATGAGAATCGGGAATCGGGAATCAGGAATCGGAAATCGCAAACGCGGAATCCAGGGAAGCTCACGCTCTTGCGATTCCCGATTCCCGATTCCCCAATCCCGGCACCGCCATGGCGGTGCCCAATGATCGGCCGCCTGCGCGGGATCCTGGCCTACAAGCAGCCGCCGTGGCTGGTGATCGACGTGGGCGGGGTGGGGTATGAACTGGAGGCGCCGATGAGCACCTTCTACGATCTGCCCGATGTCGGCCGTGACGTCATCCTGTTCACTCACTACGCGCAGAAGGAAGACAGCGTCTCGCTGTACGGCTTCCTGCGCGAGGGTGAGCGCAGGCTGTTCCGCGATGTGCAGAAGGTCACCGGCATCGGCGCCAAGATCGCGCTGGCGGTGTTGTCGGGCGTGAGCGTGGACGAATTCGCCCGCCTCATCACCAGTGGCGATATCACCGCGCTGACCCGCATCCCCGGTATCGGCAAGAAGACCGCCGAGCGCATGGTGGTGGAACTGCGCGACCGCGCCGCCGATTTCAGCAGCGGCGCGCCGATCACCGGTCAGCTCGGCCCGGATGCGGTATCCGAAGCCGCCGTGGCGTTGCAGCAACTGGGTTACAAGCCGGCCGAGGCCGTGCGCATGGCACGCGAGGCCGGGGCAGAGGGCGACGAAGTCGCCACCGTCATCCGCAAGGCACTTCAAGCCGCGCTGCGCTGAGTTGCGCGCGAATCTCCCTCTTCACGCCTCGCGGCGCTAATCTGACTCCCACATGGCCTCCACCCCAACTCCCCCCAGCTCCAGCCATTCGCATGGCAAGACCGGTCTGCCGCTTGTGCTGGGTGCCATTGGCGTCGTCTTCGGCGACATCGGTACCAGCCCGCTGTACACCCTCAAGGAAGCGTTTTCGCCGCACTACGGCCTGACCCCCGACCACGACACCGTGCTCGGCATCCTGTCGCTGGTGTTCTGGGCGTTGATGACTGTGGTCACGCTCAAGTACGTCGCCATCATCATGCGTGCGGACAACGACGGCGAAGGCGGCATCATGGCGCTGACCGCGCTGGCGCAGAACGCGCTGCCTGGCGGCTCGCGTTCGGTCTACGTGGTTGGCGTGCTCGGCATCTTCGGCGCCTCGTTGTTTTTCGGCGACGGCGTGATCACCCCGGCCATCTCCGTGCTCTCGGCAGTGGAGGGGCTGGAGGTCGCCGCGCCACAGCTGCACAATTTCATCGTCCCCATCACCGTGGCGGTGCTGGTGGCGCTGTTCCTGGCCCAGCGGTTCGGTACCGAAAAGGTCGGCAAGGCGTTCGGCCCGATCACGCTGCTGTGGTTTCTGGTGCTTGGTGCGATTGGTGTCTACAACCTGGCGCAGGCGCCGGAAGTGCTGCATGCGCTCAATCCGTGGTGGGGCGTGCGGTTTTTTGCCGAGCACAACTGGCATGCGGTGTTCGTGCTCGGCGCGGTGGTGCTCTCGGTCACCGGCGGAGAGGCGCTGTATGCGGACATGGGGCATTTCGGCGCCAAGGCGATCCGCTACTCCTGGAACTTCCTGGTGCTGCCGATGCTGACCCTGACCTACCTGGGCCAGGGCGCGCTGATGCTGCGCGACCCGGCTGCGGTGCGCAATCCGTTCTACGAAGCGGTGCCCGACTGGGGCCTGTACCCCATGATCGTGCTGGCGACCGCCGCCACGGTGATCGCCTCGCAGGCGCTGATTACCGGTGCGTATTCGGTGGCCAGTCAGGCGATGCAGCTGGGCTACATTCCGCGCATGCATATCCGCCATACATCGCACTCCACGATCGGCCAGATCTATGTGCCCGCGATCAACTGGATCCTGCTGGCATTGGTCATCGTGGCGGTGCTTGGCTTCGGTAATTCCGCTTCGCTGGCGACGGCCTATGGCGTGTCGGTGACCGGTACCATGCTCATCACCACGGTGCTGATGATCATCTACGCACGCGCCAATCCACGCGTGCCGCGCCCCCTGCTCTGGGTGCTTGCAGCGGTATTCCTGGTGGTGGATTGCGCTTTTCTGTACGCCAACATCATCAAGTTCATGGACGGCGCATGGTTCCCGCTGCTGCTCGGACTGATCCTGTTCATCCTGATGCGCACATGGCGACGTGGCCGCAAACTGTTGCAGAGCGAGATCCGCAAGGACGGCATCGGGCTGGATAGCTTCCTGCCCGGGCTGATGCTGGCGCCACCGGTGCGCGTGCCCGGCACGGCGATCTTCCTGACCGCCGACCCGATGGTGGTGCCGCATGCGTTGATGCATAACCTCAAGCACAACAAGGTGCTGCACGAGCGCAATGTGTTCCTCACCGTGGAGACGCTGCCCGTGCCGTATGCCACCGCCAGGCAACGGCTGCAGATGGACGCCATCGGCGACGAGTTCTACCGCGTCTACGTGCGCTTCGGCTTCATGGAAACGCCGGACGTGCCGCTGGCGCTGATGCGCTCCTGCGACCAGGGCGGGATCTATTTCGACCCGATGGATACCACCTTCTTCGCCAGCCGCGAAACCATCGTGGCCAGCGCCAACCGCGGCATGCCGATCTGGCGCGACAAGCTGTTCGCGCTGATGCATCGCAACGCGGCCCCGGCGACCGGCTTCTTCCGCATTCCCGGCAATCGCCTGGTCGAACTGGGCGCACAAGTGGAGATCTGAGCATGGCCGCGCTCAAGTGGATGCTTTACGGCTGCTCCCCGACACTGGACACATTCTGGGACGAAGCACTGAATCCTGGTCGGATGCCCGCTACGGCGGAGGCGATCGAAGCGGCCGAAACCCGGCTCGGCATCCGTCTGCCGGCCTGGCTGCGGCAACTGTATGCGCGCTATGACGGCGGCGCGGTGCAGATGGCGCGTGGCCGGTCGCTGGAGCAGCCGGACAACTGGCGCAAGGCCGAGTGGCTGATCCCGCGCGCGCGCCTGCTCGGCAGTGCGGAACTGTTCTCCTTCGCCGAGGTGCGTGCCCGACAGGAGTATCGCGACGATGCCTACGCCGGCCTGGCGGAAGGTGGCGACGATCGCTGCGTGATCGCCATCGCGGCCGATCATCGTTCGCCCAGCCGCGCGCTGTGTCTGGACTACTCCGCATCCGATGTCGAGCCCACCCTGGTGTACGTCGATGCGGGCGACAAGCGCCGGCTGAGCGTGTTCGCCAACGTGGACGATCTGCTGTCGCAGTTGGTCGATGTCCGCTACTGGTCGCCGGCATTGCAGTCCAAGTACGGTCGGGATGTGCTGCAGTGGCAGCCGCAGCCGCCCGCATTGACCACGTTCTGGAGCGGCCCCGAGCGGCGGAACGGGGGCCGAGCTGCGGCGGACGCCGCCATGTTGGCTGCCACCGAAGCGCGGCTGGGCGTGCGCTTGCCGGCACTGTTCAAGCGCCTGTACAGCGTCCAGGACGGTGGTGACACCAATTGGTGCTGGGTGCCGCGCACCCGCTTTCCCGCCGATCTTTGCCTGGATTGGGAATGCGTGCTGGTGGATCGCGATCTGTTGCCGCTGGCGCAAATCCGCAGCGTGCTGGATTTTGCCGATGCCTTCGAAGACCGGAATGACTTCAGCGCCGCAGCCTGCCTGCACGCCGGCCTGGATCAGCTGCTGGTGCTGTCGGCCCATAACATCGACTGCCTGCTATGCCTGGACTATCGCGCACGCGGCCCGCAATGCGAGCCGGAGGTCGTCTATTTCGAGGACTGGGACGGGCTGGTGCCGACCTGGCGCGCGCCGAGCTTCGAGGCGTTCTTCGGCGTGTTGCGGCAAGCCGAGCTTTAGCTCTAGAAATCTGGATCAATGCTGCGCCGGCGATGCGCGGCATGAGAAGATGGCGGGATGACCGAACAGCGCATCATCGCCAGCAGCGCCACCCGCGAAGACGATGCCGCCGATGCGAGCATCCGCCCCAAGCGCCTGGCCGATTATCTCGGCCAGCAGCCGGTGCGCGAGCAGATGCAGATCTACATCGAAGCGGCCAAGGCGCGCGGCGAGGCGATGGATCACGTGCTGATCTTCGGCCCGCCCGGCCTGGGCAAGACCACGCTCAGCCACGTCATCGCCAACGAGCTCGGGGTGAACCTGCGTTCGACCTCCGGCCCGGTGATCGAAAAAGCCGGCGACCTGGCCGCGCTGCTGACCAATCTGCAGCCGCACGATGTGCTGTTCATCGACGAGATCCATCGGCTCTCGCCGGTGGTGGAAGAAGTGCTGTATCCGGCGATGGAAGATTTCCAGATCGACATCATGATCGGCGACGGCCCGGCCGCACGCTCGATCAAGATCGACCTGCCGCCGTTCACCCTGATCGGCGCCACCACCCGCGCCGGCCTGCTGACCGCGCCATTGCGCGACCGCTTCGGCATCGTGCAGCGGCTGGAGTTCTACTCCCCGCAGGAACTGACCCACATCGTGATCCGCTCGGCGGCGATCCTGGGCATCGACTGCACGCCCGATGGCGCGGCCGAGATCGCGCGCCGCGCGCGCGGCACCCCGCGTATCGCCAACCGGCTGCTGCGGCGGGTGCGCGACTTCGCCCAGGTCAAGGCGTCCGGCCATATCGACCTGCCGGTGGCGCAGGCCGCCATGCAGATGCTCAAGGTCGACCCGGAAGGCTTCGACGAGCTCGACCGTCGCATGCTGCGGGTGATCGTGGATCACTTCGACGGCGGGCCGGTGGGCGTGGAATCGTTGGCTGCCTCGCTGTCGGAAGAGCGCGGCACGCTGGAAGATGTGATCGAGCCCTATCTGATTCAGCAGGGCTTTCTGATCCGCACCGCGCGCGGGCGCATGGCCACCACCAAGGCCTATCTGCACCTGGGCCTGAAGCCACCGCGCGACCGCTCTCCGGGCATCGGCGAGCCGGGAGACCTGTTCTGATGACGCTCCGTCAGTCCCGCGCCCGGGCCGCCTCGATCAAGCATCCGTGCCCATGACATCCGATTCCCGACTCCCGATTCCCCAATCCCCGCCTGTATTCAGTTGGCCGACACGCGTGTATTGGGAAGATACCGACGCCGGCGGCGTGGTCTACCATGCGCGCTACGTCGCTTTCATGGAACGGGCGCGCACGGAGTGGATGCGCGCACTCGGTTACGGGCAGGACCGCATGCGCCAGGAGCACGATCTGGTGTTCGCGGTCCGTTCGATGCAACTGGATTTCCTCAAGCCGGCCCGGCTCGACGACGCGCTGTCAGTGTCGGCGGTCTTGCGTAAATGCAAACGGGCCAGCCTGCTGTTTGCGCAGTCGGTACGTCGCGAGGGCGAAGTGCTGCTGACCGCCGAGGTGCGTATTGCCGCACTCGGCGCCAGCGACTTCCGCCCGCGTGGGATGGACGATGCGCTGTATGACGTGTTGAAAGCTTTAGAAACCCAAGAATCCGATTACTGAGGAACAAACGGATGTCGATTGCATTGCTCCTGGCCCTGCAGGACACGGTAGTGGAAGCACTACCGCAGGACGTTGCCGCCGCTGCGGCACAGACCGCCAGCGTGGCGCACAACAGCAGCATCAACTATGTCGATCTGATCCTGCGGGCGAGTATCCCGGTCAAGATCATCGTGTTGTTGCTGCTGATCGGCTCGTTCATCAGCTGGGTGATCATCTTCCGCAAGGCGCGCGCCTTCAAGCAAGCCAACCGCGAGGCGGACGAGTTCGAAAACCGCTTCTGGTCCGGCGCTGATCTGGCCAAGCTGTACGCCTCGGCCACCGACCGCAACCGCACGGTCGGCGGTCTGGAGTCGATGTTCGAAAGCGGGTTCCGCGAATTTTCGCGGCTACGCGACCGGCGTCGGCTGGATGCGCGTGTGCAGTTGGAAGGCGCACAGCGCGCCATGCGCACCGCCTTCACCCGCGAAGTCGATCAGCTCGAACGCAATCTCGAGTTGCTGGCCAACATCGGTTCCACCGCGCCGTACGTGGGCCTGGTGGGCACCGTGTTCGGCATCATGGTAACCATGCACGACATGGTCAGCAGCGGCGAGCAGGCCGGTATCGCGGCCGTGGCGCCGGGCATCTCCGAAGCCTTGTTCGCCACCGCCATCGGTCTGTTCGTGGCGATTCCCGCGGTGTGGGCCTACAACCGCTTCACCACCCGTGTGGAACGGCTGTCGGTGCGCTACGAGACCTTCGCCGACGAGTTCAGCTCGATCCTGCAGCGCCAGGCCGGCGCGGACGAGTGATGCGCGTGCCCTGCGACAGCTGGCGCGTAGGCCAGCCCCTCGCCATCGCCGGCACGTTCCTGTGCGTGGACGTGGCAGGCGGGGCGGTTGTACACGCCTGTGTGCCAGCGCCCAGGAATTGGACAGGCGAGCCACTCGCGACAGCTCGCACAGGCGTGTGCGAGGGATTGGATGGGCGAGTCCCTCGCAAGAGCCCGCACATCCCTGTGCGGGGGATCAATAGGAACGTTTCGCGATGATTTCCGGTATTTCCCGCCGTAAGAAGCGCAAGCTCAAATCCGACATCAACGTCGTGCCGTACATCGACGTGATGCTGGTGCTGCTGATCATCTTCATGGTGACCGCACCGTTGCTGACCCTCAGCACCGACGTCAACCTGCCGAGCTCGCGCGCCAAGGCGCTGGAGAGCAAGCAGGACCCGATCGTGGTGGTGGTCGCTGCCGATGGTCAGCTCGCGCTGCAGCTGCCCAAGGGCAAGCCGCAGGCGATGGACGTGGCCGCGCTGCAGGCGCAGCTGGCCGCCATCGTGGCGCAGGACAAGGAGGCGCGCGTGGTCGTGGCTGGCGATCGCGCTGCCCCGTATCAAAAAATCATGGACGCCATCGATGTGCTCAAGCAGGCCAAGGTCGAGAAGGTTGGTCTGATTTCCGACGCCGGCGCCACTGCAGGCAGCGATGCACGCTGACGCACTTCCCACGCAGACGGCGCGCGAGGATGGCTGGCTTCGACCGGTCGTATTGGCCCTGGTCGTGCACGTGCTGGTCGCGCTGGTGTTCATCGCCGGCTGGCTGTGGTCGCCCGAACGCTCGGTCGAACCGGCCGCGGGCGATCCCAGCATGGAAGCCTCGCTGGACGTGTCCGCTGCCGAGGCGCGTGTTGCACGCCAGGCACTGAAGGCGACCCCGGTAGAGACGCCACCACCGCCCGCGCCATTGCCCGAACCCGCGCCGGAAGACAGCGTGCCGCCGCCGCAGCCGATTCCCGAGCCGCGCCCGCAGGATGCGCCCACGCCACAGCAGGCACAGGCACAGGAGCGCGTCGCGCAACCGGACAAGGTCGATCAGGAACGCGTCGATGCGCTCGCGCTGTCTGCCGAAAAGGCCAAGCAGGAACAGGAGGCCAAGCGTCGCCAGGAACAGATCGACCTGACCGAGCGCAAACGCCAGGAAGAAGCCGAGCAGAAATTGCGCCTGGCCAAGCAGCAGGAAGAAGACGACGCCAAGAAGAAGCAGGCCGCTGCCCAGCAGGCTGCCGACGCCGAGCGCCAGAAGAAGATCGCCGATATCCGCCGTCAGCGCGCCCAGGCCGACAAGGAAGCGGCGCTGGCCGAGCAGAAGTTGCGCCAGGTCGCTGCTGCGCGTGCGCAGCAAGCCTCGTCGGCTGCCGCTGCCACCGCGCAACCGACAGCAGGGCAGGGCGGTACCAATACCGACCTGTCGGCCAAGTACGCGGCCGCGATCCAGCAGAAGGTGCTGTCGCAGTGGGTGCGCCCGCCGTCGGTGCCGCCGGGTCAGAAGTGCACCATCAACATCCGCCAGTTGCCCGGTGGCACGGTCATGGAGGCCAAGGTTGCGCCGGGTTGCCCGTACGACGAAGCCGGCCAGCGGTCGATCGAGGCTGCGGTGCTGAGCGCGCAGCCGCTGCCGTATCGCGGGTTCGAGTCGGTGTTCCAGCGCAATCTGACTTTTGTATTCACTCCGCAGGACCAGTAGACGCTGGCCTGGGAGGACGAGGTGCGGCAGCGCAGTTGGCGCCGCGCCTCGGTTGGATTGAGTGGGTGGTGTGCCGGCTGGGATGCACGGACGCCGCGTTGTCGAGCGATCGATTTGCGCGGCGTGGCCGGTACGCGCGCCGAGCCCGCAGATGACGGTGCTCGACCGCTCGCTCCATTTTCACGCTGTCTCGTTCACGATTGCGAGTATGTTCACTCGTTGATTGGTATCCCTTGCACACTTTTCCCGCCCATCCGAGCCGTCCATGAAAAAACCACTGCGTTGGCTAGCTGCCTTGACTGTCCTGTTGTTGCCGCTGAGCGCATTCGCGCAGCAGCAAGGGCTCACCATCGATATCGTGGGCGGTAGTGCCTCGGCCACGCCGATCGCCGTCATCCCCATGCCCTACCAGGGTTCCGGTACTGCCCCGCAGACCGATGTGTCCGCCGTGGTCGGCGCCGACCTGGATCGTTCGGGTCAGTTCCGCACCTTGCCGGCGGCGCAGATCGTCGAAAAGCCGGTGCGCGGCACCGAAGTGCAGTTCCAGACCTGGCGCACCCTCAAGCAGAACTACATCGTGGTCGGTCGCGTGATGGATGCGGGCGAGGGCGCTTACCGCGTCGAGTACGAATTGTTCGACGTCGCCAAGGGCGAGCGCATGCTCGGCTTGGCAATGACTGCGCGCGCCAACGCGATGCGCGATGTCTCGCATCAGATGGCCGATGCGATCTACGAAAAGATCACCGGCGTGCGCGGCGCGTTCTGGACCCGTATCGCCTACGTGACTGCCAGCGGTAAGGGCGGCGCGATGCGGTATGCGCTGATGGTGGCCGATTCCGATGGCTACAACCCGCAGACCATCGTGCGGTCGGCCGAGCCGTTGCTGTCGCCGAACTGGAGCCCGGACGGCAAGAAGCTGGCCTACGTGAGCTTCGAGCGCGGCAATTCGTCGATCTATCTGCAGGACATCTCCACCGGCGCGCGTGAACTGGTCTCCAGCTTCCGTGGCATCAACGGTGCGCCCTCGTTCTCGCCGGACGGTCGCCGCCTGGCGCTGGCGCTGTCGCGCAGCGGCAACCCGGAAATCTACGTGATGGATCTGGGCAGCAAGCAGTTGACCCAGCTGACCAACCACTTCGGCATCGACACCGAGCCGACCTGGGCGCCGGACGGCGGCAGCATCTATTTCACCTCCGATCGCGGCGGTCGCCCGCAGATCTATCAGGTGGCTGCCAGCGGCGGCAGCGCCAATCGGGTGACCTTCCAGGGCAACTACAACGCCACCGCCAGCGTGTCGTTCGACGGCAAGAAGATCGCGGTGGCGCAGGGCAGTGGCAATAGCTACCGCATCGCCATGATGGATCGCAGCCTGGGTTCGCCTAGCTGGAGCACGCTCTCGCCGGGTTCGTTGGACGAGTCGCCGAGCTTCGCGCCCAACGCCAGCATGGTCCTGTACGCCGCTCGTGAGGGTGGCCGGGGCGTGCTCTACGCCGTGTCTTCCGACGCTCGCGTCCGCCAGCGTCTGGTCCTGGCCGATGGAGATGTAAGAGAACCCGCATGGGGGCCTTACCGAACCGCGCATTAATGTTAATATTTCGCTGCGTTAAACCACTCATTGGCCCAGAGCCTCCATAGGTATCCCATGAACAAGTCCACCCGCGTCTTGCTTGTCTCCCTGTTGTCCGTCGCCGTGCTGGCTGGTTGCTCGAAGAAGGTGAAGGAAACTCCGCCTCCTGCAACTGATACCACCGCCGGTTCCACTGCTCCGACCGGTCCGTCCACCTCTGGCCTGTACGGCCCGGGCGACCTGGATACCGATGCCTGCCTGCGCCAGCGCGTTGTCTACTTCGATCTGGATCAGGACTCCCTGAAGCCGGAATTCCAGGCCATCATGGCTTGCCACGCCAAGTACCTGCGTGACCGTCCGTCCTCGCGCATCACCCTGCAGGGCAATGCCGACGAACGCGGTTCGCGTGAGTACAACATGGGCCTGGGCGAGCGCCGTGGCAACGCCGTGTCGTCCTCGCTGCAGGCTGCCGGTGGTTCGGCCAGCCAGCTGACCGTCGTCAGCTACGGTGAAGAGCGTCCGGTCTGCACCGAAACCAGCGAAAGCTGCTGGTCGCAGAACCGCCGCGTCGAAATCGTGTACACGGCTCAGTAAGAAGCGATGCGCTTTCGAGTGACATCCCTGTTCGTCGCGGCGGCCCTCGTGGTCGCCGCGCCGGCATACGCACAGCGGGCCAGTCTCGCTGATCGTGTGGCCGTACTCGAGCAGCAGCAGGCCAGCAGTCAGGCCAACACCGATCTTCTCAATCAGCTGCAGCAGGCGCGTTCGGACCTGCAGGGCTTGCGAGCGACGGTGGAACAGCTGCAGCACGACAACGAGCAACTCAAGCAACAGTCCAAGGACCAGTATCTGGACCTGGACGGGCGTCTGAATCGGTTGGAAGGTGCAGGTGGTGCAACACCGCCATTGCCACCGGCCAACGGCAGCGCCACCCCCGCCCCGGCTCCGGCCGCGCGGCCTGCAGCGGCGGCAACTTCCGAGAAGCCGCCGTCCGTCCATGGCGACCCAGGCACCCTGGCCGTCAGCGGCGACGAACGTACCGCCTACAACGTCGCATTCGATGCGTTGAAGAACGGCAAGTACGACGATGCCTCGCAATTGTTCTTGAGCTTTCTCCAGCTCTACCCCAACGGCGTCTACACCCCCAATGCATTGTATTGGCTGGGCGAAAGCTATTACGCCACCCGAAATTTCC
Organism: Xanthomonas sp. 3075; assembly: GCF_014197275.1. Taxonomy (GTDB): domain Bacteria; phylum Pseudomonadota; class Gammaproteobacteria; order Xanthomonadales; family Xanthomonadaceae; genus Xanthomonas; species Xanthomonas campestris_B. Next base: position 193,481 of record NZ_JACIFI010000005.1, on the reverse strand, counting down.
AGCTGGCCGAGGTGCAGTTCCGCGATCTCGTCAGCCGCTATCCCACGCATGACAAGGCCGCTGGCGGCCTGTTGAAGCTCGGCCTGTCGCAGTATGGCGAAGGCAAGAACGACGAAGCCCAGCAGACGCTGCAACAGGTCGCATCGCAGTATCCGGGCTCCGACGCTGCACGTGTCGCCCAGGAACGCCTGCAGTCCATCCGCCTCGGCCAGCAACTGCGCTGAGTCCGCACGTCCACGCCTTTCGGCGTGGCGCATACTTTGTCCATGAATGCCGCCGCCGTCCCCAGCGAGATCGTCCAGTCGCCGTTGCCGCGATTGAAGATCACCGAAATCTTCCTGTCGTTGCAGGGCGAGGCCGACACCGCCGGCTGGCCGACAGTGTTCGTGCGCCTGACCGGTTGCCCACTGCGTTGCCACTATTGCGATACCGCGTACGCCTTCCATGGCGGGCAGTGGCACGATATCGATGCGATCGTTGCCGAGGTGGCTGGTCACGGTGTGCGTCACGTCTGCGTGACCGGCGGCGAGCCGCTGGCGCAGAAGCGCTGCCTGGTGCTGCTGCAGAAATTGTGCGATGCCGGCTTTGATGTCTCGCTGGAAACCTCCGGCGCGCTGGACGTCTCGGAGGTCGATCCGCGCGTCTCGCGCGTGGTCGATATCAAGACGCCGGCATCCGGCGAAGAGGCGCGCAACCGCTGGGACAACCTGCCGCTGTTGACCGCACGCGACCAGATCAAGTTCGTGATCTGTAGCCGCGCGGACTACGAGTGGTCGCGCGATGTAGTCGCTGCGCACGCGCTGGATCGTCGTTGCACGGTGTGGTTTTCGCCCAGCAAGAGCGAAGTGAGCCCACGCGCATTGGCGGACTGGATAGTGGCCGATCGCCTGCCGGTGCGCTTCCAGATGCAGTTGCACAAGCTGCTATGGAACGATGAGCCGGGCCGCTGAGACTGCGCGTCTGAGCGGGTGGGGACAGTGGAATGGGGATGGCTGGCACCGATGCGCTGGTGCGGCGGCTTGGCCGGGCTCGCCGGGCGGCGTAGGGTGCATGCCGGGTGGCACCGTTGCCGAGTCCGGAGGGCTGGACGCTGGTATCCGATCGCTGCGCTACCGCGGGGTTACGTCGAGTTCGTCGACTGCGTTTTTGCCACCTGTCAGCCGTAGGATGCTGTCGGCACTGCTCCGGCATCGCCCGTGCCACCGCGTTGCATTCGCCAGCGGGCCGCCGCGTCGCCGTCATGCGGCGGGCCTGCTAGCCTTCCGCTCCCATTGTTGGTGCCTGATCCCATGAAAAAAGCCGTTGTTCTGTTGTCCGGAGGCATGGACTCCGCCGCCGTCGTCGCGCTCGCCCAAGAGCAGGGTTTTACGGTGCACGCATTGAGCGTGCGCTATGGCCAGCGGCACACATCGGAACTGGATGCGGCTGCACGGGTCGCCGCCGCGCAAGGGGTGGTCGCGCACAAGGTTGTCGATGTGGACTTGCGCAGTATCGGCGGCTCGGCGCTGACCGACGATATCGATGTGCCCGATGCCGGCGGCGAAGGGATTCCGGTCACTTACGTGCCCGCGCGCAACACCATCATGTTGTCGCTGGCGTTGGGTTGGGCCGAAGTGGTTGGCGCCAACGACCTGTTCTGCGGGGTCAATGCGGTCGATTATTCCGGCTATCCCGATTGCCGGCCGGAATTCGTGCGTGCGTTCGAAGTCCTGGCCAACCTGGCCACCAAGGCCGGCGTCGAAGGCGCCGGACTGCGGGTGCACGCGCCGCTGCAATTTCTCAGCAAGGCCGACATCGTCCGCGAAGGCCTGCGCCTGGGCGTGGACTTCGGCCTGACCGTTTCCTGCTATCGCGCCGATGCCGACGGGCGCGCCTGCGGCCACTGCGACGCTTGCCGCCTGCGCGCCGCCGGCTTCGCCGACGCCGGTGTTCCGGACCCGACCCGGTACGCGATTTCGTCTTGACGCCAGGGTAGGGTAGAATGCGCACCCCGGCGCGCAGTCGGGTCAGGGGCCGTTAGCTCAGTCGGTAGAGCAGAAGACTTTTAATCTTTTGGTCGATGGTTCGAATCCATCACGGCCCACCAATTCCAGCATGGCTTTCAGCCGGGTCTACCGCTCCGCAATCGCTCGCCTGCTCCACAATGACGCGGGGAGTGGTGCGCTTCATTGTGCTCGTGCACATGGTGCTTGCTCATTGCGATGTGCCCCGGGGCGAGTTGGGGTTGCGCTTGCCGCACGTCGCCGCTCAATCCGTCTTGCCGTTGCTGGCCTTGGCACTCGCGTCATCTGGAAGCGTGTTGCAGGTGTGCGAGCCGATATCGATCAGAGGCTTGAAGGTGTGCGTGAGCGAATGCCAGCGATACAGTCGGTGCTGCGTCGAGCCGACCATGTCGTTTCGCTGCAAGTACCGGAACAACGGCTCGCAGTTTTGCCTTTCCGGTCCCTGACCGACCGCAGCAGCGCCAGGAAAACGTGGGCGCGATGAAGGCGCCAAGGAGCCAGCCTGTCCTGGCCCTGCCCTAGCGGTGACGTCTTGGAGCGCTCAATGCGGAGCGATCCCCACCGATGTTGCTGTCCCATCCGCGTCGTAAGAGCCGAAAACCTCATGCGCAGAGCGCGTCTCCGGAAGGATGTAGACCACGCCGTTGCTGTGCGCGAAGGTGGGGCTGACCACCCGTTCGAAGAAGGCGGCCGCCACGTTGATGCAGCCATAGGAGATTCGGTTGTCCGCCGGGGTGGCGCTTTCCAGGCGTTCGGCGCGCCGCTCCGCTGGCGTGCCCTTGGCAATGGGGTGCAGCGCCAGCGCCGAGTCGTAGTCGATCCACAGGATTTGTTTTCCCTTTAGATCCAGGGCCAGGGATGCCACGTATCTGCCCGCGGGCGTGGTGCGTTCGTTGGGCGCTATCGACGCGAGTTGGCGCTTGCCGATCCCATTGACGGTGCCGTCGCCGCGTTCCATGCCGAGCAACGCAGGCCCGTTGCCCTGCAACTGCCCGAGCCGGTCGAACACGAACACGCGGGCCTGGACCTTGTCCACGATCAGATACGGCATGCCGGCGTTGTCACCGGAGTGCACAACCCAGTCCGCCACGCCCCTGGCCTCGGGTGACGTGTCCGCGCCCCTGAAATCAGCCAGCTGTGGCCCCGTGCCGGCCGTGACCGCCGCCGGGGCTGCGGCCACGGCCGGTGCGCTTTCTGCCGCCATCGCGGTCTGCAGCGCCACAGTCAGCAGCGCCGCGACACCTACCCGCTTCGCCGCTGCGCGCAGACCACGCAGCGGCCGAAAGGCTAGCGGTGAGTCGACTGCGCTCCCCATGCTAGTTACGGTACGGCTTGGGGGCGCGCATCGGCGCTACGTACGCGGGCGCTTTGACCGGTACCGGTACCGGCTCCGGCGTCACGAACGACAGCGTTTGCGGCGGTTCTTCCGGCGGCGTCACCACCAGCAGGGTTTGCGGCGGCAACAGCGGCAGTTCGGGACGCGGCGGCGGCACGAAGAAGGGCTCGCGGGTGCCCGGTACAGTGGTCGTGCCGGGCGTCGTGGGGTTTGTGGGTGTCGTAGGCGTGGTCGTGCCGGGCGTTGTGGGGTTTGTGGGTGTCGTAGGCGTGGTCGGTGTAGTTGGATTAGTAGGGGTAGTAGGCGTGGTAGGCGTTGTGGGATTCGTAGGGATAGTCGGCGTGGTAGGCGTCGTGGGAGGGGGCGGCACCAAGGCGGTGATGGTGCCCGTGGTATGCGCGACAACCGTACCGCAGCAGTTCAACGGCAGTGCGAACGCCCCGGCGTTGGTTCCGGCCAGGGTATAGCCGGTGAAGCTGATGCCCTTGCCACTGCCTGCATCGGCGGTGTCGAAATTGGCGCTGGCGCCCGGGCCTGCGACCAGGACCACCCCATCGGGATTGCCTTTCAGCCCGGACAGCGTGGTCGCGGTGGTGCCGTCGAAGGCCTTGTCACCGCCGTTTGCGAACACCAGCATCGCTTGGCTCAGCGCGGCACCCTGGGTCAGCGTGAAGCGGGTGGAATAGTCGGTGGGCGTCGTGTACGAGACGGGGTTGTAGTAGATCCTCACCGGAGCAACGGTGACTGCAGCTGGCGGCGCGAGTGCGTCGAACACGACTGTGCCGCCTTCGATGCCAGGGCCGGTGCCGTCGGTGTCCGCGCTCAGGGTCACGCCCAGCGGCAAGCCCAGACTGCGGGTAGGATCGTTGGTGCCGCGAGTGAGCGTGATGGCACCGCTGATGTTGACGTTATTGGCCGCGCACATCATCAGGTTGCCGTCGGTCACCGTGATCGACGCACGCTGGTTGATGTCCCTGCCTGCGCTGAGCAGCACGCTGCCGTTGGTGGTGGTGATGGCGGAGTTGACGTTGACGTCCTGGCCGCAACACACCGCCAAGTTGCCGTTGGTGGCGTTGATGGGCGCATTGATGTCGACGTTGCGGTTGGCGGTCAGCGTCAGCGTGGTGGGGCCGCCGCTGGCCGACCAGACGATTGCATCGTTGACGAAGATGTCGCCGTTTTCGGTTCCCGCTCCGCTGGTGGTGATCTCGACATTGTTGGTCACCAATTGGGCAGACAGCGTGGAGCCGGCGATGTTGTCGCCGGGTGCGCTGCCCACTGTGAAGTCCTGCGGATCGATCAGCCAGCGACCGTTCCTGCCAGTGGCCGCAGCGGTGGTGATGCGGGCGCCTGCGCCGACGCTGACCTTGGCGGCCGAGGTCTCCACGAAGCCTCCGTCGCCACCGTTCGGTGCGCTGGCGTCCAGCACGCCACCGACCGTGACCGTGCCGCTATGCATGTCTGCCAGCAGCAGGATGGTGCCGTTGCGTTGCTCGATGGTTCGCGCCTGGACGACGCCGGTGTTGTTGACCGAGGTGTGCATCAGCATGTCGGCGGACTGCGCCGTCATCAGTACGCGGCCGCCATCGGCGCGGACGATCCCGCCGTTCTCGGCCAGCGCATTCATTGCGCCCGCCGACACCGCCACGTTCAACAGTCCATCGCCGGCCATGTCCAGGGTGACGGCCTCGCCTGCTGCCAGCGCCACCGTGCCCAGCCGGGCGACGATCAGCCCCTGGTTGCTGACGCTCCTGCCCATCAGTGCCACGTAGCCGCCATCACCGGTGGTGATGTTGCCCTGGTTGACCACCGAGCCGGAACCTGCGCCGGTGAAGGCGTATCGTCCCGCCTGAAAATCGGCGTCGCTGATGTTCATGGTCGAGGCCACGAGTCCGCCGACGTTCACCGACGAACCCTTGCCAAACAGAATGCCATTGGGATTGAGCAGGAATACCTGACCGTTGGCGGAGAGGTTGCCAAGGATCAGCGACGGGTTCGCCCCGAGCACGCGATTGAGCGCGATGGAGCTGGCGCCAGGTTGCACGAACTGCACCGATTCGCCGGAGCCGATGCTGAAGTCCTGCCAGTTGATCGACGCCTTCTGCGTGGTCTGGGTGATGCGGGTGTTCCCGCCGGACTGATCGATGGTGGCCGTGCCGGTGGTCACCACGCCACCCGACGGCGGCGCTGCATGCAGCGATGGAGCCAGCGCCAGCAGCAGCGCTGCCGACAGTGCATGGGTGACCATGCGATCGAGCCCGCGGCGGTGCGCGTTGGCGGTTGCCGGGCCGGTGGCCTGGCTTGAAGCTTGGACAAGGTTCATGGGTGATCCTTCGAATGTCTGGATGAAGCGAATGCGGCGAAAAGGCGAGGATCAGAAATACTTGATGGCCTGGATCCAGAAGCGCCCGGACTTGTCCGGCGCGGAAACCGCGTCTTCGCCGCCCAGCTTGCGTGCGTAGTAGGTTCTGACCGCGAAGTTGCCCTGCATCTCCCAAATGGCGCCGACGCCTGCACCGCTCAGGGTGCGGTCGTTGGACCCGGCGAACCACGGATCCCGGTTGCTGGTGATCCGGCCGGCGTCGATGAAGCCGACCAGGTGAACCTGACCGGGCACGCGTTCGCTCAGCCCCGGCAGCAGCAGGCGCGCTTCGAGGTTGAGCAGCAGGCCTTCGTCGCCGAAGCCTTCGCCCTGCGGATAGGCGCGCACGCCGTCGATTCCGCCCAGCACGATCTTCTCGTAGGGGTCCAGGTTGCGCGATGCGATCTGTCCGCCGATCGCCGCATACAGCGAAACCAGCTCGGAGACCCGCTGCAGGCGCGATGCGTTGAAGGCCAGCTTGGTGTAACCGCCCTGGCTACGTGCGGTGGCCGCGTCGGCCGTGCGCGCTGCCGGCGTCTGGATGTCGAGGTTGCCAACGGACAGACCAAGGTAGAACGTATTGGCGCCGCCGCCGCCGACATTGTCGTAATGGTTGCCGTACAGGCTGGCGGTGGCGACTTGCGCCTTCTTGTCGACCACCGAGTTGATCAGGTCGATTCGATCCTCGAAGGTCCGGTGTTCGTACATCAGGCCGGCGTAGAGATTGGTGTCGCGCGAACGGATCAGCGCAACCGAACCGAAGATGCTGGCGATGTCGGCAGTACCGTGCGCGCCGAGGCCCTTGTATTGCTCGCCCAGCTCGTAGTCGAGCCTGCTGTACGCCACGCCTGCGGTGACCCGGCCGAACGGCATCTGGTACGCAGCGCGGCCGTAGGTCAGGCCCGAGCCGGAGGTCAGCACGCGCAACGAGGCCACGTCGCCGCGTCCCAGCGGATTGTTGAGGTTGACCGTGCCACCGACGCGGTACTCCCCGGTGTACGGGTTGCCGGCGTTGTCGGCATCGACGCTGCCGGTGACACGCCGGCCCGGGGCGATGTCCACGATCAGGTCGGAACTGCCCGGCGCCTGGCCTGGTGCCATCGTCGACTGCGCGACAACGCCGGGGATGTCCGATAGCAGCAGCAGGCGGTTTTCGATCGGCTTGATGGTGAGCGGAGCGCCGCTTTCCAGCCCGGCCAGGCGGCTGTTGGCCACGTCGTCGGCCAGGCCGCTGTGGTTGCGCAGGACGACTTGTCCGATCACCCCTTCGCTGACCGCGATGGTCAGCGTATGCAGGGTGACGTCCTGCGGCGGAAGATACGCGCGTGCGACGAAGTAACCATGGTCGCGGTAATGCTTGGTGACGCGCGCGGCCATGGCCTGCATCTGCGCCAGCGTCAGCCGGGTGCCTGCGGTGAAACCGGTAAGGGCGACCAGCTCGGCGTCTGGATACGCGCTAGCGCCGGTGACCTGTAGCTGGTCGATCACGACGCTGGGAGCATCGGCGGCTGCGGTCGCGACCGCAGCGGTGCCGTCCTCGATACGGATCTGCGGCGACGTTTGCTGCGGAGGCGTTGGTGTCGGCAGCTGGCGCAGCTGGCTGCCTGCTCCAGGCAACTGCTGGGCGAGCACTCCATGGCTGACGGCGAGCAGCATCAACGGCAATAGTTTCATTCTTGGATTCATGGTCTGCGTCCTGACTGGTAGCGGCCACCGCCACATCTGCGTGGCAGATGCGTCCGGAGCGACCGTGTCGCGTTGATGGGAAGTGTTCGACCGGCAAGGCACGTCCGGCGGGAGGCAAGACGGCTGGACGCAGACACAGCGATTCCCCGCAGTCGCGATGGCGAATGCAGGGACCTAGGGTGCTACGGGTGTCTTCTGTTCCGGGTCTGGGCAGTCCGCGCCGATTCCCCGGCAACGCGTTCTTCCAGCTGATGTGGCGATGGTCCAACGGCACGGACGGACCGTGGCAAACCACTGCGCGTCATGACGTATGAAAAAAATGCGTATCAGTGGTTGCGCTATTAGGAACCCAATTCACGCGAATATTTTGTGATTCATTCAAGGAATCTGCCGTGATGCCGAGTGCGGTTCAGGTTGCTACAGTTCCGCCGCACGCACCAGCGCGCATCTTGGAGCCTCTGCGTGGGATCGCATCGGCGTCGCTCACGCCTGAATGAGACGGCGCAGCCTACACGCGCCGTCGTTGGCCAAGGCGATAGAGCCTGCGTAACGCGGCATCGCACTGCGCTGTCGTCGTGCGCCATTGCGAGCGCCTTGGTGCTCAGCACCCAGGCTTGCGCAGGCGCACCCGCAAGACCGGTTCGGGGTCAGCTTTCCAACGCAGCGAGGACCTCGGCGTGCAGCTGTTCGGCGGCTGCTTCGCTGTTGAAGCGCGCGATGACCTCTTCGCCCGAGAGCATTCCCACCCGGACCGAGTGGCAGTACGAGCCGAAGTTTTCCCCGGCGTTGAACGGATCGTTGACGACGCAGATGTGGGCGAGGCGGATCCGGGTCGTGCCGAACTTGATGAACATGTGGGGTCTCCTGGGTGAACGCCGATTTTCCCACGTCGATAGGCGGCGCAGAAGCACATTGTGCGTTATCGCCCGTACACTGCCGGGCCCGATGCAGAGCCGCCCCGATGTCCGATCCGATCCGTCTCGATAAATGCGTTGCCGCGCTGTTCGGCTGCTCGCGCGGCGAGGCCCAGCAGTACATCGAGGGCGGCTGGGTCAGTGTGGACGGTGTGGTGGTCGAAGAGCCGCAAGCGTTGGCGACGGCAGCGCAGGTGACACTGGCCCCGGATGCAGTGCTCGAGCCGGCCGAGCCCGCCACCCTGCTGTTGCACAAGCCGGCAGGGATGACTGCGGAAGCTGCCTTGGGACTGGCGACACCGGCTGCCCGCAGCGACCTGGACCAGTCCGGCACGCGTGTGCTGAAGCGGCACTTCCTGCGCTTGGCTACACCGTTACCGGTGGAAGACGAAGCCAGTGGGTTGCTGGTGCTGAGCCAGGATGGCCGCGTGTTGCGCAGGCTCAGCGCCGATGCCAGCGCGATCGAGCAGGAATTTCTGGTCGAAGTGCGTGGCGAGTTACGTCCGTATGGAATGGCGCGCCTTGCGCACGGGCTGGTCTACCAAGGACGCAGCCTGTCGCCGTGCAAGGTGAGTTGGCAGAACGAAGAGCGGTTACGGTTCGCGATCAAGCATGTGCACCCCGGCCAATTGCGCCACATGTGCAGCGAGGTCGGGCTGGAGGCGGTCAACATCCGACGTCTGCGGGTTGGTCGCGTGTCGCTTGGCAAGCTCGCCATTGGGCAATGGCGCTATCTGCCGGCAGGTGAGCGCTTCTGATTGCCGTGGCGCGCGCGCAGGCCGCTGCAAGCAAATGAGGAAGAACGCTCGGCACTGCTGTAGTGCCTGGCGCAGCTGCCGCAACCGCACTTGATGCCTGTCTGCTCTGTATGTGCAGGCGCACACAGCGGCGATGCGTGACCCGAGATGAGCTCACCAACGCGGTCCGTTCGCCAGTGGATTGCAACCTGGCGAGGATGTGCATGCGCACACCGTCGTTGCGGCGCTTGATCCTTACTTCTTGTTGCGCTTTTTCTTGGCCCGGGTTACCAGCCAGAAAACCACGCCGATGATCGCAACGACCAAGATGACGAACGCCGGTGACAGAAACGAATTGTCGCCCATGGAAATCTCCTGAATTCTTGTGCAGCGAAAAGCTGCATTCGAACTAGCCTAGCGAGCGATCTGCTTGATCGCGTGAAATAGCAGGTATGCGTACTACCGAATGCGTCAGCGATGCGCGTGGGGGTGTCGTTGCGACACAGCTGCTGATGACGCACGCGAGGTCATCGCTAATGCCTTGCACGCAGATCCTCGCAGCGTCGACTGATGCGAGCTTCAAACGCGAGGCGATGCTTGTGGTGCCAGCTCGCTGCGATCGAGGGGTTGCAGTGCAGGCGGCGTGCGTCCATGCACAGCGATGCGCGCCCGTTACAACCGGGCATGGTGGCGTGGGACAAGAGGTTCTAGCGCTGCGCCGATGCAATTCAGACCAACGCCTCAGACCAACGCGCGCGTGATCGGTGTCTACATGGCGTTGAAACGACATGCCTCGGCCATAGCGAAGACGCCGATATCCATCACCGCGACCTGCATCAAGGCGCCATCACCAGCATCACGCAACCGGAGTCGACAGCACCCGGTGCTTTGCCATCACGCTGCGAATCGCGGTCAGCAATTGCTCGGGCGTGTAAGGCTTTTCCAGAAACGCCACACCATCGGGCAGGATCTCTTCCACGTATTCGACCGCCAGGCCCGAGGTCAGCAACACCGGCAGGTTGTACGGCGCGTGCGCGGTCTTGACGGCCAGGTCCACGCCGGTCAGACCGCCAGGGAAATGGATGTCGGAAAACAGTACATCGACGCGCGGGTCGCTTTCGATCAAGCGCAAGGCTTCTTCAACCGAGCCGGCACTGCGGCAGGTGAAACCATAGCTCTCCAGCACAAGGCAACTGAGTTGGCGTGTACCGTCGCCGTCTTCGACGACGAATACAATCGGCCGTTCCTTGTTCTGTGGCATGCGCATGTCTCGTGAGGCAGGCCTCATTTTCAGCGATGCGGCAGTGAACCCTCTGTCAATGCAGACGGGGCTGTATGGTTACCAGCCGAACGGGCCGGGGCCGTAACCGCCAGGCCCGTAGCGAGGGCCGAAGACCGGGCCTTCGCCACGCCCGACGCTGATGCTGACGCCGATCTGATGGGCTTTGCCGTCGTCGTCGTAGTAGGTCTTGCAGGAGTTCAGATTGACCGCCTGCCAATTGCTGTTGCCGCCGCGGTTGGAGTAGCCGATGCCGGTCTCTACGGCACCATGCAGCTTGCCCTGGCACTGCTCCGCACGTTCGGCAGCGATCGAGGCGGCACTGGGTACGCTCAAGGCGGGCTTGGGGCCGGTCTTGTCGCCATAGAAGGTGCCCGGCGGGTCGGTGCTGTATTCAGGGTCCGAGCGGTACTGCATCGGCGCCTGCGGAATGCTCAGGTCCAGCGCGCGCGCCGTGCCGGGCTCGGCACGGCCATCGCCGGCCTGGGCGAGTGCGCTGCCGGCAGCGAACAGAGTTGCCAGAAGAAGCAGGCTGCGTTTCATCGGTTGGACTCTACTAAGAGGGACTGACAGCGCGTGCCAGATCGCCTTGTGAAACTAGCAACGGCTGATTGAATGCGCGCTGTCGATTGTGCGGATTGTTTGTGCCAGCGCCGCCACTGCGATACCACGCGCTGTTGCATCAGCCCTGCTCGCGCACGATCTCGATCAGCTGCGCGCCATAGCGGGCCAGCTTGCCGCCGCCAATGCCGCCCACGCGCGATAGCGCATCGATGCTGGTGGGCCGTTGTTCGGCGATGTTGCGCAGCGTGCTGTCGTGGAAGATCACGAAGGCCGGCACGTTCTGTTCCTTGGCCAGTTCCGCGCGCAGGCCGCGCAAGGCGTTGAACAGCACCAGATCCTGCGGCTGCACCGGGAGGCCGGTACGTTGCGCGCCGCGCTCGCGTCCGGCTGCCGGGTTCTCGCGCCGCATCATCACCTGGCGCTCGCCCTTGAGCACCTGGCGGCTGGCGTCGGTGAGGCGCAGGCCGCCGTGGCCTTCGCTGTCGACCTCCAGCAGGCTGGCGGCCACCAGCTGGCGGAACACCCCGCGCCAGGTACGCTCGTCCAGGTCGCGGCCGATGCCGTAGGTGCTCAGCTGGTCGTGGCCAAGCTGCTTGATGCGCTCGTTCTCGCTGCCGCGCAGGATGTCGAGCAGGTGGCCGACACCGAAGCGCTGCCCGCTGCGGTACACACAACTGAGCGCCTTCTGCGAGGCCACGGTGGCGTCCCAGGCGGCCGCCGGCGTCAGGCAGTTGTCGCAGTTGCCGCAGGGCTTGGGATAGGTCTCGCCGAAGCCGGCCAGCAGCACCTGGCGGCGGCATTGCATGGATTCGCAGTAGCCGAGCAGGTGATCGAGCTTGGCGCGCTCCAGACGCTTGCGCTCTTCGGCCGCCTCGCCCTGTTCGATCATCTGCTTGAGCAGCACCACGTCGCCCAGGCCGTAGCAGAGCCAGGCTTCGGCGGGGTCGCCATCGCGGCCGGCGCGGCCGGTTTCCTGGTAGTAGCCTTCCAGCGATTTGGGCAGGTCCACATGCGCGACGAAGCGTACGTCCGGCTTGTCGATGCCCATGCCGAAGGCGATCGTGGCGGCCATGATGATGCCGTCCTCGCGCAGGAAACGGCGCTGGTTCTGCGCGCGCACCTCGGCTGGCAGGCCGGCGTGGTAGGGCAGGGCATTGAAGCCTTGTGAGCAAAGATATTGCGCGGTTTCTTCGACCTTGCGCCGCGACATCGCATAGACGATGCCGGCCGAGCCGCGATGTCGGCCCAGGAATTCCTGCAGCTGCTTGCGCGCGTTGTCCTTCTGCACCACGGTGTAGCGGATGTTGGGGCGGTCGAAGGAACTGACGAAATGGCGCGCGTCGACCAGGTCCAGCCGCTCGGCGATCTCGCGCTGGGTCGGCGGATCGGCGGTGGCGGTCAGCGCCATGCGCGGGATATGCGGCCAGCGCTCGTGCAGCACGGTGAGCTGGCGGTATTCGGGGCGGAAGTCGTGGCCCCATTGCGACACGCAATGCGCCTCGTCGATGGCGAACAGCGCGATGCGGCTGCGTTCCAGCAACGACAGGAAGCGCGGCGTCAGCAGCCGTTCCGGCGCGACATAGAGCAGGTCCAGATCGCCGGACAGCAGGGCGCGCTCGACCCGCTGTGCGTTTTCGGCGTCCAGTGTGGAGTTGAGGAATTCGGCGCGCACACCGAGCTGGCGCAAGGCTTCCACCTGGTCTTGCATCAACGCGATCAGCGGCGAGATGACAATGCCGATGCCATCGCGCAGCAGTGCCGGCACCTGGTAACACAGCGACTTGCCGCCACCGGTAGGCATCAGCACCAGTGCGTCGTTTCCAGCGGCGACGTGTTCGACGATGGCCTGTTGAGGACCACGGAAATCGTCGTAACCGAAGACGCGGCTGAGCAGTTCGTGAGCGGGAGAAGGCATCGCTCTAGGATACCGCGCAGGTCAAGCCCTGGCCGGTGTCATGCCGACGGTGTTGCGCAATGCGGTATCGGGGAACGCCGCGATGTGGTCGACGTGGCGAACACCGCCTGGCGGATGCGCTGGACGCAGGTCGTGCGGCGCGGGAGATGCCAGGCAGCCGATGCGGTTGTCACGATCAGGGTTGCGTTGGCGTACCCTCACCCGCCCTGCGGGCACCCTCTCCCGTAGGCGGGAGAGGGGCTCCCCATCGCAGCGATCGACTGCCTGCCCGCCGACTGCCTGCCCACCGCAATGCTCGATTGCCTGCCTTCTCCCGCTTGCGGGGGAAGGTGCCCAAGCGGATGGGGGCAGCCATCACCGCCGGGCGATCAAGACAGTTGCGCTCTCCCGCAGGCGGGAGAGACTTGCTGCCTTGCACCTGACAACTGACTGGTCGGGCAATCCATCGCCCAGTAGCGCACAGCGCCTTACTGCAAGAGCGAGCGCAGCATCCAGGCGTACTTTTCATGGGTCTGCAGGCGCTGGGTCAGCAGGTCCACGGTCGGGTCGTCGCCGGCGTCGTCGGCGGTGCCCAGCACCTTGCGGGCGGTGCGGCAGACCGCTTCGTTGCCGCTGACCAGTTGGCGCACCATCTCACGCCAGTCGGCGCTGTCGCTCAGTCCCTGTTCTTCCGGGATCGAGGTCAGGGCGACGAACTCGCTGTAGGAGCCCGGCGCGTTGTAGCCCAGGGCGCGGATGCGCTCGGCCACTTCGTCCAGCGCGGCCCACTGCTCGGTGTACTGGGTTTCGAACATGGTGTGCAGCGAGTTGAACATCGACCCGGTGACGTTCCAATGGAAGTTGTGGGTCTTCAGGTACAACGTGAAGGCGTCAGCCATGTAGCGGGCCAGGCCGTCGGAGATGCGCTTGCGATCGCTGTCCTTGATCCCGATATCGATGTGAGGTGCGGATGCAGCGGCAACCGGCAATGCGTCGTTGACGACGACGGGCTTGTTGGCGTTCTTCTTCTTGGACATGGGATGGTTCTCCTGAGGAAACAGATATCTGGTGGAACTGATATGGCGTCACAATAGACAAGCTAAAGGATCATCTGTCATTCAATCTTTCACATTTTTCCATCAATGAGCGCTATCGATACCGATCTTGCCAACACCTTGCGTGAGCGCCGCCGCGCCGTCGATGGCGCGATGAGCCGCGACCGTGGTCGTTTGCTGGGTCTATGGTCACGCTGGCAGGGCAAGCCCGGCAACCTGCAGGTGCGCGAGGCGTTCGAGCAGGCGCTGGCCACCTCGCAGGCGCAGCGCCAGGCGCGTGCCGAGCAGCAGCCGGCGATCACGCTGGATACGCAACTGCCGATCGCGCGCGAGGCCGAGCGCATCATCGCGCTGATCCGTGACCATCAAGTCGTGGTCATCGCCGGCGAAACCGGGTCGGGCAAGACCACGCAGCTGCCCAAGCTGTGTCTGGCGGCCGGGCGCGGTGCGGCCGGCATGATCGGCTGCACCCAGCCGCGCCGGATTGCGGCGCGTGCGGTGGCTGCGCGTGTGGCCGAGGAGTTGAAGACGCCGTTGGGCACCACAGTGGGCTTCCAGGTGCGCTTTACCGACCGGGTCAGCGAGCAGTCGCGGATCAAGTTCATGACCGACGGCATCCTGCTGGCCGAGATCGCCAGCGACCGCTGGTTGTCGGCCTACGACACCATCATCGTGGACGAGGCGCACGAGCGCAGCCTCAATATCGATTTCCTGCTCGGCTATCTCAAGCAGCTGCTGCAGAAGCGCTCGGATCTCAAGTTGATCGTCACCTCGGCCACCATCGACACCGAGCGCTTCGCGCAGCATTTCGACAATGCGCCGGTGATCAATGTGGAAGGCCGCACCTTCCCGGTGGAGGTGCGTTACCGCCCGCTGGAAGGCGATGCGGGCGACAGCGGCGACAGCGCACAAGACAATGGGCGCGATGGCGAACGCACCGTCAACGATGCGATCGTGGCGGCGATCGACGAGATCACCCGCATCGACCCGCGCGGCGATGTGCTGCTGTTCCTGCCGGGCGAACGCGAGATCCGCGATGCGCACCAGTCGCTGGAACGACGCAAGTACCGCGAAACCGAAGTGGTGCCGCTGTACGCGCGGCTGTCGGCGGCCGACCAGGACCGGGTGTTCAATCCGGGCCCGCGTCGGCGCCTGGTGTTGGCCACCAATGTGGCCGAAACCTCGCTGACGGTGCCGCGCATCCGCTATGTGGTGGATCCAGGCTTTGCGCGTATCAAGCGCTACAGCCCGCGGCAGAAGCTGGATCGCCTGCATATCGAACCGGTCTCGCAGGCCAGCGCCAACCAGCGCATGGGCCGTTGCGGGCGTATCGCCGAAGGCATCTGCTACCGCCTGTATGCCGAAGCGGATTTTGCCGCGCGCCCGGCGTTTACCGACCCGGAAATCCGCCGCGCGTCGCTGTCGGGCGTGATCCTGCGCATGCTGCAGCTGGGGCTGGGGCGGATCGAGGATTTCCCGTTTCTGGAAGCGCCGGACGAACGCGCGGTGGCAGATGGTTGGCAGCAGCTGCTGGAGCTGGGCGCGATCGATGGCGAGCGCCGTCTCACCGCCATCGGCCGCCAGATGGCGCGCCTGCCGGTGGACGTCAAACTGGCGCGCATGCTGGTGGCGGCGCAGCAGCACGGCTGCCTGCGCGAGATGATCATCATCGCTTCGTTCCTGGGCATCCAGGATCCGCGCGAGCGCCCGCCCGAAGCACGTGAAGCAGCCGACAACGCGCATGCGCTGTTTGCCGATGCACGCTCGGAATTCGTCGGCATCCTGCGCCTGTGGGAGGCGTACCGACAGGTGCACGAAGATCTCACCCAGTCCAAGTTGCGCGACTGGTGCAACCGGCATTTCGTCGGGTTTTTGCGCATGCGCGAATGGCGTGAGCTGCATCGGCAGCTGCGCCTGTTGTGCGAAGAGCTGGGTTGGAGCGAAGAGCCGGCCGCTGCGATGCTGGCGCCATTGCTGGCCGGTGCCAGCGCGCCTGCGCGCGAGGACGGCCACAACGCCAACCGGCCGACGCGCGGGCAGTTGCATCGCGCTGCGCGGCTGGCGCGCGAAGGCAAGCCGGATCCGAACGCGTCACCTGCACAACAGCACACGTCTGCCGCTGTCAGCAAGCAGGCCGAAGCTGCCGAGGCGTCGGCGCGCACCAGCGAGCGCGAACGCGCGGCGGCGTATCAGGCCTTGCATCGCGCGCTGTTGGCCGGCCTGCCCACGCAGATCGGCCATCGCACCGAAAAAGGCGACTTTCTCGCCGCGCGCCAACGCCGGTTCGTGCCGTTCCCCGGCTCGGCCTTGGCGCGCAAGCCGCCGCCGTGGATGCTGGCTGCCACGCTGCTGGATACGCAAAAAGTCTGGGGCATGACCAATGCCGCGATCGAGCCGGATTGGGCGATCGCCGAGTTGGGGCATCTGCTGGCGCGCAAGCATTTCGACCCGCACTGGTCGCGTGCGCAGGGGCAGGTGGTCGCCTCCGAGCAGATCAGCCTGTTCGGGCTGGTGCTGGCGCCGAAGAAGCCGGTGCATTTCGGCAAGATCGACCCGCCCGCCGCGCATGACTTGTTCGTGCGCCAGGGCCTGGTGACGGGCGAGATCACTACGCGTGCGGCGTTTATCGCCGACAACCTCAAGGTGCTGGAACAGGCGCGCGAAGAAGAAGCCAAGCTGCGTCGCGCGGGCATCGTTGCAGACGAAGACTGGCAGGCGCGCTGGTATCTGGATCGCATTCCGGCCGAACTGCATTCGGCCAGCGGGCTGGATGCCTGGTGGAAGACCTTGCCGCCGGACAAGCGCCGCAGCCTGCACTGGACGTTGAACGATCTGTTGCCGGGCGAAGGCAGCGAGGCCGATCGGTTTCCGAAGTACTTCCCGCTGGGCGATGCGCGGCTGCCGCTGCATTACCGCTTCGAGCCGGGCGCCATCGATGATGGCGTGACGCTGGATGTGCCGCTGCACCTGCTCAATGCGCTGGATCCGGCGCGGCTGTCATGGCTGGCGCCGGGCTTCGTTGCCGACAAGGCATCGGCGTTGATTCGCAGCCTGCCCAAGGCGCAACGGCGCAACTATGTGCCGGCGCCGGATTTCGGACGCGCGTTCTACGAGGCCTACAGCATCGCCTCGGCCGACGATATCCGGGGCGAGCTGGCGCGCTTTCTGACCAAGGCCACCGGCACGCAGGTGGCGGCGCTGGATTTCGACGAAGAGTCGCTGGACACGCATCTGCTGATGAACCTGCGCCTGCGCGACGACGACGGCAAGGTATTGGCCGAGTCGCGCGATCTGGACGGATTGCGCGCACGCTTTGGCGAGCGTGCGGGCCAGGCCTTTGCCGCGCGCGCAGGCCGTGCCCTGGCGGCCGAGGGCTTGCGCGATTTTCCGTCCACGCCGATTCCCGAACAGGTCGCCGGCGAAGCCGGTGTGCCGGCGTATCCGGCGTTGGTGGATCAAGGCGACGACGCAGCGCTGCGCATCTTTGCCGATCGCAAAGAAGCGGCGCAGGCGCACCCACGCGGCGTGCGCCGGCTGCTGGAAATCGCGCTGGCCGACAAGATCAAACAGGCGCGCAAGCAGCTGCCGGTGTCGCCCAAGACCGGTCTGCTGTACGCGGCGATCGAATCGCAGGAGCGCCTGCGTGGCGATCTGGTCGATGCCGCGCTCAACGCGGTACTGGCCGATGGCCTGGGCGCGATTCGTGACCCTGGCGGCTTTGCGCAGCGCCGCGACGAGGCGATCAAGCGCCTGTTCGGCGAGGCGATGGAGCGACTGAAACTGGCCGAAAGCATTCTCGGCGCTGTGGCCGAGCTCAAGCCCTTGCTGGAAGCACCGTTGATGGGCTGGGCGCGCGGTAATCTGGACGATATGGAGCAGCAGCTGCGTGCGCTGGTGCATGCCGGTTTCCTGCGCGACACACCGGCCGAGGCGCTGGCTAATTACCCGCGCTATCTCAAGGCGATGATCCTGCGGACCGAGCGCGCCAAACGCGATCCGGCCCGCGACCAGGCGCGCATGCTCGAACTCAAGCCGTTCGTGGATGCGTTGGACGAGGCGGCGGCGCGTGGTTTGCAGCAACGCGATGAGTGGCAGTCGCTACGCTGGGATCTGGAGGAATTGCGCGTATCGGTGTTTGCGCAGGAGCTGGGCGCAAAGTCGGGCGTGTCGGCGAAGAAGTTGTCGCAGCGGGCGGCTGCGTTGCGTACGTGAGTGGCGCTGGATGCGCCAAGGATGATGGCTTGCCGTCCTCCTTGGCGCACTGATCCATGCGCACGACATCCGTTGGCCGCTCTGACGCCGGGAATCTGCGACAGCGCTTCGGCGACGTTGGGACTGGCAAACTTGCCGATGTCATCGGCGGTGATCGCTTCGGCAAGACCGGTGCCGGTGCCTCGGGAGTCGAGCGATTTCCAGGCCGGCAGCGATGCCGACCCCTTGCGACGCATCAAGATCGGTCGCCGGTCGGGCACCGGCGTCTTGGCCTTGCGCAGCCAATGCCGGCGACAACGCGATCGCGCTGCACAGCAGGGTGGTGCGGTAGCTCATGGTGCCTCTCCGCATCACCCACACCGATGGACGGAGAGCTGGCGTGTGCGCAGTGTGCTGGTCTTGCGCGCGCTCGCAGTGAGCGCGCGGTGAGCGCGTAATGGTGCGCTTACGCCACCTCGGCGTGGTGTTGCAGATACCAGTTGGCTGCGCCGAGTACCCCCAGTTGCCCGTGCTCGACCAACTTGACCGGAATGCGTTCCAGGACTGCGCGCATGCGTCCCTTGGCCAGAAAGCGTTCGCGAAAGGCGCTCTCATGCAGGAAGGGCCCGATGGTTGGCAGGATGCCCCCCGCCAGATAGATGCCGCCGGTCGCACCATAGGCCAGCGCCATGTCGCCCACCGCACTCCCCAGCACGGCGCAGAAGGTCTGCAGGCAATCGCGCGCCAGCGCATCGTCTTCGTATAGCGCTGCATGGGTGATCGCGGCAGGCAGTCGATGGCGTGGCGTGGTGCCATGCAGCGTGCAGATGGCACCGTAGAGACTCAGCAGCCCGGGGCCGGAGAGCACATGCTCAAGCGACAGATAAGGCTGCTTGCGCAGCAGGATTTGCAGCAGCTGCAGTTCGCTGTCGTGGGTGCTGGCCAGTGCCATCTGACCGGCTTCGGTGGCAAGTACGACCGGGCGAGGTTTTGCGTCGATCCATACCGCAGCACCTAGCCCGGTACCGGGGCCGACCACCAGGATCGGGCCAGCGTTGCGTGCATGCCGCGGCGTCGGTCCGCTCAGTTGCAGGGCCGCGCGCTGGTCCATCTGCGGTGCGGCATAGGCCACCGCTTCGAAATCGTTGACCAGGTGCACCCTGGGCATCTCCAGCGCGGTGCGAAGATGGCTGGGCGAGATCGTCCACGGCAGGTTGTTGCTGATGAAGCTGCCATCGTCCAGCGCGACCCCGGCGCTGGCGATCACCACTGCATCGACGCCGCGCACCTGCTGCAGGAAGTCGAGAAGAATGGCATCCAGGCTGGTGTGTTCGGCGCACCGATATGTGCGGTAGTGCGACAGCGCGATCGCCGCGTCGCCCGTTCGCGTCACGTGGCCGACCCGCACATGCGTGCCTCCCACGTCGGCCGCAATGAAACTGGCGGCGATCGGAGCGGTGGGCGAGGTGGAAGCAGGAGCAGAGTACGACGTCGCAGCCACGGGCGGTCCTTTGTGGTCGTCTGATCGGCCGAAGCGGTCAGCGGGTAGAGCTTGTGTCGAAGTTGGTGACAACGGTGTCAATGGTCCGGCCGGGTTGGATCGATCTTGTCGGCTCACTCACGTGTGCGGTGTTGGGCGTCGGCTGCGCCCGCGCGGCGGCGACAGACAGTGTCGATCGCTGCGCTTACTTGATCCGGCGGACCTTGGCCGGCGAGTTGTACCCTTCGATCTGCAGATACCACACGCCGACCAGGCCGGGTTTGATCTTGACCTTGGGCGCATTCTTGCGCACGCCTGCCAAGCTGGCGCTGTCGGTCTGCTCCCAATCCTGACCATTGGCCAGGGTATAGACGCGCCCCTTCGAAAAGCCCTTGAACTCGCCGACGATGTTGCTTTCGATCGGCTCGTTGCTGCCGAAATCGAAGAAACCCCGGTTCTTGACGATGACTTCCTGGCGGCCGGCTTCCTTGGCCTGTTCGACCACCACGGCCGCTTCCTTGGCGACCTTGCCCTGCAGCCAATCGTTGAGCGCGGCCAGTTCGTTGGCATCGAGCTTGTCCAGGCCGGCGGCCTTGAACTGCTCGGCGCTCATCTGCGACTGCAGGTCGCCGTGCACTGCGCGCTGCGCAAGGGCCGGGGTGGCGCTCAAGGCGAGGATCAGGCAGACCAGCAGGGGAATGCGGCGCGCAAGCGACATGGAAGCCATCCGATCAGAAGAGGCAACTAGTGTAGACGCTAGCCGGCGCACGCCGCAGATGGCTATTCGCTGTCGATGCGCAGCGCGTCTGCGGCGGCAGAGGCTGCGCGCTCGGGGCGGCCTGGACGGCGGTAGATGAAGTCCGGTGCCGGCGCTGCGGCTTCGCGTTCGGCGGTGGCGCGCACCTGGGCATGTGCCGGCGAACGTTCGCAGACCGGGTCCAGCGTGGCGGCATCGCCGCTGAGCGCCAGAGCCTGGCAGCGGCAGCCGCCCCAGTCGATCTCGCGCTTGGGGCAGCCCTGGCAGACCTCCGGCATCCACGCAGTGCCGCGAAAGCGCACGAACGCCTCGCCGTTGTTCCAGATGTCGGCCAGCGAACGCTCGCGCAGATTGTCAAAGCGCATGCCGTCGATGGTTTCGGCCGCATGGCAGGGCAGCACGTCGCCGCGCGGGGAAATATTGACGAAGCGCTGGCCCCAGCCGCCCATGCACGGTTTGGGCTGGCGTGCGTAATAGTCGGGGGTGACGAAGTCGATCGCCAGGCGGTCGCCAAGGTCGCGCCGCGCGGTCTCCACCGCGTCGATGGTGGCCATCAGCTGCGCGCGACTGGGCATCAGCGCGGCGCGATTGCGCAGGCCCCAGCCGTAATACTGGGTGTGCGCCACTTCGATGCGCTCGGCCTGCCATTCCAGCGCCAGCGCGATCATACCGGGCACGCGCTCGGCGTTATGCCGATGCAGCACTGCATTGAGCGTCAGCGGCAGGCCGCGCGCGCGCACGGCGGCAGCGAATTCGCGCTTTTTCGACAGGCTGTTGCGATAGCCGGCGATGCGGTCGGCGCCGGCCGGGTCGACGTCCTGCACGCTCAGCTGCACATGCTCCAGCCCGGCGGCCTGTAATTGATCCAGCATTGGTTCGCCGCCGGCCACGCCGGAGGTGATCAGGTTGCTGTACAGCCCGAGCGCGCGTGCATGTGCCACCAGCTCGGGCAGATCCTTGCGCAGCATCGGCTCGCCACCGGAAAAATGCGCCTGCAGCACGCCCATGTCGGCAGCCTGTTGCAGCAGCGAGCGCCAGCCGGCGGTGTCCATTTCCTCGCGCAGTGCGGCCAGCGCGATCGGGTTGGAGCAGTAAGGGCACGCCAACGGGCAGCGATGGGTCAGCTCCAGCAACACCGACAGGGGCGGCGGCGCGATGCTCATACCCGCAGCAGGCGCTTCTGATGCAGGGTGTTGGTGAGCTCGATCACATCCACTTCGATATCGGCCGCATCGGCATCGAATTCCGCCGCCAGTTCCAGCGCGATCTGCGCCAGCGAACGCGTGCCGTCGTAGCGTTGCGCCACCACTAATGCGATCTCGTCCAGCTCGACCACCCGCTCGGGCGCCAGCAGCACCCATTGGCTGCGTGCGCGATCGTGCTGCAGGCGCACGCCTGCGCGCAGGGCGGGCTGGCTGTCGCGGGTGATGGCGCTCACGCCGCTACCCGGCCGGCGTCGCGGTCCGGCACGAAGGCATCCGGCCACACGATGCGCGGGCTGACATAGGCCACATGCAATGCATCCAGCTGCGCCCACAGCACCGAGCATTTGAAGTGCAGCGCGGCTTTGACCAACTCCTGCCGCTCCACGGTATCGGCGTGCTGTTTGACGTAATCCAGCGCGAAGTCCGAATCGCGTGGCGCTTCGGTCAGGCGATGCTCGAAATAGGCCAGCGCTTCGGGCGAAACGAAGTCGTAGTGCTTGAGCATGCCGGCCACGCGTCGGCCGATGATGTTGGGTGCGAACAGTTCGGTCAGCGATGAGGCGATCGCCTCGAGCAGGCTTTTTTCGCGGACGAAGTGCAGATACGCCTGTACCGCGAAGCGCGTGCCGGGCAGTAGCGCGCGCCCGGATTCGACCAGGCCACGGTCAAGCCCCAGCGCATCGGTTAGATGCAGCCAACGCGCGATGCCGCCATCGGTGGCGCTATTGCCATCGTGGTCGAGGATGCGCTGGCGCCAGATCCGCCGCAGCGCCGGGTCTTCCATGCGGGCCAGGATCGCGGCGTCCTTCAACGGGATGCAACGCTGGTATTCGAAGCGGTTCAGGGCCCATGCCTGCACCTGTCCGCGATCGAGCTTGCCGTCGTGCAACAGCGCGTGGAAGGGATGCTGGTCGTGATACAGACGCGCGCCGATGGCGCGCAGGTCCGCTTCCAGCTGGTCGGGAGTGAGCAGGGCGGTCACAGGGTGATCTCCAGGCCGTCGTGCGCGACCTCCCAGCCGCTGGCACGCGCGCTGGCGTATTCCGGCGAGTGGCTATCGAGCACTGGATTGGTGGTGTTGATATGGATGAACACCTTGCGCGCTACCTCCAGCGGTGCAAACGCGGCGATGGTGCCGTCCGGGCCGTCGATGCTCATATGGCCCATGCGCTGGCCGGTCTTCTGGCTGACGCCGAGCTGCACCATTTCGTCGTCGCGCCACAGCGTTCCGTCGAAGAACACCAGCTCGGCGCCACGCAGGCGCGTGCGCAGGGCGTCGGTCATCGCCGCGCAGCCCGGAATGTAGTGCACGCGGTGCCGGCCGTCGTCGATGGTGAGGCCAAGGGTTTCTTCGTTGGAACCGGCCAGGTCGCCGCCACTGCGCGATTCCATGAACAACGGCACCTTGCCGGGCACGGAGAAGGGCGTCAGTTGCAGGCCCAACAAGGAGAGGGGCGTGTCGAGCGCGAACGGCTGGCGCTGCACGTGCTGCGGATTGACCGCGTCGAAAATGGGGTTCTGCGCGAGCAGGTCCAGCACGCGGCTGCTGGCATGCAGCGAGAAGGGCTGGCTTTCGCGCATCGACAGCAAACCGGCGATGTGGTCGATTTCGCCGCTGGTGAGCAGTACCGCTTCGATCGGCGAATGCCGCAGGCCGTGCTGCGGCCAAAGCGCTGGTGTCGCGAGCACCTGTTGGCGAAAATCGGGAGAGGCGTTGATCAGGACCCAGCGGTGGCCGTCGGCACTGACGGCGATGCTGGCCTGGGTACGACGTTGGGCACCGTCTGCTTGTTGCCACGCGCGCTGACTTGCGGGTGTGTGGCAATTCCACTGCGGGTGCCCACCGCCGGCCGCCGATCCCAGAACGATGATGCGCATGGAGAACTGTTACCTGAATCTGCCGGCAGCAGCCGGTCATGCATCGGGAGGAGGGGCGGCAGTTGAGCTCAGAATTCGCCGGAGACGTAGCAGTTGATCTCGGCGCCACAATTGACTTCACGAACGACAGGCTTCTTCCAGGTCTTCATCGGCTATCTCGCAGTTGATTGAGAGGACGTCGCCACGGCAGTACGCAAGTACGCAGCGAGGACGCCACTGCAGCATAGGCAGCCGCCTGGGCCGAGTTGTAAAGGGCATGTAAAAACCGGTGTTTGCGTGCGGGTTGCTTGAAACCGTGTGCGATCTGCGCCGCACAGCGGTTGCGAATCAAGGCGTTGGCGGGTGAATCGACGCTAAGCGCAACCGTGTCGCTGCGCCGCGCGCGCGCTGCAATCGCGCGTTGTGAAGAAGGTAACGCGCACGTTACCGTAGCGATCAGACCACTTGTGTTGCCCATCGCCCGTGTCCATTGCTGTGACCAGTTCCTCTGTCGACCGTCTGCAGACCTTGCTGCAGCGTCCTGCCATCGCCTCGATCGCGCCCGCATTGCGTGAGGCGCTGGCGCAGGCCTGGCAGCAATTGCCATCAGCGCAGGCCGAAGACGTGCCGTGGACGCTGCTGGCCGACACGCTGGATGCGCTGGCGCTGCTGGCAGCCGACGAGGCCACCTTGATCGCGGCGTTGCTGTTCGACCTGCCCGTGTTGCGCGCCTCGGTACCAGGCTTGCCGTGGCAGCCGGCCGAGCGGCGCGTGGCGGTGGAGGGCTTGCTGGAAGGATTGGATGCCGCCGACCAGGTCTGGGCGCTGCACGCCGGGCGTGAAGCCGGGCGCAACAGCGAAGGCTTGCGGCGGTTGCTGCTGTCGATCATCCACGACCTGCGGGTGGTGCCGATCCTGCTGGCGCGGCAATTGGCGCGCATGCGCGTGGCCGACCGGCAGAACGAAGAAGAGCGCCGCGCGCTCGCCCAGCTCACCCGCGACATCCATGCGCCACTGGCCAACCGGTTGGGCATCTGGCAGGTGAAATGGGAGCTTGAGGACCTCGCGTTTCGGCACCTGGAGCCGGAGACCTACCGCCGCATCGCGCGCGAGGTGGACGAAACCCGCGTCGCACGCGAGCGCTATCTGGAAGCGGTCAAACGCACCTTGTCGACGACGCTGGCCCAGCAGGGCCTGCATGCGGACGTGAGCGGGCGGCCGAAGCACATCTACAGCATCTGGCGGAAGATGCAGAAAAAGCGCCTGTCCTTCGATCAGCTGTACGACATCCGCGCGGTGCGGGTGATGGTCGACGACGTGGCCGCCTGCTACGCCGCGCTGGGTGCGGTGCATTCGCTGTGGGCGCCGGTGCCGAGCGAGTTCGACGATTACATCGCCCGGCCCAAGGCCAACGACTACCGCTCGCTGCATACCGCAGTGCTGGGCCCGGAAGGGCGCACCATCGAAATCCAGATCCGCACCCACGAGATGCACGCGCAGGCCGAACTCGGCGTGGCCGCGCACTGGAAGTACAAGGAAGGCGGCAAGGGTGCCGAAAAGGCGTTCGACCGCAAGATCCTGTGGATGCGCCAGCTGCTGGAGCAAGTGCAGGAAGGCGACCACGGCGAGCTGGCCGGTGCGCTGGATGCCGAGCTGATCGAAGATCGTGTCTACGCGCTGACGCCAAAGGGCGAGGTCATCGACTTGCCGCAAGGCGCCACGCCGCTGGATTTCGCCTATCACGTGCATACGATGGTCGGTCATCGCTGCCGAGGCGCGCGCGTCAACGACCGCATCGTGCCGCTCACCTATCGGCTGCGCAGCGGTGACCGCGTGGAGATCATGACCGCCAAGGAAGCCGACCCGCGCCGCGACTGGCTGCTGGCGTCCAATGGCTTTCTAGCCAGCGGGCGGTCGCGCGACAAGGTGCGTGCGTGGTTCCACAAGCTCGACCGCGCGCGCAATGTGCAGGCCGGCAAGGACCTGCTCGATCGCGAGCTCAAGCGCCTGGGGCTGCAGCACTCCGACCTGAGCGTGGCCACGCGCAAATTCCACGTCGAGAATATCGACGATCTGTATATCCAGGTAGCGCTGGGCGATACCGGGCCCAACCAGGTCAGCCGTGCCTTGTTGGAGGCCGAGCGGGCCGCCTCGCAGCCGGTCGTGCCGGCACCGCCGCGACCGACGGCGCGCCGCGAGGGACTGGGCAAGTCCAAGTTCACCGTACAGGGCGTGGGCAATCTGCTGGTGCAGCTGGCGCGCTGCTGCCAGCCGGTGGCGGGCGAGCCGATCGCCGGCTATCTCACCCGTGGCCGGGGCGTGACGGTCCATCGCACCGATTGCGCCGCGTTGGCACGTCTGGCAGCCGCGCATCCGCAGCGCGTGCTGTCGGTGGAGTGGGGGCAGGCCGGCAGCGGCTACGAGGTGGATGTGCAGGTGCGCGCAGTCGATCGCCGCTGGCTGCTCAAGGACATCACCAACCTGATCGCGCAGGAGGACGCGCACGTGCTGGAAATCAACAGCGACAACGTGCGCGACACCGGCCGCGCGCAATTGCGCTTGCGCTTGAAGGTCAGCGATTACGACCAGCTGTCCAGCCTGCTTGGCAAGCTGGACGCCTTGCCCGGCGTCAACGAGGTGCGACGCCTGGGGTGATTGCGCCGCAGCGCGCCGGTGGTCGGGTCTGAACAGGCAGGGTGTGCTCGCCTGACGATTCTCCATCCCCACGTCGCCTTCGCAGGACAGCCAGCTAACATGATGCGGTGAACGCGCCCCCGTCAGGTCGCACCAAGGATGGACGCCACCGCATGTTTCCGCTTCCGCGCTGGGCCCGATCGCCCCGCCTCTGGGCGCCATTGCGCAGCCGTGCGTTGTGGCGCGTGGCGTTGGCGTTGTGCGCATGCCTGTTGCTGACCACGGTCGTCTTGCGCAAGCCGTTGGCCGATTGGCTGTGGCCGGACACGCGCATCCAGCGACTGCTGCAACGCGGTGATGCGGCCTTGGCGCGCGGTCGCCTCAGCGCAGTCGATGGCAACGGTGCGCGCGAACTGTTCGCGGCCGCCCTGGCATTGGACAGCGATCGCAGCGAGGCCCGCGCCGGGCTGGCGCGCACCGGCGCTGCGGCAGTCGTGCAGGCGCGAGCGGCGATCGCGGCCGGCGACGCTGCCGCTGCGCAACGTGCGGTGGCACTGGCCAACGCGCTGCAAGTACCGCAGGCGCAGATCGCGCCGGTGGCGTTGCGCTTGCGCACCTTGCAGGCCGAACGCGCCGGGTTGGACGCCTTGTTCGCACAAGCCGTGGCCGCCCAGCAACACGGACAGCTGGATGGCACCCCGGATAGCGCATTGCCGTTGTACCAGCGCATCCTGACCCTGGCGCCGGACCGCACCGATGCGCTGGAAGGGCGCGAGGATGCATTGACCGATCTGCTGGCGCAGGCACGCCATGCGCTGGCACGCGATGCGCTCGCCGATGCGGCGGCGTTGCTGGCCGCCGCCAAACGCTACGATGCGGGGCATGTGGACATGCCGCTGACCGAGGGCCATTACCACCGCGCGCTGGAACAGCGGCGGCAGCGCGCGCTGGCCTTGCTGCGACGCGGCCGGTTGGCACCGGCGGCGCGCGATTTCAATGCGCTGCTGGCCGCCGAGCCAGACGATGCAGGCGCCCAGCGCGGGCTGGAACAGGTGGCAAGCGAATACGCCGCGCAGGCCGGCCGTCAGGCCGCCGACTTCCAATTCGACGCCGCACTGCAGTCGCTGCAGGATGCACGCACGCTGGTCCCCGGCGCTGCATCGATCGCACAGGCCGAACAGGCGATTGCGCGTGCCCGCGACGCCCAGCGCGGCCCCGAAACCGGCTTGTCGCGCAACGCCCGCGAGCGCCGCCTGCGCGCGCTGCTGCAACGCGTGGCAGATGCCGAAACGCAGCGGCAATGGATGACCCCGCCCGGCGCCAGTGCCTACGACGCGGTACGTGCAGCGCAGGCGCTGGCACCGCGCGATCCGCGGGTATTGCAGGCGGCCGCCCGCGTGGCACCGGCTAGCCAGCGCTGTTTCGAGGAGGAGCTACGCAATAACCGACTGCGTGCTGCGCGCGGTTGTCTGGATGCATGGCAGGCGCTGACGCCCAATGGCGATGCGCTGGTCGGCGCGCGTCGTCGCCTGGCGCAACGCTGGGTCGCGGTGGGGAGCGAACGGTTGGGGCAGGAGGATGCGGCGTTTGCCCGGCGTGCGCAGGACGAGGCGCAGCAACTGGATCCGGGATTGCCGGAATTGGTCGAGTTCACCCGTCGGGTCAAGGCCGTGGCCGAGCAACGTTGAGGCACGCAGCAACAGGTCGGCCGCCCCGCCGCCACGCGCGAGTCACGCGCTCGCGCCACACTCAACCCTTGATAAACAATGCACGCACCGTGTCACGCGCTGCATCCAGCGAAAAATGCCGGGCCACGTTGCGTAATCCGTGATCGGCCAGGCGTTGCCATAGCGCTGGGTCCTGATAAAGCCGCACGATCGCATTGGCGAACGCGTCAGCGTCGTCGGCCACGCACACATCCTCGCCATCGCGCAGATGCATGCCTTCCACCGCACAGGAAGTGCCGACCACCGGCTGCCCGTGTGCCATGCTCAGATTGATCTTGCCCTTCACGCCGGCACCGAAGCGCAGCGGCGCCACGGCGATGCGTGCGGTCTCCATAAACGGCACCAGATCCGGCACATGCCCGTGCACCTGCACGCCTGGGGATTGGTCGGCGAGCAATCTCAGCGCATCCGGCATGTCCGCGCCGATGCAGTGGAAGATCACCTCCGGCAACTGCGCACGCACCTGCGGAAAGATCGCGCTGATGAACCACTGCACCGCATCCGCATTGGGTGGATGCCGGAAGCCGCCGACGAACACCAGGTCGCGGCGCTGCGCGAAGGAATGGCCGCTGCCGGCCACTTCATGCAGGTTGGAGAGCAGGGCGGTACGGATCTGCGGCGCATCCGCCTGCAATTGCGCTTGTTCGGCGGCCGAGACCAGCACGGTGACGTCGGTGGCGGCCATGATCTCCAACTCGCGCAGACGGGTACGCTCGGCGCTCCGCAGTAGATTGGCATCGCCAGCCAACTCGGCGCCGCGGCGTTCGCGCAGGTAATGCAGGTCGACGGTGTCGAACAAGGTGCGCGCCTGCGGCGCATAGCGTGTGAGCAACGGCAGACAGGCATGCGCGACGTGGTGACGCACCAGCAGCACCACCGCAAAGCGCGGGCCATGGGTGCGCAACCAGCTGCCGATGCCGTCGAGAAACGGCGCATACCAGACTTCCACGCCCAATTGCTGCAGCGCCTGCGTGTGCCGCCCCGCATGTTCGCGGCGGGTGGGCACGAACACCACATGCGCGCCTTCTTCGCACAACAGGCGGATCAGATTGAACTGACGTAACGATCCCGAATCGCGGTCCGGTTGTGGCACGCATTCGTCCAGGATCAGTATCTGGCGCTGGCCGCGATGCAGCAGTGCAGGCACGGGCACGCTGCCGGCCGGCAACTGCGTGGCCAGCACCTGCTGCCATTTTTCGGCGAATACGCGCTGGTTGCGCACCTGATACGCCTTCACCCCGGTACGCGTATCGGTGCCATTGCTGGTGCCTTCGTCGTGCACCACCACACTGGCCGGTTGCACCAGCACCTGATGGCCCGCCGCGCGCACCGCGAACGCCAGATCGGTGTCTTCGTAATACGCCGGCATGTAGCGACGATCCAGCCCGCCCAGTGTCTGCAGCAATGCGCGCGGCAGCGCGATCGCCGCGCCCGAGCAGTAGTCCATGGCACGCACGTACGCATGCCGCGGGTCGTCGACCGATTCGAAGCGGCCGTAACTCCAGGCGCTGCCATCGGCAAAGACCACTCCGCCGGATTCCTGCAGGCGCCCGTCCGGATACACCAGTTGCGCGCCGACCAAGCCGGCGCGTGGATGCTGCGCAAAGGTGGCGATCAGCCGATCCAGCCAACCGGGTTGCGGGATGGTGTCGTTGTTGAGCAGCACCACGTACTCGCCACGCGCCAGCGCGAGGCCGTCGTTGCAGGCGGCGACGAATCCGTCATTGCTCGCGCGGCGGTGATAGCGCAGGCCCTGCACCTGCGGCAGCTGCGCTTGCGTGGCATCGCTGCTGCCGTCGTCCACCACGACGATCTCCACGTCCAGCTGCGGCGGATGTGCCGCCAATGCGCGCAGGCACGCCACGGTGTGCTGGATGTGGTTGTAGACCGGAATCACCAGCGTGACGTGCGGCGCTTCGCTGTGCGGCACGCAAAACGCGGCAAACGGTGTGTTGTCGGGCAGCCACAGCGGTGCGCCAAGCGCGACCGGCGGCGCCTGCGTGTGCACGCGAATGCGCTGCCAGGTGGCGCGCCAGCCGCGTGTGCGCATGCTCGCCACACTGCGGTGGATCAGCCCAAGCACGCGATTGAACAGATAGCGTGCGTCGGCCAAGGACATCGACATTGCGGTGGAACTCCAACGTAGAGCGGCGAATGAAATGGAGCGGGCGGATGTCCGGTAGCCTGGACGGTGCGCAGGAACCGCAGTGTACGAGCGGTCCCTGCCGATTCCGAGCGCGGTGCGCGTCGGCGTGACGCTGCATGCCGCAATAATTCCGTCGGCCGCGCTTTGAGCGCGTTATGGACTTCGCACCCACCGCGAAGTCCATAACAGGCGCTAAGTCAAGGGAGCCCGGCATGCCGCAGCCACCGCAGCGCTGCGCTAGACTCGCCGGACTCTACATTCTCGCATCCCTGTGCCCCGACGCCACGACCACGACGCTCCCGACGATTTCGAGGACGATTCCACCGAGCAAGGCTCCCGCTGGCAACGCAGACTGATTGTCTGGGGCTTTGCCGCGTTGGCGCTGGCGCTCGGTTTTCTGATTCCGTACACGGTGTATCTGAACAAGCAGGTCACCCAGCGCTTCGGCGAACTGCGTTGGCAGATCCCGACCCGCGTGTATGGGCGGCCGCTGGTGCTGGCGCCGGGCAACGCGCTGGATGCGGCCACCTTGAAGACCGAGCTGGACGCGGCGTCCTACCGCGACGACGGGCAGGCCACGCTGGCCGGGACCTACCAGCAGGACGGCAACCGCTTCACCATCGCCAGCCGCGGCTATATCGATGTGGACGGGCGCGTGCCCGCGCGGCGGGTCGAGGTCAGCCTGTCCGGCGGACGTGTGGCCAGCCTGCGCGATGCCGGCGACCGCAAGGCATTGAAGACGGCGCGCCTGGATCCGGCGCGCATCGCCACGCTGTACGGGCAGAAGCAGGAAGAGCGCCGTCTGGTGCGCATGGAAGAAGTGCCCGAGCTGCTGGTCACCGGGCTGCAGGCGGTCGAGGACCGCGACTTCAACAGCCACCACGGCATCGATCTCAGCGGCATGGTGCGCGCGGCCTGGATCATGGCGCGCTCCGGCGGCCAGGTTCGCCAGGGCGCCAGCACCTTGACTCAGCAGCTGGCGCGCAGCGGCCTGCTCGGCATCGGCAAGGAACAGACGGTCACGCGCAAGTTCAACGAGATCTTGTACGCGGTCATCATGGAGGCGCGTTACGACAAGCGCACCATCCTGGAGGCCTATCTCAATCAGGTGTATCTGGGCCAGCGCGGCGGGCAGGCGATCCACGGCGTGTCGTCCGGTGCCGAACTGTGGTTCGGGCGCGAACTCAATTCGATGACCACCGAGCAGATCGCGTTGCTGATCGGGCTGGTCAAGGGGCCGTCGTATTACGACCCGCGGCGTAACCCGGAGCGCGCGCTGGATCGGCGCAACTTCGTGCTCGCCAAGCTGCACGAAAACAACCTGATCGACGCGGCCGAATACAAGCGTGCTCTGGCCGCGCCATTGGGCGTGCCGACCGAGCCCGGCCTGGTCGCGGCCAATCGCTTCCCGGCCTATGTGGACCTGGTGCGGCGCCAGCTGGCGCACGATTACCCGGAAGGCGTGCTGCAGGGCGCCGGCATGAGCGTGCTGACCGGCATGTCGCCGTCCGCGCAGGCCTACGCCGAAGGCGCGGTCACCGGCACCATCAAGCGCCTGGACAACAAGAAGCGCCCGCCGTTGCAGGCTGGCCTGGTGGTCACCGACGTGCATAACGGCGACGTGCTGGCGGTGGTGGGCAGCCGCGATGTGGCCAAGCCCGGTTTCAACCGCGCAGTCGAAGCGCAGCGGCAGGTCGGTTCGTTGCTCAAGCCGTTCGTGTATCTGCTGGCGCTGGCCTCGCCGGACCGCTGGGCCTTGTCGAGCTTTGTCGACGATTCACCGGTCACGGTGCAACTCAGTCGTGGCAAGACCTGGTCGCCGGGCAATTCCGATAACCGCAGCCATGGCACGGTGCGGCTGATCGATGCGCTGGCGCATTCCTACAACCAGGCCACGGTGCGCGTGGGCATGCAGGTCGGCCCGGAGCGCATCGCGCAGTTGATCCAGGTGCTGGCCGGCATCAAGGCCGACACCAATCCCTCGCTGATCCTGGGGGCGACCGATCAGAGCCCGTACGGCATGGCGCAGCTGTATCAGTTCCTGGCCGCCGGTGGCGAAATCCAGCCGCTGCATGCGGTGCGCGGCGTGCTCGATCCGCAGGGCAAGCTGCTCAAGCGCTACGACAAGACGCCCGCGCCGGCGCAGGAAGGCGATTCGGTGGCGGCCAACCTGATCAGCATCGCCCTGCAGCAGGTGGTCAGCGGCGGCACCGCGCGGCAATTGCTCGGCGATGGCCTGGGGCGGTTGTCGCCGGCCGGCAAGACCGGTACGTCCAACGATGGCCGCGACAGCTGGTATGCCGGCTATACCGGCGACCATCTGGCGGTGATCTGGATGGGTAACGACCAGAATGCCGAGACCGGCCTGTACGGCGCCACCGGCGCGATGCGGGTGTGGTCGAGCATCTTTGCCCGGCTGCCGACTGCGCCGTTGAAGGTCAGCGGCAAGGGTCTGGATTGGCAATGGGTGGAGGCGGCCGGCACCGGCGTGACCGATCCCGGTTGCCCGGGCGCGCGCCAGTTCCCGTTCGTGGTCGGGTTCACCCCGGCCCACGCCCCGTGTGCCGGCAATGCCCCCTCGATCGAAGGCGTTCCCGCCGACACGTCCGCCCCTGCCGAGCAATCCAGCGGCGGCGGCTGGCGTCGCTTCTTCGGTCTGGAAAAGAAGCCGCAAGAGCCTGCGCCCGCGCCGGCCTCACCTCCACCCGCGCGTTGAACCGGAGTGACCCGATGAACCACCTGCACCGTTTGCTTGTTGTTGCCGGCGTGCTCGCCGCACTCACCGCCTGCGTCAGTGCGCCGCCCGCGCCGCCGCCGACACCGGTGGACCCGACCACGCCCGCGCAACGGCTGGCCTTGATCGAACGCGAGGCCGGCGTCGACGACACCGAGCTGTCGGTACAGCCATTGCGCGACCCGCAGGTGGACGATCTGCGCGAGACCGCCAAGGCCAAGCGCCAGGCCGGCGATCTGGCCGCCGCCGCCGCCGCGCTGGATCAGGCGCTGGGCCTGGTCTCCGGCGATCCGGCCATCCTGCAGGAACGCGCCGAAGTGGCCGTGCTGCAGGGCGATTGGCCTGCGGCTGAGCGCTTCGCCAATCAGGCGGTGGAGCTGGGCTCCAAGACCGGCCCGCTGTGCCGCCGGCACTGGGCAACCATCGAGCAATCCAGGCTTGCGCGTGGCGAGAAGGAAAACGCCGCCTCGGCCAAGTCACAGATCGCCGGATGCACGGTGCCGGGCGTGAAGCGGTATTGAGGCGACCGGCTGAGCGGAGCCTTCAACACGACCGTGCCCGGCAGCCGCCGGACGCGACCGCTGTGCGACAGGGCTGCCTCGTGCGTGCAGCGCTGCAGAGCGCTTCGTCCATCCCAGACCGACCTCGCGGCGCGACGTGCGTCAGCCACGGCGGCGATGCATGGCGCGCCGCATGTGCGCTTGCCGACGACACAACGGTACGTCGTCGGATGCAACAGCCGAGCGTTGGCGCTTCGGCAACGTTCGGCAGTCCGCCAAGCGCAATCAAGGCAGCATCGCCGCACACGCGCTAGGCTGTCGCGCTTCTTGCCCGCTTTTCGTCCGCTCTCATGTCCCAACTTGCCACTGCCAGCATCGAGGCGCTCAGCGAGGGCGGGGCGCTTGCGCGTCAGCTCGACGCGTTCGCGCCACGTGCCGCGCAGTTACGCCTGACCGGCGCCATCGCCGAGGCGTTCGAGCAGCGCGACGTGCTGTTGGCCGAAGCCGGCACCGGTACCGGCAAGACTTACGCCTATCTGGTGCCGGCGTTGTTGTCGGGCCTGAAGACCATCGTCTCGACCGGCACGCGCGCATTGCAGGATCAGTTGTTCCATCGCGATCTGCCTCGCGTGCGGGCCGCGCTCGGCATCGGCTTGCGCAGCGCGCTGTTGAAGGGGCGCGCGAATTATCTGTGCAAATACCGCACCCAGCAGGCGCGTGGCGAGCCGCGTTTTGCCACGCCCGAACAGGTCTCGCAGTTCCAGCGCATCGTCGCCTGGAGCGGACGCACCCAGTTCGGCGACATGGCCGAGCTGGAAGCCTTGCCGGACGACTCGCCGCTGCTGCCGCTGGTGACTTCCACCGTCGACAACTGCCTGGGCACCGAGTGCCCGTTCTATAGCGAATGCTTCGTGGTGCAGGCGCGCCAGCGTGCGCAGGCGGCCGATCTGGTGGTGGTCAATCACCATCTGCTGCTGGCCGATCTGGCGCTCAAGCAGGAAGGTTTCGGCGAGATCCTGCCCGGTGCGCAGGCCTTCGTCATCGACGAAGCGCATCAGCTGCCGGAATTGGCGGCCAATTTCTTCGGCGAAAGTTTCGGCATGCGGCCATGGCAGGAGCTGGCACGCGATTGCATGGTGGAAGCGCGTCTGGTCGCCGGCGCGCAGGCCAGCCTGCAAGCGCCGATCCTGGCCCTGGACGAAGCCTTGCGCAGTCTGCGCGCGGGCATGGAAGGGCTGCCGTCGCGCGGCACGCAATGGCGCGCGCTGTCCAAGCCGCAGGTACGCGAAGGCTTCGATGCGGTGCTGTCGTCGCTGGCGCGGTTGGGCGACGCCTTGCTGCCGTTGCGCGAGGCATCGCCGGGCTTCGATGGCTGCACTGCGCGCGCGCGCGAAGCGCTTGCACGGCTGTCGCGCTGGCTGGGCGAGGACGCGCCGGTGCTGGATTTCGAGCAGGACCTGCCCGACACCGTCGACAACGATGTGCTTTGGTACGAGCTGAGCCCGCGCGGATTCCGTTGCCAGCGCACGCCGCTGGATGTCTCCGGCCCGCTGCGCGAACACCGCGAAAAATCCCATGCGGCCTGGGTGTTCACCTCGGCCACGCTGGCGGTGGGCGGCGAGTTCGATCACATCGCGCAGCGCCTGGGGCTGAGCGATCCGGTGACCTTGCTGCAGCCCAGTCCGTTCGATTGGGCGCGCCAGGCGCTGTGCTATCTGCCGCCGCATCTGCCCGATCCGGCCGCACGCGGTTTCGGAACCGCGTTGATTGCCGCACTGACGCCGGTACTGGACGCCTCCAACGGCCGCGCCTTCCTGTTGTTCGCCTCGCACCGCGCGCTGCGTGAAGCGGCCGAAGCGTTGCGCGGCGCGCCGTGGCCGTTGTTCGTACAGGGCGAAGCGCCGCGCGCGACCTTGCTGCAGCGCTTCCGCGATTCCGGCAACGGCGTGCTACTGGGGTCGGCCAGCTTCCGCGAGGGCGTGGACGTGGTCGGTGATGCCTTGAGCGTGGTGGTGATCGACAAGCTGCCGTTCGCCGCGCCCGACGACCCGGTGTTCGAAGCACGCCTGGATGCGATCCGCCGCGACGGCGGCAACCCGTTCCGCGACGAACAACTGCCGCAGGCGGTGATCGCGCTCAAGCAGGGCGTGGGCCGCTTGATCCGCAGCGAGACCGATCGCGGCGTGCTGGTGCTGTGCGATCCGCGGCTGCTGAACAAGGGCTACGGCCGCACTTTTATGAACTCGCTGCCGCCATTCGCACGCACCCGCGACATCGCCGACGTGCGCGCGTTCTTTGGCGTCGCCGAGCCGGTGGGCGACAATGGCGTCCTGGCGCTGCCGTTCGGCGACGCGTGATCTTCTCCTTCCTGCCTGCGGCCCTGCCATGAACGTTCTCGCATTCGAGACCTCCACCGAAGCCTGTTCCGTCGCACTGCACGTGCAGGGCCGCGTGCTCGAGCGCTTCGAGCTGGCGCCGCGTCGCCACGCGGAACTGGCGCTGCCATGGGCCGGGCAGTTGCTGGCCGAGGCGGGCATCACGCGGCGACAACTCGATGCGATTGCGGTGGGGCGTGGTCCGGGCGCGTTTACCGGCGTGCGTCTGGCGATCGGCATTGCGCAAGGCATTGCCCTGGGCCTGGATCTGCCGGTGTTGGCGGTCTCCACCTTGCAGGTGCTGGCCTTGCGTGCGCCGGCACAGGCCACGCACGTGCTGGCCTGCATCGATGCGCGCATGGGCGAGGTGTATGCCGGCATGTTCGAGCGCCGTGGCGACACCCTGCTGGAACTGTCGCCGGAACGGGTCTGTGCACCGGAGGCATGGGGGCTGCCCGGCACGCTGCACAACCTTGCCGGGGTCGGCAGCGGATTCGCTGCCGCCGATGCAGTGCTGCAACACCGTTTCGCAGCGCAACTGACCAGCGTGGATGCGGCTGCATTGCCGCACGCGGCTGATCTGCTCACGCTCGCGGTGCCGGCGTTGCTGCGTGGAGAAGGCGTGGCGCCGGAGCGGGTGGAGCCTGCGTATCTGCGCGACAACGTTGCCTTGACCCTGGTCGAGCAGCAGGCCGCACGCGCCGCCAAGCTGGCGGGTGGCGCGCCATGACCGACGCTCTTCAACGCGCGCGGTTTCGCGGCTGCCTGCTTGGACTGGCGGTCGGCGATGCGCTCGGCACCACGCTGGAATTCTGCGCGCCCGGCAGTTTCACGCCGATCGACGACATGCGCGGCGGTGGCCCGTTCGCGCTGCGTGCCGGGCAGTGGACCGACGACACCTCGATGGCGCTGTGCCTGGCGCACAGCCTGCTGCATCGACAGGGCTTCGATGCTGGCGACCAGATGAATCGCTATTGCAACTGGTACCAGCACGGTTACCTCAGCAGTACCGGCACCTGCTTCGATATCGGCGCGACCGTGCGGCAGGCGCTGGAGCGCTATCTGGATGGCGGCCCGGCCTTCAGCGGCAGCACCGATCCGCGTTCGGCCGGCAATGGTTCGTTGATGCGGCTGGCGCCGGTGGCGATGTACTACGCGCAGCGCCCGGATGCGTTGGGCGAGCGCGCGGCCGACAGCTCGCGCACCACCCATGCCGCTGCCGAAGCAGTGGACGCCTGCAGGTTGTTCGCGTTCCAACTGCGGGCAGCGCTGCTCGGCGGCACGCGTCAGGCGGTGCTGCAGACCCCGTGCGAGGCGCTGTCGACACCGGCAGTGCGCGCGCTGGCAATGCGCGATCATGCGGCCGTTCCGGCAGCGCAGATCCGTGGCACGGGTTATGTGGTCGATGCGCTATCGGCGGCGCTCTGGTGCTTCGCCACCACCGACACGTTCGCCGACGCGGTGCTGCGTGCGGCCAACCTGGGCGACGATGCCGACACCACCGCCGCCATCTGCGGGCAGCTGGCCGGTGCGTTCTATGGCATCGACGGGATTCCCGCCGCCTGGCGCGAACGTGTGCAGGATGCGGGCGAGATCGTGGCGTTGGCCGATCGCCTCTACGCTGCGGCGCAGGCCGCGTAACGCCGCACCTGACGCAACTGGCCAACCCAGGTTGCCAGGCATGCCGCAGGAAAACGCGTCCCGATCGGACGCGTCACAGCTCAGCGATCGTCGTGCAGCTCGCCGCCGGGCAGGAACAACCAGGTCCGCGTGACCTGCAGGATATCCACATCGTCCTTGGTCTTGGGCAGCGGCGGAAACGGCTGCGCCAGCTGCACCACGCGCAGCGCGGCCGCATCCAGTGCCGGGGTGCCGCTGGAGATCAGCACGCGGCTGCTTTCCACGCTGCCGTCGCGGCGCACGCCCACGCTGATCACCACCTTGCCGC
Source organism: Xanthomonas sp. 3075 (assembly GCF_014197275.1). Classification (GTDB taxonomy): domain Bacteria; phylum Pseudomonadota; class Gammaproteobacteria; order Xanthomonadales; family Xanthomonadaceae; genus Xanthomonas; species Xanthomonas campestris_B. Next base: position 156,097 of record NZ_JACIFI010000005.1, on the reverse strand, counting down.
CGAGGCGGCGACGGCGCGCCTCGTCCGGGTAGTTGAGATTGCCCACGCGCTCGGCGCGATCCACCCAGGCGCGCAGATAGTTGGCATACGCATATTCGCGGGTACTGGCCGAGACGAACTTGCGATTGGGGCGCTTGGCGTACTGCTCCGAGCGCAGGTGCACCTCGGCGGCAAGCCGGGCCATTTCCGCATCGCGCTGCACGCGCTGCGCATCGTTGGGCGAGAGCGGGTCGGTCTGGGGATTCGGTTGCGGGGTCGCGACGGTTTGCTCGCCGCGGCGGCTGGACACCACGCGCGTCTGCATGGGGTCCGGCGCCTGCACGCTGGTCGCGCGCTGTGCCTGCGGCGCCAGCCCGGGACGGTCCTGCGGCACCACGCCGGGCTGGCTGTCGCGCGGACGCTGGGCGGTGGCGTGGTCGCCGCCGCCTTGCTGGTTGGCCTGGGCCAGGAAATCGGCCTGCTTGGGCGTCAGCGGGGTGCTGGTCTGGCTGAAGATCACATCCAGCGTCGGCACCAACGGTGCGTCTTCGCTGACCACAAAGCCCACGCCCAGGATCAGCGCGCCGTGCAGCAGCAGCGAAACCACCAGCGTCGCGGTCAGCCGCCGACGTTCGTCCATGGCCGTCGGCAGCGCTGCAGCCGCCTTCATTGCGCGGGGCCGGCCTCGATCGCGTCGAACAGCAGCCCGGCGATGTTCAAGCCGAACTGCGCATCCAGCTCGCGCACGCAGGTGGGGCTGGTGACGTTGACCTCGGTGAGGTAATCGCCGATCACGTCCAGGCCGACGAAGCGCATGCCGCGGCGGCGCATCTCCGGGCCCACCTGTGCGGCGATCCAGCGGTCGCGCTCGGACAGCGGCCGGCCTTCGCCGCGCCCGCCGGCGGCCAGATTGCCGCGAAACTCGTCGCCCTGCGGAATCCGCGCCAGGCAGTAGTCCACCGGCACCCCGTCCACCAGCAGAATGCGCTTGTCGCCGGCAGTGATGTCGGGGATGAAGCGCTGCGCCAGGGTCAGCTTGCGGTTGCCGTCGGTCAGCGTTTCCAGGATCACGTTGAGATTGGGGTCGCCGGTGCCGCTACGGAAGATCGAGCGCCCGCCCATGCCGTCCAGCGGCTTGAGCACCGCCTGGCCATGTTCCAGCACGAAGGCCTTCAGCGCGGCCGCATCGCGGCTGACCAGGGTCGGCGGGCAGCACTGCGGAAACAGCAGCGCCGCCAGCTTCTCGTTGTAATCGCGCAAGCCCTGCGGATCGTTGACCACCTGCGCACCGGCGCGTTGCGCCACGGCCAGCACCTGGGTGTCGTAGATGAACTCCGCATCCACCGGCGGGTCCTTGCGCATCAGCACCACCTGGCCAGTGCCGAATTCCAGCTCGGCGAACGCGCCCAGGGTGAACCAGTCGTTCTTGTCCTCGCGCACGCTCAGCGGTGCCACCTGCGCCACCGCGCGTCCTTCGCGCAGGCTGAGCCCGCCTGGACGCACGTACTGCAACCGGTGGCCACGGCGCTGGGCTTCCAGCAACATGGCAAAGGTGGTGTCTTTGGCGATCTTGATGGAGGCGATGGGGTCCATCACCACAACGACGTCGAGCGACATGAGGCTAAACCTTTCGAACAGGCTGCCGATGGTAACTTCAAGCGGCGGGCGATGGCGCGTCCGGCGGGTCGTGAGTGCGCGACTTGTCGGTCCGGACACCCCCAAACGTGGTCGGAACGTCCGCCTGGCGGGCCCCCGGCAATGCGCCCTTGACAGTCAGCGCGGGTCTTGGGATATACATGCAGTTTCGTAGCGACGTCGGCAGGAAAGAAGCGTCGCACGTCCGGGGATATTTGCATGAGTGAACACATTGCTGCGGGTGGGGAACTCGCAGGACTGAAGGTGATGGTGATCGATGATTCGAAAACCATTCGCCGCACCGCCGAGACGCTGCTCAAGCGCGAGGGGTGTGAAGTGGTAACAGCGACCGATGGGTTCGAGGCACTGGCCAAGATTGCCGACCAGCAACCTCAGATCATTTTCGTCGACATCATGATGCCGCGCCTGGATGGGTACCAGACGTGCGCGTTGATCAAGGGCAACCAGCTCTTCAAGTCGACGCCGGTCATCATGCTGTCGTCCAAGGATGGCCTGTTCGACAAGGCACGTGGCCGCATCGTCGGCTCCGAGCAATATCTGACCAAGCCGTTCACCCGTGAAGAACTACTGAGCGCGATTCGCACGTACGTCCACGCCTGACCAGGGGGAAAGGCAACATGGCTCGAATTATATTGATCGAGGACTCGCCCACCGACCGGGCAGTCTTCAGTCAATGGCTGGAAAAAGCCGGCCATACGGTCGTCGCCACCGACAACGCCGAACAAGGGCTTGAGCTGATTCGCAGCCAGGCGCCGGACTTGGTGTTGATGGATGTGGTGCTGCCCGGCATGAGCGGATTCCAGGCAACGCGTGCGCTGGCGCGCGACCCGGCCACCAAGGACATCCCCGTGCTGCTGGTCAGTACCAAGGGCATGGAAACGGACAAGGCCTGGGGACTGCGACAAGGTGCCAGCGACTACATCGTCAAGCCGCCGCGCGAAGACGATCTGATTGCTCGTATTAAACAACTGGTGCGTTGATGCGCTCTCCATTCGACATTCTCGAAGACTACGAACGCCGTAGTCTTGCGCACGCCACGCCGCTGCCGGAACGCCAGTTCTCCACCGATATCTGGCGCGGGGTCGGTTACCGCGTCGGCACGCGCCGGTTGGTGTCGGACTTTCGCGAAGTCGCGGAAATCGTGCCGATGCCGCCGGTGACGCCGGTGCCGGGCGCACAGCCCTGGCTGCTGGGCGTGGGCAACCTGCGCGGCAATCTGTTCCCGGTGATCGATCTGAAACAGTTTCTGGAGGGCCGGCGCACGGTACTGCAGGAAGGCCAACGCGTGCTGATCATGCGCCAGAGCGGCGGCGACGTCGCGCTGACCATCGATGAGCTGTACGGCCAGCGCAGTTTCGAGCAGGTCCAGGCGGTCGAGCCTGGCGAGCTGGCGCAGGGCCGCTATGCACATTTCATCGACCGTGCCTTTCGCAACGAGACGCAGGACTGGGGCGTGTTTTCCCTGGCGTTGCTGTCGCGCACTCCTGAATTCCGGCAGGCCGCGGCCTAAGCCGCGACCCCGCTACGCCCTACAGATCGAGGTCGAACCATGAGTACCGCCCCGGACGCCCGCAAGACCAACAAGCTCGGCAGCGTCAGCACCAGCTTCTGGCTTGGCTTGCTGGTGTTGTCGATGATCGTGTTCGGCGCCAATACCGGCGTTGCCACCTGGCAAGGCAGTCGCCTGGCCGGTGCCGGCACCGGCGCGGCCGATCTGCAGGTGCTCTCGCAGCAGCTGGCCAATCAGGGGCGCGAAGCGGTCTCCGGCGACCCCAAGGCGTTTGCCGCCTTCAAGCAGACCAAGAGCCGCATCGACAGCACGGTCAGCGACCTGGATGGCCGCTATGGCCAGGAAGGCACGGTGGCCAGCCCGATGGCGCAACTCAAGGCCACCTGGGTGCCGCTGAGCAAGAATGCCGATCAGGTCATCGCCAGCGAACCGGCGGTGCTCGGCCTGGCCGGCAATGCCGAGCGCTTCTCGGGCAACGTGCCGCAGTTGCAGGCGCAGTTGAACGAAGTGGTGCGCGCAATGACGGTCAGCGGCGCGCCCGCCTCGCAGATCTATAACACCCTGCAGCAGGTGGTGGTGGCCGGCACCATGGCACGCCGGGTGACCGAAATGCGCGCCGGCGGCGCCAATGCGGCCGCCTCGGGCGACGCGCTGGCCCGCGACTCGGTGGTGTTCACGCAGATGCTGGAGGGCCTGCGTGCAGGCAACGAAGAACTCGGCATCGCCGCGGTGCGTAACCCGGCTGCGCTGTCGGCACTGGAGCAGTCGCAGGCGCAGTGGGCGACGATGAAGACCGACGTCGATGCCATCCTCGCCAGCTCGCGCAATCTGTTCGCTGCGCAGTCGGCGGCGGCCGCGCTGACCGCCGGCTCGAACAAGATGCTCGACGACAGCAAGAAGCTGTTCGACGCGTTCTCGGCGTTCGGTTCGGCGCGCGACACGCGTCTGTTCCCGAATTTCTGGCTGGGCGTGGTGTCCGGCCTGGTGGCGTTGCTGGCGATCATCGGTTTTGTGTGGAGCTCGGTGCGGGTGCGCTCGCGCGAGCAGGACGTGCGTTATCAGGCGCAGGTGGAATTCAACAGCCGCAACCAGCAGGCGATCATGCGGTTGCTGGACGAAATCAGCTCGCTCGGTGAGGGCGACCTGACCGTCAAGGCGTCGGTGACCGAAGACATGACCGGCGCGATCGCAGACGCGATCAACTACGCCGTGGACGAACTGCGCCATCTGGTGACCACGATCAACGACACCTCGGCCAAGGTCGCGGTGTCGACCCAGGAAACCCAGGCCACGGCCATGCAGCTGGCCGACGCGGCCGGCCAGCAGGCCAACCAGATCACCACTGCCTCCGAGCGCATCAGCGAAATCGCCGCCAGCATCGAACAGGTCTCGCGCAACTCCACCGAGTCGGCCGAAGTGGCGCAGCGCTCGGTGGTGATCGCAGCCGAAGGTGCCGGCGTGGTGCGCGAGACGATTCAGGGCATGGACCAGATCCGCGACCAGATCCAGGAAACCTCCAAGCGCATCAAGCGGTTGGGCGAATCCTCGCAGGAGATCGGCTCGATCGTGGAACTGATCAACGACATTTCCGAGCAGACCAACATCCTGGCGCTCAATGCCGCGGTGCAGGCGGCCTCGGCGGGCGAGGCCGGTCGCGGTTTCGCGGTGGTGGCCGACGAAGTGCAGCGCCTGGCAGAACGCACCTCCGGTGCGACCCGACGCATCGAAGGTCTGGTGCAGACCATTCAGGCCGATACCAACGAAGCGGTCAGCTCGATGGAGCAGACCACTTCCGAAGTGGTCTCCGGCGCGCGTCTGGCCGAAGACGCCGGCACCGCACTGACCGAAATCGAGCGCGTGTCCAACGCCTTGAACAACCTGATCAAGAACATCTCCATCGCCGCGCACCAGCAGTCGGCCGCAGCGACGGACATCACACAGACCATGGGCGTGATCCGTGAGATCACCAGCCAGACATCGCAGGGTGCGGAGCAGACGGCCGAGTCGATCGGCAACCTGGCCCAGCTCGCTGCCGATCTGCGCCGTTCGGTCGCCGACTTCAAGCTGCCGGCGTGACCACGACGCGGAACGGGAAAGGATTGCAGATGGCGCGTAGTCGCGTTACGTCGATGCAGGTAGTGACCGGGTGCCGCACTGGCGGTACATCGGCCGTTGTCAGGGGGCTGGAATGAGTGCGCTTCGCGATGCGATGAGTCACGCCGCACTGGGCTGGGTCAAGCCGGAGCTGGACGAGACGTTGCGCCAGGCGCGCAACGAGATCGAATACTTTGCCGAAGAACCGTCCGACACCAGTCGGATGCGTTTTTGCGCCGGCTATCTGCATCAGGTGCAGGGCACCTTGCGCATGGTCGAGCTCTACGCACCGGCGATGGTGGCCGAAGAGCTGGAACTGCTGGCCCAGGCCGTGCAGGGCGGCGAGGTCGCCGACCGCGACGAAGCCTGCGCCATGCTGATGCGCGGCACCGTGCTGCTGCCCGACTATCTGGAGCGTCTGCAGAACGGTCACCGCGATATTCCGATCGTGCTGCTGCCATTGCTCAATGAAATCCGCGCCACGCGTGGTCAGCCGGGTCTGAACGAAAGCGTGCTGTTCGCGTTCGATCCGCAGGCCGGTGTGGCCACCGAAGCCGAGCTGGATCATGCCCGCGGCAGTCTGAGCGGGCGCAATCGCGAATTGCTCGACACCGTCGGCAACGCGGTCAAGGAAGAATTGCTGCGCGTGAAAGACGCGCTGGATCTGCATCTGCGTACCGGCGGCGAGATCGCCGAACTGCAGACCCAGGTCAAGGACCTGGGCAGCGTTGCCGACACCCTGGGCATGATGGGCCTGGGCGTGGCGCGTAATGTCGTCGTGCAACAGCGCGATGCGCTGGCGCGCGTGGTCGATGGTCAGGTGCAGATGGATGAAGGCGTGCTGCTGGATATCGCCGGCGCGCTGCTGTACGTGGATGCCTCGCTGGACGATCAGGTTGCCAGCCTTGGCGCCGACATCGGCGATGGGAACGAAGCCGGCATCAGTGCCACCTCCTCGGAAGTGCGCCGCACTGTGGATGTGCTGGCGCAGGAAGCGATCGCCAATTTCGGTGCGGCGCGCGAGCATTTCGTCGCCTTCATCGAAACCAATTGGGATCACTCCCGCCTGAGCGATGTGCCGCATCTGCTCGGCGAAGTGGGCGGTGCGTTGCGCATTCTCGAACTGCCGCAGGCGGCCGATTATCTGGAAGGTGTGCGGCGTTACGTCGATCAGGAGCTGATCGGCAAGCAGCGCGTGCCCAGCGGGCGTCAGCTCGATACGCTGGCCGATGCGATGGCAAGCCTGGAGTATTACCTGGAAGCGCTGCGCGAGCGCCGTCCCGGCCGCGAAGAGATTCTGGACATCACCCGCAACAGCCTGGAAACGCTGCGTTACTGGCCGCTGCCGTCGGGCGAACCGTCCGAATTGCCGGTCGGCGCCGAGCAACCGGGCACGCTGGTCGAGCCGCCGCCGCTTGTTGCTTCGCCGAGCCAACCCGATCAGGCGCCGACGGCTGCAGTCGATGACCTGGTACCCACCGCGACGCTGGAATGGGCCGACGAAACCGTGGTCGAGACGCCGTTCGCCGCGAGCGTGGTGCACGACACTGGCGCTGCCGCCAGCGACACGGTGTTCTCGTTCGACCCGGTGGCTGCCGAGGAAACCCTCTCCGGTCAGGCGCATGTGCCGTTTACGGTCGCACCGCTGGACCTGTCCGACGACGGCGCGCAGGCGCCCGGCGATTGGCAACTGGACGCCAGTGCGCTGGCTGCACCGATCGCCACCTCCGCATTCGACCCGGTGTCGGCCGAGCAGGACGCCGGCGTGCCTGCCGATGCCGCGCAGGTCAGCTACACCGTGGACCTGAGCGCGCTGGAGCAGGACGATACTGCACCGCCGGTGGTTGCCGAGCCGGCGCCGCTGCAGATCGAGCAGATCGACCTGCCGGGCGATGCCGATCAACGCGAAGCACCGTTGGACTTCATCGCCCAGGCGCAGACGCAGCGTGCGCAGACCAGCATCGACGATGCATTTTCGCCGCCGCCGTTGCCGCCATCATTGCCGCCGCAGGAACTGGACGACCCGTTCGTCGAGTCCATGCCCGAGCCGCCGGCGCCGCCGGCAGAAGACACCGCAGTACCGGATGCGCCGCGCGTGCAGCAGGCGGTGGTCAGCGAATTCGAGCTGGACGATACGTCGGCGGCGTTCCTGGCCCAGCTCGACGCTGCCGCTGCGCAGTTCGATGTGGACCGACCACAGACGCCGCCGAGCGCTGCTGCGCCTGCCGATACCGATGCCGAGGCAATGCCCGAGCAGTCCGCAAGCGAACCGGCGCACGCCGGCGCCAACGCCGCTGCGGGTATCTTCGGCGGCTTCGGCGATAGCGATATCGACGACGATATCCGCGACGTATTCCTGGAAGAGTTCGACGAAGAACTGGTCAACCTGGGCCAGCTGTTGCCGGCGTGGCGTGCCGCGCCCAACAACCCCGACAACCTGCGCACGATCCGCCGGGTCTTCCACACCTTGAAGGGAAGCGGTCGCCTGGTCGGCGCCAGCGTGCTGGGCGAGTTCAGCTGGAAGATCGAGAGCATGCTCAACCGCGTGCTCGACAACTCGCGCCCGGCCAGTCCAGCAGTCGTGGCGATGGTGGAACTGGCGTACGAGGTGCTGCCGCAATTCAATGCCGCGTTGCGCGACCAAGGCCGCATCAGCGCCGATCTGCCGGAAATTCAGGCCGTTGCCGAACGTGTCGCCGCAGGCGACGAGGCCTACTACCTGGCAGCGCCGGTGACGACGGTGGCTGCGGGTGTGGCCGACATTCCGGCGGCCGCCGATGGGGTTGCCGCAAGCGGCGGTACGCCGGCGTCGGTGGACAGCGTGCTGCGCGAGATCCTGGAAGCCGAAGTCGCCACGCACCTGGAAACCGTCAACGCATGGTTGCAGGCCAACCATGCCGAACCGCAGTTGGCGAGCGAAGAATTGCTGCGCGCCGTGCACACCATGAGTGGCGCGTTTGCGATGACCGACGTGCCGGAAATCACCCTGGTGACCACGCCGGCCGAAAGTTACGTCAAGCGTCTGCTCGCCGCGTCGGTCATCCCGTCGCCAGAGGGTGTCGACGCCATCACGGCAACAGCGGCAGCGATCGCCACGACCGTGACCGCACTGCGCGCCGAGGCGCCGCTGATTCCGTCGTTCGCACCATTGGCCGAACGGCTGCGTGCGCTGGCGGACACGCTGCCCGAAGCGCAGTGGCCGCCGCAGGTGGCTTTCGACGAACTGGATGATTTGGACGATCTGGACGCGTCCGGCGAGACGTCAGCCAACAGCGAAGCGACGGTCGAACTGACCGGCGCGCAGGACCTGTCGCAGTACCTGGACGCGAGCACGCTGCCATCGACTGCCACCGATATCGACGCGCCGACACCTGTTGCCGATGCCGCGTCGCAGGATGCCGATGCGCATGCCGATGTCGAGGCATCGATTGCGGTGGACGAGCTGGCCGAAGCCGAGGCTGACGCCGGTGACGGCTCGGCGCTCGCGCTGGATGCGCCCGTGCCGAACAACGACGGGCAGCAGACGGCCGACGTTGCCGCGCTGGAGCAGGAACAGGGGGGCGATTCGCTCGAGACCGAACACGCAGCACCCGCTGATGCAGTCGCAGCCGATGCCGGGTCAGAGCAGGTCGCCGACGCGTTGCATGGCGATGTGGCCCGGCACGAGCACGCAGACGCTGCTGCATCGCCTGCTGTCGAGACGCACGACACGCCGTCCGATGAGCCGGTGGTCGACGCCGCCGCCTGGGATGCGACCGAATTGCAGCACGCCGGGATTGCCGACACCGCGTTGGATGAGCAAGCGCGCGATGTAGCAGAGGCGACCGAGCCGGTTGCAGTGGATGAATTGTCTGCTGCGGAAGCCGCGCTGGGCGACGCGCAGACGCTTGCCGCGCCGGAAACCGAACATGGCGATGCCGAGCGCGCAGAGGTCGAGCCGCCATCGCTGAACGAACGCGAGACCGTGCACGACCAGCACGACCAAGGCGATGGCACTGCAGCGGCGCACGACGCCGAGGCACTGTCGATCGAGGGCGTAGCGTCCACGGACCAAGCGCCTGTCGAGACCATCGAGGCATTGGAAGCGGTGCATGCGCAGCCGCCGGTGGCCGACGAGACGCCGGCCTCGATAGCCGACGACTGGACGCCCGAATCCGGCCTGCTGGACGGCGTATCGACCGATCAGGACGAGCGTGCTGCCACATCGCACGATGACGCCAACGCGCAGGCGCACCACGGTGAGCAGCCTGCCCACACGGTGGCGCCGCACACCGAAACAGCGTCGCCGCACGCTGCCGACGTGCAGGCGGGCGAACAGCTGCATGCCGAAGACACGGCGCACCTGGGCGAGACAGCGTCTTTCGAAGAGCCCGTAACCTCGGGCGAGCAGCTGGACCCGGAACCCGCGCATTCGTACGAACCTGCGCAAGCGCAAGAGCACCTCCATTCGAACGAACAGGCGCAATCCGATGCACAAGCGCACGCACATGCTGCCCAGGCCGAACACGCTGCAAAGGCAGCGCAGTCTGCTGAAGGCGAGCACCTAGCCTACGCGGAGCATGCTGCAGAAGCCGAGGACACCGCAGAGGCAGAGCACGCTGCAGCAGTCGAGCACAGTGTGGAAACACAGTCCGCCTCGGAACCGCAGCAGACGGCCGACGCGCTCCCCGAGCACACCATCGAATCGGTGCAGGTTTTCGAGATGGCGCAGGTGGCCGACCAGGTCGAAGAGGCCGGCGATCCGCAGTCGGAACTGGCGCCGGAACTGCATGCGGGCGTTGTTGCTGATGCAGATGTCCAACCCGAGGCCGAGGTCCACGCACAGCACCATGCTGCAGAGGCGACGGCCGCCGCGACCGCCGCGACGGATCACCTCGCGCCTTCCGAACACGGCGAGCACGCCGACCGGATCCAGGACGCCGCACAGGCCGACGCGTCAAGTGAACACGAAGACACTGCAGCCGTGGCCTTCAGCGCGCCGGTGGACGATGCCGCACCGGCCGACACCGCTGCCAACGATGCCGGCGCCGCGCTCGATATCGGCCCGCTCAACTTCGACAAGCTCGATGGCGAGCTGGTGGATATCTTTGTCGATGAAGGCCGCGACCTGCTGGACCATTGCGACGGCCTGATCGCCCGCATGCGCGAAGCACCGGAAGACCGCGAGGTCCTCAACGGACTGCAGCGCGACCTGCACACGCTCAAGGGCGGCGCGCGCATGGCCGGCATCAATGCCATCGGCGACCTTGGTCATGCGATCGAATCGCTGCTCGAAGCGGTGGCCGCCAACCGCACCGATATCGACCGCGACGACGTACGCCTGTTCGAACGCGGCTTCGACCGGTTGCACCAGTTGCTGACCCGCACCGGCATGCACCGCGCGGTGGCGATGCCCACCGACCTGGTGGAAGCGTTCGAAACCCGTACCCGTGGCCGCAACGCCGCCCCGCCCAGCGACGCCGATGTGCGTGCGATCGCCAAGGCGTCGGTGGAGCCGGCGCCGCTGTCGGCACCGGTCCCGGTGGAAGGCCAGACCGAAGAAGACTTCCTGCCGCGCGTGCAGCAGGAGCAGGTGCGCGTGCGCGCCGACCTGCTCGATCGCCTGGTCAATCACGCCGGCGAAGTGGCCATCTACCGTTCGCGGCTGGAACAGCAGTTGGGCGCGTTCCGTGGCGCCATGGGCGAGCTCGATCGCACCAATGCCCGTCTGCGCGACCAGTTGCGGCGTTTGGACCTGGAAACCGAAGCGCAGATTGTGGCGCGCTATCAGCGCGAACAGGACCAGGGCGATCGCACCTTCGATCCGTTGGAACTGGACCGCTTCTCCACCCTGCAGCAGCTCAGCCGCGCGCTGAACGAATCGGCCGCCGACTTGGGCGGTTTGCAAGGCGTGCTGGAAGATCTTTCGCGCCAGTACGACGGTCTGCTGCAACAGCAGTCGCGCGTCAGCTCCGAGCTGCAGGACGGCTTGATGCGTGCGCGCATGGTGCCGTTCGACGGCCTGGTGCCGCGTCTGCGCCGTGTGGTGCGCCAGGCCGCCACCGATACCGGCAAGCAGGTGAATCTGGCGCTGGAAGGCACCCACGGCGAACTCGATCGCAACGTGCTCGATCGCATGGTCGCGCCGCTGGAGCACATGCTGCGCAACTCGGTGGCGCATGGGCTGGAAACGCCGGAACAGCGGCGCGAGGCAGGCAAGCCGGAAGAAGGCAGCATCGCGATCCGTCTGCGCCGCGAAGGCTCGGAAATCGTGCTGGAAGTGGCCGACGACGGCGCCGGACTCGACCGCGAGGCGATCCGTCGCCGTGGCGAGCAGCGCGGCCTGATCGAGCCGGGCCAGGTGCTCAACGATGCCGAACTCGATGGCCTCATCTTCGCCTCCGGATTCAGCACCTCCGAGCAGGTCAGCCAGCTGGCCGGCCGTGGCGTGGGCATGGACGTGGTGCGCAACGAAGTGCGCCAGCTCGGCGGCTCGGTGGACATCCACTCGGTGCGCGGCCAGGGCGTCACCTTCACCCTGCGCCTGCCGCAGACGCTGGCGGTCACCCAGGCGGTGTTCGTGCGCATCGGCGAGACCACCTTTGCGGTGCCGGTGGGTTCGGTCAGCGGTATCGGCCGCATCTCGCGGACCCGTTACGAGTCGGGCGAGGGTGGTTACCACTACGCGGGCGAAGAGTACGTGCTGCACGATCTGGGCTCGCTGGTCGGCCAGCCGGTTGCGCGTGCCGATGGCCAGGCGCAGGTGCCGTTGTTGCTGGTGCGTGCCGGCGATCTGCGTGCGGCAGTGGCGATCGATCAGGTGCTGGGCAACCGTGAGATCGTGGTCAAGCCGGTGGGCCTGCAGATCGCGTCGGTGCCGGGCATCTACGGCGCCACCATCACCGGCGATGGCCGCGTGGTGGTGATCCTGGACGTGGCGCCGCTGGTGCGTCGTTACCTCACCCAACCGGCGCGTCCGGCGGTGGAAACCCAGACCGAAACGCAGCGCCAGGTGCCGTTGGTGATGGTGGTCGACGACTCGCTGACCATGCGCAAGGTCACCAGCCGCGTGCTGGAACGCCACAACCTGGATGTGTCCACCGCACGCGACGGTGTCGAGGCATTGGAGTTGCTCGAAGAGCGCGTGCCCGACCTGATGCTGCTGGATATCGAAATGCCGCGCATGGACGGTTACGAGCTGGCGACCGCCATGCGCGCCGACCCGCGTTTCAAGGCGGTGCCGATCGTGATGATTACCTCGCGCAGCGGCGAGAAGCATCGCCAGCGCGCTTTCGAGATCGGTGTGCAGCGTTACCTGGGCAAGCCTTATCAAGAGTTGGATCTGATGCGCAACGTGTATGACCTGCTGGGGATCGCCCGTGTTCGAGACTAATGGCGCAATGGGGACGCCGGTCGTCCTGCTGGGCCGGCCCGGTGAAGCACGCGAGCGGCTACGCGAAGCGCTCGGCCTGGCCGGCGCGCAGGTCGTGCTGGAAGACGAACCATCGGCGGTGGACGTGCAGATGCTGCGCGACGTCGAACCGGTCGCGGTGCTGGTGGCGCTGGAGCCATCGATCGAGGATGCCCTGGAAGCCTTGGAGCCCGCCTTCAACATGCCCGGCGTCACGGTGATCTTCGACGAGGCCGAGCTGACCGTGCGCCGCGAGGGTTGGGAAGCGCAGCGCTGGGTGCGCCATCTGGCCGCCAAGCTGCACGGCCATGCCGACGTCTTGCCGCCGGGCACCGAAACCGAACCGTCGCTGCACCCGGAGCCGGGGCTGGCGCTGGCGCCACGACAGCATTCGGATCTGCAACTGGATCAGCATCTGGAAGCGGCCGCGCATGTCTTCGAACGCATGCCGGACGACGCCTTGTTCACGCGCTCCGCCGGCGCTTCCGAGCCGGCCGTTGTGGACGACACCCCCGGCCTGACGCTGGGCGATTCCAGCACCTGGGGCCTGGTCGATGAGGTCGCCGTGGTGGTGCGCCCGCGCGCCGAGCCGGACATCGCCGTGCTGTCCACCGGCGGGCTGTCGCTGGTGGAAATCGAGCACAGCGGCGAGACCACCGGTGTGGTGCTGGTGATGGCCGGCATCGGTGGGCCGGATGCGATTCGTCGTCTATTGGCCGCATTGCCGCTGGATTTTCCGCGCGCGGTGCTGGTGCGCATGACGCTCGATGGTGGCCAGTACGGCAACCTGGTGCGGCAGATGGGCCGCGTGTCTGCGTTGCCGGTCGAGCTGGGCGAAGTGGGGCAGGCGATCGTTGCCGGCAAGGTGTATGTGCTGCCTGAAGAGGTCGGCGTGCAGCAGCGTGCTGGCAGCCTGGCCTTTGTTGCCCTGACCGATGCCGCAGCGCTGATTGCCGCGCTGCCGCCGGCCGACAGTGCGGTGCTGATGCTCAGTGGCGCCAACGAGGCGCTGGTGGATGCGGCGCTGGCGCTGGCCGCGCAGGGCGCTTGGTTGGCGGGGCAGTCCGCCGATGGTTGCTACGACCCGGCCGCTGCGGCGCGTCTGGCCCGACAAGGCATTTTGACCGGCGACCCGGCGCGCTTGGCGCAGGCGTTGGTACAGCGTTGGCCGGCATAAGCCGGGCGCTCCCTCTCAGATCGGAATGGTGCGATGAGCTACGCCAACAATGACGAAATCCGCGGCGTCCTGATCCAGGCGGGCACCGAACGCGTGCTGCTGCCCAATGCCACGGTGGCCGAGGTGATGTCGCGGGTGGCGGTCGAGCCGCTGGCCGACATGCCACGCTGGGTGGTGGGACGCATCGATTGGTATGGTTGGAAGGTGCCGCTGCTGTCGTTCGCGCGCCTGAGCGGCCTTGGCGACGAACCGACGGCGCTCAACAACAAGGTGATCGTGCTCAAGGCATTGGGTGGCAATCCGGCATTGCCGTATTTCGCATTGCTGACCGCTTCGTTCCCGCAGTTGATCTCGGTGCCGCGTGACGGCCTGTTGGCCGACGCCTCCGAAGAGGCGCTGCCCGACGGCGTGCACATGCGTGTGCTGCTGGGCGAGCAGAGCGCGTTGCTGCCGAATCTGGATGCGATCGAAGCGCAGGTGGCGCAGGCGCTTGCGGCGGTTGCTGCCTAGGCGCGACTGACAGGACGCCGACGCAGCGGGCATGCGCGTCGTGTCGGGATGCAATGCGATGGGGTGTCGGGCTGGCTCGGTGCACGCAGCGTGTGGCCACTGCACTTGCTGCATGCAGTCGGTGCCGATCCGGCAACTGGGTCGCGACGATGTGCTGCTTTTCGGAGACCGCTTACGGGGGCGTGATCTGCATGCGTCAGCCTGATACACGCAGCACGGACGACACGCCCAACGCGCGGCTGCGGCCGTCGTGAGCATCCCCGTGTTCGCCCCGCTGCGGCACGCCGATGGCATCGTGCTCTGCGACCTGGCCGTGGTCGACCCGGCGGCAATGGCCGATTACCACACGCGTAACCGCACACATCTGGCCAATGCGATGCCGCTGCGGCCGCCCGCGTTCTATACCACCGACGGCTGGCGTCGCCTGTGCATCGCCTACCGCAGTGCGGTACCCGGCGAGCGCGAACTGCAACTGGTGATGCTGCAGGGCGAGCAGGTCATCGGCACAGTGGGATTGACCCAGATCCAGCGCGGTGCGTTTCAGGCCTGCCACATGGGTTACGGCATTGACGCGGGATATCAGGGGCGCGGATTGGTGCGCTGGGCCGCCACGCAGGGCATCGCCTTCGCCTTCGGGCCGCTCGGCCTGCATCGGGTGATGGCCCAGTACGTCCCGGACAACCTGCGCAGTGCGCGTGTGCTGCAATCGCTGGGCTTTCAGATCGAAGGCCATGCGCGTCGCTATCTGCAATTGAATGGCGTCTGGCGCGACCATGTGCTGACCAGTAAATTGCGCGACGACGACCAGGGGAGCGGCGAGAAGTAGAGCGGCGAGAAGTAGAGCGCTGCGCGGGTCACGTTGCCGTGCCGCCCTGCAGCCGCTCCGCTGGCAAGCGAGCGGTGCATGTTGCTGGCTCGAGTGACGGGGACGTACGGCGACGATGCTGCAATGGCAGTGCGGTGGAAGTGCGATGCAATGTCGCACTCGCATGATCTCGGCTCTCCACTGCATCGTGCGATGAAGGCGATCAAGCCCCCGGAAGGCGAAACGCCTTTCATCCTCCGCCGCCGGCACAGCCTGCGTTGTGCGTGGATCCGCATCGGTGGATGCCGCAAGGCGGTTTATCCGCACGCGCGGCTGTCGCATGATGGGCGCTGCTGCCGTGTGATGCGGCTACCCGTTTTCGTCATGGAGTTCGCCCGGATGATCCAACGTCGTCACTTCCTCAAGAGCGCCACGCTTGGCGCGCTCGCTTCTGGTCTGGCTGGCTGGGGCGCACGCGCGCAGGCGGCCGTCGGCGCCGGCAGCAGCGGCCGGGTCGCGGCGCTGCCGCGCGGTGGGGCGCGGGTGATTTCCACCTGGGATTTCGGCATTGCGGCCAATCAGGAAGCCTGGAAGATCCTCAG
Organism: Xanthomonas sp. 3075; assembly: GCF_014197275.1. Taxonomy (GTDB): domain Bacteria; phylum Pseudomonadota; class Gammaproteobacteria; order Xanthomonadales; family Xanthomonadaceae; genus Xanthomonas; species Xanthomonas campestris_B. Next base: position 140,374 of record NZ_JACIFI010000005.1, on the reverse strand, counting down.
CACCGGCGGCATTGCGCTGGACGCGGTGGAAGCCGGCGTACGCGTGCCCGAGGCAGATCCGAACAATCCCACCGTGGGCCTGGGCGGCTATCCCGACCGCGACGGGCGGGTGACGCTGGATGCCTGCATCATGGATCACCTCGGCAACTGCGGGTCGGTGGCGGCGCTCGAAGATGTGGTGCATGCCATCTCGGTGGCGCGGGCGGTGATGGAAAAAACCCCGCACGTGATGCTGGTTGGCGATGGTGCGCGCCAGTTCGCGCTGGAGCAGGGCTTTCCGAAAACCAAGCTGCTCACCCCCAGTTCGGAGGCGGCCTGGAAGCAGTGGTTGAAGACCTCGAAGTATTCGCCGGAAGCCAATGTCGAGAACCGCGCCTGGCGCGATGCCAAATTGCCGGGCGGCAAGGACAACCACGACACCATCGGCATGCTGGCACTGGATGCGCACGGCAACCTGTCCGGTGCGTGCACCACCAGTGGCATGGCGTGGAAGATGCATGGCCGCGTCGGCGATAGCCCGATCATCGGTGCCGGCCTGTACGTGGACAACGAAGTGGGCGGTGCGACCTCGACCGGTGTGGGCGAGGAAGTGATCCGCAACGTCGGCAGTTTTGCGGTGGTGGAAATGATGCGTCAGGGCAAATCGCCTGCCGATGCCTGCCGCGAGGTGGTGATGCGGCTGATACGTCGCAAGCCCGAACTCACCCGCACCTTGCAGGTTGGGTTTCTGGCGATGAACAAGCGCGGTGACGTCGGCGCGTTCGCAATCCAGAAAGGCTTCAGTTACACGGTATGCGATGCGCAGCGTCAGGATCTGTTGGTGCCCGGCGAAAGCCACTACACCACCGAGCCTGCCGCGTGAGCGTGCTGGGACTGGAAGTGGCTGCCGATTCGGTGGGCTCGGCACTGGCCGCGCAGGACGGCGGTGCGCTGCGCGTGGAACTGTGCGGCGGACTGGATGGCGGCGGGCTGACGCCCTCGTTCGGCACGCTGGCGGTGGTGCGTGAGCGGCTGCAGATTCCGCTGTATGTATTGATCCGCCCGCGGGTGGGCGACTTTGTGTTCAATGCCGACGAAGTCGAGGCGATGCGCCGGGATGTGGAGCAATGCGTGCGGCTGGGCTGCGATGGCGTGGTGCTGGGCGCGCTGGATCCGCAGGGGCAGGTCGATATGGCCACGATGCGCGTGTTGATCGCCGCCGCCGGATCGCTCGGTGTGACCTTCCACCGTGCGATCGACGTCAGCGCCGATCCGTCGCGGGTCCTGGAAGATGCGATCGCATTGGGGTGCGAGCGCGTGCTGACGTCGGGTGCGCGTGCGAGCGCGCTGGAAGGTAGCGACACCATCGCGGCACTGGTGCGCCAGGCGGGCGCGCGCATCAGCATCATGCCGGGCGCCGGTGTCTCCGAAAGCAATGTGCTTGCACTGCGTGCCAACACCGGTGCGCGCGAATTTCATGCCTCCTCACGTGGGCCGGTTGCGGCGCAGGTGCATGCGCGGCATGCCTATATCACCGATCTGGGCGGCGATTACCAACAGACCGATGTGGCGCGTGTGCGGCGGATTGTGGGGTTGTTGCAGGGGACGTGAGGCCTAGAGCGGCAGATCTGCTGCTCGGCTGCAAGGCCCTTGCCCGTCCACCATCGCGGGACACGCAGCAAGTACGTCCATGTAGCTCTTACACGGCATCCATGCCGCGTAAGGTCCCGCGACGGTGGGCGGGCAAGGACCAGTCGAGATGGTCGGCATGCATGGGTTTAAACACAGCAACCAGCGGAGTCTCTGGTGCGGTGTCCTCGCCGCTTGCGGGACCGTGTGGCGGCATGGATGCCGCCACCGAGCCCCCAGGGATGGGTTCACGGCGTGTCCCGCGAGCGGTGAGGCACCGCGCCCTCGACACTGTGAGTTTGCTGCAGGGCCCTTGCCCGCTCACCATCGCGGGACACGCTGCAAGTACGTCCTTGTAAGCTCTTACGCGGCATCCATGCCGCGTAAGGTCCCGCGACGGTGAGCGGGCAAGGACCGGTCGAGATGGTCGGTGTGCATGTTTTTCAACAAAGCAGCCAGCAAATTTTCTGGTGCGGTGTCCTCGCCGCGCCCTCGGCTCACTGAGCTTCTGACTGCACCTGAACAACGCTTTGCTTCGAAACTTCGGTTGTTTTGTGTCTTCCCGGCATGTCCCACGAGCGGCGAGGACACCGTGCACTCGACTTATTCCGGACTGTGCAGCCGTGGCTGTGGCGTTTTGCCATCCGCGTTGCTGCCAAGTCGCACCGGATCGATCACGACATGCTTGATGCGCTGGCGCTTCCAGGTATAGCTGATGTGGACCAGCCCATCGCGGGTCTGGATCACGGCTGGATACGAAAATTCGTCCTTGGCGCTGTCTTCCAGCGTGAGCACGCGCTGCCAATGCACGCCGTCATCCGATAGCGCGACGGCCAGGGTGCCGCGGCCGTCCCACCAGTCCTTGCCGGCGATGCCGGGGTTGTAGACCAGCAGGGCACGGCCGTCGCGCAGCATCACGGCGTCGGTGCCGCTGTTGGGATTGTCCACATCCAGCAACTGCATCGGTTGCCAACGCTGGCCGCCGTCATGTGAGAACGTGCTGAAAAGTTTGTTCTGCTGGCTGCGGCCGAGTGCCTGCACGCGGCCATCGGCGTGCACCAATAGGCTGGGCTGGATCGCACCGATCACCGCCGGGTCGTTGAGCGGCATGCCGCGTTGCCAATGCGCGCCATCGTCGTCGCTCCATTCCAGATGCGCGCGCCAGCCACGGTCTTCGCTGCTGCTGGGTGACAGGATGCGGCCGTTCGGTAGCTGTATCGGCTTGTTCTTGATGGGGCCGAGAATGCCGTCGGGCAGACGCTGCGGCGGCGACCAGTGCGCGCCGTCATCAGATGAGGTGATGCGCAGGCCCCACCACTGGCGGGGATTGGGGCCGAGCTTGTAGTAAAGCTGCACAGGCCCGGTGCTGGACTGAAACAGCACCGGATTCCACGCCGGCAGCGCCGTGCCGCCGGGACCTGCGTGTGCACCATCGGCGATGCGTCGCGGTGGCTGCCATTGTTGCGGGCCGCGTTGGGTGAGCCAGATACCGACATCGGCCGCACCTTCGTGCGCGCCACCGAACCAGGCTGCCAGCAGCGTGCCGTTGCGGGTTTCCAGCAGCGTGGAAGCATGTGCCTGCGGCGTCGGTGCCGGGTCGGCGATGAACTCGCTGAGCACGATGGGCGAGGGTGCCGGCGTGGGCGATCCAGCCTGGGCGGCGAAGCCGGCAACGCTGGCAACAAGGCAGGTCAGCAGACGAGGCAGATGCATCTGGGTCCAGTGCTGTGCGGATTCTTTAAAGATACCTCTTGATTATCTATTAAGAGCGGCTAACAAAACGACTTCGCGTCAGCCTACTGCAGGCCGGCTGATCTGCGGCCTGGCTGCAGGGCCCTTGCCCGCCCACCGTCGCGGGACACGCTGCAAGTACGTCCTTGTAAGCTCTTACGCGGCATCCATGCCGCGTAAGGTCCCGCGACGGTGGACGGGCAAGGACCAGTCGAGATGGTCGGCATGCATGGGTTTAAACACAGCAACCAGCGGAGTCTCTGGTGCGGTGTCCTCACCGCTTGCGGAACCGTGTGGCGGCATGGATGCCGCCACCGAGCCTACATGGACGTACTTGCGGCGTGTCCCGCCAGCAGTGAGGGCACCGCGCATTCGACCCACTCAGTGTTTGATCTGGACTTCTGACTGCATCCACCAACATACGGCCGACAAAGCCACTGCACTCACTGACAGGCGCTCGCCCGCCAGGTTTTGTTAGCTGCTCTAAATACTATATGCGCAGGTTAGCCCAGGCGGCCGCAGTCGCCGCGCACGGTGCATATACGCGAGTGCCAGTTGTTCAATAGCGGAGCTGGGGCGCGTTAATCGGTTCTTTCGCAGCGGCAATAGTGATGTAGCCAGATCCGATTGCTGAAACCAGCGCCTGCTTGCGCTTGCGCCGGTGTGCGTCTCGTTCTCGCCGTGCGGCGATAGATGGCGCGTTGCGTGCGGTTTGCTTCGATTCGGTATGCCACGTTCGTGTGGCGGCAGTGGGGCACTTTCTTTAGTGGGAGCATTCGCCCCGATCGGCGGATGACGGCGCTGGCTTGCAGCGCCGGTCACGCTCAGGCCGCGTTGTCGTCGCGCACCTGCGGCGGCAGCAGGATCTGCGGCTGCTTGGCCGAGTGGGTCTGGCACAGGAACGTCATCAGGTGTGCCGCTTCGATGCTGCCGATCGGTTGGCTGGGCGCGTGCTTGCTGTGGACGTGTTCGGCAAAGGCGTGCTGGGTCTGCTCCGGAACCGCGGAGACAAGGTCTTGCGTGACGGTGGACGACGACATGAAACGCTCCTGAAACTCACGAACTGACCGTCGCTCCATCGAACAACGGGAATGCGCCACTGTCTTCCACAACGGCGTGAGCCGGTGATCTTGCCTGGAATGCGATCCGTCCGATACCGCACAGGTCGCAGACGCTGCACGGCAGCGGATGTCCAGATAACGGCGGGCGCGCGCCAGTCTGAAGGCCTGTCGTGCTGGTGGCTGTCCTGGGTCTGCTCGCCAGTGGGTGCGAGGCGGGAGCGGCAGCGAACAAAGTGACCTGGATGACGCTGTCGCTGGGGCTGCATCGGCGGTGGCGTTCGGGCGGCATGGGGACTGCTTCGAGCGGTACAGCACCGGCGTGGCGCGGACACGTGACGGTTTTCAGGACGAAGGACGCCGGCCGCACGATCGAACCGAAGGGCGGGCACAGATCGTCGGCGTCGTGGCGTTGCCGCAGTCATCATCGAACGATGGCTTGGAAACAGCGCCGGCCCTGTCACGGCTGACGTCACAGTGCGCCGCCATCCACGCGACGGCGGCGCGCTGTGCCGGCCGTGGCCGTCATTCCGTCGGCTTGATCCACACCTGCTGTTTCAGCCCGCGCACGCTGGGTTTGGCGGTGCTGTCCAGGTCGAACACCACCACGGTGTTGTCGCCCTTGCGCTGGAACGGTGCGGGGAAATACAGCGCCCGTTGCGGGCCGATGTTCCAGTGGCGGCCGAGGTTGACGCCGTTGGCCCAGGTCACGCCCTTGCCGAAGGCGCGCATGTCCAGATAGGTGTCGGTGGGCGTGCCGATGCGCAGGCTGCCGCGATGGAAGGCCGGGCCTGCGACTGGCTTGTGGGTCCAGCCGCGCAGGCTGTCGGGCGAACGCATCGGCAGCGGGAAGGCCTGCCAGCCGGTGAGTTGCTGGTTGTCCAGCAGTACCGGGTCAACCAGGCCGGCGCGGCCGTCGGCCATGCGCGGGCCGTAGTTGATACGGCCGCTGTTTTCGACCAGGACATCCAGGGTGTGTTGGCCAGCCGGAATGTCCACGTCGGTGGCGACCTGTTGCAGCCGGCGTTCGACGCTGCCGACCGGTGTCTGGTCCAGATACACGCGTGCTACGTCGCGTACCTCGCCCAGGTACAGCGCGCCCTTGCGCGGGCCGGTGACGGTGGTGCGGTAGAGGATGTAGCCGTAATCCTGGCCGAAGTGTTCCATCGGCTGCGGGGTGTCGATGGCGATCGGGGCGGGCAGGTTGTCCCACAGCGAGGCGGATTCGCGCAGTTGCGTGTCCGGCAGGGCAGCGCTCGCGATCGGTGTCGGCAGCGCAGGCGGCTGCACGCCGGTGACGCGGGCGATGGCATCGCGCATCAGCGCGAACTTCGGCGTGGGATGGCCGGCTTCGTCGAGGATGGCGTCGTAGTCGTAGCTGGTGGTCTGCGGCGCGTAATGATCGCTGGGATTGCCCTGGAAATTGGCACCATTCATAAAGCCGAAACTGGTGCCGCCGATGAACATGTAGAGATTGGCCGAGTGGCCCTGGCGCAGGATCCATTCCAGTTCTTCGGTCTGCTGTTTGGCATCGGTGCTGGCGTGCGGCTTGCCCCAATGGTCGAACCAGCCGGCCCAGTATTCGCCGACCATGCGCGGTTGCTCGGGGCGGAACTTGATCAGTTTGTCGAAGGCGCTCTTGGCTTCGCCTGGCGCGAAGTTCACCACCGCCAAGGTGTTCGGCAAGGTGCCGTTGGCGAGCATGTCGGCACCGTCGGAGGTGAACAGCAGCGCCTTGTCGAAGCCTGCCTTGACGAACATGGCGCGGTTATCGGCCATGTAGGCATGGTCGTCGTCGTAGGAGCCGTATTCGTTCTCCACCTGCACGGCGATGATCGGGCCGCCGTTGTGGTTGAGCAGCGGTTGTACCTGCTTTGCCACCGCATCCAGGTACGCCTGGCTGGCGGCGAGAAAGCGCGGGTCGCGGCTGCGCACGCGGATGTTGTCCTTGCCGAACAACCACGCCGGATAACCACCGGCTTCCCATTCGGCGCAGGCGTAGGGGCCGGGGCGCAGGATGACGTTGAGGCCTTGCGCGGCGGCTTCGCGCACGAACGCGGCCACATCGTTGTTGCCGGTGAAATCGAACTGGCCTTGCTGCGGCTCGACCAGGTTCCAGAACACGTAGGTTTCCACCGTGTTCAAGCCGAGCGCGCGTGCTTTCTGCAGGCGATCCTTCCAGTACGCGCGTGGAATGCGCTGGAAATGGATGGCGCCGGAGAGGAGTTGATACGGCTTGCCGTCGCGCACGAACTGGGTGCCTTGCGTGCCGACGCTGGGCCAGCGCTCGGTGTCGGCGGCAATGGCGGTGACGGGAAGCGCGAACGCGAGGGCCAGGACGAGGGGGCTGAGGGTGGTGCGCAACATGGGCGATTCTCGGCGGTGACGAGTGACTGGTGACACGCGTGGTGGATGGGGTTTTGCTTGGGTTGGGGTGCGGGTTGGCCCTCATCCGCCCTTCGGGCACCTTCTCCCGCTTGCGGGAGAAGGAAACAACAAGCCCCCCGCTTGCCGGGGGGCAAGATGCTTGGAGCGTGCGTCGTTTACGCGAACGACGGTGGCAGGTCCTCCTTGTTGGCACCGAAGGCCAGGTTCGGTGTTGCGCCCATGCTGAATTCCAGCGTGCCGCCTGCGGCCAGATCGGCGTGGCGCAGCCAGGCGCGGTTGATCGGTTTGCCGTTCCATTTCAGCGATTGCACGTAGACGTTCTGCGCGCTGGTGTCGTTGGCGACGATGCGCAGGGTATGGCCGTTGCCGACATCGAGTTCTGCGCGCTTGAACAACGGGCTGCCAACGATGTAGTTGCCGCTGACCGGATCCACCGCATACAGCCCCAGCGCGCTGAGTACGAACCACGCGCTCATCTGCCCGCAGTCTTCATTGCCGGACAGGCCATTGCGCGCGTCGTGGTACTGCTCGCGCAACAGCCGGCGCACCATCGCCTGGGTCTTGTACGGTTGGCCGGCGTAGGCGAACAGATACGCCACGTGATGGCTGGGTTCGTTGCCGTGCGCGTACTGGCCGACCAGTCCGTCGATATCCGGCGGCGCATCGGCGGGCAGTTCCGAGCTGGTGGAAAACAGTTCGTCCAATTTGGCAACGAAACCGTCGCGGCCGCCGTACAAATCCATGTAGCCGTACAGGTCGTGCTGGTTGAGGAAGGTGGCCTGCCAGGCGTTGGATTCGGTGAAATCGCGCCACTTGGCAATGTGGCCCATGCCGCGTGGGTCGAAGGGTTTGGCCCAGTTGCCGTCTTCCAGGCGCGCCTGCACAAAGCCGCTGTCGCGGTTGAACACGTTGTGGTAATTGCGCGAGCGCTTGCGCAGTGCGCGTGCATCGTCGGTGGCACCGGCGGCTTGCGCCAGATGCGCGCAGGCCCAGTCGTCGTAGGCGTATTCCAGTGTGCGGCTGACCGCTTCGTCCACCTTGTCGGCGGGGATGTAACCAAGTTTGCGGTAGTAGCCAAGACCGTGGGTGGTGTCGTCCATCGCGCGCTTGCGGTACGCCGGCCATGCGGCTTTGTAGTCGATGCCGGTGAAACCCTTGGCATGCGCTTCTGCCAGCACCACTGCCGAGTGGTAGCCGATCATGCAGCCGGTTTCTACACCTTGCAGCGGCCAGATGCCCACGCCGTCCGGGCATTCGTTGGCGCCGCGCACCAGGCATTGCATCAGGTCCGGCACGCGCTCGGGTTGCACCAGGGTCAGCAAGGGATGCAGTGCGCGGTAGGTGTCCCACAGCGAATAGGTGCTGTAGTTGTGATAACCCTTGGGCAACGAATGGATCTTCAGATCCATGCCGCGATAGCGGCCGTCCACGTCGCTGAAGAGCGTCGGCGCAAGCAGGCTGTGATACAGCCCGGTGTAGAAGATGCGGCGTTGCGCGTCGTCATCGCTGTCGATGCGCACGCGTGCGAGTTCTTTTTCCCAGGCGGCCACGGCTTGCGCGTGCACACGGGCGAAGTCGAAGTCGGGCAGTTCCGCATCCAGGTTGGCCAACGCGTTGTCGGCGCTGACGGCCGAGATGCCGACCTTGATCAGCAGCGGTGCGTCGGATGCATCCGGGTAATGCAGTGCGGCCTTGAGATGCGCGCCGTCGATGCTGCGCGTGCCTGCGGCCAGCGGTTGGTCTTCGTTGTACAACTGCACGCGCTTGAAGGGGCGCGACAGGCGCATGGCGAAATAGATGTAGCGCCCCTGCGCCCATTGATAGACGCGCCGTCCGCCGGTGAGCGTACGGTCGTCGACCACGCGCAGCTGTGCGTCGGTGATGCGGGTGGGGATGCCGGGTTTGTCCTGCATGCCATGGCAGAGATCCAGGAGCACATGCGCCGGCTTGCCCTTGGGAAAGTGATAACGGTGCAGGCCTGCGCGCGCGGTGGCGGTGAGTTCGGCATGCACGCCGCTGTCCTTGAGCCGCACGCGGTAGTAACCGGGCGAGGCGGCTTCATCGCTATGGTCGTAGCGCGAGCGGTAGCCAGTGTCTGGCGCGTCGAGTGCGCCCGGTACCAGCTTCACCTCGCCGGTGGCGGGCACCAGCAGGAAGTCCAGCATGTCGCCGATGCCGGTGCCGGACAGATGCGTATGCGAAAAACCCATGATCGAGCCGTCGGACTCGTGGTAGCCGGAGCATGAATCCCACACCGCGTTGTAGGTGTCCGGGCTCAGCTGCACCATGCCGAACGGCAGCGTCGCGCCGGGGAAAGTGTGGCCATGGCCGCCGGTGCCGATGAAGACATCGACGTGGCGGGTGAGGTCGGCGCGGGTGCGCGCATCGGCCGGGAGTGCGTAGTTGCCTGCGCGTGCGCGGGCTAGCCCGGAGAGACCGGCGCTACCGAACAGTGCCGCTGCGATGGCGCCTTGAAGAAAACCGCGTCGTGTTGCCATGGGTGTTTGCTCTCGGAAATCATGGGCCGGTGCGGGAGCGCCCTCATCCGCCCTTCGGGCACCTTCTCCCGTAGGCGGGAGAAGGACAGGGGTCAGGCGCGACGCACGGGATCGGGAGAAGGACAGGGGTCAGGCGCGACGCACGGGATCAGGCGCTGCGCAGCAGCTGGGGTTTGCGTTGGTGCAGGTCGATGATCAGTTCGCCGAACAAGGTGTTGGCCCAGGCGAACCAGTCGCGGGTGAAGGTGCTCGGGTTGTCCTTGTCGAAGGCTTCATGCATGAAGCCGGTGCCGGCATGGGTGGTTTTCAGCCATTGCAGGCATTGGCGCAGTTGTGCATCGTCGTCGCTGACCAGCGCGTACTGGATGATCGACATCGGCCAGATCGTGCCCATGCCGCTGTGCGGGCTGCCGACGCCCTCGGCCGCGCGGCCGCGCGAGAAATACGGGTTGCGTTCGCTCCAGGCCAGCTGGCGGGTGCGCAGGAACACCGGGTCGGCACGATCGCAGCAGCCCAGGTAGGCCAGGCTGAGCAGGCCGGGCGCGTTGGCGTCGTCGATGAACAACTGGTTGCCGAAGCCGTCCACTTCGAAGGCCCAATACGCCTGCCCGTCGCTGTCGCGCAGTTGGCCGAACTGGCGTGTTGCGGTTTCCACTTCATCGGCCAGCGCGGTGCAGTCGGCGGCGAAATCGGCATCGCGATGCAATGCGGTGCTCATCGTCGCCAGTTGGCGCAACGAGGCCACTGCGAACAGATTGGCCGGCACGAACAACGGAAACACGCAGGCATCGTCGGAGGGGCGGAACATCGAGTGGATCATGCCGTTGGGCCGGGTCGGCTGGCCGTAGCCTTCCAGCACCAGGGTTTCGGTCGCCAGCGGCGAGGGGCGCTGGAACACGTAGGGGCCGCGGTTGTCCTTGCGCTGCTGCTCGCGGAAGGTCTTGACCACCACATGCATGGCCGCGCGCCAGTCGTCGTCGAACGGTGCCGCATCGCCGGTAGCGCGCCAGTATTCGTGCGCGATGCGGATCGGGTAGCACAACGAATCGATTTCCCACTTGCGCTCGCCCACGCCGGGCTTCATCTCGGTGATGTCGTTGAGCGACCACTTCAGGCGCTGGGTCTGGCCATCGGGCAGGAAAGCGTTGGCATACGGGTCGAGCCGGATGCAGGCGGCCTGGCGTTGGATCAGCCCATGGAACATGCGCCGCAAGCCGGGATCGCGCTTGGCCAGCGGCACGTACGGGTGTACCTGCGCGGAGGAATCGCGCAGCCACATCGCATGGATGTCGCCGGTAATGACGAAGGTGTCCGGCTTGCCGTTGCGGGTGCCGGTTTCCACCGTGGTGTCGAGCGTGTTGGGGTAGCAGTTCTCGAACAGCCAGGCCAGTTCGGGGTCGGCGATGCGCGCCTTGATCTGCAGGATCTGCTGCTCGACCGCCTTGCTGACGAAGCGGCGCTGCGCCTTGGGCGGGCGCTTGCTGACGAAGCTGCCAGTGGCCGTGGAGCTGCCGGCGGCGGGCGCGGCCGCGAAGGCGGGCAGTGCGCCGGCAAGCAGGCCGGCGCCTGCGCTGGCACCGAGCAACTGGAGGATGTCGCGGCGGGTGTGCATGACCTGAAGGCTCCTTGGATTCGGCATGAGGTCTGCATCACCGGCACCGCTCCCTCAGCCGCGCGACACGCCGGCTGGTGATGAGACCTATGCATGACCAATTTCCGATGACCATACAACGTGTACGCCGAATGTGCATAGTGCGCCCGCACAATTCGGCGTCGTATGCGTGGGCTGCGGCTGTGGCGGCTTCTCCAGGTCACCGCGGTTGCGCGGACAACGCCTGCTCGCCGTGCAATGCCGTTGCCATGGACAGCGGTAACGACGCCCGCAAGCGGGTGCAACGCAGACCGGCCTGCTGATGGGCACCGCGCGTGCGGCTCCGCGCTGAACACGCTGCTGGCGACGTCCTCGACGGTGCGGGGATGAGGGTGGCCGGGGGCGTCGGGCCTGCATGCCGAGCGCGGCTGCAAGTGGAGTGCGCTCCGAACAGGCGTCTCGCCAATACGCGACGCCCCGGTCCACCGATCACCCGGCTGCCTGCGCACGCCAATGCGCCGGACCTGCGCAGTGGCCATCGTCGTGCTCATGCCCGAACAATGCATCCAACAGGCGCCGCGCCGGGCTCCATTCGCCGATCGCCGGATGGATCAGCATGGCCTTGCAGGCGTCCAGGTGGCTACCGCTCAGCGCCGCCTCGATCGCGGCGTGCTCGTAGGCCTTGAACGAGCGCACCAGCCCCTGCACTGCGCTGGGCAGCGGCGCGGCCGGGATCGGCACGATGCGGTCGCGGTCGATGTCGGCGGCGATTTCCACGATGTCGTCGTCGGCCAGCTCAGCCATCGCGCCCTGGTTGCGCACATTGACCACGTGCCGGCTGGGGCGGGCGCCGGTCAGGGCGCTCATCACGTCCACGGCGATGCGGTGATAGCCGGTGCTGGCACGGAACGGGTCCGGCTGCGGCGCCAGGTCCGGCGCGAACGCCGAGCCGGCCTCGGCCTCCAGCTTCATGTACGAGCCGGAGCGCTGCGCCAGGTAGGCGGCATAGGTCTGCACCGCGCCGGTGGTGTCGCCGGCCTCCAGGCGGCTGCGCAGGTCGCCGACCAGGCTGCGGTTGAGCCGCTCGATCTCGCCACCGCGGCTGGCCCCGCTGGCGCGCTGGTTATCCAGCGCGCGGCGGCGTTCGTAGAAGAAATACAGGTACTCGGTGGGGATCAAGCGCAGCGCACGCAGCATGTCGAAGTCGAACAACGGCGCCAGGTACAGCTGACGCAGGATGGCGTCGTCGGCGAGCACGCGGTCGATGACGTCCACGCCGCGCACGCGCACCGCGCGGATCCAGCCCAGGTGGTTGAGGCCGACGTATTCGCATTCCACATCGGCGGCCGGCTCGCCGAGCGCGCGCGCAATGTTGTGGAACAACTCCACCGGCGTGTCGCAGATGCCGACCACGCGTGCGCGGGTGTGCGCGCTGATGGCCTGGGTGATTAGCCCGGCCGGGTTGGTGAAGCTGACCAGCCAGGCGTCCGGGCTCAGCCGCTCAATCATGCGCGCCTGTTCGATCGCCACCGGCACCGTGCGCAAGGCCTTGGCCACGCCGCCGGGGCCGGTAGTTTCCTGGCCGGAATAACCGTGGCCGATGATGGTCTGCTCGTCGGAGGCGCGCTGGGCGATGCCGCCGACGCGGATGCTGTTGAGCACGAAATGCGCGCCTTCGATCGCTGCCTCCAGCGATGGCGCGGCGTGCACCTGCAGTGCGCCACCGGACTCGGCGACGATGGCGCGGCCCATCGCCACCATCAGCGCCAGGCGCTCCTGGTCGGGGTCGTACAGCACGATCTCGCGCGCGCCCAGCGCTTCGGCGGCTTCGTTGACGCCGTACACCACCAATGGCGTGCGTACGCCGCCGCCGCCGATCAGGGTCAGCTTGCGATTGTCGACAGAACTGCTCATGGAACGTCCTCGTGTGTGGGGGGAGAGAGTTGAAACAGACCGTCCAGCGCGCCGAGTGCGCTGCAGCACGCCGCGCCGCTGCGGCAGCCTTGCTGCGCGCAGGCATCCAGTGGCTGGCCGTGCAGGCGCGCGGCGAGAAATCCGGCATCGAAGGCATCGCCGGCGCCGGTGGTGTCGCGCACCTGCACGGCGGGCGCGGCGATCGGGCGCGCGCCGGCAGCGTCGATCACCATCGCGCCGCTGGCGCCGAGCTTGATCACCGTCTGGCGCAGGCCGAGCGCGTGCGCCCAGGCCAGGCAGGCATCGGCGCCGTCGCCGCAGCCCATCAGTGCGGCTTCCTTCTGGTTGGGCAAAAACCAGCTCACCGCACGGCAGGTGGGGTGATTGGCCGGGTCGGTGAGCCATGCCGGGCTGAAGCCGACGTCCAGCGAGGTGGTGCAGCCGGCGCGTGCCAGCTGCGGCAACACCACACGCGCCAACTCTGCTGGCAGCGGCATTGCGAAATGCACATGCGCTGCTGCGCACAGCGTGGCGATGACGTCTTCGCGCAACAGCAGCGTGCCCAGCTCGGCATTGGCGCCGGCATAGGTGAAGAACGAACGGTCTTCCTGCAGCGACACGCTGGTGGTCACGCCGGTACCGGCTTCCGAGTCGATCAAACCCTCGGCCGAGACACCGAACTCGCCCAAACGTCGTTCGAACAACGGACGGTCCTGCGCACCGATCGCGCCGATCACGCGCACATTGCAACCCAGCCGCGCCAGCGCGCAGGCGGTGATGAGGGTGCCGCCGCCGAGTTCACGCGTGTAATGGCGCGCAAGCGCTTCTTCGCCCGGCGCCGGCCAGCGTTCGAAGCCGGCGAAGATGTGGTCCAGATAGACCTCGCCGACCACCATGAGTTGCGCCGTGTTCATTGCAGCTGGAATGGCCATGCGCGCTCCCTCCTCGCCTGGATCAGATACAACGCGCTGCCCACGCACAGCGCCAGCACGGCGGCGAGCAGGCGCCGTCCCGGGCTGGTCGCCAGCAGATACAGCCAGCCGAACACACTGATCAACAGCGGCCACGGGTACAGCGGCATTGCAAAGGCACGCCGACGGCGCTTGCGTCGCAACAGCACCACTGCCAGGCATTGCGCCAGAAACTGGAACAGGATCTGGATGATCATCAAGGTGGCGATCAGATCGTCCAGCGTCAGCAGGCAGGCCAACGCCGAGGTCGCACCGACGAACAGCAGCGACACGGTGGGAAACCCGCCGCGCGGATGCAGCCGCGCAAACACGCTGAAGAACTGCCCGGCCGCCGCGGCCGCATACGGCACCCGCGAGTAGCCCAACTGCACCACCAGCGCCGAGCCCCAACTGGCCAGCACGATCAGCGCCACCGCCACGGTGCTGCCGATGGGGCCATAGATGGCCTGCATGAAGTCGGCGATCACCGCCTTGGAGTGCGCGGCCTGTTGCCACGGCAATACGCCGAGCAAGGTGATGTTGAGGCCCAGATACAGCAGCGCCACGATCGGGATCGAGATCAGCACCGCGCGCGGGATCGTGCGGCGCGGCTTGCGGATTTCGCCGCCGAGCATGCACACGTTGTTGTAGCCGCCATAGTCGTAGACCGCGATCAACGCCACCGCACCGAAACCCAGCCAAAATCCATGCGGCGACGCGGGACGCGCGTGCAAGAATGCCGACGCGATGCCGACATCGAAGTGCAGCACGCCGCTGCCGATGATCCACACGCAGGCGCCGATCACCACCGCACTGACCAGCAGCGACAGCAACTGCACCGAGCGCACCTTGCGATACAGCAGCAGCGTGTTGAACGCGCATAGCGCCATCGCAATGGCGGTGAGTTGGGTGTGGCCCAGCGCCGGCATCAGGAACGCCAGGTATTGCACGCAGCCCACTGCGGCAGAACCCACCGACAACGGTGCGGTCAGCAGCGTCTGCCACAGATACAGAAAGCCGAACAGCCGGCCCCAGCGCTCGCGGCCGTAGGCTTCGCGCAGATAGTGATACGGCCCGCCGGAGCGGGGAATCGCCGCGCCCAGTTCGGCCCACACCAGCCCATCGCACAGGCACAACAGCGCGCCGGCGACCCAGCCGACCAACACTGCCGGCCCGGCCAGCGCCGACAACGCCAGCGGGATGGTGATGAACGGGCCGATGCCGATCATGTTGAGCAGGTTGGCCGACAGCGCGCTCCAGAACCCGAGCGTGCGCGGCGGTGCCGAGGCCTGCGCGTGTTGCGCCAGCAGGGTGGGCGAGGTCAGCATGCGCAGGACGCTGCAGGTGCGACTGTCGCTGCGGCCGTTGCGCTGCGTGTCGAGCGCAGCCCGTCGGCGCAATGGATCGCGGTGGGCGCGAGCTGATGCAGATCCAGTACCAACACCGCGTTGTTGCCCGGGCGCAGCCACGCCCCAGGGCAGAACAGGCAGTGCTGCGGGCCGATGTCCCAATAGCGCCCGAGCAGATGTCCGTTGACCCACAGATAGCCTTTGCGCCACTGGCGCATGTCGAGGTAGAGATCGCCGGCTGTTTCCAGGTGCATGTCGGCCGCGAAGAACAGGCCGGGGCGCGTCGGTGGTTCTTGCAGCGGGCGTAGCGTGGGCGCGTTGTCGCCATCCAGCGGCAAGCCGTGCACCTGCCAATCGCGCAGCTCCTCGCCGTCCAGCTGCACCGGGCCGAGCAAGCCTTTCGCATCGCCCAGGGCCGGGCCGAAATTGATATGGCCAAAACTGTCCACCAGCACGTCCAGTGTGCGCGCGCTGGACGCGGCGCGCGGCAGCGTCAGCTGCGGGGTGCTGTTGAGGCGCGCGTGCTGCATGCGCGAGACGTGGCCGATCTCGTCGCCGTCGATGTGCACTGTCGCGTAATCGTGCACCTGCCCAAGATCCAGCTGCGTGCCGGCCGCGATACGGCGCCGGTACACCACCAATCCCAGGTTCTGCTTGAGCAGGGTCTGATTGTCGGCGGGCCGTGCGGTGTGCACCGGGCCGGCACCCAGGTTGTCCCAGAGCGTGGCGACCGGGTGTGCAGTGAACGATGCAAAGCGGGCGCGGGGCGGTGCGTCCGGGATCGCTGGCAGCGCAGTGCCGGTGTGCTGGGCGATGATCCGACGCAGCGCCATGTACGCAGGCGTGGCGCGGCCGCCTTCGTCGATCGGCGCGCTGTAGTCGTAGCTGGTCAGCGCAGGCTGGAATTGCGAACCATCGTCTTCGGCATTGGCACCGGCGCTCAGCCCGAAATTGCTGCCGCCGTGCACCACGTACAGATTGAACGAGTACCCGGCGGCCATCAGCTGCTGCAGCATCGGTGCGTAATCGCGCCGCGCGAACGCGTCCTCGCCCCAATGCGTCAGCCAACCCGGATAGCCTTCGGCCACCCAGACCGGTGCATCGCCTGCGAGCTGTGTTCCTTCGTGGAGTTCATTCAGATCGGCACCATCCAATCCCAGTGCAGCACCGGGAACATAGGCCTTGCGTCGACGCAGATCCTTCATGCCTTCGGCCAGTGAAAACGGGCCATCGATGCCGTGCGCGCGCCACAGCGCGGCCAATGCCTGCAGATAGCCCACGTCGCTGCCCTGCATGCTGTATTCGTTTTCGATCTGCAGCATCAGCACCGGCCCGCCGGCACTGGTCATCAACGGTGCGATGCGTGGCGCCACGACGCCGATGTAGCGCTGCACCGCCGCCATGTAACGGGCATCGTGTGCGTCGCGCAGGCGCATGCCCGGCTCGCGGAGCAGATACGCAGGCAAGCCGCCCAGCGTCCATTCCGCGCAGACGTACGGGCCGGGTCGCAGATACACCCACATGCCTTCCTGCTGGCAGAGCCGGATGAAGGCGACGAAGTCGCGTTCGCCGGTTTCGATATCGAACTGCCCCGGTTCGCGCTCGTACGCATTCCACATCAGATACAGCGCGATGGTGTTCAAGCCCATCGCCTTGGCCATGCGGATGCGGTGCAGCCAATCGGCACGCGCAATGCGCAGCGGATGCATCTCGCCGCTACGGATCTGCCACGCCTGCCGATCCAGCACGAACTGGCCGCGCTCGAATCCGAAGACATGTGGCCGGCCATCCGGTACCGGCGCACGGGGCGACGACAGCACCGCCGGCGCAGCCGCCAGACCGAACGGTGCGAGCAGGCCGAAGGTGCACAGGTTCCTGCGTTTCATCGTCTCTCCAACCAGGGTGGAAGGAACTGCCGCGCGGCATCGCGCTGCACGGCTGTGGCCGCGCATGCGGTGCCGCCACGCACGCGCAAACGCGCAGCGCGACATGCCGTCAGAACGCGTACTTGACCGTCAACAATGCAGTGCTGCCGGCATCGACGATGTCGGAGATCGCCAGGTTCTTGCGGCCCACATGCGCCCAGTAGCTGTATTGCTTGGTCAGGTTGGAGATCGACAGATCCATGCTCACGCCGTTGTCGAATCGGTAACCGGTGTGCAGATCCACGCGCCGGGTCGGGCGTGCCCACAGGTCGTTCCACGGCGCGCCTGCGTGCAGGAAGTCGTAGCCCAGCAGGTAGGAACTGCTGAAGTGATAGCTCAGGTTCAACGAGAACCCGCTGTGTTCGTAGAACAGTTCCAGATTGGCCATCGCCGATGGCGCAGACTGCATGTGCTCGTTCTCGAAGCCATCCAGGCCCAGGTCCGCACGCGCATGCTGGCGGGTGGCGTTGGCACTGATGCCCAGGCCGTCGAACGGGGCGGGCAGGTCCTGGAATTTCTGCCGTGCGCTGATTTCCACGCCGTAGATCTTGCCGTCGCCGCCATTAGTGGGCATGTGGTACAGCACCGTGCCGCTGCCGCTGGTGTTGCCATTGGCCTGGGCCGAGCCGGCATCGTAGATGTAGTTGCGTAGCTGCTTGTAGAAGCCGGCCAGCGAGAAGAACCCGCCGCGCTCGGTGGACCATTCGCCGGACAGATCCAGGTTGGTGGATTCGATCGGCTTCAGATCGGGATTGCCCTGGGTGATGGTGGTGACGCCGTTGGAGATATCGATCTGGCTGCCGCCGCCCAGTTGCACGAAAGCCGGGCGCGTGTAGCTGGTCCATACCGATGCGCGATAGGCGGTGCGCAGATCCGGCCGCCAGGTCAGGAACACGCTGGGCAGCGGTTCGTTGTAGGAGGTGTGGTTGTGGTCGAAGTAGCCGACGATTGCGTTGCCATCGGCATCCACCGGGCTCACCCAGAAGGTGTTGTTGATGGCGGTGTGCTCGAAGCGCACGCCCGGCACGATATCCAGGTTGCCCATGGTGAAGGTGGCGCTGGCATAGGCCGCGCTGACCGCCTCGGTGCCGCGCATGGTGTTGCAGTTGTAGTTGTTGACGTAGAACGCGCTGCCGCAGGTGTCGAGGTCATCGTCGGTGACGTGCTGGGCGATCACATCGGCCACCGCAGCTTCGCTCACCCGGGGCGTATTCCAGTCGTATTTGCCAGGGAAGATCGACGCATAGGTGCCGGTGAAGATCCCCAGGTCGCCCAGCGTGGTGGTGCCGTCCACACCGCCGGTATACCAGTCGCGATTGGTGTAGCGGCGGCTGCTCTTGCTGTACTTCACCCCCAACTGCAGCGAGCGCAGCGCGCCATCTTCGAAGTCGTAGCGCGTGTCCAGGCGCGCGCCACCTTTCTTCTGGCCGGAGTAGATCTTGGTCTGTTCGCCATAGCTGCTGGCATACAACGAGGGGATGTTGTTGACCTGCGCCTGCAGTGCAGGTGTGAGCCGAGGGTACGGGAACGCGCTGCCGCCATAGCCCACCAGGGTGTTGCCGGAGTAGGCGTAGTTGTCCTGGGTGAACTTGTCTTCGCGTCCGTCGATTTCCACATGGTCGGGGCGGTCGTTATTGCCGAAGCTGTAGAACGCGTTGGGCATGAACGTCCAGCCGCCTACGGTCTTTTTCGCACCGACCTGGAAGGTTGCCAGGTCGGCGATTTCCGGATTGGTCTCGTACCAGAAGCGTGAAGCGATGCGGCCGATATTGGGTGTAAACACGCCCGGCGTGCCGGTGGGTACGTAGCTCACATCCTGCGGCAGCAACTGCACGAAGGTGGTGCCCTGGTCGGTCTTGGCATAAGCGTAGGTCATGCGCGCATACAGCGACAGGCTGTCGTCCACATGCCAGTCGAACGAGGCATTGCCGCCGTAGCGACGCTCCCAGCCGGCAGCGATGCCCACGTTCATGCCGGTGCTGGTGAGGTTGTGCTGCGGGTCGAAACCGGCAGCGTTGTCGCCGTCGGCGTCGGTGTTCAGGTATTCCCACGACCCATCGTTGAGCGCGCTGGTGGCGGCGGCCACCTCGCTGTTGGTGGTGGTGCGGTAATCGTAGTACGCGCTGGCATAGACGCCGAACTGCTGCGCCTCACCGAACTTGTGCTGGAACTCGCCGCCGAAGCCGCCGCCCAGGCCATCGCCGCCGTAATCGCGTGCGCGGCTCTCCACCCGGCCGCTGCCGGTGATGCTGCCGCTGGTGGTGTCCTTGAAGTCGTAGGCGGTGGGCGTGCGGAAATCCAGCGTGCCGCCGATCGCATCGCCGTCCATGTCGGCGGTGGAGGTCTTGTTGGCGACGATGGTCTGCAGTCCGGTCGGCGGCAACAAACTCAGTTGCACGCTGCGGCTATACGGCATGCCTTGCGCCACGGTGACGCCGTCGATCATGTTGACGTTGTATTCGGACGGCAGCCCGCGCACCGAGGCGAACATGCCTTCGCCGCGCGCGGCGCCATCGATGCCGCCGAAATAGCCCGAGCCGGTGGTGGTGATGTTGATGCCGGCGATCAGGCCCAGCGCTTCGGCCACGTTGTGCACGGCGGTGCGTTGCAGATCGTTGGCCGACAGCACATCCACGGTATTGGCGGCATTGATCTTCAGGTCGCTGGCGTCGTAGCGATTGCTCACCACGCTGATCGCCTTCAGTTGCTTGACCTCCTCCAGCGCGATGGCCACCGATGCAGTGCCGCTGTCGCCGACCTGGACGCTGGTTTCTGCCGCGCTGAAGCCCGGGTAGTCCAGATTCAGCGCGTATTGCCCGGCAGGTACGTCGTGGATGACGAAGTGCCCGCGCGCATCGGCCACCGCACTATAGGACGTGCCGGCGATGCGTACCTTTGCATTCGCTGCAGGTTTGCCGCTGCTGCTCTCTTTGAGCTCGCCCTCCACCGTGCCGGCCATTGCGGCTGCCGCCGAGGCCATGCCGGTGACGGTCAGGATTGCCACGATCAATTGCTTGCCGTTCGAACGCTCACGCTTTTCCACGTGCCACCTCGCCAGATGCTGGGCAACGTTGCCGATGGCAACGTCCTGCCGATGCCTTGCTCATGGGCAGACGGTCTGCGGGTGATGCACGCGCACGGCATCGCACGGCACGCGATCAATGCGTGGGCGACTTGCCGAACGGGAGTGGCGCCGCTGCGTCTGCCTGCTGGGACCGCGATGCAGGCGTTAGCGGCGGGGCGGGGAATAACCGGCGATGCACTTGGAGCGCGATCGCATCGCGCTCAATTTGTAGTGCTTGGTCATAACGGCTGCGCCAGAGTCACAGCAACGGCGCGCATCGCGCGGGTGCGATGCAATGCGAGAGCGGCAACACATGGGCGCTGGTCGATACGACGATGCTGCATACAACCATCTCCCAATGCCGGTGCTGCGTGGAAACGCGATTGCCGTCTTCGGAGCGCACGGGCTGACGGCGTGCGCTTTCGAGTGCGCGTAGTGATAGGCCTCACGGTTGCGTCTGTCAAGCAGGTGTGACGCGTGTGCTCAGATCGACGCATTGCCTGTCGATAGATCACCAATTCGACGCCACATCAGCGCGGCAGGTGCGTTATGCGTTGCGGCGCAACATGCTGCATGACGCAACAGGCGCCGGCCATGACGGGCGACGCCTGTTGGGTGTCATGCGGCGGTACCGATTACTTTGGCAGCGGCGAGCGGCCCTGAATCGAAAACGCCGCAGCCTCACCGGCGGCGCCGGTTCCCGGCTGACCACCGCCCACGAACAGCGTGTAGTCGCCTGCTTCCACTGCACGCTGTCCCGCACGATCCACATCGCTCAAGGCGCGCGCATCCAGCGCGAAGGTGAGTGTGCGCTGCTCGCCCGGTTTCAGATGCACGCGCTGGAAACCGATCAGGCTGCGCAACGGCGACTGCGGGCGATCCGGGTACTGCAGATACACCTGCGCCACTTCATCGCCGGCACGCGTGCCGGTGTTGCGCACCGTGGTGGTTATCTGCAACGCGTTGCCCGCCTGCAACGTGGTGGTGGACAGCTGCGGCGCGGTGTAGGCGAAGCTCGTGTAGCTCAAGCCGTAGCCGAACGGAAACAGTGGCTCGCCCTTGAAGTAGCGGTAGGTGCGACCCTTCATGTCATAGCTGACATAGGGCGGCAGGTCCTTGGTGGAGCGATAGAACGTCACCGGCAGGCGCCCGCCGGGATTGTCGTCACCGGCCAGCATGCGTGCGATGGCGGTGCCGCCTGACTGGCCGGGGTACCACGCCGCCACGATCGCATCGGCATGCGTCTTGGCCCAGTTCAAGGCCACCGCGCTGCCACTCATCAGCACCACCACCAGCGGCTTGCCGGAGGCCTTGGCGCGTTCGAGCAGCGCTTGCTGCGGGGCGGGCAGGGCGATGTCGTTGCGGTCGCCGCCGTCGAAGCCCGGTACGTCGATACGCAATTCCTCGCCTTCCACGTCCGGCGACAGGCCGACGAAGGCCACCACTGCATCGGCCTGCGCCACGGCCTGCTCGGCTTCGGCCAGTTGCGCTGCGGCCGGCGCCAGCCACTCCAGGCGCACGCCCTGATCCTGGCCGCGGTGTTCCATTTCCAGGCGGATCTTGCGCGGGCGGGTGTCGTCGAAATGCAGCACGGTTTCCACGCTGCGGCCATCGGCGTTGTGCATGCCGGCCGGCACGTGCTTGTCTTCGGCATTGCCGGCGACCACCAGCTTGTCGTCGATGTACAGCCGCACCGGATCGTGGCCGGTGCAATCGAAGCAGCGCGCCACCCGCACCGCCAGCGTGTAGTCGCCAGCGCTCGGCGGCAGCAACTCGCCGCTCCAGCGCACCGCATAGCGATCGGCGGGTACGCCCTTGGCCGGGCTGACCTGGTCCCAGTTGAAACTCACCACGCGATCCTGCCGTACCACGCGCGGCGAACCGTCCATGTCGACATTGTCGAAGTATTCGCCACGCAGTCCCGGCCCGCCATCGCTGCGCAGCGCGGTTTCCGGAATCATGCCCGGCACGCCCGCGGCCAGCGGCGCTCCTTGCGCATAGCTGACCTGCTGTGCGCCGAAGCGCTGACGCAGGCCAAGCAGCGGCGTCACCGGCGCGGACGAGGTGCCCTGATAGTTGGCCTCCAGCGCCGCCAACGCATCGGCATTGGGGCCGATCACTGCCAGCCGCGTGCCGGCTTTCAGCGGCAAGGTGTTGGCCTGGTTCTTGAGCAACACGATCGACTCTGCCGCCGCCTGCAACGCCAGCGCCCGATTGGCACGGTTGTCGATGTCCTTGGCGCCGAGGCGGGCATACGGGTCCTTGCGCGGCGCTTGCAGTTCGCCCAGGCGATAGCGTGCGGAAAACAGGCGCACCAGTGATTGGTCGAGCAAGGCTTCGTCCACTTCGCCGCGTTCGATCGCCGTGCCGAGGTCGCGATAGGCATGCCCGCAATTGAGATCGTGGCCAGCCTTGAGCGCAGCGGCCGATGAGCCGGCATTGTCGGGACGGAAGTAATGGAACTGGGTCATGTCGTCCACTGCATCGCAGTCGGAGACCACAAACCCCTTGAATCCCCAGTCGCCACGCACGCGGCCGTTGAGCAACCAGTCGGCCGCGCAGGCCGGTGTGCCATGCAGGGAGTTGTACGCGCACATCACCGAGCCGGCCTGACCTTGCACGAGCGCGGCACGGAAGGCGGGCGTGTAGGTCGCTTCCACGTCGCGCGGCGACACGTCCACATCGAAGCCGTGACGGCCGGGCTCCGGGCCGCTGTGCACGGCGATGTGCTTGGGCGTGGCGATGGTGCGCGGGTGATCCAGATCATCGCCTTGCAGGCCGCGGATGAAGCCCACTGCCAGTTGCCCGGTGAGGAACGGATCCTCGCCGTAGGTTTCCATGCCACGGCCCCAGCGCGGGTCGCGGAAGATATTGATGTTGGGCGACCAGATGGTCAGCCCTGCGTAACGCGGATGGTCCTTGCCCGGGCCGCCGGCCTGATTGAACTTGGCACGCGCCTCGGTGGAGACCGCCGTGCCCACCTGGTGCATCAACTCGGTATTCCAGCTGGCAGCCAGGCCGATCGACTGCGGAAATACCGTGGCGTAGCCATTGCGTGCGATGCCGTGCAGGCCTTCGCTCCACCATTCGTAGGCCGGGATGCCCAGGCGGGGAATCGCCGGAGCATCGTTCATCGCCTGCGCGACTTTTTCCTCGCGGGTCATTTGCGCGACCAGAGCGGCGGCGCGTTGTTCCGGAGCGTTGGCGGTTCGGTCGGAGGTTGTCGCGGACAGCGCCACACACGGCACTGCAAGGCTCAAGCCCAGCGCAATGGCCAGGCGCGATACAAACACGGGTGACATCGATTCACTCCTGCGCAGCGGCCGTGCCGCCATGCGTTGTCTTGACTCTGCTGCGGATTGGGCGGCTCGAGGGGGGCAGCAGAGGGATGGGTGGGAATGGTCTTTTGGTGCGTGGTGGGGCGGTACTGCGTTGCCCTCATCCGCCCCTTCGGGGCACCTTCTCCCGCGCGCGGGAGAAGGGCGAGCTCAGCGGTTGGTTGCCGACGGGACAAGGAGCTCAGGTGTGGCGGCTGGCTGGATCAGGAGAGGCGGCTAGCTGGATGAGGAGAACTCAGGGTGTGCGGCGGCTGGCTGGATGAGGAGAACTCAAAGGTATGCGGCTGCTGGCGGGAAAGGGGAACTCAACGTGTGCGGGCTCTGGCGGAGGCGCACCGCCAGCTCTACCGGGTCGTCCTGCGACAGCCGGCCGTTCCTTCTCCCGCATTGCGGGAGAAGGTGCCCGCAGGGCGGATGAGGGCGGCCTCATTTCGCCTGCACCGGCTCCGCCGGCGCACCGGCCAGCGTGCTGGCCAGATCGCGTACCTGCAACGTGGACTGCAACTGCGTCAGCGCAGCCTTGCTGCTCACGTGCACCGTCAACGGCTCGCCCGGCAACAAGTCGAACGCGTTGTCGGACAAGGTGGCATCCACATCGCCGAACGACAGCCAGACCTCGCGCGCCAGCGTGTTGCTGGTCAAGGTCAGCGCATAGCCGTCGCCATCGGCGCGCCACTGGCTGTCGATCTTCGCGCTTGGCAATGCCAGCTGCTTGGCCGGTGCGAAGAACACCACCTCGCGCGACAGCAGCGTGTCGCCGTCCAGCAACTCGAACACCGCATAGGTGCGCTTCGGATCGGCGCTGCCCAGCAATTGCTTGTCGCTGAAGTTGCCCACCTGCAGGCTGCTGAGCGGCTTGAGCGTTGCTTTTTCTTCGCGCTTGCTCAGCACCTTGCCATCCATGCCCATCACCCGCACGCGCCAGCGTGCAGCCAGCGGTGTCGTGCGATCCGAGACCAACGACACCTCCGTCTGGCCCTTGTCGTTACGCAGTGGGGCGATCAATTCCGGCGCGTAGAAACGGCGTGCATGATAGTGCAGCGCCTTCCAGCGGCCGTAGTAGTCCACGCTCGACCACGACGCACCCGGCCACACATCGTTGAGCTGCCAGTACAGCGAGCCCATCGATTGCGGGCGCGAGGCGCGCAGATGCGAGGCGGCCAGGTTGATGCCCTCGGCCTGCATCAGCTGGCTCAGGTAGACGAAGCTCTCGAAATCCTTGGGCTCGCCGAATTCGCGACGGATGTAGAGCATCAGCCGCTTGTTGCCATTGCCCTTGTCGAACTTCTGGTGCGCGCGCATCACCGGCGATTCCGGGTCCATGTCGCCGGGTTCGGCGAACGCGCGCACGGTGCGCATGTCCGGGAACGACTGCAGGCCGTATTCGGACATGAAACGCGGAGTGACGTTGAGGTATTCGGTCACCGGCAGGGCAGGGCCGCCCCATACCTTCCAGTAATGCATGTCGCCATCGGTGGCCTGGTCGGCGGCGCCATCGAAGTTGGTGCCCGGCGAGGTGGACCAGTACGGCACGTCGCTGTCGTAGGTGGCGACCACTTCGCCGAAGACGGTGCCGAACAAGGTGGTCATGCCGCGTTCGATCCGGGCACGTTCTTCCGGGTCCACCGACTGCTTGAACTTGACCCGGTCGCCCCAGTTTTCCCAGCCGGTCTGCACTTCGTTGTTACCGCACCACAGCACGATGCTGGGGTGGTCGCGCAGCCGCTTGACCTGCTCGATCGCCTCCTGCCGGGTGTTCTCGCGGAACTCCACGTCGTACGGCGGCACCGCGCCGCCGAACATGAAGTCCTGCCAGACCATGATGCCCAGCTCATCGGCCACGTCGTAGAAATAGTCGTCCTGATAATGCCCGCCGCCCCACATGCGCAGCATGTTCATGTTGGCATCGCGTGCATCCTGCAAGGTGCTGCGCATGCGTTCGTGGCTTACGCGGGCCGGGAACGCATCCAGCGGAATGAGGTTTGCGCCCTTGGCGAAAATCGGGATGCCATTGATCACGATTTCCATGCCTTTACCGAACTTATCTTTTTCGCGGCGCAGCTCCACCGAGCGTAGCCCCGTGACGCGCTTGATCTGCTGGCTGTCGCCATCGGCATCGCGCACGCTGGCCACGAAGGTGTAGCGGTCCTGCGCGCCGTAGCCGGCCGGGAACCAGCGCTTGGGCTTGGCGATGCGTACCGGCAGATCGATGCGGTTCTGGCCGGGATCGACCACCGCCTGCTGGGTGAACTGGCCGACGCTCTGCCCGTCCGGCCCAAGCACATCCAGCGTCACCTGCACCGGGCCGCTGCGGCCGGCCTGCAGCTCCAGCTGCGCCTGCAACTGCGCGCTGTCGGCATCCACACGTTGCTGGGCGATGTGCAGCCCGTCCACGCGCACCGCATCCCAGGCTTCCATGCGCACATCCTTCCAGATGCCGGCATTGACCATGCGCGGGCCCCAGTCCCAACCGAAGTTGTACGGCGCCTTGCGCACATAGGTGGAGCTATGCCGCGCCTCGGGCTCGTCGCCGAAGGCCGAATCGTAGGCGCCCGGCAGTGCATACGGCTGCTTGGCCAGCCATGGCTGGATCTTCTTGATCGGCGAAAACAGTTTGACTTCAAGCACGTTGTCGCCACGCTTGAGCAGAGA
Source organism: Xanthomonas sp. 3075 (assembly GCF_014197275.1). GTDB lineage: Bacteria > Pseudomonadota > Gammaproteobacteria > Xanthomonadales > Xanthomonadaceae > Xanthomonas > Xanthomonas campestris_B. The sequence goes on along the minus strand of NZ_JACIFI010000005.1, from coordinate 114,308 downwards.
TTTCGCATCCACGCGCCACTGCCGGAACATGTTGTCGGCGCTGAGCAACTTCTTGCCGTTGAGGGTGACCTCGGCAAACGTATCCAGACCATCGAAGACCAGTTCGACATGCGCGCGCTTGAGCGTGGCCGCGTCCACGTTGAAGTGGGTCTGGTATTGCCAGTCGCTCAGGCCGGCCCACTGAATCTTGCCTTCGTTATCGCGATAGAACGGATCTGGCACGATCTTGGCGGCGATCAGATCGGTCTGCACCGCGCCCGGCACCTGCGCGGGCAACCAGGCGGCCGCTTTGGGATATGTCCTGGCCTGTTCCTGGCCCGGCACCAGCCGCACCTGCCAGCCGCTGTCCAGATGCGTTGCCGTGGGCGGCGCGGCCCAGGCCTGCGAGATCGCAAAGGCCAGGGCAAGCCCGAGGCAGGCGGGGGCGGGAACGCAACGATGACGGGACAGGGGCATGGATGATTCTCCTTGGATGGATCAGCGCGTGGCAGCGGGGGGCGCCTGCGCAGTGGTTTCAATCAATTGCACGGCGCCGATGGCATACAACGGGCCGCGGATCGGGGCGGTGAAGCGCAGGCAGAGATCGTGGATGCCGGTGCGTGCAGGCAGTGCGGTTTCCAGCGTGAATTGTTCGCCCAGGGCGGCGCTGTCGGGCAATTGCACGCTGGCGATCAGCTCGCCCTCGCAGCCCTGGCGCACTTCCAGCTCGCCGCCGCGCGTTTTGGCGGGGTACTGCACCACCTTGGGTTGCTCGTGCGCCAGGCCGAAGTTGTTCGGCAGGCGAGCGGCTTCGATCCGGATCGCGCCAATGCCATCCAGGCGCGCCTGTGGATAGAGGCGACAGGCGTGGAACAGATCGACGTTGTAGACCGGCGTATCGGCGCCGGTCATCTCCGGCAACAGCGGCAAGCGCAGGCCGAGCGCACCGGTCGCCACGCAATCGCGCAAGCCTTGCGTATCCACACGCAACAACCCGGCACGATCGAACGTGCGGCTGCGTGTCGCCGCCAGCGGTGTGCCATCGGCATCGAAGGCGTTGGCCTTGATGGTGGTCGGCAGCTTGATCGTGAAGGGTGCGCCGTAGCGCGGCGATGCCGGAGTGGGATCGCTGCCGTCAACGGTGTAGTGCAGCGTGCCCGCACCGGTCTGGGTGCTGAGTGCCACCTTGGCCGGGCCACCGGCGAGCACCGGGTTGGGGCCGCCTTCCAATGCGATATCGGCAGCGAACGCGCCGTCGCTGGCGTCGATGTCCAGTGCCTTGTAACGCCGCAACTGCGCCGGCATGCGCGCCAGGAAATCCTTCCAGTTGCGCGCGGCTGCCGGCGACCAGGTCACTTCGGCCACGGCGGACAAGCGCGGGAACAGCGCATGATCCACATGCCACTTGGAAGGGATGTATTCGGCCCACAACGCGCCTTGCGCGCCCAGCACGTGCTTGGCCTGCTCGGCGGTGAGCGCGCTCGGTACCGGATCGAACGCGTAGACCTTCGATAGCGGCAACACGGTGAGACGACCGTTGGGCTCGTCGCTGCGCGTGGTCTGCAGGTTGTCCATATACAGCCAGTCGCCGGGCGCAAGCACCACATCGTGGCCTTGCTTGGCCGCCGTCACCGCACCGTCGATGCCACGCCACGACATCACCGAGGCACTGGCCGGTACGCCGCCTTCGAGAATTTCATCCCAGCCGATCATGCGCCGGCCGTGCTGGGTGAGGTAGTGCGCCAGCTGCGCGTTGAACCAGCCCTGCATCGCGTGCGCGTCCTTGACCCCGAGCTTGCGCATCTGCGCGCGCACCGCCGGCGAGGCCTCCCACTGATCCTTGACCGCCTCATCGCCACCGATGTGGATATACGCGGACGGAAACAGCGTCAGCACTTCGTCCAGCACGTTGGTGATGAAGGTCAGGCTGCGCTCGCTGGTGTTGAACAGGTACGGATTGACGCCCCAGTCCACACCGACCTGCGTGCGCTGACCAGGCACGCCCACTTCTTCCGGGTATGCCGCCACCGCGGCCTGCGCGTGGCCAGGCATGTCCAGCTCCGGCAGCACTGTGATGTGCAAGCGCGCCGCATAGGCAACGATTTCGCTGATCTGTTCCTGCGTGTAGAAGCCGCCATACCGCTCCGGCGTGCCGTGCCGGCCGGCGCCGGGCGGGGTCCGCCATGCACCGATCTCGGTCAACTTGGGATAGCGCTTGATCTCGATGCGCCAGCCCTGGTCGTCGGTGAGATGCCAGTGCAGTACGTTGAGCTTGTGTGCGGCCATCGCATCGAGCACATGCTTGACCGTGGCCACGTCATGGAAGTGGCGGGCCACGTCCAGATGCTGACCACGCCAGCCAAAACGCGGCCAGTCGCGGATCGCTACCGCCGGCACATCGACATCGCCCTTGCGCCCATCCGGCGTCATCAGTTGCCAGGCGCTGATCGCGCCATAGAACAGGCCTGCACCATCGCGTGCAGCGATGCGGATGCCATTGCCATCCACATCCAGGCGATAGCCTTCCTTGTGCGCCACTACTGCCTGCGCGCTGCGCTCCAGGCGGATGCTGCGCGGCGATGCGGTGGCCTCTGCGCGGACTTCCAGCGCCAGCCCGCGCGTGCGTTGCAACAAGCCGGCCAGATGCTCGGCACTGCGGCGCGCATCCGCATCGCCACCGACGATGGAGATCACCGTTCCGGTTCCGACGTGAAAACTGCCGCTGCCGCGCTTGGCGTCGGCCGGGGCGGGAATCAATGGCAATGGTGCGTTGGTTGCAGGCAACGTCGAGGCGTTGCCGGACTCGGCCGCAGCCGGCGGGGTCGCTGCATCGCGCTGCCCGCAACCGGACAACACCATCGCCGCAAGCGTCATCGCGAGCAGGCGCGAGGAACGTGCCATCGACGACAGCAGGCTCGACGGCCGCATGCGCAACGGCAGCTTCGATGACGGCGGCTTCGATAACGGCAAGGGCGGCAGGTCAGGTGCGGAATTGGACGTCATGCAATCACATCCGGAGATGGCGGGGAAAATACGGCGGCCACGCACAGTAGCAAAGCCATGCCGGATGGCGCAGGGACTGGCGCACGCTTCGTCCCGATGCACGCAGTGGGCACTGTGCAGCACCGAACGCACGCGCGTCGGCCGCGACAAAACGGGCGCGGGCAGCGCTCGCATCGGGGCGCAGTGCGCGCAGTCCGATGCGCACACCGATCGCGCCCGTCAGGGTGTCCGGCAATGCGTTGACGCGCTTAGCGCTGCGCAGTCGGCAACTCGTCCCATACCTTCGGGTCTTCGGCGCCGAGCACCCAGCAGCTGAAACCTTCCAGGCCGTACTGCTTGACCATGTCGTAGCGCGCCTTGAAGCTGCGTGCGTCCGGGCGGAACACCCACTCGCGCATGTCATCGCGATAGAAGTAGAACCACGATTCCTGCTCGACCGGATCCCACTGCACGGTAGCGTTCTGTTCGATCGCCAGCGGGAACGATTCGTCGGCATCGATATACGTGGCCGAGATATTCGACGCTTCGGTGCCGTCTTCCTTCACCGGGTTGCCGGTGTACCAGCGATAGCCATAGGTGGCGATGCCGAGCGAGAGCTTTTCCTTCGGCACCTGGGTGATCGCATAGTCCAGGTGCTTCTTCATCCACACCATGCCATCGACCGGGCCCGGCGTGGTCCAGCGGGTGTGCTGGTCGTAGGTCATGATGCTGACCAGGTCAACCGCCTGCCCCAACGCCTTCAGGTCGTACGCACCGCGCCAGTATTCCCACATCCACTTGGAAAACTGGCCGCCTTCGGCATGGCCCGGCGCATTCGGCACCACCGCCACCGACATCTTGAAGCCGGCCTTGTGCAGCGCATCGGCGGTCTGCTTGACCATCAGCGTGTAGGCGTCGCGATCGGTCCAGGCGATGTTCTCGAAATCGAACTGAAAGCCGTAATACTTGTGCTGCTTGCCGTGGATCAGCAGCGATTCGATCATGCGCTTCTTGGCCGCTTCGTCGTGCATCAGCTTGTGGAAGCCGTCGCGGCCGGTGGTCATCGACAGGATCGGCATCACCCGCAGCTTCTTCTGCTTGGCGATGTCGTACAGGTACGTATTGGGCGTGCCGTTGACCAGGCCGTTCTGATCCACGCCATACCAGGTCGGCACCACCAGATCGATCTTGTCGACATTGGCCAGGAACGAGTTGGTCGATTTCTGCGTGTTCATCAGATAGAACAACGCCGTGGGGTTTTTGGCAAAGGCCGGCATGCAGACAGATGCCAATGCGAGCAGGATCCAGGTCAATCGCTTATGCATGAAAACAGCATCCATCAGGGAGTGGGGGAGGAAGAAAGGTCGATGCGGAACACATAGGCGCTCTCGCCAATGGGCTTGATCGGCAGCCGCAGGTGCAGGCCGTCGGCGCGTTGCTCGAACGGAATCTTTTTGCCAGTGGCCAGCAACGTCACAGCGCGCACGCCATCGGCGGCATTGAGCGAGCGGATCACCGCTTCCCCATTGCTCGGCCAGCCAAGCTCGATGGCATACAGCGCGCCATCGCGGGTGGTGAAACGGAAATCTTCGGCCGTATACGGCTTGGTCTTGACGTCCTGGAAGGTGCCGCCCACCACTTCGGTCGGGCCTTCGCCATACACGCGCCACGGCTTGCTGTCGTAGATCGCGCCGCCATTGGTCTTGAGCCACTTGCCGATGGCCAGCAGGATGCCGCGTTCGGTGTCCGGGATCGAGCCATCGGCACGCGGGCCGATGTTGAGCATGAGGTTGCCGTTCTTGGACACCACATCGGCCAGCATGTGGATGATGAAGGTGGGCGATTTGTAGGTGTCGTTTTCGATGTAGCCCCACGAGGCATTGCTGACCGAGGTATCGGTCTGCCAATGGGTGGGGTGGATGCCGGTGAGCTGGCCGCGTTCGATGTCCAGCGTGCCGGCGCCTTCGGGGAAGGCGCCCAGCTTGTAGTTCACCACCACGCCGCGATCGGCCTCGGTCCGCGCTGCGCCCTGGTTGTAGTAGTAGGCCAACATGGTCGGCAGGCTGCTGCGGAAGGTGGGGTGCGCAATCCACCAATCGAAATAGATCAGGTCCGGTTGGTAGGTGTCGATCAACTCGGTGGTGCGTGCCAACCAGTCGTCCAGCCACGCCTGCGAGACCGGCGTCCAGTCGTTGGTGACGTCGGCATCGTCCTTGCCGGGCAGGCGCACCTGCGCCGGGCCGTACAGCGCTGCATAGCGCGGGTCGTTGACGTCCGAATCGAAGGTGCGCCCGCCGTCGAAGAACCAGTTGTGCTCGGCGCGGTGCGAGGACAAACCGAAGTGCAGGCCCTGCGCGCGGATCGCCTTGGACAACTCGCCCAGCAGGTCGCGCTTGGGCCCCATCTTCATCGCGGTCCAGTCCGACAGCTTGGAGTCGTAGAGTGCAAACCCGTCGTGATGCTCGGCCACCGGCACCACATAGCGCGCGCCGGAGTCGCGGAACAACTTGGCCCAGCCCGTCGGGTCGAACTTGGGCGCGGTGAACTTGGGAATCAGATCCTTGTAGCCGTTGGTCGCCTGCGGGCCATAGGTCGCCACGTGATGGGCAAATTCCTTGGAGCCTTGCAGATACATGTTGCGCGAATACCACTCGCTGCCGAACGCCGGCACCGAGAACACGCCCCAATGGATGAAGATGCCGAACTTGGCGTTGTCGTACCACGCCGGTGATTGATAGGCCTTCAGCGCGGCCCAGTCGGGGCGGAACGGGCCCTTGCGGGCACCTTGTTCGGCTTCGTGCACCAGGCGTTCGCGCTCGGGTGCGTACTTGGCGGTGGCGCTGAGCCATTGCTGGTCGATCTGTTCGGGGCTGAGCGTGGTGGCGGTCGGCGCGGTGGGCGACTGCGCGCTGAGCGTGGCAGCAGGTAGCGCGAGCAACAGACCGAGCGCGAGTATTCGCGTTCTGGGTGCAGCTCCGGCGTGGCGGCGGGATGGAGCCGCAAGGCGGCTATCGGTCGTCATGGGAACTGCACTCCTTACAAGCGAGACATGCCGGTTGCAGCGCAGCCGGCACGTGGATGGCAAAAGCGGGCCTGGCCATGCTCCCTCAACCGCGAAGGGGCGTGGCCAGTACCACTCCTTGGTACGACATCAAGCGGTGCGCTGCATGCAACGCACCGCTCAAAAAAGCGCGCCACCGTGGAGGGTCGGTGGCGCGCCGGTGCTACATCAGAACTTGAAGTTCAACTGGGCCTGATAACCGCGGCCGTTCTTGTAGAACGCCGTTGGCGTATCGCGCGTGTTGCTGAAGAGACGGTAGGTCGAATCCAGCAGGTTGGTCGCGCCAAAGGTGATGCCCATGTAATCGGTGATCTGATACGAGGCGGTCAGGTCCAGCTGCTTGTAGCTGTCTGCAAAATCTTCCGACGACAACCGGCCGATCTGGGTGAAGTACTTCGAGCGGTAGCTGTAGTTCACACGCACCGTCCAGTCGCCGTGCTCCCAGTACGGGATCACGTTGTAGGTATCGCGCGACAGGTACGGCAGGTTCAGACCGGAACTGGAATCGGATTCGGCAAACGTGTAGTTGGCCTGCAAGCCAAAGCCCAGGCCGAAGGTCTGCTGGTAGTTGACCGCCACACCCTTGACCTTGGCGTCGGAGACGTTGATCGGCGATGTCACCAGATACAAGCCAGCAACGCCGCTGACCGGATCTGTGAGCTGACGGACGCTTGTGGTGTTGACGATGTAGGAGCTGATGTCGCGATAGAACACTTCACCCGATAGCATGCTGGATGGCGCGAAATACCACTCGGCCGCCAGATCGTAGTTGGTGGATTCGTAAGGCTTCAGATCCGGATTGCCACCACCGGCGGTCAGGTTGCCATTGTTGCTATTGATGGTGAAGGTACCTGCGAGGTCGCCATACCGCGGACGCGCAATGACCTTGGCTGCTGAGAAGCGCAGCACGGCGTCGTCGGTGATGTCGTAGGCGATGTTGAAGCTCGGCAGCGCCTTGCGGTAGTCGTTGGTCTCGGCCACGCGCGAGTAGTTGGTGCCGCCATCGGCACTCTGCCAGTACAGCGATTTGTCGGTGGTATCGACCAAGCGTACGCCTACATTACCGCGCCACTTGCCAGTTTCGTAATTCAATTGAGTGTAGAAATTCTGCGTGATCTCCTTCACATCAAAGGACGAGCCGAAGTCAGTGCGGAACGGTCCTTGCGGCTGCGATAGCAGATAGCTGCGCACGGCGCCCAGATTTGCAGTGGACCAGGTTGTCAGGTCGCCACTGGCCCCCAGCCCGTCGTACAGGCTACTCGGCGTGCTACCAGGACTGAACTGAGTCAGCGAAACAGGATCCGTGGTGTTGATGCGATTGCTGCGTGCTGCCACACCATTGTTGTGGTTGATGTACTTGTAGCCGAACTGCAGCTTGGTGAACGGACCCCATTCCAGGTCGCGTGCCGCGTCCCACTGGAAATACTTCTCTTCGTCAGTGCTCTGTTGATAAAGGATGCCGCCGGCCTGTATGGCGGTTTGATCCTGTGAGCCTGCTGCAAGTCCGGCCGGAGAGCCCGGCAGCGTCCAGTTTGCGACACCGCCATTGTCATAGTTCACGGCCGTGCTGTTGCCGTTGTAGGCAAAGTTATAGCCGCCATCCTGCAACAAGAACTTCATCAGGTATTCGGGGTTCTTGCCGCCGGTGGCCTTGGTGTCGCCGACCTGGGTGGTGAACACCCACTTTTCACCCGACCAATCATGACGCAGGTTAAGGCTCTTGGTGGTGACGGTGCTCTCGCGGTAATTTGCGTCCAGCTGCGCGTACGGCTGCGCCAACCCGCCGTCAGAAACCGTAGCGGAGGTGATCACGCCGTTTTGCACATTAGCCTGCGTCACCAGCCTCAGGTTATTGATGCTGTCTCCAGAACCGTCAGCGGCCGGCGATCCACACGCAGGACACATGTAACGCGACTGGCTGAAGTTGTTGTACTTGCCCTTGATGTATAGGCCGGTCAGGTTGAACTCGTTCTGCTCGTTCGGCTTCCACTGCAACGCGCCCTGCACGCCGCTGCGTTCGCGGGTCTGCTGGAAGAACGCGCTGTTGATGCCGGCCGGCACACGGGCGGTGGCCACATCGCTGCCGTCGCCGGTGATGGTGGCGCTGGCGGGAATATTGGCGCCGGTGGTGTAGCCGAAGTATTCGATACCGGCGCGTGCCAGGTCCTGCTTGTCATGCGTGGCGGAGATCAACGCACCGAAGGTTTCGTCGTCGTTCTTCCAGCTCCACAGCGCCGAGCCGCGCGGATTGCCTTCTTCCGAACGGTCGTTGTAGTTGTAGCCGACCGAGCCGCGGATGGTGTTCTTGGGCAGGTCCAGCGGCTTGCGGGTGTGCACGATCACGGTACCGCCGATCGAGCCTTCGTCGATGCGCGCTTCCGGGGTCTTGTAGACCTCCATCAGGCCGATGATTTCCGGCGACAGCAGGGTGTAGTTGAAGGTACGGCCGCTGGTGTCGGTCGGGTTGCCGCCCCAGTCGCCCGAAGCGATGGTCTGGCCGTTGAGCAGCACGCGGTTCAACGCCGGGTCGGTGCCGTTGATGCTGACTTTTTCGCCTTCGCCGAACTGGCGGTCGACGCTGATGCCCGGCAGATGCGACAGCGATTCGGCCGCATTGATGTCCGGGAACTTGCCGATGTCTTCGGCGCTGATCGCATCGACGATCGAGTTGGCCGAGCGCTTGACCGCCTGGCTCTTTTCCAGCGATGCGCGATAACCGGTGACGGTGATCGTGTCCAGCTCGGTGGTGGCCGAGGGCGCGCTCGGAGTGGCCTGCTGTTCTTGCCCGGCAGCCATGGCAGAGCCGGAGCAGTACAGAGCGGCGGTGATGCAGAGTGCTAACGTCGTGGTGCGGCTGTGCATGGCTAAACCTCATTGGTTAGTGCTGTGAGTGCGTCGCCTTGAAGAGGCGTCACGCACTCGGCGTGGCCGGCAAAACAACACGCCCTGACCGATCGCGGGGACCGCATTGGTGCACTGCGTCCGACGCAGGTTCCAGGCGATTCGCGTGGTAGAGGAGGTGTCCCCCGTATGGTGAAGCGGTGGTGCGAATGCGACTTCAGCGAGACGCACGTCTGGCGACGCAGGACTCGCGAATCTGGAATCGACAGGTGAGGGTAAGCCCGTTCTTTGAGTGCCGAACGGTCCATGGCCCCTCCTGCCAGAACCCCGATCGGGATCGAGTCTCGCGTAGCGCTGACAGCGTTGTCAACACATGGTCACAGATCTCTGAACCGCCTGCGATTGCGCTGCAATGCAGCATTCCCTGGGTGGGCTGCGTTGGGCCTGCGCAGTTAAAACAGCGGCTCAACCGAGCCTGACTGGCGTGATCGGCATTTTCTATGGTGAATTGCCAAAAATGGCGTGGCGCGAACAGGGTTTGTGCGGAAATCTTCGTAATGCGTGGCAAATTTCAACAGATGCCGCGGTTGCTTTCGTTCTGTATAAAGCGGGATCGCCACGGTTGCGTTACAAGGCGATTACTGACAACGTTGTCTATCCGCTGCCGTTCGTCGGAAACGGAACACGACGCCAGCCGCCGCCACAGATCAGGAGAATGCGTGAGCGCAAGCAGTCCAATGGAAGCGGTGGCCTTTCCGCGCCCCGAAACCTTCGTTGCCGCAGACGTGGGAGGGACGCATGTGCGCCTTGCGTTGGTGTGCGAAAGCGTCGATCCACGCAAACCGGTGACTGTGCTTGATTACCGCAAGTACCGGTGCGCCGATTATCCGGGTCTGGCCGAGATCATGGCTGCGTTCTTCGCCGAGCTTGGCTGCGCACCGGTCAAGCGCGGCGTCATCGCCAGCGCTGGTTACGCGCTGGAGGACGGCAGCGTGATCACCGCCAATTTGCCCTGGGTGCTGGCGCCCGAGCAGATCCGCCGCCAGCTCGGCATGCAGGCGTTGCATCTGGTCAACGATTTCGAAGCGGTGGCGCATGCGGCCAATTACATGACCGACAATCAGGTCATGCAGTTGTCCGGACCTGCGCAGGGTGCGCCGGGCCCGGCGCTGGTGCTTGGTCCCGGCACCGGACTGGGGGCAGCGTTGTGGATTCCCAATGGTGCTCATCCGGCGGTGCTGCCGACCGAAGCGGGCCACGCCGCGCTTGCCGCAGGCAACGATCTGGAAGTGGCGCTGCTGCAGGAGCTACGCCGCACGCGCACGCACGTGGCCACCGAGCATCTGCTGTCCGGGCCCGGCTTGTTGAATCTGTACACCGCGCTGGCGGCCCTGCGTGGCGAGACGGCGGTGCATGCCGGCCCGGCCGATGTCACCGCTGCGGCACTGGCTGGCAATGACGTGCTGGCGCGCGATGCGTTGCAGGCGTTCTGCGGTTTCATGGGCAGCGTGGTCGGCGACATGATCCTGCTCTATGGCGTGCGCAGCGGTGTGTATCTGGCCGGTGGCTTCCTGCCGCAGATTGCCGCCTTCGTTGCCGAGCAAAGCGACTTCGCTGGGCGGCTGCTCGACAAGGGTGCATTACGGCCCGCGCTGGAGCAGGTGCCGGTCAGCATCGTCGAGCACGGCCAGCTCGGCGTGATCGGCGCAGCCAGCTGGTTTTTGCAGCACGGCCGCTGAGCGCTTGCGCATCACGCCGGGCCGTCAGGCCCGCTGCGTCGAACCGATTGACTCCTTAGTTGTTGGCGATGCTGACAGGTGCGACGTGCGACGGCGGGTCAGCGATCACGGCCGTCGCGTCAGTTGCCGCGCTGCGGTGCCTGGGCGGCACGCACATGCGCGACTGCCATGCGTGCATGGTGGATGCAGCGATGCAGCGTAAGGCGGGGCTAATCAGCCACGGTGATGCCCGGCGCCGCGCGCATCCATTGGCGATTGCCCATGACGCCGTGTGAGCGCGCCGTTCCATGCATTGCGCATGTCCACCGCACCGCGCTTATAAATCTCCGAACCGCGCCTGTAACGCTGCGATCGCGGCCAGCCCGGCGGTTTCGGTTCGCAAGATCCGCGGCCCCAATTGCAGGCCGCTGAAGCCGGCCTCGGCGAGGATCGCGCGATCGCGCGGCGACCAACCGCCCTCCGGCCCGATCGCCACCGTCAGATGCTGCTGAGTGCCTGCGGGCAACGTGCCCAGGCGATGCTCGCCGTGCGGGTCCAATGTCAGCCGTAGCGCCTTTGGATCGCTTGCCTGTGCCGCGTCCTGCAGGCCCGCTGGCGCGGCAACCGTGGGTACGCATGCGCGTCCGGATTGCTCGCAGGCCGACACCACCACGCTACGCCAATGCGCAACGCGTTTTTCCATGCGCGCCGGGTCGAGCTTGACCTCGGTCCGCTCGGCGTTGACGGGCACAATGGCTGCAACCCCCAGCTCGGTCGCTTTCTGCAGGATCAGATCCATCTTCTCGCCGCGTGCGATGCCCTGGATCAGGGTGATGCGCAGTGGCGATTCGTTGCATAACCGCTCGGCGCGTTCCACCAGTGCACGTGCCTCGCGTTTGCCGGCCAGGGTGATGCGTGCGTGGTAATCGCTGCCATCGCCATTGAACAGGATGCAGGCATCGCCCTCGCGCAGCCGCAGCACCCGCAACAGGTGATTGGCCGACTCTTCGGGCAGCAGCACTTCCTGATCGCACTGCAGTGCTTGCGCCACATGGGAACGGGTCAGGCGCATGCAACGGCCTCCTCGATGGCATGGCGGGTGGTCGCCGCCAGGAGCGCAAGCTGCGCCTCGTCCACGCAATACGGCGGCATCCAGTACAGCACATCGCCGAGCGGGCGCAGCACCACGCCCTTGTCCAATGCAGCGCGATAGGCCTTCAAACCGACCCGCGCCGCCGCCGGAAACGGCATGCGTTTGTCGCCACCTTGGGTGAGTTCGAAGGCCACGATCATGCCGGCCTGGCGTACGTCCGCCACGGCCGGGTGTTCGCCGATCTGCGCAGCGAGCGCGCTCATGCGCGCAGCAGTGTGCTGGTTGCGCGCGATCACATCGTCGTCGGCGAAGATCTGCAGGGTGGCCAGTGCCGCCGCACACGCCAGCGGATTGCCGGTATAGCTATGCGAATGCAAAAACGCACGTTCGCGCGAATCGTCCAGAAACGCATCGTACAGCTGCTGCGTGGCCAGCACCGCCGACAACGGCAGGAAACCGCCGGTCAGCCCCTTGGACAGGCACAGCAGGTCGGGCATGACGCCAGCCTGTTCGCAGGCGAACAAGGTGCCGGTGCGGCCGAAACCGGTGGCGATCTCGTCGGCGATCAAAAATGCGCCATGCGCATCGCACACGTCGCGCGCGCGGCGCAGATAGGCCGGGTGATACATGCGCATGCCGCCGGCGCATTGCACACGTGGCTCCAGGATCAACGCGCAGATTTCGCCGGGCGATTGTTCGAACAATGCCTGCAGCGCATCGGCTGCCTGCAGTGCGTATTCTTCGGCGCTCTGTCCGGGCTCGGCCAGGTAGGCATCGGGCGACGGCGCAAAGGTCGATTCCAGCAACAGCGGCGCATACACGCGGCGGTACAGCGGAATGTCGCCAACCGACAGCGCGCCGATGGTCTCACCGTGGTAACCGTTTTCCAGCGCGATGAAACGCGTGCGGCGGTGCTCGCCGCGGTTGTGGAAATAATGGAAGGCCATCTTCAACGCCACTTCCACCCCGGCCGAGCCGTTGTCGGCATAGAACACCTTCGACAACGGCGCGCGGCCGGCCTGGCGCGGCGCGATCGCCAACAGACGCTCGGCCAGTTGCACGGCCGGCGCATGCGTGAAGCCAGCCAGCATCACCTGCTCCAGTTCGCCGGCCTGGCGCGCGATGGCCGCGCCGATGCGCGGTTCGGTGTGGCCGAACAGGTTGGTCCACCAACTGCTGACCGCATCCAGATAGTGGCGACCGTCGTAGCCGATCAGCCACGCGCCGTCGCCACGCGCGATCGGCACCAGCGGAAGTGTGTGCGGGTGCTCGCGCATCTGCGTGCAGGGATGCCAAAGCACCTCAAGATCGCGTTGCCGCCAATGTCCGTCAGCTTGAGAGGCTGCCGGGTCTGCTAGGATTTCGGGCTCATGAACATGTCGATGCATCTGCCTATTCTATCGGCCGGCTCCGCCGCTGCGTGCTGCGCATGAGTCCGCGCCTGCCGACCATCCACAAGATCACCGATCTGGGTGACGGGCCGTTCCGTCGCCAGCAGCTGGATCTGGAATTTTCCAACGGGCAGCGCCGCGTGTACGAACGTCAACTCAGCCAGGGCCACGGCGCGGTGGTGGTGGTGCCGATGCTTGATGCGCAGACCGTGTTGCTGGTGCGCGAGTACGCCGCCGGCGTGCATCGCTACGAGCTGGGTCTGGTCAAGGGCCGCATCGATGCGGGCGAGACGCCCGAACAGGCGGCCGACCGCGAACTCAAGGAAGAAGCCGGCTACGGCGCGCGCCAGGTCCAGGTGCTGCGCGCGATGACGCTCGCTCCTACTTATATGAGTCATCAATCCTGGTTGGTGCTGGCGCGCGACCTCTATCCCGAACGCCTGGTGGGCGACGAGCCGGAAGAGATGGAGGTGGTGCCCTGGCCGATCGCGCGCCTGGACGAGTTGATGCTGCGCGAGGATTTTTCCGAAGGCCGCTCGCTGGCCGCCTTGTTCATTGCGCGCGAGTGGCTGGAGCGCAATCCATGATCCGCATTCCGATGGAATTGCGCGAAACCGTGATCGCGATCGCCCGCGACGCAGGCGCGGCGATCATGGACGTGTACGCGCAGGACTTCGCGGTGGAGATCAAGGACGATGCCAGCCCGCTGACCCAGGCCGACCTGGCCGCCAATCGGGTCATCGTCGAGGCGTTGCGCCGGGTCACGCCGGACGTGCCGGTGCTGTCGGAAGAATCCGCACACATTGCCTGGGAAGAGCGCCAGTACTGGACCAGCTACTGGCTGGTGGATCCCCTCGATGGCACCCGCGAGTTCGTCAAGCGCAATGGCGAGTTCAGCGTCAACATCGCACTCATCCATATGGGCGCGCCGGTACTGGGCGTGGTGCAGGCGCCGGTCGATGGTCGAGTCTGGTATGCGGCACGTGGCGAAAACGCCTATCGCCGCGACGGCGACCGCGACGAAATGCTGCACACGCGCACGCCTGCCACCACCCCGCTGCGGGTCGCGGCCAGCCGTTCGCACCGCGATGCGCGCACGGCCGCCGCGCTGGAGCGCATGGGCGAGATCGACGTCGTCGCGCAGGGGTCGTCGTTGAAGTTCTGCCGCATCGCCGAAGGCGACCTGGACGTGTACCCGCGCTTCGGTCCGACCTCCGAATGGGACACCGCAGCCGGTCAGTGCGTGTTGCATGCCGCAGGCGGCATGCTGCTGGCAGGCGATTCCGGCAAGCCGTTCCGCTACAACCGTCGGGATACCTTGCTCAACGGCGACTTCATCGCATTGGGCGACCCGAACCTGCCGTGGCGTACCTGGCTGGTGTGAGCGACCGGCAGGCGCGTGCGGGCCGCCCGCTCGGACCTGGCGGTGCGCGAATCCCGATGGCGTGAACGGTACACTCCGGCACGTGCGCCGCCTACAGCAGGATCCCGATGCGCATGGCCGTGCCAGGCACGCCTGCATCGCCCAGGCACGCACGCAACGACATGCCACGTTCCAGGAAAAACTTCATGGTTCAGACCCCGCCGACCGGCGATATCCAGCACCTGCTGCAACTGATGGCGCGCCTGCGCGATCCCCAACATGGCTGCCCGTGGGACGTGGCGCAGACCTTCGCCAGCATCGCGCCATACACCATCGAAGAAGCCTACGAAGTTGCCGACGCGATCGATCGCAACGACCTGCCAGGCCTGCGCGACGAGTTGGGCGACCTGTTGTTGCAGGTGGTGTTCCATGCGCAGATGGCGGCCGAGCAGGGAGCCTTCGGGTTCGCCGACGTGGTGGCCACGCTCAGCGACAAGCTGGTGCGCCGCCATCCGCATGTGTTCGCCGCGCAACGGGCCGACGACGCGCAGGCGGTGAGCGTCAACTGGGAGCAGATCAAGCGCGACGAACGCCGCGCCGCCGGCCATCAGGACGACTCCGCGCTTGCCGGCATCGCACGCGGCCTGCCCGAATGGCAGCGCTCCACCAAACTGCAAGCGCGCGCGGCGCGGGTCGGCTTCGACTGGCCGGGCCCGGCACCGGTGCTGGAAAAGCTGCAGGAAGAAATCGAAGAGCTGCGGGTGGAATTCGCACGCGGGCCGGTCGCCGACAACCAGGCCCGGCTGGAGGACGAACTCGGCGATGTGTTGTTCGTCTGCGCCAATCTGGCGCGGCATGCCAAGGTCGATGTCGGTGCTGCACTGCGCCACGCCAATCTGAAGTTCGAACGCCGCTTCCGTGCGATGGAAGCGCAGGCGCACGCCGCTGGCACGTCGTTGACGGCGCTGTCCCTGCACGAACAGGAAGCGCTGTGGCAACAGGTCAAGCGCGACGAGCGTGACGGTGATCCGGCGGCGCTCGACAGCGGTCAGCCTGTCACGCAGATGTCAGGCATCGGTGAGCAAGGTGGCGACAGGCCAGGTCTGCACCGCGCGCACCCTGACCGGCAAGACCGCGAATGAATTCCGCGCCGACCACGCTGGCGTTGTTCGCGGCCACCGCGATCGCCGAGCTGGTGGGTTGCTACCTTCCTTATCTATGGCTGCGCAAAGGCGGCAGCGCGTGGTTGCTGCTGCCCACGGCGCTGAGCCTGGCGATCTTCGTGTGGTTGTTGAGCCTGCATCCGGATGCCAGCGGGCGGGTGTATGCGGCCTATGGCGGCGTCTATGTCGCCAGCGCCTTGCTGTGGTTGTGGTGGGTGGACCGGGTCACGCCCACGCGCTGGGATCTGCTGGGTGCCAGCTGTTGCCTGCTCGGCATGGCGATCATCCTGTTTTCGCCGCGTAGCGCCTGAGCGCGCACTCGCACACCAACGCATGTGCTTCGCAAACCGCAGCTGCCTGATCGGTGCCGGAGAGATGCCCAACCAAGACCAAGTGCCCGAACCGGTGAGCCGCCTCGCCGCATGCGTAGCTCACGATATGGGTACAGGTGGCGCTAGGGCATACTCAAGGCAAGGACCGACTCGTCACTTGCAAGGGGCTGCATATGTTTCCGACTTCTTTTCTGGCCATCGCCGTTCTGGTCGCTGGCGTCATCGTGTTGTTCAAGACCGTGCGCATGGTGCCGCAGGGATTTCAGTGGACGGTGGAGCGCTTCGGCCGCTATACCCACACCATGAGTCCGGGCCTGCACTTTCTGGTGCCGGTGGTCTATGGGGTGGGGCGCAAGATCAACATGATGGAGCAGGTGCTCGACGTGCCCAGCCAGGACGTCATCACCAAGGACAACGCCGTGGTGCGCGTGGACGGCGTGGTGTTCTTCCAGGTGCTCGATGCCGCCAAGGCCGCGTATGAGGTCTCCAACCTGGAGATCGCCTCGATCGCGCTGGTGCAGACCAACATCCGTACCGTGATCGGCTCGATGGATCTGGACGAATCGCTGAGTCAGCGCGAAACCATCAATGCGCAGCTGCTCAGCGTGGTCGATCAGGCCACCAATCCCTGGGGCATCAAGGTCACCCGCATCGAGATCCGCGATATCCAGCCGCCGCGCGACCTGATCGACTCGATGGCGCGGCAGATGAAGGCCGAGCGCGAAAAGCGCGCGCAGATCCTCGAAGCCGAAGGTTCGCGCCAGTCGGAAATCTTGCGCGCCGAAGGCGAGAAGCAGGCAGCGGTGCTCGAAGCCGAAGGCCGCAAGGAAGCCGCGTTCCGCGATGCCGAAGCGCGCGAGCGTCTGGCCGAGGCCGAAGCCAAGGCCACCCAGGTGGTCTCCGATGCGATCGCCAACGGCAGCGTGCAGGCGATCAACTACTTCGTCGCACAGAAATATGTGGAGGCGTTCAAGGCGCTGGCCACTGCGCCCAACCAGAAGTTCGTGCTGATGCCGATGGAATCCAGCGGCATCATCGGCTCGATCGCCGGTATCGCCGAGTTGGCCAAGGAAGCATTGAACAAGCCCGACGCAAGCACTGTGCGGGTGCCGCCGATGCCGCCGCGCGTGGGAGACTGAGCCATGCGCTGGGACGTGGTGGTCTGGGCGGTGCTGGCATTGGTATTGATTGCTGCCGAGACGCTGGTGCCCGGCGCGTTCCTGCTATGGATGGGCATTGCCGCGGCGGCGGTGTGCGTGCTGGTTCTCGCGCTGCCGGGCATGACGCTGCTGCTGCAGATCGTCGCCTTCGTGCTGCTCAGTTTCTTGTCGGTGCAGGGGTATCGCAGCTGGTTTCGCGGCAAGGGTCGGCAAAGCGATCGCCCCCTGCTCAACCGACGCGCCGAGCAGTTGATCGGCCGTTGTGTGGTGCTCGACCAGCCGATCCACGCCGGTCGTGGTCGCGCCAAGGTCGACGACGCGTTCTGGGTGGTCAGCGGTCCGGATCTTCCGGCCGGCGCGCCGGTACGCATCGTCGGTGTCGATGGCATGACCTTGCAGGTGCAGGCAGTCGATTGAGCGAGCAGGGCAGGGTGCGCTGCCCTGTCGGGAATCGATGTTGCAGCGCGGCGCGGCATGCTGCAGCGACGTCCAGCCGCCGTCGCTGCGATAGCGCATCGCCAACGCCGTTTTCCCCAAGCGCGGCCGGGCAGCGATAATGGTCCTCTTTCCTCGGACCGGCGCCCATGACCCAGAAGACCATCCTCAACGACACCCATCGCGCGCTCGGCGCCAAGATGGTCGACTTCGGCGGCTGGGACATGCCGATCCACTACGGCTCGCAACTCGACGAACACCACCAGGTGCGTCGCGACGCCGGCATGTTCGACGTCAGCCACATGACCGTGGTCGATCTGCACGGCCCACGCGTGCGCGAGTTCCTGCGCTACCTGCTGGCCAATTCGGTGGACAAGCTCAAGGTCTCCGGCAAGGCGCTGTACACCTGCATGCTCAACCCGCAGGGCGGGGTGATCGACGACCTCATCGTCTACTTCATGGCCGAGGACTTCTTCCGTCTGGTCGTCAATGCCGCTACCCGCGAAAAGGATCTGCAGTGGATCGGCGAGCAGGCCGCACGCTTCGAGGTGCGCGTGGAAGAGCGTAGCGACTTCGCGATGATCGCGGTGCAAGGCCCCAATGCACGCGCCAAGGTCATCGAACTGGTGGATTCGGCCGATACCGCGGCGGCCAGCAAGCTCGGCCGTTTCGCCGCCCTGCAGACGCGCTCGCGCGATGGCGTGGAGCTGTTTCTCGCGCGCACCGGTTACACCGGCGAAGACGGTTTCGAGATCGTGCTGCCGCAAGACGCGGCGGTGGCGTTCTGGAACGCGCTGCTCGCGCAAGGCGTCAAGCCGGCCGGTCTGGGCGCGCGCGATACCTTGCGGCTGGAGGCCGGCATGAATCTTTACGGTCAGGACATGGACGACACGGTCAGTCCTTACGAAGCAGCGCTGGCCTGGACGATCGCCCTGGACGAAGGCCGCGACTTCATCGGTCGCGCCGTGCTCGAGTCGCAACAGGCGCAGGGCGCACCGCGCCAATTGATCGGTGTGGTGATGGATGAGAAGGGCGTGCTGCGGCATGGCCAGACCGTGCTCACCGCCAGCGGCGAGGGCGAGATCCTGTCCGGCACGTTCTCGCCCACGCTCGGCAAGGCGATCGCGTTCGCGCGCGTGCCGGCTGGCAGCATCGACGATCTGCGCGTGGACATCCGCGGCAAGCAGGTGCCGCTGCGCGCGGTGAAGTTCCCGTTCGTGCGCGATGGCCAGGCGCAGGCCGGCGTGCTCGGTTGATGCGTCAGGCGCTGTCGGCCTTAGTCGGCCTGCAGCGCGCAACACCCTGCGAACCAACACGGACCGACGCACGTGTACCTGCCTTGTCGCGCGGTCTAAACTAGCCACCTGTCCCCAACCCCTAGCTTCCCGGAGCACACCCATGAGCGAGATCCCTGGCGACCTCAAGTTCCTCAAATCCCACGAGTGGGCCCGCGTCGAAAGCAACGGCCGCGTCACCGTCGGTATCTCCGACCACGCGCAGGGCCTGCTGGGCGACCTGGTCTACGTCGAACTGCCGGGCGTCGGCGACACCGTGCAGGTCGGTAACGGCGCTGCGGTCGTGGAGTCGGTCAAAGCCGCCTCCGACGTCTACAGCCCGGTCAGCGGCACCGTCGTCGAGGTCAACAGCGCACTCAGCGACAAGCCGGAAACCATCAACGAAGACGCCTACGGCGACGGCTGGATCTTCGTGGTCGAACTCGACGACAAGGAAGAGCTCAACGACCTGCTGTCGCCGGACGACTACGCCGAGCTGCTGGAAGACGAGTCGCACTGACGTCGCAGCACCGTTCGCACGTCCCGATGGCCGCTCCTGAGAGCGGCCATTTTTTTGGGTGCGGTTCCGGTGGCAGTGCCGTGGCCTCGCTTCGGTGTGATGGCGGACACCATGCCGACGGCTCGATCCAGAGGCGTGTGTTGTGGGTCTGCGCGCATCGATGTGGTCGGCGACGAATGGCGGTTTGCTGTTCGCCATGTCCGCGATTGCGTCCTGTCGAAGCCGCGCGCATGCGGGTGCGTCGGATTTCTGACGTGAGTCGCTGGTGACGTTCGAGCGTGCGCGCGGTGAAAGATTCTGCCGCCGCCGTACGCACCGATCGTCCAGCACAAGGCGCAACGCATGCCTGCGATGGTGCGTGCGGACGCACGCATGGCGATCAAACGACGCAATAAGTTTGCGCATTTCCGCTCGTGCGCTGCCTCAAGCAACGTTGTTGGATAAAAAATTTTCAGCTGGCGGACAGGCGGCGGATCCTGCCGGCCGCGCCGATAGCTCAACGCGCCATCGTGGTCGCCGATGCCGGGTGTATTTGTATCGGCGAAGAAAAACAGCGCAAAAGAAGTGGTTTTTTGAAAGCGCTGTTATGCGCGCGCACGCTTTGCTCGCTTGGGTGAGGCAGCGTGCGGCACGCTTTGCTCGCTTGGATACACCGCATCGCGATGCCCGGCCAAAAAAAAATTGCAAAAGAGTGTTGACAGTAAAAAAAAGCGTGATTAGGTTTCGCCCAGCAGACATTGCTGCGAAAGAGAGTGAGCAGAATCGACATCAAGCCGACAAGCTTGTTCCGGATGTCCACCGAAGCGCCATCAGCGGTGGAGTCGGGTTCGCTTCTCTCCAAGAAAGCAGTCGTCCTTTCGATCACGCACCCGTGTCGCCGTTCGATGCGGGTGTTTCTGTATCCGTCCCGTCGCGCATTCCCTGCGGACGGTTCCCGACGACGGCACGCCGTTGCGGGGTTTGGTTCAACTGGGCGTTTCAACTCCATAGTTCACTGACGAGGAGCCAATTACATGGCCACTAAAAAAGCTGCGAAAAAGAAACCCACCGCCAAGAAGGCAGTGAAGAAGACTGCCGCCAAGAAGGCCGTCAAGAAGGTCGCAAAGAAGGCGACCGCCAAGAAGGCAGTGAAGAAGGCTGCTGCCAAGAAGGCCGTCAAGAAGACTGCGAAGAAGGCAGTGAAGAAGGCAGCCGCCAAGAAGGCAGTGAAAAAGACTGCTAAGAAGGCGACCAAGAAGACGGCCGCCAAGAAGGCCGTGAAGAAGACTGCAAAGAAGGCGACCAAGAAGACGGCCGCCAAGAAGGCAGTGAAGAAGACTGCCAAGAAGGCAGTGGCGAAGAAGGCGACCAAGAAGTCCGCCACCAAGAAGACTGCTGCCAAGAAGCCTGCTGCGAAGAAGGTCGCCAAGAAGAAGCCGGCCGTTCGCAAGAAGAAGGCCGCTCCGGTCGCGCTGCCCGCAACTCCGGCACCGCTGATCTGATCTGTAATACCCGATCGCCGTAAACATCGAGCTCTCTCCCCGACGCCCAGCGGGGAGGGAGCTTTTTTATTGGGCTGGCATCTAGCTGTTTTCAGGCTGGCCACGCCGCCGAGCGCGGCGGGAAGTGGCGGCGCATCGCAACCGTGCGCGTGCCGGGTATGTGCGCAAGCTGCAATCAGCCGGTGTTCGCCATGGCCTCCAACGCGACCGATCCGCAGATGGGGTGAGCGCGGCAGCGGTCTTGTTGTGCCTGGCGGTGTCGCCATCCATCCCGATCGATTCGCGCATGCCAGGCCGCGCGTGACGGACAGACCGACGCCGGCTGCGGTCAAGTGCCGACGTCGCCATATCTGCAGCGCCCCCGTTTCGCGCGTGCACACGACCGATTCCCCGCAGCGTGCCCATGGTCCTTCCGGTTCAACAATGGGCCGATCGTCTGCTCAAGCATCCAGCCATGCAGCGACGGCAGCGGCCGGCCCCGTTGCCGACGGTCGCCGACCTCACTGGAATCGGCCCGAATATCGCGACGGCGTCGCAGCGAGCATGCATGTTGCCGCACGTCGTCTGCGATGAGGTGGCCAATCAGCGGCCGTTCGTCTCCACAGGCGCTCTGATGCGCTGACGCTAGCGGCATGCCATGACGGTGCGAGTCTCCCCGCATGCGCCGACGGTCGCCTCACGGCCCTGCCAGTTCATCGGCAACGGGCAGATGCGAAAAACACCAAAGGCGGCCGAGGCCGCCTTTGGTTGTGTCCGCATCGATATCAGGCGCTGCTGCCGCCACGTCAGCGTGGCGATGCCACCGACTTGCCGGACGAGGCGCCCTTGCCGGCGGGATCGGGGCGCTCCGCCAGCATGTTCTCGCTACCGAAGTCGCCATCCACATCGATATCCAGCCAACGCTTGGTCGGCAGACCAAGTGCACGATCCAGGATGGTCGGCATCATGCCGGAGGGCAGGCCGCTTTCGCCGTTCCACAGGATTGCGATGCCCAGATCGCGCTCGGGCAGCAATGCGACCAGACCGCGATAACCCTGGACGGCGCCGGCATGGAAGACCACCTGATGGCCCGCGTAATCGAACACACGCCAGCCCAGCGCGTAGCTGGCCGCATCCACGCGCTCGTGGCGCCAGCCCGAGCGCATTTCGCCCGGGGTGGAGATCAGTGGCGCATGCAGCGTCGCCAGCAGCGGCGCAGGCAATACGTCGGTGCGGTGGCCTGTGTGTGCCAGCAACCACTGCGCCATGTCGCTGGCGCTGGCATTGACGCCTGCTGCGGGGGCAAGACGGTAGTAGGTCGGCTTGGGCGTCAGCGATACCCAGCCATTGCGGCTGCGCACGTGCGGACGCGCCCAATGCGGACTGGCCTGGATGCCGGCCAGCCCCATGCTCGCATCGTTCATGCCCAGCGGCTTGAAGATGCGGCGCTCCACCGACTGCTCGTAGAAGCCGCCCGACGCGGCAAACACCACATCGCCCACCAGGCTGAAGGCGACGTTCTGATACGCATAGCAGTCGCCCGGTGCGCAGCGCAGCGGCGCGGCGGCCAGCTTGTGGCTGAGCGAGTAGTAATCGACGTTGGATTCGATATCGCGGTCGTAGGCATTGCGGGTCAGCCCGACGCGGTGGCTGAGCACCTCGGCGACGGTGAGCTGACGGGTGGCGACGTTGTCGCTGAGCTGGAAGCCCGGCACATAGTCGACCACCTTGCTGTCCCAGCGCAGCACGCCATCGTTGACCAACAGCCCCGCCATGGTGCCGGCGAAGGCCTTGGACAGCGAGGCCAGCCGGAACACGGTGTGGCCATCGACCGGCTGCGGATGATTGACGTCGGTGACGCCATAACCGCGTGCGCTGAGCACCTTGCCGCCCTGCACGATCGCCATCGCCATGCCGGGCACGCGATTGCCGTAGGTCAGTTGGTTGGCCATCGATTCGAATGCCGCGACATCGAAGCCAGCCGCTGGCGCCAACACCTGGCTGGCCGGCAGCGATGCGCGGTATTGCAGCGGAGCAGTCGGCGACTGTGTGACGCTGGCCGGCTGCAACGCAGAGGCAGTCGGCGCGGGTGTCTGCGCGGTGGAAGAGAGGGCCAGGGGCAATAACGCCCCGAGCAGCCCGATGGCCAACGGACGGAACCGTCGACTGCGCATTTGTGTCATGTGTGTGCCGCCTGTTCCACTGCCATCGGCGATTCTAGCGCCGTGCTTCGCAATAGCACAAACTGCCGGAAGATGAATGGGCATCGTATTGATCCTATTGATGATTTTAGGTTCATAAATCGGCCTGCGCAGCGCCTTTCCAACGCAGCCCGGAGCCCGTGCGAATGCAGCTGCAAGCAGCGTGCCGTATCGATACCTAGGCCGGCCGGCGGTGTCCTGCCCGTGGCGGCTGGTGATGCAGCACGGCATCGGCTAACTTGCGCGCTTGTTTCGCGGGTGCCGCCGTCATGTCCTTGCTGTCACGCCCGTCGATGCGAGCGAACTTTCCCCGATGAACAGCCCATCTGCGCCGCGCTCGCGGCTGGCCGTTTGAGCGCGGCGTTGCGCAGCTCGCCGCCGCTGGCGTGGTCGTTCCTGTATTTCTTCTGCCTGCTCAGCGGCTATTACGTGCTGCGTCCGGTGCGCGAGACGATGGGCGCTTCGGCCGATGTGGAAGCGATCTTTCCTGCCGGCATGATCGCGTTCTTCGCCGCGCACGGCATGCCGCTCAAGGAGTTCACCCTGCAGGTGCTGTTTACCTGCACCTTCCTGATCATGTTGTTGCTGCAGCCGGTCTACGGTGCGCTGGTCAGCCGCTATCCGCGGCGCGTGTTCCTGCCGGTGGTGTACGGTTTCTTCATTGCGACCCTGCTGCTGTTCTATGTGCTGTTCGACAGTGGCGTGCCCGGACGCGGCATGGCGTTCTTCCTGTGGATTTCCGTGTTCAATCTGTTCGCCGTGGCGGTGTTCTGGAGCTTCATGGCCGATGTCTTCAGTAATGCCGAGGCGCGCAGGTATTACGGTTATATCGGTGCGGCCGGCACGCTGGGCGCATTTCTCGGGCCGATGCTCACCCGTACCCTGGTGGAGCGCATCGGCATTGCGCACCTGATGCTGGTCTCGGCCGCCTTTCTGGGGTTGTGCGTGGTGTGCCTGCTGCGCTTGCGGTGGTGGGCGGTGGCACGCGAACAGGAGCGGCAGCAGGATTCCGGCGAAGTGCCGATGGGCGGCGATGTGCTGGGCGGGCTCAAGTTGATCGTGCGCGAGCCGCTGCTGCGCTGGCTGGCAGTGACGATGGTGTTCGGAGTGGGTGTCGGCACGCTGCTCTACAACGAACAGGCGGCGCTGGTGCGGCGGTTGTACACGGATGCGGCGGCCAGCACCGCGTACTACGCGAGCATCGATCTGGCAGTCAACGCATTGACCCTGGTATTGCAGTTGTTGGTGACACGCGCGCTGTTGTCGCGGTTTGGCATCGCGCCGGCGCTGCTGATTCCCGGCGTGGCGATCACGCTGGGTTATGCCGTGCTGGCTGCGTCGCCGCTCCCATGATGGTGGCGATCGTGCAGGTGATCACGCGATCCAGCGAGTTCGCACTGGCCAAACCCGCGCGCGAAACGCTGTACACGCGTGTGGACCGCCAATGGCGCTACAAGGCAGGTGCGGCGATCGATACCGTGGTCTATCGCGGTAGCGACCTGAGCTTTGTGTGGGTATACAAACTGGTGTCCGCATTCGGCTCCGGCGCGGTATTCGGCATCGGGCTGCTGGCGGGAGCAGGGATGACCGTGGGCGCAGTCGGCTTGCTGCGCCAAGCACGCAGGCTGCCAGCCGAGCGTGGTGTCGATACGTCCGGGCAGGCGCCCGATCCGCGCAATTGACCGATCAGCGCGCACGCCGTCGAGCGAGTGCGCCCATCTGCCGGTGTTCACTCGCGCGCGATCATGTGCATCGTGTCCGCGCGTCTGAGCGCGGTGCGGCGATCGGCACGCCGCTCCGAACAGGGCGACCGCAATCGCGGCTATGCTGGCCGCCACATTCGCTCGATCAATCTGCCATGTCTCTGTTCGCCATCGTCGCCGGCCTGTTTGTCGCATTGCTGCATGTCTACATTCTGGTGTTGGAAATGGTGTTGTGGACGCGCCCAGTGGGTCTGAAGACCTTCCGCAATACCCTGGAGAAGGCGCAAGCCACGCGCGTACTGGCGGCCAACCAGGGCCTGTACAACGGCTTCCTGGCTGCTGGCCTGTTCTGGGGCGCATTGGCTGCACGCAGCGACGTGCTGAGTTTCTTCCTGGGCTGCGTGGTGGTGGCCGGTTGCTATGGCGCCTACAGCGTCAACCGACGCATCTTCTTCGTGCAGGCGCTGCCGGCGTTGATCGCGCTGGCGCTGGTGTGGTTGCCGCGTTGATCGATACCAGCTGGTGGCCATTGCTGCAGCCGTCTTGATGCCTGCAGGCAATCTCCGGCGTGGCTCTGCAGCTGACTGCGAGCGTGCTGGTCGGTGCGCCGGCCCACACACTCGGCAAGCATGCGCGGCGCGACAGCATGTACGCCAACGCAAACGGCGAGCCGAAGCTCGCCGTTTGCGTGATGACCTGACGCGAGGTGTGTCGCTTGCTCAGGCCGCTTCGCGCGGCTGCTGGGCCTGTGGCTTGTCGTAGAAGCTCGCCGCACGCAGCTCGTGCGGATCGAAGTCGTCCACGGTGATGGTGTCCATCATGATCTCGCGCAACTCTTCCAGTTGCTTGCGCTCGTCGATGGTGATCACGCCTTCGGCCACGGCCTCGTCCAGCTGCGCAGTGAAATCCAGTGCCTCGATGCCCTTGGTCTTGAGTGCCTTGAGGAACTTGCGCTCCACCGGCTCGGCCAGCACGGCCTTGGCCAGATAGCTGGCGATACGTCCGCCCGGATTGTTGGCGCACGGGGTCAGGAACACGCCCTGGGCCAGGCGGTCGCGCGCTTCGCTCGGTGTCATCAGGATCGATGCCACGCGGTGCCCCAGGCGGTCGCCCGGCGCTTCGGCACGACGGCCCAGCGGGAAGATCAGCACCCACATCAACCAGCCCACCGGCCGGATCGGGAAGTTGCGCAGCGCCGCGGAAAGCGCGGTTTCGATCTTGTGCACGCTGTCGTGGAACGCCCAGGCCAGCAGTGGCTGGTCGGTCGCTGGCGCGCCCTCGTCGTGATAGCGCTTGAGCATCGCGCTGGTCAGGTAGATGTGGCTCAGCACATCGCCCAGACGGCCGGACAGCGATTCCTTGAACTTGAGCTTGCCGCCGAGCATCAGCATCGACACGTCGGCCATCAGCGCCAGGTTGGCCGAATACCGATCCAGCTTGCGGAAGAAGCGACGCGTGTACGCATCGCCTGGCGCCGCACCGATGCGCGCACCGGTCAGACCGAACCAGAATGAACGCACCGCGTTGGAAATGCCGAAGCGGATATGCCCGAACAGGCTCTGGTCGAACTCCTCCAGGCCACGACGCGTATCCGGATCCTGCGCCGCCTTCATTTCCTTCATCACCCACGGATGGCACAGGATCGCGCCCTGGCCGAAGATCAGCAGGCTGCGGGTCATGATGTTGGCGCCTTCCACGGTCACGCCGATCGGCGCAGCCTGCCAGGCACGGCCGGCGAAATTGCGTGGCCCCAGGATGATGCCCTTGCCGCCGATCACATCCATCATGTCGCTGACCACTTCGCGGCCCATGGTGGTGCAGTGATACTTGGCGATCGCCGATGGCACCGACGGCACATCGCCGCGATCCACCGCCGCAGCGGTGGCCTGCGACAACGCGCTGATCGCGTAGGCCTTGCCACCGATGCGCGCGAGCGCTTCTTCCACGCCTTCGAAACGGCCGATCGACAGACCGAACTGCTTGCGGATGCGTGCATACGCACCAGTCACCACCGCAGCGTACTTGCCGCCGCCGCTGGCGGTAGAAGGCAGGGTGATCGAACGGCCCACCGCCAGGCACTCGTTGAGCATGTTCCAGCCCTTGCCGACCATTTCCACGCCGCCAATCAACTGGCTCAGCGGGATGAACACTTCCTCGCCATGGATCGGGCCGTTCTGGAACGGCGAATTGAGCGGGAAATGGCGACGGCCGATTTCCACGCCGGGGGTCTCGCGCGGCAGCAGCGCCAGGGTGATGCCGATGTCCTTCTTGTCGCCGATCAGGCCATCCGGATCGTAGGCGCGAAACGCCAGGCCGATCAGCGAGGCGACCGGTGCCAGGGTGATATAGCGCTTGTCGAAGGTCAGCTTGACGCCGAGCACGTTGGCGCCATTCCACTCGCCCTTGCAGACGATGCCGTAGTCCGGGATCGAGGTCGCATCCGAACCGGCGAACGGGCCGGTCAGACCGAAACACGGCACCTCGGCACCGACCGCCAGGCGCGGCAGGTAATAGTCTTTCTGTTCCGGCGTGCCGTAATGCAGCAGCAGTTCACCCGGCCCGAGCGAGTTCGGCACACCGACGGTGGAGCTGACCACGCTGGAGATCGAGGACAGCTTCTGGATCACCTTGTGATGCGCCAGCGCGCTGAAACCCAGGCCGCCGTACTGCTTGGGAATGATCATGCCGAAGAACTTGTTCTTCTTGATGTAGTCCCATAATTCGGGCGGCAGATCGGCGTGGACATGGGTGATTTCCCAGTCGTTGACCATCTTGCACAGCTCTTCGACCGGGCCGTCCAGGAACGCCTGCTCTTCGGCGGTCAGTTGCGGCTTGGGATAGTTGAGCAGCTTCTGCCAGTCCGGGTCGCCGGTGAACAGTTCGCCTTCGAAGCCCACCGACCCGGTTTCCAGCGCGATGCGCTCGGTCTGCGACAGCGGCGGCAGCACCTTGCGGAAGAAGCTCATCAACGGCGTGGTCAGCAGCGGCTTGCGCAGGAACGGCAACAGCACCGGTGCGGACACCAGCACCACCAGCGCGGCGGCGACGATGGTTGCGGTGAGGTTGGCACCCAGCAGCCAGCAGGCCACCAGCACGCAGGCGCTCAGTGCAACCCAGGTGGCAAGGCGCATACGGTGATAGGCAGCGATGCCCGCCGCCAGGATGACGAGGAGGAACGGTGCAACGATGCTCATGGTCTTGCTCCAGTGACATGCTCGGTGATGTTGGACGCTGCGATGGTGCCAACCGGGGGCAGTGCGTCCAGATAATGCAACACGGTTGCGGTAAAGGTGGTGTTGTCGTCGCCTGCCAGCATGTGCGTGGCCTCGGGCAGGTGCACGTGCTGCGCATGCGGGGCGATCGACAGGAATTCGGTGATGTTTGCCGGCGTCACAAGATCGCTGCGCCCGCCGCTGATCAACAGCATCGGGCAGCGCACCTGCGCGGCGGCGTCCAGCAATGCCTGCTGCTGCGTGTGGGGATCCTGTCCCGCCAGTTCGTCGACCAGGCGCGGGTCCCAATGCCAGAGCCAACGGCCGTCGGTGCGTTGCCGCAGCAGTCCCTGCAATTGACTGGGCGTCTTGCGCGGCCGATGCGGCAGGTAAGCGGCAATGGCGTCGGCAGCGACATCCAGCGACGCGAATCCATCCGGGTGCGCGGTCATGAAGCGCAGGATCCGCTCCACGCCAGCGGTATCCCAACGCGGGGTGATATCGACCAGCACGATCGCGCGAAACAGGCCAGGCCAGCGCGCTTCTGCGAGCAGGCCGAACAAACCGCCCATCGACGCGGCGACCAGCACTGGCGGCTCGGCTTGCTCGCCCGCCAAGACGATCAGGTCATCGGTGAATTGCATGGGCGAGTAGGGCAGATCCATGGCATTGACGCTTGAATCCCCGTGCCCGCGTGCGTCGTAGGACAACGCGCGATAGCCCGCCTCCGCCAGCATCGCCGCCGAGGCTTCCCACGCCAAGTGCGTCTGTCCCAACCCATGCGCGAACACGACCGTCGGCGCGTTGTCTTCGCCACGCACCGACACCGCAAGTACAGCGTCGCCAGCGCGAACACTGGTCACGGATGCAGTCTGGGCGAGGCTAGAACGAGAGGTGACCATACCTAATGGTATGGATATGCGGCGGCCGCTGTCAATACTCAGTGGTATGGATGGTTAAGGCGCGCGATCGCGGCGATTGTGCCTACGTTGGGTAATGCGTACTGCAACTGCCTCAAGCGTATGGTTAAATCGTTCCATGAACGACACTACCGACTCCAGCGTCACCACGCCCCGCGCCAGTTCCGGTCGCGGCAACCGCCTCAGCGCGGACGACTGGGCACAGGCCGCGCTGGATCTGATCGCCGAACAAGGCGTCGGCGCCGTTGCGGTCGAACCGCTGGCGCGCCGTCTGGGCGTCACCAAAGGCAGTTTCTACTGGCATTTCCCCTCGCGCGATGCGCTGCTGCAGGCCGCTCTGGAACGTTGGGAGATCTTCGAGCAGAAGGAAGTGTTCGGCAGCCTGGAAGACGTGCCCGATCCCAGCGCCCGTCTACGCGCCTTGTTCCAACTGGTGGCGCATGAGGTCAAGCCGCACGTGATCTACAGCGAACTGCTCAAGGCGCTCGATCACCCAGCCGTGCGCCCGGTCATCGACCGCGTCTCGCAACGCCGCCTCGATTATTTGATTGCCTCATTTCGCCAGGCCGGCCTGACCCGCACCGACGCCCAACACCGCGCCCGCCTGGCCTACGCCGCCTACGTTGGCTTCCTGCAACTTTCGCTGCAACTGCAGCAACCCAAGCAGGCCCGCGAAGACTTCGAAGCCTACGTGGAGCATGTGATTCAGACGTTGATTCCGGGGTAGGGTGCAGTGGCATCGGATTGCTGTATTGGTGAAGCTCGATTTTGCGCTAGACATAAAAAAAGCGGGCCGGAAATCGGCCCGCTTTTTTTGATTTGTAAAGCCAGTTGATCAGAACGAGAAAGTTACGCCCAATGTGTAAAAGCGGCCAATCGCGTCGTAGAAGTTCGGGAACGTGTTGCCACTGTTTTCAGCAGTGTCACCAATGGTATTGCCGACGACCGGCGCCTTCTTGTCCATCAGGTTGGCCACGGACAGATTGACTTCCGCATTGAACGGCAGCTTGTAGTTGACGCCGAAGTCAAAATAGCTGTACGACGGAATTTTACTGTAGCTGGCAAACCACGTGCCGGTGTTCGGCTCAACTTCCATCTTGCTGTTGTAGCGCCAAGCCAGCGAGACGGATAGATCGTTGTAGGACCAGCTGGAGCGCAGAATCGAACGATACTTGGAGTTGGGCGTACAGCTGACGCTGTAGTGTCCCAAGCAGTCGCGATTTTCAGACTCAGGCGTGGCTTGGGATTCCAGTGTGGTCACCAACGTCGCGTCGTAAGCCAGATTCAGGCGGCCCATGGTGCCGGGCAGATCAAAGCCATACTTGAGACCAAGATCAAAGCCGTCAGTCTTCAGTGTGCCTTGGTTGCTAAGGATCAGCGAAATGCCAGGAGACGTCGTGCCGTTGAATGTCCCGGTCAGCGGTGAGCGGCCAATCAACGCGCAATTGCTGTTGAAGCCCAGGCCCGGATTGAGCGCCGGATCGTAGCAACCGGAGATCACGTCGTCGACGCTCTGGGAGGAGATGGTCTTTTCCATCTCGATCTTCCAATAGTCCAGCGTCATTGCGAAGTTCGATGTGGGATTCCAGACCAGGCCGATTGTCTGCGTATCGGCTTGCTCAGGTTCCAACAGCGTGTTGCCACCACTGAGAATGTTGACCTGCCCAGCATTGGGCTGGGCGACCAGACCCGCAGAGCCTGCCGGGACGCCGGTTTGGACGCACAGGTTGGACAGCGTTCCAGGTGTGTTGGCTTGCGCGGCGCTGATTGCACCGCCAGCACACGGGTCGGTATCCAGGTTGCCTAGACCGGTCACTTGTGGAGCGAACAATTCACCAATGCCAGGCGCGCGATTGGCTCGCTGGAACATGCCGCGGAAGCGCAAGCTTTCGATAGGTGCCCAGTTCAGGCCGTACTTAAAGCTCCCGTACTCGTCGCCCGTGCTGGCTTTGGTCTTGAAGTCTGAGTAGCGGTAGCCGGCTTCGAGCGACAGCGCGTAGAAACCGGGGGCGTTATTGACCAACGGGATGATGAATTCACCGAACGCTTCATTGATCGTGAAGCCACCCTGGCGGTCTGGTACCGGTGCGCCGGTGCCCATGACTTCGCCCTGAATCTGCGAAGGGCCATCCGAACGCGTGCCGGCTGTTGCACGGCGATGTTCTGCGCCCACGGCGACGCCGATCGGATAATCCGCCCAGGGGCTCTTGAATTCGCCAAGGTCGCCAGAGAAATTCAACGCTGCGTTGTCTTGCTCGACGTTCTGGATCGAGAAGGCGCTCAAGTTGATAAAGTTGAGCGCTTCTTGTGAGACGGAACCTTCGGGACCCCAGATATTGAGCGGTACGCATCCATTGCTAGGATCGACGCAGGTAGTGCCGTCAAGGGACATCAATGCTTGGCGGGTCTTTGACAAAGAGCCCCAGTTGCGTGATTCGGCTAACCGCTCGGATTCGCCATGCGACCAAAACGCGTCGTATTTCCAGCTGTCGGTAATTGCGCCACGCAGGCCTGCGGTTACCTGGAACGTCTTTGTATCAAAGCGGTTTATACGTGGGCCCAGCTCAGTCAGGCGACGTCCGACCGTCAGACCTTCGATCATGGTGGCGTTGCCCGGAACACAGTTGGCTGCGTCAATACCATAGGCCTGACAGAGCTGTTGGCGTGCAGGCTCCGGTATCAACGGATTTCCAATCGGCATATCAAATGCCTCTTGAAACAGACCAGTCGGTGCCAAGGATGCTTCAACGCGCGAACGGGTGTAGTTCACCTGCCCATAGGCTTCAGCATGTTCGTTAATTTCGTAACGACCCAAGGCCGTTGCTTGATAACGATCGAGCCCGGTCTGGAAAAGATTGACCGGATTGAAGTTATAAGTCTGGACGTTGTTGACGATTTGACCGGTCGTTGGGTCGATCTGGCCGCGGCCGTCTAAGGTGCCGTCTTCGCCAGGCGAGCCCCAGACGCCCGGAGGGCCAGCAATGAGCGAAGGAACGGTCGTGCCAGACCCTTGTGGATTGCCGCTGCCGGATGAGCGCGAAACACCGCCCCATGCACGATCGCCCTGGAAAACCGGGTCAACCTTGGTGTGGCCAACACTGAAAACTACGTTTCCTTTCCCATCGGCCGAATTGGCACCCATCGTGGCTTCGATGCGCTGACGAGCGCCATCGCCATACTTGGATTGCCCATAAGAACTCTGGACCTCCACGCCTTCGAAATCACGACGCAGAATGAAATTTGCGACGCCGGAGATGGCATCGGCGCCGTAAACCACCGAAGCGCCACCGGTCAGCAGATCGACGCTCTGGATCAATGCCACCGGGATCGTATTGGTATCGACCACGCCGGACAGATCGTAGGGCACGGGGCGACGGCCATCGACCAGGACGAGCGTGCGGTTTGATCCGAGGCCACGCAAATCGAGTTCTGCAGCGCCGGTAGCGCCGTTATTGGTGCCTGGTCCAACAGTTGGCGACACGTTCGGTAGCTGCTTTACGAACTCTTCCACCGAGACCGGTTGCGTGCGCATGAATTCTTCGCGCTCGATACTGGTAACCGGGCTGCTTGTGGTCAGGCCTGGTGTTGAAATACGGCTGCCGGTAACCGTGATTGTGTCAAGCGTAGCTGCTTCATCCGCGGGTTTGCTCTGTGCAATTGCGGATGACGACAGGGCAACGTTTCCGGTGCCTAACACGAGCGCGAAGACGACGGCATCGCGCAGTTTGTTGGACTTGAAATTCATCGGGCTCTCTCTCTCCAAGTGATCTTGGGTACTGCCAAGGGTTGTTTGCCTGTCGGGGGGTCCGAAAGAAGCGGATCCAAAACGTCAGGGTGAACCGATGGTATATGCGTTGCGCAGGAAATTAAAGTCCCGTTAATGAAAAAGAAGAAACCTGTGAAGAACGGTGTGCTAAGCGAGCCCTACAACGAAAAACGCCACCGACTGGAAGCCGGTGGCGTCTAAAGAACCTCGTCATTTCAGCGAGTTACAGGTCCTGTTCGTACCTGACGTATGGAACCGTTCCATCGCTGTTGCTTTCGTTGTTCGGGGCAAACGGGTTCTTGCCGCGCGAGATCACGTTCTCGGCGCCGACCGTCAACTGGCCGCTCCAGGGAGTCCGCCAGGTCAGGCCCAGCCCCAGGCCTTCCCATTTTTCGGGTTGGCCGGGAACGTCAACGACCCGGCCAATGACGTTTGCGCTGAAAGCGCCGTAGCCGCCACCGACGCTGAGGGTCTTGCTGTCCCACTGGTCGGCGATCGCCGGCGAGACATCGGCCAGCGGCACCAAGCGTGCGCGGGCGTAAGTGCCGCCGATCGAGACAAAGCCTTCGCGGCCGATATTCTTCTGGCCGAACACGGTCAGGTCGTTCTGCTCGACGCGGGTCAGCGGGGCCTTGCCGCCGCCCACCAACCAGGCCGGCAGGGTATCGCGGCCAGCGCCGGCGGTGACACCAGCGCGGGCGCCGCCACGGTTAAAACCCACCGTGGCCGAGACACGGCGCGAGGCAGCGGCGCTGTCTTCTTCGTCATCGCCGATTCCTGCGAGCAGGCAATGGCTGGCAAGGCCGCTGATGTTGGTGCCACGGCTGCTGTTGCAGAGCAGGCCGAGCGAGTCGCCCGACGTCAGGCCGAAGGCAGCATCCAGCGAGTTCCGTCCAAAGTGCCAGCGTGCCCCGGCCTTTTGTTCGCCCGTGGGCTCCAGATACAGGAACGCCTCTACCTTGCCGCTGCCCTTGTTCCACACCGGCAGGATCGTGCTCTCGCGCAGTTGCTGCGATGCCGTCTGCGCGCGCACGCCCGCAGTTGCCGCAAGGGCAACCATCAGAGCAAGCGGGAGGCACAGTAGGTGTCGCATACCAGAGTCAGACCCAGGGGGCAGTTGTTAAGTTCCCGAGAGCGGGCAAGGCAGATGCTAGGGTGTTTATGATTATTTAACAAGCGCCCCCGCTCCCCCAAAATGCCCGAAATCCTATCTATTGCAACCTTTCCGGCGCTTCTTGCAACGACTGGGGGGCGCTGAAAAGTACCTCCAGTTCAGTCAATGGGAAGTGATACTCACGCCCACAGAACTCGCAGCGCACCTCGACCTCGCCGGTGGCCTCGGCGGCTGCCCGGGCCTCTTCCTCGCCCAGGGACTGCAACATCGAGGCGACCCGTTCGCGCGAGCAGGAGCAGCCAAAGCTGAGCGGCCTGTCGCCGAGCAGCTGAGGGTCTTCTTCGTGGAACAATCGGTGCAGCAGGTCGTTCCCGGCGACCGAGAGCAGTTCCGGTGCTCCCAGGGTGTCGAACAGGGCACCGATGCGGGTCCAGCCGTCGTTGTCGCCTTCGTCGCCAGGCAGCTTCTGCAGCAGCAGGCCGGCGGCCTGGTCGGGGCCTGCGGCCAGCAGCAGGCGGGTCGGCAACTGTTCGGACTGGTGGAAATAGGTCTCGAAGGCTTCGGCCAGATCCGGGGACTGCATGCCGACCAGGCTCTGGTAGCGCTGCGGTTCGCGCGGGTCCAGGCCGGGATTCTCGATGGTGATCGCCAGCAGGGCGGCGTCGCCGAGCTCGCGCAGGTCGGTCGGGGCGTCGGCGCCGTCGGCCAGCTGCACGATACCGCGCAAGGTGCCGGCGGCGGTGCATTCGGCGAACAGGGTGCGCAGCGTCTGGTTGCCGCGCAATTGGACCGACAGACGCCCATCGACCTTGGTGTGGCCGGTGAACAGGGCCGCAGCCACCGCCGCCTCGCCGAGCAACTGGCGTGCGGCCGGCGGGTAGTCGGCGGCCCCCTGGATGTCGTGCCAGGCCTGGGTCAGGCGCACATGGACACCGCGCACGCCAGCGGCGGGCAACAGGAAACGGGAAAGCTGATCGTGATCGGTCATGGAAACATCGGACGTAAGGGACGCCGGTTGCCGGATAATGCGGCAGGCATCGGGATGAAAGGTCGTAGCGAACAATGGGGACGGTTGCATTGGATGGCAAGCAGGTGGCGCCACCGCGGCGCAGGCGTTGGCTGCCCTGGATATTGGCGGCACCGCTGCTGTTCGCGGCTGCGAGCGTGTTGCAGGTGCTGGTGTTGCGGGTGGTCGATCCGCCGATCAGCAGCATGATGGTGGCACGCTATCTGGAAGCCTGGGGCGAAGGCGACTGGAGCTTTTCGCTGCACCAGCAATGGCGCGATTACGACAAGATCGCCGCCAGCCTGCCGATTTCGGTGGTGGCTG
Organism: Xanthomonas sp. 3075; assembly: GCF_014197275.1. GTDB lineage: Bacteria > Pseudomonadota > Gammaproteobacteria > Xanthomonadales > Xanthomonadaceae > Xanthomonas > Xanthomonas campestris_B. Next base: position 79,290 of record NZ_JACIFI010000005.1, on the reverse strand, counting down.
CGGAAGATCAGCAGTTTCCGCTGCATCACGGCTTCGATCTGCAGGCCATCGAGAAGGCGCGCGATCACAACGCCCGTGGCGGGCGGGTGCGTGGAGCCAGCACGATCAGCCAGCAGGTCGCCAAGAATGTGTTCCTGTGGCAGGGCCGCAGTTGGGTGCGCAAGGGCCTGGAGGCCTGGTACACGGTACTGATCGAGTGGCTGTGGCCAAAGCAGCGGATCCTGGAGATGTATCTCAACGTGGCCGAATTCGGCGATGGGGTGTATGGCGCGCAAGCCGCTGCCCGGCAGTTCTGGGGCAAGGATGCGGCAGGGTTATCGCCGGGCGAATCAGCGCGTCTGGCGGCGGTGTTGCCTTCGCCACGGCGCTATGACGCACGCCGGCCGGGCGCATACGTGCAGCGGCGCGCCGCGTGGATTCAGCGCCAGGCCCGCCAGTTGGGCGGCGCTGCGTATCTGCAGGCGCCGTGAGCGTGCACGCGCCCGACCTGGTGCCATCGCTGGCTGCCGCAGAGCGCCTCACGGTGGTCATTGCGGCCTATAACGAAGAAACCAGCATTCCGCTGCTGCATCCGCGTCTGTGTGCAGTATTGGCGCAGCTCAGTGGATTGCAGACGCACGTGTTGTATGTGGACGATGGCAGTATCGATGGCACCTGGGCGCTGTTGCAGGCACTTGCCGATGACGATGCGCAGGTGAGCGCCGTGCGGCTGTCGCGCAATTTCGGCAAGGAGGTGGCCATTTCTGCAGGCCTGGATCATGTGCTGCCGGGCGCGGTGATGCTGCTCGATGCCGACGGGCAGGATCCGCCCGAGCTGATTCCCGAGTTCGTCGCATTGTGGCGTGCCGGCTACGACAACATCTTTGGCACGCGGGTGTTTCGTGAGGGCGAAAGCTGGATGAAGCGCGGTTCTGCGCACGTGTTCTATCGGGTCATCGGACAGCTGTCGCGTACGCCGATTCCAGCCGACAGCGGCGATTTCCGGTTGTTGTCGCCGCGCGTGGTGCAGGCGCTGCAGCAGTTGCGCGAGCGCCACCGCTTTATGAAGGGGCTGTTCGGTTGGGTCGGGTTTCGCCAGGTCGCCGTGCCGTACCGGCGTGCGCCGCGCCTGTCCGGGGGCAGCAAGTTCACGGCTTGGCGGCTATGGAACCTGGCGCTGGATGGCATCACCAGTTTTTCCACGGTGCCGCTGCGCGTGGCGACGTATCTGGGGTTGTTCACCGCAGTGGTGGCGTTGCTGTTCGGTGCCTGGGTGGTGATCAAGGCGGCGCTGATCGGCGACCCGGTTGCAGGTTGGCCGACCATGATGTCGGTGATCCTGTTTCTGGGCGGTATCCAGCTGATTGCCCTGGGGTTGATCGGCGAGTATCTGGGCCGGTTGTATGACGAAGCCAAGCAGCGCCCGCTGTATCTGGTCGATACCCACCGTGGCGCAGTGGGAGTAGTCTGCGATCACCAGACCAAGCGCGGAGCGGGCCATGCAGACCGTACGACAGCTGTTGGGGACCAAACAGGTTGAGGTATTTGCGGTTGCGGCCGACGCCGCGGTGATCGAAGCCGTCCGTTTGATGGCCGAAAAGGGCATCGGTGCGGTGCTGGTCATGGACGGGCCACGTTTGGTCGGCATCGTCTCCGAGCGCGATTACGCGCGCAAGGTGGTGCTGCGCGATCGCGCCTCTTCGACCACCAGCGTCGCCGAGATCATGAGCGCCGAGGTGGTGACAGTGTCGCCCTCCGATACCGTGGAGCGCTGCATGCAATTGATGACCGATGGGCGCTTCCGGCATTTGCCGGTGATGGAAAATGGCCGGGTGCAGGGCGTCATTTCCATCGGCGATCTGGTCAAGGCGGTGATCGAGAACCAGCAGCGCGATATCGATCAACTGCAGCGCTACATCGCCAGCTGAGGCCGCCGCGCCGGCCTCACTTGGCGTACTTGCCTCCGCAATCGCTATCCTTGCCCGGGCCCATTTCGAAGGTCGCCAGCAAGGCGGCGGGCGGGGCGATCAGGCCCAGGCCGATCGCAATCGCGCCACGGATGCCGAGCGCCTTGTAGTCGGGGTGGAAGGACGGGTCCTTGAAGGTTCCGCCAACGCGTAATGGCGAACGCAAGCTGAGAATGCTGTGGTCCTTCGGGCGCGGGCGCAGCAACAGGTCCAGGGTCTCGTTCTTCAGGCTGATGGAGCCCTCGCCGACGATGATGGTGTCGGTGGTGTCGAAGGCCAGTGCGCGCGACTGCATCAGCCCGTCCTTGACTCCGAAATCGCCAAACATGCAGCGCACCGGAATCTGCCGATCGGCCACGAACAGGTATTTCAACGACTCGGCGATATCCAGACCGGCCAACTCCATGATGAGGTTGCCGACATGACCGCGGCCCATGCCGACGCCGATCGTGCCGTCGGCGGTGCCGAGCATCGCGGCGATCGAATTGCCGCGTCCGCGCAGATCCAATGCGCCGCCGATTGCGCCCGAGGCTTGTTTTGCGAGCGCTTTGTCGGGAAACAGCTGGTCCAGCCGGATGCCACGGATACCGGCTTTGAGCTGGGTAGTGATGACCTGGTTGCGCGCGTCCATGCGGATGGTGGAACGGATATCGCCGCCGGCAACGCCGAAGTTGAGCGGATCCAGTTGCAACAGGCCGTCTTTCAATGTCAGCGAGGCATCCATGTCGTCCAGCGGCCACGATGGTGCATTGATGCGCTGCGCGCGCCAGCGTACCTGTGCATCCATCGCGCGCAGCTTGGACAAGTCGTAAGGTGTGGTGGGCAGCACGCGCGCGCTCGCAGCGAGTTTTGCAGCCTGTTTTTTCTGCTCGGCATTTGCCGATTCGTTTGCGCCGGTCTTCGGTGGCGCGCCGACGAACCCTGCCAGGTCGTCGAAATCCAGGCGCTTTGATGCCAGGTCCGCACGCAGGAACGGGCGCTTGTTGCGCAGGTCCACCTCGGCAGTGCCGGCCAGGTCGCTGTCCCCAGCGGTGCCGGTGAACTTTTCGTAGCGCCAGATCTTGCCGTTGCGGCGCAGATGTCCGTCGAGCTTGTACGGCGGCGTCGACGGCATGGCCACGCCGGTCAACGGATACAGGTCCTGCATGTCCTGGCCGCTGAGCGCCATCTGCAGATCGAAGACCTGGAACTGGAAGGGGTTGGTCAAGGTGCCGCGCACGTGCGTGCGGGTGGCGCCTGCACTGGCGCGCAGGTCGATGCGGAAGGGATGTTCGCTCTGGCTCAACTCCAGCGGCGAGGCGGTATTGCCCTTCAGCGTGAAGGGATAGCCTTTCCAGCGGCCCTTGCCATCGATACCGATCGGCGCGGCACGCTGGTCGCTGCTTGGCGGGGCCAGGCTGTTGACGGCCAGGTCGACGTCCGAGCGGTTGGCGGCATCGATGTACTGCAGGCGCCCGTTGTTCACCAGCAGCCGGCCAAGACGCGGCATCGTGCCGTTGCCATCGTCCTGATCGAACACCCAGTTGCCAGGGTGCGTGTCGTCACCCGCTTCCAGTAAGACCTTCGGATGATCCAGACGAATTTCCGGCAAGCGCACATTGCCGCGCAGCAACGGCCACAACTCGACATCGATCTCGGCGGAATTCAGCTCGGCCATCGGGCCGCGCTTGGACCACGGCGCGTTCGCCAGGCTGAGCCGATTGCCACGGACCGTGGTGGTGCGGCCCAACGTCACATCCAGGTGGCCAAGATGGAATTCGCGCCCGGTCTTGGCGCTGACCATGCGTTCGACCGGACCGCGCAGCCAGTTCCAGTCGAACACCAGCAAGAAAATCACCACGATGGCGACGAGAATGCCAAGTCCGATCAGCCAGCGTCGACGACGCGGTGCGCGGGCGGGCGGTGCAGTAGCTGAGTCGATCATGTTGTTCACACGAGCGATGGTTGGCGATCCCTCGTGCACAGGGTGCGAACGCACCGCACAGCGCACCTCAGCTCACACGACCTGCTCGGTCACCGCAACGAAGTGACAGGCACTGCCGGCGAGCACGAACAGATGCCAGATCGCATGAAAATAGCGTTGGGTGTCGCGCTGGTAGAAATACGTGCCCAGGGTGTAGAAGAGCCCGCCGGCCAGCAGCCAGCAAAGAGACCAGGTATCGACAGAGCGCAGCAACGGCTGGATCGCCACGATGATCAGCCAGCCCATCGCCAGATACAGCACCGTCGACAGCAATCGAAAGCGGCCGGTGAAGAACAGTTTGAAGACCACCCCGGCTGCGGCAATCGTCCAGATGGCGGCAAACAATCCCCAGCCCCAGGGACCGCGCAGATTGATCAGCGTAAACGGCGTGTAGGTGCCGGCGATCAACAGATAGATCGCGCAGTGATCGAGCACCTGCAGGCGCGCCTTCGCGCCAGGATGCGGGATGGCATGGAATAGCGTGGAGGCGACGTAGAGCAGGATCAGGGTGGCGCTGAAGACGATGGAGGTGGCCAATTGCCAGCCATCGCCATAGATGGCCGCCAGGGTGATCAACACCGAGCCGCCGGCCAATGCAGCGATTGCACCCAGGCCGTGCGTCACGGCACTGGCGATTTCGTCGCGCAGGTCAGTGGAGGGGGGAGCGTCTGCGTTCATGGCAAAAAGGTACCGCAACTGCGAGCGATTCGCATCGCCGGCAGTTGCGTTCTCGCGTGGTGGTTCAAGTGGCGGTCAATCGATTGCCTTGGCATGCGCATGTTCGCGCGTGGCAGAGAAGCGCACGTCCGGTGCGCGTTCCTGCGCCAGCTGCAGATTCACCCGGGTCGGTGCCAGATAGACCAGTTGGCCGGCTGCATCGATGCCCAGATTGCCGGCATTTTTCTCGCGGAACTCTTCCAGCTTCTTGGCGTTGTCGCAATGCACCCAGCGCGCGGTGGTGACGCTCACCGGCTCGAAGATCGCATCCACGCCGTATTCGTCCTTGAGCCGGTAGGCCACCACGTCGAACTGCAGCACGCCGACCGCACCCAGGATCAGATCGTTGCTCATCAACGGGCGGAAGAACTGGGTGGCGCCTTCTTCGGACAGCTGCGCCAGGCCCTTTTGCAGCTGCTTGAGCTTGAGCGGGTCGCGCAGGCGCGCGCGGCGGAACAGCTCCGGCGCGAAGTTGGGAATGCCGGTGAACGACAGCGATTCGCCTTCGGTAAAGGTGTCGCCGATGGAGATGGTGCCGTGGTTGTGGATACCGATGACATCGCCCGGCCAGGCTTCGGCGGCGATCTCGCGGTCCGAAGCCATGAAGGTCAGTGCGTTGGCCAGCTTGAGGTCCTTGCCGCTGCGCACGTGCAGCGCCTTCATGCCGGCGGTGAACTTGCCCGAACACACGCGCATGAACGCCACGCGGTCGCGATGCTGCGGGTCCATGTTGGCCTGGATCTTGAAGACGAAGCCGCTGAGCTTGGCTTCGGTGGCCTCGACCCGGCGACCGGTGGTGTCGCGCGCCTGCGGCGGCGGGGCGTGCTCGATGAAGAAATCCAGCAGCGGTTGCACGCCGAAGTTGTTGACGCCCGAGCCGAAGAACACCGGGGTCTGCTGGCCGGCGCGATACGCATCCAGATCGAACGGATTGCTGGCGCCCTGCACCAGCTCCAGTTCGTCGCGCAGCTCGGCCAGCATCTGTGCGCCGATCTTTTCGGCCAGGCCGGGCGCGTCGAGCGACGGGAAGATGGTCGAATCCTGGCGGGTGAAGTTGCGGCCCTGTTCGTACAGGTGCACCTCGCCGGTGATCAGGTGCACCACGCCTTTCAGGCGCTGGCCCATGCCGATCGGCCAGGTCACCGGGGCGCACTGGATGCCGAGCACGGTTTCGACTTCATCCAGCAGGTCGATCGGGTTCTTGCCTTCGCGATCGAGCTTGTTGATGAAGGTCATGATCGGGGTGTCGCGCAGCCGGCAGACTTCCATCAGCTTGATGGTGCGTTCTTCCACGCCCTTGGCGACGTCGATGACCATCAGCGCCGAGTCCACCGCAGTCAGCACCCGGTAGGTGTCCTCGCCGAAGTCGGCGTGGCCGGGGGTGTCGAGCAGGTTGATCACCTTGCCCTCGTACGGGAACTGCATCACCGAGGAGGTGACCGAGATGCCGCGCTCCTTTTCCAGCGCCATCCAGTCCGAGGTGGCGTGGCGGGCGGCCTTGCGGCCCTTGACCGAGCCGGCCATCTGGATCGCGCCGCCGAACAGCAGCAGCTTTTCGGTCAGCGTGGTCTTGCCCGCATCGGGGTGGGAAATGATGGCGAAGGTGCGCCGGCGCGCGGCTTCGTTGGAGACGTCGGACATGGGCTGGGCGCGCCCGGTCGGACGCCTGCGGAAACTGAGGAAGCCGGTGATTATAGCGGCTTCGGTGCGGTGGGCTTCTGCGGTCCCGGCCCGGAACTCCCCCGTCGGCAAGCCGTGACTTCCCGGCCCCCGTCGCTCACGGCGCTGGCGACGGAAACTGGAGTTCGCCCTGCGGGCCCAGCATCCGAAACGGCAGCGAGCGCAGTTGCATGTCCGCATTGCGCTGGATTGCGAAATGCAGATGCGGGGCGGTACTGAAGCCGGTATTGCCCGAGGCGCCCAGGCGCTCGCCGGTGCGGACCACCTGGCCGGGGCGCACCGCCACGCCATCGGGTGCCAGGTGGGCATACAGCGCCATGCTGCCGTCGGCGTGCAGCACCCGCACCAGGTTGCCGCCCCCGGCCGCTTGGTCGTGCGGGCGGCCTTCGACGATATCGCGCGCTATCTGCATGACCACGCCCGCGCGCGCGGCCAGTACTGGCGTGCCCTGCGGCAGGGCGAAATCCACTGCGTACCAGTTGGCCGCATCGGTGTGGCTGAAGTGCCCGCCAAAGCCCTGGTCCACGTGTATCGGCACATCGCGGAACGGGAGTTGATAGCGGACTTGTTGCTGCGGGCGTGCCTGCGGATCGCCGGGCACTGCGTCGAGCTTGAGGCCCAGCCCGCCCAGGCTGCGCTGGTTGCTGGCCGGATACAGCCGGGCCAGTAGCCGGCGCTCGTGCGCGGCCAGTTGCGCCGTCAGCGGTAACTGCGGCACGGCGCGGTAATCCTCGCTGGGCGGTGCGCCCAGCTGGACCTGTGCAGGCCCGGCCAGCGGATTGCTGACCCAGACCAGGTAGGCCGGCGCCTGCCATTCCAGCTGCAGCGATGGGCTGGTACCGGTGGATGCAGCCGGTGCTTGTGTCGTCGTCGCGGGCTGGGCGACGGCTGTGGCGCCTGGCCAATGCCAGCGTTGCTGTGCAGCCGCCGGTGTTGCGCAGGCCAGCAGCGCGGCGATCAAGGCCAATGCGAGAGGGGACACGGCGCTGCAGGACAGCTGAAGGGCCACGCGCTGGGCTCGGACGAAAGGGAGCGGCAAGTATGTGGCCCATCACTGGCCGGAGTGGTATCGGATGAAAATATATCTTTCCATCCGCATGAAGAGATTGACATCGCAAAAAAGCGGTGGCATCTTAGCCTCACCATCGAGACCGGCGGAGGGACAGGCCCTTTGATGCCGGGGCAGCCAGCGGAGCGCGCAAGCGCCCGCGTTTGGTGCCAAATCCTGCGGGGACCGTCGCGTCCGCCGAAAGATGGTTCGAATCGTGCCTTGTGCACGTCGAACGCGAGCTCCCGCGAAGCTCGATGGCCGATCCACCCCGGATATCGCCATGAGCCTCGTGAATACAGCATCGCCGTCACCTACCGACTACGCCGATCCACCCGCCGTCACCGATGACGGGACGATTGCCGTGCGCGGCGATCTCGTCATCGCCTTGCCGATGCGGCACGCCGGCATGCGCCAGGTGCGGCTGCGCTACGAATTGATTGGCGTTGCCAATGCGCCGGTAGTGTTCGTGGCCGGCGGAATTTCCGCGCACCGTCATCTGGCTCCCAGTGCGTTGTTCCCCGAAAAGGGCTGGATGGATGGCTTGGTCGGCAACGGCCGCGCGCTGGATCCGGCATCGCGTCGTCTGTTGGCGTTCGATTTCCTTGGCGCCGACGGCACGCTGGATGCGCCGATCGACACTGCCGACCAGGCCGATGCGATCGCCGCGTTGCTGGATGCGCTGGGCATCGCGCGTTTGCATGGCTTTGTCGGTTACTCGTACGGCGCGCTGGTCGGTTTGCAGTTCGCCATTCGGCACGCCGCCCGCGTCGGCACCTTGGTGGCGGTCAGTGGCGCGCATCGCGCCCATCCGTATGCCGCCGCCTGGCGTGCACTGCAGCGCCGCGCGGTGGCGCTGGGTCAGCTGCAATGCGCAGAAAACCATGGGCTGGCGCTGGCACGGCAGTTCGCCATGCTCAGCTACCGCACGCCGGAAGAATTCAGCGAGCGCTTCGACGCGCCGCCGGAAGTGATCAATGGCCGCGTGCGGGTGGCGGCCGAAGACTATCTGGATGCCGCCGGCGCGCAATACGTGGCGCGCACGCCGGTGAACGCGTATCTGCGGCTGTCCGAATCGATCGATCTGCATCGCATCGATCCCGCGCAGGTGCGCGTGCCCACCGTCGTTGTTGCGGTGGAAGGCGACCGCCTGGTGCAGCTGGCCGACCTTGTCACCTTGGTCGAAGGCCTGGGGCCGCGGGGCAGCTTGCGCGTGCTGCGCTCGCCGTATGGCCATGACGCCTTCCTGAAAGAAATCGATCGCATCGACGCGATCCTCACCACTGCCCTTCGCTTCACCGGAGAAACCGCATGAGCTTTCGTGACCCCGCCGACGCCCCCTGTACCGCCGCCACCGCCGCCGTCCGCGCAGGCATCGATCGCGACACTGCGTATGGCGCGGTGACGCCGCCGATCGTGTTGTCGTCGAACTTCTCCTTCGATGGTTTCGGCAACAAGCGCCAGTACGACTACACCCGTAGCGGCAACCCGACCCGCGATCTGCTCGGCGAAGCGCTGGCGGAACTGGAAGGCGGTGCCGGCGGAGTGATCACCTCCACCGGCATGGGCGCGATCAACCTGGTGCTCAACGCACTGCTGCAGCCGGGCGATACCTTGGTGGTGCCGCACGATGCGTATGGCGGCAGCTGGCGCCTGTTCAATGCGCTGGCCAAGAAAGGCCACTTCGCGCTGATCACCGCCGACCTCACCGACCCGCGCTCGCTGGCCGATGCGCTGGCGCACTCGCCCAAGCTGGTGCTGATCGAAACCCCGTCCAACCCGCTGCTGCGCATCACCGATCTGCGCTTCGTCATCGAGGCGGCGAAGAAGGTGGGTGCGTTGACGGTGGTGGACAACACCTTCCTATCGCCGGCACTGCAGAAGCCGCTGGAATTCGGGGCGGACCTGGTGCTGCATTCCACCACCAAGTACATCAACGGCCACAGCGATGTGGTGGGTGGCGCGGTGGTTGCGCGCGATGCCGAGCTGCATCAGCAGTTGGTGTGGTGGGCCAATGCGCTGGGCCTGACCGGCTCGCCGTTCGATGCCTTCCTCACCTTGCGCGGTCTGCGCACGCTGGATGCGCGCCTGCGCGTGCACCAGGAAAACGCCGATGCGATCGCCGCACTGCTGGACGGGCATGCGGTGGTCAATCAGGTGTATTTCCCGGGCCTGGCTGCGCATCCGGGACATGCGCTGGCCGCGCGCCAGCAGAAGGGCTTCGGCGCGATGATGAGTTTCGAGCTCGATGGTGGCGAAGCCGCGGTGCGCGCGTTTGTCGATGGCCTGCGTTACTTCACCCTGGCCGAGTCGCTGGGCGGTGTGGAAAGCCTGATCGCCCATCCGGCCTCGATGACGCATGCGGCGATGACTGCCGAAGCCCGGGCTGCGGCCGGGATTTCCGACGGGCTGCTGCGGTTGTCGATCGGCATCGAATCGGCCGAGGATCTGCTGATCGATCTACGCGCAGGTCTGGCGCGTGCCGAAGCAACGCTGACCACCGCAAGCCGCAAACAGGTCGACGCGTGAGCGCGGTACTGCCTGCTTCGCGTCGCGCTTCGACGGCAGCAGTGACGCCAACGCCACGGCTGGCCTTGCTGGGCACCGGCACGGTGGGGCGCGCGTTTGTGGCGCGCTACACCGCGCTACAGGAGCGCCAGCTGCAGTTGCCGCGCTTCGATTGGTTGGCCAACTCGCGCGTCGCGCACGATTGCGGCACCAGCGCCGCCCAGGCTTTGCAACAAGCCAACGCCGCGCCGCGTGGCCAGGCCGTGTTGCAACCCTGGGCCGAAACCGCCGCCTTGCGAGCCGGCGATGTGCTGGTGGATGCCACCGCCAGCGATGTGGTCGCCGATTGGCATGTGGAATGGTTGTTGCGTGGTGTGCACGTGGTTACCGCCAACAAGCTCGGGCAGGGCACCGCATTGTCGCGGGCGCAGGCGGTGCAGGCGGCGCGTCATGCCAGTGGCGCGCATTACGGTGACAGCGCGACGGTGGGTGCGGGGTTGCCGGTGTTGAGTAGCGTGCGCGCGTTGGTGGCGGGTGGCGACCATATTCATTCGATCGAAGGCGTATTGTCCGGTTCGCTGGCATGGCTGTTCCATCGCTACGACGGCAGTAGCGCGTTTTCCGATTGCGTACGCGAGGCGGTGGCGGCCGGTTACACCGAGCCGGATCCGCGTATCGATCTGTCGGGCGAGGATGTGCGGCGCAAGCTGCTGATCCTGGCGCGTGCGGCCGGGTGGCAGCTGGAGGCCGAACAGGTACATGTGGAATCGCTGGTGCCCGCGAGTATCGCGTGCGTGCCGCTTGCGGCCTTGGATGCACAACTGGACGCGCTGGATGAGGTGGTGGGCGCGCGCTGGCAGCAGGCACGTGCCGCAGGGCGCTGCCTACGCTTTGTGGGACGCGTGGATGCGCATGGCGCCAGCGTCGGCCTGCGCGAGTTGGCGCTGGATCACCCGCTGGCCGGCGGTGCGGGCACCGACAACCGGGTCGCCATCAGCAGCGACCGTTATCGTGAACAGCCATTGCTGATCCAGGGGCCGGGCGCGGGTGCCGACGTGACGGCGGCGGCGTTGCTGGATGATGTGTTGCGGATCGTGGCTGGGTAACGGGTCGGTGAGATGCGCTGGCGGGATGTGGCGCCGAACTCGATGGCCGACTTGCGTGGCGGGGATTGGCGGCTGTCTGTCGTGCTGACTGAGGCAGCGCGTCTGCGCCGAACATTCAATTGCAGTGCGCCGCAGCCCGGACGTTACCGAGCTGCGGTTTTTAGAGGAATGGACCCACATCGACCACAGTGCAGCGGGTCGTGCAATTACGGCGCAATCGCCTTCAATAGCGCAGCATTGAAACGCGTCGGGTCCTGCACCTGCGGCGAATGTCCGAGGTCGGCGAACTCGACGAGCTTCGCGTTCGGAATCGCCTTGGCGGCGCGCTTGCCCAGCCTGGTGTAGTCGCCGACGCGTGCCTTGACCTCGGGCGGGGCGGTGTCCTTGCCGATCGCGGTGCGGTCCTTGAGGCCAATGAAGAGCGTCGTCGGCACGGCCAGCCTGGGCAGTTCGTAGACCACCGGTTGGTTGAATACCATGTCGTAGGTCAGCGCCTGGTTCCAGGCGACCGCCTGCTTGCCGTTGCCCAGCGACATGCCGGCCTGCATGCGCGCCCAGCGTTCGAATTCGGGCTTCCATTGGCCGGCGTAGTAGACCTCCATCTGATACTTCTTGATGCGCTCGAAACTGATCTTCAGTTCGTTGTCGTACCAGGCATCCACGCTGCGCCAGGGGATGCCTTCGGCCTTCCAGTCTTCCAGGCCGATCGGGTCGACCAATGCCAACTGTTCGGTGGCTTGCGGATACATCAGTGCATAGCGGATGGCGAGCATGCCGCCCATCGAATGACCGACCACCACGGCACGTTCGATACCCAGCTTCTTCAACAGTGCCTGCGTGTTGTCGGCCAGCTGCGCGAAGGAAAACTGATAGGCGGCCGGCTTGCTGGATTTGCAGAAGCCGACCTGGTCCGGCGCGATGACGCGGTAGCCGGAGGTGCTCAACGCGGCGATGGTCTGCTCCCAGGTGGCGGCGCAGAAGTTTTTGCCATGCAGCAGCACGGCGATGTGCCCGTTGGGTTTGCCGGTGGGCGCGACATCCAGGTACGCCATTTCCAGCGGCTGCCGTTGCGAGGTGAACGCAAAGGTCTTGACCGGATACGGGTAATCGAAGCCTTCCAGTCGCGGGCCGTAGCTGGCTTCCTGTGCCATCAGAGGGCCGCAGGCCAGGGCCAGGGCGAGAGTGCAGGCAAGCTGTCGCATCGCGATCTCCGTCGGAATCCAGCGGCAAACGGTACACGGTGGCATGTGGTGGGCACGTACAGCTTTGCAGTGTTGAGCGATTGCGTCAGCGGGCGCTGCGGGTGGTCGCATCGCTGTGCGTTTGGCGGTGTGCGGCAGTGCCGGAAGCGCCTGCAGGTGCGCCTTGGCGGTGCAGGTTGTGTGGCTGCGCCGCTGGATGCCGGCCTGCGAGGGGGAATGACGGCGATGGCGATGGCCCCCATCCGCCCTTCGGGCACCTTCCCCCGCAGGCGGGAGAAGGGAAGCTGGAAGCGGGGGCTTGTTGCAGGGCGGGCTGTGCAGCTTTCTCGACTGCGCAGCTTTCTGCGTCTGCCAGAAATGGACGGCGTTGGGTGTTACCTTTCGCGGCGGATGAGAGGTTGGCGCTGCATTGCTGCGTCAATGCAAATCCATGCCGCGGTTCAAAACCGCGCCCGGCTCAGCATTCGATCACGTTGACTGCCAGGCCGCCGCGACTGGTTTCCTTGTACTTGTCCTGCATGTCGCGGCCGGTGTCGCGCATGGTCTTGATGACCTTGTCCAGTGACACCTTGTGCTTGCCGTCGCCACGCATGGCCATGCGGCTGGCATTGATCGCCTTGACTGCGCCCATTGCATTGCGTTCGATGCAGGGGATCTGCACCAGGCCGCCGATCGGGTCGCAGGTCAGGCCCAGGTTGTGTTCCATGCCGATTTCCGCCGCGTTCTCGATTTGCCCGGGGTTGCCCCCGAGCGCGGCGACCAGGCCGCCGGCGGCCATCGAACAGGCCACACCCACTTCGCCCTGGCAGCCGACTTCAGCACCGGAAATGGAGGCGTTTTCCTTGTAGAGGATGCCGATGGCTGCAGCGGTGAGCAGGAAATCGAAGATGCGCTGCTCGCACGCGCCAGGGCAGAAACGGTCGAAGTAATGCAGCACCGAGGGAATGATGCCGGCCGCGCCGTTGGTGGGTGCGGTGACCACGCGGCCACCGGCGGCGTTTTCCTCGTTGACGGCCAGTGCGTAGAGATTGACCCAATCCAGTGTGGTCAGTGGATCGCGCATCGCCGCTTCGGGTTTGGACGACAGTTCGCGGTACAACGCCGGTGCGCGCCGCGACACGTTCAAGCCGCCCGGCAATGTGCCTTCCTGGCGGATGCCACGCTCCACGCAGGACTGCATTGCCGCCCAGAGTTCGCGCAAGCCAGCACGAATCTCGTCCTCGCTACGCCAGCTCTTTTCGTTTTCGAACATCAGCGCGGCGATGCTCAGGCCGCTACGTGCGCACTGCGCGAGGAGTTCGTCGCCACTGAGAAACGGGTAGGGCAGCGGGGTTTCGTCGGCCACGATGCGGTCGTCGGCGGCATCGTCCTGGTTGACGACGAAGCCGCCACCGACCGAGTAGTAATCGCGCGTGGCGATCACTGCATCGTCGGCGTCGTAAGCGGTGAAGCGCATGCCGTTGGTGTGGTACGGCAGCTTCTGCCGCTTGTTCATCGGCAGGTCGCGTTTTTCGTCGAAGACGATCTCGCGCTGACCCATCAGGTTGATGCGCTTGCTGGTGCGGATGCGCTCAAGCGTGGCGGGGATGATGTCCGGGTCGATCAGGTTGGGGCGGTGGCCTTCCAGCCCCAGCAGCACCGCCTTGTCGGTGCCATGACCACGGCCGGTCAGCGCCAGCGAGCCGAATACCTCGGCGCGGATGCGCACCACGTCCTGCAGGCGGCCGGTGTCGAGCAGCCAGCGATGCACGAAGCGCTCGGCCGCGCGCATGGGGCCCACGGTGTGGGAGGAACTCGGACCGATGCCGATCTTGAACAGGTCGAACGTGCTGACAGCCATGCGTGCCGGAGGGGTGAGCGTAAAGGCGGCTATTCTAGTCGTTCGGCGATTGCAGCACGGCTGCAGCGCAGCATTGGGAACTTTGCGATGGCCTTGACGCTGTACCAACGCGACGATTGCCACCTGTGCGACCAGGCTGTGGAGGTGCTGGCGCAAGTGCGCGCAGGCGAGTTCAGCAGCGTCTTTATCGATAACGATGCGGAGCTTGAGGCCGCTTATGGTGAGCGGGTGCCGGTGTTGCGCGATGCGGGTGGGCGCGAGTTGGGGTGGCCGTTCGACAGCCAGCGTTTGCGCGAGTGGTTGAATGCCGGTACACGCTGATGCCGTGCGTGCGCACCCGATACGCGCCAGAGTGTGGATTCAGAGCGGCTGAAAACGACTTCACGCCGGTCTGGTGCGGGGAGGTGATCTGGGCCTTCGCTGCAGGGCGGCCATCTGCCACTTGGCTGCAGTGCCCTTGCCCGCCCACCATCGCGGGACACGCCGCAAATACGTCCTTGTAAGCTCTTACGCGGCATCCATGCCGCGTAAGGTCCCGCGACGGTGGGCGGGCAAGGACCAGTGGAGATGGTCGTTTGCATCTTTTTTAATCAAACAGTCGGCAAACTTTATGGTGCGGTGTCCTCGCCGCTTGCGGGACCGTGTGGCGGCATGGATGCCGCCACCGAGCCCCCAGGGACGGGTTCACGGCGTGTCCCGCGAGCGGTGAGGGCACCGCGCGCTCGACCAACTCAGCGTTTGACCTGGGCGTTTGACTGCATCTAACAAGATGCGGCTAACAAACTATTCTTCTCGGCCGCCCGTTCAAGGTGTCAGCCGCATTGATTCAATGGCACCACTGGTCCTCGCAGGGCACGCCATCGTGGTCGCCGTCCATTTCGGTATTTGGGCAATGCTGCAACACGTAAGTGGCATCGTCGCAGGAGGTCATCTGCGAGCAATGCGTGCGTCCGCCACAGCTGTAGTGCGGTGTGGGGGCGGGGGTGGCGGACGTTCTGCTTGCCGACGCAGGTGCCGTTACCGCACGCGAGCTCTGAGCTGCTGCGCGGTCTGGCGGCGTCCTGCCTACCGGTGTTCGTGCCGGTGCTGCTGACGCTGACGAAGTTTCAGTGGGCGCAGGCTCTGGCATCAGCATGTCCCGATTGAGATATGCATAACCGCCAGCGCCTGCCACAAGCAAGAGCAACATGACTTTGCCAAGCCCGACGGGACTATGAGCCGATGTCGATCGCGCCGCTGCATGCTGCCGGCGTGGGCTGCGCTCGGGTGCACGGGCTCCGGCGCGCATCACGCGCACCGCTTGCTGTCGCCCATCCTTGCCTGGTTCGATCTCGAAGGAAATCAGCTCACCGATACGCGGTGCATCTGCGCTTCTGGGAAACGCGGAAATGTGCACGAACACGTCATCGCCCGGCTGAGCAGGGGTAATAAAGCCGAAGCCGCGGTCGGTATTCCAGCGGGTCAACGTTCCATGTGCGCGCATCGTCGGCGTCCTTGGGGCGAGTGCCGAGTCTAGCTGTCGCGCGGTGTCATTCAATCATCAGGCACAAAAAAACGGCGGACCCGACGAGGTAGTCCGCCGCTCAATGGCCGCGTCCGGTGCGGCCGGTGGCGTTACTTCGCCTTGAACACGACCTTGGTGCTGATCGCGGTTTCGTTGGGAATGGTCTTGGTGTCGGCCCAGTCGCCGCTGCCCACGCCGAAGTCCAGGCGCTTGACCACGGCCTTGCCGGTCAGCACCGGCTGCGCGCCGGGGGTCCAGGTAAAGGTCAGCGTGACCGGCTTGCTGACGCCGCGCAGCTCCAGGGTGCCGTCGGCGGCGTACTGGTTGCCGCCGAGTGCGCGGAACTTGTCGGCGCGGTAGCGCGCGGTGGCGAACTTGGCGACATTGAAGAAGTCCGGCCCCTGCAGGGTTGAATCGCGGTCGTTATTGCCGCTGATGGCACTGGCCAGCGGAATACGCACATCGAGCTTGGCGCCGGCAAGATTGGCCGGATCGAAACTCAGCGTGGTGTCGAAACCGGGGAACTTGCCGGTAAACACTTCGCCATCGTATTTGCTGGCAAACACCAGCGACGAGCCGGGTGCCTGGATGTAATCGGCGGCGAGGACCGGCGCGGCGGCGAAGGTGGCGACCAACGAGGCCGCGACCAGCAGGGGAGAGGCAAACAGCTTGGACGACATGAGAAATCCTTAGGTTTTGGAAGAGAGCCAGCCGCGCGGCAACATCCGCGCCAAGGTGGCGTCACGCTGGAACAGGTGGTGATAGAACGCAGCGCCGGCATGCGCCAGTACCACGGCAATCAACAGCCAGAAGCCCCATTCGTGGATGAAATGCGCGATTGCGCGCAGTTGTTCGTCTGGCGGGCTGAGCTTGGGCACAGCGAATAGCCCGAACCAACGGAACGGCCGCAGCCCGCTGGTGGAGTCGTACAACCAGCCCGACAGCGGCATGGCAAAGAGCATCGCGTACAGCAGCCAGTGGGTCAGGCTGGCGATGCGTTCCTGCCAACGTGGGGTGCCGTTGACCGGCGGCGGCGCGCCCGCATACAAGCGCCAGCCCAGCCGCACGATCACCAACGCAAGCACGGTCAGCCCGAGCGATTTGTGCGCGGTATAGACCCAGAAATATTTCGGTGTCTTGGGCAGTTCGCCCATGGTCAGGCCGACGATGCCCAGCACCAGGATCAACAGCGCGATCAGCCAGTGCAGGATCTGGCTGACACCGCCCCAGCGTTCGATATTTTTCAGACTCATGTTCGGTTTTCCGGAGGGGCGGCAGTGTCAGGGGCGGTGGGGGCATCTTGCGGTTGCAGTGCGTCATCGTCGGCGCGGCCTTCGCGTACGGCCTCGGCTTCGATCCGCAGTTCGACCGTATCGCCGATCATCGATTTCCACGCGTCGATGCCGAATTCCGCACGGCTCAGCGTGGCGGTCGCGGAAAACCCGGCGGTGCGGCGGAACGGTGGCAGCGGATGGCGCTTGAGCGCATTGAGGGTCACGTCCAGGGTGACCGGGCGAGTGACCCCATGCAGGGTCAGATTTCCGGTGACCTTGGCACGGTTTTCGCCGTTGGCCTCTACGTGCGTAGAGACGAAACGGGCGTCGGGAAACCGCTCGGCGTCGAGTAGGTTGCGCGCCAGCGTGGCCTGGTTCCACTTGGCATCGCCCAGGTCGGTGCGTTGCAGCGGCACGCTGACATCCAGCCGCGCTGCGGCCCAGTCGTCCGGGTCGAAGACCAACGTGCCGCTAGTTCCGGAAACGGCGCCTAACGCCTTGGAAAACCCGGCATGTTCAACCGCGAACATGACCCGGGTATGCACCGGATCCAGCGCATAGCGCACCGGCGCGGCGCTAGCGGCAAGGCTGGTCATTCCCAGGATGGCAAGCAGCAACAGGCGGGCGAGGGTTGTCATGGGCGGATTCTAGGCATATCCCGAGGATGTGCGCGCGGCTTGCGCTCGCAACGATCCGTTGCGAGCATGCGGGCTGGACGTGGAAAGGATGCCCACATGCGTTATCTGCTGCTCATGCTGCTTGCCGCCCTGACCGTATTTCCGGCGCTGGCGGAGGTGCCGGCGATTCCGCGTTTCCGCATCGTCGGGGCTGCCGAGGGGCTGCCCTCGACCATGATCACCGCCATTGCGCAGGACCGCGCCGGCTATCTGTGGATGACCACCACCGACGGGTTGGTCCGCTACGACGGCGCAGAGTTCAAGGTCTGGCACAACGATCCGACCGATCGCTACTCGCTGCGCAGCAATCTCCTGCAGGCGCTGTATATCGACAACCAGGATCGGATCTGGCTGGCGCTGGGCGGCGCGGGCGTGGCCATGCTGAGTGCCGATCGCCGCAAGCTGACCGCGTATCTTCCCGATGACGTACCCGAACTGGCGCTGGGAGACGTCTATGCCATCGCCGGGCGCGGCGACGAGGTCTGGTTTGGCTTGTCCACCGGCAACGTCTTGCGTCTGGCGGCCACGGGCCAATTCACCTCCTTCGACCTGGCCGAGATGGAGGAGCCGCTGACGCCCAGTCCCGTGTATGCGCTTGCGCTGGACGATCGCGACCGGATGTGGATCGGCACCCTGGGCGGGTTGGCCTATTACGACGGCCTGGCATTGCACCGCGTGCACCCGGATGGTGACGACACCGGCATCAATGCGCTGCAATGGGTCGGCCAGCGGCTGTGGGCTTCCATGGACACCGGGCTGCGCTACATGGACGCGTCCGGTGCGTGGCATACGCCCTCCTGGGCACCGATGTTTGCTGCCGGCAACCGGGTCTGGACAGTGGCCGACGCTGGCGATGGCGAGTTCTGGCTGGGCACCGAACAGGGGCTATGGCATACCCGTCCGGATCATCCGCCGACGCCGGTCAACAATGGCGATGCCCCGCTGGTCTCCAACCGCCACGTGGCCACCATCTGGCGCAGTCCGCACGGGGGAATCTGGGTGCCCCTGCATGGACGCGGGCTTGCCTATCTGCGTGAAGACTGGCGCCGCACTGCCGCTTTCAAACAGATCAACGACCAGGGCAAGGGCATCGTCTGCAGTCTTGCGCAAGCCAATCGATCCGGTGGGCTTTGGCAGTTCGACGGCAGTGGGCGGTTGCTGCGTTACGACACGTCCACCGGGGCACTCGTGCAGACCGGTATCCAACATCCCGACCTGCGCGATCTGCAGATTGCAATGACCCTGGAAGACAGTCGGGGGCAGCTCTGGCTGGGTAATGGCGAGCACCGGTTGTCGCGTCTGGACCTCGAAACGGGCGCGCTTGAGCATTTCAGCGATGACGGACCTGCTGAGACGGTCATCTGGATGGGCGAATCCGGCGACGGCACGTTGTGGACCGCTTACGAGCAGGTGATCCAGCGGCGAGATCTGGTGACCGGGCGCGTGCTTGAGACGATTTCCCAGGCCGACCCGCATGGCCTGAAGCAGGTGATTCCCAGTCAGCTGAGCGTGGCACCGGATGGGAACCTGTGGCTGAGTGCCGTCGGCGGCATGTACGTCTGGCAGTCCGCGTCACATCGCTTCGTACCGGTACCAGGTCTGCAGATCGATCCGATCCAACGCTTTGTCTTCGAGGATCAAAGCCACCTGTGGCTTTACCGCGCAGGCAGCATTGAGCGTTGGCAGAAAGACGGTGCCGCGTGGAAGCGGGTGCGCCGGGTTCGTGCGGCGGAAGGTTTTCCGGCCATGGACGCATACGGTTTGGAGCTTGATGGGCTTGGACGCGTGTGGATGTCCGGTCCGCGTGGCCTGTGGCGCATCGATGCACGCACCACGCCCGCCCGGATCCGCAGTTTCAGTGCGCGCGACGGATTGACCAGTCAGGAGTTCAGCCGCCGCTGTCTGCTGATGGCGCGCGATGGGGTCCTGGTCGGGGGCACTGCAGACGGCTACACGCTGCTGATCGATACCAAGGCGCCGGATGTGCCGTCGTTCACCCCCCAGATGCGCCTGGAAGCGGTGAGCATCCAGCGCGCCGATCGCCGTCAGGCATTGTCGATCCTCGGTGGCTTTTCGCTTGCGCCGAGCGATCGCCAGTTGCGGATCAACATGCGGCTGCTCTCGTTCGTCGATCCGATGGCCAATCGCTACCGTACGCGGCTGTCGGGGTTCGATACCGGGTGGGTGGAACATGGTGCTGCGGGAATGCGCGAGTTCTCCTCGTTAGCGCCAGGCAGTTATGTCCTGGAGATGCAGGGGATCGATCCATTGGGCAATGCATCGCAGGTGCAATCGCTGCGCTTTTCGGTCACTCCGCCCTGGTGGCGCAGCGATGCCGGCATTGCGCTGATCTGCGTGCTGGCAGTGCTGCTGGGCGGCCTGCTCGCCGCCGCGTACCGCCGCCGTGTGCGGATGCGTGCGCAATGGCAGTTGGCCCAGCACAAGCGCGAGCTGGCCGAGCAGGCGTCGTTGGCCAAGACGCGCTTTCTTGCGACCTTGGGGCACGAGGTGCGCACGCCGATGACCGGTGTGCTGGGCATGAGCGAGTTGTTGCTGCAGACGCCGTTGGACGCACGGCAGCAGGGCTATGCCAGTGCGATCCAGTCGGCAGGCAAGCATCTGCTGCGGCTGGTCAACGATGCATTGGATCTGGCGCGGATCGAGGCCGGCAAGTTGCCGCTGGATGATCGCGATTTCGATCTGCGCCAGTTGGTCAGGCAGGTGGCCGAGCTGGTGCGCCCGAGTGCCGAGCAGAAGCAGTTGGCTTTTGAGTGCGAGCTGGATGACGCGCTGCCGCCTGCATTGCATGGCGATGCCAGCCGGGTGCAACAGATCCTGCTCAACCTGTTGTTCAACGCGGTCAAGTTCACCGAGCGCGGCAGCGTGCAGCTGCGCGTGTCGGTGTTGCCGCACAGTCCGGCGCGGGGGGTGCGGGTAGAGGTGCGCGATACCGGTCCGGGCATGAGCGCCGAGCAGCGTGGGCGCCTGTTTCAGCGTTTCGAGCAGGCCGAAGGCGCACACACGCTCGCGCGACATGGCGGCAGCGGCCTGGGGCTGGCGATCTGCCGCGAGCTTGCGGCGGCGATGGGCGGTGCGGTGACCGTCAGCAGCGAGTTGGGGCAGGGGGCGTGTTTCGTGGTCGAGTTGCCGTTGCGCTGGGCGCGTGCGCTCCCGGAGTTTGCCGCGCCGCGCGTCACCTCGGCGCAGGCCTCGGTCCCGTTGCAACTGCTGCTGGTCGAAGACGACCCGACCGTGGCGCAGGTCATTACCGGCCTGCTGCAGATGCGCGGCCATCAGGTCACCCATGTGCTGCATGGCCTGGCCGCGTTGGCCGAGGTGGCGACACGCAGCTTCGATGCGGGCCTGTGTGACCTGGATCTGCCGGGGATCGACGGTGCTGCGCTGGTGGCGCAACTGCGTGCGCGCGGCGTGCGCTTCCCGATCATCGCAGTGACCGCACGTGCCGATGCCGATGCAGAACCGCAGGCGATGGCGGCTGGCTGCAACGGATTCTTGCGCAAGCCGGTCACCGGCGAGTTGCTCGCGCAGGCCCTGGCGCAGGTGCTTGCCGACGCTGCCGATACGCGGGACGGCCCGGCCATCGACTCGCGTTGACCAATGCCGCAACCGCTGGCCGTGTAAGGCCTTGCACGCTGCGGCATGGATCATGGGGGATTGCTGTCTCAGGCGTTGTGGTCGGTTTGCCTACGCTGGCCGCTCGCCGCGATTCAATGATCGCAACAGGGCCGGCGCGACAAGGGTACGGCGCAGCCTGCGCACATCCGCCAGCGCCGATCTGTCGGTCCAAGCGAGCGTGACTGCACGGTCACCTGCATGCTTGGCAGGTCGCATCGCACGTTGCGCGTCCGCCTGCACCGCGACAGGCTTGCCCGTGCACGGTGCGGCCCGCACTATGCAGCAACCTGCAGCGAAACCTTCATGTCTCATCTACGTCCTCGCCTCGATTGCCGGCAGCGCTTTGCCAGGCTGTGTGTGTGTCTGCTGATCGCAGTGCTGCCTGCGCTTGCCTGTGCGAGCGTGCCGATCACCCCTGTCCCCGTCCAGCTCACCGTCGCCGATGGCTTGCCGTCCAATACAATCAATGATTTCGCCGAGGACAAGCAGGGCTATCTATGGCTCGCCAGCGACGACGGCCTGAGTAGATTCGATGGGCGCAGTTACCGCATCTGGCGGATGGAGGAAGGACTGCCCAACAACGGTGTGTGGGCGATCTGTATCGACGCCGACGACCAGGTCTGGGTCGGCTTTGAAAACGGTGGCACCGGGGTGATGAGCGCCAGGCAGCGGGTGTTCAAGCGGCTGGAGAGTCCCGAATTTCCCGAACTCAAGGAAAGCACGGTCTGGGTGATCGCCGCGCTGGGACGTGAGGTCTGGTTCGGGACGTCCAGTAACGGGTTGTATCGGCGCCGCGCCGACGGCAGCCTGCAGCGCTTTCAGTCGGTTGCGGGAGACCCGCACAGCCTGCCGTCCAATACCGTGAACGCATTGAAGGTCACCCCTGCGGGCGATCTGTGGATCGGCACCGGCGCCGGCCTTGCGCGCTGGAATGGCAAGGACTTCGAGCGATTGCCGCTGCCTGGTTCATCACAGAACACCAATGGGCTGCGCATGGAAAGCGACGGCACGCTGTGGGTCAGTGATATCGATAAAGGCTTGTTCAAGCTCGACCCCAGCGGCCACTTTGTGCAACAGCCCTGGCAGGACAGTACCGGAACCCAGCGCGTGCTCGGCATGCTGCTGCGTGATCGCAGTGGACGTTACTGGCTGGATACGATGTCCGGTCTCGGTATTTCCGACGGGGGGCAGGTCAGCAACGTGCCGATCTACAGCCCCTCCGCACATGGAATGGTCAAGCCCAGTTGGGCCACGGCCTACGAGGACCGCGAGGGCGGGCTGTGGTTCTCCAGTCTCAATGGCGGGCTCTGGCACCTGCCACCGAACTGGAACACCTTCTCGGTGTTGTCGTATCACGCCGACGATCCGCAATCGATGAGCAATCCCTTCGTACGGGTTGCCACGCCGTCGGTGTCAGGTGGGGTGTGGCTCTCCGGAACGCGCGGGGCGCTGGAACGCCTGGACCCGGCGACGGGGCGACTGGAGCGCCACGGCAGGGTGATTTATGGCCTGCGTTGGCCGGACGCCATTCTCGAAAGCCCACAGGGAATTGTCTGGATCGGCTTCAAGGCGGGTCTGGTGCGCTACGACCCGCGCACCAGGCAGATCAGGCGCTTGCCGATCTCGGATGACCCCACATCGGCGGCCTATTCCGATTCGCCGGGCCACTTTGTCGCCGATGAGCGGGGACACATGTGGGTGTCTCTGATGAGGGGCGGGCTGCAGATACGCGACGAAGACGGTCGCCTGCTACGCAGCATTGCACCAGGACAGCACGGCCTGGGAACCTCCAGCATCCGCGATCTGCGAACTGGCCCGGATGGCGAGGTCTGGCTTGCAAACAGCACCGGTCTGTGGCGCTGGGAGCCGCAGACGGATCGTTTCGTGCCGGTGCCCGGTGCGCCTGCGCAGACAGTACACGTGTTTCGATTCGGCGAGGCCGGCATTGTCTGGATCGGGCTGGTCGGGCAGATGCGGCGCTACCTGTGGGACGGTCACCGGCTCAAGCATCTGGATACGGTGGACGACACGCAGGAATTCCCGATGGTGGAGCCCAACGGGCTGGTGATCGATGCCGGTGGGGTGGCCTGGGTTTCAAGCGCGCGCGGACTGATCCGCATCGATCCCGGCAGCAAGTTGGTGCGCGTGTACGGCGTGCACGACGGACTGCCGAACCAGCAATTCCAGCCCGACACGCTGGTGCAGGCAAACACCGGGCAGATCGTGGGCGGCACGCCCGACGGCGTGGTGCTGTTCGATCCGGGCGCCATGCGTCCCAGTCTGCATCGGCCGGTGCTGTTGATCGAGCGGGTGGGGTTGCGTCGTGGCGAGAAAGGCCTGGATGTCACCGGCATCGAACCGCTGCAGATGCTCGACGGCGACCGCGATCTGCACATCGTCGCGCGCATGCCGACCTTCACCAGTCCCGAGTCCACCAGTTACCGCTTCCGGTTGAGCGGCTACGACCCGGACTGGATCGATGTCGGCCCCAGCGGCGAGCGGCTGTTTTCGCGGCTGCCTTCGGGCCCTTACACCTTGGAAGTGCAGGGGCGCACCGCCGACGGCATCTGGTCGGCCAGCCAGACGCTGCGCTTTCAGGTGCTGCCGCCGTGGTGGCTGTCGCCGTGGGGTCTGACCCTGCTGTGCCTGCTCGCGCTGTGCAGCATTGCCGCTGCGGTGCTGCTGTACCGCCGGCGTCTGCATCGCTTGAATGCCTGGCAACTGGCGGTACACAAGCAGGAACTGGCCGAGCAGGCATCGCTTGCAAAGACCCGCTTTCTGGCCACGCTCGGGCATGAAGTGCGTACGCCCATGACCGGTGTGCTGGGCATGAGCGAGTTGTTGCTCAAGACCACGCTGGACAACAAGCAACGCAGCTATACCGAATCCATTCGCCGCGCAGGCGCGCATCTGCTGCGCCTGGTCAACGATGCGCTGGATCTGGCGCGGATCGAGTCCGGGCGCCTGGAGCTGGATCTGGAGCCGTTCTCGGTGCGCCAGCTGGTGGCCGAAGTGGAGGGGCTGACGGCGCCGCTGGCGCAGGAGCGCGGCCTGCGTTTCAGTCTGGAAATCGGCCTGCTGGGCGACATCACCGCCAGCGGCGATGTCACCCGCATCCGCCAGATCCTGCTCAATCTGCTCAGCAACGCGATCAAGTTCACCGAGCGCGGCGTGGTTGGGCTCAAGTTGACCACGCTGGGCTCGTATCAAGGCCTGCGTTTCGAAGTGGCCGATACCGGGCCGGGCATCAATGCCGATCAGAAGGCACGCCTGTTCCAGCGTTTCGAACAAGGCGATGGGGCCAAGACCACGTCGCGTTACGGCGGCAGCGGCCTGGGCCTGGCGATCTGTCAGGAACTGGCGATGGCGATGGGCGGGCATATCGAGGTGATCAGTCGCCTGGGCGCCGGCACGCGCTTTGTGGTCGATCTGCCGCTGCGTTGGGTGACGTCCAATGCCACGCTCGGCGGCGAGGTGACGCGTGCCAGCGCGGCGATCGCACCGCAGCGCATCCTGCTGGTGGAGGACGACGCGACCATCGCCGAGGTCATCGTCGGTCTGCTGCGTTCGCAAGGCCACTCGGTGGTGCATGCCCCGCATGGGTTGGCTGCGTTGACCGAGGCGGCCGACAACGCCTTCGACCTGGCCTTGCTGGATCTGGACCTGCCGGGCCTGGATGGTTTCGCGCTGGCACGACAGCTGCGCGTGTTCGGCTACGACATGCCGCTGATTGCGGTGACCGCACGCTCGGACGAAGCGGTCGAACCCACTGCACAGGAGGCTGGATTCGACAGTTTCCTGCGCAAGCCGCTGACCGGCGACATGCTGGCCGATACGATTGCCGAGGCGTTGCGACGGCGTCCGCACGCGGGCCTGTAGCGCAACGGTTACTCGGCGACTTCTTCCACCTGCCGGGGATGCGGGCGGGTCTCGGCCAGCTGCCAGAAGATCAGCGTCGAAGACAGGGTGATGCCGCCCACGCACAGGAAGGTGGCATGCAGCGCCGCCGTGGCGCCGTGGCTATCGCCCAGATGCGTGTTGAAGGCGGCCAACAGACTGCCCGCCGCCGCCGCGCCGAAGCCGGTGGCCAGCATCATCACCATCGACAGCAGGCTATTGCCTGGGCTGGCCTGCTCGCGGTCCAGGTCGCGCAGGGTCACGGTGTTCATCACGGTGAACTGCAGCGAGTTCACCGCACCAAAGCAGGCCAGTTGGATCAACTGCAGCCACAGCGGCTGACCGACGTCGATCAGCGCGAAGCTGGCCATCGCCAGGCCCACCAATACGGTATTGAGCATCAGGATGCGCCGGTAGCCGAAGCGGCCGACCAGTCTCACCGCGGCGCGCTTGGAGGCCATGCCGGCCAGCGCCACCGGCACCATCATCAACCCGGCATTCATTGGGCTCATGCCCAGACCAACCTGCAGCAACAACGGAATCAGGAACGGCATCGAGCCGCTGCCCACGCGCGCGAACAGGTTGCCCAGAATGCCGATGCGATAGCTGGCCACCTTGAACAACACCAGTGGAAACAATGCAGCCGGCGCACTGGCCGCATGCAGCCAATAACCGGCCAACGCGGCCAGCCCGCCGATCGCCAGCAGCATTACGAACGCATGCCGTAATCCGAGTTCGGAAATGCCGTCCAATGCGAGCGACAACGCGACCATCCCGACTGCCAGCATCAGATAGCCGACCAGATCAAAGCGCTTGCGCGCATCGCCATAATGGTCTGGCATGACCTTCAACGCAGCGATGAAACCGATCACCCCGATCGGCAGGTTGATCAGGAACACCCAGTGCCACGAGGCGATTTCGACCAGCCAGCCGCCCAGCGTGGGGCCGATGAGCGGGCCGATCAGCGCCGGGATTGCGATGAAACTCATCGCGCGCAAAAAGTCGGTGCGTGTCACCGTCTTGAGCACCGCCAGCCGGCCTACCGGCAGCAGCATCGCGCCGCCGATACCTTGCACCACGCGTGCGGCAACCAGTTGCGGCAGCTGTTGTGCGGCTGCGCACAGCAACGAACCCAGCGTAAACACGATGATCGCGGCCAGAAAGGTGCGCCGGGTGCCGAAGCGGTCCGCAATCCAGCCCGATGCGGGAATGAACATCGCCACCGCCAGCGCATAGCTGAAAACCACCGACTGCATCTGCAGCGGGCTTTCGTGCAGGCTGTGCGCCATCGACGGCAACGCCGTGTTGACGATGGTCGCATCCAGCATCTGCATGAAGATCGCCAGCGACACCAGCCACAGCAAGGGCTTGATGGTGTCGTAGTCGCGCAGGACGGGGACGGGTCGGGACATGGTGGTCGCTATCGAAGAGGAACTGCATTATCCCAGCACCACCGTGCAGAAACCCAGAGAGGCGTGCTCACTCGGCAAGGGGGCCTTCCTGCCTGCGGGACGTGGCGCTTGCCGGTGCCATCGCCGCGATGGTCATCCATCGGTCCATCCACCCCTGTGGCGCCCCCGATGCGTTGGGAGTGTCGTCAGGGACGCGCAAGGTCGGCTGCCGCCCCGGATTTGTGCCGGAGTTACGGCGATGGATGCGCAGTCGTGCTGGTGTGGTCGTCTCCGGTTGCGAACGCAAGCGGTAACCGAACTCCACTAGGGGAGTTTCTGTCTGGCGTCTGGTGTGCGAGCCGAATAGCGATCGCGTGGGTCGTCAATGGCCGGCGTTTTCTTCGCCGTTTTCAATAACCGCGGGCAACGGCGTTTCATGCCTGGTAGAGAGACACGATTGATTGCAGGCGCGATCAATTCTGCGACCCAGCAGCATGCGGCTTCGGTTGGAAGAGCGATAACGCGGGTTGCGCATGGCGTGGCCTGTGCGCCATCAAGCCGCGTCGCGATCGCAGCAAGATGAAAGGACGGCAACTGTGCAGGCCGTTATCACGGTGGCGCGGCATCGCATGCGCGGGCGCGTGGCCGATCTTCGGTTATCGATGCCGTGGTCGAATGCACACGGTATCGTGCGGGTCGGTGATGGAATACATCGCGGTCTGCCGCAGCGGCCGGCCAGGTCAACTGGCTCCACCCATTCCAATATGGATCATCGACCCTTCGCGCGATCGACAGCGCCGATGCGCTGTCGATCGCGCGGTGCATCACCGCTTGCTCAGCGTCTGCACGGCGTCGACCAGCACGCCGACATGGTCCGGATTCATGTCCGGCGACATGCCGTGGCCGAGGTTGAAGACGTGGCCTTCGCGCGAGCCGCCATTGCCTTGTGCGTAGCTGTCCAGGGTCTTGCCGACTTCGGCGCGGATCGCGTCGGGCGAGCCGTACAAGGTGGCCGGATCCAGGTTGCCCTGCAGCGCGACGCGGCCACCGGCGCGCTCGGCGGCGTCGGCCAGCGAGATGGTCCAGTCCACCCCCACCGCATCGGCGCCACTGGCCGCCAACTCGCTCACGTAGGCGCCGTTGCCTTTGCCGAACAGCACCAGCGGGGTGCGCTGCGCGCCGTCGCCGCGTTCCAGCTCGCGTGCGATGCGGGTGAGATAGGGCAGCGAGAATTCGCGGTACATCGCCGGCGACAACACGCCGCCCCAGGTGTCGAACACCTGCAGCGCCTGCGCGCCGGCCGCGCGTTGCGCCGACAGATACGCGATCACCGCATCGGTGACAGTGCTGAGCAGGTGATGCAGCACCTCCGGCGCGTTGAAGGCCATGGCCTTGATGCGTGCGTATTCCTTGCTGCCGCCGCCTTCGATCATGTAGCAGGCCAGCGTCCACGGGCTGCCGGAGAAACCGATCAACGGCACCGCGCCATCGAGTTCGCGGCGGATCAGCCGCACCGCATCCATCACGTAGCGCAGCTCGGTTTCCATGTCGG
Organism: Xanthomonas sp. 3075; assembly: GCF_014197275.1. GTDB lineage: Bacteria > Pseudomonadota > Gammaproteobacteria > Xanthomonadales > Xanthomonadaceae > Xanthomonas > Xanthomonas campestris_B. The sequence goes on along the minus strand of NZ_JACIFI010000005.1, from coordinate 51,349 downwards.
GCACGCCCAGCCGATGGATCGCGGCCGCATCGCGCACCGGATGGCGGAACTTGGGGCCTTCGCCTTCGACGAAGTACAGCTCCAGGCCCATCGCATCGGGAATGGTCAGGATGTCGGAGAACAGGATCGCCGCGTCCAACGGAAAGCGCTGCAGTGGCTGCAACGTCACTTCACAGGCGATCTCGGGGTTCTTGGCCATGCCCAGGAAGCTGCCGGCGCGCGCGCGGGTGGCGCGGTATTCGGGCAGATAGCGGCCGGCTTGGCGCATCAGCCACACAGGCGTGCGGTCTACGGGCTCGCGGCGCAGGGCACGCAACAGGCGATCGTTCTTGAGCATGGGGGTCCTCAGCGCGGCGCGTCGGCGCCGCTGGTGATGAGTTGGAAGCCGCGTTTGATGTGGGTATCGCGCGCCTTCTCGAAGGCACGGTCCGCTTCCTCCTGCTGCAGGTACTGGTCCCGCCGCAGTTGCGTGCGTCCACCGATCTGGCCGCTTTCGCGCAGCAACTCCCAGCCACCGAACAGGTCCGGTTGCAGGGTCAGCTGGACGTAGCGGAGCGGTTCGTTGCCGCCCGGATCGTGTTGCAGGAGGATGCGCATGGCGCCGATTGTAGCCGGGCGGTGCTGAAGGCTGGGGGGAGTTGGAATTCGGACGTGGAGACGGCCAGTTGCAGCATGACCGGACCGGCCGCGCAGCTGCGAACGGTGCTAGGTCTTCGGGATGCTGGGGCGTGCTCGGGGTGCGGCGGCTGCAAGCACGGTGGGTGCCAGCGCGCGCCCGGCCGATCCAACCCGAGCATGTCGCGGCATCCGGTTTGCCGTGCAACCTGCGCGGTAAGCGGTTGGCGGGCAATGCGTCCAACGCCGTGATGCAGCGTCGCCATCTCGGTGGCGCTCACCAGCGCAGGTTCCCGCTGCCGGGGGCTTCAGTCACGCGATCTCCGCTGCATCCACGACCCGGCAGTATCCCGAGCCGGCGTGGACGACTCAGCGCGCCAGAATCCCCAGCACGGCGGCTTCGTCCACATCGGGCACCACTTCGGCCTTGCCGATGCCGCGCCACAACACCAGGCGCAAGCGGCCGGCGATGTTCTTCTTGTCCAGGCGCATGCGCCCCAGCAAGGCGTCGGGCGAGAGGCCGGGCGGGATCTCGGTGGGCAGGTCGAAGTCGTGCAGCAGGGCGCGCAGCGCGTCGGTGTCCTGCGCATCGCTCATGCCCAATGCGGCCGACAGCCGGGCCGCCAGCACCATGCCCACCGCCACCGCTTCGCCGTGGTTGAGGTTGTCGTTGCCCGGTGCGCCGTAGCCTTGTTCGGTCTCGATCGCGTGGCCGAAGGTGTGGCCCAGGTTGAGCAGCGCGCGCTCGCCTTTTTCCAGTGGGTCGCGCGCCACGATCTCGGCCTTGTGCTCGCAGCTGCGCGCAATCGCCTGTGCCAATGCAGCAGCATCGCCATCGAGCAGGGCGCGGCGTTCGGCATGCAGCCACTGGAAGAACAACGGGTCGCGGATGGCGCCGTACTTGATCACTTCGGCCAGGCCGGCACGCAGCTCGCGTGCGGGCAGGGTGCCCAAGGTGTCGGTGTCGGCGATCACCGCACGTGGTGGATGGAACGCGCCCACCAGATTCTTGCCCTGCGGGATATCCACCGCCGTCTTGCCGCCGACCGACGAATCCACCATCGCCAGCAGGCTGGTGGGCAACTGCACGCAGTCCACGCCACGCATCCAGCACGCGGCCGCGAACCCGGCCAGGTCGCCGACCACGCCGCCGCCAAGCGCGAACACGCAGGCATCGCGGGTGGCGCCCAATTCGGCCAGCGCGGCGATCGCAGCACCGAAATTGTCCAGCGTCTTGGACGCTTCGCCGGCCGCGATCACCAGCTCGCCCAGCTGCAGGTCCGGGCGCGCCTGCAGCAGTGCGCTGCGCACGCCGGCCGCATAGTGCGGGGCGACCTGCGAGTCGCTGAGCAGCAGCACGTGGCGGCCGCGCACATGGCTGGCCAGACGCGCGCCGTCGGCCAGCAGGCCGGGCGCGATGGTGATGGTGTAAGGCTGCGCGCCGTCGACATCGACGCTGCGCGAGGAACGGGGAAGTGTCATGCGGGGGGACTCGACATGCGCCATTGCGCGGCCAGACGCAGCACCAGCTGCGCGGTCGCCTCGGCGGGGGAAAGGTGATCGGTTTCCAGCCTGAGGTCGGCGACCTCCTGGTACAGCGGGGTGCGCTGCGCGGCCATCGCGTGCAGGACTTGTTCGCGGTCGGCGCGCTGCAACAGCGGACGATTGCGGTCGCGCGCCAGCCGGGTCAGCTGCGCCGGCACGCTCACGTGCAGGTACACCACGAACCCGCGCTCGCGGATGCGCTGGCGGTTGAGTGGATCCAGCACCGCGCCGCCACCGGTGGAGATCAGTTTGTTGTCCTGTTCCAGCAATGCCCGCAAGGTTGCGAGCTCGTGCTGCCGAAACCGTGCTTCGCCGTGCTGTTCGAAGATCGCCGGGATGCTGCTGCCGACCTGCTCGACGATGGCCTGATCCACGTCGACGAACTCCAGCCCGAAGCGCTCGGCCAGGCGGCGGCCGATGCAGCTTTTTCCGGCGCCCATCGGGCCGACCATCACGAGATTGGGAGCGGGGTTCATGCCCACGGATCGTAGCATTCACGCCCGCGCATCGGGCCGCTCTGTGCGGCCGGATCGATCCCGGCAGCACGCGTGTCTGCCGCATCCGCTCGCATCACACGGTCTGCCGGCGCGCAGCATGCGCATGCTGCGACAACACGGACATAGGCGAAGCGCGCGCGATGCGCCCACAATAGGCACCAATCTTGCCACCCGCGCACCGCCATGACCGACCTGTACGCAGAAGCTCTTGCCACCTTCACCGCGCTGTACGCCGAGGCCCACGACAGCGCCGAACTCGAAGCCAGCGCGATGACCGTGGCCACTGCCAATGTGGATGGCCGGCCGAGCGCACGCACCGTGTTGCTCAAGGCCTTCGATGCGCGCGGATTCGTGTTCTACACCCATCTGGACAGCGCCAAGGGCCGCGACCTGCAGACCCACCCGCAGGCGGCGTTGCTGTTCCTGTGGCGCAGCCTGCGCGAGGCCGGGATCCAGGTACGCATCGAAGGGGGCGTGCAACTGGTGAGCGCGGACGAAGCCGATGCCTATTTCGCCTCGCGCCCGCGCATGAGCCAGATCGGCGCCTGGGCCTCGCTGCAGTCGCAAACGCTGGGCTCGCGCGAGGAGTTCGATGCGGCGATCGCCAAGGTCGAAGCCACCTTCGACGGGCGCGACGTGCCGCGCCCGGATGGCTGGAGCGGGTTCCGGGTGGTGCCGCAGGCGTTCGAGTTCTGGTACGGCGCCAAGTTCCGCCTGCACGAGCGCTGGCGCTACGAGGCCGATGCGGCCAGCCACTGGAGCAAGCGGATGCTGTATCCGTGAGCGCGCAGGCCGGCTGGCGGGTGCGCGCGGCGGTCGGTACCGATGCACGGGCCTTGCTGGCCTTGCGCCTGGCCTTGTGGCCGGATGCCGACGATGACCTGGACGAGCTGCAGTCCGCGCTGGCGCAATCAGAGGCCCGCCACCTGGTGGTGGTGGACGATGCGGATGCGGCGCTGGGGTTTGCCGAGGTCTCGGTGCGCCATGAATACGTCAATGGCACCGACAGCACGCCGGTGGGCTTTCTGGAAGGGTGGTATGTGATTCCGGCCTGGCGCGGCCGCGGGCTCGGTCGTGCGTTGGTTGCCGCGGCGGTCGAGTGGACCCGGGATCAGGGCTGCGTGGAGCTGGCCTCCGATACGCGGCTGGAAGACAGCGGCGCCCAGGCGGCGCATGCGGCGTGCGGTTTCGAGCCAACTGAACGGGTGGTCTGCTTCCGCCTGCAGCTTGCCTGACCAGCTGACTTCGGGCCCTTTCTGCCGGTCGCAAACAGTCTGTAGTATGTCCGCCCATTGCACGACTCTTGCTGCATCACATCGCTCCATGACCAAAGGACAGGACATCCTATGACGCAGTACACCACTGTCGAATTGCACGGCCTGCTGGCCGAGCGCTACCGCGACCAGCCGATCGAGGTCGAGTTGATCGACGGCCTGGAGCCGGCCATCAACCTCACCCTGGCCGACCATGGCGACATGCAGATCCAGGTTGCGGCCTCCGGCTCGCAGGTGTTCGTGTCCACGCTGCTGGCCAATGCCGACCAGGTCAGCGATCGGGCGGCCTTCAACGATGCCTGCCTGCGGCTCAATCCGCTCAATCCCTTGTCCAACCTGGGCCTGGTCCAGGTCGATGGCAAGGATAGCTATGTGGTCTTCGGCGAACTGTCGGCGTCGTCCACGCTCGACCAGATCGACGAGGAAATCCAGACCCTGGCGGCCAATACGCTGGATGCCGCCGAATCTCTCAAGCCGTTCTTTTCCTAAAGGCGTGTTGCCATGAGTATTTTTTCCAAGCTGATCACGCTGCTGCGTGGCACTGCACACGAAACCGGCCAGAAGGCCGTCGACGCCAATGCGCTGCGCATCCTGGACCAGGAAATGCGCGATGCCGGCGCCCAGCTCACGCGCTCGCGCGAAGAGCTGACCAAGCTGATGGCGCAGAGCAAGCTCGCCCAGCAGAAGATCGACGCGCGCGCCGGCAAGATGGCCGAATACACGCGCTATATCGAAGGTGCGCTGGCCAAGGGCGACGAATCGCTGGCCCACGATGTGGCGACCAAACTGGCCGCGCTGGAAAGCGAGGACGCTGGCGACAAGGCCTCCAAGACCTCGCTCGACCAGTCGGTGGTGACGCTCAAGGCCACCATCCAGAAGACCGAGAACCAGCTGCGCGGCATGCGCCAGCAGATCGATACGGTCAAGGCCACCGACGCGGTGCAGAAGGCGCAGGCGGCGATTGCCGCGCGCCATTCCGGCGCCAGCAGCAAGATGGGCTCGGCGCTGGAATCGCTGGAGCGCATCAAGGCGCGTCAGGCCGAAACCTCCGCACGCATCGAATCGGCCGAAGAACTGGAAGCGTCCAGCGGCGACGGCGATCTCAATCGGCGTCTGGCTGCGGCCGGCCTGATGGAAGGCGAGTCCAACGCCGCCGCCGTGCTGGCGCGCTTCAAGAAGCCGGCCCAGCTCGGTCACGACAACGCTGGCGGCAGCGCGCCGCTGATCGGCCAGGTGCGCGACGTGCAGCAGGTTCCACGCAGCGACAGCTGATCCACCGCACGGCACAGGACGCGCCATGATCATTGTCGGAAAGCTGTTCCGGGTGTTGCGACGCCACGTGCGCCGCGTCAGCTGGGGCATGGTGGCGCTGGCCCTGCTGGCGCACATGGGGCTGAGCTGGCTGTTGTTGCTGCTGGCCGGCGAGCACAAGCTCGTCGGCCTGGACGCGTTTCCGTACTACTACATGACCACCGCCACCACCATCGGCTACGGCGACCTGTCGCCGGGCTCGGTGGCCGGGCGCTATATCGCCGCGTTCGTGTTGATGCCGGGCGCAGTGGCGTTGTTCGCCACGGTGCTGGCCAAGACCAGCGGCGTGCTCATCACTTTCTGGAGGCGCCACCACATGGGCAAGATGGCTTACGCCGACCTGCGCGGGCATACCATCCTGATCGGTTGGCAGGGCGCCGCCTCCACCCGCTTGCTGGAGCTGTTGCTGTCCGACACCGCCACCGACGACGAAGGCGTGGTGCTGATCGCCGAGGGCGTGGCCGAGAACCCGATGCCCGACCACATGCGCTTTATCGCCGCCGAGTCTTATACGCACACAGACGTGTATCTGCGTGCGGGCATCGCGGGCGCGGCGCGTGTGATCGTCAACCCGCCGTCCGACGATCAGACCCTGGCGGCAGTGTTCGCGTTGATGGCGCATGCGCCGCGTGCGCACATCGTGGCGCACTTCGATTCGGGCAGCGCCGCGCGGTTGGTCAATTGCCACTATCCGGCCATCGAATGCACCCGCCCGATGACCGCCGAGATCCTGGCGCGCGCTGCGCAGGATCCGGGCAGCGCCGCGATCACTGCCGAGCTGCTGTCGGTGGACGATGGCCCCACCCAGTTCAGCCTGATGGTTCCGGCCGATGCGATGCCGCTGGATTACAGCCTGCTGGCTGCGGATTTCAGTCAGCGGGGCGCCTTGCTGTTGGGCCTGCGCGCCCCCGATGGCGCGTTACGGCTGAACCCGCCCGCACACACCGCAGTGGCCGCCGGTGCCATGCTGTATTACCTGGCCGAGCAGCGCGTGCCGGTGCACGCCATCGCATGGCAGGCCCTGCGCCCAGCGGCTGCTTCCATTCCCACATCGCCACGAGGTGCATGACGATGAGTTTTTTCAGCAAGTTGTTCGGTCAACCACAGCCGCCGCCGCTGCCCACCACCGGTAGCGGCGCGATCGGCCACATGCTGCCGCTGGGCCTGCGCGTCGGTGGTCAGGTGGAGATCGACACCACCTTGTACCGCATGGCGCCGGATGCCATGACTGCCGAGTTGCCGGGCGGAAATCAGGGCATCCCGTGCTACGGCCACGTCAATCTGGGCGATGGCTATTCGCTGCATCGTTTCTATCTGGATGACGATGCGTTCTTGCAGGTCACCACGGTCGGCGGCGATCTGGAGGCGATGAAGGCGTTCGTGTATTGCGAGACGGTGAACCCGCCGAGCAAGCAGGCGTTTCAGGAGTTCGTGATGCAGCACCCGCATCTGGGCGCGGCGCAGATCGAGTACGCCGGCAAGCGCTGGGAGCGCGCCACCCAATCCACCGATGACAGTGCGCGCATCCCGCCGATCGCCTACGACGAGGTGCTGTACCGCTATCAGCCGCCGCGCCGCGATGGCGACCTGACCCATTACGCCATGCTCTATAGCCGCGATGTGCCGGCGTTGCAGCGCGAAGAGTTCCTGCTGGTCACCGGCGAGGATTCCGGCCCCAACGAATTCTGCGTCACCTATGCGGTCGGCATCGATGTCACCGTCGCCGATCTGGATATCACCTGAGCGTGCGCGCTCGTCTTCCCCTTACCCTGGTCCTGCCATGAACCCGATCAACCTGCAAAGTTTTCTCGCGTTTGTTTCCTACTTCGGTACCGGCCTGGGCGTGTTGATCGTCTCGGTGGTACTGGTGACCCTGGTCACCCCGCACAAGGATTTCACCCTGCTGCGGCAGGGCAATGTGGCGGCCGCCACCGCGCTGGCCGGCAATTTGATCGGCGTGGCCTTGCCGCTGCATTCGGCCATCACCCACTCGGTGAGCCTGATCGATGCGCTGATCTGGGGCGTGGTCGCCTGCGGCATCCAGGTGCTGGCGTATCTGCTGGCCAATCTGGTGGCCGGGCGCATCTCGCGGCAGATCACCGACAACGTCGCCGCCGCCGGCATCTTTTCGGCTGGTGTCTCGATCGCGGTCGGGCTGATCAATGCCGCAGCGATCACGCCGTAACGGAGCGCAGGCATGAAGCGATCACGCAATCTCAAACTCACCCTGATGGCCGCATTGCCGGTCGCGCTGGTTACCGGTTGCGGTTCCGAACCGGAAACGGGTGTGGTGCTGCAATCGGCCTCCGACTGCTACAAGATCAAGCAGGAACAGACCGATATCCAGCAATGCCTCAAGGCCTACGACGAGGCGGTGACCAAGCACCAGCAGGCAGCCCCGCGCTTCAATACGCGTTACGAGTGCGACGAGCAGTTCGGCAGTTGTACGGCGGTGCAGACGGCGCAGGGCCAGCAGAGCTGGATCCCGCCGATGGGCGGTTTTCTGCTGGGCTACGCATTGGGCAACATGAGCGGTGGCGGCGGCTATCGCTATGGCGGCTCGATCCCGCTGTACCGCGATTACCGCAGCGGTGGGTATTACAAGCCCAACGGCGATCTGGCCAGCAACCGCATCGGCACCGTGCGCGGCCGCAGCGGTGCGATCGACATGCCGACGCGCGCGATCACCGTGTCGCGCTCGGGTTTCGGCTCCAGTGCGGCGGCGCGCAGCTCGTTCGGCAGCGGCGGGCGCAGTTCCGGATTCGGCGGCTGACATGCAACGCATCGCAATTGCCGAACGGCCGGATTGGCGCGCGCAGGCCGAGTCGCTCGGTTTCCATTTCCACACCATCGACGGCGAGCCGTACTGGGACGAAAGCGCGTACTACGCGTTTTCGCTGCAGCAGATCGAAGACGACATCGAAGCGCCCACGCAAGACCTGCACGACATGGCGATGCAGTTGGTGGACGAGGTGGTGGGCTCCGAACAGCTGATGACGCAGCTGGCGATTCCGCCGTTCTATTGGGACTGGATCGCCAATTCGTGGAAGAACCGCGACCCGCATCTGTATGGCCGCATGGACCTGGCGTACTCCGGCAACGGCCCGGCCAAGTTGTACGAGCTCAATTACGACACGCCGACGTCGCTGTACGAGTCGGCGTATTTCCAGTGGTTGTGGCTGGAGCAGCAGATTGCCGCCGGTGCGTTGCCCAAGGGCACCGATCAGTACAACCTGATCCAGGATCTGCTGTGCGAGACCCTGGGCGCGTTGGCGGTGGATGGCGCGATCGGTGCGCAGATGCATTTTTCGGCGGTACGCGATTCGCTGGAAGATCGCGCCACGGTGCGTTACCTGCGCGACTGCGCACATCAGGTGGGCATCAGCACCGAAGAAGTGGCCATCGAAGACATCGGCCTCAGTGCCGAGGGCTGGTTCACCGATGAGCAGGATCGGGTGATCCAGACCCTGTTCAAGCTCTACCCGCTGGAATTCATGATGGAAGAGCGCTTCGGCCCGGCGCTGTGCGCCAACCGCGTGCGCCTGATCGAGCCGGCGTGGAAATCGGTATTGAGCAACAAGGGCATCCTGCCGCTGCTGTGGGAACGGCATCAGGGCCATCCCAATCTGTTGCCTGCGCGGTTTGCGCAAGCCGGCGAGGCGCCGACGGCAGGCTGGGTGCGCAAGCCGCTGCTGTCGCGCGAGGGCGCCAACATTTCGCTGGTGACCGCACAAGGCGACGCCGCGCAGACCGATGGGCCGTATATGGATGGACCGGCGATCCTGCAGGCACATCATCCGTTGCCGGTGTTCGACGGCCGGCATGCCCTGGTGGGCAGCTGGGTGGTGGCCGATCGCCCCGCCGGTTTGGGTATGCGCGACGACGACGGCCCGATCACCCGCGACACTTCGCGCTTCGTGCCACACGTCATCGTCGGGTGATCCGGCGCTGAGCATGCATCGCCACTGTGAGGTGGCGGTGCTGCGCGTCGGATCGAATGCTGGTGGTGACGGCATGCCTCGAGCAGAGGCATGCATGCGGCGGCAGGCGTTGTGCCATCAGCCAGACGGATGTGCGTGGCGATGCGGCTTATCGCGTCGCACACGCTGACGTTGCGCGCAAGCCCTGCAGTGCCTGCCAAGCTGCGCAGGTTTTCCACACCCCCTGTGGATGGACGCTGCACAAGGCTGTGGACAAGTGCGTACAGGCCCCGGCCCGCAACGCTGTCAAGATGGGTGGCGAAAAAATGACCAGTCGCTGGCGAGTTGGGTTTTTCATTCCCTGCCAGAGTGATCCCGACAGGATCGGCAAAGCGCCTGGCACGTTCATCGGTGCGCTGTGCTGGCCGGCAGCGTGCGACCGATGCGTGACGTGCCGAGCGAGGCGCCGGTGTGCACCGTGCAATCGCGGCAGCGGTTGCGTGCGATGCAGGTCGGTTGGCCCGCCTCCATGGTCAGCGCTTCGCTGCATCGCTGGCTGGACGCCGCACCAGCCATCACACCCGACGCGCCACGCAAAAGCTCGCCGCCGTCAGCAGCCAGGCCAGTGCGAACACGCTCAGGTACGCGGCGACCGTCGCCGATGTCAGCAGCGCGGCGAACAACGCACCGGCCAGCGCCAGCGCGGCGGCCACCGCAATCGCTTCGCTCAACTGCAGCGCCGAGCTGTTGGCACCCTGTTGCGCGGGCGGCGACAGCGACAACATCAACACCGACAGGCTCGGATACAGCAGCCCCATCCCCAGGCCGGTCAGCGCCCAACCCGTCATCGCCACTGGCACCGGAATCGCCGGCCACACCGCGCCGGCGCTGATCACGATGCCCAACGACATCAACAGCGCGCCGGTCTTGAGCAGGCGTGGGCGCGACCAGCCAGCACGGCTATGGCCCTGGTACCACGAACCGCTGAACCAGCCCAGCGCACCGACGCTCAGCGCGACCCCGGCCAGTAATGGCGACAGCCCGCGTTCGCGCGACAGCAGCAGCGGCAGAAACGCCTCGAAACCGAAGAACGCCGCCGCCGCGATGCCGCGCAGCGCGATCACGCTGGGCAGGCCGCGGGCAAGCCGCAGCGTGCCGGCCGGCAGCAGGCGCCAGGCGCAGAACACCGTGAGCAACAGCGCTGGCGTCATCGCCAACAACGCGAACATTCCCTGCAATTGTCCGCCCAGATACACGCCGAGCACGCCGATCGCCGCGCCGATCGCCCAGCCCAATGCCGCAGTGGAGTCGCCGGGTGCCGCGCTCGACCACGCCCGCCCGCGGATTGCCGGCCACAGCATCAGCCCGGCCGGAATGGCCAGCAGCGGCACCGACAGAAACACCCAGCGCCATCCCGCGTGCTGCACGATCAACCCGCTGATGCCCGGCCCGATCAACGAGGGCACCACCCAGCCGGCCGAGAACGCGGCGAACACGCGCGGTTGCAAGGCTGCCGGATACAGCTGACCGACGATCACGTACAGCGCCACCGAGTACGCGCCGGCGCCGAGTCCTTGCAGCAAGCGGCCGGCGATCAGCAGCGGCATGCTCGGCGCCAGCCCGGCAACCAACAGGCCGATCACGAAACACACCAGCCCTGCGGCCAGCGCGGCACCCGGGCCGCGACGATCACTCCAGTGCCCCGCAGCGGTCATGCCCACCACACTGGTCGCCAGCGTGCCGCCAAACGCCAGCGCATACAGCGACAACCCGTTCAATTCGCGTGCCACGGTCGGCATGGCGGCGGCAACTGCCAGCGATTCGAAAGCGTTGAGCGACACCAGTGCCACCATGCCCAGCGTCGCGGCGCGATAGGGAGCGGCGAGGATGGACGTGGGGTGCGTGTGGCGATTGGCTGTAGCGGGCGAGGCGGTATCGGCGGGCATCGAATATCCAGAAACTGAAGTGTGCAGGCCATGGCGACAGTGCTTGCACCGGTCATGGCAGCGCAGCATCCTGCCTCAACCAAGGTTGAGGTCAAGGCAATGCAGCGTGAGTTGTCCGTGGGTGAAGTGGCCAGGCGCAGCGGCGTGGCGGTGTCGGCGCTGCATTTTTACGAGCGCAAAGGCTTGATCCACAGCCTGCGCACGGCGGGCAATCAACGCCGCTATGCGCGCGATGTGCTGCGACGCATTGCGGTCATCCGCGTGGCGCAACGGCTGGGTGTACCGCTGCAGCAGGTGCTCGATGCGTTCTCGGTATTGCCGGACCAGCGCACCCCCACGCGCGCGGAGTGGGCGCGCATGTCGGCGCGCTGGCGCGGTCAACTGGACGCACGTATCGCCGAGCTGCAGGCCTTGCGCGATCAGCTCACCGACTGCATCGGCTGCGGTTGCCTGTCGCTGCGGCGTTGTCGCTTGAGCAATCCAGGCGACACGCTGGCCGAGGGTGGAAATGGCCCGATGCGACTGGCACGGCTTGCCGCCGACTGACGGCGTCGGCCGGGCAGCGGCGTCGCTTTCGGGCGAGCGTGGACGGGCCAGCAGCCTGGCGCTCTGGCCCACGCCCGCAGCGGTTGCGCTGCGAGGCGTCTCAAGCCGGCGTGCCCGGCATCGGGCGATACCTGAACGCCCCAACCGGGACCAATGGCAGTGCCACGGCAGGCGAAGGCAACCGTAGGATGGGCATCCCCTCCGCCGCAGGATCTCCCCCATGTTCCCCAGCTTGCGTCGCTCGCTCACCATTGCGCTGTCGCTGGCGTGCGTCACCTCGTATGCGCAGGCCGCGCCGGCAAAAAGCCCGCCTGGTGCCAACGCCGCGTTCGATCCGCTGGCCCTGTTCGCCCCGCTGCAATTGCCCGATGCACCCAGTGCCTACCGCAGCGGTAGCGGCGTGCCCGGCCCGCTGTTCTGGCAGAACCGTGCCGACTACACGCTCAACGCCCGTATCGATCCGGCCAGCCATACGCTCACCGGCGAGGCGGCGATCCGTTACACCAACCACAGCCCGGACACGCTGGACGTGTTGTGGTTGCAGCTGGATCAGAACATCTACCGCACCGATGCGCGCGCTGCCGCCAGCCGGCCGTCGCGGCGCACCCAGTTCACTGAGGGCATGCAGATCGCCAGTGTCGAGATCGACACCGGTGGCCGCCGCCAGCCCGCGCACTTTGTCGTCGACGACACCCGCATGCGGGTGGACCTGCCGCAGCCGCTGGCCGGGCAGGGCAAGGCGCTCACCGTGCATATCCGCTACCGCTACACGATTCCGGGCACCTGGGGCGGCCGTACGGCGTTCAGTGCCAGCAAGCAGGGCGAGATCTACGAGATCGCGCAGTGGTATCCGCGCATGGCGGTCTACGACGATCTGCGTGGCTGGGACACGCAGCCGTATCTGGGCTCGGAGTTCTATCTGGAATACGGTGATTTCGACTATGCGGTGACCGTGCCGGAGGGCTTTCTGGTCGCCGGTTCCGGCGCGCTGACCAACCCGTCCGAGGTGCTCAGCCGCGCCGAGCAGCAACGTCTGGAACAGGCGCGTGAGAGCGATCGCACCGTCCTGATCCGCACCCCCGATGAAGTGACCGCGCGTGCTGCCAAGCCGGCGGGAGCCGGCACGCGCACCTGGCGCTTCCATATGGAACACACGCGCGATGTTGCGTTTGCCGCCTCGCCTGCGTTCGTCTGGGACGCCGCGCGCATCAAGCTGCCCGGCGGCAAGCAGTCGCTGGCGATGTCGGTGTATCCGGTCGAAGGCGTGGGCGCGGACAAGTGGAACCGCTCCACCGAATACGTCAAAGGCGCGATCGAGCATTTTTCGCAGTGGTACCCGTATCCATGGCCGGCGGCGGTCAACCTGGGTGGGTATGGCGCGGGCATGGAGTATCCGGGCATCGTCTTCGATGGCTTTGAAGATGGCGGCAAGGATCTGTTCTGGATCACCGCGCACGAGATCGGCCACACCTGGTTCCCGATGATCGTCGGCTCCAACGAGCGCCGGCATGCGTTCATGGATGAAGGCTTCAACACCTTCATCGACGTGTATGCATCGGACGCCTTCAACAAGGGCGAATACGCGCCCAAGCGCGATTCGGAATATGCGCCCAAGGGCGGCAACCCGGTCGATGAAATCCTGCCGTTGCTGGCCGATACTAGCGCGCCGACGTTGATGGACAATGCCGATTCCACCAGCGAGAAGTACCGCCATTCACTGACCTATTTCAAAGGCGCATTGGGGCTGGTGCTGTTGCGCGAGCAGATCCTCGGGCCGGAACGCTTCGATCCGGCCTTCCGCAAATACATCGCCACCTGGGCCTACAAACATCCCACGCCGTCGGATTTCTTCAGGCTGATGGAAAGCGAAAGCGGCGAGGACCTCGCATGGTGGTGGCGCGGCTGGTATCTCAACAACTGGCAGCTGGACATGGGGATCAGCGAGGCGCATTACATCGATCACAATCCTGCCAAGGGCGTACAGCTCACGCTGCGCAGCCGGCAGAAACTGGTGATGCCGGTGACCGTGCGCGTGGACTTGGCCGACGGCAGTCATCTGGATCGCCGTGTGCCGGTGGAGACGTGGCTGCAGAGCACCGCGCCCACGTTGACGCTGCCGACCACGCAGAAGGTGCTGCACGTCACGCTGGACCCAGACCATGTGTTGCCCGATGCGCAACGCAGCGACAACCGACTGGATGTGATCGGCTAGCGGTTGCCGATGCAATCATCCGCGCCGCCATGGCGCGGATGCGACGGGCACGATGTGCCAGGCTGGAGCGCAAAAGCGCGCAATCGATTGCAACGGTTGCGCGCTTTTTTGTTGTGGCCAGTGCGAGCGACGTACTCGACAACCGCAGCGCATGTGCCCGTCTCCGGCTTGGGGATGATGGCGGTGCAGCGTTGCCACCGCGACCTTGCATCGCATGTGCTGTTCCGTCACTGCGAGAGTTTGCGCAACTTTTCAACGCCGCCTTCGTGCAGCCTTGCGATTGCGCGCGCGGGCAAGGGGGATGCCGCATCACCGCAGGCATCGGCTGATAACGCTTACAGCCACGGTGCATCTGCATTTACCTTGCAGGCTCAAGCGCGCGCGCTGTTTTGTGCTGTCGCGTGGCATTGCGTGTTTGTTGCAACGCACGGTGACAAGCACTGGCACGCATGACTAGGCTGCGCCCCATGTTAGCGCTATCAGTCTTGAAACGGTTGCTGGCACTGGCTTGAGCGAGTGGTCGCGTAGCAGCGTTGGTCGCAGGCGTGCCGCTTGAAAGGTCGGCACGCAGGTGTTGCATGGGTTGTGGCTCAGGCCGGGTTCGTCTGCAACCCGGCACGCATGGTCGGCATCAGGGGGATGGCCGCGTGCATCACACGCGGGGAATCAGATGCAGTGCTGCAGAGAGATAAGCGCACGTGGCGGATCAAGTCGCGTAGCCAAACAATCGCCGTGTCGCATTCCGCGACGGCGGCCGTGGGTGTTGACTCCAGACCCGAGGATAGATCGATGCGTCGTACGTTGAGCAGTTTGAAGTCGAAGGCCATGTTTACCTTCGTCGGTGGCCTGTTGGTCATCAACCCTGCATTCGCGCAGGACGTGCCCGCGCGGCAGGTCGCAACGCCGCAGTCCGCTACCGACGCCACTACGCTCGATGCGGTCAATGTCACCGGCATCCGTAGCAGCCTGGATCAGTCGATGGGCATCAAGCGCGATGCAGCCGGCGTGGTGGACGCGATCAGTGCCGAGGACATCGGTAAATTTCCCGATACCAATCTGGCAGAGTCGCTGCAACGCATCACCGGTATTTCGATCGAACGCCGCGACGGCGAAGGTGCACAGGTCACCGCACGCGGTTTCGGCCCGCAGTTCAACACCGTCACGCTCAATGGTCGTCTGATTCCTGGTGCCGATGCGTTCGGTGCGCCGGGCCAGACGCCGATCGGTGGCGTGGACGTGGGCACGCGCGCGTTCAACTTCGCCCAGCTCGCCTCCGAAGCCATCACCGGCATCGAGGTCTACAAGACCAGCCGCGCCACCGCGCCCAGCGGCGGCATCGGCGCCACCATCAACATCCAGACCGACAAGCCGTTCAATCACTCCGGGGTGGTCGCCAATGCCGGCGCCAAGATGGTCTCCGACCGGTCGCAGCCGTTCGGCGATTCGCTCACGCCTGAGGTGTCGGGCATTTTCAGCTATACCAATCCCGACAAGACCTTCGGTATCGGCTTGAGCGGCAGCTACCAGAAGCGGCACGGCGGCTCGGTGCAGGCCACCGAAAACGCCTGGAATATCCAGCGCTGGACCGGCACCGATCCGGCGCTACGGCCGGATGCGGTGGTGACCGACGCACCGGCGATCGGCCAGCTGTACGGCATGCCCAACGATCTGCGCTACGCATTCGCCGACTTCCAGCGCGAGCGCATGAATGGCCAGGCGGTGATGCAGTTCGCGCCGAGCGACAGCCTCACCCTGACCCTGGACTACACCTATTCGTCCAATGAAATCCGCGAGGAGCGCGGTGAGCAGGGGATCTGGCTGCAACGCGCCAACAGCTTCACCGATCTGACCTTCGACACCGGCCAGGCGGTGGCCACGCCGGTGTATCTGCGCGACGTGCCCAACGGCGCCAAGGACTTCGGCATGGAGCAGCAGCGCAACGAGCAGAAGTACACGCTCGGCTCGCTAGGCTTCAATGCCGACTGGCAAGTGAGCGATCGTTTCCAGCTGTCGTTCGACGCGCACAACTCCAAAACCAAGAGCATGCCCAACGACCCGGTCACCGGCGGCAGTGCCACCTATTTCAGTTTCGCCGGCACCAACAACTGCACCAACGGCCCGTCCTGTAACGGTCAGTGGGGGCAGGAACTGTGGTTCAACAACTCGCTGCCGATCGGGTCACGCACCTGGTATCCCACCGCCGCCGATTCGTTGGCCGGCACCAACGGCGTGGTCAACCCCGATTTCACTCCCGCCGAGCTCGGCTCGCAGGTGTTGCGCATCTACTACCAATCGCAGGTGACCGAAATCAAGGAAGGGCGCGTGGATGGCACCTTCGACTTCGATGACGGGCGCTTCCAGTTCGGTGTAAGCACGGCCAATACCACCATGAACCGGCTCACCAGCGACACCAATTCCACGCTCGGCGACTGGGGTGTGACCAATGCCGGCAACGAGCCGGGCATGCAGGCGTTGTTGCGGCCGGTGAGCATCACCGGCATGTTCAAGGACTTCAACGCCAACGGTGCCGCGCCCAATGCGTGGCGTGGCGATGCCGATCAGCTCGCACTGTGGGGCGGCAGCCAGTACGGTGCCACCACGCGCTACAACCCGCAGTACAGCGCCAACAACCAGGTGGAAGAAAAGACCCGCGCCGCCTACGTGCAGCTGGAATTGAAGGGCGACATCTCCGGCATGACCACCAATACGCGGCTGGGGTTGCGCTACGAGCGTACCGATGTGGAGTCCACCTCGCAGGTGGCCACGCCCACCGGGCTGCTCTGGCAGGCCAACAACGACTTCCTGCTGGAGCGCTCCGACCAGCAGCAACCCTTCAGCGAGAAGACCAGCTACAACTACATCCTGCCCAATCTCGACTTCAGCATCGACATCACCGACCAGTTGAAGGGCCGCGCGTCGTTCGGCCAGACCATTGCGCGTGCGCCCTACAACAACCTCATCGCAGGCCCGACGCCGAATACGCCCAATGGCTCGATCCTGATCAATCCGTCCAACCGTGCCGGCGGTGATTCGCAGAATCCGCAACTGGACCCGCTGGAATCGGACAACCTCGATCTGGCGCTGGAGTGGTATTTCGCCGACGCCAGCTATGTGTCGGCCACGTTCTGGAACAAGCGCGTCAGCAACTTCATCGGCAACACGGTCTCGCGCGAATCGCTGTACGGGCTGCGCGATCCCACCTCCGGCCCGGACGCACAATCGGCGCTGGCCTTCCTGCAGAGCGGTGCCTGTGCTGCGCAGGTGGGGGCGTCGGGCAACGACGTCGCGGCGGCATGCTCGGCCAACGACACCTCGCTGTTCGCCGCGATGGCGTTGCTGCGCAACGCCGCTGCCACCGGTGGCCTGGCTGCCTATAACGGCAGTTCTGCGCAGAGCCTTGCACTGGAGAGCGCCTACGACATCGTCGGCAATGCGTCCGACCCGCTGTATCAGTTCGACGTGTCGCGTCCGATCAACCAGAACAAGGCCAACATCCACGGCTGGGAACTGGGCGGGCAGTACTTCTTCGGCAGCAGCGGTTTTGGTATCTACGCCAACTACACCATCGTCGAAGGCGATGTGGGTTTCGACAACACCGTGATCGATCGGGATCAGTTCGCATTGCTCGGCCTGAGCGACACCGCCAATGCCATGCTGATGTACGAAAAGTACGGCTGGAGCGCGCGTCTGGCCTGGAACTGGCGCGACGAGTATCTGATCGCTGCCAACCAGGACAATTCCAATCGCAATCCTTACTACGTCGAGGCCTACCAGCAGTGGGATCTCAGTGTCAGCTACGCCTTCAGCAAGCAACTATCGGTGGGATTTGAGGCAATCAATCTGACTGGCGAAGACGTGCGTTGGCACGGGCGCTCGGACAAGCAGGTCATCCGCCTGATCGATCAGCAACCGCGTTACACGTTGGGCGTGCGTTACGTGTTCTAGGGGATCGGTGTGCTGCATATCGGTGCGGCCGCTGTCCTGGACGGCGGCCGCGACCGTATTGCCGAGACGCATGCCCATGCGTCCTTGTCGTGGCCGCCACCGTGCGCAGAGCCGCGCGTGCATGCGAAAGTGCGGCTAGTCTCATGTTCGCGGGGCGCATAGCGGCGCCGGTGTCTGCGCCCTGCAGTGCATGCTGCTTTGCCGCTTGCCCGCCTGCGGCTTTTTGGCAATGCTGGTCTCCGGCTAGCGCAGCATGCCGCCGCATGATCGGCTCACACCCACGTAATGCGGTCGTCCGTCGCGGATCACTGCTGGAGGTTCAGATGACGCGATACGCAGTGCTCAACAACGTGGCCCATCACGATCTTCGCGTCATCCTGCGCTTCGGCGCCGAGTTCGGCGATGCGCTCGGCCTGGTGCCGGCCTTCGTCACCGAGTACGCCGAGTTGCAGCGTGAGTATCCGTTGTTCTTTCGCAAGGATCCTGCAACTGCCGGCTACCAGTCGGTGGCGTTGCTGGGCTTTGCCCAGGATGAAAATCTGTTCCTGCAGGACGGGCGCTGGAATGCCAGCTACCTGCCGGGCATCGTGGCCAAGGGGCCATTTCTGATCGGTTTCCAGGAGCAGCACGTCGATGGCGTGCTGGTGCAGGAGCCGGTGATCCATGTCGATCTGGAGCACCCGCGCGTGAGCCGGGACGAAGGCGAAGCGGTGTTTTTGCCGCAGGGCGGCCACAGCCCCTATCTGGAGCACATCATCGGTGTGCTGCGCGGCATCCGCGACGGCGTGGAGGCCGGTCAGGCGATGGCCGCTGCCTTCGATGCGCTCGGGCTGATCCAGCCCATGCAGCTGGATGTCATGCTCGATGCAACCCATGCCACGCAGCTGGAAGGCCTGTTCGTCATCGACCGCGAGCGGCTTGCCGCGCTCGATGCGCAAGCGTTGCAGCAGTTGCATCAGGCCGGCTATCTGGAAGCCGCATTCCTGATGCTGGCCTCGCTGCACAATGTGCGCCGGTTGATGGCCGAGAAACAACGCCGCTTGCAGCAGCAGGCACAGCGCACGCCTGCCGCCGCCGCGTACGCCTGACCGATGACGGCGAGCGCATCCATGGCGTCACTGCCGGCAATCGCCGCGATTGCCGAGCGTGGCGATTGCCAGCCTGACGCATTGCCGCTTGCCGAACTCTGCGAGGCGGCCGTGCCGGTGGTGCTGCGCGGCATCGCACGCGACTGGTCGCTGGTGCAGGCAGGGCGTCGTAGCCCGGACGAGGCGATGGCGCTGCTGCGCACGCACGACAGCGGACGTGTCCTGCAGTTTTCCTATGGTGCCCCGACCATTGCCGGCCGCCCGTTCTATACCGACGATTGCACGGCGTTGAACTTCGATGTGCAGCGCGGCAGCCTGAGCATGTTGCTGGATGCCATCGCCAGCCATCGCGATGACCCGCAGCCGCCCACGTATTACCTGGCTTCGTTGCCGGTCGACGACAGCTTGCCGGGTTTGCGTGCGGCCAATGCGCTCCACGTGGTGGCTGATGGCAACGCGGTGCAGCCCAGCATCTGGATCGGCAATCGTGTCATTGCTTCATGCCACTACGATGCCCCCAATAATCTGGCCTGCTGCGCGGTGGGGCAGCGTCGGTTCACGCTGTTTCCGCCCGCGCAAGTCGCCAACCTGTATCCCGGCCCGCTGGAGCCCACTCCGGGCGGGCAGGTGGTGAGCATGGTCGATATCGCCAACCCGGATCTGCAGCGTTATCCGCGTGTGGCCGGCGCGCTGGCACACGCACAGACCGCCGTGCTTGAGCCGGGCGATGCCTTGTTTATTCCCAGCATGTGGTGGCACCACGTGCAGTCGCTGCAGCCGTTCAACGTGCTGGTCAATTATTGGTGGAGCAGCATGCCCGCCCACCTGCCGGCGCCGATGCAGGCGCTGTATCACGCGCTGTGGGCCATCCGCGACCGGCCCGCTTCGGAAAAACAGGCGTGGCGGGCATTGTTCGATTACTACGTGTTCGGTCCTGCCGAGCGTGCCGGCGAACATCTCCCCGAACAGGCGCGGCATGTCTTGGGACCGATCGATCCCACCCTGGCGCGCCAGCTGCGCGCCATGTTGATCGGCAGGTTGAATCGTTGAGGGCCGGGATCAGCTCGAGCGCGCATCGCCAGCGCACTGCACAGCCGCCGGGCAGGCAAGACGGCTGTCCGGAATCGTTATTTGCCGCTCGCTTACCCCGGTTTTCATGATCCATCTGCTGCCACCTTGCAACCGCTGGCACCGGTTTGTTGGCCGCCTCAACCCTACGCACAGGAGCGCGCAGTGACCCAGGCTCGGATTCGCAAGGTCGTCATCGTCGGCGGCGGTACCGCTGGCTGGATCGCCGCATGTGCGTTGTCGCATCAGTTCCGCGAGTTGCTCGATATCACCCTGGTCGAATCCGAGCAGATCGGCACCGTGGGCGTGGGCGAATCCACCGTGCCGCCGATCCGCAGCTTCCATCGTTTCCTGCAGATCGACGAACAGGAATTCTTGCGTGCGGTGGCCGGCACTTTCAAGTTGTCGATTTCCTTCGAGCATTGGCGTCGCGAGGGAGAGCGCTATCTCCATCCGTTCGGGATCACCGGACAAAGCACGCTGGTCTGCGCCTTCCATCATCTATGGCTGGAAGGTCAGCGCCGCGGCATGCCCGGCACGTTCGGCGATTACTGCCTGGAGACGGCGGCCTCACGCGTCGACCGTTTTGCATTGCTGCGCGAGCCTGCGGTCAATTACGCCTATCACCTGGATGCGGCGTTGTACGCGAAATTCCTGCGCGCGCGCAGCGAAGCCTATGGCGTCACACGCATCGAAGGCAAGATTCAGCAGGTGACGTTGCAGCCCGATAGCGGCGATGTCGCCAGTGTGGTGCTGGACGACGGGCAGGTGCTCGAAGGCGATCTGTTTATTGATTGCAGCGGCTTTCGCGGCCTGCTGATCGAACAGGCCCTGCACACCGGCTACGAAGACTGGAGCCACTGGTTGCCGTGCGACCGCGCCGTTGCAGTGCAGACCGAAGCGGTCGGTCCGCCGGTGCCGTATACCCGCGCCATCGCACATGCCACCGGCTGGCGCTGGCACATTCCGCTGCAACATCGGGTAGGCAACGGCTTGGTATTTTCCAGCCGGCATTTATCCGATGACGAGGCCCATGCCAAGTTGCTGCGCGACGTTGCCGCAACGCCGCTCAAGGAACCGTGGTTGGTACCGTTCCGCACCGGCCGCCGGCTCAAGGCCTGGAACAGGAACGTGGTTTCGCTGGGCCTGGCCAGCGGTTTTATCGAGCCGCTGGAATCCACCAGCATCCATCTCACCATTGCCGCCGTCGTGCGCCTGCTCACCTTGTTCCCGGCAGAAGGTATCGCGCCGTCGCAGGTGGACCTGTTCAACGACATCAGCCGCGCCGAGATGGAACACGTGCGCGACTTCGTCATCCTGCATTACCACGCCACCCAGCGTGACGAACCGCTATGGCAGCAATGCCGCAGCATGGAACTGCCCGCGTCGCTCGCCTTGCGCCTGCGTGCCTGGCGCGAACGTGCGCATGCGTGGCAAGGTGCCGATGAGCTGTTCCGCGTCGATTCCTGGACCCATGTATTGATGGGCCAGGGCATCATGCCGCAGCAGCATCACCCGCTGGCACGCGCCATCTCCGATCGGGACCTGCACCGGCTGCTCGACGGCATCGCACAGCCGATCCGGCATGCGGTGGCGCAGATGCCATCGCAGCAGGCGTTTATCGATGGGTATTGCAAAGCCGGAGCGAGCGTATGGGGGTTGCGCAATCCGGTTGTGGCGTAAAAGGCAAACGGAGATGCAGCGCTGTCGATGTTCATGCAGCGCCTGCTCTGCGCCGTTCGCTCGTGCATGCTCGCTGGTGCACAGGCACATGACGTGACACCGCCGGGATGCGCTGGCATCGGCTCGCCCCGTTGCTTGGCTACAATCGCATCAGATCCTTGCCAACCACAATCGGTCCGGCGTAGTGCTTGCGCGCGCCTTCGCTCCACATCGCATCGGTAATGGTCGGGTCGCCGCCGGGCACGAAGTGATTGAGCACCAGTCGCTTGGCGTTGGCCGCCGTCGCGATCTTGCCCACTTCCTCGCTGGTGGCGTGGCTCTCGAGCAGGTGGTCGAGCAGCGTCGGCGCGCTGTCGTTGGTCTTGAGCATCTTCTCCAGTGCTGGCAGATACATCACCTCATGCACCAGGATGTCGGTGTTCTTCGCGAACGCGGCCAACGCCGGCACGTAGCGCGTGTCGCCGGAGAACACCACGCTGCGGTCGCGTGTATCGAAGCGGTAAGCAAATGCCGGCTTGAGTGTGTAGTGATCGACCAGCGTCGCGGTGACGGTCACCTGATCGTTCTGCAGCACCGTGCCGGGTCGGTCAAATTCGTGTACGTGGATCAGCGGCTTGAACGGCGGGCGGCCTTCTTCGCGGATGCGTGCCTCGATGTCGATGGCATTCATGTCGACAAAGGCGTCGACCATCCTGGCGATACCAGGCGGGCCATACAGATGCACCGGGGTTTGCAGCCCGCTCGCCCACGCCAGCCACACCACGTTGAGCAGGTCGGCGTTGTGATCGGAGTGGTGATGGGTCAGGAAGATATCGCGTAGCGCAGGCAGGCGGATGCCGGCTTTGGCCAGTTGCTGTGCAACACCATTGCCGCAATCGATGAGATACGGTTGCCCATCGATGACCAAGGCATTGGCGGCTGCGGCGCGCAGCGGCGATGGGGTTGGGCCACCCTTGGTGCCGAGCAGCACCAGCACGCTGCCCTTGGCCGGAAAATTGTCAGGGAAAGGCGCCGGCGGTGCCGGGTCGGCTGGTGAACCTGCTTTCTTCGACTCGACCCGTCGTGCAGCGCCGAGTTGACCTGCCACGGTCAGCGTGCCCGCAGCCAATGCGATGCGCAGCAGCTGCCGACGGGAGCGATGTGGAGAAGCGGCGGACATGAGGCCTCCTGTCGAAAGCGCTCACTGTAAGCCAGGTGCGATCGAACGTGGCAGGCGGTCTACCACCCGCCACGTGCCTTGAACCGCTTACTGGCCCAAGTAGCTGGAGATCGTGGAATACACGTCCGAGAAGCGCGAGTAGTAATCCGGATCTGTTTGCGCGCTGCAGAACGAATAACCGCCATACAGGCCGCCGCGTAGCTGATACGCACCACCGCTGGCGACGGTGAACAGGCCGGAGCCGGACGAGCCACCTTCGGTGACGCCATCGTTCCAGACCACGCGGTACAGCGGGCTCTTGCCGTCCAGGGACGTGCTCAGTGCATTGACGGTGCCCAGCGAATACTTCTTGACGTCGCCCGCCGGGTGGTGGATGCCCACGATCGAGGTGCCGGTGGCGCCGATCGCTGCGCTATTCCAGGCCGCATAGAACGCCCCGCTGGGCGGTGCACTCTTCAGTTCCAGCAAGGCGGTGTCGCGCGTGGTATTGGCATGGCGCAGGAACGCGCCGCCGCTCAATGTCGTTGCCTGCGAGCTCACTGTACTGCCGTTGCAACTGGCTGCATCGTAGAACCAGTAGGTCTGCAGTGTATTGGCAACGGTCTGGGTGCTGATGCAGTGCGCGGCAGTCCAGAACAGATAGCGCTTGGGCGAGTTGCTGTTGTTGAGCAAGGTGCCGGTGCACAGGAACGAGCCCTGGCTGGTGGTGAACACCATACGTGCCACGGCTTTTGTGGCATTGGTGAAACCGGCAGTGGGATTGGCTCGGCAGACGACATCGTTCTGGCATGAGTCGCTTTCGCCGATGGCAATGGTCATCATCTCGCGCGTACTGGCGGTGGGGCTGATGTCCAGATGCGACAGCTGCGGAATGCGCAGACTGAAGTTCTCCGGATACTGGCCGGCCGGCAACGAGATTTCCACCAGCAGCGTCTCACCGCTTACCGTTGGCGACCAGCCGATGTCGTTGTCGCTGGTTGCAAAACTGGCGCCGGATTGCTCGAACACGCGGCCATCGTCGCCGGCAAAACGTAGCGTCACCTTTGACGGGTCGCCTGGCGTTGCGCCGGCGCCACGCAAGATCAACGCTGCGCGCAGCGACGCTGCCTGTGCGGAGCTCACCTGCAGGGTCGCCACCCGCGAACCGTCGCCGGCCATCTGCCAATCGAGGGTTGACAGGTTGATCGCCGGCTTGGCCACGCTACGCGAAAAGCCGATCTGCAAGGGCTGCCCATGCTTGATCTGCGCGATACGGCGCTCGCGCACGCGGCTGATGTCGGTCCTGGTGGGCGCGCTCAGCTGCACCACGCGCGTGGGCAGGATGCCGCCGCGCAAACTTGCTGACTGCAATGTCGCCGCGCCGAGCTTGGCCGCTTGCGGCGCCGTGCCGACCGGCGCTGCGTCCATTTCGGTTGGCGGTGCTGCCAGCGCAGAGCCGGAAACTGCGGAAAACAGGGCCAGATACAACGCATTCTTGCGATTCATGGGTAGTCCTTGTCGTCAGGGAGCGGCAGGTTGCGGCGGGGGCCACAGCCTGCGGGCGCCATCATTGGCGCCGGACGAGACTAGCGAATGTTGATAGCTGAATATGTGCGGAAAATCTCGTTCAGAGGTTGGCAATCAAGAAAGATGCAATCGTGTGTGCAAACATCGATTCACCGCCTCACGCAAGCCGCGTGCTGAGCGGCGCACACCGTGGGCGTCACCTCTGCGGGCCTACATGCAGGCATCTTCGTAACCGATGCCGAAGGCTGGTGATGGATGGCAGGCGCTGGCCGATGCACTGCGTTAGCTGACGCAGCGCAGCCGGCCATGAAGATCGGCAACACGCAGTGCGGAAGGCCAGGCACGCGTTCTAACCGGCGCTATCCCAACGCATCGCTGGCGCGGAACTCGGTGGAGCGGCCGCTGACTTTAAGAAAGGCCAACACCGCCAGCCCGAGCACCATCCATGCAGTGCCGCCGAGCTGCGCATGTCGGTCGGAACTGATCAGCACATAGGCCAGGATCACGATGCCGACGATGGGCACCCCGCCGTGCAGCATCCTGCGTGCTTGCTTGCGGAAGTGCCACAGCACCGCGAGATGCAACAGGATGAACGCGCTGAGCGCGCCCACATTGCATAACGAGGACAGCAGTGCGATCTGCCCGACGAACACTTCGCCCAACACCATGCTCAAGCCGGCCACCAGCAGGATGGCGCGCTGCGGCACGCCGGTGCGCGGATGGATGTAGCGCAAGAACGCGGGCAGCTGGCGGTCGCGTGCCATGGCGAACAACAGGCGCGAGGTGGCCGCCTGCGCCACCAATGAATTGGCGACGGCCGCGCTGATCGCCACCGTGAGCGCGATGACGATCTGCATCCACGGCCCGGCGATCAAACGCCCGATCTCGAAGAATGCATCGTTGGAGGCCTGTGCGCTCGGGTAGCGTTGCAGGGTCGGTTGCAGCAGCGCGGCCAGCCAGGTCTGCACGATGAACAAGCTCGCCACGATCAGCAACGCCAGCAAGGTGGCCCGCCCGACCACGCGGTTGCCGCCGCGGGTTTCTTCCGACAGCGTGGAAATCGCATCGAAGCCCAGAAACGACACCACCGCCACCGACAACGCGCTGAAGATCAATTGTGGCGAAAACGCCTGCGGGTTGTAGAACGGGCGCAGATTCCAGGACGCACCATTGACGCCGCGTTGGATCGCCAGGCTCGCCAGTACCACGAACACTGCCAACACCACCAGTTGCGCATACAGAAAGAACCGATTCGCACGCGCGGTGGTTTCGATGCCGCGCAGATTGACCACGGTATTGAGCACCACGAAGAAGGCGATCCACGCCGGCTGCGGCACCGCCGGCAACACGTTGTGCATGGCATTGGCGCCGACCACGTAGAGCAGGGTCGGCACCAGGAGGTAATCGAGCAGGATCGCCCAGCCGGCCAGAAAGCCCATGCCGCTGCTCATGCCGCGCCCCACGTACGCATACACCGAGCCTGCCACCGGAAACGCCTGCGACATCTGTTGGTAGCTCAGCGCGGTGAACAGCATCGCCACGAAGCCGAGCAGGTAGGTCAACGGCACCATGCCGGCGCTGATGTCGAACACGCCGCCGAAGATGGAGAACGGTGCGGTCGGCACCATGAACACCAGCCCGTAGATCAGCAGATCCTTGAGCGTGAGCTGGCGCTTGAGCTCCTGGGTGTAGCCGAAGCGTTCCAGCGTGGCCGCATCGTCGCGGCGTGGGGTGTCGGTCATGCAGTTGTCCGCTGAGAGAAGGTCCGGATCTCGATGCAGGCGCCGCAGCACCTGAACGTCGATGCCGCAGTGCAGCTGCCTGACTGGCATTGTGACGATAAAGTGGCCGGCAAGCCCATTCATTGGTAAAAGTGCTAGGTTTTCCAAGCTGGATGTCCTCCAGCGACAACGTCGATTCCTAAGGGCCCATCATGTTCGACACTCTGGCCAGCCTGGGCCGCGATCTGCAGGCGCTGCACACGCTCGACGCCTGCCTGGATCGGGTGTTCCGCGATGTCTGCGGGCTGGGCTTCCAGTCGCTGGTGTACGACTACGCACCCGTACCGCTGAGCATGGAGGGCACGCTGATCACCCCGTCGGTATTCCTGCAGCGCAACGCGCCGCGCGATATGCAGCATGTATGGTGCGAACACGGCTACTACCAGAACGACCCCGTTCAGCAGCGTGCCACGCAGCGCGCCACGCCCTTCGTCTGGTCGTACCGCACCGATGGCGACAGGGCCGGAGTGGAATACGTCGGTGGTCTGCATCCACAGATCACGCGCTATCTGTGCGATAGCGGCATGGGCACCGGTGTCACCGTGCCATTGCATCTGCCGGGCGGCGCGTTCGCGACATTTACCGCGGCGGTGGACACCGTGTCCGCCGAGGGGCCGGGAGTGGCCGAAGCGCAGTTGTCGCCGTTTCTGTTGCTGGCGCATACCTTCCAGGCCCGCGCGCAGACGCTGCTCGATCCGAACGAACGCCGTTGCTGCCACATCGCGCTGACCCGCCGCGAGCGCGAATGCCTGCAGTATTCGGCCAAGGGCCTGACCTCGAAAAGCATTGCGGCCGCGCTCAATCGCTCAACCGCGACGGTGAACCTGCATCTGAACTCCGCCGCGCGCAAACTGGGTGCGCGCAATCGCGTGGAGGCGGTGGTGCGCGGCATGCACTATCGGCTGCTGGAACCGTGATCCGGTGATTCCGTGCCGTTGCGATGGAGGCGCAGCGCAGAGCCGGCGCTCCGATGAACCGCTACTCGCAGCGGAGGGCAGGTCGGGTCGGGCCGCCGCTGGCCAGGCGCATCTGGCTGAGCCGATGCGCCGCCGGTACCTCCGCCTGGGCGCAGACGCGCCAAAACCTGGGAGATTTGCCAGTTATCGCAGCCGCATACGGTCGCTAGGCTCGGCGCTCACATTGCCGTAGGCAGGCGTAGGTCATGCAGTCCACCGAGGGTTACGTCGAATTCCGCGGCTACCGCACCTGGTACCGCATTACCGGCGACCTGCGCGCGGACGATTGCCCGCTGATCGTCCTGCACGGCGGCCCTGGTTGCACCCACGACTACGTGGACAGTTTCAAGGATCTGGCG
Organism: Xanthomonas sp. 3075; assembly: GCF_014197275.1. Taxonomy (GTDB): domain Bacteria; phylum Pseudomonadota; class Gammaproteobacteria; order Xanthomonadales; family Xanthomonadaceae; genus Xanthomonas; species Xanthomonas campestris_B. Next base: position 23,938 of record NZ_JACIFI010000005.1, on the reverse strand, counting down.
GCCAATGGCCGCGCGGTGATCCATTACGACCAGCTCGGTAACGGTCACTCCACCCATCTGCCCAATGCCGATCCGGGCTTCTGGACGGTGGGATTGTTTCTGGATGAACTGCAGACCCTGATCACGCACCTGGGCTTGTCGCGCTATGCGTTGCTGGGCCAGTCGTGGGGCGGGATGCTGGCCGCCGAGCATGCGGTGCGTCGGCCGACCGGTCTGCGTGCGTTGGTGATCGCCAATTCGCCGGCATCGATGGGCTTGTGGCGCGCTGCGGCACTGCGCCTGCGTGCGCGCCTGCCCGAGGATGTGCAGGCGGCGCTGGACACGCACGAAGCCGCCGGCACGCTGGACGATCCGGCCTATCGCGCCGCAAGCCAGGTGTTCTACGCGCAGCACGTGTGCCGCACCGTGCCGTGGCCGGCAGAGGTGGCGCGCACGTTCGCCGCCATCGATGCCGATCCGACCGTGTACCACGCCATGAACGGTCCCACCGAATTCCACGTGGTGGGGAGCCTGCGTAACTGGAGCATCATCGAGCGCCTGCACCGTATCAACGTCCCGACGCTGGTGCTGTCCGGCAAGTACGACGAAGCCACGCCGGAGACGGTGGAGCCCTACGCCCGCCTGATCGCGGAGGCGCGCTGGCATGTGTTCGCCAATTCCAGTCACATGCCGCACGTGGAAGAACGTGCTGCCTGCATGCGCCTGGTCGGCAACTTCCTCGACGACCAGACGCCCTGGCTCGGTGGAGAATTGGCACGCCCGTCGGTGTTGGCCAGTCCCGCCGTCTGAGCGGGTGACCTGCCAGTGCGCGCGGCGTACGGGCCGATGCTGCGGGTGGAAAGCGCATGGCCGCTCACGCAGGGCGCTTGGATCAACGCGCTCATCTGTGCTGCACCCTGTGGGTTGCCTGATGCATTACGCACAGGCCGAGGACGTTTCTGTCACGCCTAGCGACAAGTTGCCAGTCTGCCAGATGGTGCGGATGTGGATGATCGTCAAGATGGCGATCGGATCGTCCCGCGACAGCAGGCAAGCGAGCGCCAAGGTCGCGCCGACGCACAGCGGCGACACGGTGCGTGCGCCATCACCACGGCGCTCTTGCACGCCGACGCTCCATCAGCGTTATCGCATTGCCGCGCACGATCTGCGCTGACGCATACGCACTCTTGGTTGCATGCAATCGTGCGCAGCCACGCCATGTCTCTTCGCACCGCTGCGCGTTTGCAAGCGCATGCGATGCAGTGGTGATCGCTTCACCAGCAGCCAAGGGCCGACACACGCCAAGCATGCGCGCCAACGCTTGCTTGCATCGATCCAAATGCAGCGGTCGTCTGCCTGTGGAGATGTCCTGTCCTCACTGTCTTTCGCTGTCTCTTTTGCATGTCCCGCAAGGAGAACACCGTGGTGCGTCAAGGTTTCAACGTTGGATAATTGTTTTATGTTTTGAATCGCGCGAAGAATGCGGCCCCCACGCACCGCTTTGCTGCCGTCGTCGCCATTGCGCCGACAGCACGCATGGCTTTTCGACATCATTGGGAGAGACTGCATGAGTATCACCACACTTCAGTGCGCACTCGCGCTCGCACTGTCCGCCTGCGCCACGAGCGCTATCGCCGGCCCGGTCGGGTACGGTGCTGCCACTACCGGCGGCGGCAACAAGATGCCGGTCACCGTGACCACCTTCGAGGCCATGCAGTCGGCCATCGACAGTTATTCCGGCAGTGGCGGGCTGGTGCTCAACTACACCGGCAAGTTCGACTTCGGCACCATCAAGGACGTGTGCGCGCAGTGGAAACTGCCGGCCAAGACCGTGCAGATCAAGAACAAGAGCGATGTCACCATCAAGGGCGCAAATGGATCCTCGGCCAACTTCGGCATCCGCGTGGTCGGCAACGCGCACAATGTGATCGTCCAGAACATGACCATCGGTCTGTTGCAGGGTGGCGAAGATGCAGATTCGATTTCCCTGGAAGGCAATTCCAGTGGCGAGCCGTCAAAGATCTGGATCGATCACAACACCATATTCGCGTCGTTGACCAAGTGCTCGGGCGCTGGCGATGCCTCGTTCGATGGCGGCATCGACATGAAGAAGGGCGTGCACCACGTCACCGTGTCCTACAACTACGTCTATAACTATCAAAAGGTCGCGCTCAACGGCTACAGCGATAGCGACACCAAGAACGCGGCCGCCCGCACCACCTACCACCACAACCGCTTCGAGAACGTGGATGCGCGCGTGCCGTTGCAGCGTCGCGGGCTGAGCCACATCTACAACAACTACTTCAACAACGTCAGCACCTCCGGCATCAACGTGCGCATGGGCGGCGTGGCCAAGATCGAGTCCAACTACTTCGAGAACATCAAGAACCCGGTGACCTCGCGCGACAGCAGCGAGATCGGCTACTGGGACCTGATCAACAACTACGTTGGCAGCGGCATCACCTGGGGCACCCCGGATGGCAGCAAGCCGTATGCCAACGCCACCAACTGGGTCAGCACCAAGGTGTTCCCGGAATCGCTGGGCTACATCTACACCGTCACGCCGGCCGCGCAGGTCAAGGCCAAGGTGATCGCCACCGCAGGGGCGGGCACCAACCTGGCCGAGTGATCGCTGGCAAGGCGTAGCGGCAACACCGATCCCCGGCATGTCCGGGGATTTTTTTATCGGCGCCGCACAGTTCGCTGCAGATTCTTCCATCGCGCCTGCAGTGGATCTGCGGCAGCGTGCGGGCACGGCGAGATGGACCCCCGATGGGGGCGAATGGCAGGGCGCGGGTTGCCAGGCTTGGTGAGGTTCTTCCAGGCAGGCATCAAGGGGCGCGGCGGGCGCCGCGACGCGGTATCGTGTCGCGATTCCATCCAGCCAAGCCCGTCCATGCCGCTTCCGACCGATCCCGTTGCTGAGACCGCTCCGTCCACCGCGCCCGCGTTGCGCCATGCGCTGAAACCGCGGCAATTGATGATGATGGGCCTGGGCACGGCGATCGGTGCCGGGCTGTTTCTCGGCTCCGGCGTGGGTATCCACGCGGCGGGGCCGGCGGTGCTGGTGTCGTATCTGATCGCCGGCGCCTTGGTGATCATCGTGATGAATGCGCTGGGCGAAATGGCCGCCTCCAAGCCGGCCAGCGGTGCGTTCTCGGTGTATGCAGCCGACGCGATGGGGCCGACCGCCGGTGCGACGGTGGGCTGGTTGTGGTGGTTGCAGATCGTGGTAGTGATCGCGGCCGAGGCGGTCGGCGCCGCAGGCCTGCTCGCCTCGGTGTGGCCGGCGTTGCCGGTGCCGTTGCTGGCGGTGGTGTTCATGGCCACCTTCACGGCGATCAATCTGCTCGGCGTGCGCAACTTCGGCGAGTTCGAATTCTGGTTCGCCATCCTCAAGGTCGTTGCGATCATCGTGTTCCTGCTGATCGGCGTGGCCTTGCTGGCCGGTTGGTTGCCCGGCGTGGCGTCGCCGGGGATGTCCAACTTCACCCGGAACGGCGGATTCGCGCCGACGGGACTGGCCGGCATCGGCGCGGCGTTGCTGGTGGTGGTGTTCGCCTTCGGCGGCACCGAAATCGTGGCCGTGGCCGCTGCGGAAACCGCCGACCCGGGCCGCAGCCTGGCACGCACCATTCGCACCGTGGCCTGGCGCATCCTGGTGTTCTACATCGGCTCGATCAGCGTGATCGTGGCGGTGGTGCCGTGGACCGACAGGGTGGCGCTCCGCTCGCCGTTCGCCTCCGTGCTGGAGGTGGCGCGCATTCCCGGCGCGGCCACCGCCATCACGCTGGTCGCCGTGGTGGCCTTGCTGTCGGCGCTCAACGCCAACCTGTATGGCGCCTCGCGGATGATCTTTTCGCTGGCCCAGCGCGGCGAGGCGCCGCAGCTGCTTGGCAAGACCAGCGGCGAGCAGGTGCCGCTGGCGGCGGTGATCGCCAGCGTGCTGTTCGGTTTTGCAGCGGCGGCGCTGGAGTTGCTGTACCCCAACAAGGTGTTGCCGATGCTGCTCAACATCGTCGGCGCCACCTGTCTGCTGGTGTGGACGATCTCGCTGCTGTCGCAACTGATCCTGCGCGCGCGCGCCGACCGCGCCGGCATCGCGCTGCCGTTCCGTATGCGGGGGTATCCGTTTCTGACCGTGCTGGCCTTGGCGATCCTGGCGGTGATCTTCGTATTGCTCGCGTGGTCGGACGATACCCGTGCGCAGTTCCTGTCGATGGTCGGTTTGACTGCCTTCATTGCGATGGTCAGCGAAGTGGCGCGACGTGTCCGCGCGCGGACGTGAGACTGCGAGTCCTGGTGTGAGCGCTGACGCGTCGTTTGCGGTTCCCATCGCGGCTTGCCGCATCGTGTCGGCATGGCTTGGCCGCTGCGTCGCCCGAACGGCCAGGGCAGGGTGACTGGAGCCGCATGCGAATGGTCATCCAGCGGTGGAGACAGGCGGCAGGGATCTCCTTCGGACGGTCGAAATGAGAAGCACGCCAGCAGTCTTGCGTTTTCCTGCTCGGCCGAGCGACGGCTTTCTGGATCTGCTGATCCAGTTCAGTTACCGTCATTTGGGCGAACCTGTTCGCCCCGTCAAGGCGCCTTGAGAAGATCGGCCTGGTATTCCATAACGATCGAACGCGTCGTTTTGGCATTTGATCTTTCACAAGTCACTGCCGGGGTTCTTCCATGCATGCCGTCTCATCTGAGAACTCTGCCGTCTTGCCTGCCAAGCCCACGCTGGATGCAGTACATGCGCTGGCCTATCCGGTCGATACGCATCTGGACTCCCTGTATCTGTCGCGCTTGGGTGGCTTCGATTTCTGGAAGGGCGACTGGAAAGCGCATCGACGCTCTCTGATCCTCTGGCTGACGTCCAAAACCTCGCCGAGAGGTCGCAATCAACCGCTGATGTACCACGTGAGCGGCCCGGACTTTCTCGCGGGCGGGTACGGAGCTGCCTGCTTCAGCGCCCACGCGTTGTGGGAAAACCTCATCGGTGCGCCTTTTCTCGATCCTTGGAAGAACTGGGTGGAGCATCAGCGCTATGTCGAGGAGATGGTGACGGCGAGCAACGGTCGGATGCGGCTGGCACGCAGCGCTGCCGAGTTACGCGCGATTCGGGCCGAGGGTCTTTGCTGCGCCATCCTGTCGTTGGAGGGCGCGCATATGCTTGGACCACGCGGGATCCGCAGCCAGGCGCTGCGCCTGCAGCGTCTGGAGATCGCTGCCAAGGCCGGCGCCGCCTATGTGACGCTCAACCATTTCAGCCATACCGACATCTCGCAGGCCGGCTATGCGCCGCTCAATCCGTGGCGTGGGATCGAGGGCGCGGGGCTCTCGGAGTTCGGCAGCACGGTCGTGGAGCGCTGCATCGATGTTGGGCTGCTGGTGGATCTTTCGCATACGTCGAGCCAGGGGATACTCGACGCCTGCGCCATCTGCGCCCGTCGCAACGTGCCGGCTTTCGCCTCGCATGCCGCATCGCGCAGCGTCACCCGTGGCGCCGAGACGCGGCCGTCGCGTCATCTCGACCGGGGGCTGGACGACGCGGCGATCCGCGCCATCGTTCAGACCGGTGGCTGCATCAGCGTCATCCTGGCGCCGTACTTCCTGCAGCATTCCTATCTGGCCGATGGCAAGCCGAATATGGATGCCGATCTCGCGTTTGTCATTGGCTATTACGAAGCCTTCGCTCGACAGATCGCCGACATGGGGATCGTCGAAGATCCATGGAAACACCTGAGTTTTGGCAGCGATTTCGATGGCGGCATTTCCAGCCTGCCGACCGGCATGCGCAGCGGCGCGGATCTGCCCAGGTTCACGCAGGCGATGATGGATGCAGGATGGCCTGCGCAACGCATCGTCGATGTGTATAGCGGCAATTTCCTGCGGGTCTGGGAGCGAGTGCGGCCGTAGCGCTTTGCGGCGACCTGCGTGCGGACCGGCGGCGTGGTGGGCTTTGCACATAGGGTGTAGCATCGCGTTGCAGCACAAGCGCGGCAATTTGCCGCACATGCGACGCCGTGTCGCATCGGGAACGAGCACGACCTTCTCTATGATGCTCCTGCAGCGCAGACGTCGCGATCGAGCGCACTGTTACTTCGTTCGTCGACCCGCAACCTGTGCGCTGATGCTGCCCCATCTCTCCTGGAGGATTCTCCATGGATGCCTTGCTGTTATCGCGGATCCAGTTCGGGTTCGTCATCGCATTCCACGTGCTGTTTCCCGCATTCACCATCGGGCTGTCCAGCCTGCTGGCCTTTCTCGAATGGCGCTGGCTGCGCACCCGCCAGCCGGTATGGCGCGAGCTGTATTTCTTCTGGCAGAAGATCTTCGCCGTGTCGTTCGGCATGGGCGTGGTCAGCGGCATCGTGATGGCGTTCCAGTTCGGCGCCAACTGGCCGGAGCTGAGCCGCATCGCCGGCAGCGTGATCGGCCCGCTGCTCAGCTACGAAGTGCTCACCGCGTTCTTTCTGGAAGCCAGTTTCCTGGGCGTGATGATGTTCGGCTGGGGGCGCATCTCCGAGCGCCTGCATTTCCTGGCCACCTGCATGGTGGCGCTGGGCACGCTGTTTTCCACGTTCTGGATCCTGTCGTCCAACAGCTGGTTGCAGACCCCGGCCGGCTATGAGGTGGTCGACGGCATCGTGCATCCGGTGGCGTGGCTGAAGATCATCTTCAATCCCTCGTTTCCGTACCGGCTTGCGCACATGGCGCTGGGCTCGTTCATCACCACCTGTTTCGTGGTCGGTGCGGTGGGGGCGTGGTATCTGCATCGCGGCGTACACCGCGAGGCCGGGCTGCGCATGCTCAAGCTGGCGGTGGCCTTCGCGGCGATTACCGTGCCACTGCAGATCTTCGTCGGCGACATGCATGGCCTGAACACGCTCAAGCACCAGCCGATGAAGATCGCGGCAATGGAAGCGCACTGGCACGACGACGGGCAGGGCAAGGGCGTCCCGCTGGTGGTGTTCGCGTTGCCCAACGAGAAGGCCGAGCGCAACGATTACGAGGTGGCGATTCCGCGCGTGGGTAGCCTGATCCTGACCCATAGCCTGGATGGCAGCATCGCGCCGCTGACCTCGGTGCCTGCGGCCGATCGTCCGCCGGTGACGCCGGTGTTCTTCGCCTTCCGCATCATGGTGGGGATCGGCTCGTTGATGTTGCTGGTGGCCTGGGTATCGGCGTTCGCCTGGTGGCGCGGCAAGTTGCTGCAGTGGCGCTGGTTGCTGGCGACCTGGCGCTGGATGTTGCCGAGCGGCTTCATCGCGCTGGTCTCGGGTTGGTTCGTCACCGAGATGGGGCGGCAACCGTACGTGGTCTATGGGCTGTTGCGCACCGCCGATGCAGTGGGCCCGCAATCGACGCTGATGACCGCGATCTCGCTGGCGGTGTACGTGGCCGGTTACGCATTCGTATTCGGCTGGGGCATCTGGTACCTGGTCAAGATCGGCAAGATCGGGCCGACCCCGCATGACGCGCCGCAGCTGGACCACGGCGAACACACACCCGCGCGGCCGCTGTCGGCGGCCGACGAACCGATCGACGGAGCCGCATGATGGACATGAGCAGCGTATTGCCGGTGGCGTGGTTCGCGGTGATCGGCTTCGGGGTGCTGATGTACGTGGTGCTGGACGGCTTCGTGCTCGGCATCGGCATCCTGGCGCCGTTCCGCAAGGACGAAGCGCAACTGGATCTGATGATGAACACCGCCGCGCCGATCTGGGACGGCAACGAAACCTGGCTGGTGCTGGGCGGGGCAGGGCTGCTGGCGGCGTTTCCCAAGGCATATGCGGTGATTCTGTCGGCGCTGTACCTGCCGGTGTTGTTGATGGTGATGGCGCTGGTGTTCCGCGGAGTGGCGTTCGAGTTCCGCTTCAAGGCGCAGCGTTCGCGGCGGCTGTGGAGCAACGCCTTCGCCGCCGGCTCGATCCTGGCGACGTTTGCGCAGGGCGTGATCCTGGGCGCGCTGGTGCAGGGCCTGCCGATCGAGAACGACCGCTATGTCGGCGGCATCTGGGGCTGGTTCAGTCCCTTCGCCATGCTCACCGGGGCCGCGCTGGTGTTCGGCTATGCCTTGCTCGGCAGCACCTGGTTGATCCTCAAGACCGAAGGCCACGTGCAGCAGCTTGCGCGTCGATTGAGTCGGCCGCTGACCATCGCCGTGTTGCTCTTCATCGGCCTGGTCAGCGCCTGGCTGCCGTCGCTGCAATCGCATGTGATGGAGCGTTGGTTCACCGGCGCGCATTACCTGTGGCTGATGCCGGTGCCGGTGTTGGTCACCATCGTCGGCGTTGCGCTGTGGCGTGCCACGGAAGCGGGGCGGCCGGATATGCCGCCGTTCTTGCTGGCGATGGGCCTGTTCGTGCTCGGCTTTCTCGGCCTGGTGCTGGGCATGTGGCCGTACCTGGTGCCGCCGGTCTACACCATCTGGCAGGCCGCCGCGCCGCCGTCTTCGCAGGTGTTCGCCTTGATCGGCCTGGTGGTGTTGTTGCCGCTGATCCTGGGCTATACGGTGTGGTCGTATCGGGTGTTTCGCGGCAAGGTCACTGCAGAAACCGGCTATCACCATTGAGGGGGTCTGCGGCGTCACCGCGCCACATGCTGCGATTGAATGCGCGGTGCGGTGACTGTCGATGCGGTAATCGCGTTGGAAACCTGCGGTAAGTTCCAGCCAGCATGCGCACGGCTGCACCAAGCGGGTCTGGTCCCCACGCTGCGGTCCGCTGGATGCCCGCCCCGCTCAGCGTAGGCGCTGCTTGAACATCCACGCCCACATCGCCGGCTCCGCGTAGGTCGCGTCCCAGGCGTTGTGGTTGCCGTCGGGATACTCGCTGTAGCGCACATTGGCACCGACGCCTTTTGCGGCGCGGTACAACGCGCGGTCGTCGTGCGGTGGCACCGCGTCGTCCTTGGCGCCATGGAACATCCAGATCGGCACGTGCTTCAAGCGGGTGACCGCTGCGGTGTAGGGGTCGGCTTCCTGCGCGACCAGGCTGACGTAGAGCGTGCGGCGCTCATCGCGCGGCGCCTTGAGTGCGCCGCAGATCGGCACGATCGCTGCGAAACGCTGCGGCTGCATCAGCCCGATCTCCCACGCGCCGTAGCCGCCCATCGAAATGCCGGTGAGATAGGTGCGTTGTGGGTCGGCTTCGAACTCGGTGCTGGCCGCATCCAGCGCGGCCAGCGCCATGCGTGCGTTCACGCCCATCCATTCTTCGTCGTCAGGCACCTGCGGCAGCACCACCAACGCAGGAAACTCGGCGGTGTGTTCGCTCAGGTACGGGCCGACGCCGACCTCGGCCTGGTCGCGTCCGTTGTCGCCGCGCTCGCCCGATCCGTGCAGGAACAACACGATCGGGCGCGGCTGCGGCACCTTGGAGGCCGGCACGAACACTTGATAGCGGTACAGACGCCCTTCCATTTCCAGCGTGCGGCTGACGAAATGGCCGCGCCGTCCGTCGTGATGGCGATCAGCCATGCTGGAACAGCCGGCAAGCACCAGCGCAAGGGCGGCAAGTACAAGGAAACGACGAATCACGCACCACTCCCCAACAATTACAGGACTGCAGTATTACCGCATTCAGATGTACTGGCATGCCGCGCTGCGGCGAGGCGTGCCACGGATCATGCGGCGCGGTCCTCTGCTGCCCGTTGCGCGCGTTCACGGCAGCAGGATCAGCGTGGCCAGGCCGAGGAAGCTCAGGAAGCCCATGACATCGGTCAACGTGGTCAGGATCACGCCACCGGCCAGCGCAGGATCGAAGCCGAGCCGTTTCAAGGTCACCGGCACCAGTACGCCGCCGAACGCCGCAGTGAGCATGTTCAAGGTCAGTGCGGTACCGATCACCAGCGACAGCATCGGCTGGCGGAACCAGACCAGGACGATCAGGCCCAGCCCGATGCCCAGCACCATGCCGTTGATCAAGGCGACGGTGAGCTCCTTCTTCATCAGGGTCATCACGTTGGACGAGCCGATCTGGCCCAGCGCCAGGCCGCGCACCATCAGTGCCAGCACCTGGGTGCCGGCGTTGCCGCCCATGCCGGCCACGATCGGCATCAGCGCGGCCAGGGCGACCAGCTTTTCGATGGTGCCTTCGAACTGGCTGACCACGCTGGAGGCCAGAAACGCGGTGCACAGATTGATGCCCAGCCAGATCAGGCGGCGGCGGAACGCGCGCCGTGCCGGGCTGAACATGTCTTCGTCCTCGTCCAGGCCGGCGGCGCTCAACGCCTGGTGCTCGGCCTGCTCGCGGATGATGTCGACCACGTCATCGATGGTGATGCGGCCTAGCAGGATGTTGTTGTCGTCCACCACCGGGGCGGAGATCCAGTCATGGTCGGAGAAGCGCCGCGCCACTTCGTCCGAGCCATCGCCGACATCGATCGCCGGTTGTTCGTCGTCGATCAGGCGATTGACCGGCGTGTTGTCTTCATGGGTGACCAGCGCGGCCAGCGACACGCGGCCCAGGTACTGATGGCGTCGGCTCACCACATACAGGTGATCGGTGTGATCGGGCAGTTCGCCGCGCAGGCGCAGATAGCGCAGCACCACATCGACATTGACGTCGGCGCGCACCGTCACCACGTCCGGATTCATCAGGCGGCCGGCGGTGTCTTCCGGGTACGACAACACCTGCTCGAGCCGCTCGCGGTTCTCGCGGTCCATCGACTTGAGCACTTCGTCGATGACGGTGTCGGGCAGGTCTTCGACCAGATTGGCCAGATCGTCGATGTCGAGGTCTTCGACCGCGGCCACGATCTCGTCGGTGTCCATGTCGGCCAGCAGGCTTTCGCGCACTTCCTCGCCGACATGCAGCAGCACTTCGCCGTCGTCTTCCGGATCGACCAGCCCCCACACCACTTCGCGCTTGCCGGGCGGCAGCGATTCGAGCAGGTTGCCGATCTCCGCCGGCGCCAGCGTATTGACCAGCCGGCGTACCGGTCCTAGGCGTCCGCTATCCAGCGCATCGGACAGCAATCGAAGCTGACGCGCGGTCTTGTCGTGGCGGACGGCTTCGGCCATGCGCAGCTCCCTGGAAGAGTGGACGCGTCTTGATGGAGGACGCGGTGCTGGATCAGCCCGGCATTATCGCTTGCGCATGGTGACGAAACATACAGTGCTGTGCCACTGCGCGCGCTGCGATGACACAGCCAGCCAGATGCGGCTAACCCGACGCGTTGCCGGCCAGCCACTTCTCGATGCCCTTGCGGTCGCGTGCGCGCAGCAGTTTGTCGCCTTGCACGCGCAGCTCGCCCAGGTGGATGTCGCGCACCGCACGGCGCACTTCCAGCAGCGTGGCCGGATGCAGGCTGAACTCGGTGAGCCCCAACGCCAGCAACATCGGCACGAAACGCGGGTCGCCCGCGATCTCGCCGCACACCGCCACCGGCTTGCCGTAGCTGCGGCCGGTGGCGATCACCTGCGCGATCAAGCGCAACACGGCCGGATGCAGTGGCGAATACAACTCGCCCAGGGCCTCGTTGTTGCGATCCACCGCCAGCAGGTACTGCACCAGATCGTTGGTGCCGATCGACAGGAAATCGATATCGTCGATGAAGCAATCCAGCGCCAGGGCGGCGGCAGGCACTTCGATCATCGCGCCCAACGGAATGTGCTCGGCGATCTCGTGGCCTTGCTCGCGCAATTGCACCGCCAGCTTCTTGATCTGCCGACGCAGCAGCTGGATTTCCTCGCGGCCGCTGACCATCGGCACCAGGATGCGCACCGGGCCGTAGCCGGACGCGCGCAGGATCGCGCGCAGTTGCGTCTGCGCCACCGCCGGGCGGGCCAGCGACAGGCGCACCCCGCGCAGGCCCAGCGCCGGGTTGTCTTCGTCGCTCAAGGTCAGCCCGGTACGGTCGGCCTTGTCGGCGCCCAGATCCAGCGTGCGGATGGTGACCGGGCGCCCGCTCATGCCCAGCACGGTGGCACGATAGGTGTGGAACTGCTCGTCTTCGTCCGGCAACTCGTTGCGCTGCAGGAACAGGAATTCGGTGCGATACAAACCCAGGCCGCTGGCGCCCAGTGCATGCGCACGCGCCACGTCTTCCAGCGACTCGGCATTGGCCAGCAGGGTGATATCGACGTTGTCGCGGGTGCGGGTGGGCTTGGAACGCAGCCGGCCCAGCTCGCGCTGCTCCTTGGCCAGCGCGCGCAGGCGTTCGCGGTAGTCGCGCAGATGTTCGGGCTTGGGATCGACGATCACCTGGCCCGAGCCGGCATCGACGATCAGCACATCGCCATCGTCGATCCGTTGCAGCGCATCGGCCACGCCGACCACCAACGGCAGGTGCAGGCTGCGCGCCAGGATGGCGCTATGCGACAGCGCGCTGCCGGCGGTGGTGACGATGCCGACCACCCCTTGCGCCTGCAGCTGCGCCAGCTCGGACGGCGCCACGTTGTCGCAGACCAGGATCTCGCCGGCCACGCCCTTGAGGTCGGGCGCGCGCTTGTGCAGGAACGCATGGATGCGGCCGATCACGTGATCCAGATCGTCCATGCGGCTCTTGAGGTACGCATCCTCCATGCCGTCGAACACCGCCGCCAGCCGGTCGCGCTGCACACGCAAGGCGTAGTCGGCGCTGTAGCGGTGGGTGCGGATCAGCTCGTCCAGCCCTTGCAGCAGCTCCGGGTCGTCCAGCAGCAGCGCATGCAGTTCGAGGAATTCGCCGACCTCGCGCGCAAGCGCGCCATGCAGGCGATCGCGCAATTGCTGCATCTCGGTGCGCGCTGCCTCGATCGCCACATGCAGGCGTTGCAGCTGCGTTTCCACCTGGCTGGCGGGCACGCGTTGCTCGGCCACTTCCAGGGTGTGGCTCTGGCGCACGCGCGCACGCCCGAGTGCGTTGCCGCGCGAGGCGCCGTGTCCGCGCAGGCGCAGGCTCATGCGTGTGCCTGGCGCGGCGGCGCCGTGTCGGTCGAAACGGCACCGACGCCACGCATGCTCAGCTGTCCTCGTCGAAGCGACGCTCGAACAGGTCCACCAGCGCCTGCAAGGCCTCGGCTTCGTCTTCGCCATCCAGCCGCACCACCACGCTGGTGCCCTGGCCGGCGGCCAGCAACATCACGCCCATGATGCTCTTGGCATTCACCTCGCGGCCCTTGGCCGCCAGCGTCGCATTGGCGCGATAGGACGACAGCGTCTGCACCAGCTTGGCGGTTGCCCGCGCATGCAGTCCGAGTCGGTTGGAAACTATGAGTTCGCGTTCAAGCATCGTCGATGATCGCTCCGTTGCGGGTGCCTGCCGCCGCAGTGGCGGGTAGCTCCTGCAATCCTTGTTCGGGGTAGTTCATCACCCGCAGCAGCATCGGCAGGCTGAGCGCGGACACCCGGCGAACCGGCGTGCCCAGCTTGGCCAACCGGCTGGCGAGATTGCTGGGGCTGGCGCCATACAGGTCGGTGATGACCAGCACGCCGTCGCCGCTGTCGACCCGACGCATCGCCGCCGATGCCTGGGGCAGTAACGCGTCCAGGTCTGCATCGAACGGAACTTCGAAGGCTTCGGTCTTCAGCGGCAACTGCCGCAACAGCCCCGTCGCCACGTTCAACAACGCCGCGCCGATGCCGGGATGAGTAATGAGGAGAATGCCACAGGCCATGCCGAAACGTTAACAGGTCGGCATGACCGCGCGATAGCGTTTGCCCGCACCGATGCGTTGCGAACTGAATAGCCGTTTAGGACCGCTGCAGCGTGCAGCGTAAGCAGCAAGTGCGCCGCTGCCGCATGGCGATGGTCGTGAGTCCAGAGTCTGCCGATGCGAACCGCATCACAAGCGAACGCTGCAGCGCGCGACCGGAACGCGCCGACGAAATGCACCGATCAGAAGTTTTTTCTCGCAGACCCAATGCCTGCGTCAGGCCGATCGATCTGCGACCGCAGCAAAAAAAGAAAGCAGCCGTGGCAAAGAGGCGACCTGCATCGCCCAAATCAGCCATCAAGACCAAAACATCCACAGCAAGCGCGGGGCAGGGACCCGATGCCGAAGCCAACTCGCAAGGCCAAGCGTCAAAGCACAGATGTCATCGGCCGTTCGCACATTCCAAGCCGCATGACACCGCTTTGACGATTTCCGAATCCCGATTCCCCAATCCCAGCCCTTCAGTCCTGCTCGCGATGAAACGTCGCCACTTCCGGCCAGCCCTGTTCGCGCGCATGCCGGGCCATGCGTTCGGCCAGATACACCGAGCGATGCTTGCCGCCGGTGCAGCCGAAGGCGATGGTCACGTAGCTGCGGGTGTCGTTGCGCAGCCGCGGCAGCCAGGTGTCGAGCAGGTCCACGATCTGCGCGCTGTAGCGCACCACATCCGGTTGTCCGTCCAGGTACTCGCGCACGCCGGCATCGCGGCCGGTGAGCGGGCGCAGCTCCGGGTCCCAGTGCGGATTGGGCAATACGCGTGCATCGAACACGAAGTCGGCCTCGGCCGGCACCCCGCGCTTGTAGGCGAACGACTCGAACAACAGCGACAAGCGATCGTTGCTGCCGAGCGCAAATTCGGTGACCACGCGGCGGCGCAACTGGTGCACATTGAGCGTGCTGGTGTCGATGATGGCATCGGCTTGCGTTCGCAGCGGTTCGGTCAGCTCGCGCTCGCGGGTGATCGCTTCGGGCAAGGCCAGCCCGAGATGGCTGAGCGGATGGCGGCGGCGCGTGTCCGCGTAGCGTTTGATCAAGGCCTCGTCGCTGGCCTCGAAGAACAGCAGGCGTGCCTCGATGCCGTATTCCTGCGCGGCCTGGCGCCACTGCGCCAGCTGCGTGAGGTCGCTGCGGCTGCGCACATCGATGCCCACCGCCAGGCGCTGGTCGCCGATCGGGTTGCCCCGCAGGCGGCTCTTGACGAAGTCCGGCAGCAGTTCGACCGGCAGGTTGTCCGAGCAGTAGTAGTCCAGGTCTTCGAAGGTCTTCAACGCAACCGATTTGCCCGAGCCGGACAGCCCGCTCACGATCATCAACGTGGAGGGCGCGGTACTCATGGCGTGCGTCTCTCCAGCAGGTTGCTGTGGCGGGCGATGAACATCGCCGCCGGGTCGATGCCCTTGGTGCGCAGGATATGCAGCCGGGTGGCGGCCTCGGTCAGCACCGCCAGGTTGCGGCCGGGCATCACCGGCAGGGTGATCAGCGGCACGTCCAGATCCAGCACGTGGCGGCTGCCGGAATCGCCGGTGAGGCGTTCGTAGCCAGATGGGGTGGGCTCGGTCATCGGGCGGGTCAGGTGCACGATCAGGCGCAGGTACTTGTTCTTCTTCACGGCGGTGTCGCCAAACATGTCGCGCACGTTCAAGACCCCCAGGCCACGCACTTCCAGCAGATCCTGCAGCAGCTCGGGGCAGGTGCCGTCGAGCACGTCGGGCGCGATCTGGGTGAATTCTGGCGCATCGTCTGCGACAAGCCGATGACCGCGGCTAAGCAGTTCCAGCGCCAGTTCGCTCTTGCCCGAACCGGCTTCGCCGGTGATCAGCACGCCGATCGAATAGATTTCCATGAACACGCCGTGCAGCGTGACCCGTGGCGCCAGCGTGCGTGCCAGGTGGTAGGACAGGTGATTGAGCAGTTCGTGGCCGCGCTTGGGCGAAATCCACAACGGCGTATTGGATTCGTCGGCGGCCGCGCGCAAATCCTCCGGGCACGACTGGTTCTTGCTGATCGCCAGCGCCAGCGGTTGCACCTGGATGATCTTTTCGATCGTTTCCCAGCGCTGGCGCGCGTCCAGCGAGTCCAGCCAGGCCAGCTCTTCAGTGCCCAGGATCTGCACCTTGTTGGGATAGATCACGTTGAGATAGCCGGCCAGCGACGGACGGCGTGCATTGTTGCTGCCGGCCTCGATCTCGCGGTGCTCGCCCTTCTGGCCGGCCACCCAGCGCAGCGCCAGCTTGTCGCGCTGCTGGTCGAACAGTTCGCGTGCGGTGATGCTGGTATTCATGCGGCGCTGGCCTGTGGTGGTGGCACCTCGGTGAGCAGCGCCATCAGGGCGTCCGCATTGGGGGCGGCGCGCAACTGCTGACGAAAGTCCGCATCGGAAAACCGTTCGGCCAGTTCCGACAACAGCATCAGATGCTGATGGGTGTAGTGCGCCGGCACCGCCATGGCGAAGATCAGATCCACCGGCTCGTCGCTGCCGAAAGGCACGGGCGTGTCCAGCCGCAGCAGCGCCCCGCGTGGTTCGGTGAGATTGGGGCAACGCCCATGTGGAATGGCGATGCCGTGGCCGATGGCCGTGCTGCCCAGCGCTTCGCGTTCGCACAGATTGGCGTAGAGCTCGTCTGCGCCGGCCTGGCGACAGGACAGCAGGTCGGCGGCGGTATGCAGGACGGTGTCGCGATCGGCGGCCGGCGACACCACGGTGCGCACGGCCGCCATCAGATCGGTTAAAGGCATGAGGGCATCAAGCGGGAAGCGTCATGCGAGATTGTCGCGCACCTCGCGTGCATGGTGGTTACATTTCTTTTCCTTGTGCTTGAGCACCAGGCGGTCGAGCTTGTCGACCAGCAGGTCGATGGCCGCATACATGGTGGAGCCGCTGGCATCGGCGTGCAGGGTACGACCGGGAAGGTTGACGGTGGCGACCACGTGGTGGTCTGGCTTGCGAACGGCCAGCTGCGTTCGGACTTCACAGTGCTGGTCGAAATGGCGCTGCAGTCGCTGCAGCTTGCTTGCCACGTACTCCCGCAGCGCGGGGGTCACTTCAAGCTGGTGGCCATACGTCTCGATACGCATCGGATACCTCCATTGGTCGGTGGGCCAATGAACCTTTCCGGTGATCCGACTTACCCGGCGCAGGCCGGCGTTGCGGTGGTTGCAACGTCAGGCGATACGGACGCGTTCGTGGGAGGCGGAAATGTTCATGGCCTCACGATACTTCGCAACGGTGCGCCGCGCCACTGGTATGCCGGAGGTTTTCAGCAGATCTGCCAACTTGGCGTCGGACAGCGGCTTGCGCGGGTTTTCCGCCTCGATCAGCCGCCGGATCATGGCCTGGATGGCGGTGCTGGAGGCCTCGCCGCCGCTGTCGGTGTCGATGCCGGAAGCGAAGAACGCACGCAACGCGATGGTGCCGCGCGGGGTGCGCACGTATTTGCGGGCGATCGCGCGGGAAATGGTGGATTCGTGCAGGCCGAGCTCGCCTGCGATCTCGCGTAGCGTCAGCGGGCGCAAGGCCTGCGCGCCGAATTCCAGGAACCCGGCCTGATGCCGCAGCAGGCAGCGCACCACCCGCAGCAGGGTTTCGCCGCGCGCTTCCAGGCTCTTGAGCAGCCAGCGCGCCTCCTGCAACTGCCCGCGCAGATAGCCGGCGTCGGATTCGCCACAGCTGCGGATCAGGTTCTCGTAGCCACGGTGGATGGTGACCTTGGGCTGCGAGCGGCCGGCCAGCGAGGCGCGCCAGACGCCATGCTGGCGCCAGATCACGCAGTCCGGCACCACGTAGGTGTCCTGCGCCAGGTCGCCGATCTGCTTGCCCGGGCGCGGGTCCAGCGAGCGCACCAGCTGCACGGCCTGTTCGACATCGGCGGCGGAGCGCTTGAGTTCGTGCGCCAGCCCGGCCACACCGGCGCGCGGCAGGCGTTCCAGCGGGCCGGCGACGATCTGCAGCGCAAGTTCGCGCCCCGGGATGGCAGGGTCGAGCACGGCCAGCTGCAGTGCCAGACATTCGCCCAGCGTGCGCGCACCCACGCCGACCGGGTCGAAGCGCTGGATCTGGTGCAGCACGGTCAGTACTTCGGCTTCGTCCACCGCTGCGCCGAGCGCCAGGGTTTCGAGAATGGCCGACAGCGGCTCGCGCAGATAACCGTCTTCGTCCAGCGCATCGATCAGCAGCGCACCGATCTGGCGGTCGCGTGGCGACAGCGGCGACAGATGCAGCTGCCACAGCAGATGGTCGGCCAGCGTCTCGGATTCGGCCACCCGGTCGGCGGCGTCTCCGGACTCGTCGTCGTCGAAGCTGCCGCCGCTGCCGGTACCGGTCCACTGCAACTCGTCCTGCGACCAGTCGTCATCGCGCTCGGCAGGCGTGGGCTCTTCGCGCGGGGTGTCGTCGGTGGAGGCGGCCGACGACGCTTCCACCGGCGAGGCGCTAGCCGCATGCGCCGCCTCGTCGGCCCATTCGAGCAGCGGATTGGTTTCCACCGCTTCGGCGATTTCCAGTTCCAGCTCGGTGGTGGACATCTGCAATAGCTTGATCGCCTGACGCAATTGCGGCGTCATGACCAACTGCTGTCCTAGCGATGTCTGGAGCCGGGCTTTCATGCAGGCAATGACTGGAAGAAGCGATGGCGCGGCGACGCGCTCAAAGGCGGAAGGTTTCCCCCAGATAGACGCGGCGGACGTCGGGATTGGACAGCAGTGCGTCTGGTGCTCCCTGCGCCAGCACGCCTCCCTCGGCCAGAATATACGCGCGGTCGCAGATCCCCAAGGTTTCGCGCACGTTGTGATCGGTAATCAACACGCCGATGCCGCGTTCCTTGAGGTGGATGATGATGCGTTGGATCTCGCCGACCGAAATCGGGTCCACGCCGGCGAAGGGTTCGTCGAGCAGCATCATGCGCGGCTTGGC
Organism: Xanthomonas sp. 3075; assembly: GCF_014197275.1. Taxonomy (GTDB): domain Bacteria; phylum Pseudomonadota; class Gammaproteobacteria; order Xanthomonadales; family Xanthomonadaceae; genus Xanthomonas; species Xanthomonas campestris_B. Next base: position 5,417 of record NZ_JACIFI010000005.1, on the reverse strand, counting down.
CGCCAACGCGCGCGCGATTTCGCAACGCCGCCGCTCGCCGCCGGACAGGCTGGCGCCCAACTGATCTGCCACATGGGTGATCTGCAGTTCTTCCAGCAGCGAGATCAGTTCCTTCTCGCGGCCGGCGGTGTCCAGTTCCTCACGCAGCTCGAGCACCAGCCGGATGTTGTCGGCCACGGTCAGCTTGCGGAAGATCGACGGTTCCTGCGGAAGATAGCCGACACCGAGTTTGGCGCGCGCGTACATCGGCTCGGCAGTAAGATCGCGGCCGTCCAGCTCGATACGCCCGGCATCGGCCTCGACCAGGCCGACGATCATGTAGAAGCAGGTGGTCTTGCCGGCGCCGTTGGGGCCGAGCAGGCCGACCACTTCGCCGGCCTCCAGGGTGAGGCCGAATTCCTTGACCACTTCGCGTTGCTTGTACTTCTTGCGCAGACCGGTGGCGACCAGCATTACTTCTTCCCCTGCGGCTTGGCAGCAGGCTTGGCTGCTGCCGGTGCCGGGGTGGTCGCCGGCGCGGCAGCAGGCGTCGCTGCCCCCGGGGCTGCAGTCTTGGGCTGGATGATCGTGCGCACGCGGCTGCCATCGCCGCCACTTTGCATGTTGCCGGTCTTGGTGTTGTAGACCATGCGCTGGCCGGCGTTGGTGCCCTTGGGCGAGTCGACCTTGTAGTTGCCGGTCAGGATGATGATCTCGTCGGCGACCTTGTATTCGATGTTGTCGGCCTTGCCGTTCATCATCGCGCCATCGTCCATCTGCTGCTTGAGCGTAGCCTGCTTGCCGTTGAGGATCACACGGTCGGTCTGGCCGTTCTTCTGGAAGATGTCGGCGGTATCGGCGTGGATTTCCAGCGTGCCCTGGGTGATCACCACATTGCCGCTGAAGCGGCACTTGCCGCTGTCGTCGAGCATGTTGCAATCGTTGGCATTGGAGTCGATCGCCATCGGCTGATTGCGGTCGCTGGTCTTGGCCATCGCCATGGCAGGCAACAGCAGCGCGGCAAATGCCAGTTTAGCGGGCAGCATTCGGTTCATAGCGGGTCTTGACCTGAGAAAGGAGCTTGTACTGGCGTGATTTGAGATCGGCTTCGAAGCCGACGCCGCTCTGCATGATACCCGGGCGGGTCATGCTCACCGGGGCGGCGGTCTTGGCGAGGTTCTGCTGCGGGAAGACGTCCAGGCTCTGGGTGCGGAACGTCGTCGGCGGGGTATCGCCGGTGGTCGGGCTGTCGCCGGACACATCGCCGCGCAGGCGCAACTCGTCGCCCTTGGGACTGATCCAGCCGGTCTTGGAACGCAGCGTCCACGGCTGATTGGCGTTGTCGGGCATGAAGAACACCGGGGTGGTGATCTCCGAGGTCTGGTCGGCGCGGTTGCGGTGCATTTCCGGCGCCCGCAGCGTCATCGATTCCTTGCCGCTCTGTTTATCGAGCGCGATCAATTCGAAATCGCGCAGCACGTAATCGACGCGCGAGTCGTCGACTGCGGCGGCGGCCGGGCGTGCGCGCTGCTGCCACGCCGACCAGCCGGACACGGCTGCCACTACGAACAGCACCACGCCCAGGGTGGTGCGCCAGTTCCAGCTCATGCGGAAAACCTTTCGATGATGCCCTCGACCTGGCCCTGCGCGGCAAGCACCACATCGCAGACCTCACGCGCTGCACCTTCGCCGCCGCGTGCGCGGGTATGCCACTGCACGCGCTCTGCGATCCAGGGATGGGCGTTGGCGGGCGCGACCGGAAGGCCGACCGCCAGCAACGCCGGTAGGTCGGGCAGGTCGTCGCCCATGAACAACACCTGGTCCAGCGACAGGCCGTGCTCCTGGCACAGGGCCAGCACCGCCAGGCGCTTGTTCTTGACCCCGATCTGCACGTGCAGGCCCAGGTCCTGGCCGCGTTTTTCCGCCGACAGGCTGGCGCGCGCGGTAATCAGCGCGACATGGATGCCGGCCTGATCGAGCTGCTTGAGCCCCTGGCCGTCGAGCACATTGAAGGATTTGCTCTCGTTACCGGCGTGGTCGTAATACAGGCGGCCGTCGGTCAGGGTGCCATCGACATCGAAACAGGCCAGGCGCACGCGTGCGGCGCGGTCGATCAGGTCGGTGGGCAGGTGCTGCAAAGGGGAATAGGGCATCGGCACGAATCAGTGAGAACGGGGTTCCGGCGGTGGAAAACTGAACCTGTTAAACCACCTTGGCGCGCAACAGGTCGTGAATGTTCAATGCGCCGACCGCGCGCTGCTGCGCATCGACCACGATCAACCCGTTGATCTTGTAATCCTCCATCAGCCGCGCGGCCTCGGCAGCCAGCTGGTCGGCGCCGATGGTCCTGGGATTGCGCGTCATCACCTCGGCAATGCCGGCGCTGCGTACGTCGATGTCGCTGTCCAGCGCGCGGCGCAGGTCGCCGTCGGTGAACAGCCCGATCAGCCGGCCGTCGTGATCGACCACCGCAGTCATGCCCAGCCGTTTGCGGCTCATTTCCATCAGCGCCTCGCTCAGGCTGGCGTCTTCGCGCACGCGCGGCAGGTCATCGCCGCCATGCATCACGTCGGTGATGTGCAGCAGCAGGCGCCGGCCCAGGCTGCCGGCCGGATGCGAACGGGCGAAGTCGTCGGCGGTGAAGCCGCGCGCATCGAGCAGTGCCACCGCCAGCGCATCGCCCATCGCCAGCGAGGCGGTGGTGCTGGAGGTGGGTGCCAGATGCAGCGGGCAGGCTTCGGCCGACACGCTGATGTCCAGGTGCACATCGGCGGCCTGGGCAAGCGACGAGGCCGGGCGCCCGGTCATGGCGATGATCGGGTTGCCCTGGCGCTTAAGCACCGGCAGCAGCATGCGCACTTCGTCCGATTCGCCCGAATACGACAGCGCCAGCACGATATCGGTCTCGGTGATCATGCCCAGGTCGCCGTGGCCGGCTTCGCCGGGATGCACGAAGAACGCGGGCGTGCCGGTCGAGGCCAGGGTGGCGGCGATCTTGCGCGCGATATGCCCGGATTTGCCCATGCCGGTGGCCACCACGCGCCCGCGCGAGGCCAGCACCAGCCGGCACGCTGCAGCGAACTCGGCGCCGATGCGGGCGCCCACGCTGGCCAGCGCCTCGCGCTCGATCTCGAGCACGCGCTGGCCGCTGGCGACCAGGCTGGCGTCGCTGAAGGGGGCGGAAGGCAGGTGCGAGACGGCCATGCGGGACTCGGGTGAAGAGTAGAATGTGCGCTCATTTTATGAGGAAACGCCCTGTGGACGCCGAAACCATCCGTAAACTCATCGAATCCGGCTTGCCCGAAGCCCGCGTCGACGTGCACGGCGACGACGGCGTGCACTTCGAGGCGACCGTGGTCAGCCCCGCATTTGCCGGCAAAGCCCCGCTGGCCCGCCACCGCATGGTCTACGCGACCCTGGGCGAGCTGATGGGCGGGGCGATCCACGCGCTGCAGCTCAAGACGCTGACCCCCGACGAGGGCTGAGCAGTGGTCGGCGCTTGACTGGCCGGGGCGGTCCATCCGCCTCGACCACAAGCGCCGACAAGCGCCCGGCCACTCACGCATTCCCCCGATCCCACTCTTTCGGATTCCCTGAAGATCCCATGGCAAAAATCGTAGTGACCGGCGGCCAAGCGCTGCACGGTGAAGTCAATATTTCCGGCGCCAAGAACGCGGTGCTGCCGATCCTGTGCGCCACCCTGCTGGCCGATGCGCCGGTGGAGATCAGCAACGTGCCGCACCTGCACGACGTGATCACCACGGTGAAGCTGCTCAGCGAGCTGGGCGCCGAGGTCACCATCGACGAAGGCACGTTGGCCAAGGGCCGCTCGATCCTGGTCGACCCGCGCTCGGTCACCCATCAGGTCGCGCCGTATGAGCTGGTCAAGACCATGCGCGCCTCGATCCTGGTGCTGGGCCCGCTGCTGGCGCGCTACGGTACCGCCGAAGTGTCGCTGCCTGGCGGCTGCGCGATCGGCTCGCGCCCGGTGGACCAGCACATCAAGGGCCTGCAGGCCCTGGGCGCCGATATCAGCGTGGAAAACGGCTACATCAAGGCCACCAGCAACGGACGCCTGAAGGGCGCCCGCTACGTGTTCGACATGGTCAGCGTCACCGGCACCGAAAACGTGCTGATGGCCGCCGTGCTGGCCGAGGGCACCACGGTGCTGGAAAACGCGGCGATGGAGCCGGAAGTCACCGACCTGGCCGACTGCCTGATCGCATTGGGTGCGCAGATCGAAGGCGCCGGCACGCCGCGCATCGTGGTGCAGGGCGTCGAGCGGCTGGGCGGCGGGCACCATGCGGTGCTGCCGGATCGTATCGAGACCGGTACCTTCCTGGTCGCTGCGGCGATGACCGGCGGCAGCGTCACCGTGCGCCGCGCGCGTCCGGAAACCCTGGATGCGGTGCTGGACAAGTTGACCGAAGCCGGCGCCACCATCACCACCACCGCCGACAGCATCACCCTGGACATGCAGGGCAAGCGTCCGCGTGCTGTCAGCCTGACCACCGCGCCGTATCCGGCGTTTCCGACCGACATGCAGGCGCAATTCATGGCGCTCAACTGCGTGGCCGACGGCGTGGGCGTGATCAACGAAACGATCTTCGAAAACCGCTTCATGCACGTCAACGAACTGCTGCGCCTGGGTGCGGACATCCAGGTCGAAGGCCACACCGCGATCGTGCGCGGCGCCGAACGCCTCAGCGGTGCGCCGGTGATGGCCACCGATCTGCGCGCCTCGGCGTCGTTGATCCTGGCCGGTCTGGTCGCCGACGGCGATACCACCATCGACCGCATCTACCATCTGGACCGTGGTTACGAAAACATCGAGGAGAAGCTGGGGGCGCTGGGCGCGACCATCCGGCGCACCGCATGATCCTGCGCGGCCGCTTCACTACCCGTCGCAAGATCCTGCTCGGCGTGATCGTGCTGATCCTGGCGTGGCTGGCCTATGCGTGGTCGGTGGGCATGGCGATCACCCAGGGTGTCGAATTCAAGGACATGGACTGGAACAACGACGGCACCGCCAGCCGCAACGAGATCGCGCAGTCGTTTTACGCGGTGGCGGTGAAGAAAACCGTGGAAGGCAAGCGTCACTGCGACCTGTTCTATTGGCGCAGCACCGGGGCGCAGATTCGCGTGGATTGCCGCACGGTGTTCGCTACCGGCGATGACAAGGCTGCGGCCAAGCCCTGAGGAGTGAATAGATCGGCGCGGATGGATCACTTTTGCAGCAAGTGATAGGTCTGTGCGGACAGGTTACCTGTGGAGCGGCTGATCTGTTGCTTGGCTGCAGGGCCCTTGTGCCCGCCCTCCATCGCGGGACACGCCGCAAGTACTTCCTTGTAGCAACTGTGTTGTTGGAGGGGCTTTGGCCACTCCGTCAGCCGGGCACGGTGGTGCCGGCTGCTGTCAGCAGCCATCGTCCCATCCAG
>NZ_JACIFI010000004.1 GCF_014197275.1 Xanthomonas sp. 3075 | reverse complement strand
TGGTGCGGTGTCCTCGCCGCTTGCGGGACCGTGTGGCGGCATGGATGCCGCCACCGAGCCTCCACGGACGGATTCACGGCGTGTCCCGCGAGCGGTGGGGGCACCGCACACTCGACGAACCAGGCTTTTGGCTGCATCCACCAAACGAGAGTGCAACCTGGAATCTCGATGGATTCACGCAGTGCTCGGCAAGCGGTAAGAGGACCGCGTGCTCGACTAACTCAGCTGCTGAGCAGTCGTCTTGTCAGACAAGCTAAGCCGGTTCTGCAGGAAACTGCGCAGCGTTCGCCAGCGCGCGGTACTCGCGCGGCGTCATGCCGGCCGCCAGCTTGAATTGCCGCGCAAAGGCGCTCTGGTCGCTGAAACCACAGGCATGCCCGATCTCGGTGAGACTCTTGTTCCCGTGCAGCAGATGCATCGCCATCTGCAGGCGCAGCTTGGCCAGCACCTGTTGCGGAGTCAGCTGGAACACCTTACGGAACGAGCGCTGCAACTTGGACATCGAAAACCCGGTGATTTCCACCAGCGCCTGCATGCGTACGTTCTGCGCGTAGTTGGCGTTGAGGTACGCCAGCGCAAGCCGCAGTTTTTCATACTGCGATGCGTGCCCGTCCTGCGGCCCCAGATCGCGCGAGATGCCGATGATGCCCTGCACCTTGCCGTCGACCAGCAGCGGACGTTTGCAGGTCAGGCACCAGCCCGGTTCGCGGTTGGCGAACAGGTGCAGCTCCAACAGGTTGTCGATGACCGCACCGGCCAGCACCTGCTCGTCCTGATTGGCGTAGTTGGCGCCCAGCCCGCTGGGATACACCTCGGCAACGCGCTTGCCGATCAGTTCCTTGCGCGATTTCAGGCCCAACCGCCGCAGCATGGTCTGGTTGACGTGGGTATAGCGGCCCTCGCGATCCTTGACGAAGAACAGCACGTCCGGCACGGCATCGAACAACGCTTCCAGATCGGCAGGGTCGATGCTCTTCATGCAGGAGGTCATGCAGGACGGGACTCGGGATCAGGAAAGACGCAGCTGGCGATGACGCGCGCCACCGATGCAGGCCGCAGCGCCATGATACGCCGCGCGCGGCAGACGCCGGCGCACTGCCTCAGCGCGGGTTGTCGGCCACGTTGGACGCAGCCGGCGCAGCCTTGCTGTCCACCGCCGCTGCAGTGGTGTTGCCGATGCGATCCAACGGCACCTGCTGCGCGCGCCAGCCACTGACAACCGCCGCACCGGACTGCGAGCCGATCTGCACCTGCAGGCGCGCACTGCCGCCGGGCGCAATGAACTCGATGGCGCAATCGCCGGCGGCCATGCAGCTGTCGGCGGCGAGCGGATCCACGAGCTGCCAGCCTTGCTCCATCACCGCCTGCGCGAACGCGCGGTAGCCCATGCCGGACTTCAGCGTGGCCGGCAGCGGCACCCCCGGATCGCTGACCGCCGCATCGGTGCCGACAGCGGCAGCCGCAGACACGGGGGCACGCGCAGCAACGGCCGTGGGCCGCGATGCGGCATTCAGGGCAGGACTACAGATTAGGGCGAGCGCCCACAATGAGGGGCGGAACAACATGCGCATGCAAACGGTCCTTGCGATCCTGGCAGGGAACTGAGGAAGTTAAGGAATCGCTATTTTGACATGGCTTGCTTGCTGCGGCACCGCTGTCTCCTGCTGGCATTCAGCCAGATGCGTTGAACCAGGCCACCTCGGCCTGCCGCAAGCGGACGCATGCTTTAAAAGGCGCCGTCGACCTCAGCGCACCTGTCCCTCCGAACATCGTCTGGCGGGCAGTGCACGACTACCCGGCGCATGCCTCAGGTCGAAGTCCGAACCATCCCGATCCAAGGCTGACACAGCGCAGAGTCGCCATCTCCGCAGGCGCGTTGCATCCTTGTGGTTTGACCGTGGAGTACCCGATGCTCGATACCACCTCTCCCGCATATGCGGTCGGCCAGCTCTGGCGCTGCCGTGGGCGTACCGCGACGGAGATGCCGCTGGTGCTGATCAACCAGATCGATGTGCATCCCCACGGCGGCCAGATCCTGCACGTGAGTATCAGCGACATCCAGGTGCGTCACGCAGGATTGCCCGATGGGATTCTCGACACGCTGCCGCACATCCCGATGATCGCGCAGGCCCTGGAGCGCAGCGCTGCCGAACACGTCGGCAATGCCGCGCCCAATCAGGATTACCTGCCGGGCCATGCAGAATGGAAAGCCGCCTTCGACGCCGGCAATGCCGGCTCGTTCGGGATCGCCGTGGCGGAGATCCTGCACATCGTGGAAGGCCAGTTAGCCAAACGCGATCAGCTGCCGAACTGAGCAAGCCGAACGAACGCCTTGCGACACGCAGTACAGACCAGGCCGTCACGCGTCATAAGCTCACCCATCGGCACGCCGCTCCGGGCGACGTGCCGATCATGGCCTCACTGACCGATATGCTGCTTCAGCCAGCTGTTGACGGTGTCGTGCCACAGCACGCTGTTGTCCGGCTTGAGCACCCAGTGGTTCTCGTCCGGGAAGTACAGGAACTTGGAGTCGATGCCCTTGCGCTGCAGCGCGGTGAAGGCGGCAAGGCCCTGCTCGACCGGGATGCGGAAATCCTGCTGGCCGTGGATCACCAGCATCGGCACCTTCCACTTGTCCACGTGCAGCACCGGGTTGAACTTCTCGTAGCCGGCCGGGTTCTGCCACGGCGTGCCGCCGTTTTCCCATTCGCTGAACCACAGTTCCTCGGTGGCGTAGCCCATGGTGCGGTTGTCGAACACGCCGTCGTGATCGACCAGGCACTTCCACGGCTGGTTCCAGTTGCCGGCCATCCAATAGACCATGTAGCCGCCGTAGCTGGCGCCCAGCGCACAGGCCTTGTCGCCGTTGAGGAAGCCGTATTGTTTCTGCGCGGCGGCCCAGCCTTTTTGCAGGTCTTCCAGCGGGCGGTCGCCCCAATGCTGGCTGATCGCATCGGTGAAGTCCTGGCCGTAGCCGGTGGAGCCGTGGAAGTCGATCATCACCACTGCGTAGCCCTGCCCGGCATAGGTCTGCGGATTCCAGCGATTGCTCCAGCCGTTGCCAAAGCTGCCCTGCGGTCCGCCGTGGATCAGGAACGCCACCGGGTAGGTCTTGCCTTCCTGGTAGTTGTACGGCTTGACCACGTAGCCGTGCACGGTGTCGTTGTTCCAGCCCTTGAACTGGAATTGCTCGTAGTCGCCGAACTGCACGTCCGGCAGCAGTTCACTCGCGCTCTGGGTGATCGCACGCAGGCCCTGGCCCTGCACGTCGCTGACAAAGACCTGGTCGCCGCTCTTGAGCGAATTGCGCGTAAACGCCAGCGTATTGCCGGCCAGGGTCGGCGCATGCACGCTGCCCTCGCCCACCAGCTTGGTCGCCTCGCCGCTGGCGATATCGATCTTGAACAGCGGATGCTCGCCCAGGTCGTCGGCACTGGTGTAGAGACTGGCGCCATCGTCGCTCAACACGATCTCGCCGGCCGAACGGTCCCACTTGGGCGCGATCTCGCGGGTCTTGCCGCTGGCCAGCTCCATCGCCATCAGGCCGAAGCGGTCGGCTTCGAAACCGGGGCGCTTCATCGCGCGGTAGTACAGCGTCTTGCCGTCGGCACTGAACACCGGGCCGGCATCCCAGGCCGGGTTGGACGCGGTCAGATTGACCGGGGCAGCCTTGCCGCCGGCATCCAGGCGGTACAGGTCGAAGTTGGTCTGCCATGGCTCGTCGTTGCCGGTGGCCTTGCCGCCGGCCTGGGCCTTCTTCGAGGTGCCGGGGCCGAATGCCTGCGGCACGCGCACGCTGGCGACCACGCTGCTGCCATCCGGCGACCAGGCGTAATCGTCGTTGCCGCCGAACGGCTTGGACGGCGCATCGCCGGCCAGCGTGGCGCTGATCGCCGAGGCACCGACGACCGGCTTGGCACCGGCAACGGGCAGGTCGGCGACAAACAGCGTGTTGCGGCGGCCGTCGTTCCAGGTATCCCAATGCCGCACGAATAACTGGTCGTACACCACACCGCTGGCCTTGGCGTTCTTGACGCTAGCGAGCTTGGTCTTGGTGCAGCCCAGGTCCGAGCCGCAGTCCTGGAACACCGCGGCACTGAAGGCGATGCGCTTGCCGTCCGGCGCGAGCTTGTAGCTGTCCAGGTCCACCGCAAAGGCGGTCAGCTGCTGCGGGGTGCCGCCGGCCAGCGGCTGCGCGTACAGCTGCTGGGTACCGGATTTACTGCTGAGGAAGTACACCGTCTTGCCGTCCGGCGACAGCGCCGGGCTGTTGACGTTCCAGCCCTCGGGGGTCAGCCGCTTGGGCGGCGCCGCATCGCGGGTGCGCAGGTTGCGCATCCACAGGCCGGTGGCCGGCTTGCCATTGCCGCTCTTGGCTTGGCGCTTGGCGAACACCAGCACACTGCCATCGGGGCTGAGCGTGGGCGAGGACACCCGGTCCATCGCCACCATGTCGCGCACATCGAAACCGCGCGCGGCGGCCAGGCTTGGCAAGGCAGTCAACAGACACAGGGGCAGCACGGCGTAACGAAGCTTCATCGAGAGTTCCTGCAACGGCAAAACGTCGATGGTAGGCGTTGCTGCGGCGCACGCGCAAAGACTTGCGCTTGCGTCTGCCTGCGCGGTCGCGTGGGCGTCGCCTCGTGCATGGAATCACGCGCGTCAGCGCCGCGACCGGAAGCCGAGGCGTGTGCTGTCGAACGCGCATGGCCGTCGCGCGTGGCGGCATGGGGCATGCGGCCAGCAAGCTGATGACACCAGCCAGACACGCTTGACGCGTGCGCGCTGCGTTGGATGGGTGATTGCAACAGTCGCCGCTACGTTGAGAAGGGCTTCCCATGCGGCCGCTCCCGCTCGGCGTTGTTCAAGCATCGGCAGCGCCGGCGTGCCGCGTACGGGTGTTGCGAGGCGCCAACCGAGCTGGCGCCTCGCAACCTTGACCATGCGTCTCAAGCAGTGTGCACGTCCCGGCAACTCACCCTGCCCTGACGCACCACACGCATCAGAAGCGGTGCGCCAACCCTACATACACCTGCGCATCCGGGGTGCGGTCGTTGAGGCCGAAGTTGGCGCCCACGTCCAGTTGCAACAGCGGGTTGATCAGATACGCAGCGGCGATGTCAGCCGAATACTGTTCGATGGTTCCGGCAGGGTCGCGATTGATCGAGGACCACACTTCAACCGCCATCGACAGCTTGGGCGTCAGCGGGCGCGCCAGGTTGATCGCATTGATCACCGCGATGTGATTGCCGCTGCCATCGCTGTCGGCCAGCCAGTCGACCTCCGGGCCGAAGGTCAACGAGAAGCTGTTGGGCAAGGCGAAGTTGATCGGCAGCGCGATGCCGCCTTCCCACTCGTCGTTGCCCAGGCCGGTGCGCGCGGTAGGCGCCTTGACGAACGGCAGCACCGCGACGGTGGCGGTATCGCTCTCGTAGAACCGCGCCTTCATGCGCAGATAGATGTCGCCACCGCCACTCAGGCTGCTGCGTGCGCCAGTGGCGCGATCGGTGGTCTTGACCTGCAGCTGCGGCGCCCAGTTGAGCTGCAGATCGATGCGGTCGCTGACGCCGTATTTGAGCGTGGGATTGGTGAACACCGAGGTTTCGATGCGTGTGCCGGGCTGGCTGTCACGGGTGTAGCTGCCGATGTCGGTTTCCAGCTGCCAGGCGCCGGTCGGCACGGTACAGGTGGAATTGGCCTTGGTCGGCCGGTCGGTGCACAGCGCCGCTTCGGTGGCGTCTTGCGCCTGCGCTTGCGTGGCCAGGCCGCACAGCACGCCGGCCATGGCGATGGCCAGCACAGGGATGCGCGGTGCGCGGGAAGAGGAACGGGGAATAACAGTCAGCATTGCAGTAACTCCATGGCAGAGCGCTGGATCGATGACACGACAAACCAGCAGTGAGTGGGTGGGTGGGGGTGCGCGTGGAGAGGTGGATCGACTGCACGACGCCGGAATGGCAGCGTCTGGTCGATCCTATCGAACTGTCGAGCTCACAAGACAAAAAGCGGCCGCAACCGCACGTTGGAAGAGACGCAGTGTGATTGGGCTAACGTTTTTTGTCGGCAGCAGCGGCGGCGCGATGGCCTACGGCGCGGAGATCAGCGGGTCGATCGAGGCATGCGGCAGCCGTAACGCATCATCCGTGCGGGAGACGGCACGATACGGAGCGGCGGCATAAAGGCGCTATGCATGAGCGCTGGATCTGGCATAAAGCCGGCGCAAAGACAGGCTGCAGACGACGAAGTGCGGTCAGGGACAGTCGATGGGTCTGCGGCGGCGGTGCGTGGGTAGGGACAGATGGCAGCGGCATGCGCTGCGGGCAGGTCGCCTTGCGCGCCTGCCAGGACGGCGCATGCATCGCATGCGCCGTGTCTGTCAAAGGCTCAGGCCGCCTGTTCGCCGCGCTTGCCGACGCGATACAGCAGCCAGCCGACCAGGGCGAGAATGGCCAGGCCGAACCATTGGTTGAGCTGCAGGCTGGCCGGCAGCGCCAGCACATCGGCACGACTGGACAGCACGATCGGCACCGCGATCGCGATACCCATCAACGCCTCGCCAGTGATCAGGCCGGCAGCAAACAGCACGCCCGGACGATGCACGCGGTCGCGGCCGTCTTCGTCATCGGCACGGATCTTGTGGAAGCGCTCCACCAGATGCGCGATCAGGCCACCGACAAAGATCGGCACCATCAGTTCCAACGGCAGATAGATACCGATCGCGGCAGCCAGCACCGGCACGCGGAAGCGCTTGCCGGTGGCCTTCAACCACTCGTCCAGCGCGATGATGGCCGCCCCGACGCCGGCACCGATGGCGATCATCGACCACGGCAGCTGGCCGCCGAACAGCCCCTTGGCGACCGAAGCCATCAACGTGGCCTGCGGCGCAGCGAGCGAGTTGGGATGCTGCGGCGTGGCCGGGCCGATGCCGTAGGCCTGCGCGAGCAGGTTCAACACCGGCGCCATGATCAGCGCGCAGGAGAACGCACCGATGGCCAGCATCAGCTGCTGCTTCCACGGCGTGGCGCCGACCAGATAGCCGGCCTTGAGATCCTGCAGGTTGTCGCCGCCCACCGCCGCCGCGCAGCACACGACCGCGCCGATCATAATTGCCGCCACCGCGCCCAACGGCGCCGCGCCGATGCCGACCGGCACCAACCCGTCCTTGCCGAGCAGCAGCACCAGCACCGCCGAGGCGAACAGGATCGTGGAAATGGTGATGCCCGAGACCGGGTTGTTGGACGAGCCGATCAACCCGGCCAGATAGCCGGACACCGACACGAACAGAAAGCCGGCCACGACCATGATGATGGTCATCGGGATCGACACGTGCCACTGCTGCACGATGGCCTGGTACAGGCCGAGCAGCGGAAGGGTGCACAGCACCAGCGCCACCAGCATCCACTTCATCGGCAGGTCGCGTTCGGTCTCGGCGACCACACCGCCACCGCTCTTGCGTGCGGCGGCGAAGCCGCTCTTGACGCCGGATAGCAGCGACTTGCGCAGCGAGAACAGCGTCCACACGCCGCCGATCAGCATCGCGCCGACACCCAGGTAGCGGATCTTCGCGCCCCAGATGCCGAACGCCGCATCGGCTGCCGGCGCATCGACCAGGCTCTGCGCCAATGCCGGGTCCGAGCCCATGAAAAACTGCTGATACAGCGGAATGGCGATATGCCAGGACAGGATCGAGCCGGACAGCACCACGATGCCGACGTTCAAGCCGACGATGTAGCCCACGCCCAGCAGTGCCGGCGACAGGTTGGTGCCCAGATAGCCGACCAGCCGGCTGCTGCCCAGATATGTGGCCTGCGCCCAGGTATCGGGAATCACCCGCAGGCCGCTGGCCGCGCCCAGCTTGACTAGCGCACCGATGGCGCCGGACATGGCCAGGATCTTCAGACCCGGGCCGGGGTTGTCGCCGGCCTTGAGCACTTCGGCTGCGGCCTTGCCCTCGGGAAACGGCAGCGGATCCTCGACGATCATCGAGCGCCGCAGCGGCACCGAGAACAGCACGCCGAGCAGGCCGCCCATGCCGGCGATGCCGAGCACCCACCAGTACTTGAAGTCCGGCCAGTAGCCCATGATCACCAGCGCGGGGATGGTGAAGATCACCCCGGCCGCGATCGACGAGCCGGCCGAGGCGCCGGTCTGGACGATGTTGTTTTCCAGGATGGTGCCGCCGCCAAGCAGGCGCAGCACGCCCATCGACACCACCGCGGCCGGAATGGCGGTGGCGATGGTCAGGCCGGCGAACAGGCCCAGATAGGCGTTGGCGGCCGAAAGCACCACCGCCAGCACGATGGCCAGCACGATGGCGCGGAAGGTGAGCTGGCGCGGTTGCGCGGCATGGCGCATGGGCGGTTCCCCTGTGGCAAAAAATCCGTACCACGCTAGCGCTTACGCGAAGTTCCGTCCAGCTGCGCCGCGGCGTGACAGTGTGCGTGCTGTGGCCGATTGACTCCGTAGAAGACGCGAGCGCACTAACTCGAGGGGTGGGTTGTCGACCTGGCATGGCGAGTTGGAATCCAGTTCCGGAGAGTCGCCAGCCCTTTCCCTCAAGTGGCCCGGAAACGTTATCGCTCATCGCCTTCGGCGCACTGCGCCTCCCGTTGCGGCAGGCGACTGCCTTGACCTTGTCTTCAACCCAGAACGGCAGTGGAGCGAGGGGACAAGCGCAAGGGCTTTTGAGTCTTGGTTTCCGGGGTTTCGTCGCCTCCCACTTCGCTTGGTCAGACGCGGGTTTCAGTTTGAAAACTGCACCGCTATCTTGCGGAAGCATTCACGGCACGTTGCGGACGCGACATCCGTTCGACGGATCAAGGGAGTGGTAGCACATGGGTCGCTGGCTTTTTCTTGCTTTTATCAGCCTGTCATTTGCGGCGAAAGGCGTTGTTATCCGGGGCGATGTTGACGATTCGAAATATCGGATCGATGGCTCAGAATTTCCGGCACTGGCCGACCTGCCAGGCGAAGGGCATGGTGTTCTCATCGCGCCGAGATGGGTCGTCACCGCCGCTCACGCGGCTCCCATGGAAGGCACGGCTGCAGAGGTGACTGTCAATGGGAATGCCTACAAAGTTGCGCACGTCGTGGTCCACCCCGGCTACAGGCCACTGCCGGATGCGCTAGCGCAGCAAGCCCTGAGGTCCGGCGACCCGTCCAAGATTCATGCCTTTCTAGCGAACTCGGACGACATCGCCTTGATCGAACTGGAATCGCCGGTAGAGCAGGTTGCACCAGTGATGCTTTATCGCGGCAGTGACGAAGTCACCCAAGTCGCCATGCTGGTCGGGAAAGGGGCTACCGGCAACGGCGACCACGGGCAGCTTCCCGACAGTCCGCATCGTGGCGTGCTGAGGCGGGCCTACAACGTCATCACCGGAGCCAATGTCCGTTACCTGTGGTATCGATTCGATCCCCCCACGCATGGCCTGTCTCTGGAGGGCATGCTTGGAAGCGGCGACAGCGGTGGCCCAGTCGTTGTGCGGGTCCAGAGCGCTTGGCAACTCGTCGGGTTAGCGTCTTGGATCTCTGCGGTTCCGGAGCACGCCCTGGAGGCTGGCTTCTATGGTCAGATGGCATACAACGTCCGTGTATCGCGATACATCGCTTGGATCGATAACGCGATGTGCGCGGCAGATGGCACTTGCGCCGAGCCTCGCCAGCGCCTGGACCACTGAGGCGCCCGCAGCCATCGCTCACACGGCCACTTCCGGCTATCAACAGACGCGCAGGCAGCAGCGACACGCGACCTTCCAACATACCGCGTCGGCACCAGCTCGCGCCGCGCTGCCAACTGCATCGACAACTGACCTGGCGGCTACTTCACATCGCCAGGCCGCTGGCAGCAGATCCGCACCACGAGAGCGGTACCGGTCATCGCCCATTCGGTGACCGGTACCGCAACTACTCAATGAAGTAACTCGGCGAACGCGCGATCGGCTTCGATGACATCCGGCAGCGCCGCGAACAGCGCATCCAGATCCACGCCATCCATCAACGGCCCACGTACCGCCTCCTGTGCCGCCGCAGTGTCGCCGCCATGCGTGTGCAGCACGTCGGACACCTGCACTGCCTGCGCAACCAGCAGCGGCATGCGCGCACCGTCCGGCGCGGCGGCGGGCCGGACCTGATAGGCGATCGCTTCCTGGATGACCGCTGGCAACTGCCAGCGACGCACCAGCTCGGCACCGACTTC
Source organism: Xanthomonas sp. 3075 (assembly GCF_014197275.1). Classification (GTDB taxonomy): domain Bacteria; phylum Pseudomonadota; class Gammaproteobacteria; order Xanthomonadales; family Xanthomonadaceae; genus Xanthomonas; species Xanthomonas campestris_B. Next base: position 255,958 of record NZ_JACIFI010000004.1, on the reverse strand, counting down.
GGGATACCCAAATCCCAGCTGGAGGGTTTCTTCGGCGGCGTGGGCGGCAGAGGAGCTTTCGTGATTGATGCGGCTGGCGTAGTCCGGTGCGCCGGACTGGATCAGCAGTTCGCCGATGTTGTGCATCATGCCGCAGGTAAATGCAGTCTCTGGATCGAGCCCGTGCTGGCGCGCCAGCAAGCGGCAGATGCCGGCCACCTCGAAACTGTGCCGCCAGAAGGCCTTGAGATCGAAACCCGGGCCGGCGCGGAACGCTCCGGTCATTGCCGACGCCAGCACCAGGGTGCGCAGCGTGTTGAAGCCCAGCCGCATGGCCGCGTCTTCCACGCTGGTGGAATCGCGCAGGCCGTGGAAGCGTGCCGAATTCGCCAGCCGCAATACCTTGGCGGCAATGACCGGATCGCGCTCGATGCTGTGCGCCAGCACGTCGATGTTGGTTGCCGGATCGTCGAACCGGGCAATCAGCTCCTGCGCCACCTTGGGCACGGTGGGCAAGGTGTGCAACTGATCGAACAACGCCTCCAACTTCATGGTCGCCTCACGGGTGAAGAAATAGGCCAGCGCGGCCGCGCCGGCCTGCATGGTGTAGCACAGACCGGTTGACTGCCGGTGGCAGATGGCAGGCCTTATTCACCCGCGCTTGTGGGTCATCGCCTGCAGCCCCGTACAGTGCGCTTCCACCGAAGACGCGACGAGGCGGCGGCTTTACGGCATCGCCCTCTGTCGAGCGTGGTGCGTTGCGCAGCGCCATCGAACCGAACTGCTGCGCGACAAGGCCTACGTCACGGCGTGGGCGCACCAGGGAGCACGCCGACACGCTTGCTGCGCCCCCTGTACCTCAATGGAAATCGCGCGAGGGCAGCTGCATCTCGCCGAGCAGGTCGCTGAGATCATGTAGATCGCCGGCGATGAGATGCTCCACGCCGTCCACGCGTTCCCAGCGCCCGCGTACCGCCAGCAGGCGCGATTCCAGCAGTGCGCGGCGACGGCGCAGCGCCAGGTGCGACCAGACGATGACGTTGATCATGCCGTGTTCGTCTTCCAGGGTGACGAAGATGGTGCCCTTGGCGGTGGCCGGGCGCTGGCGCTGGGTGACCAGGCCGGCGACATGCACGCCGCTGCCGTGACGGCGGCCTTGCAACTCATGCAGGCCCAGGATGCGTCGCTGCCGCATCTGCGGGCGCAGCAATGCCATCGGATGCTGGCGCAGACTCAGACCGACAGAGCGGTAGTCGGCCAGGATGTCTTCGCCCGCACGTGGCGCTGCAAACTCCACCGCGCGCTCTTGCGGGCTGCCCGGCAACAGCGGGCGGCGCGCTTCCACGCCGGCCATGGCCCAGCGCGCGGCATTGCGGTTGCCCACCATGCCCTGCAAGGCGCCGGCCTCGGCCAACGCCAGGCGCGCTTTCTCGTCGAGCGCCGCGCGCAGGCATAGATCGCCGATATCGGCGAAGGCGCGTTGCGCGCGCGCGGCGACGATGCGGTTTGCCACCACTTCCGATAATCCAGCGACCTGACGCATGCCCAGACGGATCGCCGGTTGTTCGCCAGGGTCTTCGTCGCTGTGCCACGGCCGGCCACCGACCAGCGCGTTGTCCCAGCCGCTATGCAGCACATCCACCGGCAACACCTCCACGCGCGCGCGCTCGGGACTGCCGCGCCGCGCGTCCTGCACGATCTGGCTGGCCGAGTAGAAGCCCATCGGCTGCGCATTGAGCAGTCCGCAGGCAAATGCCGCCGGCTCGTGGCGCTTGAGCCAGCAGCTGGCGTAGACAAGTTTGGCGAACGAGGCGGCATGGCTTTGCGGGAACCCGTAGGAGCCGAAGCCCTTGATCTGTTCGAAGATCTGGTCGATGAAGGTGGAGGCGTAGCCTTTGCCCTGCATGCGCTCGCGCACCCGCGCGCGGTGCTGCTCCATATCGCCGCCGCGACGCCAGGCGGCCATCGACCTGCGCAGGTTATCGGCTTCGCTTTCGGTGTAATCGGCGGCATGCATCAGCAGCTCCATCACCTGTTCCTGGAACAACGGCACACCCAGGGTCGGCTTGAGGATGTCTTCCACTTCCGCCGATGGATAGTTGACCTCTTCGCGGCCCTGTCGCCGGCGCAGATACGGATGCACCATGTCGCCCTGGATCGGACCAGGCCGCACGATCGCCACCTCGATCACCAGGTCGTAGAACACCGCAGGCTTGAGCCGCGGCAACATCGCCATCTGTGCGCGCGACTCGATCTGGAACACGCCCACCGTGTCGGCACGCTGGATCATCTTGTAGGTTGCGGCATCCTCGCCCGGCAGCGTGGCGATGCTGTAATCGCGCCCACGGTGCCCGCGCACCAAGTCCAGCGTCTTGCGGATGCAGGTGAGCATGCCCAGCGCCAGGCAATCGACCTTGAGCAGCTTCATGGTTTCCAGATCGTCCTTGTCCCACTGGATGATGGTGCGGTTGGCCATTGCCGCGTTTTCCACCGGCACCAGCATCGATAACGGCTCATCGGAAATCACGAAGCCGCCGACATGCTGCGACAGATGGCGCGGGTGATCGCGCAAGTGCTCGGTGACTGCAAGAATCTTGTTGATCAGCGGGTTGGCCAGATCGAACCCGGCTTCTTCGATGCGCTGCTCCATCGGCGTGTCGCCATTGCCCCAGCCATAACAATTGGCCAGTAATGCGATCTGGTCCGGCGGCAGGCCGAACGCCTTGGCCACGTCGCGTACCGCGCTTTTGCCGCGATAACAGATCACCGTCGCCGCCAGCGCCGCACGTTCACGACCATACTTGCTGTAGACGTACTGCAGCACCTCCTCCCGGCGTTCGTGTTCGAAATCGACGTCGATGTCCGGTGGCTCGTCGCGTTTTTCGGATAGAAATCTTGCCATCAGCAAACGGGTTTCATCCGGATTGACTGCGGTGATACCAAGCGCATAACACACCGCCGAATTGGCCGACGAACCGCGCCCCTGGCAAAGGATGTGCTGCGAGCGCGCGAATCGCACCACGTCTTGCACGGTGAGAAAGAAGGCCTCGTACTGTTTGAGCGCGATCAGCGCCAATTCCTTTTCGATGTCGGCGCGTACCTTTGCCGGCGTTCCATTGGGCCACCGCTCACGCATGCCCGTTTCGGTGAGCTGTCGCAGATAACTCGCCGGCGTATGTCCTTCCGGCACCAGTTCGCGCGGATAGGTGTATTCAAGCTTGGAAATATCGAAGGTGCAGCGCTGCGCCAACTCGACGGCCGCCTGCAACAACGCATCCGGGTAGATGTTGCCCAAGGCCCGCCGCGTGCGCAGATGGCGCTCGCCGTTACGGAACAGGTGCGCGCCGCACTCGGCCAATGGCAAGGTATGGCGGATGGCGGTCAAGGTGTCCTGCACGATGCGCTCGCGCCGCTGCGCCATATGCACATCGCCGCTGGCCAGTGCGCTCATGCCCAGCTGTTGCGCCAGCAGTTGCAAGGCAAGCAGCCGTGCCGCATCGTCCTGCTCGCGATGCAGTTCCACCGCCAGGAAGGCGCGCTCGCCGAACACATGCTGCAACCAGGCGCCCTGCTCGACCTGCGGCTGCGCACCGGGCAACCACACCGCGAACACGCCCGGTGCAACATCGCGAAACTGCGCTTCCACCTCGGGACGCCCCAGCCGATACGCGCCCTTGCTCGCCGCACGCCGCGCGGTGGTGATCAGCGCGCACAACTGCGGATAACCCTGCGCGTTTTCCACCAGCAGTACCAAGCGGGTGCCATCGACCAAGGTGAATTCGCTGCCGACGATCAGGCGCACGCCGGTGGCGCGCGCCGCTTCCAGGCCACGCACGATGCCCGCCAGCGAGCATTCGTCGGTGATGGCCAGTGCGCTGTAGCCGCAGTGTTGCGCACGCGCGAACAACTGCTCGGCACTGGAGGCGCCACGCAGGAACGAGAAGTCCGACAGGCAATGCAGCTCGGCATACGCAGGCAAGCCCTCGCTGACCGCCGCATGGGCAATGTCGTCATTGGCCGCACGCAGGCGTGTTGCCACGTTCCAGGCGCGCGGCATGCGTCCACCGGGCGTATCGCGGTCCACGCCGTCGGTGGCGTCATCCCAGCTCATGGACGCATCTCTTCAACCTCGCGTTGCCGGCAAAATGTTCGGCCGATCACCTCGTTGCAGCTGCGCCTTCGCTGCGTGGCATCGAGCGCGTGCGCCACCGCTGCGATGACCAGCCCGGCAAGCAGTCCGATGCTGCGTGGGCATGCGCCGGATCATGCAAACCACCCATGCAACATCCAGCCATCCACACGACCGGGCGCGGCGAACGCCCAGCCGCGTCGGCCGCGTGCGGTTTCCACCACGTAATAGTCGCGACGTGCCTCGTCGTCGTCCCACCAGCCGCTTTCCAGCCGCTCCGGGCCGGAGATGATGCGCAGCTGCGTCGCGTGCAACGGCACCGGTTGCGGCAACAGCCAGGTCGGGCGCGGAGGACGCGGTGGCGCAGCGGTTTCGCGTATGGCGTCGCCGATGGCACGCCGCCAGGCGCGTTCGGGCCGCGGGTCGTCGGCCGGCAGCACGCGGTATACCGCGTCATCGCCCAGCCGCGCGCGCAAGCGCTCACGCAGCTGCGGCCACTCCACCGATTGCTGCGCACGTTGGTCGAACAGATCGCGCATGGCCGGCACGAACGGCGGCAACTGCCGCGCCAGCAGGCGCATCGCCACCACCGGCCGTGGGATCTCCACCCGCTCCAGCCGGTTGCGCGCAAGCTCGAACAACAGCGTCGGCGCACGCTCCGGCGTCAGCAGGCCGATCTCGACATCGGTAGCGCCTTGTTCGTGTTCCAGCCGCAGCAAGAAACGTTGCACGCCGCCATCGCGGATGGAGAGGTAGGTGCACAGATCACCGATCAGACGCCGCAGCGGGAACAGCAATGCCGGATGCATTTCCACCTCGTAGCCAAGCTCCACACGCTGGTCGAAGTGGTCTGGTGGTGCATAACACTCCAGGGGGTCGTCGACCTGGCCGTAGAGGCGGTCCAGATGCTCGAGCAGGCCGGCACCAAACCGCCGGCGCAGCCCGTCGCGCGGCAACGCACGTACCGCAGCGAGCGTGCGCACGCCCATGTGTTGCAGACGCTCGCCGACATCGCCCGGCAATGCCGCGCGGCGTACCGGCACCTTGTCGAGCGTGGTGTGCAAGGCCGGCAACTGCGTCACCACCATGCCATCGCGCAGCCCGGCCAGCACGCGCGCGGCGCGTGGTGTAGGTGCCAGTGCAAGCCGGTGCTGGAAGCCTAGCGCCTGCAGCTCATCGCGCAGACGGCGCTCGAAACGCGGCCACGGACCGAACAACCGAAAACTGGCACCCGCTTCCAGCACGATGGCGCGCGACCATTGCTGGCTCACCAACGAACTGTGCCGGTATGCCCAGGCTGCGAGAAACCGCTGCGTCCGCGCCTCGTTCTGCGGGTCGTAATCGATGGTGCGTACTTGCGCCATCAAGGCATGCGCGGCCGACAGCCGAATGCCGGCTTTCAACCCTGCATCTGCTGCCGCTGCATTGACCGAATGCAGGCTGCGTAACTGCGCCGGCCCTTCCACCAATACCAGCGGTGCGTCCGGCTCTTCCAGACGCCGAAGGACGGCGTCCAGCGCCAGCTGCGGCAGCAAGATGCAGGCCCACAACATGCGCGCCTCAATGCGCCAGCCGCAACGGCTGCGAAGGCACCTGGCCGCCGCGGCACTTGCGCACCTGCCAGGCATCGCGCTCGGGCAGAAATTCCAGCCGCAACGCCGCCGGCGATGCGTTGACCGCATGCTTGCGATCGCGCAATGCGAACGCGCAGCAGTTGCCGCTGTCGGCGGCGACTTGCAGCCGCCGCAAGGCGCGCGCATCGCCGGTCTGCGGCCAGCCCAATACCGCCGCGCAGGCACCGCTGCGCAGGCATTGTTCGAACGCCCACAAGGCGTCGCGCGGTTCGGCCTGTACCACTTCCAGATGTTCCAGCACCACCCCGCCCGCCTGCCAGGCCGGTGCGTAAGGAATGCAGGGCGGGGCCACCAGCACCACCCGGCTACTGGCGCTGGTCATGCGCGCCAGCGTGGGCAGTAGCAAGGCGATCTCGCCCACACCGTGCGCGGGCAGCAGCAACTCGGTGAGCGCACGCCGTGGCCAGCCACCATCGGGCAGCAGCGCATCCAATGCGGGATGCCCGGTGGATTCGCCGCCGTTGGCCACAGCGGTGCCCTGCCCCGCCCGCCACACCGTGCGTGCGGCCAGCAAGGCATCCAGCGGCAAGGCCACTGCTGCGTTGCCGTCCTGCCTGATGCGCGCGGGCTCCTGGCTCATCTCAGCCCTGCCGGATCAGACCGCAGTACAGCCCTTCGATCGCGAAGTCGGCATCGGCCGCCACCACGATCGGCGCATGCGCGCGATTGCGCGGCAGCAGGCGGATGCGCGCGTCGCCGCGTTCCAGGCGTTTGATGGTGATCTCCCCATCCACCCGCGCCACCACGATCTGCCCATTGCGCGCGTCGTTGCTGCGATGCACGCCGACCAGGTCGCCATCCAGAATGCCGTCGTCAATCATCGAGTCGCCTTGCACCTGCAGCAGATAGTCCGGGCGCAGCGAGAACAGCGTGCGGTCCAGCCAGAGTTGGCGATCCAGGCCGATATCCGCGCCGATCGGCACACCGGCCGCCACCCGACCCAACACCGGCAAGGCCAGCAACGCATCGCGCGCGGCCCCGCCCGGCATGCGGATGCCACGCTTCTGATTGGGCTGCAGCTCGATCAACCCGGCCTCGGCCAGCGCCTGCACATGCTTTTGCGCGGCATTGCGCGAGGCAAAGCCGAACGCCTGCGCAATCTCGGCCAGGCTGGGCGACACCCCGGCCTGGGCCTGCTGCTGCAGGAAGGCCAGCACCGCAGCACGTTTGGGGGACAAGGACGTCATGGAAGACGGGGACCACGTGGACAAGGTGTACATTTGTACACTTATCGGTCGCAGCAGGCGAGATTGGCTTGCTGAGTCGCTCAGCCATGGCCAGCTTGCGACCATCCGGCCAAGGAGTTATAACTTACGTAATAACGCGAGAGATCCGCAATGAAGCTCAAGATCACTGCCATCGGCAATTCCGCCGGCGTCATCCTGCCCAAGGAACTGCTCGCTCGCCTACGCCTGGGCAAGGGCGACGAACTCTATGCGCTGGAAACGCCCGACGGCATCAAGCTCACCGCGTTCGACCCGACCCTGGCCGCGCAGATGGAGGTGGCCGAGCAGGTGATGCGCAACCGCCGCGCGTTGCTGCACAAGCTGGCGCAATAGGGCGCGACCATGATCATCTGGATCGAACGGCCACTCGTCCTGGCCATCCACGATCGTCAATTGGCCGAACATGGCGGCGGAAGTGGCGTGCGCGACGACGCCCTGCTCGACGCGGCGCTTGCCAGACCAAAACAACTGCTGTCCTACGGCGAGCCACCACCGGACCTGGCTGCGTTAGCGGCCAGTCTTGCCTATGGGTTGGCCCGCAATCATCCGTTTGTCGACGGCAACAAACGCACTGCGGCGGTCGCCTGCGAAACCTTCATCGTACTCAACGGTGCGACCTTGCTGGCCGATGATCTGGAGCTCTACGGCTTCTACATCGGCCTGGCCGATGGCTCACTCGATGAGACAGCGTGCGCCGCGTGGCTGCGCCCGCGCCTGCAATTGCGATATCAGGACCGCGTGCACGAATCAGCGGCAACGTACGGGTGATTCGTTCGTCAGAACAATTCCACGCAATGGCCATCCATGGCCAGACATCACTGCCTAACGCTCTTACCGAAAACGGCGCGCGAGCTGCGTGGCGGTCAGCGAGCTTCCGCGCTCAGTCCTTCGCATACACCACACCCAACTTGTCGATCTCATCACCGGCGCGGCCGGTGAACCCGGCGATATGCCAGCCGCTGGGCGCAGTCAGCGTATAGCGCTCGCTGCCCGGGGTCCCCACCTGCACGCTGCGGCCGGTGTTGGTGCGCAGGCTCAGCGAAAACACGCGGGTGCGGTCGTTGTACTTGCCCACACTGACGGTGGCCGAAGACAGCGTTTCGTTGGCGCCCAGCGACAAGGTCGTCGCCTGCCCGCCGCTGCCGCCATGCGCCAGCAGTTTGCCGCTGTCCAGGATCACACCCACGCCATCCAGGCGCGCACCGCCGCGCAAGGTCACGCCACTGAGCGAGCGGCCTCCGGGATTGCCGGCGAGGTCATTGAACGGAATACCGTGCGGGCCGCCGAACTGGTCGCTGGTGCGCAGTTGATCGCCCACCGCCCAACCGAACTGCGCAGACACCGGATAATGATCGGACAAGGGCTTGCCGGCGCTGTCGTAGAAGCCGCCGCCATCGAGCTGATAGCGATTGGCCACCAGGGTCAGTTGCGGTGCATCGCGGTACAACATCTTGTCGACCACCTCGCAGCTATTGGTGGGCGGCGTGCCGCAGAGCAGCGGCGCAGCGCCGGCCGCCGGTGCGCTGCCCTTGATCAATTCCACCCACGCATCGGTGAGCCCATTGGAGGCGATCAGCTCGCGAATGTTGTCGTCGCTGCGGGTGTAGCGCGTGTTGGAATCCATCATCACCAGCACCGCGTTACCGGCCGACCAGGTCTGGATGAACTGCGAGAGCTGGCCGATATTGGCACGCCGTGCGGACAGATCGCCCGCTTCGACACCGGCATTGGGGTGCGCGTTGTAGACGTCCAGCAACACGCCATCGGCCAGGCGTAGACGCATGTAACTGAAACCCTTCGGGGTCAGGCAGTCGGTACCGTTGCACTGATTCCACTTGACCCGCGTGAAGTCGCTGAAGGGATAGTTGCTGAGCGTGTTGAGCCCGTCGCCGAACGCGGCACCACCACTGGTGGCAGTGCGGTACGGATGCGCGTCGCCTGCGTACAGCGTGGCGTGGTAGTTGAAGTCTTCCTGCACATGGACCAGGCCATAAGTTGCCAGTTTTGGTGCCAGCAGTGCGGTGTTGGTGGCCGGCGTTCCGCTTGACAGCCCTTCGGGCAGGCCGGCGATGTTGTAGGTCAGCACGTCGAGCACGCCGACGTCTGTCTGCGCCTGCGCAGTGCTGGCACAGGCAAGGCTTAGCGCGATTCCGAAACTGACGAGCGTGCGTAGATGCGGGAGCATGAATCACCTCTTGCAGTGAAAGGAAAAACGGCTGGCACGGCGGCCAGAAAAGCGGCGTCCACGACGCCGATGCGACCACGTGCGCCGGCCATCGGCCGGCGCGCGCAGCGTCATTCGCTCAGGTAATGCGGGTCGATCGCCGCATCGATCACTGTCGCCAAGGTCGGTAGCGGGCAGTCGTACTCCGGCGTGGCATTGCTGCAGCCGGGAATGAACACCGGCGAGGATGGCGGTGGCGCCTGCAGTGTCAGCGTGCGGCGTTCGCGCAGTTGCGCCAGGGTCTGCGCGGTGTAGCGCAAGCGGATCACGCGTTGCCCGTCGGCACGCCGCCAGCGCTCGAACACCAGCGCACCACCGGGTACGGTCTGGTCGGGCTGATACCCCGGCAGCTGCCAATGCAGATCGAGCATGCCGGCCAGCAAGGTCAGCGTGCCGTCGTGACCGGACAGCACCACCAGCCGTGCACCCCCACCGATTGGCGTGGCGTGCGCTGCATTGGCGTTTGCACTGCGGTTGGTGTCGCTGCCTTGCTGCAAGGTTGCCAACAACCGCGCCGCCAATGGCGAACTGGCCATCCGCGCCACCGTCGGCGCACGCAGGCGCAATGCGAACTCGGCCTGGTGCGGTGCGAACGCGCGCAGCAGGCTGGCTTCGTCCAGGCCTTGCCAACCCAGTGCGGCAAAGTCCTGGCCGTCGGCCCAGCCCATCAGCAGGCTCTCGCTGATGCCCGATGCGGCCGATGCCGGGCCTTCGACTCCGGCGATGCCGTCATGTGCATCGCCCATGCGTGCGGGCACTGCATCCAGACGCTGCTTGCCGGCACCGGCCTGCGCCGGGCACGGCCGTTGCGCGCACTGCAACAGCAGTTGCTGCAGGGTGTCGATCGCATCGTGTTGCGCCGCATTCCAGGCCGCGACATCGCCGCCGACGCGGCCGGCGATGGCCGCGCGCATCAAGTCGACGGCGGCGGGTTGGCGCAATGCCGGCGCGCCATCGAACAGCGGGTCGGACGCGCCATCGGCAACGTGGTGCACCGTGTTCGTGCACCCCGGCGTGAGCGTGCTTGCCAGCGCCTGTGCCGAGGCGATGGTGCGCTGGGTACGGTTGGCCCAGTAATACACCTTGTCGCAACCATCGCCATCGAACAGGCCGAGCGGTGCGTAACGGGCGCGGTAATAACTGCCGAACAGCGCTTCCAGGCGTGCACCGTTCGCGGTCAGGTGCCCGGCCGGCACATCGAAGCGCGGCCAGGTGCGCAAGGAGTAGCGACCCAATTGTTCCGGGCTGGACATCGCTGCACGCACGCCGTGGCGTTTGAGAACCACGACTTTTTCAAGTGTCTCCGGCGCTGTAGCGGCATCGGCTGCTTGCAACGAGGCAACGACGGCAATGATAGAAACAACACATGCGAAACAGATACGACTGAGTGATGACATGAAGATGGTCTCAAAACGTGGTGCATGCACTGCACGACGCGATACGTCGCAACGTGCAGTTGGCAACAGCGCCATCGCGGGCGCTGTCGCCATTGCAGATGGCACCTTGCAGACAGACGCCCGGTAGCGGCATTGGCTGCAGCCAGAAAAGTGGAGCGGCGATCTACTCAACTGCACAGTTGTCAGGCGGGCGTGGCCGATGCTGGAGCGGCGTGTACCACTCCTCCACTCAGATTCTGAGCGCGCCGTCCGTACCCACCTGACAACCGCTCGCCAGGTGGTCTCAGCTACTCTCAAAAGCGCGCGCGCAGCCCCACCGACCAGGTACGGCCGTAATCGGTATAGCCACCGAACAGGTGATCGCCGACGAACTGGCGTTGCACTTCGCCGGTGAGGTTGATCGCGTTGACGAACACCGACAGCGTGTCGTTGACCTTGTAGGCCACGTTGGCATCCAGGCTGCCGAACTTGTCGCTGTTGAGCGTGGCCACATTGGCGGTGCCGACGGCATTGAGAATGTCGTCGCTCCAGCTGTAACTGACGCGCGCCATCAGCGGGCCCTTCTCGTAGAACAGCACGGCGTTGTAGGTATTCTTGGCCACGCCTTCAAGGCTGTCGGTGAAGCTGCTGTTGCCGTCGTGGTAGGTCGCCTTGCTGTCGGTCCAGGTGTAGTTGAGCTGCATGCCCAGGCCATCCAGCGGCGACGGCAAACCGGTAAACACCTGCTGGTAGGCCACCTCCGCGCCCTGCACCATCGCCTTGCTGCCGTTGGTCTTGGACGACAGCAGATAGGTCTGGCCTTCGTAGACCAGGTTGGACATCTGGGTCTGGATGAAGCTGGAAATATCCTTGTAGAACACCCCGCCGGTCAGCGCCGAGGTGCCATCGATATACCACTCGAAGGTCAGGTCGTACTGCCATGCTTCGAACGGCTGCAGCGCGGGATTGCCGCCGCTGGCGGTGAGGATTTCGCCGCTGGAATTGAAGGTGAGCTTGGACGACAGATCGGTGAGGTCCGGGCGTGTGATGACCTTCGCTGCGGAGGTCCGCAGCACCATGTCATCGCGCACATCCCAGGCCGCGTTGAACGAGGGCAGCACGTTGGTGTAGCTGCGCTCGAAATGCACCGGCTGCGCCGTGCCGTTGACGTCGGCATGACCATCGGTGGCCTGCTCGGTGCGCACCACGCGCGCACCGAGGTTGCCGCGCAGCTCGCGGCCGGCCAGCTCGGTACCGAAATTGGTCATGGCGTAGGCCGAGGCGATCTTCTCCTGCACCTCATAGGAATTCTGCAAGTCCGCGCTGTTGGGCGTATTGCGCAGATCCGCGCTGGTCGGCCAATTACCCCAGAACGTGGATTCGATCGGCGCCAGCCACTGTCGCGGCATGTTGCCGTTGGCGTCGGCCAGCATGTCGCTCACCGGCAATGCGGTGAAGTTGCTGGCCGGGAAGCGCACCCCGGCGATGCTGTTGAGCAGCAGGTCGGCGCGGTCATAGGTGCGCGAGCGCTGGCGATACTTGGCGCCCACCTTGAAGTCGCGGAAGAAGCTGCCGTCGAGCGCACGCTTGGCATCGAACTGCAGTGCGTCTTCCTTGTCGCGTGCATCGATCTCGCGCCATTCCAGCCGGCGTCCTGCCACGGTGGCCGGGTTGGTCGGATCGAAGCCGTTGGTGAAGCTCCAGTCCGGCACGTTCTCGCCATCGGCCTGCGGCATGTCCACACGCATCGACAGGTTGGTGCCGCTGCGCAGGCGCGTGCGGCGGATCGGATCCGAATCGTAGCTGTGCGCCTGCGAGTGGAAGGCCACTGCGCCGAGCGTCCACTGGTCGCCGCTCCAGGTGCTGGACAGGCGTGCACTGCGATTGTCGTCGGTGATGCCGGAGGTTTCGCGCGAGATCTGCACCTGGCCGTTGCGATAATCGAAGCCGGTGATACCGCCGTTTTCCACGCGCAGATTGCTCAGCTTGGCCAGGCTGTCGAAACCGACACCCATGCTGTATTCGTCGTAATGCACGGTCTGCTTGGCGTAGAGCAGATCCAGATTGGTCTCCCACGCCGCGCTCGGCTTCCACTGCAGCGAGGCCGCCACGCCGGTGCGTTCGCGCTCTTCCAGTTCCAGCGTCGGGCGCAGGCCGGTCGGCACGTAAGTGGCGCCGGGCACGCCGGGCACGCCGTTGCGGTAGTAATCCCAGCTCACCTCGTTGACGCGGTCCTGGCGCAAGCTGCGTTGCGCATACGCGCCGGAAATCAGCATGCCGAAGGTACCTTCGGCATTGACCCAATTGAACAGGCCGGAAACGCGCGGATCGTTGGCCTGGGTGCGCTGGGCCTGGCTCGATTCCAGCGATACGTTGGTCAGCGTCTTGCCCAGTTCCAGCGGGCGGAACGTGCGCACATTGACGATGCCACCGATGGCGCCTTCGTCCAGATCGGCGGTGGGACTCTTGATCACGTCCAGGCCGGAGACCAGTTCGGCCGGCAGCGTGTCGTAGCGGAACTGGCGCCCGGTCTGGCCGGAGGTGCGCACGTTCTCGTTGACCGCCATGGTCTGGCCGTTGAGCGTGGTGACCTGGAAGTTCGGGCCCAGACCGCGCACGCGCACGTACACGCCTTCGCCGCGGTCGCGCACGATCGACACGCCGGGCACGCGCTGCAGCGCCTCGGCCACGTTCTGCGCCGGCAGCTTGCCGATATCCTCTGCGGCGATCACATCCACCACGCTGTCGGCGTAGCGCTTCTGGCGCAACGCAGCGCTGAGGCTACCGGCATAACTGCCGAGTACCTGGATGCTGTCCAGCTCCTGCACCGGTGCGTCTGCGCGCGGTGCTGGCGCATTCGCCACTGCCGCCGACGTCGGGGACACCTGAGGCTGCGCACCAGCCGGGTCCTGGGCCGTCTCGATGGTCACCGTGGTCGGGTTGAGGTAGCGATAACGCAGGCCGGTGCCGGCAAGCAATTGCTGCAAGGCCTGCTCCGGCGCGAGACCGGCGCTGGTGGCGCGGGTCTGCGGGTTGCCGGCAACACCTGCGGCATACACGAATTGCAGGCCGGTCTGACGCGACAAGGCGTTGAGTGCACGCGCCAACGGCTGGGCGGGAATTGCATCGACCGACACTGCCACGGGCGTGGTCTGGGCACCGGCAGTACCGGCATGCAAGGCAAGAGCAATCGAAAGAACCAACGTACGGCGCATCGTGGAATCCAGTAGGGGGAGGAAGCAATGCGCAGCACCACCCACGGGTGGGAATGCTGCGTTGTACCCGGACTACGAGGGACGACAGCGACGATCGGGCACCGTTTTTTGATGAATTTTCTGTGACACGTGCGCAGTGGTGGCACGCGCAGGTAAGCAAGCGGACGACGTTGCGGGCGCGATGCGGGCGCATCAGCAGGCGCGTGCGCGGCTATCCAGTCTTGAGAGCTGCATGGCTGATTCCGGCGCGCGGCGTGCGCACCACGCCGCCCAGCCGTACGCACCTGTGCCCGGTATGTCACCCGGGCAGCCACGGCACCGACCGGCGCACCAGACCCCCGCCGCTGTCGTCAGTGCGCAGCGGCGCCCTGCACCGGCCGGCTGCTCACGCGCAATACGCCCGGCGCATCGACCACGTGCAGGTTGGGTTGGTCGTCGAGAAACGCGCGCAGCGAGGCGACATCGTCGCCGCGCAGGTTACCGGTGAGCCGCAACGCGCCGGCGGCGGCATCGTCGATGAGCAGGCGGGTGCGATTGAGTCGATTGAAATCCTCGGCCACGGTGGTCAGCGGTGCATCGCGGAACACGATGCGCCGCTGCCACCACGCGTGCATGGCAGCGACATCCTCGTTGGACACGTCGACCCGGCCGGACGCCGCGTCGATCCGTGCGCTCTGCCCGGCGCCCAGGTTCGCCAGCATCGGCTGCTGCTTGCGGTCATCGCGCCACACGTGCACGCGGCCCTCGGTGACCTCGATGCGTGCCTGCTGCCGATACAAGGCGATATCGAAGGTGGTGCCGATATCTTCCACACGCAGGTGGCCCGCATACACCTGCAACCGACGGCGGTCCGGGGCCACTTCAAAGCTGGCCTGACCCTGCAGCAATTGCAGGCGGCGGCTCCACGGCGTCATGGTCGCGCGCACGCTGCTGAGCGCATTCAGATGCACCACGCTGCGATCGGCCAGTTGCACGCGGCGCTGCTCGCCATGCGCGGTGGCATAGGTCTGCGTGCGCGGCCATGCCCAGCCGGTCAAGACCGCCACGCCGCACAGCGCCGCCGCAAGGCCCAGGCTCCAACCGCGTACACGCGCACTGCGCTGGCCATCGTTGCGGCCCGGCGGCGCCGCATGTCTAGGCTGTTGTGGTTGTGGTTGCGGCAATCGCAACGGCAACGGCAACGCGATCACATTGCGCGAGGCTGCAACCGCACGCATGCGGCGATCGCCATCGAGCAAGGCATCCACATCCAGCGCCATGCCACGCAACGCATCGCCCAGCTCGCCAGCCACGCGCAGCACGGCCATGTATTCGCGCACATGCAGCGGCGATGCGGTCAGCCATTGCATGAAGCTGGCTTGCTGCTGTGCGTCCAGCGCCTGCATGCGCTGCAGTGCATGCCAGTGCGCGGCCTCGCCGGCGGCGCTGCGGGCGGCCCAGATGCGCGTACTCACCAGCTGTCTCCGCTGTCGGCAACTGCCTGCCTGCACGCCGACAACCCACGTACCACATGTTTCTTGACCATATGCGCAGACACGCCCATGCGCTCGGCGATCTGCTTGTAGCTGAGGCCATCGCGGTACTGCATCACCAGCACCGCGCAGGTGCGCTCCGGCAAGGTGGCCAGCAAGGCCTGCAGACGTTGCTGGCGCTGCTGACGGTGCGCGGCGTCCTCCACATCCTCGGCCGCGGCCAGCAATTGCGAAAACTGCTCCATCTCTTCGATCTGCAACGGCGCCTGCTTGCGGCGCGCCGCCTGCTCGCGCGCCAGATTCAGCGCCACCGTGTACAGATAGGCTTCCGGGTTGGCGATTCCTTCGCCCTGGTCCTGCTGCGCGCGCAACAGGCGCAGATAGGTTTCCTGCACCAGGTCCTCGGCGTCCTCCTTGGCGCCGCGGCGCACGAAGAAACCGCGCAGCACGGATCCGTGCTGCGTGAACACCTGCGTCCACGCGCGGGTGGCATTGGCTTTCATCGTGCGCGCTCCCCTTGCGCTGGGCGCGATAGCCTGGCCAATTCAGGTGACACCACGATGACGCGCAATGCACGCACCTGCACTGCAGGCCGCTGCGTTGCGCAAGCCATTGCCCATTGCACGCCACCGCGATGCAGCTGAGCGAGCGCCACAGCACTGCTATTGGCGTGCGCAAGCGCGATCGAGCATCTCTATATCTACACCGTACCTACACCGCACCTTGACCCAACGCGCGTCAAGGTGAGGCCCTTCCTCTCAGCCATCGCCACGGGGTTCGCATGAATGCCACGCCCGCCACTGCCGATCACACGGCGCCGGCAACCGCTACCGCTGCGCCGACCTATCCGGTCACCCTGCGCATCAACGCTCAGCCATACAAACTGCAACTGGAAGCCTGGGTCAGCCTGCTCGATCTATTGCGCGACCGGCTCGATCTCACCGGCACCAAGAAGGGCTGCGACCACGGCCAGTGCGGCGCCTGCACCGTGCTGGTCGATGGACGCCGGATCAACAGCTGCCTGACGCTTGCGGTCATGCAGGACGGTGCCGAGATCACCACCGTCGAAGGCCTGGCCGACGGCGACCAGCTGCATCCCTTGCAACGCGCGTTCATCGAAAAAGACGCCTTCCAGTGCGGCTATTGCACGCCCGGGCAGTTGTGTTCGGCAGTGGGCCTGCTCAACGAAGGCAAGGCACACGACCGCGACCAGGTGCGCGAGTTGATGAGTGGCAATCTGTGCCGCTGCGGCGCCTACCCGCAGATCACCGATGCGGTGATGCAGGTCATGGGCAAGCCCAGCGACAGCAGCCAGAGCGCCGCCACAGCGTGGACGCCCGGGACGGTGCCGGCATGATTCCGCTCAGCTATACGCGCCCCGATAGCGTCGATGCGACGCTCACCGCACTGGCGATACGCGGCAACGACCCGCACCCGCTGCCTGTCGAAGCTCCCGTGCGCCTGATCGCCGGTGGCACCAACCTCACTGACCTGATGAAGCTGCAGCTGATGCGGCCCAGCCGCCTGGTCGATATCAATCGGCTGCCGCTGGACAGCATCACCACCCAGCCCGATGGCGGGCTGCGCCTGGGCGCGCTCGCGCGCAATGCCGACACCGCTTATCACCCGGACGTGGAAACGCGTTACCCCTTGCTGAGCGCGGCGATTCTGGCCGGTGCCTCGCCGCAGATCCGCAATATGGCCAGCAATGGCGGCAATCTGCTGCAGCGTACGCGCTGCCTGTATTTCTACGACCACGCCACCCCGTGCAACAAGCGTGCGCCCGGTACCGGCTGCTCGGCCATCGGCGGGCTCACCACGTACAACGCCATTCTCGGCGCCAGCGCGCAGTGCATCGCCACGCATCCATCGGACATGTGCGTCGCATTGGCCGCATTGGACGCGGTGGTGCACGTGCAGGGCCCCGATGGCGAGCGTGACATCGCGTTTGCGCAATTCCATCGTCTGCCCGGCGAACACCCGGAACGGGACAGCACCTTGGCCCCGGACGAGCTGATCGTGCATATCGACCTGCCCGATGCGCAGCGCTTCGTCGCACACAGCGCCTACCTGAAAATCCGCGAGCGTCTGTCGTACGCCTTCGCGCTGGTGTCGGTGGCCGCAGCACTGGATCTGGCCGACGACGGCAGCATCCGCGAGGTGCGCGTCGCACTGGGCGGCGTGGCCCACAAACCGTGGCGTAATCCCCACGCCGAAGCGCAGTTGGTGGGCAAGCCGGCCACCGCAGACAGTTTCGGCATCCTGGCCGATGCGCTGCTGCAAGGTGCGCAGCCGCAGGGCAAGAACGCGTTCAAGATTCCGCTGGCACGCCGCAGCATCGTGCGCGCACTGAGCGTTGCCCGCGAGGGCACCATCGACAACCGCGGGCATACCAGCGCGCTGGAGCAAGCGCCATGAATGCACGCAGCACCGATGTGCCCGACAACGAGCTGACCCCGCCGGTTGCCGACAGCGGCACCGGCTATCGCCCCACCGGCACCGGCGTCACCCGCATCGACGGGCGTGCCAAGGTCACCGGCCAGGCGCGCTATGCCGCCGAATGGCCGGTGCCGGATCTGGCCTATGGCGTGGTGGTCAACAGCAGCATTGCCAAGGGCGAGATCGTCGCCTTCCATCTCGCCGCCGCGCGTGCAGTGCCCGGCGTGCTGGAAATCGTCACCCATGAAAACCGCCCGCATATGCGCGGCATGGACCTGTTCTACAAGGACATGACCGCACCTGCCGGTTCGCCGTTCCGCCCCTTGTACGACAACAAGATCCTGTACAGCGGCCAGCCGATTGCCCTGGTCGTTGCCGACACCTTCGAAGCGGCGCGCCATGCGGCGCATCTGGTGGAGGTGGAACTGTTGCAGGACCCGCACGACACCAACCTGATGACCAACCTGGACCGTGCGCACAAGCCCAAGGCCATGAAGGCCGGTTTCTCTCCGCCGCCCAAGGACAAGGGCAAACCGGACACCGCGTTCGCCGATGCTGCCGTGCAGATCCAGGCCGAGTATTACAGCGGTGTGGAGCACCACAATCCGATGGAGTTGTTCGCCTCCACCGTGATCCGCAACGCCGATGGTCACTTCACCATCTACGACAAGACCCAGGGCTCGCAGAACAGCCGTTGGTATGTATCGCACGTGTTCGGTTTGAGCAAACGCAAGGTCACCGTGCGCAATCCGTATGTCGGCGGTGCGTTTGGCTCGGGGCTGCGGCCGCAGTATCAATTGCCGCTTGCGGTGATGGCTTCGATCCTGCTCGACCGCTCGGTGCGGGTGGTGCTGACGCGGCAACAGATGTTCACTTTCGGCCATCGCCCGGAGACATTGCAGCGGCTCAAGCTCGGTGCAGACCGCGACGGCACCTTGCGTGCGATCTGGCACGAAGCCATTGCCGAAACCTCACGCATCGAAGATTACGTCGAGGTAGTCGTCAACTGGAGCGGGCAGTTGTATGCCTGCGACAACGTGCATCTGGGCTACAACCTGGTGCGCCTGGATCAGTTCAGCCCCATGGACATGCGCGCACCCGGCGCCGCACACGGCGTGCATGCGCTGGAAGTGGCGATGGACGAGCTGTCCTATGCGCTCGGCATGGATCCACTGGCGCTACGTTTGAAGAACTACGCCGAGGTCAATCCGGCAGACGACAAGCCCTATTCCACCAAGGCGCTGCGCGCGTGCTACGCGCAAGGTGCCGAGCGTTTCGGCTGGGCGCAGCGCCCGTTGCAACCGCGTGCGCGCAAGGAAGGCAATGAATGGGTCGGCTGGGGCATGGCCAGCGGGCAATGGGATGCGATGCAGATGTTTGCGCGCGCCCACGCCGTGCTGCATGCCGACGGTCGGCTGGTGGTGAGCAGCGCCGCCAGCGACATCGGCACCGGCACCTATACGGTGATGGCGATGATCGCAGCCGAAGCGCTGGGCCTGCCGCTGGAACAGGTCACCTTCCAGCTTGGCGATTCGACCCTGCCGGTTGCACCGATCGAAGGCGGCTCATCGCATGTGACCACGGTGGGCTCGGCGGTGGATGGCGCTTGCGCGAAGCTGCGCGCCCGGCTGCTGCGGCTGGCCCAGTCCTTACCGAATTCGTGCTTTACCAAGGCCAAGCTGGACGAGGTGGTCTTCGCCGATGGCACGCTGGCATTGCGCACCGATGCCGGCACCACCATCGCCTTGACCGAGCTGCTGCGTGCCGCTCAGCTGGAACAGATCGAAGACAAGTTCCTGCTATTGCCCAACGTGCTCAAGCAACGCAAATACACCCGCGCCACCCACGGTGCGGTGTTCGTGGAAGTGCGCGTGGACGAAGAACTGGGTACGGTGCGGGTGACGCGCGTGGTCAGCGCGGTGGCCGCCGGGCGCATCCTCAACCCGATCACCGCACGCAGCCAGATCGTGGGCGGCGTGGTCTGGGGCATCGGCCAGGCGCTGCACGAACATACCCAGTCCGATCACCGTTTCGGCCGTTTCATGAATCACGATTTTGCGATGTACCACGTCTCGGCCAACGCCGACATCCACGACATCGATGTGATCTTTGCCGACGAGGACGACCGCATCGTCAGCAGCCTGGGCGCGAAGGGCGTGGGCGAAATCGGGCTGGTCGGTGTTTCGGCGGCGATCTGCAATGCGATCTTCCATGCCACCGGAAAACGCATCCGCAGCACGCCGATGACGCCGGACAAGGTGATGGCGGACTGACGCCACTGCACTGCAGGCGCGTGCCGTAGCGGATGGAGCCATCTGCCTGACGGCGGACGTGCTGCAGCGACATGCCGCTGCAGCACGTTATTCACGTTGAAGTGTGTGTCCTCCGAAGGATCGATCGTCAGCGGCACAAAAACGTGTCGCGCTGGCGGTCGACGCGTCTCGTCTCACCGAACATTGCACGCACTCAGGTGCGCGTTGCCGCCATGAAGTGCGCACGGTCCTGCTGGGTGCGGCGGCGGATTTCCGCCAGTGCGTCGTTCTCGGTGGCTTCCAGCATGGATTCGAACAGGCGCTGGAAGTGGTTGCGCATCGCCGTGCGGGCCGCCACCGGGTCACGTTGCTGCAGGGCCTGCAGGATGGCGGTGTGCTCGTCCACGCGGGTGGCGCCGTCGTCGTGGCAGACCCGCGCGTACACCTCGCGCACGCGCGGCAATTCATTGCGCATGCGCCAGATCAACTGCACGCAATGCGCCACCACCGGGTTGCCGCTGATCCGCGCAATCGCCAAGTGAAACGCGCGGTCGTATTCGCCAGCGGCCGCATCGCTCAGGCCCGGTGCGGACAGCGCCTGGATCATGCCGCGCAGTTCGTCCAGCTCCGCATCGGTGATATGGCTGGCCGCCAGTGCGGCCGCCTCCGCCTCGATCACCGCGCGCGCGGCGGTCAGCTCGAACGCGCTGACATCCGGCAATGCGCCCTCGTCCGAGGCCAGGCGTGGCTTGACGTACACGCCCGAGCCGATCTTGATCACGATGCGGCCCTGCGCCTCCAGCGCGATCTCGGCCTCGCGCACGGTCACGCGGCTGACGCCGAAGCGCTCGGCCAACTCGCGCTCGCCCGGCAGGCGCGAGCCGACCGGGAACTCGCCCGTGTCGATCAGCGCGCGGATCTTGGCGGCAACGGAGTGGTACAGGCGGTTTTCGGACATCGGCGACTCAAACCCTCAAGGTGATCGGCCCGGCACGCGGGTGCCGGACAGGTGGCGCGACGGAGGCCGTACCGGTGGGCGACGCTAGAACCGGTAGCGCACTCCCAAATAATAGCGCCGCCCGTAGGTGTTGTACTCACGGAAGCTACCGGGCACCGGCATGTCGGAGATGCGCGGCTCGTTGGTCAGGTTGGACGCCTCCAGTGACACCGACAGCTGCGCATTGAAGCGGTAGCTGGCGCGCAGGTCCAGGGTGCCGCTGTCGCGGACGTAGCGGTTCTGCGCCGGGGCGCCGACGAACTTCTGGAAATACTCGGAGCGGTACTTGTAGATGGCCTGCAGGTCGAGCGCGCCGATGGCGTAATACAGCTGGCCGGAGAACACGTGCCGCGACAGGCCGAAGATGTTGGCCGGCGCGACGATGCCGCTGCTCACCAGGCCGGTTGCCGGATCGACCTGGTCGCCCAGACGCAGATCCTGGGTCTTGTAGTTGGAATCGGCGTAGTTGTAGCTCAGCTTGACGCCCAGGCCGTCGAACGGCGCCGGCAGGTAGGAGAAGCGGTGGGTGCCGGTCAGCTCCAGCCCGGTGAGATCGCTCTTTTGCCGGGTGGTGACGTCCTGCACCACCGGCACCACCACCGACGTGCCGTCGATGACGAAGCGCTCGTCCACCACCGTGGGCACCGCGCCACCGGTGAACTGCTTGTAGTACACCGCAGCGCTGAGCAGGGAGTCGGCATTGGGATACCACTCCAGCGACACGTCCGCATTGGACGACAGCAGCGGCCGCGTGCGCGGGTTGCCGGTGGCGGTGATGCTGCCGATCGCCTCGCCGACGGTAGTGAATTCGGTCCCCGGTTCCAGGATGAAGGTGCGCCCGGCAGACAGTGCCACCAGATCCGGGCGCGCCATGGCCCGGTACAGCCCGAAGCGCAGCTGGGTCTGCTCGGTGAGGCCGATGTTGGCGTTGAAACTGGGCAGGAACACGCGGTTGGACGCGCGCACCGTCTGCGCGGCGAAACGTCCGGTTTCCACCAGCTGGATGGTGCCGTCGGGGTTGTCGATGACGTCCAGTTCGCCGCGCAATCCCAGCGAGCTCACATCGGTGCGCACCCAGCGCACGCCCAGGTTGCCATCCACCGGCAGCCCGAACAGCGTGCTGGCGAATTCGCCCATCACGTACAGCGCGCGGGTCTTTTCTTCCACGTCGGCGTCGGCGGTGCCGCGCGGGTCGGCGTTGCGGCCGGTGTCGTCCACGCCGGTGACGGCGCTAAACAGACAGCGGCTGTCGAAGGTGGCCCACTGCTGGATGGTGTTGCCGCTGGCGCTGGAGAGGAAATCCTCCTGCGGAAACGGTTGCCGGCAGGCCAGGTTGGCGGCGCGGATCGTGGCCGGATCGGTGACATTGCGCTCGACGCGGTCGTCCAGGTCGCGGTAGGTCGCCTCGGACAGGCGCACGCCGCCCTTGATGGAGGTGAGCAGCCCGCTTTCCGGGGTGAAGGCGCCATCGAAACGCCAGGCACGGATGGTGTGCTCGCGGCGCAACTCGTCGCGGCGCGCGCGTGCGGCCGCGCTGAAATTGTCCGGGTTGTTCAGGTCGAAGGCGGGATTGACCACGATCCCCGGCACATCGCCGGCATAGGTATAGGTGTAGTCCACGCGTTGCCCGTTGATCCCGGGCACGCGGTTGCCGTTGATGTCGGTGGCATTGGAGCGCAGCCGCATCAGGCGGTCGATCTCGCTGCGCTCGGTGCGCGAATACGACAAGTCAGTGGACAGCATCCAGGCCGCGTTCGGACGCCATTCAACGCGTAGCCCGCCACCGCGATACTGCTCGTCGCGCACCTTGTAGTCGGTGGAGGATTCCACCGTGCTGCTGCCGGTGTGGCCGAGCAAGGCGCCGTTGTCGCCCACCTGGCGGTTGTTGAGGTTGCGCAAGGTCTCGGAGAAATTGAGCTCGGCGCGGTCTTCGGTGACGGTGCGCTGCGAGTCCTGGTAATCCAGCGACACATCCAGGCCGTCGAAGGGCCGCCATTGCAGCGCAGCGAAGGCCGCGTCGCGTTGATCGTGTTCGCTGATCTGGCGGTATACGCGGCTGCCGGGCGCCAGGTAGTACGGCGTGCCCGCCTGCACCTGCGCCGGGGTCACGGCGGTGCAGTTGCGGCTGGCGCCCACCACTTCATTGGCGTTGCAGGCCGTCCAGGTAGAGCTGCTGCTCATCACTTCTTCTGGATTGGTGCCCTCCAGCCGCTGCAGGCCGAGCGAGACCCCCAGCTTGCCTGCTCCGCGCAGGTCGAACTGGTCCAGGTAGCTGACGGTGCCGCGCCAACCCACGCCATCGGCGTCGCGCAACTTGCTGTCACCATCGGCATAGGTCGCCCGCCCGTCCAGTTGCACGCGGCGCTTGCCGAATTCCAGCGGCCGCACGGTCTGCATGTTGACCGTGCCGGCGATGCCGCCTTCGACGAAGTCGGCGCGCTGGGTCTTGTAGATCGCCACGGTGTTGATGAGTTCGGAGGGGAACTGGTTGAAGTTCACCGAGCGGTCGCCGCTGCCGTTGCTGGCCTCGCGCCCGTTGAAGGTGGCCGAGCCCAGGAACGGCCCCAAGCCACGGATGGAAATCTCCGAGGCACCACCCTTTTCGCGGTGCGTGGCCGCTCCGGTGATGGTCTCGATCGCCTCGCCGATCGACAGCGCCGGCAGATCGCCGATGTCCTCGGCCGACAGCACGTCAGCCACCACCGTCTGTTCGCGCTTGCTGTCGATGGACGACTGGATCGAGCTGCGGATGCCGGTGACCTTGACCTGGTCCAGCGTGGTCGGTGCTTGTTCCGGCGCCGGTGGGGCAGCATCGGTCTGCTGGGCCACGGCTGCCTGTGCGCTGGCCAGTGCCAGGGCGCCGATCAGCGCCTGCGCCAATATGTTACGGCTTACTGGTCTATATGATTGGACTACTTTCAAATACCGCACGATTCCTCCTCCCAAAGGATGCCCGAAACCGAGCAATGCGGAGACTCCATGCGGATTAACGTCAAGTCAACCATTTCTTTCATTTGCCGAACAAGCCACCTAACCAGGCCAGTTTCATTGGATTTTTTGTGCGTACGCAGCATGACATTGAGCGAACTCCAGGCTTCAATGCATACCAACCGGACTACGATTTTGGTTGACGACCCGGCCTGCACTGCTACTCTCGCCCATCACCGACGCGCCTGCGTCCAGGAGCACTCCGATGCGATCGCCCGTGTCCCTTGCCTGCCTTTTGCTGCTGTGTGCGCCTGCCTGGATCGGCTCGGCCAAGGCCACCGCGTACCTGGTGCACGACCAGAGCGAGTACGCCGTGGCAGCGGCCGCACTACGTGCCGGCGATCGCATCGTGCTGGCCGATGGACAGTGGCGGGATTTCGCCATCGTGCTGCGCGGGCAAGGCACCGCCGAGCAGCCGATCACCCTCACCGCACAGACGCCCGGCAAGGTAATCATCAGCGGCACCTCCGAACTGCGCATGGCCGGCACCTACCTGGTGGTGTCCAACCTGGTGTTCCGCGACGGCCACAGCCCCGGCGATGCAGTGCTGTCGTACCGCATCTCCAGCAAGGAACGCGCGCGCCACAGCCGCATCACCGGGGTGGTGGTGGACGGCTTCAGCAAGCCCACCCGCGGCGATGCGGACAATTGGGTGGCGCTGTATGACAGCGACAACCGCTTCGACCACAACCAGCTGGTCGGCAAGACCAATGCCGGCCCCACCCTGGTGGTGGTGCGCGACGCCACCCAGGGCCTGGACAATCGCCATCGCATCGACCACAACTGGTTCGGGCCACGCCCCAACCTGGGCGCCAATGGCGGCGAGACGCTGCGCATCGGCACCAGCAGCGATGCCGACAGCGCCTCCAACTCGCTGGTGGACAACAACTGGTTCGAAGGCTGCGACGGCGAGGTGGAGGTGGTCTCCAACAAGTCCGGCGGCAATACCTACCGTGGCAATGTGTTCAAGCAATCGCGCGGCGCGCTGGTACTGCGGCATGGCGATGGCAACCTGGTCGAACGCAATGTGTTCTTCGGCGACGGCAAGGCCGGCACCGGCGGCATCCGCGTGATCAACCGCAAGCAGACTGTGCGCCACAACTATCTGGAAAACCTGGCCGGCGATGGCTATTCGTCGGCGCTGAGCATCATGTACGGGGTGCCCAACTCGCCCGCCAACCGCTACGTGCAGGTGGACCAGGCGCGCATCGAGCGCAACACCTTCGTGACCGTCAACCAGCTGTACTTCGGTGCCGGCATGGATGCCGAGCGCACCGCCGCGCCGATCAACAGCCGCTTTGCCGGCAACCTGATCGTGGCCGCCAACGACCCGGTGCGCGTGCTGGGCGATCTCTCCGGCATCGCCTTCGCCAGCAACCTGCAAAGCCCGCTGGCCTCCACCCGCCTGCCCGGCGGCGTCAACAGCCGCCAGGTGACGATGACCCGCGCCAGCACCGGCCTGCTGGTCGCCGACAACGCCACTGGCGTCGGCGCCGACCCGGCGCTGAGCTACATCGCGCGCGCGCAGGTGGGCGTGAGCTGGTACCCCAAGCAGGCAGCGCAGGCAGTGACCGACAGCGGCCGCCGCACGCGCGTGCGGCCGGGCCCGGCCAGCCTGACCGACGCCGTGGCGCAGGCCAGCCCCGGCGATCGCCTGCAACTGGACGCAGGGCGCTACCAGGTCGATGACATCCTCGACGTGGACCGGCCGCTGACGCTGGAAGGCCCGCCACGCGGCCGCGCACGGATCCGCTTTTCGCAACCGGCGCTATTCCAGATCGCGCCCGGCGGCTCGCTCAGCCTGGCCCGGCTCGAGATCGACGGCCGCGCCGCGCCCGCGCGGCCGGGCAATGCGGTGATCCGCACCAAGCCCGGCACCGCGGTGGCGCAGTACCAGCTCACGCTGCGCGACACGCATCTGCATCATCTGGACGCGCACCCCGGCTTCGATGTGATCGCACTCGGCAAGGGCAGCCTGGCCGACCACATCCTGCTGGACCGGCTGCTGGTCGAAGACGTCTCCGGCCGGGTGCTATCCGCGCGCGCCGAAACCGACGACCGTGGCACCTACAACGTCGAACAGGTGACGGTGCGGCAGTCGCAGTTCCACCGCGTCGCCGGGCCGGTGCTGGACCTGTATCGCGGTGGCCGCGACGAAAGCACCTTTGGCCCGGTGCTGCAGGTGAGCGACTCGCACTTCACGCAGGTCGGCCGCGCTGCGGATGCGTCGCTGCGCCTGCACGGCGTGCAGCGCATTGCGCTGCGCAATAACCGCTTCGTCGACAGCGCCGCGATCCTGGCGCAGCACACCACCGGCACGCCCCATCTCATCGCCAGCGGCAATCAGTTCGTCGGCACCCCGGCGTTGCGCGCCGACGCAGCGGAGCCCCTGCTATGACCCGTTCCACCCGCCTGTTGCTGCTGGTCCTGGTCGGCGCCGGCAGCGCCCTGCCCTGCATCGCCGCCCCGTCACCTGCGGCCGAGCAAGCGGCGCAGCCGCAACAGCGCGCGACCGATGCCGCGCCGGTACTGGTGAGCGCCCAGCAATGGCGCGACATGGCCAGCGATGGCGCCAGGCTGCCGTTGTTCGCCCGCGAACAGGCGCGCGCACAAGCCAGCGTGCGCGCGGCGATGAAGGCCGGCGTGGACGTGCCGGTGCCCAGGGATCCCGGCGGCGGTGCCAGCCACGAGCAGCACAAACGCAACTACCAGGCCATCCAGGCGGCCGGCGCGCTGTACCGGCTCACCGGCGATCGCGCCTATGCCGACTATGCGCGCGACGTGCTGCTGGCCTACGCACGCCTGTATCCCACGCTGGGCGCACACCCCGCCGGGCGCGGCCAGGTACCGGGGCGGCTGTTCTGGCAGTCCTTGAACGACTCGGTGTGGCTGGTCTACGCAAGCCAGGGCTACGACGCCATCCGCGACACGCTCAGCGCGCAGGACCGCGCCACCATCGACCGCGATGTGTTCGCGCGCATGGCGCACTTTCTGTGCGACGAAAGCGCCGACAACTTCGACAAGATCCACAACCACGCCACCTGGGCGGTGGCCGCGGTCGGCATGACCGGCTATGTGTTGCGCGATCAGGCCTTGGTGGACAAGGCGCTGCGCGGCAGCAAGCGCGATGGCAAGGCCGGCTTCCTGGCGCAGGTGGACCAGCTGTTCTCGCCGGACGGCTACTACGCCGAAGGCCCGTATTACCAACGCTATGCGTTGGCGCCGTTCGTGCTGTTCGCCAACGCGATCGCGCGCAACCAGCCGCAGCAGCGCATCTTCCAGCGCCGCGACGGCGTGCTGCTCAAAGCCGTGGACAGCCTGGTGCAGAGCAGCTACGGCGGCTATTTCTTCCCGATCAACGACGCCATCCTCGACAAGGGCCTGGACACCGAAGAACTGGTGGCCGGCATCGGCATCGCCTATGCGCAGACCCACAACGCGCAGCTGCTGTCCATCGCACAACGCCAGCGCCGCGTGCTGCTCACGCCCGAAGGCCTGGCCGTGGCCACCGCGCTCGCGCAAGGCCGCGCCCAACCGTTCGCCTTCGGCAGCGTGTCGCTGCGCGATGGCGCACAGGGCGACCAGGGCGCACTGGCGATCCTGCGCAGCGGCGGCGACGACGGCCAGGCGCTGGTGATGAAGAACACCTCGCAAGGCATGGGCCACGGCCATTTCGACAAGTTGAACTGGCTGTTCTACGACAACGGCCAGCGCGTGGTCACCGACTACGGTGCGGCGCGTTTCTTGAATGTGGAAGCCAAGGCCGGCGGCATCTATCTGCCGGAAAACACCAGCTGGGCCAAGCAGACCGTTGCGCACAACACGCTGGTGGTGAACGAGACCAGCCACTTCAACGGCGACTGGAAAGTGGGCGAGCAACACGCGCCGACGCAGCTGCTGTTCGCCAGCGATGCCGACACCCAGATCGTGTCGGCGCGCATGCAGCAGGCCTACGACGGAGTCACCTTTACCCGCACCCAGGCCTTGCTGTCGCACCCGGAGCTGCGCCTGCCGGTGGTGGTCGACCTGCTGCGCGTCACCGCCAGCGCTCCGGCACGTTACGACCTGCCGTTGCACTTCAACGGGCAGATCATGCAGGTCGGCTTCAAGGCGCAACGCGCACTGACGCAACGCCCGGTGCTGGGCAAGGCCAACGGTTATCAACATCTGTGGGTGGATGCTTCCAGCGACGCGAGCACCGACACGCACAGCCTGAGCTGGCTGCTCGCCGGCCGTTTCTACAGCTACCGCTTCGGCAGCAGCATGCCTGCGCGTGCGTTGCTGGTGGAAAGCGGCGCCAACGACCCGAACTTCAACCTGCGCCGCGAACCGGCGCTGATCCAGCGCGTCGACGGGCAGGCCAATGTCAGCTTCTTCGGCGTGCTGGAACCGCATGGCGAATACAACGGCACCGCCGAATACGTGCGTGGGGCCAACAGCCGCATCCGCGCCATCGAGCGCGTGCGCGGCGACGATGCCGAGGTGATCGTGCTCACCCTGGTCGGCGGCAAGCGCATCGCGCTGGCGGTGGCCGACGACGCCGATGCACAACGCGCCCACCAGGTACAGGCTGCCGGTCAGCGCTATAGCTGGCGCGGTGGCTATGCGCGCTTCGATCGCGCCGCAGGTGCGCAATGAGCACCGTCTCCACTCGCGTCACCCGCAGCGGCCCTGCGGGCAAGCGCTCGGCGGTGCGCTGGCTGATCGTGGCGCTGATCGCGGTGGCCACGGTGATCAACTACATCGACCGCAATGCGTTGGCAGTGATGTGGCCGGCAATCTCGCGCGACATCGGCGCCACCAAGGAAGACTACGCGCTGCTGGTCACCATCTTCATGCTGTTCTATGCCGCCGGGCAGTTCGTGTTCGGGCGGCTGTTCGACATCATCGGCACCCGGCTCGGCTTTGCCTTGTCCATCGCGGTGTGGTCACTCTCCATCGCGCTGCATGCCCTCACCCACTCCATCATGGCGTTCTCGGTAGTGCGCGCACTGCTGGGCATCAGCGAAGCCGGCGCCTGGCCGGGCGCGGTCAAGGCCAATGCGGAATGGTTTCCCGCGCGCGAGCGTGCGTTGGCGCAGGGCATCTTCAATGCCGGCGCCTCCATCGGCGCGATCGTCTCGGCACCGCTGATCGCGCTGCTGTTCCTGTCGTTCGGCTGGAAGGGCACGTTCGTGCTGATCGGCGTGCTGGGCATGCTGTGGTTGCTGCCGTGGCTGGTGATCTACCGCGCCGGGCCGGACCGGCATCCCTGGGTCAACGCGGCCGAGCGTGCGTTGATCCTGGATGCGCCCGACGCCGGCAGCGCGCCGCCGCCGGCCTACCTGCCCACGCTGCGCCAGCTGATGTCGCACCGGCAAAGCTGGGGGATCGTGCTGGCGCGGTTCTTCCTGGACCCGATCTGGTGGCTGTTCGTGTCGTGGCTGCCGATCTACCTGGCCGAGACCTTCCACTTCGACATCAAGCAGATCGGCGCGTTCGCCTGGGTGCCATTCGTCGGCGCGATGCTGGGCAGCCTGTGCGGAGGCTGGCTGTCCGGGCGCCTGATCGCGGCCGGCTGGAGCGTGGACCGCGCGCGCAAATGGACCATCACCCTGGGCGGGGCGATCATGGCGCCGGCGCTGCTTGGCGCCGTGCAGGCGGCCGACCCGCGCATGGCGGTGCTGACGATTGCCGCCGTGCTGTTCGGCTTCCAGATCGCCATCGGCAATATCCAGACCCTGCCCGGCGATCTGTTCGCCGGCAAATCGGTCGGCTCGCTGGCCGGCATCGGCGGCATGGCCGCAGTGGCCGGCACCTTGATCACCACCTGGCTGGTGCCGGTGATGACCGCGACCTCGTACGCCCCGATGTTCATCCTGGTCGCCGCGCTGGTGCCGGCCTCGCTGGCCGCGCTGTGGTTGGTCACCGGCCGCATCCACCGACTCGACGCACCGGGCACCTGACCATGCCCGCTGCCTTCTCCGCTTTCCCCACACCAACAGGACACACCCGCATGCATTTCCACGACAAGGTCGCCATCGTCACCGGCGGTGGCCGCGATATCGGCCGCGCCATCTCGCTCAAGCTGGCTGCGGCCGGCGCCAAGGTCTGCATCAACTACGCCAACGACGACGCCAGCGCGCGCGACACGCTGGCGCAGCTGCAGGCCGCCGGCGGCCAGGGCATCCTGCACCGCGCCGACGTCACCGACGCCACCGCCGTGGCCGGCCTGCTGACCGCCACGCGCACCGCCTTCGGCCAGCACATCGATGTACTGATCAACGTGGCCGGCGGCATGCTGGCGCGCAAGCCACTGGCCGATATCGACGAGGCCTTCTTCCATCAGGTGATGGACCTCAACCTCAAATCGGTCTACCTGACCACCCAGGCAGTGGCACCGCATATGCGCGAAGGCGGCGCGATCGTCAATTTCGCCTCGCTTGCCGGGCGCGATGGCGGCGGGCCGGGCGCAGCCATCTACGCCACCGCCAAGGCGGCGGTGATGACGTTCTCGCGCGCGATGGCCAAGGAACTGGGCCCGCGCGGCATCCGCGTCAACGCATTGTGCTGCGGCATGATCTCCACCCGCTTCCACGACGACTTCACCAAGCCGGAAGTGCGGGCCTTCGTCGCCAATGCCACCCCGCTGCGACGCGAAGGCCGCCCGGACGAAGCCGCCGATGCGGCGCTGTACCTGGCATCGGATGCGGCCAGCTTCATCAATGGCGCCAACCTGGACGTCAACGGCGGCGTGTTCTTTTCCTGATCGACAAAGGAGTCTTGCGCATGGCCTGGCGATGGATGATGACTGCGACACTGGGCGTCTTGCTGGCTGGCCCGGCCACTGCGCACCCGGCACCACGCTGGGTGCCGGCCTGGATGGCCTCGGCGACGCCGGACCGGCTCGACGGCGGCGCCGACACGCCACTGCACTTTGCCGATGAAACGGTGCGCCAGGACATGCGCCTGGGCAGTGCGGCGGTGGCCTTGCGCGTGCGCATCAGCAACGAGCTGGGCACCGCACCGCTGACGATCGGTGCGGGCACCGCGCGCCTGCTCGGCGGCGCCGGGGCCGCGCAACCGCTGCGCTTCGATGGCCGCGCCAGCGTGACCGTGCCGCCCGGCGGCGTGCTGCTCAGCGACCCGGTGCCACTGCGCGCACCGGCATTGGGCGAGGTGGCGGTCAGCCTGTATTTCCCCACGCCGGCGCGGCCGGCGGTACGCCGTACCGCATTGCGGGTGGTCAAGGGCCAGGCCGAGGTGCCGGACAGCAAGGCGTTGGCGTATCGCCAGAACGTCATCTCCGCCCTTTACGTCCAACCGCCACATCCCCGCCAGACCGTGGTGGTGGCGCTGGGCGATTCGATCACCGAAGGCGCCACCGCCACGCGCGGCGCCAATGCCGATTGGCCGGCCCTGTTGGCCAGGCGGTTGGAGCAGCGTTGCCCCGGCAGCGTGGTGGTGCTCAACGCCGGCATCAGCGGCAACAAGCTGCTCGACGATGGCCGCAGCCCCAGCGCGCTGGCGCGGCTGGACCGCGACGTGCTGGCGCTGCCCGGCGTGGACCAGGTGATCCTGTTCGAAGGCATCAACGACATCCGCCACAGCGGTCCGCCGGATGCGATTGCCGGCCGCAATGCCGCCGACATGGTGCTGGGGTATCGCCAGATCGTGACCCGGCTGCAGCAACATGGCATCGCGGTGATCGGCGCCACGCTGACGCCGTTCGGCAACTCCGATCGCTACGAACCGGTGGCGGCGGCCACACGCCAGGCGCTCAACGGTTTCATCCGCGATGGGCAGGCATTCGATGCGGTGATCGACTTCGACGCCGCGCTGCGCGACCCCGCCAGGCCGGAGTGGCTGCCCGCCGCCCTGACCCGCGACTTCCTGCATCCCAACGATACCGGGTATCAACGCATGGCCGCGTCGGTGGACCTGTCGTTGTTCTGCAAGGCTCGCTGAGCTGCCGGTCGCCACGTAACGGCGCGCATGCGCCAGACCTGCTGCTACGGCAGAGGTTCGGCGCCGACGCGGTGGCCATGTTGTCTTGCTGCAGCGTCGGTGTTTCAACCGACGTTGGTTGAAGCGCGTCGCTGCGTACCCGATACGTGTTCTGGCGTGCAAACGCGTTGCCCTACGCATCGCCGCGCGCACCGCCGTGCGCACGCGGGTGCAACAGCGCGAACGACCGTGCGTCTTCGTCGTTACCCACAATCAATCACCGCGCAGCCGCCTGGCCGGCCGTCAACGGCGTGCGGTTTTTTTCTTGTCGGTCGGTGCGGCGGTGGCAGCGGGCGATGCATCCCGCCCCGCCCCCACGGTGGCCAATGCCATGTGGATCAACCCGGCGATCAACCGCCGCAGCACCGTGACATTGTCGGCGGAGGCCTTGAGGCTGGTCGTGGCCAGGCGCAGGATGTAGGCAATGTCGGCCGCCGACATCGCGCTGTCGTCGCGTACATGCGGACTCAGCAACTGCACCAGCGTGGTTTCCATCTGCTGGTACAACGCATCCAGCGCGGCGGGCGCATACACCCCGCAGTTGGCCACCAGATCGATGCCGTTGTCCGAGTCGATCACCGCCGCCACCGGCTCCAGCACCCAGATATCGAACAGATGCCGCAACTGGGTCTGCAGGTCCTGCGTATCGCGCACGCGCTGGGCGGTTTCGGCCATGCACAGCGCACGCTGCCGCGCCACCTGCGCGGCAAAGATCGCCTCCTTGTTGGCGAACGCGGCGTACAGCGACGGCCGCGACATCTGCGTGGCCTGCGCGATATCGCTCATGCTCACCTTGCGGTAGCCATGGCGCAGAAACAGCTGCAGCGCCGCGTCCATGACGCGCTGCTCCTTGCTCGCGCCCGGCTGCGCGACGGACGCAGGCAGCACCCCGGAGGACTTTACACTTGACATTATTTGTAAATAGGTAAACCTTACACGTTCCGCAGAGTGTAAAGCACCCACCCCATGACTTCGACCCACACGCCCTCCGCCGGCCACGGCCGCCCCACCCGCGCCTATGCCGCCCTCGAAAAAGCGGGCGCGATGGTGCCATGGCAGTTCGAGCGACGCGCCGTGCGCGGCAATGATGTTGCGATCAAGGTGCTGTTTTGTGGCGTCTGCCATTCGGACCTGCATTCAGTGAATCAGTGGGCCAGCGAATACCCGCTGGTCCCCGGCCACGAAATCGTCGGCGAAGTCATCGAGCTCGGTGCGGACGTCGAAGGATTTGCACTGGGGCAGAAGGTGATGATCGGCACCATCGTCGATTCCTGCCGGCACTGCGCGCCTTGCCAGGCGCACGACGAAGTGTATTGCCGGGAGTTTCCGACGCTGACCTTCGATGGTCTGGACCGCGTCGACGGCAGCCGCACACGCGGCGGCTATGCGGAGTTCTATGTGTCCGACGCGCGCTTTGTGTATCCGCTTCCCGAGGGACTGGACCCGGCCGCCGCCGCGCCGTTGCTATGCGCCGGCATCACCAGCTTCGCGCCGCTGCACCGCTACGGGATCGGCCCCGGCCACACCGTGGGCGTGGTCGGCATCGGCGGGCTTGGCCACTTGGGCATCAAGTTCGCGCGTGCAATGGGCGCGCACGTGGTGGCCTTCACCACCTCGCCGAAAAAAGCGGCAGAAGCGCAGCGCCTGGGCGCGCACGAGGTGGTGCTGTCCACCGATGCGGCGCAGATGCAGGCACAGGCCTTCCGTTTCGACTTCATCCTGGACACCGTCTCGCGCAGCTATCCGATGAACGACATGCTCAAGGCACTGAACCTGGACGGCACCTTGTGCACGCTGGGCCTGCCCGACCAGCTGGATTTTCGCCCGGTGATGCTGGCGATGGGCCGGCGCAAGGTCACCAGCTCCGGCACCGGCGGCACCGCCGATACCAAAGCGATGCTCGCGTTCTGCCAGCAGCACGGCATCGTCGCCGATATCGAGTTGATCCGCATGCAGGACATCAACGACGCCTTCGCACGCGTCCACGACAACGATGTGCACTATCGGTTCGTGATCGATCTGCAGGCATCGGGGTTGTAGAACGCGGCACGCCCACCGCGCGCTGGCCCGCCTGCGCTCCAGCGTTTTTTCAGCAGACTGGTGTCGCCGGAGGTTTGCTGGATCGCCATGTCGCTATCGGCATCGTCGCGGCAATCCGCCTTGCGTTTTGCCACCTCGAAATCTGCATAGCCGACATTATGGCGGACCAGCTCCTTCCAGTAGATCTCGCCGCCACGCGCCAGCAGCGAGGGCTTGCCCTGCACCCAGCTGGCGATCCGCAGCTGAGCGCGGTCGGCACGCCCACCAGCCAGTTCAACACCAACGAGGTTGCCGCCAGGATCATGACGCCCAGCAGCCAGACGTCTTCTCCGATCAACGTGTTCTGTACCGCAGTTCCCAACAGCACGAGGCGCAGCACCTCGAACGGCGTGGACTGGCCTAGCGTGCATTTGCCGGTCATGCGCGTCAACAGCAAAACCACGCTATAGACCGCGACCGCACGCAGCACAAACTCTCACCACGGCATGCCAAGGCGCAGCATTCCGTAGAAGCGCACGCATGTTTCCACGTCCAGCAGCGTTTGCCCTGACCGCGGTTACGCAATTGCGCATGCCAGTGCGCAATCGGTGTACGGCAGGTCCCGCTAGCGATGAGGGCATCGCACCCAGGCTGGCTTGGGAACATCCACACTGCGCTGACGCTCATGCTCTCGGTCGTCTTGAGAGCTCATCGAACGGTGCCGATGCCTCGGGGCAGAGCAGCGGATCTGCGGCGTTGCTGCAGGGCCCTTGCCCGCCCACCCTCGCGGGACACGCCACAAGTACGTCCGTGCGGGCGCTTACGCGGCATCCATGCCGCGTAAGCGCCCGCGACGGTGAGCGGGCAAGGACCAGTCGAGAGGGGCGGTGTGCAGGGTTGCGAGCGGTGCATGCCGTGCGATGCGATGCAGTGCGGTCTGAGCGGCTCTCTTCGATGCGAGCAATCTCGCTGCCATGGCGGCATCACTTCACTCGTTAGCGAAGACGCGTCCAGCCAACACGTTCCCGCCATCGCTACAACGTTCGAGAGGGTGTGTTAGCCGCTTATTTCCCGCGCAACACCTGCGCCAGGAACGGGGCCGTGCGGCTGCCGCGATGCCGTGCAACCACATCAGGCGTACCAGCTACAACAACGTTGCCACCCGCACCGCCCGCGCCCGGCCCCATGTCCAGCACCCAATCGCTGCTGGCGGCCACGCGCATATCGTGTTCGACCACGATCACCGTATTGCCTGCGTCCACCAACCCTTGCAGCTGGGTCATCAAGGTATCCACGTCGGCCGGATGCAGGCCGGTGGTGGGCTCGTCCAGCACGTATACGGTGTCGCGCCGTTGCGCACGCTGCAGTTCGGTAGCCAGCTTGATGCGCTGCGCTTCGCCACCGGATAGCTCGGTGGCCGGTTGCCCAAGGCGCAGATAGCCTAGCCCCACTTCGCGCAATACCTGCAGCGGCCGCAACACGCTGGCGTCGTCGGTAAAAAACGCTGCTGCCTGATCCACCGTCATCGCCAGCACCTGCGCGATGCTGTGGCCACGCAGTTCGATTTCCAGCGTCTTGGCGTTGTAGCGCGCGCCGTGGCAGCCGGGGCACGGTGCGTAGACGCTGGGCATGAACAGCAACTCCACGTGTACCGAACCCTCGCCCTCGCAGGTGGCGCAGCGGCCCTTGGCGACATTGAACGAAAACTGCCCAGGGTCGTAGCGGCGGCGGCGCGCGGCCGGCGTTGCGGCAAACAACTTGCGTACCGGATCGAACAGGCCCGTGTAGGTGGCCAGATTGGAGCGTGGCGTGCGGCCGATCGGTTTCTGATCCACCCGCACCAGGCGACGCACCTGGTCGAGCCCGGCGACGATCGCACCGCCCAACGGCAGCTGCGTACCACGCTCCAGCGGATCGAGCGCCTCCTCGTCTTCTGCCTGCGTTTGTCCCAGATGCGCGGCCAGCAATTCCACCAACGCCTGGCTCACCAACGACGACTTGCCCGAGCCGGACACGCCGGTCACCGTGGTGAACACACCCAACGGCAGATCCACGTCCAGCGCGCGCACGTTGTTGCGGGTGATGCCGCGCAGCTGCAGCCAACCGGTGGCGGCGCGCGCATGGCTTAGCACCGCCGGTGGCGTGCCGAACAGATAACGTCGCGTGGACGATGCCTCCACAGCGTCCAGTCCCGCTGGCGGGCCGCTATAGAGCACCTGCCCGCCATGCACGCCTGCTGCAGGACCGACGTCCACGATCCAGTCCGCATGGCGGATCACATCCACCTCGTGTTCGACCACGAACACCGAATTGCCTGCCGCCTTGAGTTGATCCAGTGCGCCCAGCAGCGCCTGCGCATCGGCCGGATGCAGGCCCGCCGAGGGTTCGTCCATCACGTACACCACACCGAACAGCTGCGAGCGGATCTGCGTGGCGAGCCGCAGGCGTTGCAGCTCGCCCGGCGACAATGTCGGCGTACTGCGCTCCAGGCTGAGATAGCCAAGACCCAGCGCCTGCACCACCTCGATCCGTGCACGCAGATCGGCGGCGATGCGTTGCGCGGCGATCGCCTGTTCCGGATGCGCCTCAGCCTGCGTGCGTCTGTCGTTGCGCTTGCGCTTGCCATCGCCACCTTCGGCAGCGGGGCGCAGCAATTCGGCGACCTCATCCAATGGCCGGCGCGACAGTTCGCCGATATCCAGCCCGGCAAAGGTCACCGACAGCGCCTCGCGCCGCAGCCGCTTTCCCTCGCACTGCGGGCACTGCGTGCTGATCAGGTACTGCGCCACGCGCTTCTTCATCTGCGCGCTTTGAGTGGTGGCAAAGGTGTGCAGCACATAGCGCCGCGCACTGGTGAACGTGCCCATGTAACTGGGTTCTTCCTTGCGACGCAGCGCGCGCTTGACCTCGTCCAGGTCGTAACCGGCGTACACCGGCACCACCGGTTGCTCGTCGGTGAAGAGGATCCAGTCGCGGGTCTTCTTCGGCAGCGTGTGCCAGGGCACATCGACGTCGTGGCCCAGCGTGGTGAGGATGTCGCGCTGGTTCTGCCCGTGCCACGCACCGGGCCAGGCTGCCACCGCGCGATCGCGGATGCTCAGGCTACGGTCTAGCACCATGCTCGCTTCGGTGGCGTCGTAGATGCGCCCCAGTCCATGACACGCCGGACACGCACCGGCCGGTGTATTCGGCGAAAATCCATCGGCATAGATGATCTCCTGCCCCGGTGGATAATTGCCCGCACGCGAATACAGCATGCGCAAGGAATTGGAGATGGTGGTGACGCTGCCCACCGACGAGCGCGCACTCGGCGCGCCGCGCGCCTGCTGCAACGCAACCGCCGGCGGCAGGCCTTCGATGGAATCCACTTCCGGCACGCCGACCTGGTCGATCAGACGCCGCGCATATGGGGAGATCGAATCCAGATAACGACGTTGCGCCTCAGCGAAAATGGTGCCGAACGCCAGCGACGACTTGCCCGAGCCGGACACCCCGGTGAACACCACCAGCGCATCGCGCGGAATGTCCACGTCAACGTTCTTGAGGTTGTGCTCGCGCGCACCGCGCACATGCACCAGGCCAGAGGACGACGAGTTTGCGTTGGACATGACCACCAGACCGACATTCGACAACGCATCAGCCTAGCGCGGCGCGCATGCAGCCGATGTCGTCGTCGCATCGTTTAGGTGCAGCCGAGTGCTTTAAGTCAACAGCCTGGTTAATCGAGGGCGCGGTGCCCTCACCGCTCGCGGGACACGCCGCAAGTACCTCCATGTAGGCTCGGTGGCGGCATCCATGCCGCCACACGGTCCCGCAATCGGCGAGGACACCGCACCAGACAGTTGGTCGGTCGCTGAGTAAAAAGCTAGTGGTCTCGCGAGTTGCGGCCTGCTGGTGCGGGTCGCAGAACTGCAGGTGAGCTAGCGAGTCAGAAGGACGCCACGCATTGCTTGCAACCCTGCACACCGACCATCCCGACTGGTCCTTGCCCGCCCAGCGTCGCGGGACCTTACGCGGCATGGATGCCGCGTAAGAGCTTACAAGGACGTACTTGCGGCGTGTCCCGCGATGGTGGGCGGGCAAGGGCCCTGCAGCCAAGCCGCAGATCAGCCGCTCTACAGCTCTACAACCAACGCATCCACACCGTGAATCGCACCTGGCAACCTGGTCGTGTTTTGACGGTAACCACACTGCGGCCCCTCACACCTGGTGGTGAGCGCAGTCGTGTTGCCAGCTGCTCTACAACGCGATCACCCCAATGCATGCGCCGGCACCGGCTGCTCGCCGGTATCGGCCAATGCCTGCATGCGCGCCACCACGCCACTGAACAACCGCGCAGTGACGGCATCGCGGGTGCGGAAGATGGCTTCCAGCTCGCCGTAGTACCACAGCGTGCCTTCGCGCCCGGCAGTGAACACGTTGAAGATGTCCTGGCCCACGTCGGGGTTTTCCAGGTCCTGCACGATGGTGCGCGCGTTATAGAGCTTGTCGCAGCCCGATACCAATAGCGCGCGCTCCGGCGTCTTGCGCAAATGGTCCAGGTAGGCCAGCTTGCGCTCGCGCCAATCGCGCTTGCGTGCGCCGTCGGTATTGTCGACATCGGCCTTGTCTTCGGCCGTGGCGTCGGTACACGCCATCACGATGTCGGCCACGGCATCGCCGAACTGCGCGCGGATCGAGGCCTCATGGCCGCCGCCGCAGTCTTCCACCACATCGTGCAGCAGCCCGGCGATGGCTTGTTCTTCGTCGCCGCCACATTCCAGCACCAGCGTGGAGACGCCCAGCAGGTGGCTCAGATACGGAATCTGCGTGCCCTTGCGCACCTGCCCGGCATGGGCGATGCGCGCGTAGTCCACGGCCAGTGCGTAACGTTCGGTAAGAGCAGTCATGGGGCGTCCGATGCGAGCGATGGCACATTATCGCCGAGCCCGACCACCCGCGCAGTGAGGATACCGCAAGGATGCACAGCGCCCTCAATGACGCGCTATTTCGGCCGATAGGACTAAGGTAGCCCCAAGCCGTACGATTGCCCCACCATGCCTACGCTTCCCGTTTGCAACGCCTGCCGCGATGGCCAGGACTTCCCCACCGCCATCACCATGGCGTTCCAGCCGATCGTGGACGTCTCCACCCGCAGCATCTATGCCGGCGAAGCGCTGGTGCGCGGCGTCAACGGCGAGTCGGCCGGCAGCATCCTGGCCGCCGTGGATGAGCGCAACCGCTATGCCTTCGACCAGGCCTGCCGGATCAAGGCGATCGAATGCGCCGCACAGATCGCGCTGCCGGCCTTGCTGTCGATCAACTTCATGCCCAACGCGGTCTACAACCCCGAGCACTGCCTGCGCGCCACGCTCGCGGCCACCGCGCAATACGGCTGGCCGCTGGACGCCATCATTTTCGAAGTCAGCGAACAGGAACATCTAGCCGAACCGGCGCATCTGCTCGACATCATGCGCACCTACCAGGCGCGCGGGCTGAAGACCGCCATCGACGACTTCGGTGCGGGCTATTCCGGGCTCGGCCTGCTCGCCGACTTCCAGCCGGACCTGCTCAAGCTGGACATCGCCCTGGTACGCGGCATCGACGCCGACCGCAGCCGCCAGGCGATCGTGCGCCACGTCACCCGCATGTGCGAAGAACTCGGCGTCGCGGTGATCGCCGAAGGCATCGAACACCCCGACGAATACCGCGCCCTGCGCGACATGGGCATCCACCTGCAGCAGGGCTATCTGTTCGCCCGCCCGCAAATCGGTCTACTGCCAACGGTGCATTGGCCGGCGTGAGTCACGCGCCCGCACAGCGCCAGATCACCCTCTCTGCTTGAACGCACGGCGCGCCACTTCAGGCGACAAGGCAACGACCGCTGCATCGACGTAGCGCAGCCACCGCGTTTACCAATCTCGACGCCCGACTCCGCAATCCCCGCTCACTGGCCGCCACTGGCCAGTTCGGACGCAGCCACCGGATTGGCCTGATGCGCCAGATACTGATGGATCTGCGCCACCACCGCCGCGCCCTCGCCCACCGCCGCCGCCACCCGCTTGACCGAGCCGGCACGCACATCGCCGATGGCGAACACACCGGGGCGATTGGTCTCCAGCGGCAGACACGCCGGCACGCCATCGCCACGCGTGTTGCCGGTGATCACGAAACCGCGCGCGTCGGTTTCCACGCACTGCTGCAGCCAGCCGGTATTGGGGTCGGCGCCAACGAACAGAAACAGATGCCGCAGCTCCACGTGCGTGGTCCGCCCATCGGCGCGCGTACGCAATACCGCCGCCTGCAGACCGCGCTCCGGGTCGCCTTCCAATGCAGACACTTCGGTGCCGGGATGCAGCTGCACATTCGGCAGCGCGGCGATGCGGTCGATCAGGTATTGCGACATCGACGACTCCAAACCGTCGCCGCGAATGATCAGGTGCAACTGCTTGACCCGCGGGGCCAGAAACGCCACCGCCTGGCCGGCGGAATTGCCGCCGCCCACCAGTGCCACCACCCCGCCCTCGCACAGGCGCGCTTCCACCGGCGAGGCCCAGTACGACACGCCGTGGCCTTCGAAGCGCTCCAGCCCCTCGATCTCCGGACGCCGATAACGCGCACCGGAGGCAACCACCACCGTACTGGCCAGCAGTTGCTTGCCATCGGCCAGATCCAGCGTCAGCGCACCGTCGTCGCGCCCGCATTCCAGCGTGCCGGCCTCGATCGGAATCGCCAGCTCGGCGCCAAATTTCAGCGCCTGGTTGTACGCGCGCCCGGCCAGCGCCTGGCCGGAAATGCCGGTAGGAAAACCCAGATAATTTTCGATACGTGCCGACGCGCCGGCCTGGCCGCCAATGGCGCGCTGATCCAGCACCACGACCGACAATCCTTCGGAAGCGGCATACACCGCGGTGGCCAAACCGGCCGGACCGGCGCCGACGATTGCCACGTCGTAGCGCTTGTCCGGGTCGATCTCCGGCGTCATGCCCAGGCAATGCGCCGCTTCGGCATCGCTGGGCTGGCGCAGCACCCGCCTGCTGGGGCACACCATCACCGGCAATTCGTGGTCCTGGATGCCGAACCGCTGCACCAAGGCGCGGCCCTCCTGGTCGGACACATCGATCACCGTGTTCGGATAACCATTACGGGTCATAAAGCCCTGCAACCGGGTCAGATGCGGGTCGTCCGGCTCGCCGATCAACACCGAGCCCGAGGCATCGCCCTCGATCAAGCCGACCCGGCGCAGGATCAATGCGCGCATCACCACCTCGCCCACTTCGGCCGAGCTGATCATCAACGCACGCAGATGCGCAGTATCGAACGGCAACGCCAGGCAGCCCCGTGCCCCGGCGCGCCCGGCCGCCAGCGATGCACGCCCGGCCAGCTGGCTGACCTCGCCGGTGAACTGCCCAGGCGTGTGCAAGGTGATCGGCTTTTCGTTGCCCAATCCGTCGCGTCGCACCACCTCGATGGCGCCTTCCAGCACGACCCACACCGGCGCATGCGCATCGCCGACCTCGAACACCACCTCGCCTGCGTCGAAGCGCTGCGCCGGGCCGCTGGCAAAGCGCCGCGCGATCGCCAGCTGGCCCGCGTCCAGCTCGGGAAACATCTGATGGTGACGGGTATCGGCCAGAGACATGGATCGGCGACGCTATTGGGGGAGTGCATGCAAGCATGTCCAGCCGTGAGGGCGATGGCAACTTGCCAATTCGCAGCACTTGGCGCGCCAGCCGCCGCCTGCGCGGCAAGCGGACGCCAGTACACCGGCATGCTGGTTTTTTGTCCATAACGCGGTGACGCTGCTACCGAACATGCACGTCGTCACCAAACTCGATCCAGGCAAGCAACCGCGACCGTGCGCACTAGGCCTGCAGCGGCTCCCAATGCGGGCCATGCTGGCCGGCGGCCATGCGCTCGGCCGGACGCACGCGAAACACCACGCTGATGCGCTCGCCCACCGCACGTGCGGTCTTGGCAATTCCGTGCGCGTGGGTGAGTTGCGAAGCATGGCTCATCGCCAACAGGCT
The DNA here is from genome assembly GCF_014197275.1 of Xanthomonas sp. 3075. Lineage (GTDB taxonomy): Bacteria > Pseudomonadota > Gammaproteobacteria > Xanthomonadales > Xanthomonadaceae > Xanthomonas > Xanthomonas campestris_B. The sequence goes on along the minus strand of NZ_JACIFI010000004.1, from coordinate 214,013 downwards.
TCCTGCTGCCAGGTCCACACCGATCGCAGGTGCGCCAGCGTCCCTTGCACGCAACTGCATGCGGCGCGTGGCGCCCAGCGACACCAATGCAATCGGATGCGGCGCCAGCAGCGTCTGCAGCTTGTCGTGATGCATGGCAACGCTGTCGCGGCCATCGCGGTACAGGTTCAGGCCCACGGCGTTGTACGGCGCGGGCAGCACGGCCTGCACGGCAGCGAGCAGCTGTTGCAGCGGCAACCGGGGCGGCAGCGCGGTATCCAACCGATACGATGCCAGCAAGCGCGGTACCGCCACCACCCGGTCATACATCTCGCGCTGTTGGCTGCGCCAGTCGGTCATCGCACGCAGGGCGGCAAAGCACTCCTGCGCAACCGCAGGCGCCAGCAGTTGCGGCCAATAGCGCACGCCGCCTTGTGCATCGTGCAGCAGTTGCAGGGGGGCGGCGGGCGCATCGAACAGATCCATCTGCAGGATATGCGGGCGGTCTGCGCGATTTCAGCATCCTGGCTCCGAGATTTCTTGCAAGGCGAAGCACAGCCTGCGTCCGCTGCCTGGCAGCTGCAACCGAGCTTCGTTCCTGCGTAAAGGCAACCGACATGGGCGCCCGCAGTTCGATGCGCACGCTGGCATGCCGTGACGCAGCAACGCGACCTGCCGCGTCCTTGCGAACGAGCTCAACGGTGCAGGTGCACGCTGCCACGCGATCAGCCCTGACAGCTGTGCTACGGTCCGGCGCTGCATCCGCCCGGAACCTTCCGCATGCAGCATCGGTCGATCGCCTTATCCCCTCTGCGCTGGCTGGCGCTGTTTGCCGTCCTCGTGACGTCTGCCGCATCGGCAGCACCACGCGCGGCCGATGCGGGCTTCCACGCGGTGGATCCGTTTATCGGCACCGGTGGCGAAGGCCACACCTACCCCGGCGCCACGGTGCCGTTCGGCATGGTGCAGCTGAGCCCGGATACGCAGATCAAGCCGCGCAAGGACGCCTATGGCTGGGCCGCCGGTTATCGGCACAGCGACAGCACCATTGTCGGCTTCTCGCACACGCATTTTTCCGGCTCCGGGCATTCGGACCTGGGCGATGTGTTGCTGATGCCGCAAACCGGCGAGGTCAAGCTGGAACGCGGCGATATCGCCACACCCGGCAGCGGCTACACCGCGCAGTTCGACCATGCCAGCGAGCAGGCCCAGCCCGGCTATTACGCGGTGACCTTGAAAGACCGCAACATCCGCGCCGAACTCACCGCCAGCGCGCGCGTGGGCGTGCATCGCTACCGGTTCCCGAAAGGCACGCCGGCGCATGTGCTGGTCGATCTGCGCACCAGCCTGTACGACTACCCCGGCAAGGTGCAGTGGTCGCGGCTGCGCGTCCGCAGCGACGGCACCGTCACCGGCTTCCGCGAAACCCGCGGCTGGGCGCCGGGTCGCCAGCTGTACTTCGCCATGCGGTTCTCGCGCCCGCTCACCGCCACGCAATTGCACGACACCGAGCAGGACATTCCGTACAAGGGCTTTCCACCGCCGGGCGAGAAGAACCCTGCGCAACGCGCACAGATCGAAGGCCGGCAACTGGTCGGCGTGTTCGATGTCGCCAACGATGGCACGCCGCTGGTGGTCAAGGTCGCGCTCTCGCCAGTGAGCGAGGCCGGCGCCATCGCCAACCTGGATGCCGAAGTGCCCGACTTCGATTTCGACCGCGTACGCGCAGACGCACGCGCGCAGTGGACGCAAGCGCTCTCGGCGATCGATGCGCAAGGCACCCCGCAACAACACACCCAGCTCTACACCGCGCTGTATCACACCCTGCTCGGGCCCACCTTGTTCATGGACAGCGATGGCCAGTACCGCGGGCCGGACAACGCCGTGCATCAGGCCAAGGGCTGGACCAACTATTCCACCTTTTCGCTGTGGGACACCTACCGCGCCTTGCATCCGTTACTCACCCTGGTGCAACCACCGCAACGCAGCAGCGATGTGGTCAATTCGCTGCTCGCTTCGCGCCGCGAAAGCGCCTACGGCATCCTGCCGGTGTGGGCGTTCCATGGCCTGGAAACCTGGTGCATGATCGGCTACCACGCCGTGCCGGTGATCGCCGACGCCTACATGAAAGCCATCGGCGGCTTCGATGCGAACGAAGCACTGGAGGCCATGGTCGCCAGCGCCAACTACGGCCCGTACGACGGCATCGCGCAATACCGCGAGCTGGGCTATGTGCCCATCGACGAAGAAGGCGAAGCCGCCTCCAAGACGCTGGAATACGCCTTCGACGACTGGACCATCGCGCGCATGGCCGACAAGCTCGGCAAGCCCGCCATCGCCGCCGAGTTCGACAAGCGCGCCAGCAACTGGAAGCACGCCTTCGATCCCGCTACTGGCTACATGCGCGCGCGCACCCGCGCCGGCAATTTCCGCGAACCGTTCGACCCGTCCACCAGCGGCTACGGCAGCGACTACACCGAAGGCAATGCCTGGCAATACTCCTGGTACGTGCCGCAGGACGTGGCCGGACTTGCAACCGCACACGGCGGCGACGACAAGCTGCTGGCAAGGCTGGATGCGGTGTTCGACGCCAAGGTCGACCCCAAGGTGTTCGAGCATATGGAAGACATCACCGGCCTGATCGGCTGGTACGCACACGGCAACGAGCCCAGCCACCATGTCGCCTATCTGTACGCCTATGCCGGGCAACCCTGGCGCACCCAGGCGCGCCTGACCCAGATCATGGACACGCAGTACCACGCCGGCCCGGAAGGCCTGGCCGGCAACGACGACCTCGGCCAGATGTCGGCCTGGTACGTGTTCACCACACTGGGGTTTTATCCGGTCGCACCGGGCAGCAATCAGTACATCATCGGCCGCCCGTTCCTGCCGCGCGCCACGCTCAACCTGCCCAATGGCAAGCATTTCAGCGTGATCGCAGACGGCGTGAGCAAGGCGCGCCCGTATATCGGCAGCGCCACCCTCAACGGCCAGCCGCTGACCCGCGCCTACCTCACGCACGCAGAAATCCAGGCCGGCGGCGAGCTGCGTTTTCGCATGCAGGCCACGCCGAACACGCAATGGGCCACCGATCCCGCGCAGCGGCCTTACTCGATGTCGGCGCGGTGATGAAATGAGGAGGGCTGCATTCGCAGCCCTTTGCTTGCGGTTATTGCTCCTGCTTTTCCGTGGGAGCGACGACGTTGGTGTCACCAGACCTGCGCTTGTTCCAGCCGTCGATCCATGGGCTGCCGCTTGACGTCCCAGTCTCAGAGGCGTGTGCCGCAGGCAGTGGCTTGGCTGTCGTTCCAGCAGGCTGGATCGAAGCAGGGCTGCCCTCAGCAATTGCATACGTCGTGGCTGCACCGCTTCCAGAAGCGGTGGTAGTAACGTTGCTAGCTGAAGCGGATGTCAGCGTGTGCGTTGCCGCAGTCCGCGTCCCCGCAGTGATGCCCAACACTTTGTCGCCAAATTCCTGGATGCACCCGTCAGCGGAACGGCGCAAGCGCATCTTCAAATCGGCGGCCTGATTGGCGAGCAACTGCTTATAGCTAGGTGCATCTGCTCTGTACTCCGGTAAACGGACGCACAGCCCCTCCGCCACTTTGGATTTCTTTACCGTATCGAACAACTGCAACTTCGCCACATAGATGACGCGGTAGTTGTTCCAGTCGGTCGGAAAATAGGCAGAACTCCAATTGGTTGTCTGCACATCCAGCACCAGCCCACCATCGGGGAACATCTTTGCCATCTCGGCAGCGCTGGAGGTTGGCTTGATACTGCGCCCTTGCACGACAGGCACTTCCAGCTGCGTCGAAAGTGCCTGGGCAAGATGCAATGAAATATGATCAGCGGGATCTTCGACGCGATTTTCGCGAACGATTGCATTGCCAGCGCTGACTGCAACGGCGACCCCAATCAATCCGAATGATGCGTTCGCTGCGGTAGTGGCAACAAACGTGGGCACCTCGTGCCGAGTAACGGTGATCTTGTTTGCCTTGCTGCGTTCCAGCTCAGCAAGATCTGCTTTTACCAGCTTATGACTCACACAGCCGCACAGCGCCAAAGCGACCGCACAGGCCGCAAGCATCTTGAACATCCCTATCCCCTGATTTAGAGCGGCTAACAAAACGACTTCGCGTCAGCCTACTGCAGGCCGGCTATCTGCGGCCTGGCTGCAGGGTTCTTGCCCGCCCACCATCGCGGGACACGCTGCAAGTACGTCCATGTAAGCTCTTACGCGGCATCCATGCCGCATAAGGTCCCGCGACGCTGGGCGGGCAAGGACCAGTCGAGATGGTCGGCATGCATGGGTTTAAACAAAGCAACCAGCGGAGTCTCTGGTGCGGTGTCCTCGCCGCTTGCGGGACCGTGTGGCGGCATGGATGCCGCCACCGAGCCTCCAGGGATGGATTCACGGCGTGTCCCGCGAGCGGTGAGGGCACCGCACATTCGACCCACTCAGTGTTTGATCTGGACTTCTGACGGCATCCACCAAGATACGGTCGACAAAGCCAATGCACTCACTGACAGGCGCTCGCTAGGTTTTGTTAGCTACTCTTATTCGCCGCTGGTCGGCTATTCCCGCGCCCGCTCTGGGACGCAAGTCGCATCATAAAACAGTGCCTGGAATTCTGGCAGAGCCCGATTTACTGGAAGCGTGCTCGGACGGCGCTGCAACGGTCACGCATTCACACCATGCACAACATTCGTTCAACGCTGCACAGCGCCACCAGGGGCTGGCAGCGGCATCGACCGCAGTGCAGCGGCAGTGAGCATGCGCACGGCGGCCATCAGCGCGCGCCGGCCGGACGATCGGATTCGGTGGTCACCCGCTCGTCGGCCAGCTCCGGCGGGACGAACTTGGTACGTACCAATTCCAGCGATTGCCCATCGGCCGCAGCCGCATACTCGGTGACGCCGCAGTTGGGCACATCGCCCTCGCGGTCGATGCCCAGGATGGTGGCCTCGTCCATCCGCTCGATCAGATAGCGGAAGCAATTGACGATCACCTGATGCCCCACGATCAGTACCCGCGCGCTCACATGGTTGCGCTGCAGATCGCCCACAATGCTACGCAACCGAAAGATCACATCGCACCAGCTCTCGCCACCGGGTGGGCGGAAGTAGAACTTGCCCACCAGATTGCGTTGCTCGAACAACGCCGGAAACGTCTCGCGGATGCCGGAGGTGGTGTAGCGATCGAGCATGCCGAACTCCTTCTCGCGCAAGCGCTCGTCCACGCTGACCGAATCGGGTAGCTGCCCCAACGCACGCGCCACCGCAGCGGCGGTCTGGCGCGCACGCACATAGGTCGAACTCAGGATCAAGGTCGGCTGCTCCTGCTCGGGCAACCCGGCGATCCACGCACCTAGCGCATCGGCCTGGCGCTCGCCCAACGACGACAGCGGAATATCCGCATCGCGGTGCTCCAGGTCGATCAGCGTCGCCCCGTTGGACTCGGCTACATCGCGCGCCACATTGCCCGCACTCTGCCCGTGCCGCACCACCCACAACCGCGCTGGCCACTGCGCCGATACACCGGCTACCGCACTGTTCTCACTCACACACATCTCCTGCTCAACGACAACCTCACGTGTCGCACAGCCGCCGTGAAAACATGGTCGACCAGCGCATCTGTGACCAGTGTTTCAATACGCACGCGCATGCATGACTGATGGCACAGCAACAAGCGAACGCAACGGATGGGTAACGCCGCGCCGGTATACTGCAGCCCCCCGACACCCTGCTGCCCATGTCCAACGTCCTGCTGCTGCGCACGGCGAAAGAGCGCGAAGAACTGCTGCTGGAAGAGGTGCTGGACGCCACCGAGCAATGCATCGACGAGATCGGCTTGAACGCCACCAGCTTCGAGCTGATCGCCGAGCGCGCCAAGGTCAGCTGCGGCAGTCTGCTGCAACGCTTCGACGACAAGGACGCGCTGGTGCGCGCCTTGCTGGAGCGCAACTACATGCGCGCCATCCGTCAGATGTGGCTGGTGGAACGCCCGGCCAATGTGCACGTGGTGGATTTCATCGCTGGCCTGCTGGAAGAATGGCTGCTGCAGGAAATCAACATCAAGCGCACCCGCATCGACCTGGAGCTGCACCTGGCCACCTTGCGCGACCCCATGCTGGCCGCCTTCATGCGCAGGCAGAGCGCATCGCTGATCGAACACCTCAGCGCCCTACTCAAGCGCCTGCTCCGCGGCCACGCCGACCCAGCCAGCAGCGAGCAGGAATTCCAGGCCCGCGTCTTCGCCGTGGCCGCCATGTGCGGCGGCCTGCACAGCGTGATGACCAGCGGCATGGAACTCAACCGCATGCATTTGCAGTTGATCCTGCGCGAGAGTCTGTCGGGGATTTTGAAGTCTGCGCCGGTGTAGTGACTGAGAGCCCAAGCGTTCAATCTTCAACCGAATTTGTCCGACATCTGAAGCCTGCGTCAGCAGCAGATCGAAGAGACATTCCTTACCGTTACGGGCAAGACTGCTATCCAGACAGATCAGCAACTGCAGAGCGATTGAATCATCGCTACTTTGGTGGTAAATCGGCAACTTGTTCAGTTCGCTGATCGCCGTCCAAGGACCTCAAGGAGAGAGACATGCCGGAACTCGATATCAACGCATCTGCAGACGAAGTCGCACGCCTATTCAACCAAGGCCAGGCCCGCGAGGCGGCCATGCGGCTGGACGCGTTGCGCCAAGACCAATCACTACTGGTGCAAGAAGCGTTGGACCGCTCAGTCGCCTCGCGTGCAGCGGAGCGAATTGATGCACTTCAGCGCCCCGGCGGGCTCCCGGCAACAGATGCTTCGACAGTAGGGCCAGTTATTACTCGACTGGAAGCAGCGCGTAATGCACCCCGTTTCCCTGGTGCTGAGGAAACGCGCGATCTTTCTCAGGCGCAGCAACACGACATCTACGCCAGTATTGTCGAAACACGTGGCAGCGATGCCGCACACCAAGCCCTAGCAACGCAAGATCGGGTCATTCTTGGGCTGCGCAACGAAAATCGAACAACGCAGGGTAGAGATCCAGTGACCAGGGAAGCCGACAACAGAGGCACTGGCGTCTACGACGACCGCATCGTGGTGCTGTGGAGAGCTGCGGACGGTGCACGCCATGCCCGGGAATTCAACCAGGCAACAACCGAGCCCACAGCGCAATACGATGGACATGCCAAGACGACCCCACGCAGCGAAGGATTTGCTCAGGTGGCAGTCAGGCAAAAAACTGAAGGCGAAGATGTCAACCGCGACAACGTCCGCGACCTGGGTCGCCTGGCGGAAGGCACAACGGAGATGGGACGAACAACGCATCCACTTCGTAACCACCCAGATGAATTTGCATTGCGCCCCACCGATGCAGCAGTAGCAAACGGGCAGCACCGGGTTGAACGCGATAGCAATGGCGACGGGTGGTTCGATGCTCGCGACACCCACGGCGTGCAAGACCTCAATAACACATTCAAAATTCATCGCGGCAGCGGACGCAATACTGACTCAGCTGGCTGCCAGACGATCGGAGGCAACGAGTACGACACCTTCGTGAGCACGGTGCGTGGAACGCCTGGTCAAGACCGCTGGCAGTATGTATTGACGTCAGTCACCCCGACGCAAACATTGCAGCAGAATCAAGAGCAGGAGAATTTATCAACCGCTACCATCTCGGACCCGCGAGCGCCTGGCCACCCGGACCATGCGCTACAACAGCAGATCAGCGGCCATTTGACTGCACTCGGCGGGCGCTATGCACAACATGCGGATAGCTACAGCTTGGCCTTGCTCTACGAAGCCAAAGCAAATGGCATGACACGCGTTGATAATGTTGTTCCTAGCAACGCAATCGGAACCCAGGCAGAAGGCGCAAGGATTTTTTTGGTTCAGGGACAAAATAACGATCCAGCTGCGTTGCGGGTCGCTAGCGAGACGGCAACCATTGCAGCAACGCCAGTTGAGACAAGCCTGCAGCGTCTTCACCAGCAACAGCAAACTGCGGCCGAGACCCAGGTTCAGGGGCAGCAACAACAAGAGCAACATCAACAACCGACAATGGGAGGTAGATAAAAATGCAAAGCAACGTTTGCCTTCCAATACTCGCAGCTCTCGCATTTTCCACACTGGCTGGCTGTTCTCAGCAAGCACCTGCGACGACGCCCAAAGAAGCGCCAGCGCCTGAGGCGACACATTCAGATCAGAACAAGACGGCGGGCACTACCATCGAACTGGCGCCGGGGTTGCCAGGCGTCGGAGACCTCAACAATCGAGACGCACCCAACGGACGTTATCGCGCCATCCCGGCAGAGGTGGCAACTGCGCTGCTATCGTTGCCAATGGCACCACTCCAGGTACCGCGACCATTGCTGAAGCAGATATTGGGGCGCGAAGGCTATGTGGTCGAAGTCTCCCGCGGTTCCTCGCCGCCTGAATTCCGGATTACCAGTATCCGCAGCTCCGGGGCAGACTACGCCTTATGGGTGCGGACATTTCGGGGCCAATCTCCAGATATTGCAGGCTATCTCGTCCATATCAGCGCGGCCTGCAGCCAACTTGTAGGCCTCCCCTCTGATGACACGACAGAGGCGGCAAAGCGGGAGTGCGCAAAGCCAGGCAGAAAGGGACTAGGCACTGGATTGCGCGCCTATCGTATCGTCGACGGCAAGGTGGAAGACGTGACCGCATCCATTCGACAGCCCAAAGACGCGCTAGGCTCCGAACTCTATGACCGCTATCAGGCGGCAGGGGCAGGCGACGCGTTCCTGGACGACTCCCGCCTGGATCAAGTCCCCGTCGGTCGTTGGATCATGGAGCTCGACCCCGAGCAACCGCTAGCCGAAGACGCGCCCCGCGCCTTCGATCGCGGCATGCTGGTGCATGCCGGCTTTTTCCTCTGGAACGGCAACCACTTCGAGAACCGCGACACGGTGCCTGCACGCCTATGGCCGTGTACGGACAGACCGTCGGAATGCAACAAGGAAGATCGCTACGTCACTGCCGACAAGTGAGTCATTCGCGCGATAACTGTCGGCGCGTACAGCCCGGCTCACGGAGTTGCCCGACGGCGTGGTTACAGAAAACTGCTATCGAAGCGCTGGGGGCAGCAACGACATCAATAACCTAAGATCGGAGGCAGATAAAATGCAAAGCAGCCTTTGCCTGCGTGCAATCGCAGCTCTCGCGTTTCTGGCGCTTACCAGCTGTTCTCAGCAAGTACCTGCGTCATCTGCCAAGATCAATCCACCGGCTACCACAACAATTCCCGACTCCAGCACGGGCAGCAAGAACGTACCTCACCTTGCCCAAGCTTTGCCCGGGGTCGCAAGCCCTAACAATCGAACTGCAGCCAACGGCAGCTATCGCCCCATTCCCGACGAGGTCGTCGCTGCGCTGCTTTCGTTGCCAACAGACTCACTTCAAGTCCCACGCCCGCTTCTGAAGCATCTGCTGGAGAAAGAAAGCAGTTACGTTGTCGAGATACCGCATGGCACTTCGTCCTCCGACTTCCGCATCACCAGTACCGGGCAATCCGGCGCCGCGTATTTTATATGGGTACGTGTTTTTCAAGGCGTGTCCCCGGGCGTAGTGGGCTACCTTGCGCTTGTCAGCACATCCTGCAAAGAGCTTGAGCAGCTTCCGCCCGACAAAACGATGGATGCGGCAAGACAACAGTGCGCAAAGCCAGGCAATCAGCGACTAGGCGGCGGTCTGCGCGCATACCGCATTGCGAATGGCCAGGCCGAAGATGTGACCACGAGCATCCGGCAGCCCGTCGACACGCTGGGCCACGAACTTTACAAGCGCTATCAGGCAGCCGGTGCAAGCGAGGCGTTCCTGGATGCCTCGCGCCTGGACCAGGTCCCTGTGGGTCGCTGGATAATGGAGCTCGACCCCGAGCAACCGCTAGCCGAAGACGCGCCCCGCGCCTTCGATCGCGGCATGCTAGTGCATGCCGGCTTTTTCCTCTGGGACGGCGACCACTTCGAGAACCGCGACACAGTGCCTGCACGCCTATGGCCATGTACGGACAGACCGTCGGAATGCAACAAGGAAGATCGCTACGTCATTGCAGGCAAATGAGGCTTTGCGCCAAGCTATCGACGCGCACGGTCTGGCCCACGTAGTTGCCCGACGTTGCGGTTACAGGGCACACCTACGCGAGCAGCACAGCACATCTAATCGGCTCATCCAACCACGCGGCAGCCACGCCTCACAGTGATGGCTGGAAATCGGGCATGGAGGGGCACTCCACATCGCTCAGCACCTGATTCACCTGCTCGGCTAGCAGCTCCAGGCAAAACGCCAACTCGTCCATGCAGATGGCCGGCTGGCGTAACTGCTCTTCGGCCCTTGTGCGTGGCTGCGCAAGGCGCGCCAAAAAGCGCATATGGTCGCGCAGTTGCTGCAAGCGGTACTGCGCGCCTTCTGGCAGGTCACAGGTAGTAGCCTAGGTGTGACTGCACATCGCGTACAACGTCCGACATGGCCTGCTCCTCATTCCATGGAATCAGCCCGCCCGCCGCAAGGCGACGGACGGGAAGTCGGGAGGCTCGAAACCGCGAACAGCCGGCGGGCGTATTCCCCTTGCGGGTGTTGTATTAGCCGCCCTCCCGACGCAGGCATCGCGTCGGTTGCACCTATAAAGTTGCAGGCACAAAAAACCCACCGGTTTGTCGGAGGTGGGTACCGCTGTTCGGGGAGTTTCGAGGCTCCGTGCAGCAAGACTGCAACCGAAATATTCCGGTGTCAAGCCATCAAATAACGCCAATCAGCTTGCAAGCATCAAGAAAAGGCTTTCTGAGGAAATTGCAGTCGGCATATGGACTCCTCTGCGACTGCCGCGCAATCGTGGCCATAAAATCAGCAGGGTCTCGACCGCCCTCCTTCCACTCGTCCAGTACCTGCATCAGCCAATACTTGCCGCCATTCTCCCCACAGATTTTAGCTTTGTAGCGCTCTTCAATGCCATAGACGTCTTTCCAGGTGTCAATTTTTTCGGAGATGACGGCGGGACCGAACTGCACACGTACGTCCGCAGGCGTAAGGCTCTCAATGTCGAAATGCCCCAAGGCCACCTCGATCTCGATGGCTTGCGCATCTGCTGCGAAGGAGTAAAACGCTTTGCGCCGACCAGTCGAATTGTATGCAGGGTCCTTCACGCCCTTGTAAGCACTGTTGCACTCGTGGCAAACAGGAGCCAGATTGCGGAAGTTGATGGAGTTGAACGGGTAAAGAGACTTAGGCAGGTAGTGGTCATAGGCCTCCCGCTTGCTGTGATGCTCGCCTTTTATATTGCTAATACCGCAGAACGGGCATATCCCAGAAGTGTTGGTTTGCACGAATTTCAGGTAGTGATCGTCTATCTCGCCGATCTTGGCGCGCAGCGCGGTCAGATCTAGGAGTGACTGCGAATACAAACCCTTGAAGAAGGTGCCCAGTTGGCCGGCAAGACCCAGGTGATTGACGGCGATGTCGGTGTAACGGGCGAGGCATGTTGCCGGATCATTGGCGCAAACTTTCTCCAGATCGTTGTTGCTTTGATACCACCGCTTGAACTGATCAACTTGCTGCGCTGTAAGCGACGCGAAAAGTTCGTAGATGGCTTCCGTATCTTTGTAAAACGTCTTTCCACGCGTTGGTGCTTTTGCGGAGAATCCGAACTCGACCATGACCTCCTTCAGTTCCGGATTGCCCCCAAACAGGTCCGGATGGAAGGCTAGACCAATAGGCGCCTTGCACCACACTTCATAAAAGATGAAATCGATGAAGGCCTGCATCTTCTCCATCTTGTGGTGCACGTAGATATATGGAAACAGCATCAGCGCTGAGCCTCCCCATTGCTTGGCTGATCCCCGTCGAGGATGGCATTGATCAGTAGGACTTTTTCCACTGAGTCACCCAGTTTCTGGTGAATTTCCGTGATCAGGGCTTCCTTGTCTTCTCCGCCCCGCTTAAAGCGGGCACGAAATCCCTCCAGCAAAGCTTGCGCATGTCCACCGATGGTTTCGCGCTTATCGAAGGTGTTCATGGTGATCTTGTTGATCGAGGCGCCCAGCGTGTTGTAGTCAGGATGGCGGATAATGACTGCGCCACTGGTTTTGTCCTTAGCAAACACCAGCACCTTATCCGGCTTGCTGTCGGAGATCAGGAAAGGCGTGTGGGTGGTGATCAGCATTTCCTGTGAATATTCACCTTTGCCTGGCAGGCATTGGCGTAAGCGGCTGATGAATTTAGCTCGCCAGTCGGGGTTGAAGTGCGTTTCGGGCTCGTCGAGCAGGAACAGGCTATTGGTGTCGCGGAACAGCAGGCACAAGCCGAGGCTGTGCAGCAGTTGGTGCTCGCCATCCGACAACTCTTTGAGAAGCATCGGCTTCTCAACACCCTGCTTCGTGAAGTAGAAGTTCTTGATGCGCATGGCGCGCTCATCGGACGCCAAGGTCGGCACCGTCTCACTGACGTAGTGACTGGTCGAGGTGTAGAGATCCGCCTTCAGGGTTTCGCTAACCGGATAGAGATTCAGCGCTAGGAGAACTTGCAGTGCCTGGAACAAGGCCAGAGGCGAATCATCAAAGTTGGCGCGGAAGGCTTTCTGGGTGTTCTCATTGACCCAGTAATCAAGGACCAGTGTGTCCGACGCCTCATCGTGGAAATGCAGCGTGGCGCAGCGCTTGAGCTTCTCGATGATGGAGGTATTTTGTGTTCGCTCATTCGCCTCTAAGCCGTGCAACAACTTGAGCCGATAGTCTCCGGTGGCTGGATCAAGATAGACCGCATCGGTACCCGCGAACCGACCGTCCTGCATCTCGGTGGACATAATGTAGTCACCTGATGTGAAGGCTGCCAGCTGGTGACGCGTGACGGGAATACTCCGGCGCAGAATGATACGAAATTGCTTCAGCTCTCCAATGCCTATGTCCTCGCGGAAGGGCTGCAAGGTGGCCTCGTCCTGAAACAGTAGATTGCACAGCAGGATGGCCTGACTGAACCCGTTATCGAGGTAAGCCAGCCGCGTTTCTGGGTAACCAGGATAGGGTAGTTGCTTGGCGAGCGCGTTCCAGTATTCGTCGAACTGCACGAAACGCATCTTGAAGAAGGGCAGGCTGAGGATTTCGTTCTCACCCGACGAATAGCCCAGCACGTACTGCGGCAGCAGGATGTCGGCATGGTCGCCCTTGAACACCTCATACACATCGGTGCTGAATTTGCTCTGGTTCTTCCAAAAAAAGCGCACCGATTCGCCGGCGTTCTTCCACACGCTCACTTCCGCCCATGCCGGGCTGTCCGGGTTGTGGTACTCGGCGGGCACGCGGATCAGGTAGTCGAGCTCAAAGGCGACGGGCGAAACATCCGGCGCCTCGTCCTGCAAGGCTTCGGGCAGAAAGCTGCGGCGCACGCGCAGCACTTCCAGCTGAAAGAAGATGGCCGCCAGCGCTTCGAGCAGGTTGGATTTGCCGCTGCCGTTGGGCCCGGCGCAGACAAAGGGCGCAAAGGCATTCGCTTGCGCCAGCTCGTCCTGCAAGCTCCACTCGGTGCGGAAGTGGTGCTCAAACCCGCAAGGTAAACTGCGAAAGCCTTTAGGGTCGGTGATCTTGAGGCGCAGCAGCTTCATGCCAGGCTTTGCTCGGCGGAGGCTTTGAGCTCGATGCGGTTGCCGTCGTCATCAAACGCCTGCGTCAGGGCACCAGCGGCCAATGCCTCGAACGCCCAGGTCTTGATGGGCTCGTAGTCGCTGGCAGCCCATTCGAAATCATTGTCCGGGTGCAGTTCGCCCAGCCGGGCTAGCGCGGCGGCGATGAAGCGTTCGAGGGAGAAAGCCGCACGGCCCAACTGCGTGCGATAGGCCTCCAGCCAGAAGCACAGCAGGGGCGCAAGCTTTGCAGGGTCTTGCAGTGCGGGCTGCAGCAAATCGGTTTCGGGCAATTCGATCACCGGCGTAGTGATGGGCGCAGGCATGGAAGAGGCCACCGGGCTTTCTCCTTCGATGGGGGCGGCAGGCAAAACCACCCGCGACAAATCCAGCTCGCCCTTGAAGGCCTGCTGGCTCAGGGCACCGTAGAGGGATTCGAGATCGGTGAGGCTTTGTTGGTAGCCGGATTTGAGAGCTTCGACCTTTTCGACGATTGCGGCGAACTGGTTCTGCAGGCCTTCGTCGGGAATTGGGATTGGTAGGCCAGAAAGAATCTGTTGATTGATATTCTGAATGTTCGCCCCTTGCCCGCCTTGAAAAAGAACACGGCGGAATGCTGCGGAGCGGAAAAGGTGAGCGACGTAAATTGCTAGCAGAGAAGCATCAGTAATGCGGTACCGAATGCAAAAGCCACTGTAAGTGGCTCGCTCCTTTCCTGGATACACCGCCATGCAGCGGCCTACTAGCTCTCTGTTTCCATTTGATCGAACAAAGAGGAGGTCACCGTCATGGAGGAAATAGTCCGAAGCAGGCAGTTCATTGAGCTCAATGAATCCAAGGCTATCGAAATCATCTAACGCAGCCTTGGATTTGAAATCACCCACGCCCAGATAGCGAACAGTTACGCCACTCTCGCCCTTGCCGAAGTTAAGGCCATTCTTGAACGAGCCATATGAACCAAGAGAGCCGATCTTCCAGCTCTTCTCATTCCGCACCGGGTCGCCAAACATCTCCAGAAACACGCTCTTGAGCAGGTCGTCCAATTGTTGCAGGTGTTGTTTGCGCTGGGCGATTAGCCCTTCCACTCTTCCGAGCAGATGGGCAATGCGGATCTGGTCGTCGATAGGCGGGAGCGGCATTTCGTGTGCCCAGAATGATTTCATCTTCATTCGTGGCATCTTTGCCCCATCCACTTGCGCACTTGCCCACGAAACGAACTCAGGGGATCGCAGATAGAAGCACAAAAACTCACGATTCAGTTCGCCGGGAATTGGCCTAAGCGGGACCAGCTCCGTTGTTGCAATGCCACTGCTATCAGGGCAGATAACTTTATTCAGATATGGTCGTAATTTTGAGTAGAGAACATTTCCAGTATCAAATACGAACGTAGATGTACCCGCATCCGAAGCCGGTCCATAACTGCGGCGCCAGATCTTTCCTGATCCAGATTCAATCTGGTCCAGCGTAAGATGCCAGACAGTTTCGTCCGGTGCCGGCTTGGCGGGTGATGCACCGGAAGGTGCGATTTCAGACAGCTTTCGAAATCTCATCCCACCATCCCCTTCAACTCGAGCAACTTGCGCACGATGCCGCTTTTCACCTTGGCGAGCTCCGCTTCATCTACATCACCCACCTCGGCCTGAATCAACCGATCCAGAATCACGCCCGGCGCGTCGTAGTGCACTTCCTCGAAGATATCCTGCTTGTAGCGGGAGAGCGAGAGGTCGTAGTTGTTCTTCTCGTCGGCAATCTCGCTGCGCGGCACCCTGAAACACTTGGCAGTGCGATCGCTCTTGTCATCAGGAATGCTCGCGGCGTTACGAGTGCGGTACTGGGCCACGATATCTTGCAGATCGCCAAAGCCTTCCTGCTTGCTGCGTTTGTCGTCCAGCGAATAGCCATCGGCGGCCATTTCATAAAACCAGACGTGTTCGGTGGCGGGCTTCGTCACCTTGTCCGTCGGCCCCCAAACTTTGGTGAACAGCAAGATGGCAGTGCTGACCCCGGCATAGGGTTTGAACACGCCGCTGGGCAGGGTGATCACGGCCTTGAGTTCGCAACGCTCCACCAGCATCTGACGCAGCGTCTTGAACGCGCCGCCGGAGCCGAACAGCACGCCTTGCGGCACGATTACGCATGCGGTTCCGCCCTTCTTGAGCAGGCGGTAGATGTTCTCGACAAACAACAGCTCGGTCTTGGTGGTGGCTAGTTGCAGGTGCTCGTTGATGTCGCCCTTGTCGATGCTGCCGGTAAAGGGCGGGTTGGCCATCACGATGTCGTATTCGGCTTCCTCGGTGTAGCTCTTGCTGAGGGTGTCTTTGTAGTCGATGTGCGGCTCGTCGATGCCGTGCATCATCAGATTCATCAGCCCCAGGCGCACCATGGTCTGGTCGATGTCGTAGCCCCACAGTGACGCGGCAAGCTTGGCTTGCACAGCTGTGGTCAGCGTTGCGGCTTTTGATGTTCGTTTGAATCCATCTTCGTCTGCTGCAAGATCATTCGTGCCAGATTCAATTGCTAGCTGCGTTACCAAATATTGATAGGCGCCAAGCAAAAAGCCGCCCGTCCCACAGGCCGGGTCTGCAATCTTGAAAAGCCTAGTAGCGCTGGAACGAAGCAGTGCGGAAACGTCTGGCTGCACCAAGTCAGCCATAAGCTTGATGATGTGGCGCGGGGTGCGGAACTGGCCGTTCTTGCCGGCGGTGGCAATTTCCGAAAGCAAGAATTCATAGACGTCTCCCTGGATGTCCTGAAAGGCCTGCCCCTTTTCTTGGGAATCGCGCTCCATCACTTCAAAGATGTCGTCGATTGTCTTCACCGCCTCCACCAGCAGGGCTGGCTTGGGGATGATGAACACGGCGTTGCGCATGTGGTGGGTGAAGTTACTCTCTGCGCCGTTCAGGTCTTTGAGGAAGGGGAAGACCTTGCCCTGTACGTGCTGCAGCATCTCTTCGGCCCGCATGCGCTTGAATTCGCTCCAGCGCAGGCTGCGCTTGTCGATCGGGCGCTGTTGCGCCACAGGCCAGTTGCGTTCCTCGGGTGGGATCCAGGTGCCGGTGAACTTGGATGTGTATTGTTCACTGGTCCATTCGGCATCGGCCTGGCGCTTCTGGTCCAGCTCGTCAAGCCGCTTCATAAACAGCAGGTAGGTAATCTGTTCGATGGCGGTGAGCGGGTTGCTGATGCCGCCGCTCCAGAATTTGTTCCAGAGCTGGTCGATCTTGCTTTTGAGTTCGGGGTTGTTTTGCAGCATGGGATACCTTGCCTTTTAAGCAGCCAACCGTTCGGTCAGCTGCAGGATCTCGTTGATTTCGGCCGGGCCGAACACGCCACGGATGCCCTGCGGGTGGATGACCGTGAAGGGAGCGTTGATCAGGTCTTTCTTCTCCACCTTTTCGCGCTCGATGATGAAGCCCTTCAGCAAATTGAGGAATTCCATCTGCCGGCTACTGAGCGTGGTGTGGGCGCGGATGAATTGGTCAAAGGCTGCGCTGACCTCGTCCGGGAAGCTCCTGAGCACTTCAATACCCAGGATGTGGCGGATGAATTGTATGAAGCGCGCCTTGCGGTTTTTGTAGACCTGACGCAGCAGGTCTTCGGTGATGTGCGGGTGTTCTTCGTGCAGCAGTTCGGCCAAGTCGTTTGCCTCTTCGCTGCTCACTTCCTCGCCGTTCTTGATCTTTTGCAGCACCACGTTGTGCGCGGTGAGTTCTGCGATCAGGGTTTCCACCATTTCGCGGTAGCGGGTGATGCTGACGGCCTCGTGTTGCGGGCCAAACTCCACAAATTCTTTCTTGTGCAGTTCATCGGCCAGATCGAGATGGGTTTGCTCCTGGCCGGTAGATTGCTCGCGGAATTTCATCAGCGGGCCGAGTTTGGCGACCAATTCGTCGAAGGCATCCTCATCCGCCTTGGACCAGTAGTAACTGGTTTGCGCGGCGCGGATCAGGGCCTCTTCCTGCTTGACGAAGCTCACCGATAGTGGCAATTCGCTGATTTGTTCAACAATGCCTTCCTTGAGGGTTTCGGCTTGTTCCTTTTCTTCATTCAATACAGCTAGCGAATATTCGAGCAGGTCGCGCTCGAAGCGCATGGCCTTGAAGTCGGCGTCGGAGACCGTGCGGAACAGAGGCTTGATTGAAGCGCGCAAGAATTCCAACCGGTCGTGGCTGAGACTGATCCAGAAGTTGTCATCGTCCAGCTGCGCCAGCGCTGCGGCGGCTTCCTTGATCACCACCGACTCCTTGGGTAGCGCGGCAATCTGGAGGCGGAGCTTGGTGATTTCACGCTCAGCGATTTCAGTATGGCCGGCATCGTTGGCCTTCTCGATCTTGTCGAGCCGCAGGCCCACCAGCCGCACCGGCAGCGGCAACTGCGGCTTGAGCTCCTTTCCCTTTGGGTTGAGCTTGAAGTATTCGAAGTTGTCCCAGCAGTCGAGGATCAGAAACACATCTTTCTCAAGGCACCAGGGCTTGGGCTTGCTGGCTTCCAGCAAACGTGTGCCGCGCCCGACCATCTGCCAGAACTTGGTGTACGAGTAGACTGGCTTGGCGAAGACTAGGTTGACGATTTCACGCACGTCGATACCAGTGTCGAGCATGTCCACGCTGATGGCGATGCGCGGCATGTCGTTGCTGGTGAACTGGTCGAGCAGGCCGCCCTTGCCGTAAACACGCGGATCATCCGACACCAGCACCTTGGCCAGTTCACCATGGTACTGCGGGTAGAGCTTGTCGAAGATTTCTTCCATGCGCCGGGCGTGGGATTTTGTTGCGCAAAAGAAGATGGTCTTACCCGGCAGCACGCCATTGGCGTCCTTGATGGCTTCTTCCATGAACTCACGGACGATCAGTGTGTTGGTGCCCTTGTTGATCACCTGCTTTTCAAGCTGCGTCCCCTCGAAGTTGATGTCCTCAACCTCCCTGCCCTGCAGGATCAGCTTCTTCTGGTCTTCCAGCGAAATGGTGCGCTTGCTGATGCCTTCCATCTGGAACTTGGTCTGAATCTTCATGACCTGAAAGTTGCAGAGATACGGAGGCACGTTGTTTACGGCTTCTTCGTAGGTGTAAGCAAACGTGGGGATACCGTCTTCGCAATGGAAAAGCTGGAAAGTGTTGTGGTCAATGATGTCGGTCGGCGTGGCCGTTAGCCCCAGCGTGATGGTCTTGAAGTAGCTGAGCACATCGCCAAAGGTGTTGTAGATCGAACGGTGACTTTCATCGACCACGATGAAATCGAAGAAATGCGGCGACATGTGCTGCGCCTCGTCCCGGATGATATTGAGCATCGTCGGGTAGGTGGCGATATAGACACGACGATCCGTGGCGATCAGTTTTTCACCCACATTGGGCCAGCGCGGCTCATTGGGCAAGTGCTCCTTGAAGGCTGCCAGTGCCTGTTCACGCAACGCGATGCGATCCACGAGGAACAGCACCTTCTCTGCGTGGCCAGCGCGCATCAGGGCATCGACCATGGCGATGCAGGTGCGGGTCTTACCGGTCCCGGTAGCCATCACCAGCAGGAAGTCACGCTTTTTCCGCTCTATACCTTCGAGCACCGAACGAATGGCGCGGATCTGGTAGTCGCGACCGGCAATCGAGGTGTTGATGAACTCCTGCGTCAGCGGCTTGCGGTTGCGGCGGATATAGGCAAAGCGTTCCAGATCGTCGCGCGTGGGGAAACCGACAACCTTGCGTGGTGGTGCGTTTTCCAAGTCCCAGAAGTACAGATCATGGCCGTTGGTGTAGAAGCAGAACGGCAGTTCGCCGCCTAGTTGCTTCTGAATGTTGTAGCAGTACTGCTTGGCTTGCTCGCGGCCAATGGCGGCATCGCGGCTGGTCTTTTTGGCCTCAATTACCGCCAGGGGCTTGCGGTCTTTGCCGAGCAGGACGTAGTCGCTGAACTGGTGGCCCTCGTAAGGCGTGCGAGGTTCGGCCACTCCTTTAGCCAAGTTGGTGAGAATGTCGAACTCCTCAACAACCTGGGTTGGGTCTTTGACGTTCCAGCCTGCAAGCTTGAGCTGGTTATCAATCAACTCCGAGCGCGTCTGAGCTTCACTTCTATGCACGATTCGGACCTTCCTCAGTTTTCAGCTGCAAGGAACCAAACAGGCTTTAGGGCTAGACGAGTTCTCGCCACGTCTTCAAGCTGCGCATAGTGCGTCGTCCACAAGTCGACGAGCCGACGCGCATCGATCAGATTGATCCGCCGATGCGACTGCCGCGCTTCGTAGTCGGCGTCCTTGGTGAAGCCGGACAAAGCGACGAACAAACCGACGTCCCCATCCCCCAGAACCGCCATAAAGCTGCGCAGGCCCGTCACATCGATCCGCGGCGAGTTGGCATTGCGCTTGACCTGCACCTTGATGCGCGGCGGGCGGGTGCCGAGTGGGTCGTTGTAGGCAATGATGTCGGTGCCACCGTCCTTGCCCGGCGGTGCGACCCAGGCGACGTGGTAGCCCATCGCCCGTAGCAGCGACGCCACGAGTTCCTGGAAGTCATACGGCGGCATCGCGGCGAGGTACGCCTCGATCTCGGCCCATGCCATTTCTTCGGCTTCTTCCAGCGTGATGCTGGCCGATTCCTCGGTGAGCTCGCCTTCGGGATCGTCGACCTCGCCGGCGACGGGCTGGGCGCTCTTCCACTTCTTGTAGAGCTGCCCCACCGTGCGGATGAACTGCTCCGGATCCGGGTAGGCGTGCAGCGCCGCTTCGCCCTCTGGCGTGAGGGTCCAGATGCCTTTGTCCTTGACCAGCCAGCCGGCCTTGACCGGCGCCACGGTGCTGAAGCGCACGATCTTCTCGAAGCGACGGCCGCCGGTTTCGTAGTCGCCGGCTTCGTACTCGGTGAGTACGACCTGCTTTTCCAGTGCGGCCAGCGCGTCTGCGGCGCGCATGCCCTCCGGCTGGGTCTTGAGGATATGGAACAGCGCTCGGGTTAGTTCCCCCGTGCGGCGCCTGCTGATATTGGCCATCTACTTCCCCTGTGGCGCGACGTTGCCGCGAACGCCGTGCTTAATGATAGTCGTCTTCACGCTGACGCCTGATTGCCAAAACGGTGACGACCTGATCGCTTTCCACCTCAAACAGCAGTACATAACCGCTGGCACCGAAGCCGATCACGAGCTCGCGCAAGAACGGATCTGCCACCCCCGCCTTGCGGCAGCTCAACGGGGCCAGTTCAAGCACGGTGACGCCGTCGCGGATGGCCTGCAGCGCGCGCTCGGCCACGGTGAAGTCGCCTTCGGCACGCTGTAGCAGCCAGTCGTAAAGACGCGCGAGATCGTCGCGCGCTTGCTGAGTGAAGCGGACGGAAAATCCCACCTTGGCTTAGCCCTTGCGCGCCTTGTCCAGTTGGAACTGCAGCCCGGCCAGCACATCCTTCGCGTCGATGTACTGGTTGGATGCCTTGGCGCTGTCACGCGAGGCCAGCCCGCGTGCGATGAAGGCTTCCTGCCGCTGGCGCTGCTGCACCTGGGCGCGCACGGAGTGCTCGACGAAGCTGGAAAGCGTCTCGCCCTCCTGCAACACAGCCTCGGCCGCTTCGCGTAGCGCCGGGTCTACCCGGAGCGATGGAAGAGATGCGGATTTCATGGCTGGCCCAGTGCGTTGCAATTGCGATGCATCATCGCAAGCGAGCGGCGGTGCTTCAAGTTTTCTTTGCAGACCTAAGCCGACGATGTCGCGGCTACGCTGATGCAATGGTGCGTAGGCGCTGAAGCACGACGCTTGCGCGCTCCGGTTCGGCGACCAATCCCGGCAACGCGTTCACAAACGCCGGGTTATCCACCAGCCCCACGAACACGTCGGCAACCCAATGCCGAAGGTCTGCATGCTCCACGGCAAACTCTTCCACCAGCTCGGCCCGGCCATCGACGACATTGAGGACGTCCTCCAGGTCGTGACTGGAAAGGAAGTCACTGTTGCCTCGGGTAACGAAGGCTTCGAGCTTGGTCGCCACGAATGCTGTCGCTGTCACCAAGCGGATGGACAGGCGATCGCTCAACGCAACCACTTGGGCCGTCTCTACAGCATGGGCGTACCAGCGGTTGGAGAAGCCAAGCACGCCGGCATCCACCGGCATCAGGTCGAAGATGACGCCCGACGCTTGGTGTACCCAGCGGCAGACGACGCCGCTCTGCATCTCGCGCGCGAAGCCCTGCAACTCCACACGCGCCTCGATACCGCGGAACCGGGACCAATCAAGATTGACCACCGCATCGACGTCATAGGTGGCGCGGACGTTTTCCGCCAATGGATCGGATACCAGCAGGCCAACAACTGCTCCGCCGAGGAAGACCACGTGGTCGCAAAGCTCGCCCAATGCATTCGCAATCACAAGCAGGTGCGGCAAATTAGGATCGTCAGAGCGCATCGCCAAGCCTCAGCAATTGTTTGAGATAGCTTGCTGCCAGCGTGCGCTCGCGGGCACGCCCGCTGCGCAGGGCGTCCTGCAGCGCCAGCAGTTGGTGCAAGGCAGGGTCGGCCAGCGCAGCGTTGGGCACACCGGTCGACAACGGCGACAAGCTGGGGCCTTTGGCCGTGCCCTGCGCGCTTGGCCACACCGGTGCATCCCCTGGGGAGCTGGAAATGGCAATGGACAGTGGGGGCACGCCGAAGGCCGTAGGAATGCCACGCCTTAGCGGCCCGATGACGGCAGGAAAGGCATAGCGCACGCCGTGGACCGCAAATTCATGCAGCGCTGTGCGTACCGTCTCCCACTCGCCACGGCTTTTTTCCAGCGCCAAGCCGGATGCCACCGCGCGCTTGACGCTGCGATGCACCTGAGACGGGCTCATGCCCAGCGCTTCTCCAAGGGATGCATACGTCCAGACCTGGCCCGCCTGGGCGACCTGCTTGTACAGCACCACTAGATCCTGTGGCTTCAGTTCCACAGCCGAACCCACCTTCTTCCATATTCCGGAATATGGAATATCCGTCGAGCGACCGAATTTTGCAAGCGGGCGTTTTCGAAAGCGAATCCCGAGCCTTGATCTACAGTCAGACAGTGGAAACGGACGACCTCACCCAATGCTTCGCAGCTTGACAGCCTCTTCCAGTAGTCCCCCTCTCTCCTGCGCCTGACGCTGCGCTTGCGCCAAGTTCCGCGCATCAAGCTCCTGCAGCTTTGCCAGCAACTGCTCCACCGGCGTACTGACGGCCACGTCAGTGGGCATGTTGGCACGCAGATGGGCCGGGTTGCTGGGTTCGCCCTGCACCACGAACACGGTGGCACCGGCCGCTGCACGCGATGTCCGGTTGCTCAGTAGCACATGATGGATCCGCGCAAGCCTGTGCTCCTTCGCCAAATGGCCAGGCTGGCGCTCATCCGCTCGCTGTGCGCATCGCTGCACCTTCCGATGCTGCCCACCAATTGGCCGACCAGGGGCGTGACCTGCACCTGCGCGCGTTCTGCACTGGCGGCGATGCTGCGCTGGGCCTGGCTGCTGACATCGCGATACATGCCTTCTTGCACGACCTCTGGCTGCCCCTGCCCCTGCCGATGCCGTTCCAGCAATGCCACCGCATCTGCAGGACGGTTTGCGTTGAACAGCGCAACCGCCTCGTCTGCGCGCTCTTTGATACTGACCTCTATGACCCGAGCCATCTGCGCTCTCCCTGCATCGATTAAGGAGTGACAAAACGATCGCCCCTGTTGTCCAGTGGATCCGAACAAGCAGCCCTTCCCTCGGCCACAGGCCTGCATGGCCATCGCGCGCGATCAACCTTGTCCATCAACTCAAAGCGTTGTCCGGTCCAGACCAGAAATCCAAAGTGCAGATATGCCCAGTCGTTGTAATAGCGCGGGTCATCGGCAAGCGGGGCATCCGGATCTGACTCGATGACCCAGCGCAACACGGGAACTTGCCACAGGCGCGATACATCCAGGAAGGGAATCGGCTCCGCATAGGCCTGATAGTGCCGGACCTCGTCTTCGGACAATGCGGGCGCAGGGGGCAACACCTCTCCACTCACATCCACCAGCTGGCCTTTCTCTTCATACCGAAATGCCCGCACGCCTCTTGAATTCTTGCAGTCCAATGCCCGATCGGTGCACCTCACCCCGCCAACCAGGTAGACGGTATGACGTGAATCGCGCGACTCGAACGAGCGCACCCAGAATGCATCTGCAGCCAACATGAAATCGGCGCGCGCGCCCAAACCCGGAGACGCAACATACGCAGCATGCTTCAAGGCCTCGCCGCGTGCTTCGGTGGCAACGCCCAGATCAGCGGATGGAAGCGACAAGATGACCTCGGCCAGGGGACGCGGCGCAGGGCCAATGCATTCGTCAGCGGGCAACAGGACGCTGCGGCCAGAGGAGGTTCGCTGCGATCGGGTTGAACAGGCTGCTCCCATGCCTTGCTCCAGCGCGAAGCGCTTCCAAGGCTTTGGAGAGAACGAGGGCACTGCGGGATAGACATTCTCGGTGGCGGGTGAGGTCGCAGGGGAGCGTGTTGCCGAGCGGGCGCTGTCTTGGGCGCATCCAGCTACGACGCTAAGCACGGCACCCATGACCAGTCCGTTTAATTGGCGATGATGCATGCTCTGCTCCGTCTGGATGGCCTGGCTTCCGTCTGGATGGCCTAGCTCACGATCGACCTGATTTTTATCACACTGCATCAGTAGTGCTCTGCCCCACGGGCCACTGTTCTGGCCTGCTGCGACCCGTGCGCAAGCCGTTCACCTGAGGCCGCACGTCATCGCTTGGCAATCGGTGTTGCCACGCTGCATTAATGGGAAACGAAACGGTCCTCACCATCAGGAGAGTCCACACCTGCGGGTTGGCCTGTGCGTTGCTGGCGACATGGCCACTGCGCCCCGGAAACCCGTTCCACAAGTTCGAAGCGTTCGCCCGTCCACCGGAGAAAACCAAAATGGGCGTAAGACCCGACACGTTTCGGGTCATCGGTGGCCAGCGGCTGGTCGGGGTCAAATTCCATCAACCATCGCATCGTCGGCGCCAAGGGCAGCTTGTCGTCGAACAGAAAAAGCTCCGAGCCGCCGTGGTCGTTTTGCCTGGCAATATCTTCTGCAGTCAGGCTAGGCGCTGGCGGAAACACCGCTGCACTGACATCGCGTGCGGTGCCGTCCTTGGTGACGCGATACGCCTTTCGCCCTTTGCCTGACTGGCACGCAAGACCTGCCTCGTCCGCACCGCACTTCACCGACCAGACCAAGTACGCCGTTTTGTCGGGATCAGCACTTTCAAACGAACGGATTGTCAGATCACCCGCAACCACGGTGAAGTCGGCGCGCCGTCCCAGGCCGGGTGCGGCCACGTACACCGCATCGCGCAGGCTCGCCTCGCGCGTTTGCGGCGAGGCATCGCCCGCATCTGCAGGCAGGGCGAGCAATGCAGCCGCCATATGCGCAGGTGCCGGGCCTTTGCAGAACCCGTCCCTTAGCAAAGGCGCAGGCGAGGAACCCTGTGATTGCGTACGGTCGACACAGACGGCGCCCATCTGCCGTTCCAGTTTGAAGGACACCCAAGGTGAAGGCGCAGCAGCAGGCGCCTGAGGAAAAGACGATGCTTCGTGTGCAGCGCTTGAGGGATTTGCAGCAGCCTGTTCCATCGAAAGCCGTGCACACCCAAGCGTCATGATGGGCACCAGCGCGGTCGCCACAATGCAATGCGTCAGCTTCTTCACGGGCATCCTTGAACGAAGAGGCGAACGTCCCGGACTGTGGCCGTATGAGCAGGCTCGGTCAAGTGACTGAGCGCAGACGAAAACGGTTCGGCGACACTCTCATTTCGGGACCGAAATAGACGCTACATCCCGCAAAGACGCCACCTGGTATGGAGTCAGCGCGACTGTCCGGGGCGAACAGCAATTCGGATGGTTCGGAACGTTCAACCAACACGCTGCGTGCGGCTCCATGTGATCGCCAGCATTGCACAAAGAGGTCGAAGTGGCCTGTGTTAAAGCCAGCCTAGACCATGGATGGCCCACAGGCGCTGCCCCGTCACTTCCTGATTTACCGCACCAGTCATCCGACAACGACTTCCCCTGAGCGACGGCCGATCACGACCATCTCGTTGAACGTACTGGGTAGCGGCAAGCGCGCCTCGATTAGCGAGCAGGTGCGCTCACGCCACCGAAAGCCCTCTGCCCGCTCGCACCCTGTTTACCCGCGCAGCGCCGCCCGAAGCGCCTCCCCCGCCAACCGCGCACTGGCCAGCAGTCGCTCCAGGCTCTGCCCATGCCGGGCACTGGCGGACAGCCCGGCCATGGTGGTGCTGACGAAATCGGCCAGCCGGTCTGCGTCGTGCGGGCACTGCTTGGCGATGTGGGAGCGGATCAACTCCTGGGCTGCGACATGAAAGCCGCAGGCCGCCTCGCGCGCCTGCGCGTCGTTGCTGCGCGTGCCTTCCAGCACCAGGCAACCGGTGGCGGCGGGGTCTGCGGCGTAGCAGCGGGCGGCCTGCTCCAGTACGTCGGCCAGCGCGTCCGCTAGCGGGCGGTTGGCGTCCAGAATTTGCGGCAGCGGGATGGCACCGGTCTGCGCGTAGCGGTCGAGGATGCGCGCATACAGGCCGGCCTTGCTGCCGAAGGCCGCATAGAAACTCGGCGGGTTGATGCCCAGCGCCTGGGTAAGGTCGGCCACGCTCAGTGCGTCGTAGCCGCGCGCATGGAACAGCTGCTGCGCGGTGGCGACCGCTTGGTCCGGGTCGAATGCCCGCGGCCGCCCGCGGGCCCGGGAGTTTTTTGTAGTCATTGTTACAAAATCCTTGACGGCAGACGAAATCTATTCTGTATTACTCGCTACATTAATTGTGAGGTGAGTGCATGTCCGCGTTCAAAGACAAGTCGGTGTTGGTGCTTGGTGGCAGCCGGGGGATTGGGGCCGCCATCGTGCGGCGCTTCGTGGCCGAGGGCGCGCGGGTGACGTTTACCTATGCCGGTTCTGCCGAGGCGGCGCAGCGCCTGGCCGGTGACACCGGCAGCACTGCGGTGCTGGCCGACAGCGCCGACCGCGATGCGGTCATCGCCACGGTGCGCCGCAGCGGGCCGCTGGATGTGCTGGTGGTCAACTCCGGCATCGCCTTGTTCGGCGATGCGCTGGACCAGGATCCGGACGCGGTGGACCGGCTGTTCCGCATCAACGTGCACGCGCCCTACCACGCCGCCGTGGAGGCCGCGCGGCAGATGCCACCCGGCGGGCGGATCATCGTGATCGGCTCGGTCAACGGCGACCGCATGCCGCTGCCCGGCATGGCGTCCTACGCGCTGAGCAAATCCGCGCTGCAAGGGCTGGCACGCGGGCTGGCACGCGACTTCGGGCCGCGTGGCATCACCATCAACGTGGTGCAACCGGGCCCGATCGATACCGACGCCAACCCGGAAAACGGGCCGATGAAAGACCTGATGCACAGCTTCATGGCGATCAAACGCCACGGCCGCGCCGACGAAGTGGCCGGCATGGTGGCATGGCTCGCCGGCCCGGAAGCGAGCTTTGTCACCGGGGCGATGCACACGATCGATGGTGCGTTTGGAGCATGACGCGGCGGCGTCTGCGTTGACCACGTTGCAGCTCGACACTTAGTGCGATCAAGGGCGGCAAACGTCCTTCTTCGGCACACGTGGCGAGCTGCCGTTGCACCGCCCGCGCTTTGATCCACGCGCCTTTCGTTCCGGCAGAGCGTGATCGCATTCCCATGTCGTGCGGCGCATGGCAAGGACAATCGCAGGCTTGGCCCTTGCTGTCGCGCTGATCCCAAGTTGCCTATAGTTGCGGCGAACCCTGCAATGGACTGACCAATGCACATGATGTCATCCGGCCGGTGCCTGGCTCTTGCACTCGCCGTCGCCGTGACCGGCAGTGCCTGTGCACGGACGCCATCACCCGAACAAAAAAGGACTTCCCCCATGTCAGGCACCGTTACCACAGGCCGCACCATCAACGGGCACACCTATTCGGACGCGCCGGTTGACGTAAAGCTGGGGCCGAACACCTTCCGCATCCCCGCCAACTATCTGGACAGCCAGATCGCACCATGGCCGGGCGAAGGCGTCACGCTGGTCATCGAATGGCCAGATATGACCCCCACCCCGCCCGGGGCACGGGCCAACCCGCGTACGAATGATTTCCGCAAGGAGATACACGCATCGATTGACTACGTTGACCGGGTCCCTATTGAGGCATTGCTGGCACGTTATTCATCCAACGACGCGCTTACCAAGGCTGATTGGGTCGAACGAGGTAATCCTGTGGAGAGACTCGATCTCCGGATTGCACAGCCTGAAACACTGGGACTGATTCCCTATGCCATCGATGAGGAGAAGATGGATGAGTATGTGAAAGCGTACAAAGCCCACTACGGCAAGCCTCCAGCGCGCAACCCTGCGCTTGAGTATGACTGGTATGTGGCACGAGACGACGGCGGTAATTTGACGACGTTTATCAAATGCGACAGCGCCAAATTTCGCAAGGACGGCATCCGGATTGAGGGCAACCAGGTTATTGACGAGGAAGGCCCGGTTGTCGCCGATTGCACTCACTACCTTGTCGATGTAGAGAACAAGCTGTCCATCACGCTTCACTACTACCGGGCATTTCTGAAGGACTGGGAGCGCATGGAACACGCGATGAAGGACGTACTGGCACGAACCAAGGTCAGATGACCGGCCCATTGACAATGAGTGAAATATGAGTGGGATGACGGAGGACGATCTCAGAATCCTTTCCAACTATGCGGATAGAGGCAACCGCGAGCTGTATTGGAACTATCTTTCGCAGCTAGATGGTGCAGACGGCTACGGAACGCTGGCGCTGGGCGTAGTGAGAAACGACAGCTTGCCCGGCCAGGTCGCCAACAGTTACGCGCAAGACCACGCCAGGTCGCAACACGATAATGGCTCACGATTTGCCAATGCTGACCTAACCGAGCGGCAGTGGGAAGAGTTCGGACAGACGCTACTCACAAAGGACCTGGAACTTAGGCAAAGCTGGTTCCGTCGAGATCGCCCAGATCTGGCACTGAACCTACCGGGCGCCTCCGTCATGCTCGCGCACGACCGCGCATTTGAGCAGCATCGTCTCGACCCCAACTGCTGGACGCCCCGCGTGCTCCTGCAAGCAGCCCTGGAAAAAAGCGGCCCCCAGAAGGTGAAACAGATCTGGACCAACATGCTCGACAACGAGTACGCCGGCGCTGCCCGTATCAGCAACACGGGCTACGAGACATTTGCGCAGATGGGACTGGCGGCCGGCAGCCAGTACCTGGCCAAGCTCGGCACCACCGAGGCGATCCAGATGCTGGAAGGCCGCTCAGCCGTCGACCCCAACGTCATCGGCAGCAACAGCTTCTACGCGATGTACTTCGAAAAAGAGCAGAAATGGGTGAACGTCAGCGCAGGCGGCGGGCATCTTTCCATGCGCGAAGAAACAAATCCCGGCCGTATCGCCGAACTCGACGATGCCCGCGCCGTCCGCCTGGAGCGGCAGCAGAAAGCCACGCAGTTCCACCAAGACGATCCGCACCGCTCCATCACCCGCAGCCCGTTCACTGCTTCGACCGACGGCCTGCCCGAGCGGACGCACGCGCCTACCAAACTGGCCGATATCGGCCCTGATCACCGGGACTACGCATTGCTGCAGCAGGTGCGCGCGGGTGTCAACGCCATCGATGCGCAAGCCGGGCGCACGCCCGACGAGAACAGCGAGCGCCTCATCGCCAGCGTGATGACCCTCGCCCGCCAGAACGCTCTGGACCGGGCCGACCACGTGGTGCTGAGCGAACAGACCGCCGACAGCCCGGCGGGCCGCAACGTGTTTGTGGTGCAGGGCGAGTTGAACAACCCGGCGCACCTGCGCGCCCACATGCCGACCGACGTGGCCGTACAGACGCCGGTGGAGCAATCACTGCAGCGGCTGGAAGTCGCCGGCGCAGATCGCCAGCAGGCCTTGGCGCAGAGCCAGCAGCAGGAGATGGACAACCGGCAGCGTGAGAGCGCGTCGATGCGCATGGGATAAAGGCAACGCTGCGGAGATCACGTACCTGCCCATCTCGGCCGATCTCGGTGCATAACGCTCGGCACGGACCATACCGCGAACCAGCGAGTGCAGGTATGCGCCTATCCGCAGTAACCGAACCGGCCCAACGATAACAATGCACTGGCGTGAGCGTGCCAGCTGCGCCCCTGCACCGCTGGAAATCATGGCAAATCAGCAATCCTCAAACGCCAACGGCCCGGACAAGCCGGGCCGTTGTGCGATCACGTGTTGGACGTCACTCGATCAGGCAAACGGATCCTGCAGCACCATCGTGTGGTCACGATCCGGGCCGGTGGAAACGATGCTGATCGGGCAGCCGGCCAGTTCTTCCAGCGCGCGCAGATAGGCACGGGCGGCGACGGGCAGCTTGTCCCATTCGGTGATGCCGTGGGTGTTCTCGGTCCAGCCCGGGAACTCCAGGTACACCGGGGTGCACTCTTCCCAGCCCTGCGCGTCCAGCGGGGCGTATTCGGTGCGCTTGCCGCGGTATTCGTAGGCGATGCAGACCTTGAGCTTTTCCATGCCGTCGAGCACATCGAGCTTGGTGATGCACAGGCCGGAGATGCCGTTGATGGCCACCGCACGCTTGAGCGCGACGATGTCCATCCAGCCGCAACGACGCGGGCGGCCGGTGGAGGCGCCGTATTCGGCACCGCGGTCGCGGATGCCCTGGCCTACTTCGTCGTCCAGTTCGGTCGGGAACGGGCCACCGCCCACGCGCGTGGCGTAGGCCTTGGCGATGCCGAGCACGTAGTCGATGGCGTCAGCGCCCACGCCGGTGCCGGCCAATGCGCCGCCCACGGTGGTGTTGGAGCTGGTGACGTACGGATAGGTGCCGTGGTCGATGTCCAGCAAGGCGCCCTGCGCGCCTTCGAACAGCACCCGCTTCCCCTGCTTGCGCAGGTCGTGCAGGATGCCGGCGACGTCGGACTTCATCGGCTGCACGTAGTCGCCGAAGGCCAGCGCTTCGTCGTAGGTCTTCTGGAAATCCACTGCTTCCACGCCCAGGTACTTGGTCAGCACGAAGTTGTGGTAATCCAGCGCGGTGCGCAGCAGTTCTTCCAGCTGCGGCGGGTAATGCAGGTCGGCGATACGGATACCGCGACGGGCGACCTTGTCCTCGTACGCCGGGCCGATACCGCGACCAGTGGTGCCGATGGCCTTGCCGCCAGCGGCCTTCTCGCGGGCCTGATCCAAGGCGATGTGGTACGGCATGATCAGCGGTGCGGCCGGGGAGATCTTCAGGCGCGAGCGCACTTCCACGCCGGCACCTTCCAGCTCGCTGATTTCCTTGATCAGCGCGGCCGGGGAGATCACCACGCCATTGCCGATCAGGCACAGCGCGTCGTCGCGCAGGATGCCGGACGGAATCAGATGCAAGACGGTCTTCTTGCCGTTGATAACCAGCGTATGGCCGGCGTTGTGGCCGCCCTGGAAGCGGACGACCGCACCGATTTCTTCGGTGAGCAGATCGACGATCTTGCCTTTGCCTTCATCGCCCCACTGGGCACCGAGCACGACAACTGATTGACCCATGACGGGTGAACTCCTGAGTTTTGCGGCGGCCATCGGGGCCGCGGGATGGGATCGATGCAGGACTGGCGGCGACACCGGGCGCGCGGCTCCATCGGGGAGCGTTGCAGTGGCGCGACAGCCCTGACACGGAAAAAGCCGAACCGAGTGCTCTGGTTGGAGCGTGCCCGGCCGGCTTTTGTGCATTATCCGGGTTTCCGGTGACGGGCACTAGCCCTGGCAAACCACCGCAGCAGACCGGCTGCCGGCTGGGAACCGGCTGCGACGGCGACGGCGACGGCGACGGCGGGCAGTGGCACCCATGTCACCGCGACCGGCATTCAGTGGCGCACGATCCACAGCGCGATTGCGCCCAGCACCAGGGTGACGCCGCCAATGGCGCGTTGTTGGGCAATGGGAAGGCTGAACACGTACTCGACCATGCGCTTCCAGGCGGTCGGCACGGTGAGCAACAGCAAGCCCTCGATCACCAGGATCAGGCACAGGGCGGTGAGGAAGTCATTCATCGACGGGGCCGTGGCACTGGGGAACCGTGGAGTGTGCCCGGGTTAGATGGTTGATGTGTGGAGGGTGGGCTTGGCTGCCTTCTCTTGTTCGCCCTCATCCGCCCTTCGGGCACCTTCTCCCGCGCGCGGGAGAAGGGTCGGGTCGGGTCGGGTGCGGGAGAAGGGTCTGGTCGGGAGAAGGGTCGGGCCGCGTGCGCGGTACGCACATCCCGAAGCCCTCGGAAAACGCCCTTCTCCCGCGCGCGGGAGAAGGTGGCGCAACGCGCCGGATGAGGGCCAACACCACCGCCGGATAAAGGAAAACACAGTGAAGACACCACAACGCAACGCCCCAGGTCTTTCCACGAACATCCACGCCCCGGCCAGAACGACTACGCCCGCGAAGGCGGGCGTAGTGGTCACAATTTTTTCAATATCTGGAGCATTTTCAACATCTGCAACATTGGTCGCAGCCACGCAAGTTGAGAGCCTCCGGAAGCTTGAGCTTGCGGAAGGCGGCCATTCCTCACCGCTCGCTCGACGACCAGCCCTCGCGCATCACGCTCACGCCGAGCAATCAACGATCGCTCTTGAGGTATTGCAGGAACGGATCATTCTTGTCGAGCACCACCACGCCGTTGCCGTCGGCCATGGACTCGCGGTACGCCTCCAGGCTGCGGTAGAAGGCATAGAACGACGGATCCTTCGAGCCAGCCTGGCCATAGATACGCGCCGCATCGGCATCGCCTTCGCCACGCAGCTTCTGCGCATCGCGCTCGGCATCGGCCTTGATCACGGTGCTCTCGCGGTCGGCCTGGGCACGGATGGTCAGCGCCTGCTCTTCACCTTCTGCGCGCAGCTTGCTGGCTTCCTGCTTGCGCTGGGCACGCATGCGCTCGTAGACATCGGTGATCACCTGGCTGTCGGTCGGCAGGTCGATCTGCTTGATGCGCAGGTCGGTGATCTGCATGCCCAGGCCCTTGATCGCAGCGTTGATGCCTTTGAGCTGGCCGGCAATCAGTTCGCTACGGTCGCCGGAGACCAGCTGCTGCAACGTGCGCGAGTTGATCTGGTTGCGCAGCGAGTCGGTGATGATCGGCGTCAGCAACGCATTGGCCACCTTCTCGTCGCCGCCGGTGGTGGCGCGGTAGAACGCACGCACATCGGAGATGTAACCGATGGCGAAGAAGTCCACGCTGACGTCTTTCTGCTCGGCGGTGAAGTAGCGCGCCGGGGCGGTATCGAGCACCTGGAAGCGGCGATCGAACATACGCACCGATTCCACCATTGGAATCTTGAAGTGCAGACCGGGCTTGAGGTCGGCACGCACCACGCGGCCGAGGTTGAGCACCATGGCGGTCTGATCTTCGCGCACCACGAACACCGAGCCCATCAGGCCCAGCAGGATGACGACGAGCAGGCCGATACCTAGCGAGTTCTTCATTATTCGGTCCCCTCACGGCCGGTCGGGCGCGGGCCGCGCTCCGGGTTGCGGATGCTTTCGCTACCGCTGCTGTTCTGCGGCGGATTCAACAGCACATCCTGCGGCACCATCGACGGCATGCCGCCATTGCCCGTATTGCCGTTGCCACCACTGTTGGCGGACTTGCCGTCTGCCGGCAGCGGCACATAGATGACCTGGCGGCCATCGCTGCCGATCACCTTGCGGTTTTCCGACAACACCTTCTGCACGGTTTCCAGCCACAGCCGCTTGCGCGTGACCTCGGGGGCACTGGCGTACTGCTCCTGCAACAGCGTGAAGCGATCGGCGTCGCCCTCGGCCTTGGAAATCACCGCTTCCTTGTAGCCTTCGGCACCGGTACGGATGCGTGCACCCTGACCGCGCGCTTCCGGCACCACCTTGGCGGCGTAGGCCTGCGCTTCGTTGATCAGGCGCTCACGCACCTGTTGGGCGCCGTTGACCTCGTCGAAGGCCGGCTTCACTTCTTCCGGCGGGCGCGCGTCCGGTAGGGTCACACCGGTCACCAGCAGCCCCGTGTTGTAGGCATCCAGCGCCACCTGCAGGCGCTCCTTGGACGCGATCGCCAACGGGCCGCGATTGTTGAGCACGGTATTGAGATCGGAACGACCGACCTGCTCACGCACCGCGCTCTGCGCCGCCTGCTCCAACACCAGATCGGCATTGCGCGAGCCAAACAGGTATTTGCGCGGGTCGCTGATCCGGTACTGCACGTTGAGCGAGACGTTGACGATGTTCTCGTCACGCGTCAGCACCGGCACCTGGTTGCTGAAGGTCTTGATCTCGGTGGCGTTGACCTTGCGCGCCGATTCGATCGGCCACGGCAGCTTGAAGTTCGGGCCGGGCTGCAGAATGCGCGAGAACTGGCCGAAGCGCAGCACCACACCACGCTGCTGCTCGCCAATGAGCTGGAAGCTGGAGAACAGCACCATCAGCACCACCGCGACCAGGATCCAGCGCCCCACGCCGCCATCGAACAGCTCCTTCAACGGACCGGGTAGGTTGCCCCAACCACCACCGTTGCCACCACCACGCGGGCCCCAGGACCTGCGACGGTTGGGATCCGGGCCGTCTCCGCCCTTGTTGCCGGGTGTGTTCCAGGCCATGCACGCTCCATGATCGAGGGGCGGTGCGGGCCAGTCCCGCAGTGCCACCGTGTTGTTTGATTCGCTGATTCTACTAGATGGGGCAGACCGGCCGTTTTGAAAGGTCCGGTTCTGGTGCGTTGCGGTTTAGAGCGGCTAACAAAACGGAGCGAGCGGTGGTCAGGTGGGTGTGGACGACGCGGAGGAACCGGAGTGTACGTGTGGGACATGCCGATTCCGAGCACCGGCCGCAGCCGCCTGGCGGCGGCGCAGTCGTTTTGTCAGCCGCTATTCGCCGGTGAGGCGAATTGGAGGGATGGCCAGGTTCGGGAGTGGACCGGAGCCAGGTGTCGCTAAGATTCCCGGCCGCCTGCAATGCGGTCGCGCAGCCGGCATATGCCGCTGATGATCGGGGAAGCGGGAGCCGGCCATGTCGGCAATGCGGCCACCACGGGTAGAAATGGCGACGGTAGTGCCTGCCGGCAACACAGCGGTTGCCGGTCAACTGATCCCATGTGCCCACACGTGAATGCGCAGATGCGGTCTCGGCACAGGCCCACCGGCAGGGGCGTAACACCGCTGCGAGCGAATGACGACGACCGACGACACCTCTGGAACCCGCGGCGCTGCCGGACGCACCCGATGGTTGGCGCGATGACGCATGCCACCAGCGCAGTTGGACCTTCGACCATCGGCCTCGCGTCGCGCTGTCACACCCTGTGCTACCGGCCAGTGCCGTGCTCAGGCAGTCGGTGGTTCGTCCTTCTGGTTGAACACCCGCTCCATCACTTCCAGCAGTTCGTCTTCGGAGAATGGCTTGGTGATGTACGCGCGGGCGCCCTGACGCATGCCCCACATGCGGTCGGTGTCCTGGTCCTTGGTGGTCACCAGGATCACCGGAATATGCTGGGTGGTCGGCTCACGCTTGAGCGTGCGTGTGGCCTGGAAGCCGTTGAGGTTGGGCATGACCACGTCCATCAGCACCAGGTCGGGCAACGACGACTTGGCCGCTTCCACCCCTGCGGCACCGTCGGTGGCCGTGATGGTCTCGTGCCCCAGACGCTCGACGATGCGCTGAATCCCGAGCAGCTGCGACGGCGAGTCGTCGACGATCAGAATGCGTGCCATGCGTTTTTCCTAGTATGCGCAGCGAGTGTAGTGCGCCAGCCGCGCTTTCGGTAGCGGGTGCCAGGCAGGGCGCTGGACGCCGGGCAATGCGGTGGGTGGCGCGTTGTCGTCCGCCGTGGACGCATGCTGAGGGATTACGTCGGATGGGCGCGATTGGATGCAACCGAGCGGGGTTCTGCTCCCCCTTATGCTGCAGGCGAAGGTGGCGAAGGCGCCGGATGAGGCTGCGGCCAGCAGGAAAGCGGCAAGTCGATCCTGACGGATGCGCCGATTGCCTTGTGACCCCTCACCCCAACCCCTCTCCCGCGAGCGAGAGAGGGGCCGTCTCCCGCTGGCGTGGAGCGGGATTGTCTCCGGCTGGCGTACACAGGGGGGCTTGGCTCCCGCAGGCGTAGCAAGAAGCTCGTCTGCCGCTGGCCAGTGGGGCTCGACCGCACCATCAACCGCCCGCCGTCGCGCGCGTGCAACCGCCGGCCTTCTCCCGCGAGCGGGGGAAGGTGCCCGCAGGGCGGATGGGGGCAGCGATCGCGCCGGGCGATCCACACCTTCCCTCAGGAAGAAGGCCCAACGCGCGCCTGCCCTGACCCGGCCCCCTCACACTGTCTCGCCGAATGCCTTGGCCAGGTTGCGATAGGCCTTCTTCTGCGCGTCGTCGGTCGGGGCCGGGGCCAGGATTTCCAGTTCCACGATCTGGTCGCCCGGCGTGGCGCCCGGCAGGCCGCGGCCGCGCAGGCGCAGCTTGCGGCCGGCGTCCGAGTCGGCCGGCACCTTCAGCTCCACCGAGCCGCCCAGGGTCGGCACGCTGATGGTGGTGCCCAGCGCGGCTTGCCAGGGCATGACCTGCAAGGTGTACAGGATATTGCGCCCGTCCACCTCGAACTGCGGATGCGCGGCGTATTCGATTTCCAGCAGCAGGTTGCCGCCACCATTGCCCTGCCCGCTCAGGCGAATCACCTGTCCGGGCTGCACGCCCTTGGGCACGCGTACATCCAGCTGCTTGCCATTGATGGTGATGCGCACGCTGTCGCCGGCATGCACCGCTTCCAGCGGCACCGCCAGTTTGGCGCGGGTGTCGCCGCGCGCCTGCGCGCCGGGACCTGCGCCTACGCCCGGGCCAGCACCGGGCCCACGCGGCCGGCCGCCGCGCTGACCGGCGAACAGGCTTTCGAAGAAATCGCTGAAGCCGCCGCCTGCGCCGCCGTTACCGAACACTTCCTCGTAGTCGAAGCCCTGCCCGCCGTTGTAATTGGGCGGGGCCTGAAACTCGTCGCCCGGGCGGAAGCCCTGCGCCTTGAGCTGGTCGTAGGCCTTGCGCTTGGCAGGGTCGCGCAGCGCTTCATAGGCCTCGTTGATGGCCTTGAATTTGTCTTCCGCGCCGGCTTCCTTGCTCACGTCGGGGTGGTACTTGCGCGCGAGCCGGCGGTACGCGGTCTTGATCTCCGCGTCGCCTGCGCTGGGCTCGACGCCCAGCGTTGCGTAGTAATCCTTGAATTCCATCTAATCACCTCTGGAAAAAAAACGGCCCGCAGCCAAGGCCACGAGCCAGTTCGAGCAGCTCCCAAGACACCAGCGGTCGCCGGAAGCGCAGATGGTGCAATGGACCTGCAGTGTACGAAGAGTACATGCCGATCCGTGCACCCGCCGCGCCGGCCTGACGGCCGAACAGGAGGTGTGAGAACTGATCGATTCGCAGCCGGGCGGGCGACCGCACCTATTCTACGGTGCGGCCGTCGCCGGGGAGCGAAGCGCCGATGACGCTACTCCAGATCCACCTGTCTTGAGCGGCGGAGACCAGCCGGTGCGCCGCCGCACATGGGGGCGGCGAGACGCGCAACTGCAGCAGGTGCGACAGCCTGCCGACTCCACGCATCACCGCCCCTCTGCCGACCACACGGCCGGCACTTCAAACATGCTTACTGCACGGTGCTACCGCTGGCATCCTGGCCATTGCCGACCTGAATGCGGCGCGGGGTGGCTGCCGGGCGCTTGGGAATGCGGATTTCCAGCACGCCGTTGTGTCCGGCAGCAGTGATGCCGTCGGCGTCGGCACTGTCGGGCAGCGCGAAGCGGCGATGGAAGCTGCCGTAGCGGCGCTCGATCCGCGAGAAACGCTCGGTCTCGGTGCTGGACTCGCTGTTGCGCTCGCCCTTGATCGACAGGATGCCCTTGTCCATCTGCACCTCGATCTGGCTGGGGTCGATGCCCGGCAGGTCGGCGTACAACACGAAGTGGTTGGGTTCTTCCTTGATGTCCACGCGTGGCACCCACTGCGCGGTGACCACCGCCGATTCGTCGGTGTCGCTGTTCTGCTCGAAGAAGCGGTCGAACACATGCTTGATTTCGTTCTGCAGCGCGTGGGTGGGCCACTGGGGATAACGAACGATGTTCATTGCGAGCCTCCTGAAGGTTGGGTGACGGGCCGGCTGCGGCGGCGTTGCGCCCTCGCGCCGGCCATGTGCGTCAGATAGGCGTTGCGCCGTGGATTTCAAGCGCGTTGACGCGCTGTTTCCGCGCCCCTTTCTAGAATTCGTTCAGCCACAGGAGCCCGCCCGCATGACCATCCACGTTGGTGACCGTATTCCCGAAGTCGTGCTCAAGCGCCTGCGCGAGGGTATCGAAGCGGTCGATACCCACAGCCTGTTCGCAGGCCGCAAGGTGCTGCTGTTCGCGGTGCCGGGCGCATTCACCCCGACCTGCTCGGCCAAGCACCTGCCGGGCTATGTGGAGCACTTCGACCAGTTCCGCAAACGCGGCATCGAAGTGCTGTGCACGGCCGTCAACGACCCGTTCGTGATGCAGGCCTGGGGCCGCAGCCAGCTGGTTCCCGATGGCCTGCACCTGCTGCCCGACGGCAACGCCGAGCTGGCCCGCGCGCTGGGCCTGCAGATCGACGCCAGCGGGTCGGGCATGGGCCTGCGCTCGCGTCGCTACGCGCTGTATGCCGACGATGCCGTGGTCAAGGCGTTGTTTGTCGAAGAGCCCGGCGAGTTCAAGGTGTCTGCGGCCGATTACGTGCTGCAGCATCTGCCCGATTGATGCATTGATTCCCCCGCCCACTGAAGAAGGAAAACGGCCAGCCATGTCTGATCAGCCAGCCACCAAAACCCCCGCAGGTATCACCGATACCGCCACCTTGCGCGCCCGCGCGCGCAAGCGCATCGAAGACGGCGCCATCACCGAGAGCTACCACGCCGACCGCGAAGCGGTGATCGCGCTGCTCAACACCGCGCTTGCCACCGAGTACGTGTGCACGCTGCGTTACTACCGCCATTACTTCATGGCCAAGGGCATGCTTGCCGACGCGGTCAAGGGCGAGTTCCTGGAGCATGCGCAGCAGGAACAGGCGCACGCGCACCAGCTGGCCGAGCGCATCGTGCAGCTGGGCGGCGAACCGGACCTCAACCCGGACACGCTGACCAAGCGCTCTCACGCCGAATACAAGGAAGGCACCGACCTGCGCGACATGGTCAAGGAAAACCTGATCGCCGAGCGCATCGCCATCGATAGCTACCGCGAGATGATCG
Source organism: Xanthomonas sp. 3075 (assembly GCF_014197275.1). Classification (GTDB taxonomy): domain Bacteria; phylum Pseudomonadota; class Gammaproteobacteria; order Xanthomonadales; family Xanthomonadaceae; genus Xanthomonas; species Xanthomonas campestris_B. Next base: position 175,178 of record NZ_JACIFI010000004.1, on the reverse strand, counting down.
ATTTCATCGGCGACAAGGACACCACCACCAAGCGCATCCTGGAAGGCATCCTTGCGCAGGAAGAAGAGCATGCCGATGAATTCGCCGACCTGCTGGAAGGCTGGATTGGCGAGTGAGCTAATGGTGGTTGATGTGTCGTGCACCGAACCTGCCTTGATATCGCGTCGTTGCGCCGTTTGGATGCAGTCGAATGCCATGTCGACTGTCTAGTGGGTCGAAGGCTCGGTGCCCTCGCCCCTCGCGGGACACGCCGTGAATCCATCCATGGAGGCTCGGTGGCGGCATCCATGCCGCCACACGGTCCCGCCAGCGGCGAGGACACCGCACCAGAGACTCCGCTGGTTGCTTGGTTTAAACCCATGCATGCCGACCATCTCGACTGGTCCTTGCCAGCCCACTGTCGCCGGACCTTACGTGGCATCGATGCCGCGTAAGGGCCATCACGGACGTACTTGCGGCGTGTCCTGCGATGGTGGGGGGCAAGGGCCCTGCAGCCGAGCCGCAGATCAGCCGCTCTTGAATCTCTGCTTCAACGCAAGACGCGGAACCGCACCTGGGTCCATGCACCGTCACTGGCCATGGCAGTGAGCGTGTGCGTTCCCACTTCGGCAAAGTCGCGCTGAAATCCCTGGCGTCCGTCGGTCTGCGCAATCCAGCGACCGTCCAGCAGCCAGTCGATGCGCGCCTCGCTGCCCAGCGCGCGCAACTGCAGGCGCACCGGGCGTGCGGTGGCGTTTGCGCGCGCCAATGTGGCGCGGTCGCTCAGCCCGTCGATGCGCAGCACGCCGCCGCCGGTCATGCGCCCGTCCGGCAGGCAGTCCGGTGCCAGTGGCGGCAGCTGCGCGGCAGTGCGTTCGGCGGTGCTGAGCCAGGGCGAGACCAATGCCGGCCAGCGCGCCACCGCGCGCGGCACGCGCTGATGCGGCTGCGTGCACTCCTGCGACAGCCGCTGACCGCTGCGCGCATCCACCTCGAAATGCAGCTGCCCACTCTGCCACAGCCGCGCATCACGTTCGGCGAAGGTGGGCGGGACTGCACCATCGAGCACATAGGCGTCGGCACGTCGCGCGCACTGATCGGCGGGCGTTTGCTCGGCTGCGCGACCGAGCGGCCAGCAGATGTCCAACGCCTGCACGTTGGCCGGCATCGGCACCGGCGCGCTATCGCCGGCGCTGCGCGGCAACGCATCGATGACTTCGAACATCAGCGGCAATGCAGTGACTGCACCGTACTGGCCCGGTAGCGGCGTGCCATCCGGCCGTCCCACCCACACTCCCACCGTGTAACGGCGCGTCCCGCCGATCGCCCAGGCATCGCGGTAGCCGTAGCTGGTGCCGGTCTTCCAGGCCACGCCCGGGCGCGCGGCAGTGTCGAAGCTGCCGCTGCCATAGCCGGGACGCGGATTGCTCTGCAAGATCTCGCGCACGATCCAGGCCGCACCCGGCGACATCAACCGCCGCTCGATGCGCGGATCGTCCGGCGTATAGCGCACGCGCCCGGCGATGCCGCCGCGATTGAGCGCGGCAAATGCACCGACCAACTCCTGCAACTGCGCGCCGGTACCGCCCAGTATCAGCGCCAGATTGGGCACGCTGCCGCGCGCAAAACGCAGATCGATGCCGGCATTGGACAGCCGCGCGGCAAACCGCGCCGGGCCGATACGATCGAGCAGGTCCACTGCCGGCACGTTCAACGACAACCGCAACGCGGTCGCGGCGCTCACCGGCCCATTGAAGGCCGCATCGAAATTACCGGGCCGATAACTGCCAAAACTCTGCGGCGCATCCACCAGCAGGCTTTCCGAATGGATCAGGCCATCGTCCAGCGCCATGCCATACAGAAACGGCTTGAGCGTGGAACCGGGCGAGCGCCAGGCCTGCACCATGTCCACATGCCCCAACCGCTTGCGATCGCCGAAGCTGGCCGAGCCCACATACGCACGCGCCTCCATCGTGGCGTTGTCCACCACCAGCAGTGCTGCGGAAGTACGCTCGGGCAACTGCGAAAAATATGTGGCCACGCGTTCTTCCAGCGTGCGCTGCAATTCCACATCCAGCGTGGTCACGATGCGTGCGGCACGCGGTTGGGCACTGTGCAACCGCTGTGCAAGCAAGGCCGCATGCAGCGGTGGCTTGAGCGAACGCGTCACCACCGGTTCGATGCGCGCATCGTCCACCTGCGCGCGCGACCACACGCCCAGTTCCACCATGCGATCGAGCACCTTGTCGCGCGCACGTTGCGCGGCCTCGGGATGGCGATCCGGGCGCAAGCGGCTTGGCGACTGCGGCAACACCGCCAACAACGCAGCTTCTGCCTGCGACAAGGCCCTGGCCGGCTTGCCCAGATACGCCCAGCTGGCCGCTTCCACACCTTCGATGGTGCCGCCGTAGGGCGCGCGCTGCAGATACAGCGTGAGAATCTCGCGCTTGCTCAAGTGCGCTTCCAGCTGCAGCGCGCGCAGCACCTGTTTGGCCTTGCCCCAGGGCGTGCGCGTATGCGGGTCAAGGATGCGCGCCACCTGCATGGTCAGCGTCGAACCGCCGGAGACGATGCGTCCCTGCCCCAGCCACTGCCCGCCGGCACGCAGCAGGCCCCACGGATTGACGCCAGGATGCCGCCAGAACCAGCGGTCTTCATAATTCAGCAACGCCTGCAGATACAGCGGCGACACCGTGTCCGGGCTGGCCGGATAGCGCCACACGCCATTGCGGTCGGCGAAGGCGCGCAATGGCGTGCCGTCGCGTGCGACCACCAGCGTGGAGGTGTCGCGCGATTTGGGTAGCGGCAGTGGAAAGGCCAGGTCCAGTAGCAGGATGGCAGACAGCAGCGCCACTGCGCTCCAACGCAGCCACGTCAACCAGCGGCGGCGGCGAGCCATACCATACTGGCCAGCAGCGCGTTTCTGCATCCGGGCGGTCTTTGATTGCGCGTGCTGCTGCCTGTCCATTCCGTGAAGCATGCAGGGCAAAACGCTTTTCGGCCACTGTGGCGCGCTGCAAGCGACGCGCCTCGGGTGGTCAGATCACCTGCACATTCCTGCACTGCGTGACGACGAGCGCCCTAGCTTGCGAGGTCTGCTCGCACCGAGCGACGCGGCCTTACAAACAGCCGCAGCAACCCCATCGCCAGCAACACCGCAGACAGGCGCAATGCCATGCCGAGCCAGCCACTGGCGGCCGAATCGGACACCGCAAACACCGTCCAGGCCGCGTTGAGCGAGACATGCAACACCCAGCCGCTCCAGATCGTGTAGCCATCCTGCGCGTCCACAATGGCAAACAGCAGTGCACCGATGCCGGTGATGGCGAAGATCGATAACGCCTCGCCGCCTCCACCCCCTGCACCGAGCCAATGCACGCCGCCGAACACCATGGCCTGCACCAGCGCGGCGAGCGCCGGACGCCAGGCCAGTGCGCGGCAGGCGAACACGAAGCCGAAACCACGAAAGACGATTTCTTCGGCCAGCGGAAACAGCAGCGCCAACCACAGCAGGCCGAGCAGATCGTCGGTGCCCACCGAGGTGGCCTGCGTCCATAGTCCAAGCCAGCACGGCAGTGTGGCCAACAGCGTCAGCGTCGGGCCGCGCAAACCGTTCCAACGCAGCCCCAGACGCGCCGCGAGCTCGCCTGGCGTGCCCGGACGCAGCAATGCGGCGGCAACGAGCACGACCACTACGCTGAGCAGATTGTCGAGCATCCCGCCGCCGTAGGGCAGCGGAATTTTCGGGATGGGCAGGCCAACCGCCTTGGCGAGATCGCGGATCTGCAGCGCGACCAGCAGCACCACCAACCAGACGACATGCGGACTGAATTTGCGCTGGCGTGTATCGAGTGGCATGCAGACGTCCGTGCGTGCAATAGCGCCTGACTATAGCGGAGGCGGCAGGGACCCCTCAGTGCCATGGGTCATGCTGTGCGGCGACAGTGCGCATCCGTGGCGCACCTGCTGCATGGAGCGATGTAACGCCGCGCTCAGCGCTTCTCCAGACTCGCGCGATAGCGCAGCAAGGCTTCCGGCGCATCGGTCTGGATGATCGACACGCCATCGCGGTACATCCGCCCCCAGACCTTGTCCGGGTCGCGTTCGGCATCGGCGTCGCCACCGTAGCCGGCGATAAAACCTTCCCACAAGGAGTTGACCATCAGTCGCACCTTGTGCGTTTTGCTCACGGCCACCAGTGCGGGCAATTGCGTCGGCGACATCCTTGGCAACTCGAACGCAACCGGATGCGCATTGCGTGTCTGCGCGGCGGCGATGGCTGCAAGATCGGCATCGCCATGCGCATTGATCAGGATCGGGAAGAAATACACCTTGTCGAACGGCAGCATCGCGGCCAGCGGCGGCGTGGCGATGCCGGCTTCGGCCTTGACGATCACCTCGTGCTGCATGCCAGCACGTGCGACCGCATCGATCACCTGCACATAGATCGCATCCTTGACATCAAGATTGAGCAGGATGCGTCCCTTGGACTTGGCCAGCATCTGCTCCAGCGTGACCACGCGCTGGTCGGTCAGCGGCGCCTCCGCGCCGCCTTCGTCGCTGCGCAGCCGCAGCTTTTGCAGATCGGTCAAGGTCAGTTCGGACAGCTTGCCGGTGCCATCGGTGGTGCGGTCCACGGTGGCGTCGTGCAGCATCACCAGGGTGCCGTCGGCGGCACGCCGCACATCGGTTTCCATCACGTCGGCGCCGATGGCGATGCAGCGCTCCAAGGCGGCCAGCGAGTTCTCCGGCGCGGTGTCGGTGAAGCCATGCTGCGGCGCGGCCGCGTGGCAACCGCGATGGGCGACCACCACGATACCGCCCTGCGGGTTGGTCAAGCGGGCCTGGATCGCCGCGACCCCGGTGGGCGCTGCATTCACAGGGCTGGCGAGCGTCGCGCACAGCATGGCGGCGACAGTGGCAACAGAACGTAGTGTCATTGAACGACTCTCAAGTAGGTGACGGATCGCCTGGCGGCGTCTGCGCCAGGCGAAGCACATGCAAGCTGGATGCGGTCAGCACCGCTCGCACTTCCGATCTAGCGCGGCACCGGTATCTGGCCGATGACTGCGTTAGTTCAAGCGCTGCGCTTAGAACGTCGGTGTGAAGCGCAGACCAAACCAGTACGTGGTGGGCACCGAATAACTATCCTTGAGCAGGTTCTGCCCTGGCCCAGTCACGCTGGTGATGCGGCTATGGGTGATGTTGCTGACCTGGCCGATCAGGCTGAGTTGTTTATTGATCGCATACGTCGCGGTGAAATCCAGCTGCGAGCGCGGCGACCAATACAGATCCTGCCAGTCGATGTTGCTGACGATGGAACGCAAGGCCTTGCCCTGACGGTTGTAGGCCGCACGCAATTCCAACCCGCCGGTGTTGTAGAACAGTGTGGCATTGGCGGTGTAGTCCGGCTGGCCGACCAGGTTGTCGAGCTTGCGCTCGCGCTGACTCACGTTGCTGCCGCTGCCGACGCTGTAGGGAACATCCAGGCTGCCATCCAGCAGCGCGACATTCGCGCTGAAGCCGACACCGCTCAGCCACGGCGCGATCGGCGCCAAGGTGTTGACGATGCCGTTGAATTCCACGCCGCGGATGCGCGCCTTGGCTGCGTTGGCCGGCGTGCTAATGAGTGCATTGGCGTAGGTGGTGCCGTCGAAGGTGAAGCTGTCGGTGCGCGAGAGCGTAAAGATCTCGTCCTGGATGCGCTTGTCGAACACCGCCGCAGATGCGAACGCATCGAAGTCACCGGGCAAACGCCACTCCAGCGACAGATCCAGATTGTTGGACACGCGCGGCTTGATGTCCGGGTTGCCGACGGTGACGGTGACGCCTTGCGCGTTCGGGTTGCCGGCGTCGGCGGTGTTGACGAAGCCGATCGAGGTGCGGGCTGCGTATGCATCGTACGGCGGGCGGCCGAGTGTGCGGCTTGCCCCGGCGCGCAGGTCCAGCGCGTCGGTCAGGTGGTAGGTCATTACCGCCGACGGCAGCAGGTAGTCGTAATTGGCATTGGTCGGGTTGTCGACGTACACATAGTGATTGGTCGCGGTATCCAGCTGACGCTGGCGCCCCACCGTATCGAGCTTGGTGCTGTCGAAATGCAGACCCGCCTGTACGTTGAAGCGATCGCTGCGATAGCTGACCAGCCCGTAGCTGCCGAAGATCTTTTCGGTATGGGTGAAGTTGTCCTGGTTGCTGAAGGCCTGCTGGTCGGTACTGTTGAACGCACTCAGCGGCGTTGCCGCAAGCACGCGGTTGGCCTTGTTCGGATCGATGCTGAGCAGGTTCAAACCGGCATAGCGCATCGGCGCACTGCCGCTGCCCACCACATCGGCCAGGCCCAGGGCGGGCGCGCTGGAATTGGGCTGATACTCGACGCGATAGATATCGTAGGACGGCTTGTCGGTGGTATACGACACGCCCGCCGCAAACCCGATGCCCTGGTCGCTCTCGCCCTGGTTGAACCCGTAATCGAGCCGCCCGGTGAGAATGCGATCGGCCGCCGTGCGTTTGTAGTCCGGCCGCCAGTACGACAGGCTGTAGTTGTCGAGATTGTTATAGGCCTGCGGTGACACCCCGAAACGCTGGTCGAGATTCGAAGTGTCGTAGTTGAACGCGTAATTGGGCGTGGCATTGACGGTGACGCCACTGCCGGTCTGGCCCACCGGCACCGGCGCTGGGCGGGTGATGCCGGTGGCATACTTGACCATGCGGATCGGCTCGTCGTAGGTCGCATCCGACCAGGAACCGCGCGCGGAAAACTGCTGACGATCGGTCGGCCGCCAGATCGTGCCCAGCTGCGCAACCTTGGTGCGCGTGGTGACGATCTGGTTGGAATATCCCACCTCGATGTCGCCTCCCGGATAACTGCCGGAGGTGGCGGTCTGATTGAACACCTGGTTGCGGTTGCGCGGGTCGATGATGACCTCGTTGCGCTCCATGTTGTCCTTGAAATAGTAGTAGCCGGCCATCGCATAGGCTTCGAGCGCGGCGCTGGGCCGCATTTCGAACTTGCCGGTGACGCCATAGCGGTCGCGCTGATTCTGCACGTACCAGTACTTGTCCTGCTGCGGCACTGCCCAGCCATTGCCGAGATTGGCGCCGGTCTGCAGCACGCCGTTGTTGTCGTAGAACCCGTAATGCACCGTATCGGTGGTCATATGGGTTTCGGTGTAACTGCTCAGTGTCTGGTAGTTGGCCGACAGCGTGAATCCATATTGCTGCTCGCTGCCGAAGGTGCGGCTACCGGTGGCATTCAAGCGATAACCGGGGTCGTCCTGATCGCGCGGCTTGCCGACATCGTTGGCGTGACCGAGCGCGGCTTCGGCGCTGAAGAACGGCTTGCCGCCGTTTTCGAACGCGCTGCGCGTCTTGAGGTTGATCGCACCGCCAGTGGCGTTGGGATCCAGATCGGGCGTAAAGGTCTTGATGACCTGCAGTTCGCTGACCATCGACGCCGGCAGCAAGTCCAGACGTACGCCGCGCGTGATCGAACCGAGCGTGCCATTCGGCGTCCCGGGCGAGGCAATGGTCAGCCCATCGATGGTGACGTTGTTGTAGGACGGACCCAGGCCACGCAGTACCGGCGTCGCCGCTTCGTCGCGCGGATGTTCGTTATCGGTGGCCGGCAATACCGACAAGCCAGGCACGCGGCGCAAGGCTTCGACGATGGTGCTGTCGGGCAAGGCGCGCACGTCGGTGGCGCTGATGACATCGGTGATATTGGTCGCTGCGCGCTTGCTTTCCACTGCGGCGGCGTTGGCACGCCGCACGCCGGTGACCTGCATGGCATCGAGCGTTTGTACGCCGGCCTTGGCAGGGGTGGCCGGTGTGGCACCGGTGGGTGCGTCATCCGGTGCTGCCGTGGCAGCGACAGCAACGGCCGGCGAGGCTGGAGCGGGTTGCTCTGTGCCGGCGGCAGGATCGATGGTCTGCGCCTGTAGCGCTGGCGAACATGCCGCAATGGCTACGGCGAGAACAGACACGTGCAAACGGTAAGAATCGGAGCGCTGCATGGAATCCCGTGGGTCGCGCAGCAGGATGCCGCGGCTGGTAAGAGCACGCCACCGTATTGGGTAAAAATGACTTTTGCGTGTCGTGCGTATCGCATCGAAAAGACAATGCGCAGCGATGTCGTGGCATGCGAAGCAGGCAGCCGGCGATTGGCAAAAACCTTCCGTGCGGGGCTTCAAACGCCCCCCATCCGCCCTTCGGGCACCTTCCCCCGCACGCGGGAAAAGGAAGGTAGTGGGTCGCAGTGGGGCTGTTGATCGCCGCCGTTGAGCCCTTCCCCCGCACGCGGGAGAAGGAAGGCAGTGGGTCGCAGTGGGGCTGTTGATCGCCGCTGTTAACCCCTCTCCCGCTTGCGGGAGAGGGGTTGGGGTGAGGGGAGGCTTCGCGCACGCCCCGCTCCACCCCTGCGAGGCCTCTTCTCCCCCAGGCGTATGCCCTACGCGAGAAGCGCCAACGCCATCCTACGGCTGCACCACCGTCATCGTCGCCGGCGTACTGCGCCCCACACCGCGCAGCTCCGGGCGATACATGTCCTCCACCAACGACGGCGGCACCGTGTAGGTGCCCGGCGTCACCGCACGCACCAGGTAATACACCTGCGCCACGCTCCCCGAAGACAGCGCAAGCGCGGCCACGTAACGGTCGTCGCGGAACTCTTCGTGCTTGATCTCGGCGGCGCTGGAACGCTCGCTGAGACTGATGCCGTCCACCACCACATCGGCCCATTGCTTGGCATCGCCAAGATTGAAGTTCTCGATCTCCAGACCGGCCGGCAACAGATCGGTCAGCAATGCGTCCGGCATCGTGGCGTTGGCAACGATGCTGACCCGCACGATCAGTGCTTCGCCCTCTTTCAACGGACGCGGTGTCCACGGTTTGCCGTCGGTGGTGTACCAGCTGCGCTCCACCTTGAGGTGACGCGCATCCGGCTCCGGTGCGCTGCGCGGGATGCCGGCCACTTCCAGGCTGGCATACATCGGCGCCTCGCCCTGCGGGGCGAACTGCACGCCGCGGGCCAATGCCGCGCTGTCGAAACTGCGCCCGAACAGACGGGCCGGTGCGATTTCCTGCGCCTGGCCGCCTACCGTCAAGGTACCGGACACCTGCTTGCCCTGCGCGACCATCAACGCCTTGCCCAGGCGCGCAAGCGCCACCTGCTCCTGCGTGCTCAGCCACAGCGGGCCACCGGCACGGCGTGCATCCAGTGCCTGCCCCAGCGCGACCACGCGCGTGTCGTACTCGGGCTTGGAAAGCCCACGTTCGTGCAGCAGCGCCATCATCAAGGCGTCGTCGCGGATCGCACTGCCGTAATCGGCGAAATACGGCGGACGCTCGCTGCTGTCCTTGGCAAAGCCGGCCTTGATCGCCGCCTCGCCACGCTTGGTGTCACCCTGCAGCGACAACGCCGCACCCAGATGCACCAGCGACAACCCGGTCAGCGCCTTGCTGCGCTGGTTGTCGTACAGCGCACGCAACGTGCCCAGCGGCGCGCGGTTGACGCGAGCCAGCACATAACCGGACCAGGCCTGATTGGCGAACTTCAGGTTTTCGCGGCGATCCTGCCCGTAGAACTCGCTGCCACCGGACAACAGATCTTCGCTGAGGCGGTTGAGCGCCTTCTGCAGCACGTTGTCGGGCACCGCAAAACCGGCATCCTTGGCATCGAGCAGGAACTCGGCGATGTACGGCGTCAGGCCTGCATTGACGTAGCCATCGTCGCCCCACATCGAGAAGTGCCCGCTGGCGATCTGCATCGACGCCAGGCGACCGAACGCGCCTTCCATGCGCTCGCGCCGCGTGGCCGCATCCAAGCCCTTGGTGCCGAGCGCCTTGGCAGTGGCATCGTCGAGCAATAGCGCCGCATAGCCCTTGCTGGTGGTCTGCTCGGCGCAGCCGTACGGGTACTCCAACGCCCCCTGCAAGGCGCTGGCGAACGGGATCGGCGGCAGCGGGCTGACCACCATGCGCGCGGTCACCGAGTCGGCCATCAGACCATCGGCAAAGCCGCTGTCCAGGGTGATCGGCGCCAGCGGATCGAGCACACGCGTCTGCGCACGCAACACCTGCGGCCAGCCGGCGCGTACCGGCAAGTCGTAGCTGCGATCGGCCTTGAAGCCGTTGCCGTCCACGCGCACGCGCACCTTGGCCACGCTATAGCCTTCGGTGGCTGTCAGCGGGAAGCTCAGCGTCTGCTTGGCATCCACGCCCAGCTTGATGCTGCGCGCCGCCTCGGCAATCGACAACGGGCCGATGCCGTCCACACGCACGTTGAACTCGCCCGGCTTGCCGGTGAAATTCTGCACGTCCAGCGTCACCGTGCTGCGGTCGCCCGGCGCCATCACGCGCGGCATGCTGGCCTCGGCCAGGATCGGCGCGCGCACCACCGTTTCCATATCGCGGTTGCCGTAGCGCGTGTCCGAATACACCAACGCCGACACCCGCAAGGTGCCGTTGAAATCGGGCACCGGCAGCTGCACGCGTGCGTTGCCCTTTGCATCGAGCGTCACCGACCCGGAGAACAGATCCACGGTCTGCACGCGCGCAGTCGGGCGCTTGGCCTGCGGCAAGGCCTCCAACGCCATGTCGCCGCCGAACTTGAGCTTGCCGCTGGCGCCTTCGAAACTTTCGATCACGCGGCCATAAATGTCATAGGCATCGGTACCCAGGCGCCGCTGCGCGAAGAATTGCGCATTGGCATCGGGCACAGGGAAGCGGGTGATGTTGAGGATGCCCACGTCCACCGCCGAGATGGTGACGTGCGCCGCCTTGCCGGCCAGTTCCGGCACGCTCACCGTCACCGGCAGCGATTGCTCCGGGCGCATCTGCTTGGGCGCGGACAGGCCCACCGCCACACGCCGCGCCTTGCGATCCATCGGCACATGCGCCACGCCCACCGCACGCGCGGGGGTGATCTTGCTCGGCGCAGTACCGCCACGGAACACCAGCGCGGTGACGTAGACGTCGTGGCGCTCCCAGCCTTCGGTGACCGGAATTTCGAAGGTGCTGCCCGGCTTGACGTCGATGTCCTGCACGTAGAGCAGCTTGTCGCTTTCCACCAGCAGCACGCCCTTGCCGGCATGCGGCGGGGTGAGCGTGACGGTGAGCGTGTCGCCGGCACGGTAGCCGGTCTTGTCCAGCGCCAGCTTGACCTTGTCCGGGCGCGCGTCCAGGCCGCGGTTTTCGTCGTTCCAGCTCCAGCCGGCACGGAACGGGTAGCGCGTGGTCAGCCCGGTGGCCGGGTCAAACACGTCCAGGCGGTACTCGCCCCACTCCACCGGGAAATCGAGCTTGGCGTTGCCGCCGGCCACGTCGAGCGTGCGCGTGTCCTTGTTCTCGAAGCGGCGGGTGAAGTCGTAGTCCCAATGGTCGTCGGTGTAGTTCCAGTGGTAGTCACGAAGCTCGCGCACCAGCGTGGCCTTCAGCCCCTTGGCCGGCTGCGGCTTACCGTCGGCATCCACCCGGGTGAGTTCGAAGCGCGCGTTGCCATTGGCATCGGCGCCGTCCTTGTCGTCGAACAGCGGACGCACGCCGACCAGCGCCTTGGCCGGCCACAGCACGCGCTTGACCGTGCGCGTGACCGTGCGCCCGCCGGTCTCGTAGACGCTGCCGGAGACCACTGCGGCGATCGTGCTGACCGGCTTGGCTTCGGCGGGCAACGCGATGTCTTCGCGCAGGATGCCGTCGCTGCCGAACTCGGTATCGATCACGTCCTTGGCTTCGCGCGGCAGTTCCAGCGTGGGGTCGCCGAAGAACCAGCCCGGCAACGATTCAAGCGGGTGCTGCTCGACGCTGACCGCGAGCTTGGCGGTAAAGCGGTTGCCGTCCGCCGGTGCCCCATACAGATAGGCGGCATTGGCGACCAGTTTGAACGGCTGGCCGGCGCTGAGGGTTTTCTGCGTGCTGTCCAGATCCAGCTTCATGCGCTCGGGCAGGAATTCTTCCACCCGCACCGTCATGCCCTGCACGGCATCCTTGCTGGCCGGATCGGTGCGGAATTCCACCTGCCAGCGGCCGGTCGGCGCATCGGCCGGAATCTGCTGGGTGAACTCGAAATAGCCCTGCTCGCCGGGCTGCAATTTGGTTTCGCGGAAGGTCTTGCCGTCCGGCTGCTTCAGGCGCAGAAACACCGGTTGCGGCTTGGTCGGCTTGCCATCGTTATCGCGCAGGATCGCCGACACGCGCATGGTTTCGCCGGGGCGATACAGATCACGGCCGGCCCAGGCGAACACGTCGAACCACGCGCTTTCGCGCCCCGCCACCGCGAATTCGCTCAGATCCAGCGCCGGCTGGTTGAACGGCAGCACCGAGATATCGGTCTTGCTGCGCGCCACCAGCACATGGCCGGCGTCGAGCGTGTAGTTGAGCAACGCATTGCCGTTGCCGTCGGTGGCGCCCTTGAGAAACAGCTCGCCCTTGGCATCGAGGATGCGCACGTCCACGTTCTTGATCGGCGCCCCGCTCTCCAGCGAAGCGGTGTGCACGAACAGCTTGTCCTTGTAGGCGCGCGTATGCAGGCCGATATCGCTGACGGTGAAGAACGCGGTCTCGTGCTCGTTTTCAAAACTGCCGGCGCGCTTCATCACCGCGAAGTACAGACCTGGCTCCTGCAGTTCCTTGATGTCCTGCGTGGGGAGATAGGTCAGCACGCGCTCGTTCTGCTTGCCGCCGAGAATGAAACGATTGACGTACACCGGGTCGGCCAGCTTGGACAGCGGCGTCTTGTTGCGGTAGTCGCTCTCCAACTCCCAGCTGCCGCGACGACCGCCGCGCTGGAACTGTTGGAAGAATGCCGGCAGCGATTTTTCGCGCACACGCAGGAATTCGACGTCCACCTCCGGCACGTTCACCGACACCACCGGCAGACCACGGCTCTCGCGCGCCGGCAGCACGCTGCCCTGCGAGGCGAACCCGACCACCGGCTTGAGCTCGCCGGTATAGACCTTCTGCTTGAGCGGCTTGCCCAGGCGGCTGCCATCGGCGGCCAGCAGATTGGCGTCGACCAGCACGGTGTAGTCCTTGGCCGCCTCCACGTACGGGTAGCGCAGCGTCTTGCCGTCGTCTGACAGCGTCCAGCTGCTGTCGCCGGTGCCGACCTTTTCCTCGAAACGCACCAGCGCATCGAAATCCTGCGTGCCGACCAGCGGCCGCGAGAATTCCAGCGCCAGCGACAGCCCATCGCCGGTCTGGTCGGGATAGGCGCGCGCCAGAGCGAAGCCGGTGACGGCCTGTTTTTCGGCATTGATCGCCTCACCGCTGGCGGCGGGCAATTGGCCGCTTTCGTTGCGCTTGCACGCCACCCCGCCGATCGCCACGGTCAGCAGCAGCACCCATAGCAACATGCGCCGTGTGCCCGACCACGTCATCCTTGATTCCTGACTGTCCATTGCGCTACCCCATGACTGAGGAGGCGAGTATAGCTAGGCGGATCCTACTATCCGCGCTGCGCGGCACCAGAAATGCGCGCCCCCCTCATCCGGCGCTGCGCGCCACCTTCTCCCGCAGGCGGGAGAAGGGATTGGTAGTGGGTTGCAGGGACATGAGCGCGGCGCACGCCAACAGCCCGACGAACGCGAAAACAGCTCCCTTCCCCCGCCTGCGGGGGAAGGTGCCCGAAGGGCGGATGGGGGCAGGCTCAAACCTGTCGCCCCACTCACCACTCACCACTCACCCTCATCCGGCGCTGCGCGCCACCTTCTCCCGCGGGCGGGAGAAGGGATTGGTGGTGGGTTGCAGGGACATGAGCACGGCGCACGCCAACAGCCCGACCACCGCGAAAACAGCTCCCTTCCCCCGCCCGCGGGGGAAGGGGCCCGAAGGGCGGATGGGGGCAGGCTCAAACCTGTCGCCCCGCTCCCCCCTCATCCGGCGCTGCGCGCTACCTTCTCCCGCAGGCGGGAGAAGGACTACCTGTGCAGCGCGCCTGAGCGAGACAGATTCACCTGCGTATGCGCGCGCCAAGCGCCTTCAACGCAGCAATTGCTGCATGTACAGCCCAATCAACCCCGCTTTGTCCAGACCCAGGCAGGCCTGCACGTTCGGCGTGCCCGGGTGCTCGCGGGTATAACCCTGCGCATCGACCTCCAGATGCAGCGGCGCGGTCGGGCACAACGCAGGCTGCAGCAGCCAGGCCACCGGCACTGCGTCGAACAGCGTCGGCGTGGCGCTGGCCCAGGGCTGGTCGGTATTGCGCCACTGGTAATACAGTTGCGTGAGCGCGTCGGTCAGCCCGTCGCCGTGCGCAAACAACGCAATCCGCTCGGGTTCTTCCAGCGTGATCTGGGTCGCGTCCAACGGCAGCAACACGATCGGCACGCCGGCCGCGAACACACGCTGCGCCGCCGGCACGTCGGCAAGGATGTTGTACTCCGGCACTGGCGCGCTGGCGGGGCGGTAAGCCGACTTGCCATAGCCCACCCGTACCGAACCGCCCATCGCCACGATGCGCTTGAGCTTGGCAAAGCCGGCCGGATCGCGCTGTTGCGCAAGCGCAGCGTCGGTCATCGGCCCCAGCACCAACAAGGTGACTTCGCCCGGATGCCGACGTGCCTGCTGCAGGATCATCTGCGCCGCATCCGGCAGCCTGCCTGGCAGTTGCCCCTTTGCGGCCCAACGCGCCTGACTGAAAGGGATCGTGCTGGTGGTGGGTGCGCCCACTGCCAGCGGAATCTCGCTGCGACCAGCCTGCTGCACCAGGCGCTGCAACAATTGCGCACGCAGCGTGGTGTCACCCCACGCCGATGCGATGCCCAGCACCTGCAACTGCGGGCTACGCAGCAACAGACCGAGTGCGAACGCATCGTCGATGTCGTCGCCGATATCGGTGGAGACCACCAGCATCTCGGTGGGCGTGGCCGTTTGCGCAGCCGGCGCTGCGCTCATCGGCGCCTGCGCCCACGCTGCTGCAGACACCCACCACATCACCGCCACCCCCCACGCACTTGTCCATCTCCGCTGCATGCACCCACTCCTGCTGCCATAAAAAAACCGCCGGCATGATAGCCGGCGGTTCGATAGTGCTACACCACAGCGCCGATCAGAAATTGGCGCGGAACTGCGCGCCAACGATGCGCGGATCGTTGATGAAGCCGGTGAGGTTGTTGAAGTCGATCGCACCGGTCACGCGGACCTGATTGGTGCAGTTGCGGCAGAACACCGACACCTCGTAGGCACCCGCGTCCCAGGTGTAGCCGATCTTCGCGCCGCCTTCGACCAGCGGCTGGCCGGTGAACTCCTTGGAGTCGTACAGGAAGAAGTTCACTTCGCTGCGGTAGGACCAGTCGGTGTAGAAGAACAGCTCGCCGTCGTCGCCCATCGGGATGCCGTAACGCAGGGTGGCGTTGGCCATCCACTTGGCGGCCTGCGGCAGGTCGTTGCCGTCGATGATGGCATTGCCGGCGGCATTGAGCGGATCGGTCACGGTGCAGGTGCGGCACACGCCCACCGACAGGCTGGGGTCGTCGATACGGGTCCAGTTGTAGGCACCACCGGCCGTCACCCGCAGGTTCTGGGTGAGCAGCGCTTCGAAGTCGAACTCGGCGCCACGCGCCTTGGTCCTGTCGGCATTGAGCAGACGGATATCGTTGGACGCGCCACCGACCGCAGTGAGCTGTTGCTTCTTCACCTGGAAATCGTAGATGTCAAAGCTCAGACGTGCGCGGTTGTCGAACAGGTCGGACTTGATGCCGATCTCGAACGAATCCACCGTCTCCGGCTCGGCCACGGTCAGCGGCGCGGTGCCCGAGGGCACGCCGAAGCTGGCGCCACGGAAGCCGCGTGCCGCACGCGCGTAGACGTTGACGTCGTCGTTGATGGCAAACGTCGCCGCCACATCGCCGGTGACCTTGGAATTATCGGTTTCGCCGCTGGACGGCTCGATCAACGTGACACGGTCCAGCGCCAGCACGTCGAAGGTCTTCTTGTCGTAGGTGTAGCGGATGCCGGCGCGCAGGTTCAAACGATCGGTGGCCGCGTAGTTCAACGACCCGAACGCTGCCCACGAGGTGTTGCGCTGACGGGTCAGCTGGTAGCTGCTCAGATCGCCGCCGCCGAACGTGTCGTAGGTGTAGTTCTCGCCCTGCACTTCGTCGTGGAAGTAATACAGGCCGGCCTGCCAGTTGAGCGGGCCTTCGTACTGCGATTCGGCACGCAGTTCCTGGCTGTACTGGTCCAGGCTCTTGATGCCGCCGGCGGTTTCCACCGGGAACGGAATCACGCCCGGGCCGGACGGCGGTGCGAACACCGCGCCGAAGCCACCGTCGATGTCGCCACGGCTGTAGTACTTGCCGATGCCTTCGTAGGCGGTGATCGAGTGCAGCGCGATATCGCCCAGGTCCCAGGTCAGGTTGGCGCTGCCGCCGTAGGTCTGCAGCTCCTGCGCGTTACCGCCGTCGATGAAGGACTTCTCCGCATCGAAACCGTCCACCAACTGGTTGGTGCCCGGCTGGATGATGTTGGCGCGGAACAACCGCGCGGTGCCGTCCAGGTGACGCGCATGCGCGTTGAACAGCGCGCTGAAATCGTCGCTGGCCTGATACAACAGCTGCAGACGCACGGCCGAGTCGGTGTAGCCTTCCAGGTCGCGACCGTCGCGGTTTTCCACCCAGTCGTCGCGGCGCTGGCCCAGCGTGGACAGACGCGCCGCCCAATGGTCGCCCATCGCGATGCTCAGGCCGCTTTCCAGCGTCATCGTGCCGTAGGTGCCGTAAGACAGGCTGGCATAGCCGTCATTGGCGCCGATGCTCGGCTTGACCGAGTTGAACTTGACCACGCCGGCCGGGGTGTTGCGCCCGAACAGGGTGCCCTGCGGGCCGCGCAGCACTTCCAGACCTTCCAGATCGAAGATCGGGAAGCCCTTCAGAAACGCGTTTTCCTGCACCACGTCGTCATAGATCAACGACACCGGCTGCGAGGCGTAGGTGTTGAAGTCGGTGTTGCCGTAGCCGCGGATATAGACGCGCGGGAACACACGGCCGTTGGACGACTCGATGTTGAGGCTGGGCGCCTTGCCGGCCAGCACGCGGATATCCGAACCGCTGGTGGAGATCGCATCCAGATACTCCGGGCGCAGCACCGAGGCCGACACCGGCACGTCCTTGGAGTCTTCCGAGCGGCGCTCGACGGTGACCTTGACCGCGTCCAGACGGACCACACCGCCGTCGCTGGGCGCTTGCTGGGCAGCGGCATGGAACGGAAGAAGGGAAGCGACGGCGACGGCGAGCGCGCTGATCTTGAGCGACCGGCTGGCGGACATGGGGGAAGACTCCGAATTCTGTTGGCGGGGCGGCCAGGCCTGCATGCCGCGTTGCAACAGAATTAACACGATTTACACAAATATGGCAGAGCTCGTACGAAAAAGTTAGCTAAATTCGCCAAGGCGTTCTAATTAATGCAACACGACAGCGCGGTCCGCGTTGCAGGCGGGATCTCCGAGACCGATGCCGCGCGGCGGCCTCGCGTCGTGAGCAGGACCAACCAGGCGCACAGCGGTCAGCAACACCTCCATCGAGTGATGATGGCAGCGATGGGGACACACACTGCCGTCCCCTGCAAACGCGCGACGTCGATCGACCCGGGCCCAACCACCGGCGTCGTGCATGAGCCGGAGCACTGCATGCGACGACTCGTCAGCCATCCGGGAAACCCCACACGCATCCCCGGCTGAGCCAGTCAGTCACTCTCGACGACGTGCGCCGGCACCCGCACCGAGCCGTCCATCAGCACGCGCGCACTGCGGCTCATCAGCGCCTTGGTCACCTGCCACTGCCCGTCGACCAGTGTCGCCTCCGCCCCGACGCGCAAGCTGCCGGACGGATGCCCGAAGCGCACCGCCGAACGCGCCGCGCCGCCAGCGGCCAGGTTCACCAATGTTCCAGGTACGGCAGCGGCGGTACCGATCGCAACTGCCGCAGTGCCCATCATTGCGTGGTGCAATTTGCCCATCGACATCGCACGGACCAGCAGGTCGATCTCGACCGCGTGGACCGGCTTGCCGCTGGACGCGGTGTAATCGGCCGGCGGCGCGACGAAGGCCACCTTCGGCGTGTGCTGCCGCGTGGCAGCGTCTTCCACCTGTGCGATCAATCCCATCCGCACCGCACCGTGCGCACGCAGCGTTTCGAACATCGTCAGCGCACGCGGGTCGCCATTGATCGCGTCCTGCAGTTCGGTGCCGGTGTAACCCAGATCGCGCGCATTGACGAAGATGGTCGGGATACCGGCATTGATCAGCGTCGCCGCGATCGTGCCCAGGCCGGGAATCTCCAGCGGGTCGATCAGATTGCCGGTGGGGAACATTGCCCCGCCCTCGCCTTCGGCGTCATCGGCCGGATCGAGGAATTCCAGCTGCACCTCGGCGGCCGGAAACGTCACCCCATCCAGTTCGAAGTCGCCGGCTTCCTGCACCTGACCATCGCGCATCGGCACATGCGCGATGATGGTCTTGCCGATGTTGGCCTGCCAGATCCGCACCGTCGCCACGCCATCGCGCGGCACGCGGGCGGCATCGACCAGGCCATTGGCGATCGCAAACGGCCCTACCGCCGCAGACAGATTGCCGCAATTGCCGCTCCAGTCCACGAACGCACTGTCGATGGAAACCTGGCCGAACAGATAGTCCACATCGTGCCCGGCACGTGCGCTGGCAGACACGATCACGCTCTTGCTGGTGCTCGAGGTCGCACCGCCCATGCCATCGATCTGCTTGCCATACGGATCGGGACTCCCGATCACCCGCAACAGCAGCGCATCGCGCGCAGGCCCGGGCTGCTGCGCGGCAACGGGCAGATCCTGCAGGCGAAAGAACACGCCCTTGCTGGTGCCGCCGCGCATGTAGGTGGCGGGGATGCGGAGCTGGGGGAGATGGGTCATGGGTGAAAGGCCGGGATTGGGGATTAGAGAGTGGGGCGGCGGTACGACGGCAGGCACCATTGAGGTTAGTGCGCTTGCGGTGCCGATCCTGCTTTTAACGCATCTCGATTCCCGACTCCCGATTCCCGGCTCTCAAGAAAATCCTGCGCAAACCGTTGCAGCACGCCGCCCGCTGCGTAGATGGACACTTCCTCGGCGGTATCCAAACGACAGGTCACCGGTACCTGCAACTGCTCGCCATTCCGGCGATGGATCGACAGCGTCAGCGTGGCACCCGGGGTGCGCTCGCCGACCACATCGAAGGTTTCGCTGCCGTCGATGCCCAGCGTCTTGCGATCGGTGCCGGGCTTGAACTCCAGCGGCAACACGCCCATGCCGATCAGATTGGTGCGGTGAATCCGCTCGAAACCCTCGGCCACGATCACTTCCACACCCGCCAGGCGCACGCCTTTGGCCGCCCAATCGCGCGAGGACCCCTGCCCGTAATCGGCACCGGCAATGATGATCAGCGGCTGCTTGCGCGTCATGTAGGTCTCGATCGCCTCCCACATGCGCAGCACCTGCCCTTCCGGTTCCAGGCGCGTCAGCGAGCCGGCTTTGACCTGCCCATCGACCACTGCGATTTCGTTGACCAGTTTGGGGTTGGCGAACGTGGCACGCTGCGCGGTGAGGTGATCGCCGCGATGGGTGGCGTAGGAATTGAAGTCCTCTTCCGGCACGCCCATCTGCGCCAGGTATTCGCCGGCCGCGCTGCCGGCCTGGATCGCATTGGACGGCGATAGATGATCGGTGGTGATGTTGTCGCCCAGCACCGCCAACGGCCGCATGCCCTGCAGACTGCGTACGCCGGCAAGCGCACCCTCCCAGTACGGCGGACGGCGAATATAGGTACTGGTCGGGCGCCAGTCGTAGAGCGGGCTGACGCGGATGCCCTGGCCGACGCTGCGCTTGAACATCGGGTCGTAGACGCTGCGGAAATGTTCCGGTTTGACGCTGCGCGCCACCACCGCATCGATCTCCGCATCGGTCGGCCACAGATCCTTGAGCGTCACCGCCACGCCATCGGCATCGATGCCCAGCACGTCTTTTTCGATATCGAAGCGCACCGTGCCGGCGATGGCATAAGCGATCACCAGCGGCGGCGATGCCAGAAACGCCTGTTTGGCATACGGATGGATACGCCCGTCGAAATTGCGATTGCCCGACAACACCGCCGTGGCATACAGATCGCGGTCGATGATCTCTTGCTGGATCACCGGGTCCAGCGCACCGCTCATGCCATTGCAGGTGGTGCACGCGAACGCGACGATGCCGAAGCCCAGTTGTTCCAGCTCGCTCAACAAGCCGGCGTCTTCCAGATACAACTGCACCGCCCTGGAGCCGGGCGCCAGCGAACTTTTCACCCACGGCTTGCGCGTCAATCCGCGTGCATTCGCATTGCGCGCCAACAGCCCGGCCGCGATGACGTTGCGTGGATTGGAGGTATTGGTGCACGAGGTGATCGCCGCGATGATTACTGCACCATCGGGCATCTGCCCCGGTACGTCTTCCCACGCAGCGGCGATGCCGCTGCTTGCCAGCTCGGTGGTTGCCACCCGCTTGTGCGGGTTGGACGGGCCGGCCATGTTGCGCACCACACTCGACAGATCGAACTGCAGCACGCGCTCGTACTGTGCGGTGACAAGGTCGTCCGCCCACAGCCCCGTGTGGCGTGCGTAGGTGTCCACCAGCGCAATCTGCGTCTCTTCGCGCCCGGTCAGGCGAAGGTAATCGAGCGTCTGCTGGTCGATATAGAACATCGCCGCAGTGGCACCGAATTCCGGCGTCATATTGGAAATGGTCGCACGGTCGCCGATGGTCAGCGCACTGGCACCGGCGCCATAGAACTCAAGATACGCACCGACCACCCGTTGCTGACGCAGGAACTCGGTCAATGCCAACACGATGTCGGTGGCGGTGATGCCGGGTGCTGGCCGGCCGAGCAATTCCACGCCGATGATGTCGGGCAGACGCATCCACGACGCGCGCCCCAGCATCACGTTCTCTGCTTCCAGACCGCCAACGCCCACTGCGATCACCCCCAGCGCATCCACATGCGGGGTGTGGCTGTCGGTGCCCACGCAGGTATCCGGGAACGCCACGCCGTCGAGCGTGTAGATCACCGGCGACATCTTCTCCAGATTGATCTGATGCATGATCCCGTTGCCCGGCGGAATCACTTCCATGTTCTCGAATGCGCGTTTGGTCCACTCGATGAAATGGAAGCGATCGGCATTGCGACGATCTTCCACGCTGCGGTTCTTGGCAAAGGCCTGCTTGTCGAACCCGGCGTATTCGACCGCCAACGAGTGGTCGACGATCAATTGTACCGGCACCACCGGATTGACCTGCGCCGGATCGCCCCCTTGCTCGGCGATCGCATCACGCAAGCCGGCCAAGTCAACCAACGCGGTCTGTCCAAGAATGTCGTGGCAGACCACGCGCGCCGGAAACCATGGGAAATCCAGGTCGCGCTTGCGCTCGATCAGCTGGCGCAGGTACGCCTCCAGCATCTGTGGCTGCGCACGCCGCACCAGGTTTTCGGCATGCACGCGCGCGGTATACGGCAGCGTTGCATAGGCACCGGGCTGCAGCGCATCGACGGCGGCGCGTGCATCGAAATACTCCAACGAGGTGCCCGGCAAGGGCGTGCGGTACTGGCTGTTCATGGCGGGCGATATCACGAAGCGGGCGAGGTTTTGTTGCTACTGCGGCACTACTGCTATTGCTTTGCTCTGCTGTTGCTCTGCTGTTGCTCTGCTGTTGCTCTGCTGTTGCTCTGCTGTTGCTCTGCTGTTGCTCTGCTGTTGCTGTGCTGTTGCTTTGCCCTTCTCCCGCAAGCGGGAGAAGGTGCCCAAAGGGCGGATGAGGGCCAGCACAGCCCCACGCCAACTCAGGGACGCTGATCCAGCGGCACAAACACCTGATCTTCCGGCCCGGTGTAATTGGCGGATGGACGAATGATCTTGCCGTCCACGCGTTGCTCGATGATGTGCGCGCTCCACCCGGCAGTGCGCGCCAGCACGAACAGCGGCGTAAACATCGCCGTCGGCACGCCCATCATGTGGTAGCTCACCGCACTGAACCAATCCAGGTTCGGGAACATCTTCTTGATGTCCCACATCACCGTCTCCAGACGCTCGGCAATGTCGTACATCTTGCGGCTGCCCTGCTCGTCGGAGAGGTCGCGCGCCACCTCCTTGATCACCTTGTTGCGCGGATCGGACACGGTATAGACGGGATGCCCGAAGCCGATCACCACTTCCTTGCGCTCCACCCGCGCCTTGATGTCGGCTTCGGCCTCGTCCGGCGTGTCGTAGCGCTTTTGCACTTCGAAAGCCACTTCGTTGGCGCCGCCATGCTTGGGTCCGCGCAGCGCGCCGATGCCACCGGCGATGGCGCTGTACATATCGCTGCCGGTGCCGGCAATAACACGGCATGCAAACGTGGAGGCATTGAACTCGTGTTCGGCGTACAGGATCAGACTGGTGTGCATTGCACGTACCCACGAATCCTTGGGTGCAAACCCGTGCAGCAAATGCAGGAAGTGCCCACCGATCGAATCGTCATCGGTTTCCACCTCGATGCGCTTGCCGTTGTGGCTGTAGTGATACCAGTACAGCAGCATCGAGCCCAACGAGGCCATGAGCTTGTCGGCGATATCGCGCGCACCTGGGTGATTGTGGTCGTCCTTTTCCGGCTGCAGGCAGCCGAGCACCGACACGCCGGTACGCATCACATCCATCGGATGGGCCGACGGCGGCAGTTGCTCCAGCGCCGCTTTCACTGCGGCCGGCACCCCACGCAACGAGCGCAACTTGGCCTTGTAACCACGCAATTCGCCGCTATTGGGCAGTTTGCCGTGCACCAGCAGATACGCAATTTCCTCGAACTCGCTGGTGGTGGCCAGATCCAGAATGTCGTAACCGCGATAATGCAGGTCGTTGCCGCTGCGCCCCACGGTGCACAGCGCAGTGTTGCCTGCAGCAGTGCCGGACAAGGCAACGGATTTTTTTGGCTTGAAACCGGGAATGGTGGTGTCGTTCATGCGGTGAGCTCCCAAGCTGTGGCGTGTTGCGGTGTCACTGAGGAT
This sequence comes from Xanthomonas sp. 3075, assembly GCF_014197275.1. Classification (GTDB taxonomy): domain Bacteria; phylum Pseudomonadota; class Gammaproteobacteria; order Xanthomonadales; family Xanthomonadaceae; genus Xanthomonas; species Xanthomonas campestris_B. The sequence continues at coordinate 152,191 of NZ_JACIFI010000004.1, read as the reverse complement.
TGACCAGGTGGACGCAGCAAGCGGCGATCATGCGCCTTTGCGCGCAAACAGTGCATCCAGGCGTTGTTCGTAGTCGTGGTAGCCGATGCGTTCGTACAGCTCTTCACGCGTCTGCATCGTTTCCAGCACCGCTTGTTGGTGGCCATCGCGGCGAATTGCCGTGTAGACGGCTTCGGCCGCCTTGTTCGCCGCACGGAACGCCGACAGCGGAAACAACTGGATCGCCACGCCCGCAGCGGCCAGCTGGTCGCGCGTAAACAGCGGCGTCTTGCCGAACTCGGTGATATTGGCCAGCACCGGCACGCCCACCGCATCGACGAAGCGTTTGTAGGTGTCCAGGTCGTAGGCGGCCTCGGCAAAGATGCCGTCGGCGCCTGCTTCCACGCAGGCGATGGCACGCTCGATCGCCGCATCCACGCCTTCCATCTGGATGGCATCGGTCCGCGCGATCAAGAAGAACGCCGGGTCGGTCTTGGCATCGGCGGCCGCCTTGACCCGGTCCACCATCTCGCCCTGACTGACGATCTCCTTGCCCGGCCGATGCCCGCAGCGCTTGGCGCCGACCTGATCTTCGATATGGCAGCCGGCCGCGCCCGCCTTGATCAACGATTTGATGGTGCGCTCGATGTTGAACGCGCTCGGCCCGAAGCCGGTGTCCACGTCCACCAGCAGCGGCAGCGCGCAGACATCGGTGATGCGGCGCACATCGACCAGCACGTCTTCCAGCGTATTGATCCCCAGGTCCGGCAAGCCCAATGAGCCAGCCGCCACGCCACCACCAGACAGGTAGATCGCCTGATAGCCGGCGCGCTGGGCCAGCAGCGCATGATTGGCGTTGATCGCGCCGATCACCTGCAGCGGCGATTCGGCAGCCAGCGCCGTGCGGAAGCGCGTGCCGGCAGAAGAGGTGGACGAAGACGTCATGGCGATTCCTGGGTTGGGATAACCGAGTAAGCGCAAATGGCATGCCAACGGCAACCCACTGATTTTATTACACCTACTTACGTCACTACGTTGCAAATATGCAACATATGGATCATTATGCAACACCGTTGCAACGTAGCACGCAGATGCGCAGCCCTTCGTTATCCGAGCCGACAGACACGTCCCCGCCGGTGATCTGGACCGTCAGCGTGTCTCGCCTGACCGTGCTGCTTGCCGATGTCATCCCCGAGTTCGACCAGCGCGCGCGCATCGAGCAGATCAACCTCGGCTTTGCCGAAGCGGTGGAGGTCATCGGCCAACGCCTGCGCCGCGAGCGTTGCGACGTCCTGGTCGCTGGCGGCTCCAACGCCGCGTATCTACGCAGCCGGCTCGCGCTGCCGCTGGCGCCGATCCAGGCCACCGGATTCGACCTAATGGAAGCGCTGGCGCGCGCACGCCGCATCGCGCCGCGCATCGGCGTGGTCACCCATGCCACCGACGTGCCCTCGTTCAGCGCCTTTCAGCACAGTTTCGACCTGGACATCACACACCGCCGCTTCGTCACCGCCGAAGACGCACGCGACTGCATCGCCGACCTGCGCGCCAGCGGCATCCAGGTCATCGTCGGCACCGGCATGGCGATCGATTTCGCCGAGCAGGCGGGCTTGCCCGGTGTGCTGCTGTACTCGGCAGATTCGGTACGCCTAGCGCTCGAACAGGCCATCGCCTTGGGCACCGCGCCCAGTAACGATCGCCCTACCGGCCGCACCGGCACACGTCGCGCTCGCCGCACCGATGCATTGCTTGGCGAAGACAACGCAATGGCGCAAGTGCGCGCGTTGGTGCAGCTATATGCACCACATCCCGGCACGGTCCTGATCAGCGGCGAGACCGGTACCGGCAAGGAACTGGTCGCGCGCCAGCTGCATTCCGGCAGCCGTCGGCGCGGCCGCTTCGTCGCCATCAATTGCGGCGCCCTCACTGAATCGCTGCTGGAAGCGGAACTGTTCGGTTACAGCGACGGCGCCTTCACCGGCGCACGCCGTGGCGGCCATACCGGCCTGATCGAAGCCGCACAGCACGGCACCTTGTTTCTCGACGAAATCGGCGAACTGCCGATGCCGCTGCAGACACGCTTACTGCGCGTACTGGAGGAGCGCGAAGTGCTGCGTGTGGGAGCCACAACGCCGATCGCCGTGGACGTGCGCGTGGTCGCCGCCAGCCTGCAGCAGCTGCAGGCGCTGGTCGAGCAAGGGCGCTTCCGGCGCGATCTGTTCTATCGACTGGCCGCGCTGCGCATCGCGCTGCCACCGTTGCGCAATCGCCCGGACGACATCGCACTGTTGCTTACCCATTATTTCCAGCAACTGGGCAACATCGCATTGCCGCTGTCCCCCGCCGCCTTGCAGCGATTGCAGCAGCATGCCTGGCCGGGCAACGTGCGCGAGCTACGCAATCTGGTCGAACGCCTGTGTATCCACTGGAAGGCACAGCCAAACGACCACCTGAGCCCGGATCAATTGGAAAGCTGGGCGCCAGAGCTATTCGACATGCACCTTGGCGGCAGCACAACGGCGCCCGGACACACCGATCTCGCAACCTCACGCATGCAACTCACTGCAACAGCAGTCAGTGCAGCGCTCGATCGAGCAAACGGCAATCGCGCCATCGCCGCACAAGCACTTGGCGTGTCGCGCACCACCTTGTGGCGCTGGATGCAGGCGCAGGCCTTGGCATCACGTGCTTGAGATGCAAACGCACGCTTCGGCTTCGTGTGCTTAAGACGCAGCTGCGGGCTATGGCATCGCTTGCTCAGGACACAAACGCTGGGCTTCTGCAGCGAGTCTTTGAGAACGCAAGACTCGCAGTCAACGGTCACAAAACTAACGACACATTCCACACGACCCAGTCGTTGCTACGTTGGTGATGCGATCACGTCGCCCATGCAACGCAGCTTGATCCAGCGCACGCACGTTGAGCGATCGCGTAGCGATCACTTGACCCGCGTGTACTCGCTATCGCCCGTGCTCAAATGGCCGGTCGCCTGATCAATCGCGTAATTGACGGTGCCATCCGCGCTGGACACCTGCAGCACACCCTTGTTCAAGATTGCGGGATGATTCTTCGTCCTGACGCCACCGCCGAGCAGCTCCGGCGTGGTATCCCGAATGATGAAGCTCTCGCCATTGTGCTCGATGCTCAGCACGTTCTTCTGCGACTTCACATTGACCCACTTGCCCACGTACTGCTCGCCCACATCGCGGGCACAGCCGGCCATCAGCAACATCGCAACCAGAGCACTTCCAAGCAGCATTTTCATCGCCACTCCTTCTTCAACGCGGGGGTATTGCAGGATGGCAAGTCCTCGCCAAACCCGCAACAAGCAAGCACAACCAGACGCAAATATACGCAGCGCACCGGTTGCGCGCTTGGTCGCGCCGCCCCTAGCAGGCGCACCTGCCGCGCGAGGCCAACGTCTAGATGATGTTCCCGATATTGGACACATGACCAAACCAACCAGGGCGAGCTCAGCGACAGCGGGGCACGGGTATCTTCGGCCGGAAGACCAAGCAAGATGAGAAAAACTGCAAACGCGATTTCAACACCAGTCTGAAGTCGATTCCCCTCGCGCCCTGGCATATAAACTCAAGAATTCCTTGCACCGCGAAATCCTGTCGCCAGCAGGCACGCGCGACGGAATGGGCTATCACCTCTGGGCCGCTAGGCGGCGGAGCTTTGCCCTGCGACGCCATCGCAAAAGCCAGACCAGCGCGCCCAGTAGCACCGTCGCCCCACTCCCAATAACCGCCCACACCACACGTGGCGTAACGCCGATGGCCAGCGCAAGCAGATCGACACTATTCTTGGCAAATACTGGTGGAGCAACACTGAGCTCAGCACTGGCTACCTGACCGCCAGCAAGAAAGTCAGCAATCCCTGCAGCAATCCGTGGATTGCCCAGCCATAGCTCATCGTCATGGCTGGCGTCGTGGATCAGCAGACGCGAGGCATGAGGAAAGCCAGGCAACAGTTTCTCGGTGTTCGCGAGCGGTGTCCGCCCATCAAGGGTGCCAGCGATAAGCAGGACCGGGACCTTGCTCTGCACAGGCGCTCGAAAGCTATCACCAAGATCCAGCAGCCCGGAATTGTCGACAACAGCGAAAGGAAAATTCAGAGCGTCGTCAAACAAACTCTCGCCGGCCTGCTTGGCGGCCAGGTTTCGCCGCTGGACGCTCGCTCCGGATGCAGCTTCCATCGCCAGCGGCATGGCCTTGAACTCGCCAAGCTCCTCGCGAATCGCCAGCGCAAGGGTTGCCAACAGGTCATAATTCCCTTCCTCTGCGTTGCGCAGCGCCAGTGGCAGCATCTGCTGAGTGGAGCGGCGCCCAAGTGAGGCTGCAATTGCCAGCTGCACATCATAAGTGCCGATCATCACCTGCCTGCCACGGTGCATGAAACTACGGCCCAGCGCGGGCTTCTGGCGTAACGCCGTCACCACGCGCACGGCACTGCCAGACAGATCATCGAAGCCATCCTGCCTGGCGTACCCGCCCAGATCCGCGAGCAAGGCATCCGCCGCCAGCGGTAATTTCAGCGTGTCGTCGGGCCCTTCTGCCCCCATCAGTACCACCCGGCTGATGCGCTCGCCATGCTGCCGGACACCCGCCAGGGCCAGGTGGGTGCCATAGCTCATGCCCCACAGACTGACATGCGGTACACCCAGGGCACGCCGCAGATCTTCGATATCGTCAGCGCTCTCTCGTGTGGTGTATGCGCCCAGATCGACCCCGTTTGCCCGCCAATATCCGATGCAGCGAGCCACCGTGGCACGGAGCGCAGCAAGCGCGGCATCGCGCTGCAGAGGCTGTGCGTCGTCAAACCGGTGCTGGTGCGGGCATGCCGGTGGAACCTCTGAGAGACCGGTGCCACGCTGATCGAGCAGCAGAACATCGGCATGCTGCCGCACCTGATCAAATACCGGCCAACGCGCGCCACGCGCCGTGCCGACGCCGGAACCGCCCGGCCCACCCGCCAGGTAGATCACCGGGGCGGCATCAGCCTTGCCCATGGTCGCCCGCAGGCGCACGACGCGTAGCCGAAGAAGCGGACCGGTCGGGTCCGCGTGCCGGCGCGGCACCTCCAGGAAAGCGACTTCGGCTGCAAACGCACCGTGGTGTTCGGTCTCAAACTCATAGGGCACGAACGCGAACGGTGCCGGTTCCGCATGACAATACGGGGGCGCTGCGCCGCAGAGCACAAGGCCGATGACAAGCCATCGACGAAGGCGAAACATGAGCGCGAGGAAGGTTGACATGATGGGCTCCGGTTCCGAAGAAACGGTCAAGGAGACAGCAGCATGTGCGCGAGCACAGCATGCTACCCGTGCCAGTCCTGCCAACGTCTCCAGTCGGGGGTCCAGCGTCTCCTGGGCACCACTATGATGGCGCCATGCCGACCACCAGGACCCTGACTGCGCTAACCGTCCTGCTACTCACGATTGTGGCGTGGCTGGCAACATCAACGCCGCCCACGACCAGGGCACGGGTGCTGACTTCAGAGATGGCACAGGCGCCACCGGCAGAATTCAGAGAAGAACTGGCAATGCCGCCGGGCAATCTGGACTGGCAACCACTCGATGCACACGTGCTGGCGGGCTGGCAGGGGCCTTACTGGCTGCGCTGGCGCTTTGCGCAGCCAGCGGACGGCGCCAGCCGCGTGCTGCGGCTATCACTGCGGGCAGCCAGTCAGCTGTACTGGAACGGTCGGCCCTTAGCCGCAAATGGCATCGTGGGCCAAACGGCTGACCAGGAGCAGCCCGGCCTGATCGATGTCGTCCGCGTACTGCCACCGTCGCCAAGCGGCGGCGTGGATGAACTGGTCGTGCTGGCGTCTAGCCACCACCAGTGGCCAAGGATGTATGCGACCGATGCGTCGGTGGAGATCACATCGCTCGCGGACCATGGCATGCATCTGGTCTGGCCATGGCTAGTCGCAGCATTTGCCATGGGCGCACTCGCAGCGGCCTGCCTGTACTTCCTGGCACTGCGTGGGCGAGCAAGCTCCCGTGCCGGATCGCTTCTGCTCGCCCTCTGCGCAACTGGCCTGGCAACGCCTGCCATCGAAGCATGGCGTCCTTTGCTGGGCTATCCATACCCCTGGCATGGCCCGCGATTGCTCATGCTGCTCGCACTGCACCTCACGGCAGCCATGCTGCTGCCGGCTTACCTTGCGCGCCAGTTTAGGGTGACAGCCCCAGTGGCATACCGCGCGGGTTATCTGGCGCTTTTGTCAGCAGCCATGTTTTTGCCCAGCTTCGACGCCCGCGGCGCAGCTTTACTGTTGCTCAGCCTGCTGGCCTCTGCCTGGGTATTGCTCCGCGCGCGCGCGGAGCGCGAGGAGCGCGGACCGATCATGGCCCTGCTGCTGGCCGGCGCGCTGGCCATGCCACTGCTGGGCAATGCGTTTCTGGATGGCCCGTACTTCCTTCTGTTGGCGGTACTGATGGGCTATCTGCTGGTACGCCACGCAACCCGCATGCGCGAACTGGACATGCACAACGCATGGCTGCGCGAAGAGGGCGCCCGGCTTTCACTGCAGCTGCTGCAGCGAGGTATCCAACCGCATTGGCTGATGAACACGCTGACCTGCCTGCAGGAACTGATCGACCAATCGCCAGCGCGTGCGAGTCGGTTAGTGGAATCGCTTGCCGAGCAGTTTGATCGGTTGCGCGAGAGCAGCCGCCATCAATGCGTGCCGTTGGAACAAGAGTTGGCGCTGTGCCGCAACCATCTGGACATCATCGCCCTGGCGCTCGATCACCCGATGGAACTCAACATTGACGCCGCGAATCTCTCCCTATCGATTCCACCAGGCGTGCTGCATGCACAGGTAGAAAACGCACTGACGCATGCGGGCGCCGTGGCCTGTGCCAGACAGCCCTTTCGACTACGCGTCCAGCGTGAGAATGGATGGTGGATTCTTGAACTACGCAGCGCGTGTGGAAATACGCCGCGCCGCGGCCAAGGCACTGGTACGCGTTACATCGAGGCAAGTCTTGCGGCTGCATTTCCGGGCAATTGGACGTTCGTCCAAGGCATTGAAGGTAACGACTGGCGCAGCCGGATTGAGCTTCGATGCGCATCCTGATCGTTGAAGACGAACCGTTGATTCGTCAACGGCTCATACGGCTATGCGGTGAGCTGGTTGGCACGCGCGCGCGTTTCGATGCCGCTGCCGATCTGGAGTCAGCCGGCGACAGGCTGCAGCGAAATGTCTACGACGGCTTGCTGCTTGACCTTAATCTGGGTGGAGAGGACGGCTTTGAGTTGCTGCAGAAAGCGGTGACAGGACGCTACCAATGCGTGGTTGTATCGGCTCATCGCGATCGCGCAGTACAGGCGTTCGAGCATGGCGTGCTTGATTTCGTGCCAAAGCCATTCACGCGCGAGCGACTTGGCCAAGCGCTCGAGCGTTTACTGGATGCGGGTCGCCACCGCTCCGGACGCGCACGCTATCTTGGCATCTGGCGCGCGCAGGGCACTGCGCTGGTGGAGCTTGCGCATGTAATGTGGATACGCGCGGATGGAGATTACAGTGAGCTGCGTTTAGTCGATGGCCGCAGTGAGCTGCACGACAAATCGCTGACGGCTCTGACCGCACTGCTGCCTGCAGATTTTGTTCGTTGCCACCGCTCGTATCTGGTCAATATGCGGCATTTACGCATGCTGCATTCCAGCTCTGGCAGTCGGTATTGGCTAGGACTCACGAGCGGTGCGGAGCTGCCTGTGGGGCGGTCCTATCTCGCCGAGTTGCGTCGGCAACTTGGGGTCGAATGAGGGCCACTGTCGCTGGTGCGTTCTCACGCAGGAATGCCACTGGCGCGCGCTGCGGCGTGCGACCCAACTGCGTCACTTCATCTCGGGATAGGCAAAAGGCAAAGTCCAGCTGACATTCTCGCCCCTCTTGCAGGACGATGCAGGACAACAAAAAGCCGGCGCATGGCCGGCTTTTCTTCTCGCGCTGAACCCTCGATGCTGCTGGGTTTCGATGGTGGGCGGTACAAGGTTCGAACTTGTGACCCTTGCCGTGTGAAGGCAATGCTCTACCGCTGAGCTAACCGCCCGATGACGCGAGCCGCACATTATAGGGCAGCTGTGGCGATCGTCAACAGGTTCATCCAGCACGGCGACGACGCGGACGAAAGCGCCCCCGTTCCGGCGCCTGGACGCGGCGTTGCCGCCCTGGCACCCAGGGCGTGGCGATCAATCCCGCACCGTTCAAATGTCCGATTCGCGCCTCGATCAGCCGCTTTCAACACGACTGCAGTCAGACGCGCGACCGCAGCGCACTGGAGCGCCTCACATCGTATGCGTCGGCTTATCCGACGTGGTCAAGCCCGCCAGCAGCGTCTCGATCTTGTTGCGCACGCCCTCGCCCTCCGGGCCATCGGGGAACTGCACGCCGATGCCGGCGGCGCGGTTGCCCTGCGCGCCGGCCGGGGTGGTCCAGACGACCTTGCCGGCCACCGGCAGGCGCTCGCTGGAGTCCGGCAGGGTCAGCAGCAGGAACACTTCGTCGCCCAGCATGTAGCGTTTGGGCGTGGGCACGAAGATGCCGCCACCTTTCACGAACGGCATGTACGCGCTGTAGAGCGCCGGCTTGTCCTTCAACGCCAGCGACAAAATGCCTTGGCGTGCATTCATTGCACTCATCGAGTTCCCCTAGAACGTGCCGGACGCTCTCCCTCGCGCCAGGACAGCAACAATTCCGTCACCGCCAGATCGGCGCGGACGGTGGTGCGCAGCAGATCGCGGGTGCGATTGGCGGCGTCGAACCAGGTCGCCAGCTTGTGCAACCGCGAGGGATCGGTCAAGCCGGCCGAGGCCTGCGCCAACGCCAGGTCGGCGGCGTGGCGCAGCCGTTGGTCGGCCTGGCCATCGTTGGTCCAGCGCTGCGCGACCTCCACCGCACCGGCACGTCCGCTGGCGATCTGTTCCAGGTCCTGCGCCACCGCGCGACGCACCGCCAGGCCATCTTCGCGCAGCCACTGCGCGGCGAGCCCGGGATGGCCGCGTGCGGCGTCCAGCGCTTCCTGTGCAGCCCGCTCGTTGACACCTTGCGACAGCAGCCAGGCCAGCGCTTCGTGCGCAGGCGGCAGCTTGAATTCCAGGCGCTGGCAGCGGCTGCGGATGGTTGCCGGCAGGCGTGCCGGCTGCGCGCTGATCAGCCACAGATAGCGGCCTGGCGAGGGTTCTTCCAGGGTCTTGAGCAAGGCGTTGCAGGCAGCGCGATTGATCGCATCGGCCGGGTCGACGATCACCACCTGGGCGATGCCGTATTGCGGGGTCAACGAGAGCTTTTGCGAAATCTCGCGCACCTGCTCGATCACGATCTCGGTGCGCAACTTGTCGCCGGTGCGATTGGGAATAAACGAGATCAGCTGCAGATCCGGGTGGGTCCCGGCCGCGATCAGTTGCCGGCTGCGCTGCGCCAGTGCCGGGTCCGGCGAGCTGGCCAGCACGTGCTCGGCCAGCGCCAACGCCACCGCACGCTTGCCCAGGCCATCCGGCCCGCAGATCAGCAAGCCATGCCCGAGCCGGCCGGCATCCAGTGCGGCCAGGGTCTGGTCGTAGCCGCGCTGCTGCCAGGGCGAAAATGCAGGGGTCATGGGGCAGGTTCCGATTGCGACTGGCGGCGACGCTGCAGATAACGCGCCACCGCCGCATTGTGCTCGGCCAGCGTGGCCGAGAACACATGCGCGCCGGTGCCATCACCCACCGCGACGAAGTACAAGGCATCCCCCGGCGCGGGGCGTACCGCCGCCAGCAAGGCCTCACGGCCCGGCATGGCGATCGGGGTCGGGGTCAGGCCGGTGCGCGTGTAGGTGTTGTAGGGCGTGTCGGTGGTCAGGTCGCGGCGGCGGATGTTGCCGTCGTAGCTGCTGCCGATGCCGTAGATCACGGTGGGGTCGGTCTGCAGCTTCATCCCCAGCTGCAGACGGCGCAGGAACACGCCGGCAATCAGCGGGCGCTCGGACCCCAGCGCGGTTTCCTTCTCGATGATCGAGGCCAGGATCAATGCCTGCTCCGGCGAGCCGAGCGGCAGATCGGGGGCGCGCTGCTCCCAGGCCTGCGCCAACGCTTTGTCCATGGCGACGTGCGCGCGCTTGAGCACATCCAGATCGCTGTCGCCGCGTTGATAGACATAGGTTTCCGGCAGGAAGCGCCCTTCCGGGTGCTGGTTGGCGAATCCCAGCCGCGCCATCAATGCCGCATCGTCCAGGACGCTGATGGAATGCTGCAGCGGCGTGGCAGTGGCGATCGCGGCGCGTAGCTGGCGGAAGTTCCAGCCCTCCACGATGGTGAAGCGGTACTGGATCACCCGACCCTGACGCATGCGCGCGAGCAGTTCGCGCGGCGAAAGGGCCGGCGCCAACGCATATTCGCCCACCTTGAGTTTGCCGGCCGCATCGACCTGGCGCGCGAGCAGCTGCCATTCCAGATCGGTGCCGTGCGCCACGCCGGCGGCGCGCAATTTGCGCAGCGTGGCCCTGAGCGAATCGCCGGGCGCGATGACCACGCTGGGCGCGCTCGCAGTCACCGGCGTATCGGCGAAGTGCAAGTAATGCCGCCACGCCACCAGCCCCGTAATCGCCAATAGCGCCACGAGCAACAGTGCCGTGCCCAGCACGGCCAGACATCCACGTTTGCCAGTCACCGCCACATGCACCTCGTCATTGCCCCAGCGCCGCGCAGGATACCGCGCGCCGGTGATGTCCCGTTGAAGCGCTCATGTCCGGTCGAAGGCGCGCAGCACGCCGCGCGCCTTGGCGCGGGTTTCGTCCAGTTCGCGCTGCGGGTCCGAATCCACCACGATGCCGGCGCCGGTGCGGAAGCGCACCTGCTCGCCCGCCACCTCGGCGGTGCGAATGAGGATGTTCAGATCCATGTCGCCGTCGCGATTGAGCCAGCCGAAGGCGCCGGTGTAGGCGCCACGCGCGGTGCGCTCGAGTTCGGCGATAATCTGCATGCAACGCACCTTCGGGCAGCCGGTGATGGTGCCGCCGGGAAACACCGCCGCAATCACCTCGCCCGGGGTGACGCCTTCGCGCAGGCGACCACGCACATTGCTGACGATGTGATGCACGTGCGCGTAGCTTTCCACGCCCATCAGTTCGTCCACCTCCACCGTCCCCGGCGCGCAGATGCGCCCCAGGTCGTTGCGTTCCAGGTCGATCAGCATCACGTGCTCGGCGCGCTCCTTCGGATGCCCGACCAGCTCGCGGATGCGTGCGGCATCGTCGTCGCCGGCAAAGCGCGCGCGGGTGCCGGCGATCGGGCGCGTCTGCACCACCTCGCCCTGCACCGATACCAGCCGCTCCGGCGAGGAACTCACCACCGCGCGCCCGGCCGCGACGAACAGGCCGGCAAACGGGGCAGGATTGGCCGCGCGCAGGCGCGCATGCAGCGCAGCCGGATCGACCGCAGCGGCAAACGCGGCCTGCCAGGCGCGCGAGATATTGGCCTGGAACACATCGCCGGCGCGCAGATAATCGAGCACGCGCTCGACCGCATCGGTGAAGCGCTCCGGTGCGTCTTCGTCGATGGCTACCGGCGCAACCCACTCAGGCAACGGCAGCAATGCGCCGCAGGCGGCGATGTCCTCGACGATGCGGGCCAGCAAATCCTCGCGGCCCGGCTCGGCCAGCGCGAGGCAGCGGCCTTGCACCCGATCGCGCAGCACGGCGGCGGGTGCGCGCAAGGCCAGCGCGCTCGGCAAGCCATCGGTACGCGTGGGGAGCTGCAGAATCGGTTCGACCTGCGCGGCCAGTTCGTAATCCAGCAACACTGCCCAGCCACCGCGAAACGGCCACGGACTGGTCGCATCGTGCGGCACGCGCGCGGCCTGCCAGGCGGCATCCAGTGCCTGCAGAAATCCGCCGTCCAGCAGGCATCCATTGCCGTCGCGCGTGCGCCCATCCGGATCAAGCCGCAGGCTGGCGCCTTCGGCAAGCAACAGCACGTCCCAGCGTCCGTGCTCGGTGCCCGAGGCAGTGGATTCGAGCAGTGCCGGATAGCGCTGCGGCGCCAGCCGATGCAGCGCCAGCAGGTCGATGTTCGCGTGCAGGGGTCTGGTAAGCGTCATCGGCCCGGTTTGGCGTGGGGTGCTGAAGCGCGTCGCCCTGCGGTGGATGCAGGGCACGCGTGATGAGGTGGATCAGGGCGCGGCTTGAGGTGTGGCCGTGCGCACGTGTCCCGCGCGGCGGCCAGCGACTGGCGCGCAGTGATGATCGCGAGACATTCTTCGCGGCCACCGGCAACACCCGCGCATCGACCTCAGATGCGCTTGAACACCAGCGTGCCGTTGGTGCCACCGAAGCCGAAGCCGTTGGACATCACCGCGTCCACCTGCACTTCGCGCGCCACGTTGGGCACGTAATCCAGGTCGCAGCCATCGCTGGGCTCTTCCAGATTGATGGTCGGCGGAATGATGCCGGTGTGCAGCGCCATCACCGAGAAGATCGCTTCCACGCCGCCGGCCGCGCCGAGCAGGTGACCGGTCATCGACTTGGTCGAGCTGACCATGGTCTTGTAGGCGTGGTCGCCCAGCGCGCGCTTCATCGCCATCGTCTCGGCCAGATCGCCCAGCGGCGTGGAGGTGCCGTGCGCGTTGAGGTAGCCGATCTGCTCGGGATTGAGCTTGGCATCGCGCATCGCCGCGGCCATGCTGCGCGCCGCGCCTTCGCCGTCTTCGCTGGGAGCGGTCATGTGGAAGGCATCGGAGCTGGCGCCGAAGCCGACCAATTCCGCATAGATGCGCGCGCCACGCGCCTTGGCGTGTTCGTATTCTTCCAGCACCAGCACGCCGGCACCGTCGCCCAGCACGAAGCCGTCGCGCTGCTTGTCCCACGGACGCGAGGCGCCGGTCGGGTCGTCGTTGCGGGTGGACATCGCCTTCATCGCGCAGAAGCCGCCCACCGAACTCGGCGAGGAGCCGCGCTCGGCGCCGCCGGCCAGCATCACGTCGGCGTCGCCGTGCTGGATCATGCGCATCGCGGTGCCGATCGAATGGTTGGAGGTGGCGCAGGCCGACACCGCAGAGAAGGTCGGGCCTTTGAGGCCTTTGATCAGGCTTACCTGGCCCGGCAACATGTTGATGATGGTGCTGGGCACATAGAACGGCGAAATCTTGCGCGCGCCGCCCTCATGGAATTTGATGGTCTGCTCTTCGATACCGAGCAGCCCGCCGATGCCGGAGCCGAGAATGGCGCCCACGCGTTCGGCATTGCTGTCGTCGATCTCCAGCCCGGAATCGTCCAGCGCCATGAACGAGGCGCCGACACCGTAGTGGATGAACGAATCCATCTTCTTGACGTCCTTGGCGGACACAAAAAGCGTGGGGTCGAAATTCTTGATCTCGCCGGCGATCTTGGTGGTGAACTGCGAGGAATCGATCTGCGTGATCGGGCCGATGCCTGAGCGCCCGTGGATGATTCCATCCCAGCTGGTAGCCAGATCATTGCCCAGCGGCGACACCATGCCCATGCCGGTAACGACAACACGACGACTCATTGCAGATCTCCTCACCGCGCGACGGACGGTGCTTGCGGTTTGCGATTGACGCTGAAAAACACAGGGCCGCATCAGCGGCCCCATGGAATGTCTGACACAGCAGAGGCTTAAGTCACGCCGCCGCCGTCAGGAAAACGCATCAGCTCTTGACGTGAGACTTGACGTAATCGATCGCCTGCTGGACCGAGGTGATCTTCTCGGCCTCTTCGTCCGGGATCTCGCACTCGAACTCTTCTTCCAGCGCCATCACCAGCTCGACGGTGTCCAGCGAGTCGGCACCCAGGTCATCGACAAACGATGCGCTGGTGGTGACTTCCTCTTCCTTGACGCCGAGTTGTTCGACGACGATTTTCTTGACGCGTTCTTCGATGGTGCTCATTTGGGATATCGCTCCAGATGGAGTAGTGGTGGTACGAAAAAAACGCCATCAGGATGCGATGGCCGCGTTGGATAGTGTAGTGGAAGCGACCGGGCGTTGCATTGCATCACAACTCCCCGCCGATCAGCCACTTAGCGCCTCCCGGCGCCGCACGCTCACGGCATGTACATGCCGCCGTTGACGTGCAGGGTCTCACCGGTGATGTAACGGGCGGTCGGGCCGGCCAGGAACGCCACCGCGTTGGCGATGTCTTCCGGCTGGCCCAGGTGGCCCAGCGCGATCTGCTGCAACAAGCCGGTCCTGGCCTCGTCCGGCAGCGCCTTGGTCATGTCGGTATCGATGAAACCGGGCGCCACCACATTCACGGTGACCCCGCGCGAGCCGATTTCCTTGGCCAGCGACTTGGAGAACGCGATGATGCCGGCCTTGGCCGCAGCGTAGTTGGTCTGGCCGGGGTTGCCGGTCACGCCCACCACCGAGGCGATGTTGATGATGCGACCCTTGCGCGCCTTCATCATGCCGCGCATCACCGCCTTGGAGGTGCGGAACACGCTGGTCAGATTGGTGTCGATGATCGCCTGCCAGTCCTCTTCCTTCATCCGCATCAACAGGTTGTCGCGGGTGATGCCGGCATTGTTGACCAGGATCGAGATCGCGCCGAACTCCTTGCCGATCGCATCGATCAGGCCCTCGACCGCCGCAGCGTCGGTGACGTTGAGCTCACGGCCGTGACCGCCGTGGGCGGCCAGACGCTCGCCGATCGCTGCAGCGCCGGACGCAGACGTAGCGGTACCGATCACGGTGGCGCCCTGGGCGGCCAGCGTGTCGGCAATGGACGCGCCGATCCCGCGGCTGGCACCGGTGACGAGGGCGATCTCGCCCTGCAAAGATTTGCTCATGGATGCTGTTCCTCGAAGGGGGACGTCGTGACCGCAGCCGCGGACAGTGAGGGAATCGGGATGACCGGGGTGCGTCGGAATCAGTGCGTCCAGGCCTCGAGCGCGCCAGCGTAATCGGCAGGCGTGGCCAACGGACGCGCGTCCAGACGCTTGTCGATGCGCTTGGCCAGCCCGCTGAGCACCTTGCCGGGGCCGCACTCGGCGATCCGGGTAATGCCCTGGGCGGCCAGCGCCTGCACGCAACCGGTCCACTGCACCGGCAGGTACAGTTGCTCGGCCAGCGCCTGACGAATCGCTTCGCTGCCGGTGTGCACGGACGCATCGACGTTCTGCACCACCGGGATCTGCGGGGTCTGCCAGCTCAGTCCTGCCATCGCTTCGGCGAGCTGGTTGGCCGCATCGCGCATCAGCGGGGTGTGCGAAGGCACGCTCACCGCCAGCTTGACCGCCTTGCGCACGCCGCGCTCGGCCAGCAAGGCCAGCGCACGATCCACGGCGGCCGCGTCGCCGCCAATCACGATCTGGCCGGGCGAATTGAAATTGGCCGGCACCACCACCTGGCTGCCTGCCGCCTCGGCGCAGACCTCCAGCACCAACGCATCTTCGGCGCCCAGCACCGCCGCCATCGCCCCGACCCCGGCCGGCGCAGCGGCCTGCATGAACTGGCCGCGCAGCCGCACCAGGTGCGCACCGTCGTGCAGCGACAAGGCGCCGGCAGCGACCAGCGCGGTGTATTCGCCCAGGCTGTGCCCGGCCAGCAGGGCCGGACGCTGCCCGCGCTGCGCAGTCCACAGCCGCCACACCGCCACGCCCGCAGCCAGCAAGGCCGGCTGGGTGTACTCAGTGCGGTTGAGCATCTCTTCCGGGCCGCCCTGGGACAGCGCCCACAGGTCGACGCCCGCGCCTTCGGAGGCTTCGGCGAATGTGTCGCGGATCTGCGGATGCAGCTCGGCCAGTTCAGCCAGCATGCCCAGGGACTGCGAGCCCTGGCCGGGGAAGACGAAGGCGAGAGTGGATTCGGTCACGCGTTGCTGCCAGCAAAAATCGAGCCGGGATGATACGTGCGAAATCGCCCTGCCGTCTGTACTGCCGCGTATGCAAGGACTGCCTGACAACGCCCGGATTTCCAGCGCACCCTACGGAAGCATTTGCAATGCCGGCATGTCAGCCGCAGCGACGGGCCGCGCCTGGACTCCGGAGACAGTCGCCCCGAATGGCCTGACAGCTGCGGCAGTCGCGGCCAGGGTGCGACTGCCGCGCATCGATGAGGTGCTGATCCGGGCCTCAAACGGCATAAGTGCCATCAGCGGACAGCGGGAAGGCGGCCGCCTGCCCGCGCAGCTCCCCGGCGGCGTCGATGAGTTGCCAGACCACCCCGTCGGCGATCGGGAAACGCGCCCCATCCTTGGCGATACGGATGCCTGCGTAGTCCGTCACGAAACCGTTGCGGGCAACCGCATCGAGCAGTCGCTGACGCTCCGGTCGATCGAGCAATTCCGCCGACAGACGCGAGGGCATGCCGATGAACTCCTCCCAGCCGTAACCGAAAGCCCGCTGGGCCGCCCGATTGGCGTAGACGAACACCGGATCCGGGCGCTTATCGTGGGCGAGCAGCGCAAACGGCGCCTGCGTATAGAGCCAATCCGCTCCAATACCGGGGTCGGCAACGAGCTGGCGGCCGACCACACGAAAGAAACTTCCGGTCAGCAAGGCGAAGAATGCTGGATCATCCTTGTAGCGCATGCGGTGACCTTATCTGCCCGGCGGCATGGCGTCGCGAATCAGTGCGTAGGCCGGGCGCAGCAAACGAACCAGGCGATCATTCGACCGCCGGCGACATCACCGCGCGCTGAAGGGCATCAATGGCGATGCTGCGGCAAATAACAGGGGTGCCGCATCCCTGCACCATGCGCACCGAGCAACGATGCGACCCTGGCTTGCACGCACCGGTCTTGCACGCAAACGTCTGCGCACGGACTGCAGTGCGAGGCAGGCAAACGTCAGTAACGCAGCAGCGCCGAGCCCCAGGTAAATCCACCGCCGAACGCTTCCAGCAGCAGCAACTGGCCGCGCTGCACGCGCCCCGAGCGGACCGCTTCGTCCAGCGCGAGCGGCACCGAGGCCGAGGAGGTGTTGCCGTGGCGATCCACGGTGACCACCACCTGCTCCATCGGCAAATCCAGCCGCTTGGCGGTGGCTTCGATGATGCGCAGATTGGCCTGATGCGGGATCAGCCAATCCAGATCGTGCTTGTCATAGCCGTTGGCCGCCAGGGTCTCATCGACCACCGAATCCAGCGCCTTGACTGCATATTTGAAGACGTCGTTGCCCTTCATCAGCAACGCACCGCCGCCATTCTTGCCTTCGCCGAAGCCCACCGACACGCCCACCGGGTCCCACAACAGCTCTTTCTTGCTGCCGTCGGCATGCAGATGCGTGCTGAGGATGCCGGTCTCTTCGTCGGCCTTGAGGATCACCGCGCCGGCACCGTCGCCGAACAACACGCAGGTGGTGCGATCGGTCCAGTCGACGATACGGGTCAGGGTTTCCGCCCCCACCACCAGCACGGTCTTGGCATCGCCGCTGCGCACGAACTTGTCGGCCACGCTCAGCGCGTAGACAAAACCCGAGCAGGCGGCGTTGACGTCCATCGCACCGCAACCGACATTGCCCAGCCGCGCCTGCAGCAGACAGGCCGTGGACGGGAAGATCAGGTCGGGGGTGGTGGTGCCGATGACGATCAGGTCGATCTCGTCGGCGGTGACACCGGCCGCTTCCATCGCCTTCAGCGAGGCGAAATACGCCAGATCGCTGGTGGTCTGGTCGTCGGCGACGATGTGACGCTCACGGATGCCAGTGCGCGAGAAGATCCATTCATCGCTGGTGTCGACGATCTTGGACATATCGTCATTGGTCAACACCTTTTCGGGCAAATAGCTACCCGTGCCCGCGATTCTGGAATAGATCCGCTTGCTCATACTGTTTCCTGTTGCAAGAGCCGCAGTGACCGGCGGCTCCGGAAGAAGCGAGGGTCACCCGGCCGCGCGACGCGCGGCGGGCACCGCGAATCAATCTTCTTGGACGGCCGACGACTTGGTCGCAATCACCTTCTTGCCGCGGTAGTAACCGTCAGCGGTGATGTGGTGGCGCAGATGGATCTCGCCGCTGGTCGGGTCGGTCGACAGCTGCTTGGCGGTGAGGGCATCGTGCGAACGACGCTGGCCGCGACGGGACGGGGTGACTCGGGATTTCTGCACAGCCATGGGATTGCTCCAACTTTAGTTCGATAACTTGTCTGTTGAGTCGAACAGCACGCTCTACGCCCGCGTCGACCTGTCTTTCCGCCCTTAACAGCGGCGGTTACTGTTTCTTCAACGCTGCCAGCGCCGCGAACGGACTGGCCTTGTCTTGCTCTTCCTGGGTCGGAACCCACTCGGCCTCGACGGCCTCGCTACCTGGGGCCATCGGCACCACCGGTACCGACAACACCAGTTCGTCCTCGACCATATCCACGGCCCGCAGCATGCCATCTTCCGGCACCAACAACGCTTCGTACTCGGCTGGCAATGCAGCTTCGTCGGCTTCGTCACGGATCAAACCAAGACGCTGTCTGATTTGCACCGGATACAGGAAACGTTGCAGGCTGCGCTGGCAGGCCAGCGGAAGCTCCACATCGATACTGAGTTCGACATAAGCGACCTTCAGCAGATCGTCCTGATCGAATTGGAGCGAATAGACACACTCGCCCTCGGTATCGACCAAGCTCCCTTGCAGACGGGTCATCGCAGATAGCGGGATGCGGCCATCGAAGCGCCTGCGCGCTGCGACCATCCGCCAAGCATCCAGCATTTCGGGTACGTTCGCGGACATAAGCCGCAGAATGTTAAAGACCCGCCGACGCCCTGTCAAATCCCCGCATTCACATACCCCGCGCCGCGGCAAGGCTGGCAGACTCCCCTGCCCGCCTTACGCAGCGCCCATGATGCCACGCCTGATTCTTGCCTCCACCTCCGGCTACCGACGCGAGCTGCTCGGCCGCCTGCAATTGGACTTCACCACCGCCCGGCCACAGGTCGATGAGCAAGCCCACCCTGGCGAGATGCCAGCAGCCTTGGCCAGCCGACTTGCCGCCGAAAAAGCAGCGGCGGTGGCCGCTCGGATGCCGGACACCTGGGTGATCGGCTCGGACCAGGTGGCCGACCTGGACGGACAGGCCTTGGGCAAGCCCGGAACGCTGGAGCACGCGCATGCGCAGCTGACCGCGATGTCCGGCCGCAGGGTGCGCTTCCATACGGCGGTGACCCTGGCCGGCCCGGGGCATTCACTGCATGCGCTGGACCTGACCGAAGTGCAGTTGCGAGCGCTGACGCCGACCGACATCGAGCGTTATCTGGCCGCCGAGCCAGCGCTGGACTGCGCCGGCAGCTTCAAGTGCGAAGGCCTGGGGATCGCCTTGTTCGATAGCATTCGCTCGGAAGATCCCACCGCACTGGTCGGCCTGCCACTGATCGCGCTCGCGCGGCTATTGCGGCAGGCGGGGTTTGAACTGCCTTGAGCGCGATTGCCAGTGATCGAGGAGCCAGCAAGACCTCATCCGCGATGCAGCCAGGTGCCGAGACGCGCGCCGGTTACCAGCCACGCCGAGCACGACGACCAAGCTAAAACCGGGCACTGCCGCTTACCCTGAAAGCGCGCAAACAGGACGGCGCAACCGTTCGTGGCGACCACCCCACCCACTGCGCCCCCCATCCCAGACGAGTCGCCACTCCCACAGGGGCGTTATCGCACATCAGCACCATGCGCGACGCCGGTGTCTGTGCGTTGAAATCGAATCGCATCGCCGAGCCATCATGCAACAGATTCCGCACCGGTGTTGCAGCGACATTGGCGATCGCAACGGGGTCGGCAGCCATCCGCGCGCCCTCCAGATAACGTGTTTCCGGCCACGTAAAGATAGACGTCTGTGCGGCTTTCAACACAGGCAGTGCGTCCGCGACTTCCGCAAGAACGGTTTCTCCATGCACGGCGTCGACATCGATCACTCCTGCCGCTGCGGCGGTTGCCGTCATGTTGGCAGCGGTCTGCATGCGCTGGGCAAGCAATGCCATCCAGACCGTACTTGGCAACAGGCAACACGCCAGCGCCATACCAGCCACTGCGACACGACGCGGGCGCAGCCTGCCGTGCCGAACGAACACCCACAACAACAGACCGCTCCAGAACAGGACCGGCCACGGCTGATAGCGCCCGGCAAACAATTGCTCGGGAAAAGACTGGAAATAGACAAGGCGCGCCAAGGCGATCACCCCTCCGACGGCAAGGGCGAACCAGGCAATCGAGATCGCGACCCGCTCCGTCACCGATTCCGCGCGCCGACGCCAGCATGCGTAGGTGATGCCCATCAGACACCCCACCCCCAGGAACCCTATCAGCCTGTGCGGCCAAGCCGAGACCATGACCGGGCCGAACACCGATGTGTAGGCACCGGAAATCGCAACCGCAACCGTCCTCAACGATTCGACTGGCAATTGCGCTGCGACATGCACGTCGACCAGCGGCAGACAGGCATAGATAAACGGCGCAGACAGCCAACGCAACACAAGATCCAGCTGCGCAATGGGCGCGATGATGCGCGCCCCGTGTATGTGCGTATCGCCAAAACCAATGACCAGCAGCAACGACACCGCAAAGCCCGATAGCACAATGCACCACCAGGCCCATGACGCCCTGCGTAGCAGCAACATCGCCAGCAACGCGACGAACGTGGCAATACCGGCACCGAAACAGAAGGTGGCCGCAAACCCACAGAGTGTTGCCAGCACGGCACGCCACACACTGCTGCCATGACCAAGCAACCAACAACCGGCGACCAGAAACATGGTGATCAGATAGACGTGCACCGACTCATTCGCATGTGCCAATGCCCGCTCGCTTCCCAGCCAGAAAATGCCCATCGTACAAACCAGGCCAGCGGCAGCCTGCGCCGAGACACTCAACCGCTCTGCACGCACCAGACGATGCAACATCCACACGGTCAGCAACGCCAGCGCCACACCTGCCGATATCTGCAACCATTGATTGCCATCGAACCATCTGAGTTCGGCCAGACGCAGCAGGTTTGGCAGGACCTCCCGATGTCCGTTATCCACCGTCAGTACGTTCCAGGGCCAAGGCTGGCTCAGGAGGTTTTTCGCATAGCGCCATGGATCGGCATAAAGCACCTTCGGCGACAGCACCACCATCGCCAACACGCCGATGACAAGGTAGATCCACTTGGCACCGACCAGCAGCACCGCCGGCAGCGTATACCGGGCTTGGCTTTCCCGAGGGCCGTTACCGGTATCGCGCGCCAAATGCTTATGCGTCTGTTGCAATTGCTTGTCCTTTTTTTCTGTCCAGCATGACCGGTCGCGCCACGGCGGCGGAAGCAGGCAGACATGGTCCGATCATTGCCTCTCAATCCACTGATCGCATCGCTGGTCAAGGACGTCCTGGACCAGATACAACGGCCTTTGCTTGGCTTCGTCATACAGACGACCGAGATACTCTCCAATCATGCCTAACGCGGTCAGCTGAATTCCACCCAAAAACAGGATCACCACCATCATCGTTGGCCAGCCAGCTGATCGATGCAACGACCCGAACAAACCACTCCACTCGGCACTCGAACGCCACTGCCCGACATCATTGGACAGCAAGCGGCTGCTCCGACCAATCTTCGACGCTGCCGTCGTGGCCGTGCAGGCGTAGCCCCAACCAATGCGTGCCCGGTGGCAATGCGTGGGTGTCGAGGGTGGCGGTGAAGCCGACGCGCGGATGCTGCGGATCGGTGGATATTTTCCAGTAGGGACGCACATCGAGCGGCGTGCCGTAATCGGCCTGCGCGACCGGACGACCGTCGAGCAGCAGTTCCACATGCGACAGGCCGACCCCGTCCTTGAACGCCCAGCCGCGTACCTGCACCTGTCCGGACACGCTTACTTTCGGCAGCGGTGTATCGATCCACGCCATCGCCGGCGCGACGCACGGGCCAGGCTGGCGCTGCGCAGGCAACGCAAACAACAGGAAGCGCTGAGAGCCGTGATCGGTCGAGACCACGGTCGGTGGCGGCAACGGCCCGACGATGTCGCAGATTTCGTGGTAACGCTTCAATAGATCGCGGTAGCGCTGATCGCTGGGCGAGAGCACCAACAACTGCGGACCGGTACGCGTGCCATCACTGAGCAACCCCCACTGCAGCAGCTGCGCGCTACGCCCGTGCTTGTCGTTCAAGTCGGCCCGCAGCACCTGGATATTGGCGTCGCGCAACTGGAAGCCGAGCTCGGCGCCGACCTTGAAGTTTTCTGCCAGCACGCGCGTGCCCGGCGGCATTTGCGCCAGCTTGATCTTGACCGCGCGCGCCAGATCGTTCCAACCGGCGAAGTTGCGCGGATAGTATTTTTCGCCGGCCGCATGCGCGCGAATCGACGGCGCCGACACCGCCAGGTAATAGCCGTATGCGCCCAACGTGCCGAGCAATGCCATCACCCAGGCGGCGCGACGCAGGCCATGCGGCCAACGCATCAGGATCACCGGCACCGCGACCAGCAAGGCCAGATAGCCGGGCAACGGCCAGTGGAAGCTGATCCGCTCGGCGTCGCTGTAAAAGCCGAGCACGAAGATCACCACGGTCGAAATGCCACCCAGCAATCCGAAATATCGCCATTGCACACGCGATCCGCCGCCGGCACGCATGCCGGCCAGACCGACCTTGACCATCGCCCAGGCCAGTAAAGGCGTCACCAGCACCGTCTGGATCAGCAGGAACCACAGCCCTGTGACCTGAAAGCGCCACGGGTGCCGATCCACCAACTGGAAGCGCAGCCCCGCATCATCATGGTCGGTATTCCAGAACAGCAGCGGTAGCCAGCTCACCGCGCCCACCGTCAGCGCCATCCAGATCCTCGGGTCGCGCAGCACCGCGCGCCCTTGCGGGATGCACAGCAGCGCAATGCAGCCCATGCCGATCACCCCGACGAAGCGGTAGTGGCTGAGCGCACCGATCACCAACCCGATGGCGAGCTCAAGCGCGCTGGTGGCATCGACCTCGCGCAGCAGCCGCGCGCCGGCATCCATGCACAACACCGCCGCCAGTGCCATCGGCACATCCGGCACCGCCAGGATGCCGAGCGTGGCCGACAACGGCATCAACAGCGTCAGACTGCCCGCCTGCCAGCCCAGCGTGGAGCCGAACCAGCGCGTGGCGATATGCGCGATCAACCACGGAATCAGCGCAGAAATGGCCAAGAACGGCAGGCGCAAGGCCAGCAGATGATGCCCGCCGGCTTCCACGCCCAGCCGCGCCAGCCAGGCAGTCATGCCCGGCAGATCCGAGTACGCCGCAGCCAGGTGCTGACCTTCCTGCCAATAAAACGCCTCGTCCACGAACAGCGGCAGCCGCGCCGCAATCAACAGCTTGACGGCCGTCGCCAGTGTCCACAGGATCACGAAGGTGCGATGTGCCCGTTGGTCCGCTTGCATTGCCCTGTGCACTTTTCTCTTCACCTACGGAATTGTGATGTCGACACCGCTGCGTTCCACGGAAATGCTAACCGATGCGCTGCGCCAATCGCTGCGGCGCGCACAAGACCAGGTCAACTCGCTGCTGCTGGGCAAGGCGCAGGAGGTGCGGCTGGCGTTCGTGGCCCTGCTGTCCGGCGGACATTTGTTGATCGAGGATCTGCCGGGCCTGGGCAAGACCACCCTCGCCCACGCGATGGCGTCCAGCCTGGGGCTTGGCTTTCAACGCGTGCAGTTCACCTCCGACCTGCTGCCGGCCGATGTGCTGGGCGTGTCGGTGTACGACGCCGCCTCGCGTCAATTTCAGTTCCATCCCGGCCCGGTCTTCACCAACGTACTGCTGGCCGACGAAATCAATCGCGCGCCGCCACGGACCCAAAGCTCGCTGCTCGAAGCCATGGCCGAACAGCAGGTCACGCTCGATGGCGTCACCCATGCGTTACCGGAGCCGTTCTTCGTGATCGCCACGCAGAATCCGGTCGATCTGTCCGGCACGTTTCCGTTGCCGGATTCGCAACTGGACCGCTTCCTGCTACGGCTCAGCCTGGGCTATCCCAGCGCCGATGCCGAGCGCGCGTTGCTCTCCGGCGTGGACCGCCGCGAATTGATCGCCCAGGCCGCACCACAACTCAGCGATGCCGATGTGGTCGCGTTGCGCGCAGGGGTCAGCCAGATCCATACCAGCGACGCATTGATCGGCTATGTGCAGGCCTTGCTGCTGCGCAGCCGCCAACATGCCGGGGTGCGCGTCGGCCTGTCGCCGCGCGCCGGCATCGCGTTGCTGCGCGCCGCCAAGGCCTACGCGCTGCTGCTTGGGCGCGAGCACGTGCTACCCGAAGACGTGCAGGCACTGTTCGTGGCGGTGGCTGGTCATCGCCTGGTGCCGGAAGCCGAATCCTCGTCCGGGCCGGCGCTGGCCAAGGCGCTTTTGCACAGCGTGCCGGTGGACTGAGGCCGATGCGGGCGCCGTTGCGCAGCATCGGTCACCGGCTCAGCCTGCTGGCGCGTCCGCGTGGGCCGGAGGCTTTGCCGATCGTGCTGGACCGCCGCCGCATCTACGTGCTGCCGACCCGCTTCGGGCTATTCGTCGCCGCCTTGCTGCTGGCGATGCTGCTGGGCGCGCTGAACTACAACAACAATCCGGCGCTCCTGCTGGCGCTGCTGCTGGCCACCGCCGCAATTGCCAGCAGCATCGTGGCGCACCTGCAGTTGTCGGCGCTGCGCATCGAGGCGGTGTCGGCCGAGCCGGTGGTCGCCGGCGAGCCCCTGCGCATGCGGGTGTCGTTGGCACGTCGCGATGCCCGCCTGCGGCGCGGGTTGCGCCTGGATCACCTGGACAGCCGCAGCTTCTGCTCGTTGATCGCGCACGACAATGCCGACGTCGATCTATGGGTACCCACCCAACAGCGCGGCTGGCAGGACATCGAGCGCATCCGCCTGTCCAGCACCCAGCCGCTCGGCCTGGTCCGCGCCTGGTCCTGGGTGTGGCCGGAGACACCGCTGCTGGCCTATCCCAAGCCCGAAGAACACGGCCCACCGCTGCCGGAAGGCGCCGGCTCACCCAACCAGACCCGTCTGCACGCGCAAGGCGAAGAGCTGCATCAGCTGCGTCCATATCGCGCCGGCGATGCGCCACGCACCATTTCCTGGAAACACTCCGCCCGCCGCGACAGCTTGCTGGTACGCGAATACGAGCAGCCGCTGGGCGTCGACGTCACGCTGGACTGGCGCGCGCTCAACGCGCTGCCCTACGAACGCCGCATCGCGCGGCTGGCGCGCTGGGTCGCGTTGGCCGAGCGCGAGGGGCGCCGCTACCGGCTACTGCTGCCGGGCCAGCCACCGTTGGGACCAGCGCAAGGCCCCTCGCACCATCACCTGTGTCTGCGCGCCCTGGCCCTGCTTGCCCATGACTGAGCCGTCCCTCCCGATCAGCCAGGCCAGCCGCGGCTGGGTGCTGGCCACCAGCTGGCTGGCGCTGGCGCCGTTGCTGCTGCAACTGCCGGGCCTGCTTGCCGCAACTGTCGCCTTCGCTGCGGTGTTGGTGGTCGTGCTGAGCTGGCGCGGCACACTGATGGTGCCGGTGCGGCTATTGCTGGTGGTGGCGATGCTGGCGGCGGTGTACTGGCAGATCGGCATGCGCTTCGGCCGCGACACCGGCTGCGCGGTGCTGGCGGCAATGCTGGCGATCAAGGCCTCGGAGCTGCGCACCTTGCGCGATGCGCGCAGCCTGCTGGGTTTCGCGTTGTTCGCCCCGTTTGCCGCGTTTCTGCTCGATCAAGGTCCGGCAACGATGGGCCTGGCGCTGCTGGCCGTACTCAGCGCCTTGCTTGCCATGCAACGACTTGCCGACGAGGAGCATCGCACCGCCACGCCGGCACTGCGCCTGCAATTACGCGGCATCGGCAAGCTGGTCGCCATCGGCGTGCCCTTGGCCCTGGCCACGTTCTGGTTGCTGCCGCGCCTGAGCGCTCCGCTATGGGGCGTGCCCGAACGCGCGCTGTCGCGGCCTGGCTTGTCGGACAACATGGCGCCGGGCGAATGGATCGACCTGATGGCCGACGACAGCCCGGCCCTGCGCGTGCAGTTCACCGGCAAGGCGCCACCGCCGCAGCAACGCTACTGGCGCGGGCCGGTGATGTGGGACTTCGACGGCCGCACCTGGCAGCGCGCGCGCTGGACCGGTCGCGGCCAACCCGCATCGGTCACTGCCGGGCCACAGAGCTATCGCTACCGTCTGGATTACGAGCCCACCGATCGTCGCCAACTGGTGTCGCTGGATCTCCCCACGCAAGCCGTGGCAAACGCAGAGCTATCGCCCGACTACGAACTGTTCGCGCAGCGGCCGTTGAGTGCGCTGACCCGCTGGGAGCTGCAATCGGCACCACCGGCACGCTTCGACACCGACCTCCCCGACCAGCTGCGCAAGCGCGCCCTCGCGCTGCCGCCGGGCTTCAATCCACGCACGCTCACGCTGGCACGGCGATGGCGCAGCGAGGCCGGCAGCAACGACGACGCCGTGGTGCAGCGCGCGCTGCAGTGGATCACCCGCGAATTCGCCTACACCCTGGATACGCCACTGCTCGGCCGCAACAGCGTCGACGAATTCCTGTTCCAGCAGAAGGCCGGTTTCTGTGAGCATTTCAGCTCTTCGTTCGTGGTGCTGATGCGCGCGGCCGGCATCCCGGCACGCGTGGTCACCGGCTATGCCGGCGGCACCTACAACGGGCTGGGCAATTACTGGGTGGTGCGGCGCATGGACGCGCACGCCTGGACCGAAGTCTGGCTGGCCGGGCGCGGCTGGGTACGCGTGGACCCCACCGCAGCCGTGGCACCGGAACGCATCTACGACACCCTGGAAGATCGGCTGCAGACCGGTGGCGGCACCAACTTCGCCCAACTCGGCATGTGGGCCAGCCTGGGCCAGGTCAGCGACCTGCTGCGACGCGGCTGGAACGATCTGGTGCTGTCCTTCGATGCCGAGCGCCAGCAACGGCTGTTGCAACCGTTCGGCATCGATCGCCTGGACACCTCGCAACTGGCCGCCATCTTCGGCATTTTCGCGGTCAGC
The DNA here is from genome assembly GCF_014197275.1 of Xanthomonas sp. 3075. Classification (GTDB taxonomy): domain Bacteria; phylum Pseudomonadota; class Gammaproteobacteria; order Xanthomonadales; family Xanthomonadaceae; genus Xanthomonas; species Xanthomonas campestris_B. The sequence continues at coordinate 125,290 of NZ_JACIFI010000004.1, read as the reverse complement.
GCCCTGGCATGGATGGGCTGGCTGCTGGCGCGCGGCGAACGCGAGCGCGACCCGCTGCTGCGTGCCTGGCATCGGCTCGGCCGTCGCTACGGCAAGCTTGGCCTCGCTCGCGAGCCGCACGAACCGGCCATTGCCTGGGCGCAACGTGTCGCCCGTTCACACCCCAATACGGCATTGTTGGCACTCAGCCAACGTTTCGCTGACGCGCGCTACGCTGGCGCGGATTCGGACAGCGCCCCTCTCTTGAAAGACTTGCTGCAGCATCGCCCGTGAACCGGAGCTTCTTATGAGTACCCGTTTTCTTGTTCCCATCGTTGCCGTGCTCGGGCTCGCAGCCTGCGCCACGGCGCCCAAGCCGCTGCAGGGCCAGTTCCCTACGGTCAGTCCGAGCGATTCCACCGCCAGCGCCCAGATCGGCACATCCGTGCGCTGGGGCGGCAAGATCATTCAGACCAAACCCGGCCAGGGCCAGACCTGCTTTGAATTGATCTCGCGCCCGCTCAATGCCAGTGGCCGCCCCGACCGCAGTGCCGTCGATGCCAGCGATGGCCGCTTCCTGGCCTGCCGTTCGGGCTTTTACGATCCGGCGGTGTTCGAGCCGGGCCGCGAAGTGACCTTCATCGGCAAGATCGAAGGCTATGAAACCACCAAGATCGGCGAGTACGACTACAAGCTGCCCAAGGTGGCGGCCGACGTGGTCTACCTGTGGCCGGTCGTGCGCGAAGTGGATGTGGTACCGGCCTACCCGTACGGTCCGTGGGGCGACCCGTGGGGTCCGCGCTGGGGCGGCGGCTGGGGCTGGGGTCGCGGCGGCTGGTGGTAACTCGGCACCTGCGTCAGTGACACGCAAAAACGCCGCTCGCAGGGAGCGGCGTTTTTGTATCTGCGATTCGACGACTGGGTCAGCCGCGTCATGCACTCAGGCACCTGGCCGAGCAACGCTCACGGCGTCCCGAAACGTCCCAGCGGCGCGCCGGCCAGCAGGTGCAGATGGATATGAAACACCGTCTGGCCCGCATGCTCGCGGCAATTCATCACGATGCGATAGCCGTCCTGGGCCAGGCCCTGCTCGCGTGCATAAGACGCTGCGGCCAGTGCAAGTTTGCCGACCAGCAGCGCCTGCTCCGGCGGCACATCGTCCAAGGTGGGAATGGCGTGCTGCTTGGGAATAAACAGCACATGCACCGGCGCCTGCGGTGCGATGTCCTGAAAACCCAGTACCTCGTCGTCTTCGTAGACGATGTTGGCCGGGATTTCGCGACGAATGATCTTGCCGAAGATGGTGTCGGTCATGGCTGGGGATTAGGGATTGGTCATTAGGGATTGGCAAGAGCTTACCGCGCATGCCTCCGCTTTTCGCTTCTACGAATCCCAAATCCCGACGCCCCAATCCCCGCTCTAAAGCACCTCGCTGCGGGTGCCAAAGGCATGCGACAAGGTGCCGCGATCCACGTACTCCAGCTCGCCGCCCAGCGGCATGCCTTGCGCGAGCCGGCTCGGGCGTACCGCGTGCTGGCGGGCAAGCTGTGCCAGATAATGCGCGGTCGCCTCGCCCTCCACGGTGGCATTGGTGGCGATGATCATTTCGGTGACTTCACCGGCGGCCAGACGCTCGCTGAGCCGGTCCAACCCCAGCTCGCGCGGACCGATGCCGTCCAGCGGCGACAGCCGTCCCTGCAGAATGAAATACAGCCCGCGATACCCGGTGGCGTGTTCGATCGCCAGACGGTCGGCCGGCGATTCCACCACGCACAGCTGCTGCCGGTCGCGACTGGCGTTGGCGCAGATCGCACAGATGTCCGACTCGGTGAAGTCGCGGCATTGCGCGCAATGGCCAACCTTCTCCACTGCATCGGCCAACGTCGCGGCCAGACGACGCCCACCCTCGCGCTCGCGTTCGAGCACGTGGTAGGCCATGCGCTGCGCCGATTTCTGGCCCACACCCGGCAATACCCGGAAGGCCTCGATCAGTTGTTCGAGAAGAGAGGACATTGGGTCGGGAATCGGGAATCGGGATTGGGGAATCGCAAAGGCAAAGACGATCTGGCTCTTACGATTCCCGATTCCCTACTCCCGATTCCCCGCCTCTCAGAACGGCAGCTTCATGCCCGGCGGCAACTGCATGCCGGCGGTGGCCGAGCCCATGCGGTCCTTGGATTCGGCGTCGATCTTGTTGGACGCATCGTTGAAGGCGGCGGCGATCAGGTCCTCGGCCATCTCCTGGTCGGAGAGGATGCTTGGGTCGATCCGCACCTTGCGGCACTCCTTGGCGCCAGTCAGCGTCACGCTGACCATGCCGCCGCCGGCGGTGCCGGTGACTTCCAGCTTGGCCAGTTCTTCCTGGGCGCGCTGCAGGTTTTCCTGCATCTTCTGCGCCTGCTGCATCAATTGGGCAATGTTCCCACGCATGTGTCGTTACTCGTCGTAAGGGCGGATGGAATCGGGGACGACCCGCGCGCCCTGCTGCTGAATCAGCTGCTGCACATTCGGGTCGTTCATAAATGCGGTTTCGGCCGCGCTCTGGCGCTCGCCTTTCTGCCGGTTGGCCCGCTCGTGCAAGGTTTCGACATCGGCACTGCCGGTTTCGATGACGATGCGCGGCGTTTCACCCAACACCGGCGCGAGCGCCTGCGCGAGATTGGCGATGGAGCGCTCGGAATTCAGATATTCGAAGCCTGGCGCCAGCGCCAGGCGCAGCACGCCGTCGCGATGGCCGATAAAGGCAGCATTGGCAGCGAGCTGTCGCGACGGGCCGTTCAAGCCGCTACGCGTGACCAGATCCAACCAGTGCTCGGCATCGGCGATATGGCCGTCATCGCGCGCAACCGACGAATCGGTTGCCGGTGCAGATGTAGACGGCACGGCCGCAGCGGGGGGCTCCACTGCCAGTTCCGCAGGTGCGGGAGCCATGACAGCTGCGGGAGGGGCCAGCGCTGCGTCGGGTGCAGCCTCGACCAGGGCTGCAGAGTCGCTTGCGGCGGCGGGCGGTGCCATTGCCGCCTCCGGCGCGAGAACAGCGGCCTGTTCGGAGATGGGCGCAGCTTGCGCACGCACCGGCGCGTCATCCATTGCCCACGGCGGCGTCTCGTCGTTGCGCGCAGATGCTGACGACGCGCGACGATCTGACGCTGCGTCCGAGCTGGGAAGCACAACGACAGGCGATGGCGCCGGCACCGGAACTGCCGCACCGGCAGCAGGCGTCGCTTCCACGACCTCGGCCGGCTTCGCCACCGCTGCGGGCGCAGGCGCGGCGGTCACCGACGCAGCTGCCTGCACGCCAGCTGCCGCAGATCGCGCACCGCCGCCGGTGCTGGCGCCGCGTCCATCGTCACTACCACCGGCGGGCACCGTCGCCGCAGGACGGAAGGCCAGCATGCGCAGCACCGCCATCTCGAAACCGGCGCGCGGGCTGGGCGCCAGATACAGATCACGACGCCCGTTGAGCGCCATCTGGTACCACAGTTGCACCACTTCCGGCCGCAGCTGCGCGGCATACGCGGTCGGGTCGATGCCATCGCCGACAAACGCCACCGACGGCACCAACTGCTGTACCTGGATGCGGTGCAAGGCCTCGGCCAGGGCCTCCAGCACGCCGCTCCAGTCGGGCGAAAATTCGGCCAGGGCAGCGACCACCTGCATCAGGCGCGCGCCATCGCCATCGGCCAATGACTGCAGCATCGCCCCGACCTGGGTGCGATCGACCGTGCCGAGCATGGTGCGCACCACGTCCTCGCGCAGCGCGCCGCCGGCATAGGCAATGGCCTGGTCGAGCAGCGACAGGCCATCGCGCAGCGAGCCGTCGGCGGCCTTGGACAGCTGCACGATCGCCGATGGATCCGATTCGATCTGCTCGGCGGCCAGGATCCGGGTCATCTGGCCCTGGATCTGGTCCTCGTCCAGTCGCTTGAGGTTGAACTGCAGGCAGCGCGACAGCACCGTCACCGGCAACTTCTGCGGGTCGGTGGTGGCCAGCAGGAACTTCACGTGCTCGGGCGGTTCTTCCAGCGTCTTCAGCAGCGCATTGAACGCGGCCTTGGACAGCATGTGCACTTCGTCGATCAGGTACACCTTGAACTTGCCGCGCGAGGGCATGTACTGCGCGTTTTCGATCACCTCGCGCACGTCGTCCACGCCGGTATTGGACGCGGCGTCGATCTCCAGCAGGTCGATATAGCGGCCGGCATCGATGTCCAGACAGGCCGGACAGGTGCCGCACGGATCGGCACTGGTGCCGGTCTCGCAGTTCAGCGACTTGGCGAAGATGCGCGCAATGGTGGTCTTGCCCACGCCGCGGGTGCCGGTGAACAGAAACGCGTGGTGCACGCGCCCACTGTCGAGCGCATTACTGAGCGCGCGGACCACGTGTTCCTGGCCCACGAGTTCGGCAAAACGCTTCGGGCGCCACTTGCGGGCGAGAACAAGATAAGACATCGGGCAACCAGCTTCCTCTGAACCGATATTGTGCCATGGCGCGCCAGCTTGATCGTTCAGCAGTGGTGCCCGGCCGTCCCCGCTGACCAAGGTCGTCCGGCAAGCGCATTTGCTTAACCTGAGGACCTGCATCGGCGGCAGGCTCCCGACCGCAGAGATCGTTCGCCTTGTTAACCGCGCCCGCGGCGGCTAGAATCCCGCTCCTGCCGCCGACCCAGTCGGACGGCAGGCACGGAGAGGTGTCCGAGTGGTTGAAGGAGCACGCCTGGAAAGTGTGTAAGCGTCTAAACCGCGCTTCGGGGGTTCGAATCCCCCTCTCTCCGCCAGAATACGCAAACCCCTGAGAAATCAGGGGTTTTTTGTTAGCGTAAAAACTGGCTGCAGCTGCGCAAGTCGGAACACACGACACCCATGCGCATCCCTCATCATCTCGTTCGAGCCCCCTCCGGCCTCTGGTCGTATCGGCAGCGTGTGCCTGTCGATTTGCAGCCCGTCGTGGGTCGGCAGACCTTCAAACGCACCCTCCACACTTACGATATGCGGGAGGCCCGACTGCGCGCGTTGACCCTTGCTGCCCGGTATGCTCAGGTCTTCACTGTGTTGAGGGACCGACGCATGCAAAGCCAAGACGACGACCTGGACGCGCTTCTGGCGCGCCTGACCGACACCGAACGTCCGCAGGAGTTGACGCTGAATCGGACGCGCTCGGCGGATGGGTCGATCACCGAGCAGTGGCAGATCGACACACCTGGAGACGTCACGCTCTTCCAGCAACTCATGGCGCTCACTACCCCGCAGCCCAGTGCGTTGGGGGAGCTGATTCAACAGCACGTGCCGCCTCTCCCCACGCCGAAGCGGGTAACCAAACCCTCCCTCGAATCAATCACGCTTGGGAAGGCCCGAGACGCCTGGCTGAACAGCCTCAAGGGCAGCACACTGCCCAAGACCTGGACCATCAAGCGGACCGCTGTCGAACTGCTGACCAGCTTCCTGGGCGAGAAGACAAAGCTACACACGATTACCCGCTCGGACTTGGCCCGGTGGTATCAAGACATGCGCGACAAAGGCGCCTCCACCCCGACCCTGACCAACAAGCAGTCCTACATCGGCGGCAAAGGCGGGTTCTTCGAATGGGCCCAGGCCTCGGGCCACTTTCCCCGTGGAGACAATCCCGCATCCGGGCACGTGAGCTACTCCACTCGCGAGAAGCGCGCCCGGCGCAAGTTCGGCTTCAAAGCCTACGACGCCCACCAGGTCCAGGCCTTGTTCGCGCCCGCAGCCTTCGAGGGCCTGCCCCTCGCCGCGCGGTGGGCGTCCCTCATTGGCCTGTATACCGGTGCCCGTGCCTCAGAGGTCGGCCAACTGCTGACCTCCGACGTGGTCGAGGACGGCGGCCTTCCCTGCATCCAGATTTCGGACGAGGGCGAACACCAAAAAGTGAAGACAGACGTGAGCTTGAGGACGGTGCCGATTCACCCCGACCTGCTCGCCCTGGGCTTCCTGGACTGGTTCCAGCAGGCGCGGGACAAAGGGCAGGAGCGTTTGTTCCCGGCGGCCAAAGCCGATGCCAAGAACGGCCAGGGGAACTGGATCTCCAAAGCCTTCAGCCGGCACCTGGCCGAGGTGGGCAAGAACTGGCCCACGGCCAAGCGAGGCTTCCACTCGCTGCGCAAAACCCTGATCCAAGAGTTGCAAGGCGCGGGCGTGGTGTCTGAGCTCCGCGCCCAGTTGGTCGGCCACGAGCTGGACGACGAGCACCACGTGACCTATAGCAGGGCGTTCACAGCTCAGGAGAAGCTGGACGGGCTCCGGGGCGTGTCGCCTGGGCTGTCGGTGTTGGCCTATGGACTCAGCCTGGACACTCTTCTCCCTTTGCTAGAAGAACCACCACAGAGCAAGAAACCTTCCAAGCCAAGGAAGCAATCCACATGAGCACACCTGGACTTCCGCACGAATCTCACGTCGCTGTGCTGGTAGATTGCGACAACGTGCCGACCGACATTATGGAGCACGCCAAGCAGACGGTCGTCTTTCGACACCAATTAGTCCGAAAGAAAAGCCCCCGCCGAAGCGGGGGCTAAGGATTAGGCGCCAATCAAACTTTCCGCAGGGATGCCCAGGTTTTTGCGAAGGTTTCGGATCATCTCAATGGACAAACCACGCTTCCCGTTGAGCACTTCATACACGCGGTTGGGCTTGCCAATGGAGGCGGCGAGATCCTTTGGCTCAAGACCGGCCTGCTCCATTCTGAACTTGATTGCCTGGATCGGATCCGGCGCATCTATGGGGAACTGCTTGGCTTCATACGCCTCAATGAGCGTAGCCATCACGTCCAGGTATTCGCCTTCCGGGCTATCGGGCGCGGGGTCAGCCTCCACCAGCTTGGAGATCGACCTCAATGCAGCCTTGTAATCACTGGGGGTGCGGATGGGGGTGATGTTCATGTCAGTCAACCTCTATGGTTACGGCGTCTATCTGATCGTATTCGGCGTGTGTGCCAATAAACTTCACGTAAACAATGCGGACTCGGTAAGCCACCGCCACGATCAATCGGTAATCATTGCCTTTGATGTTGAACACCACTCGGTTGTTGGCAATGAAGCTTGCATTTCGGTAAGCGTTTTTGATGTCCTGCGGTGACTTCCAAGTGGCCGCCTTCGCTTCGTCATACCACGCCTTCAAGGGTTGTTCGGCTGGGGGGTTCGCCTCCCAGTAGTCCCTAAGCGTGGCAATGGCGATGACTCTCATGCCGCAATCATAGTCCCATTTTGGGACTTGTCAAGCAAGATAGGGATTGGTGTTCCCCCCTTTCTCTGATTCATCCGACGAAATCACCTTGAGCTAAGCTACTTTGACAGAATCGCCTGTCACAGCAGAGGGAAACCGACGGTTGAAGCGCACACAAGCCCGAACTGCCCGACTCGGCTTAACTGCTTCCTTATGACATAGCAGCCATCAAATTTTGACCCGTATTCAAATTTGTGAAACAGGGCTCGAAGCGAGCTCTTGCGGAAGTGGCGATTCTTGGTTGGATGAGGACTTCCCCACACACGCAGGAGTTTTCATGACCACCCACCCTCAGCAACTCGAAATCGCCGGCCATCTGCTAGCCGGGCTGATGAGCCAAACGCTCTCTGACGAGCCGCTGGTGCGCCAGCGAAATGTCTGCAATGCCTGGGCCTCTGCTGGCGAACTGATCGTCTACAGCCAGAAGAAGCCGCCAGGCGGAGGCGGCGCCGCTCAATCGTTGGATCACGCCCCTCCGCATCCCTTCCAACCGGTGCGCACACGGGAAGCCTTCATCGTTCGAGAGCTTCCGTCAGTGGAGGAATGGCGAGCGGGCCGGAAGAAGAAAGACGCACAGTTGGATCCAGTCCGCAGCAAGAAGCGTCCGACCCTGCACTGAGCCGGAGAGCGCGATGACGATTGAGCCCCGCACCGCGGGGCTCTTTGGTTTCAGTGGAAGCGCGGCGGCTTGGGAACATGGGCAGGCGCAGGAGGAGCGGAGATGGCAGGACTTGGGCGCTGCTCATCCGGTTTGGCCGCCATGTCGAGCTGGACGGGATAGCGCTGGAGCATGTCTCGGCTCCACACCTCCAGGTGCGCCGCGCTGGCCGACGCGTCTTTCTCGCAGAGGGCTTGCTCCTCCGGGGTCACCTTGGTCCTTGCATCTGCAAGCTCTGCGGTCCGGCTTTCCAGGGTGCTGAGTCGGCGACCACGCCGCTGCGTCCAGTCCCCCTGCATCCACGACGGACCGGGCTCGGGGTTGTTTGCAACGAAGTCGTTCCATGAGTTCTCGGCCATGTGGTGCAGCTTCTCCGCTCGGCGCACCGCCAATAGCCGCCGGGCGAACTTCATGGCGGCGGCCTTGAAGCGCCGCAGCCGACGCAGCAGCTCGTTGAGGTCCGGACGCAGCCGGGCCTCGTCGGCGAAGGCAGTCACGCGTTCCTTGATCCACTGCATTAGGTCCAGCGTTGCTTGGAGTGTTTGAGCCAAGCGGGGATCCGCTTGAACAGCCACGCCCCATTCGTCGCTGGCCTCCTCTGCGAGCTCCTCGACTGAACGTGGCGCGCGCGACGGTTTGGCCTCCTCTGCCTCCATCAGTCCCAGCCCGCGAGCAATGGTCGCCATGCTGCGGGACACCTCGATGTGCCCTGCCCCGCGCCTGAGCGGCAAGGACAGCGCATCAGAAGGTTGGCGAGCCTCGCGCTCGGCCTGGGCCTGGCTGTGACCGTCGGGCACCGGCATGGCGCGTCCTTCTTGCTCGAACACGGCGATGATTTTTTGGAAGGTCTCTTCGTTGGTTTCTTCGATTCGACGGTTTGCGTCCGAACGCTCCGACGGCTGGCCCCGCCGGGCCAGGGCGGTGCCGTTCTTGCCGACGTGCTTGGCCGGCTCCCGGGACAGCACGGCAGCGGCGGCCAAGTCGCCGCGCGCCAGTGCATCTTCGGCTTGGACCTCAAGTCGGCGGTGGTCCACCCGAATCTCAAGCGCAGCTTTCTCAAGGTGGGCATTGATGGTGGAAGCGATGAGTTCGCGCACCCACTGCACTTCAACACGTCCCGAAGGCCCGCCGTCCAGTTCCTTGGTTTTGTCCGTGAGGCCGTCCGGCCCCATGCGCCGCGTCGTTGCCAGCACGTGGACGTGCCAGTTCAGCCCATGCTTGGAGCCGGGACTGTGGATACTGGCCTGGGCCGCGAACCCATAGCGCGCGACAAGCGCACGGGTGACTTCCACGGCCAGCTCGGAGCGCTGAATATCGTCGAGTTCGTGCGGCAACGCGAACTCGAACTCGCGCGCGACCGTCGAATCTTTGCGACGCTCAGCCGCCTCTGCCGCCGGCCAGAGCTCAGCGGGGACCAGAGCCCAATCGGGCGCGTCCTCGGGAGCAATGCAGCGCGTTTCGACCACGCCGTCCCGGCGGCGGTAGTCGTGGCGCATGCCAGTGATGGCGTCCTCAAGCAGCAGGCCGGCGCGGTAAGCGGCCGCTGCGATCGAGGAATGCCCTTTGGCGCGACTGAAGGTTTTGACGTTGGCGTGGTAGATGGCCATGAAGCATGGGTCCCGAAGCGGTTGAGTTCGCTTCGTTTATGCCGTGGATTCAGATTTTCGCAAGGGCTGAAAGCACTTGGGGTTCAAGGGGCGAAGACCCTTGCGCACGTGTCACGCAGTGACACCTAGGTGCGCTCTTGCTTGTTCTTGAAGGCTCTTGTTTTTTAGATCTTTCGGGTCTCGCGGTGGACGAAATTCGAGACCGCCCCAACGCTTGACGCGGGCCGTTTTCCTGCTTGACTCATTTCCAAGCGACAGGAGAAACGCATGACCGCAACGAATCACTACCGAGACCAAATTCAGCGGGCCACCGAGCGCTTAGCACAGCTGCAAGCGAAAGAGCTTTTAGCCAACCAGCGCCGCGAAGCGAAGGAGCAAGAAACAGCGAGGCGGGAGGAAATCAAACAACGGCAGCGCGTGGCGGACCTAGTCTTCTTGGCCGGAGTTCAAAAGTTGGATGATGCGGAACTCGTGGGGGCCTTACTGCTTCATGCTAAGCGGCGACATGCTCAGGAAATCCAAGTTGAAGCTCGCATGCTTGGAGCTATCAAGATAAAGAATCCAGCGAGGTCACCAACGACGGACGATGCACACTAATCTCATCGCAACAGGTTACGTCACGTTGTCACAGCGGCAACCTGCGTGGAATTAATCGAATGCACGTAGTTCACTATTCCAAGTTCGACGTGCAATGAGCTTGCTGTGGCATACGACTCACGGAAGCGATCAATTCTCTCTTTCGTCACAGACAACAGACCATGTGAGAGCTCAACGTTAAAGGCCGTCACTGTCGAGGCGGGTCCAATTGTCTTACCAGCATTAAGTGGCAGGCCTGCATCTGTCGCGAGTTGGGCAAGCTCAGCGGCTGCGACATAAAGGCGCGCTTCGTCATTGGACGACAAGACGATGTCATCCATGTAAACACTGACAGTCACGTCCTCGGAAGATTCGCACTTCTTTAGAAACCGTCCTACTCGACTGCGGTCAAGCGCGAAGGATGCCAGTATCGGAGACTGCACATACCCATACGGCAGCATGGTCTTGCCGGTGCCAGGACGGATGACCACGCTGTCGCTCGCCATCTTCCTGGCATCAACGTAGGAAAAATTTTCCTTTAAGCTGCGCGTAACTCTCGATTGATTGATGCGACCAAAGAAGTCGTCGAGATCGCAGCGAAAGAAGTATTGATTTTTCAAATGTCGCCGGAGAGCCGCCACATGCCCGCCCTTGCGAAGGTGAAAGTAGAACTTGGGGCGGGACCACACCTTTGCCACAGATGAACGAATTTTTTCGCCCGCAGCTTTACCCATGGGAGTAGGGACATACACCCATCGCCCTGGCTTTACCTCAAAGCGGTGTTCCCATCTCTTCATCGCGAAGCCCATGAGTAGTTAGATGCCATGTTCATGAGCGCTGCCAGGAAACGGAAAAATCCGCCCCCAAACGACAGCAACGCATGAACTAGGCGGGTCTTACGAATAAATTTCTTCATAAGATCTCTCCTCTATTCTTAGCTCCGGCTTGCCTAGCGCAGGGCGCATGGACACTTAACCAACGGCGACCACCGAATAGAGACATGCGGAGTCGAGTAAGTCACTTGGTGACGAATAGAGGGACAGGCGGAAAGCCTATCGCCAGAGCAAGCACAGTTTAACCCAAGGCAGGGCTACGTAGTCATCCTCGGTCCCGACTCGTGTTGCTGAGTATGCTGTTGAGTCTGCTCCATCTGCTGCTGTCGCATCTGGTCCTGCTTAATGACCTCCGCCTGCTGGAGGTTTTGCTGCGCTGGCTGCTGGGAGGCCTCGCGCCCGTCGACATGAGCATGGAAGAACGGCCCTTTGTCTCCGAAGGGCGCGTAGACGGCGAAGACGTTCTGGGCGCCATTGTCTCCCAAGCCTCCAGACACCCGGTCCACTCGCTGCAGGAGGGAATCTTCGGCCTGCTGCTTGTAGAGGGAGGCGGATACGTTCTGGCTTTCCTCCTCGTTCCAATTCCCGGTGCCTCGCACCCACTGGTGAATTCGGTCAAAAGTGGCGAAGTCGTGATGGGCTGGGTCGTTGGCCAAGACCTGCGAAGGAGACCGAACCGAGGATGGCTCAATGTCCGGGCGATGCTGGGCCGGGCCCAGTTGGCGCACTTCCACCTCGCGCTGCTGACCGTGGGAGGTATCGACAAATCCGAACGCCTTGCCCTGCCCGCCCAAGTTCAGCCCGGCTCCCTCCAGTTTGGCTGTATCCGTGCCTAGCTCTGCGAGGTTGTAACCCAGGCGCGGCAAAGCCTGAGTCGTCGAACCTGCGCGCTCTTTCAGCAACGCAGCCCCCGCACTCACAGCATAGCCCGCGTAGTAGCCGGCGTAATTGGACGTGCCCTGACTGCCCATGCTGCTATCGCTTCGGTCAAAGTGACAAACGGCGACCGCTTCCACTGCAGGACTGGAAATGCTGTTTCCGGTTCGTTGAAGTCCGCGCTCGTCCAAGTGAATGCCCGGCTCAAGCTTTCCGTCTTTCACGCAAGCGGTTGTCGGCTCGACGCGACGCAGAAACTCGGCTTGATTGAACTCGCCTGTGGTCGTCGTCACTCGGCTCGCAACGGCATTCATGCTCACCAACTCGGCCAAGGCTTCGTTTTGCCGAGCGGACGCCATGTATTCCTTGGACAGCGCCGTCGCATCAACAACCGATTCACCGTATTGGACGCCGTCCTTGAGAGCGGTATCAAGCTTGAACACAAAGGTGTTCAAGGAAACCTGCGCCGACGGCACCATCAGCGCATGCCCGGTCTCGTGCCCCACCGTTCCCGACAACATGTCCAAGCGGTCGGAACGAATGGACGGCTCGAAAATCGAGGTATTGATGCTGACGGTGCCGGTCTTGTCATCGTAGTGCCCGCCCTCGTTCGGCTGGTTGGACACTTCCAGCCGGCGCAAGGTGCCTAGGTCGATGGCTTGCGTCATCACCGAAGTCAAATAAGGCGATGTATCGATGGCCTCTCGAAGGTCACGCACTGCGCCTTCGGGGAGGCCCGGCTGCTGCTCCAGGTTCTGGAGCAACCGTTCAATGTCGCGCTGATCAGCCATCACGCGGCTCCATTTCGAGCTTGACCCGCGAAACGCAACGTGGGTCGTCGTGCTTGTCCGTGCTGACGACTACATACAAGCCAAGCCCGTCTGCGAGCGCTCGCTCAAAGTAGACCGTCGGCTTGAAGCCCACCGCGTTCTTGGTCACGCCGAACCCTCCTGCGACCAATGGGTCATGCAGCGATTTGAACGACAGGTCACAAGCCTCGGAAGGCCTCACTGTGAGCTCAATGGTGTGGCCGGGATGACGCGCGTAAGGCTTCCACACAGCGAACTCATAGTGCCCCGCACCCAGTGTGCCCTGGAGCCCTGTTCGCCGCCCTTGACTGTCTGGCGTCACCTCAAGCCCTGACACTTGCGCAACATGCATCGGGGCCATGTCTGCTCTGGTTTCGAAAGATTTGGCCATTCGAACGATGGCCTCGACCAATGCATCTGACGTTAGTGCTGGGCCTTGCGGCAGTGGTGGGTAATCGCCCGACACCACAGCATTGGGAGCGGCTCGCCGGCTGGCCTCGTCTGCGGCCCTGTCCGCACTAGCAGCGGCTTTGTCTTGCTCGGAGCGCACGTCTGCGGCGCTGGGGGGATGTCCTTCCATCGTTTTCTCCTGAGAGGCGTAACCACTCGCCGGTCCTTGAGCACAGGCCAGCGTTCCTAACGAAAGGGTAAGCACCGCAATGCTGCGAATCAGTAAGCGCAAGCTGAGCCTCCGTGAGTGCTCGATGTCCTTCGTTGCCGCCAGAGTCTAACCGTCAGGCGTAGCGTGCGTCCCAGAATGGAATCACGCTCTCAAATCACTGGCACATCAGCACCGTCTACGACTGCGAAGTCACTTACCAGCCATCCGTAAGCATCGCTAAGCGATCTGCGATGTCTTCTTCGCTCGCGCACTCGACCGTGGCTTCCATCGGCAACGCGGGACGCTTGCCATCGGTCTCCCACACAATCCCGCGCACATGAAACGCCTTCATTTCCTGCTCCTTGGAAGTGCATCTGCCTTGGCAGTCTAGCTTCGGCAGGCTGCGCAGGTGAAGGGGCGGGCTATGCCCACCCCCTTGCGGTCAGGCTGGTGTGCTGCCGCCCACCGATGACCAGATGGTCGAGGACGCGGATGTCGAGAAGCGACAGCGCCTGCTTCAGGCGTTCGGTGACCTTGCGGTCTGCTTCGCTCGGCTCCGGGTTCCCGCTCGGGTGGTTGTGGAAGAGGATGACGGCGACGGCGTTGAGCTCCAGGGCGCGCTTGGCGACGACTCGGCTGTGGACTTCGCAGGCGTCGGTGGTGCCGGTGAAGAGGTGCTCGGTGGCCAGGATGTGATGCTTGGTGTCGAGGAAGACGACGCCGAAAATTTCGTGCGGCAGGTGAGCGCAGCGGGCAATCAGATAATCGCCAGCCTGGTCGGGGCTGTGGATGCGGCCTTGGCGTTGAAGGCGTTGTTCCAGGATGGTCGCGGCGGCGAGCAAGATGCCCTCCTCGTCCATCTGGAGTTGGTATTGCGCCTTGATGTCTTGGGTGCGCTTCATCGGTTTGTCTCCACCAGCGCGTTGTGCGCCTCGTGGGAACCGGTAGGCGGAGCGTCCGGCCCTACCGCACCCGAGAGCGAGCACCGCTAGGCGCGCAGCGAAGGGCCGCAACAGAGCGTCAGCGTCGAGAAGGAGGCCTGTCCTTGCGGTCGGGACAGCGAAGCCAAGATTCCCTTCAATAGGCCCAGCGCTGGTGGAGACAGCACGTGCATGCCCTATAAGACCTGCGGGCTAAACGGTATTCGGATGGACGGGGGCGATTGATGTCAGCAGGCGATGGCTGGGCTTTGCAGCCAGTGATAAGGCCACTGCGGAGATTTGCTTGCTTGCGTGAGGCCTGCATGCCTGCGCACAACAAGTGCACTGCTATCCAAAAGGATGGACCAAGGCAGCACCGATGGACTCAGACGTTTTGGTCTGTGCTTTCGAGCCCGTGCCAGGACAAGATTTCGTCAGCTCGACGGCCGACGAACTGCACGTCCTCACCAGTCGTAGCCTCTTGCTCGATAGCAGCAGCCATGTTGGCAAAGACTTGCCAGAAGTGGCGGCGATCAGGACTGGAAGCCCGCAAGGCGGGCACCGCGGCATCCAGACGCTCAAGGTGACGGCGAAGCTCGGCTCTGTCCATGGGCTTGAGTATCAGCAGCCTTGTCGCATTGCTTGAGACGCATCCACCAAGGCAGCGCGGAATCAGTTCCGGGGGCCGGCACGACGCTGCTCAAGCGTCCGCAGGGTGAGCGACCATCAGGTCCCACGTCCGGCAAGGTCAGACTGCACTCCTGGCATTCGACGCACCATCGGTGTCGCGCCCTATCGGATGTCAGAAAGTTCCGATCCAGGCATATCGCTGCTTTGAATATAAATTCAGACTAACAATAATAGGCTAACATTTAACTTAAATTCATTTTAAAAATCGAGCAACAAGCTCATTTAGTTAGCTTATTTACTGCAAACAGTACAGAATTGACTGCGATAAATCGACACAAATTCCCTCGCAACCCTTGTTTTATAAGGGTTTCCGCCAGGTAACGGATTAGCGAATCTGGAGGGCACTCCAGAGAGGACACCCCGACGCCTAAGGACTGCGCCGACACCGCAGATTTTTGTATCGCCCCCGTTGACGAATTTTCGTCCTGTCATATCCCTACTTCCATCTCTAGATGGAAGTGACCCATGACCGCTCTACCCTCCGCAGCACTCAACGATTACATCGCCTCGCCGTTCGGCCTCCTGCATTTGGAAGGCATCCACATTGGTCGCTACCGTATTGACCTCGCTATTATCCGAGGCCGGGAAGCCGCCATCAATCTCCAGGAATGCATCCTCGCCGCGCTCGACGAAACCGGACGGAAGATCGGCCTGAAGAACAACACACGCTACCCCGCGCAGCTGCCCATGGGCACACCGTCACGCCCACTGGCCAAGGAAATCGAGGACCACCTCGAAGACATGCGCCGCCGGCAGCTCGACCCGAAGACTGTGCAGTCCACAGAGCGCACTTTGAAACTGCTGCTGCTCACCTGCGGCAACATCTCGGCAGCTCGAGTCGACTATTACCACATCCAAGCGCTCTGGACGCTGCTGCGCTGGGCTCCGAGGAACTTGGTGTCGGATCCGCTGCTGAAGGACCTCTCCTTTGACGAGGCAATCGCCCTGGGTAAAGAGCAAGACGTGCCGCCGCTGGCGCCTGCCACCGAGGAGCGACACCGCCGGTTTTTGGTCGCCTTCTTCAACCACTTGGTCAACGGACAAGCCATCGACGTGTCACCGATGAAGGCATTCCGAAAGCCCAAGAAGGACGACACCATCGATCCAGAAAAGGCCATCCGCCTGTTCGAAGACGAAGACCTTCAAACGATCTTTGACCCGGCCAACTTTCTGCCCTGGGCCAAGAAGCCGCAGTATTGGTGGGCGCCGATGATTGGCCTCTATACGGGGGCGCGAGTCAATGAAGTCTGCCAGTTGAAGTTGACCGACATCATCGAGGAACGCGGCATCTGGTGCATCGCCTTCCAGAAAACGTTGGACAAGGACTTGGCTGCCGACCCGAAGAAGAAGCGGCGCAGCAGGCAAAGCATGAAGGGAGCCGGCTGCATGCGCATCATCCCCATCGCTCAGCCGCTGCTGGAAGCCGGCTTCTTGGATTTCGTGGAAGACATGAAGGCCACGGGCCATGCCCGCTTGTTCCCGCTGCTCTCTGCCGGCGTGAACCGCACGACAGGCGAAACGAATGCACGTTACAGCCAACAGTTCGTGGTGGACTTTGGCCGCTACCTGAAAAGCCTGGGCTTTCCCAAAGGCATCGGGTTCCATGCTTTCCGCCACACGCTGGCCACCGAGCTTGATGTCAACGACGTTCCAGAGAAGGAGATTGCCTTGGTCACGGGCCATAGCACCGATCCACGGGACCGGGTCCAGGTGCTGCGCAGGCACTACCTCCACAAGAAGCCGCAGGTGACGCGCAGCAAGCAGCTTGCCGCTTTAGAGCTGTATCAGCCCAACGTGGAGCTGCCGCGCTACCAGCGGGGGCAGTTCGTTTCATGCTTGGCTGATCCGCGCAAGTTTTATCCTTAAGGCAGACTCGCGCATGCCATGAAAGTCATACACTGAGAACTCCGGAGGAGACAACGCAAATTGACGGCCCTCCAGCGATTTAACCGCGCACACGCGGAGTCTTGACAGGATTCTCTTTCGCACTAAAAAGGGCTCAATCCTTACGGGCCATATATCGTGAACCAAGCTAGAGCCAAAAAACGCCTAAACAGATACGGCATATTGCTGTCTCGTCAAGATGCTCGGGAGTCTGATCGTTGGCTGACAAGGCCAGCCAACGACGTTGAAGACTGGCGCTGCTTTCCATCGATTCGAGCAGCGATTGAATACTGGGATGAACGGGCACGCTGGGTTGCCTATGATACCGCCCTTGCTAAAGTCCTTGTAGAACATGCCATGACCTTGGATCTTGAAGATAGAGCCGCCTTTGATCAATGGATTGACGTATCAGCAGGCTCAATGCCCGAAGTGATGACAAACTTATGCACGCAAGTATCGTTTCCTAGCAACTGGAAGGAAGTAATCCAGGGCTGGGTTGCAAGGGAAGGCTCTATCGCGAGAGTTGATATTTCCCAAGTATTGAAGCATGCTCGCTCGGAGCAAAAAGCCCCCTCCTTACCAAGCGAAAGAGAGGCCAAGAATGACCATAGAATGGCCGAGCGACGAGATTATATCGAGAGTAGAACAACTCGTTGAGGCCTGCATTGGAGCGATTGATCAGCCCATCAGGCCTACACCGCTTGCCGGTGCGTTGCAGATTGCAACGTTCAAAACTCTAAGAGCCCATTTAAATAGGCCACAAAAAGAGGAGGATCTAACCTCCATGCTCCTCGGAGCTTTTATCGGCTCAACCGACTGGGTTCTAGATTGTCTTGATTCAGGATCACCACCTGGGTTCGCTTGGGGTCAGTATAGTAAGCATGGCTCTAGCAAGAAGAGCGAGGGAAGCACCGGTGCCGACTTTGCCTTGATCATCCGATTTTCAGATGATATTGCACGGGCTAGCGTGTTTCAAGCCAAGCGCAGCGATAGCAACAATATCGTTAATGTCCATCGGATCGCCCCCTTCCGCGCGGCAAAGCGCCCAAATGACATTATAAAGCTACCTGAGCCCCAGATTCTTCGCCTGCTCAGCTATGGGCTAGAGGTTGCCCAGTCAAAAAATGAAAGTGATCTTGATTGGCTCCATTACTGCGCCTATGGACAATCCTCTTTCTTCTGCGCCCCTCTGAACCAAGCAGCAGGCATCATAAGCAACTATAGGAATATCAAGACTGAGGCAGATAAAGAACTCGAAAAGCTCCATTATGACAAAATCAAGTCCAGCTCTCTTTCAGGCATCCTAAAAGAAAGGGCGAGAATTATTTACAAAGACTGCGCAGGCTCAAGCATGACGAGAAACGGAGCTACACGAGAGCTCATTCACTTGCTATCAGTTGGCGCGTCGACATTTCCGGAAGATAGCGCACTAGGCTGGCTCAAGCTCGACAGCGCCTCAGCTATTGACGGCTTCATAAAGACCTTCGCTAGTGAAGTCAATATTGTAGAGCTCCGCGGAACCATGCACCCCAAGCCTTCTGCCGATGCCACAATCATCAATCACCTCAATAACGCGGCAAAGAACTACGTTACGGCATCGCCGACTAGTGGTGCCAAAGGGAAACCTGCCCCCACGGGGCCTAGATTTCAAGGTTAGTCGAGCCCAAGTCTGTTGTGCCTCTAAGCTCATACCTATGCGCAGCGCTCCGCATAGGTGACAGGACCGTATAGCACCTTGCCAGAGACACTTGTCACTGTCGTTTGAACAGACCTTCAGCATCACGCCAGCTATCGCTCTCGTCGCAGAAACGAAGGTGCCAACTCCTACCAACATAGATGAAAATGCAGTGCACTCCGTGAATACACTTGCCGCAGACGCCAAACAGGGGCGATTAACGGCTGAACTTCCGGAGCCAAGACAGAGCCTTTGCCCGGTCCTCGACTGACATTTCCCCCAGTGCCAGAATCGCTTCAGCCGTTTGATCGTCTTCAGCCACCAGGTAGGCCATCGGAACCCCGAGCGTCTCGGCCAGCTTCCCCAGCCCATCCAAGTCGATGCCACTGGTCTCGTTCTCGTAGCGATTGACCCGGCTACTGGCCAACTTCTTATCGAGCCCCATCAGCACCCCCAAAGCTCGCTGGCTTGGGATGCCTTGCAGTTCCCGAGCCTGTTTCAGGCGGGCAGCAAAGAGAGCTCGGGGAGAAGCCTTCGGCACGTGAACGAATGTTGAAAAGTTGGCCGGACAGCATGACTTGCTCCTCCACTGCATGGCAGACTCTTCATGAAATGTAGCACCCTCCACCAACACACGGGGATTTCATGGACATCGCAAGGATCGCAGGCGCAGCCCTGCTCGCATTGACCGTGGCCGGCGTAGCTCAGGCCCAAAAAGCACCAGAACAGAAGCCGGGCTTTTTTCGCCAGCTGGGCAAAGGCTTGGCAGACACAGGCAAGCAGATGGTGGGCATCAAGCCGCAGATCGCTGGCAAGGCCAGCGGTCAGGGGAATAGCTCGATCTATACGCCCATCAGCGGCGCCGGGAAGCTGCCCAACCTCTTCAAGACTGACAACCACCAGACAGCCCAGCTCGGGAAACTGGACTGGCCCCGCGTCGCGATCACGTTCACCGAATGGAGCGCCGCTCTGCCCTGTTGGACGGCTGAAGCGCGCATTTGGACCAGCCCCGCCGCGTCAAGCGTCGAGACCTTCCGCTCGTGCGCCGACGTGCCGCTGACCGAGACCGACGACCTGGGCGAGACGGCCGAACTGAACCAAGCGGCTCTTTGGAAGGGGCGGGACACCCTCAATGGCATCCGCGTGCCGCCCAGCAAGCCGAACACCGGCGCTCAGCGCTCCACCGGTCCCAACCCGCCCGCTCAGCCGTTCGTGGTCAACGTGAGTCGTCCTGGCGTCGCTGACCGCGCCGTAGACGTGTCGCTGCGCATCGCTTGGGTGGCCGGCTTTATCCAGACCGCTGATCTACACCCGGGCCCCTCCGGAATGCTTACGCCTTTCAAAGACACCAGGCTCTGGATCGCTGGGTTCAAGCCCGATGGGAACCGCGACAAGTAAGCCGGTCGCCCTCTATCACTCATTCAAAGGAACGACATGAAAAACGTATGGATCGGCCTGGTCGCGTTGACCATGGCCTTGGGCCTCACTGCCTGTAGTGACAAGCCGTCGGCCGACAACGCCAAGGAAGCCTTTGTCCGGCTGCTGCAAGACAGCGGCGCCGGACAGGTCACCGACGTCCAGCAATTCGAGCTCTCCGGCTGCGTTGAAGCGGAAGGCGCCGAGGGCTATCGCTGCGATACCCGCGGCCAAGCGGTGCTCAACATCGAGGGCCGGCAAGTGCCGATCCCCGTCAGCAAAAATCTTCGCTATGTGCGGGAATCGGGAGTCTGGAGGGCCTACACCAAATGAAGACCGAATCGAATCCGATGCTTGGACCGTCCGCCGGCACCGGGGGTGGGCTTGGTGGGGACGCCGCCATGCGCGCTGCCCCTAAAAAGGTGACCACCCCACACAACCGGTTCTTCTGGTGGTTCTCGCTCAGCCTGCTCGTCCTGGGCCCGCTCGGCTTCATCGTCGGGCCGTTGATGGCCCGGCGCGGCCTGCGGAAGGCGGAGCGGCTCTACCCGCAGGAGGCCTACGCGGCTCGAAGGCTCGACCAAGGGTTTACCGCTGCCCAGTGGTGGGTCATGACGCCGCTGACCGTGATGGGGGCTTTCTGGGTCAGCTCGGTGCTGAGTGGCCTTCCCATGGTGCTGCTCGTGTTGTGGCTCCAACTGAGCCAGCCATAGTCACGGAAGACTCCCACTCGCAGCTTTGCTAATGCTTTCCAAAGCGCTCACAGAGCTCGGCTCGGCGTTACAATCAACAGACCTGTGAGCATCGCTCTGGGCAATGGGTTTGAACCGGAGTCAATGGAAACATGCAAGAAATCCCTGTCGCCTGCGTTGACCTCTTCTGTGGGGCTGGTGGTCTTACCCATGGATTGAAGCGCCAAGGAATCTGGGTGAGAGCAGGAATAGATGTTGACCCTGCCTGCCGGTTTCCATATGAGCACAACAATGCCGGAGCCAAATTTTTGGAAAAGGATGTCGAATCCCTTGGTGCGACAGACATCAATCGTCACTTCCTAAAAAGCAAATACTCATTGTTGGCTGGATGCGCTCCGTGCCAGCCATTTTCGACGTATGCCAAAGGAAAAGACACCTCCAAAGATGCCAAATGGGGGCTTCTTAAGTCGTTTGCGCGACTGGTAAAAGAAACCCAGCCCGATTTGGTAACGATGGAGAATGTTCCACAATTGCCCACGCACGAAATATTCCAGGAATTTCTAGAAGCGTTTGATGGATATCATACATGGTATGGCGTGGTCGATTGCAGAGAGTATGGGATACCCCAAAAGCGAAAGCGTCTGGTATTCCTAGCTTCCCGACTTGGTGATATCAAGCTTATAGATCCGACGCACTCGCGCAAGCACAAAACTGTCAAAGACACAATTGGCAACTTGCCCGAGTTGTCTGCCGGACAGACAGACATCAAAGACCCGCTTCACACTGCCGCCGGCCTTAACGAAACAAATCTTAAGAGAATCAGACAATCCAAGCCCGGAGGAACATGGGCGGACTGGGATAGTGATTTAGTGGCCGCATGCCACAAAGAAGAGTCAGGCAAGACATTTGGATCGGTCTATGGCCGAATGCGTTGGAATGAGCCTGCGCCAACAATGACAACTCTGTGCTACGGATTTGGCAATGGAAGATTTGGTCACCCCGTGCAGGACAGGGCTATTTCGCTTAGGGAAGCAGCAATTTTTCAAACCTTCCCTAAAAATTATCAGTTCACAGAAAAGGGGCAGCCCATCCACTTCCGGACAGTCGGGCGGCTGATTGGCAATGCTGTTCCGGTTCGTCTTGGTGAGATCATTGCCTTGAGCTTCCGACAACACCTCAAAGATTTGAATTTAGCTTGATTCAAACCAGCCTTAAGGGAAAAGGATTTCCTTTAAGCGGGCCAGAAGTGAATCTCGATTGCGGGTCTCGCACTCCCAAATAACTTCGACCCTCCACCCGAGAGATTTTAGCTCCTCGGATTTCCGATTATCCCTATCTACATTCTTTTGAAATTTTTCCAGCCAGAAATCAACGTTAGAGCCTGGAGTGGATGCTAATCGACATCCCGGATGGCGATGCCAGAAACAACCATGAATAAAAATGCAGAGCTTTCGTGAGGGGAAGACCATGTCTGGGCTTCCAGGAAGGCTTTTTTGGTGCAGCCTAAACCTGGCGCCCAGCGAGTGAGCTGCGCGACGAACGATCACTTCAGGGGAAGTGTCTTTCTGTCTCACCGAGCGCATCAACGCGCTTCGTGCATCCTTTGAAAGTTTATCAACCAATGCTTTCAATCAGGTCTGAGAGGGAGCCTAGGTCCTTCGTCTTCTCAAGATAATCCTTATATGCATCCAGCGCCTGTGACACAAGTTCCTCATAAGTCTTGACGCGCGAACCAACCGAAATGGCATCCATTTGGTTCTTATATCGCTGAACATTATTCTGTTGTTCAGGCACGCGGTTGCCGAGCACAAAGATCACCTCGATATCCGGCTGGAACCCCTCTTTGATCGCCCCATGCTTTACAAGAAGCCTATTCAACTCATCAACATACTTCATGCCCTGCTCAGATAACTCCGCCAAGGTTACGCTGCGGTTAGCCCGCTTCAACTCTACAATTATGTGCTTGCCAGCCGCAGTCCTATAAGTAATGTCAAAACGGCCTTTCGAGGCCTCCTCATCTTTTTCATCAGATGAGCTTGGAAAAAGCTTCTTAAATTGTTGTTCAATTTGTGGACTTCCAGTGGCGCGCTCCCAAGACGGATCCAAAAGCCATAAACGATCGAAAAGTAACTGTTGAAGAACCTTTTCTTTCTCGTTTTTATCCACCGCGTCTTTAAGCAGGCGAATCTCACCAAGCCGACCTTTAACGATGTCCCGGTAAACACCCGCCTCAAGTGCATCTTGGTCCGCAAAGAGTTTAATCAACGCAGCATCGCTAAGGGAAACGGCCTCAGCCAGCTCTGCAGTCCTCCCTTTCAATTTCATTCGTTCAAAACCGAAGATTGAATGCTTTAAAACTTCAACCTTTTCCGATTCCGCCAAGGCCAAACGCTCCACTGCCCCAATCAGTTTTTTTGCATCTCTTTTAATACGCTCGTCGCCTAAAGATTCTATCCATACCCTGACTTGAGGATACTTGTCTTCGACCACCTCCGGGTCATCTAGCGAGCGCCAGGCACTCCATTGAGATTCCAACTTGTTTAATACGGACTTCAAATAAACCTGAAGCTGAACGTATCGCTCATCGTCCTCAATTAGGCGCTGCCTATCACTTGTAGCCATGTCAGCATCGCCATCATCCAAAAAATCCACCTCAATCTGACCAGTAAGATATTTAGTGTAATGTCTTCCATCATTAAAATTAGACAATATGTTTTCTTGAAAGAGCCTTCCTCGAGCCAGCACAACAACGCCGTTTAAATTCCCAGACACTTTTTCCAGGTCCTTGGGTTTATGGGAAGTCCCAATCCAACCCTTCACTTTCCAATCGCCTATCCAACCGTCGAGCTTTTCGGGCAGTTCGGACTCTCGTTTAGCAGTGCACCAGTTAGGCTTTTTCCAATCACCAAGAGTCCAAATGTATTGCAGGACTTGAAGGTCACCGCGATCAACTCCCGTTATCTCGACTCCATCCAAGAAAACCCTGAATTCTTCTGTCCCGATAACTGAGAAGCGCCGAGCAAGCCTCTCGCGGAAGTTAGGCCGCCGGAACCTCTCCATCTTTAGTTCAGTGAGGACGATTGTCGTCCCCTTTTTGGGAATGAGCTCAGACGAGTCGCGCACATCAGGGTGATAAGACTTTTTGCGCTTCTTGGCAGTCCTGATGCCGGCGGTCGTCATCAACAGGCCGGACTTTTGATTTTTGCTTCTCGAATAGACCTCAATGCTATCGGCGATCGAGAATGGTGCGAGTTTCCCCACTCCCTTACGCCCCATCACGGGCCGACCTCCGGGGGTCACATCACCTCCGGGCTGTTCCCGCTTGCGATAGCCGACCGTCAAAAATTTTTCGTTGATGTCCTTCGCCGTCATGCCAAATCCGTCGTCGGTCACAACGATTTTTCCCGCTTTGAGGTCGACATCAATTCGAACCTCCTTGGCATCGGCATCCCATGCGTTAGCCACCATCTCCGTCAAGACGGCAGGAACGTTGCTGTAAAGATTTCCCGCTAGGTGATCGAGAACGCCCAGCTCAATCTGCAAGGTGTACTTCTTGCCCGCCGCCGCCCCTCCCCCTTGTCCTGAGGATTTGGCGGTCGCACCTTTCTTTACAACTTTCTTTGGCATCTCGTTCCCTCGTTGCAGACTTTTCGCGTTGCGGACCGAGTGGGCGCTTCTACCCGCGCTTGCTTAGCCTCAGTGCCACACCTCTGTTCGTTGACCCCAGCAGATTACGCTAGCGCCTTACCCTCCGTGAAGCTACAATGGCGGACCACAAAGCAGGACACCCTCCTGGTTTGCGTGGCTGTAGGAGAGTCAGGAAGTTGGATCGGGATCAGTCGATCCCCCTCTCTCCGCCAGTTTTATGATCCTGCAACGCGATTGCACGGGTCCAGGGTCGCGCCAGTGGCCCACGTCTTATGGTGGCCCCGTCGGTCCCTCGCGACGCTAGATCGAAAATCCCGCCAGGGCCGGAAGGCAGCAACGGTATCGATTGATGCGGGCGCCGAGGTCAACCGGCGGGGACACCACCCTAACCCGTTCAGCACACGCCTCTTCAGCATGCAAGGCAGCGTCCAGGTGATGGCGCTGCCCCGGTAGTGCTGATGACAGGCCTACGATTCCGGATGCAGCCAGCCCGCATCGCC
This sequence comes from Xanthomonas sp. 3075, assembly GCF_014197275.1. Classification (GTDB taxonomy): domain Bacteria; phylum Pseudomonadota; class Gammaproteobacteria; order Xanthomonadales; family Xanthomonadaceae; genus Xanthomonas; species Xanthomonas campestris_B. Next base: position 100,687 of record NZ_JACIFI010000004.1, on the reverse strand, counting down.
TTCCAGGTAATGCTCGTGTTTCCAGATCGGCACGCGCGCCTTGACTTCGTCGATGATGAAACGACACGCATCGAATGCAGCCCCGCGATGTGCCGCACTGACGCCTACCCACACGGCCATGTCGCCGATGCGCAGTTCGCCCACGCGGTGCACGCAATGCGCATTGACGATGGCAAACCGGGTCATCGCCTCGTCGAGCACGCGCTGGCCTTCGGCCTGCGCGAGTGCGGCGTAGGCTTCGTAACGCAGGCCGGCCACGCCACGACCTTCGTTATGGTTGCGCACCCAGCCTTCGAAACTGGCGAACGCGCCGGCATGCGGGTGCTCCAGCGCAGCGCGCAAGCTGTCGATCGGTAACGGCACATCGGAAAGCGCGAAGGTGGCGGTTGTCTGCTCGCTCACGCTCAACCTCCCGACACCGGCGGAATAAACACCACTTCACTGCCATCGCGCACCGTATCCTCCCAGCGCGCGAATGCGCCATCCACCGCCACGCGCAACTGCGCAGGTGTCCAGCGCAGCCCGTGACGCCCATCGAGCTCGGCATACAGAGTGCGCAAATCCTGCGCATCCGATCGCAATTGCTCGCTGGCAATACCTGCCGCTTCACGCAGGCTGGCGAAGTACAGCACCGTCACTGTCGCGCTCATCGCGTTGCTCCGATATCGCGCTTGCCGCCGCGCTTGGACACCAACTTGGTCGGGCCGATGCTCATGCTGTGCGACAACGCCTTGCACATGTCATAGACCGTCAATGCCGCCACGCTGGCGCCGGTGAGCGCTTCCATTTCCACGCCGGTGCGATGCACGCAACGCACCGTGCACCTGATGTCCAACACCTGTTCGCCCGCCCAGTCGATCTCGAAGCGACACGCATCGATCGGCAGCGGATGGCAGAACGGAATCAATTCGTGCGTGCGCTTGACCGCCATGGTGCCGGCGATCACGGCCGTTTCCACGATGCCGCCCTTGGCGCTGCGCAATCCGTTGGCGCGCAACTGCGCTGCCACGGCTGCGGGAAATCGCACGCGGCTTTCGGCGGTGGCACTGCGTGCGGTGACCGCCTTGTCCGAGACATCCACCATGGCGGGCAGCCCGGCGTCATCCAGGTGGGTCAAGCGTGCGGAACGGGGGTTTGCAGGCATGGGAAACGACACGGTGGCAGACGCTCAGGATGCGGCATTCTCGGTGAAAGCGGTGCCTTGATGAAACAGCAACCGCCAGCCATTGCCATCGGCGCGCCACAACGAACTGCGCAACGCATGCCGCTCGATCCCGCCACGGCGGTCGATCGAGCGATAACGCAGCTGCGCCAGATGCGGTACCAGCAGCACACATTCAAAGCCGTCGGCCCGGTAATCGACCAACGCATCGTCAGCCATCAATGCTGCAATGACATCGCCTCGCGTGTCGCGTCGTCCGGACGCACCGAATTCCACGAACTCCGGATCGAGCAACTCCTCCAGGGCCTGCACGGAGCTACGCACCTGCGGACCGAGCAAACGCAACTCCAGCGCGCGCAGCTGCGTCAGGAGCGAGGTTTCGCTCACCCGCCGATCAGAAACATCTCGACCGGCTTGCCACGCCGCGGTGTCGAGGCGCGCACCTCGCTGTAACGGTCGCCACGCACGCTCCAACGCGCGCGCAAATGCTCGGACAATCCTTGCTCGCCTTCGCCCAAGGCCGGCTTGAGGTCGTGCCCCTGACTGGCGAACAGGCAGGTGTACAACTGCCCATCGGCGGACACGCGGGCGCGCTGGCAGTCGCCGCAAAACGGCACGCTGACCGAACTGACAAATCCCACCTCGCCCGCACCGTCGGCAAACGCATGCCGCTGCGCAACCTCGCCGGTGTAGTTGGCATCCAGCGGAACCAGCGGCCAGCGCGCGTGGATGCGGCCGTGCAGTTGCGCCGAGGTCACCACCGCATCCGGCGTCCAGCCGTTGCAGCTGCCCACATCCATGAATTCGATGAAGCGCAGCACATGCCCGGTGCCGCGGAAGTGCTCCACCAACGGCAGCACCTGATCTTCGTTGACGCCACGCTGCACCACGCAATTGATCTTCAACCGCTGGAAGCCGGCCTGCTCGGCGGCGGCAATGCCGGCCAGCACCTGCGCGATCTCGCCACGGTCGCCGCTCATGCGCTTGAACAGCTCCGGCTCCAGCGCATCCATGCTCACGGTGATGCGGCGCAATCCGGCCCGACGCAATGCGCCGGCCTGACGCGCCAGCAACGCGCCATTGGTGGTGAGCGCCAGATCCTCGATGCCGTCGATCGCCGTCAATCGCGCAATCAGGGTCGGCAGGTCGCGGCGCAGCAGCGGCTCGCCGCCGGTCAGCCGCACCTTGGTAACGCCCACCGAAACGAATGCGCGCACCAGCGTTTCGAGTTGATCGAAGCTCAGCCGCTGCTGCGCATCGAAGCCGTAGTCGTCCGGCACGCGATCGGCCGGCATGCAGTAGCCGCAGCGGAAGTTGCAGGCCTCGATGACCGACAGGCGCAGGTCGCGCAACGGCCGGCCATAGCGGTCCTGCGTCGGTGCTGCTGTCAGATCCGGCAACAGGCGCGCGCTCATCAAGGCACCATTGCAGCGGTCGGGTCCGCCAATGCCAGATACTGCCCAGGCACGGCCACGCGATGGCCGCGTGCGCGTAGCACGTCGCCATCGGCGTCGCTGGCGTAGTGGTACAGCAGCATGCGGCTCAACAAGTCCTGCGGGTATTCCCGCTCCAAATCGTCCACCCCAGTATGCGACGGGTTGCCGTGAACGCCGCAGTCATGCGCGATGAGCTCGCTGTCATCGGCATAGCGGGCCAGCATTTCCGGAATCGGCCGGGTATCGCCACTCCACACCAGTGCACCCTTGAGGCGCAGCCCGTAGGCGGTTTCCGGCCAGTGGTGACGCGCCGGGAACACCTCCAGCCGCACGCCGTCGTGCCAGAAGGCATCGCCAACCGGCACCAGCTGAAACGCGTCCCAGAAGTTCGCACCGCCCTCGGCCAGTACATTCGGATAGTCGGCAATGCGCCGCTGCAGCAACGGCACCACCGGCGCCGGGACGTACAAGCGGGTACGACCACGCCGTTCGGAGAAATAGCTGTCCACGAACATCCGCTCCAGCCCGCCAACATGGTCCAGATGCACGTGGGTGATGAAGATGGCCTGCGGCAGTTGCGCATAGTGGGCTTGGTAGGCCGTCAGCCCTTCGCTACCGCAATCGATGGTCAGCCAGGGCGCGCCCGCACGCTCGATCGTGGCCATCGGCGAACCGAGCGCCACCGCCGCCGCGCTGCCGACCCCCTGCATCCGCAACGCCCACTGCATCAGTAGCCCCGGCCCCAGGCCAGGTCATACGCGCGATGCAGGCGCTCGTAATCCTTGTCCACCTCTTCGCGGCTGCGGTTGCCGCGCAGCTTCAACAGCGAGCGATGCAGGCGCTTGAGATTGCGCTCGCGCCAGCGCGTGGCCGGAATGCGCAACACGCCGCGGTCGAAATCGATCAACCAGCCATGCCCACCGGCATCGAACAGGATGTTGTGCGCATTGAGATCGGCATGATCCAGGCCGGCGCGATGAAACCGCGCGATCAGCCGCCCGGTTTCTTCCCACGGCGCACCGCGTCCGGCGACTTGCGCGTGATCGGCGAGCGAGCGCACGTTTTCCAGGCGCTCCATCAACAACGCAGCACGATAGCGCAGGCCTTCGCGCAGATAGCAGGCCGCCAACGGCCGCGGCACCGGCAGCTTGCGCGTGAGCAGCTCGCGCATCAGCCGGAACTCGGCAAAACTGCGCGTGCGCCCCGCCCCTTTCCACAGATACTGGTCGCGGCTCAAGCGCGCAACCAGACCGCCACGCCGGTACTGACGCAACACGCTGTGGCCGAACGGCGCATCCACGAACCACGCCCCACCCCGCCCGCCTTCGTCGACCGGCCGCGCCCTGTCGCCCCAGTGCTGCGGCGAAAACAGGCCAGCGTCGGCTTGCCGCAGCCGCTCGCGGTCGAACAGAATGGCGCCATAACCGCGGCCTTCGCGGTACGGCGCCAACGCTTCAGTGGCGTCGAAAGAGACCATCTATCGAGTTTAACAACACCATGGCTTCCACGCCTGCTTCGTTATGCCTGCTGCGCCTGTCTGCCCTGGGTGACGTCACCCACGTGGTGCCGCTGGTGCGCACGTTGCAGGCGGGCCTTCCGGCAACCCACCTGCATTGGATCATCGACAAGGCCGGGCTCAAGTTGCTCGACGGCCTGCCGGGCGTGCAGTTTCATGCCTACGACAAGCGCACCGGCGTGGCCGGCATGCGTGCACTACGCCAGTCGCTGGCGCCATTGGGGCGCTTCGATGCCTTGTTGCAGATGCAGGTGGCCCTTCGCGCCAATGTGCTGTCGGCCTTCGTGCCGACGCAGCGCCGCATCGGCTACGACCGCAGCCGCTCCAAGGACCTGCACGGGCTGTTCGTCAACGAACGCATCGCCGACCGCCCCGGCATCCACGTGCTCGACGCCATCGGCAGCTTTGCGCAGCCGCTCGGCCTGGCCCAGACCCAGGTGCGCTGGGACTTGCCGGTTCCCGACGAGGCGTATCACTGGGCGCGCGCGCAATGGGACGACGACGGCCGCCCGGTGCTGATGATTTCGCCGTGTTCCAGCCACGCACGCCGCAACTGGTATCCCGACCGGCATGCCGCCCTGGCCGACCACGCCGCCGCGCAAGGGTGGCGAATCGTCCTGTGCGGTGGCCGAAGCGAACTGGAGCGAACCACGGCGGACGCGATCGTTGCTGCAGCGCGCACGCCGATACTGGATCTGGTCGGCAAGGACACGCTCAAACAACTCCCCGCCCTGCTCGCCCGCGCCGATCTGGTGGTCACGCCTGATTCGGGGCCGATGCATATCGCCAACGCGATGGGCACCAAAGTGCTCGGCCTGCACGCAGCCAGCAATCCGCTGCGCAGTGGCCCGTATTCGGACGTGCGCTATTGCGTGGATCGTTACGACGCGGCGGCCCGCAAACATCTGGGTAAACCGGCCGACCAGCTGAAATGGGGAACCAAGATCGAATTCGACCAGGTGATGTCGCTGATCACCGTGGACGATGCGATCGCCGCGTTCGAGCGTTATCGCGCCGATCATCCACACTGAGGATCGGCGAGGGAGCGGCGCTCTAACAAGCGCTCCATCCGCTGCAGAGCAACCCGCGCTTCCCCCTTGGCTCAACCGCTCCAGAACCGCCCGGAATCAAGAGCGAACTGCCTGCGGCTCGCGCGCGGCAGACATCCATTGCGGCGCTGGCGGAGACACATCACTGGCAACGCACTCAGGATGCCGCTCAAGCACCGCCCCCGCGTTGAGTCACGCAGACGCGCGGTCAGCGGCTATCAGACACCTGTGGCGCGATAGTCCTGATACGATTTTTCTTCCACATACGCTGACCCGAGCGCCAGGTTGATCTCTTTCTTGATGCGCGCCCGCTCGTCGTTTTCGATATAGACGCTGCGCGCAAGCTGCACGAAAGTGTCGTCGAAGGTCTGCGCCTGTTCCTTGAGGCGGATGTCATCCTCGATCACCCACAGGCGTTCGTTGACCGCCTTGAGCTCGGCGCGCAAACGCACGATGTCGTGACCGGCGGCCGGATGCGCCATCCAGCTGATTTCCAGCGCAGACAGCTCGTTGCGCACATTGGTTAGCTTGGCCGGATCGCGCATGCGCTCGGACTTGATCTGCAGGATCGCGATCTTGTCGAGCAACTCACCAAAGGACACGGGCACCAGAATCTCGGACATGACAGGCCTCCAACGGATATTCAGCGATTGTAGCCGCCGCTGCAGCGACTGGCTGCGACGCATAAACAAAAGCCCCCTTGCGGGGGCTGATGCGAATCTGGCGGAGAGGGGGGGATTCACTCGGCACTGACGTGCCTTCGCCCTACGGGCGGCTTCGCCGTGCAGACAGCTGCGCTGTCTGTCGAACCCGGGGCTTCTCACCCCCCAATGCCGCCGGCGAAACACACGCGGCACTGACACAACCCGTCGCCTCAATCTGGCGGAGAGGGGGGGATTCGAACCCCCGAGGCGCTATAAACGCCTGCCTGATTTCGAGTCAGGTACATTCAACCGCTCTGCCACCTCTCCAGATGGTCCCCAGTGTCCTGGGGCCGTGCATCATACGGGCACGGACGCCAAGCCACAAGCGGCCCGGGCCAGCGCTGCCGGCGCAATCGATGGGCCGGGCGTGAACCTGCACTGCGATGTCCGCCAACGGTGTGTTGCTGCTGGCCGGCCGCGCCGCGATGATGGTGACGCACCTCTCCCTTTGGCGACCCGCCCCATGCTCGAATTCGGACACCTCACCCACGTCGGCCTGCGCCGTGACCTCAATGAGGACACGTACTACGGCGATAGCGAGCTGGGGCTGTGGCTGGTGGCCGATGGCATGGGCGGGCATGCCTGCGGCGAAGTGGCCAGCGCACTGGCACGCGAAACCATCGTGCGCGAAGTCCGCGCAGGCACCCCACTTGCCCAGGCGGTGCGCATCGCCGACGAAGAGATCATCAAGACCTCGCGCCGCAGCAACGACACCTTGCCGATGGGCACCACCGTGGTCGCCGCACGCGTGCTGGGTCAACGCTTTGAAGTGGCCTGGGTCGGCGACAGCCGCGCCTATCTCTGGCGCGACGGACGGCTGGCCCAGCTGAGCCAGGACCACAGCTATGTGCAGGAACTCATCGCCCAGGGCACGCTCACCAGCGAGCAGGCGCGCGCGCATCCCCATCGCAATGTGGTGACCCAGGCACTGGGCGTGACCGATCCGGTCCACCTCAATGTCGCCACCATGCAGGGCGAACTGAAATCCGGCATGCAGTTGCTGTTGTGCAGCGACGGCCTGACCGAAGAGGTGGACGATGCCACGATCGCCGCAACCTTGTCGCAAGCCGATTGCAGCGCGCAGGAGTGTGTCGAATGCCTGGTCGCCGCCGCACTGGACGGTGGCGGCTCGGACAACATCACCGCGATCCTGGTGCGCAGTTACTGACGATCGAAACGCAGGCGCTCAGCACCAGGCGGGCGTGGTCATCGTGGGTTCGAGCGTGGACTGCGCGCATTGCCGGTTTTTACTCAGCACACGCACCCGCTCGCCACGTTTGGTTGCTGCTTGCCGCCATCGCTCGGCGCATCGACGCAGACGCCCGCAAGACTCAGGGCAATGCACGACACACGCAGATTGCCTGCGCGTGTCGCGCCTGGAAACGACGTTCTACATCACCGCTCTATTGCGCGACGGCCGCTTCTTCGACCGGCTCGTCCCACAACGCGCGGCCGGCCCTTTTGCGCAAATGCGTCAGACGCGCCTCGTGCGCCTGCGACTCCGACGCCGTCACCACAACGCGCGGACGTGGCAACAGCAGTGCCGGGTCGAACGCGATCATGCCGCCGGTGTTGTCGGTATTGCGCCCAGCATCGGCGCTGGCAAATCCGATTTCTTCCTGGCCAGAGGTCAGCGCGATATACACATCGGCCAGGATCTGCGCATCGAGCAAGGCGCCATGCAACTGGCGGTGCGAATTGTCCACGCCCAAGCGCTTGCACAAGGCGTCCAACGAATTGCGCTGCCCAGGATAACGCTCGCGCGCCATCATCAAGGTATCCACCACCGTGGCGCGATCGACGATGCGCCCGTAGTTGTCGCCCAGCAGCGACAGCTCGTTGTCCAGGAATCCCAGATCGAACGCGGCGTTATGGATGATCAGCTCCGCGCCGTCGATGTAGGCCAGGAACTCCTCGACCACCTCGGCGAACAGCGGCTTGTCGGCCAGAAATTCCAGGGTCAGCCCGGTCACTTCCTGCGCGCCTGGTTCGAAGTCGCAATCCGGCTTCAGATAGCGATGGAAGTTGTTGCCGCTGGGGCGCCGCTCCAGCAGCTCCACCGCACCGATTTCGACGACGCGGTTGCCCTTGCGCCATTCCAGGCCGGTGGTTTCGGTATCGAGAATGATCTGACGCATGAATCCTCTTGCTTGTTGCTTACGATGTTGCGATGCCAGCGCGCTGGGCGATGGCTTGATCGCGGGCAAGCACGTCGACGCGCTCGTTGTCCGGGTCGCCATTGTGGCCTTTCACCCAACGCCAATCGATGCTGTGACGCTGCGTGGCCGCATGCAGCCGCTCCCACAGTTCACGGTTCTTGACCGGATCGCCGCCGGAGGTTTTCCAGCCGCGCCGCACCCAGCCGGACATCCACTCGGTGATGCCCTGGCGCACGTACTGCGAGTCGGTGTGCAACACGATCTGGCACGGCTCGGTCAGCGTCTCCAGCGCCATGATCGCCGCCATCAACTCCATGCGGTTGTTGGTCGAATTGGCTTCACCACCGGCCAATTCCTTCTCACGGCCGTTGTAACGCAGCAAGGCCGCCCAACCGCCCGGCCCGGGATTGCCGAGGCAGGAGCCGTCGGTATGCACTTCAATTGATTTCATCAGCTTCCATTGTTGCAACGTGGACAGGTCAGATCGTGGCCACCGGCTGCGGCCAGCGCGACGGCATCGCGATCGGGGTAGGCGCAATCGGTGTCGCAGCGCGCTTTTCCACTTCCAGTAAATACACCGCGCGCCAGGGCGCACGGCCAGGGGGATCGGAGCCGCGCCCGGCGCGCCAGATTGGCCCCAGATAGCGCTCGGCCTCTACGCATTGCAGGCCGGCGCGTTGTGCCAGCGAGCGCCAGCGATCCGGACGCATGGCCACCGGGCCGCGTCGTGCCCAGTGAAAACGGTACGGGCTCAGCGGGTTGAGCGTAAACAGCCACAAGCGGCCGCCCGGCATCAGCAAGCGCTCGCACTCGGCCAGGAACTCCGCCGCGCCGCCGACCACGGCATGCTGCACCACGATCGCCTGCAGGCTCTCGGTGGGCAGCGGGAACGGCATCGCGCAGTGCGCATCGCCGCCAAAGCGCCCGGCACTGCGATACAGCCGCAGACCGCGTCCCTGCAATGCATCGCGGGCGGGCAATTCCGTATTGGGAGTCAGCCACAACCAGGGCTGCGACGGACGCGTCTGCAATGCCGAGAACGCCAGCCGGCGCTCCGATTGGAGCAGGCTTCGCCCCACATCCGTATCAAACCAGGATGAGACACCAGCTTGACGGGAGAATGGCGTGGCAGGCATGGTCCCAATTCTATGCGACTGACCGCCCTGCCCGCATTCGACGACAACTACATCTGGGCGCTGGTCGCCACGGATGGCCGCGCAATCATCGTGGACCCCGGTCAGGCCGAGCCGGTGATCGCTGCCGCAGAACATGCCGGATTCACCCCCAGCGCGGTCCTGCTGACCCATCACCATGCCGACCACATCGGCGGCGTGGCGGCGCTGCAGCACCGCTGGCCGGCTCTGGAGCTGTTCGGTCCCGCCGACGAACGCATGCCCACCGACGCCCGTCAGCTTGGCCAGGGCGACCATCTGAGCCTGCTCGGGAGCGATGTGGAGGTCTTGGAGGTTCCGGGCCACACCCGCAGCCATATCGCCTTCGTCGCCGACGGGCATGTGTTCAGCGGCGATACCCTGTTCAGCCTAGGCTGTGGACGGATGTTCGAAGGTACCGCTCCTCAGATGTTCGACTCGTTGCAGCGCCTGGCTTGCCTGCCCGGCGAAACGCTCGTGTGTTGCGGCCACGAATACACTCTGGCCAATGCGGCCTTCGCGCTGCATGTCGATCCCACCAACGCTGCCTTGCAGCGCCGTCAACAGGAAGCCCAGGCCATGCGTCATGCAGCCCGTCCTACCCTGCCGATTTCGCTCAAGAGTGAACTGGCCACCAATCCGTTCTTACGCACCAGCCGTCCCGAAATCCGCGCTGCAGTGGCATCCCGCGCAACCGGCACACTGTCCTCCGAAGTAGATGTTTTCGCCGAACTTAGGCGCTGGAAAGACGAATTTCGCGCATGAGGCGCCTGCTTCTAGCAGTGCTGGCCGCCTCGGCCGCCATCGCACCTGCAGCAGCCGCATCGTCCAACGACGCCAGCCGCCTCACACCCGCCGATAGCTCGATCGCGCGCGCAGCGGCGCCCAGCGTGCGCAATGGTCAGGATATTTTTTCCGCATTTCTGGATGGCCGCGCCGATCCGGGTTGCGACAGCGAACACAGCGACGCGCGTTGGGAACAGCATTTCTCACGCGCACCGGCCCGGCTGGCCGATGATGCGCAGGATGTCCTGCCGCTGTTCGGCTACGTGGTCGACGAGCTGCGCGAAGCCGATATGCCGACCGAATTTGCACTGATTCCGTTTGTCGAAAGCGGCTATCGCCCGGGCGCACGCAATGGCAGCGGCCCGGCAGGCTTGTGGCAGTTCATTGCCACTACCGCACGCAATCACCATGTCCCGGTCGGGGCGCAATACGACGGCCGCCTCTCGGCGGTTGATTCCACCACGGCAGCGGTGCGCTACCTCAAGACCCTCTACGGCATGTTCGGCGGCGACTGGCGACTGGCCCTGATGGCGTACAACGCTGGCGAGTATCGCGTACTGCAAGCAATGCGCACCGCCGGGATGAACGCGCAGAACGCCCGCCCGTCCGAGTTGCCGGGCATGTCCAAGGTCACCTACGAATACGTCGAAAAGCTGCATGCGCTGGCCTGTGTTCTCGACCATGCGCAGCAGAAGGGCAACCTGCTGACCTCGCTGGATCGCCCGGTTCCGGTGCTGACCGAACACGCGCTGCCGGCCGGCACCAGCCTCAACGCCTGGGCCGGACAGCGCGCGATCGAGCCGCAGCTGCTTGCCCGCCTCAATCCCGCCCTGGCCAGCGCACGCGCCGCGCCGCGTGGCGTGCATGTGCTCGCTCCGGTCGCACCGGCCCTACCAGGCTCGGCCAGTGAAATGGTGGCATCGAGCAATGCGGAAAGGATGCCCGATAACAGCGATAGCGCTCCCACCGTGGTTACCAAGGCATCGAACGCCAAGCCGCGCACGACGCATACGGTTCGCAGCGGCGAATCCGCCTGGGCCATCGCACGCCGCTACGGCATTACCGTTGCCACGCTGCTTGCCAACAATGGGCTGGACAAGCGCGCCGTATTGAAGCCCGGCATGGTGCTGTCGTTCGACGACACGCCTTAACGCGCGGCGCGACTGGCGCGTCGTGCGTCCGCACTGGCATCAGGCCTGCCGTCCGTAATCACGTTTTGCCGCGTTCACGCTTCGGCCTCTTCGCGGTCTGCGCAGATCCGCCAGACCAGGTCAGAGCGTGACAAGCAATGACCACATGGTTCATCGCAGCGTCGCTGGCTACGCAATGGCCGAGGCGATCGGCCCACCGTCGGGTCCACTGACATCAGCCATGAGCTGCGCCAGCTGCGATATGCGAGCAATCCCCGGCAGACCGTGTGCGATGCGGTGAACCGACTCGCACGGCCGTTCATTAGGACGTGCACCCTACGGGCATTCACACCGGTTCTCGACCCGTCTAGCGCCTCTCAATAGCGTCGTGAACGATACGTAGCCCGCACCCCCATTCGCCCACCCGCTATCCACAAAATCCCCAGACAAGCCCGTCTCAGTACCCGGCATCGCCTGTCATCGCGCTAAGTGAGCGCCCACCAGCACGCAGCCACAAGCCAGCGGTCGGGCTGCTACACGACACGTCGGCCAGTGACACACCTTCATCCAAAGAAAAAGCCCGGTCACCCGGGCTTTTTGTTTTACCAGTCGCTGCGCGATATCACAGCTGCGCTTCTTCGATCTGGATCTTGTAGCGCTTGCGCATTTCCTTGACGTACGCCTGCGCCGCATTGTTGCCGTCGATCTGGCTCAACTGCTCACGCAGCATCGTCTGCTGCTCGGCCGGCATCTGCTTCAGATCGCCCGGCGTGGCCTTGCTGACCACGAAGACCGCAAAGCGCCCACCATCGAGTTCCACCTTGCCCACCGATGGCTTGCCTTCGCTCGGACGCGGCGCGCTGAAGATCGCGCGGTTCGCCGCCGGGGTCGGAATCGGCGCCGTACGCGGCAGGCCCGGAATCGGCTGCACCTGCAGCTTTTCGCTGGCCGCCAGTGCCTGCAAGGTCTCGCCCTTCTGCACACGTGCCAACAGTGCATCGGCAGCCGCTGCGGCAGCCTTTTCGGTGCGATCCGCATGAATCGCCGCGATCACCTTGTCGCGCACCTTGTCCAACGGCAAGGCCTGCTCGGCGGTGTGATTGGTCACGCGTAACACCACACTATGATTCGGCGCGATGGTGATCGGGTCGCTCACCGTGCCGTCCTGCACCAGCGTCTCGGAGAATGCCGAACGCAGCACCGCCGGATTGGCCGCAATGCCGCTGGCATCGGCGCGCGAGAACGGGCCCAGCGTCTGCACCGGCAGGCCGACCTGCTTTGCCGCCGGCTCCAGCGCGGTGGGATTCTTGTAGACCTGATCGACCAGCTTGCCGCTCACGTCCGCATACGCCTTGTCGGCATCGGCCTTGAGCTGCTCGGCGGCGAGTTGGTCGCGCACCTGCTCGAACGACTTGCCCTGCCCACCCTTGACCTCGCGCAACTGGATCACGTGGTAGCCGAACTCGCTCTTGATCGGGCCGACCACCTCGCCAGCCTTCATCGAGAACAGTGCGTCTTCGAACGGCTTGACCATCGTGCCCTTCTCGACCCAGCCCAGGTCGCCACCGGCGCCCTTGGAACCGGGATCCTGCGAATTGGCTTTGGCCAACGCGGCAAAATCGGCGCCCGGTAGCTTGGCCTCCGCAGCCAATTTGGCGGCCTTGGCTTCGGCGGCCTTTTGCGCAGCGGCATCGCTGCCAGCGCTGATCAGGATATGCGATGCCAGACGCTGATCCGGCTCGACAAAGCGCGCCTTCTCTTCGTCATAGCGCTTGCGCAACGTGGCTTCATCGGCAGCGGTTGCCGGCGGCATCTTGGCGGCGTTGAGCTCGACATACTCAATCGTCACCGTCTCCGGCTGACGAAAATCCTGTGCATGCCCCTCGTACCACTGCTTGACCTGCGTATCGCTGACCGGCGCGGTGTCGGCAGCCGGCGCCGGCAACATCGCCAACTCCACATCGCGCGTTTCGCCCATCAGCTTGAGCAGGCGTTCGAACTCGGTCTTGGTCGCAAAACCCGACTCGGCAATCGCCTGCGGAATCACCGACTGCTGCAGGCTGTCGCGCACCAACGCGTCGAACTGCGCCGGTGTACGCGGAGGCGTGCCCTGCGCGAGCGCGGCGCGGTACTGGTCGGGGCTGAACTTGCCATCGACCTGAAACGCCTGAATGCCGGTGATGTAATCGCGCACCGTTGCATCGCCGATCACGATGCCGGCATCTTCCGCACCCAGGCGTACGACCTGCTCGTCGACCAGCTGATCGAGCACCTGCAGCTTGTTTTCGCGCGATTCGAAGCTGCGCGGATCGAAATTTTCGCCCTGGCGCTGACGCTCCTGCATACGCGCCTGCTCGAAGCGCGTGCGGAAATCCTGCGTGCTGATTTCATGGTGCTGCCACAGCAGCGAGACCGGCCACCACGATGGTGCCGATTTCCACCACGTCGGTGGCGCCTGCACCTTGGCCACGTTGTTGGCGCCAATGCCGCCGAGGTAGCTGTTGTCGATGACGAACAGGAACGGAATCATCAGCAACCCCAGGATGGCGGTAGCGATCCAGCCTGACGTCTTGTCGCGAAGTTTCTGCAGCATTGGCAAATCACGGCCTGTGGGCGAGCCGCGCAGTGTAACGCGCTTGGCGCCGGGCACCCAGCCCAATGCCACACGGCACCGAATCGCAATGTAATTGCGGCCACTAGTGCGAACATCGCCCACAAAAAAGCCCCCGGCACGAGGCCGAGGGCTTTGGTAGAACTGGCGGAGCGGACGGGACTCGAACCCGCGACCTCCGGCGTGACAGGCCAGCATTCTAACCAGCTGAACTACCGCTCCGCTTTAAACTTGGACTTTCCTTCTCCACTGCAAGTGCAAATGCGGTGGAGAAAACAAAGCCCCCAATTGCTCAGGGGCTTTGTGTGTAACTGGCGGAGCGGACGGGACTCGAACCCGCGACCTCCGGCGTGACAGGCCAGCATTCTAACCAGCTGAACTACCGCTCCGCGCTTGAAACGTTTGCCTGGTGCTTAATGGTGGGTGCTGAGGGTTTCGAACCCCCGACCCTCTCCGTGTAAGGGAGACGCTCTACCGCTGAGCTAAGCACCCTAGCGAGTCGATTAGTTTACTGCATCCTTCAGGGCTTTACCAGCCTTGAATGCAGGATTCTTCGAAGCAGCGATCTTGATGCTGTCGCCGGTCTTCGGATTGCGGCCGGTACGCTCAGCGCGCGCACGGACCTGGAAGGTGCCAAAGCCAACGAGGGTGACGGCATCGCCCTTCTTCAGCGCCTTGGTGATTTCGCTCACAACCGCGTCAACAGCACGGCCGGCCTCAGCCTTGGAGATGTCAGCGGCAGCGGCAACGCCATCGATCAATTCGGTTTTATTCATTCTTGAAACTCCCTTTGCGGCAGATGCCGCGGAATCGACAATCGGCGCTCTTGCCGTTAGCGAAGAACCCGACACAAGTGGTATCGCATGACGCATCACAATTTGCCGCGCCCACGAGTCGTGCATTTATACCAGCGCCCCCAACCGCACGCAAGCCAAAACCCAATAACGACGCGGGTTTTGGCTTGTTTTGCCTGGGTTTAGACAAGGCGATTCAGTGCTTGACGCGGGTACCCGGGGTAGTGCGTGACTTGCCGCGCACGGCAACGCGGGAGGCGGTCTTGCGGGCCTTTTCCTTGCCCGCCTTCTTCGGCGCCAACGGACGCTCCAGCGCAAGATCCAGCACTTCATCGATCCATTTGACCGGGACGATCTTCAGATCGCGCGTCACGTTGGCGGGAATGTCGGCAAGATCCTTGCGGTTCTCGTCGGGGATCAACACGGTGCGGATGCCGCCGCGCAACGCAGCCAGCAATTTCTCCTTCAACCCGCCGATGGCCGAGACGCGACCACGCAAGGTGATCTCGCCAGTCATCGCCACATCGGCGCGGATCGGCACCTTGGTCAACACCGACACCAGCGAGGTCACCATCGCGATACCGGCGCTCGGGCCATCCTTCGGCGTCGCACCATCGGGCACGTGCACGTGCACGTCCTGTTTCTGCAGGAAATCCACATCGATGCCCAGTCGCTCGGCGCGCGAACGCACCACCGACAATGCCGCCGATGCCGATTCCTTCATGACGTTGCCGAGCTGACCGGTGAGGATCAGATTGCCCTTGCCCGGCACCAGCGTGGACTCGACCTGCAGCAACTCGCCACCGACCTCGGTCCAGGCCAGACCAGTGACCAGACCGATTTCGTTTTCTTCCTCGGCGCGACCGAAGTCGAAGCGACGCACGCCCAGGTACTTGTCCAGATTCTTCGAACCGACGGTCACCAATGCCTTTGGCTTGACCTTCCTGGCGACCACCTTCTTTGCAACCGGCTGCGGGCCGGCAAGCGCGATTTCCTTGACCACCTTGCGGCAGATCTTGGCGATCTCGCGCTCGAGGTTACGCACGCCCGATTCACGCGTGTAGTAACGCACGATGTCCTGGATGGCATCGCTGCCGATCTCGATTTCCTCCGGCTTCAAGCCGTTGGCCTTGATCTGCTTGGGCACCAGGTAACGCATGGCGATGTTGAGCTTCTCGTCCTCGGTGTAACCGGGGATGCGGATGACTTCCATGCGGTCCAGCAACGGGCCCGGGATGTTGAGCGAGTTGGAGGTGGCGACGAACATCACCTCCGACAGGTCCAGGTCCACTTCCAGGTAATGGTCGTTGAAGGAGTTGTTCTGCTCGGGATCGAGCACTTCCAGCAATGCCGACGACGGGTCGCCGCGGAAGTCCATCGACATCTTGTCGATCTCGTCCAGCAGGAACAGCGGATTCTTGCTGCCGACCTTGTTGAGGTTCTGCACCAGACGACCCGGCATCGACCCGACGTAGGTCCGGCGATGGCCGCGGATCTCGGCCTCGTCGCGGATGCCGCCCAGGCTCATGCGCACGAACTTGCGGTTGGTCGCCTTGGCGATCGACTGACCGAGCGATGTCTTGCCCACGCCGGGCGGGCCGACCAGGCACAGGATCGGCCCCTTCATCTGCTTCACGCGCGACTGCACTGCCAAGTACTCAAGGATGCGCTCCTTGACCTTGTCCAGGCCGTAGTGATCGGCATCCAGCGTGTCCTCTGCGGCCTTGAGATCCTTGCGGACCTTGGTGCGCTTCTTCCACGGCACGCCCAACAGCCAGTCCAGATAGTTACGCACCACCGCGGCTTCGGCAGACATCGGCGACATCTGCTTGAGCTTGTTGAGCTCGGCCTTGGCCTTGGTCTCGACCGGCTTGGGCATGCCGGCCTCGGCGATCTTGCGCGCCAGTTCTTCCAGCTCGCCCGGCGCGTCGTCCAGATCGCCCAGCTCTTTCTGGATCGCCTTCATCTGTTCGTTGAGGTAGTACTCGCGCTGGCTCTTCTCCATCTGCGACTTGACGCGGCCGCGGATGCGCTTTTCCAGCTGCTGCACGTCGATCTCGCCGTCCACCAGACCCACCAGCAGCTCCAGCCGCTCGCCGATCTCGGTGATTTCCAACAGGCGCTGCTTGTCGGCCAGACGCACGCCGATGTGCGCGGCGATGGTATCGGCCAGACGGCCTGGCTCGTCGATGCCGGCCAGGGTCTGCAACAACTCCGGCGGCAGCTTGCGATTGGTCTTGACGTACTGCTCGAACAGCGACATCAGCGAGCGGGCGATCGCTTCCACCTCGCGCGGCTCGCGCGCGTCGCTGGCTTCGACCTCGACGCCCTGGCCCTGCAGCGCGCCATCGAGCTCGACGACCTTGTCCACGGTGACCCGCGACAACCCTTCGACCAGCACCTTGATGGTGCCATCGGGCAGTTTGAGCAGTTGCAGCACCTGGGCCAGGGTGCCGACGGTATACAGATCATTGGCGGCCGGATCGTCGGTCTCGGCCGACTTCTGCGCCACCAGCAGGATGCGCTTGTCCGCCTCCATGGCCTTTTCCAGCGCGCGCATCGACTTGTCACGGCCGACGAACAGCGGAATCACCATGTGCGGAAACACCACCACGTCGCGCAGCGGCAACACCGGCAGATCAAGAACTTCTGGTTGGGACTGGGCCATGGGGCGCTCCGCAGGAATGGGGATTTTGAGGCGTAAAAAAAGCCGATGGCCCCGTTATGGGGCCATCGGCGAGGTGTTGCAAGTAGCGCTTGGATCCCCTTTAACCGCGAGCCGGGCCGGGGCCTGGCTCCACGGCGACAGGACTCAGTCGCCGGACGCGGCCTTGGCCGGGGCCGGTTGCGCCTGGTAGATCAGATACGGCTCGGATTTGTGCTCGATGACCGACTCGTCCACCACCACCTTGCTGACATTCTCCTGCGACGGCAGCTCGTACATCGTATCCAGCAGCACCGATTCGACGATGGTGCGCAGACCACGCGCGCCGGTCTTGCGCTTGAGCGCCTTCTTGGCGATCGCAGACAAGGCGTCCGGGCGGAACTCCAGCTCCACGCCTTCCATGTCGAACAGCTTCTTGAACTGCTTGGTGATGGCGTTCTTGGGCTCGGTCAGGATCTTGATCAGCGCCGGCTCGTCGAGTTCCTCAAGCGTGGCGACCACCGGCAGGCGGCCGACGAACTCGGGAATCAGGCCGAACTTGATCAGATCTTCCGGCTCGACCTCGGCCAGGATCTTGCCGACTTCCTGCTTGCGCTCGCTGCTCTTGACCTTCGCACCGAAGCCGATGCCGCCGGCGTCGTTGGAACGCGCCTGGATCACCTTGTCCAGCCCGGCGAACGCGCCGCCACAGATGAACAGGATGTTCTTGGTATCGACCTGCAGGAATTCCTGCTGCGGATGCTTGCGACCGCCCTGCGGCGGCACCGACGCCACCGTGCCTTCGATCAGCTTCAGCAGCGCCTGCTGCACGCCTTCGCCGGACACGTCGCGGGTGATCGACGGGTTCTCGCTCTTGCGCGAGATCTTGTCGATTTCGTCGATATAGACGATGCCCTGCTGGGCCTTTTCGACGTCGTAATCGCACTTCTGCAGTAGCTTCTGGATGATGTTTTCCACGTCCTCGCCGACATAGCCGGCTTCGGTCAGCGTGGTGGCATCGGCGATCGTGAACGGCACGTTGAGCAGGCGCGCCAGCGTTTCGGCCAGCAGCGTCTTGCCCGAGCCGGTCGGACCGACCAGCAGGATATTGGACTTCGCCAGCTCGACTTCGTCGTTCTTGCTACGGCTCTCGATCCGCTTGTAGTGGTTGTACACCGCCACGGCGAGCGTGCGCTTGGCGCGCAACTGCCCTATCACGTATTGATCCAGCACCTCAAGAATCTCGCGCGGCTTGGGCAGGCTGGACCGTGCCGACTGCGCCTTTTCTTCGAGTTCTTCGCGGATGATGTCGTTGCACAGCTCAACGCACTCATCGCAGATGAATACGCTGGGACCGGCAATCAGCTTGCGGACTTCATGCTGACTCTTACCGCAGAACGAGCAGTAGAGAATCTTGTTGCTGTCGCCGGAACGACCTTGGCGGTCTTCGCTCATGCTTCTGTTACCCAGTTACCCCACCCGATGCACGGGGGTTCGATTTCGAGAATAGCACAGGGTCGGGAGGACATTCGCCCAGCCCGACCCTGCCGGTTTTTCCTGCAATTTCAGCGATCTGGCGATCAAGACGGCTGGATCGACTCTTCCGGACGGCGTTCCAGCACCTGATCGACCAGGCCATAGGCCTGCGCGTCGACCGCGCTCTTGAAATTGTCGCGCTCGGTGTCGCGCGCGATCGTCTCCAGCGACTGGCCGGTGTGCTTGGCCAGGATCTCGTTCAGGCGCGAACGCAGGGTCAGGATCTCGCGCGCGTGGATGTCGATATCGGTCGCCTGGCCCTGGAAGCCGCCCAGCGGCTGATGGATCATCACGCGCGAATTCGGCAGCGCATAACGCTTGCCCGCCGCACCCGAGGCCAGCAGCAGCGCGCCCATCGAGGCGGCTTGGCCGACACAGATGGTGCTCACGTCCGGCTTGATGTACTGCATGGTGTCGTAGATCGCCATGCCGGCCGTGACCACGCCACCAGGCGAATTGATGTAGATGCTGATGTCCTTTTCCGGGTTGTCCGCTTCCAGGAACAGCAACTGGGCCACGATAACGTTGGCCATGTGGTCGTCGATCGGACCGACCAGGAAGATCAGACGCTCCTTCAGCAGACGCGAGTAGATGTCATACGCACGCTCGCCGCGGCTGGTCTGTTCGACCACCATCGGCACGAGGTTCAAAGCTCTGGTTACATTGTCCACGCGAGGGGAATCTCCTGTGTCTATTAGTTGAATCCCCGCACATGGATGTGCGGGCTCTTGCGAGGGACTCGCATTACTGAATCCCCGCGCATGATATGCGGGCTCTTGCGAGGGACTCGCATTACTGACGGATCGCGTCCTGGAACGACAGCGGCTGCTCGGTGTGCTGGGCGCGCTCGGCGATCCAGTCGATCACCTGCTCTTCCATCACACGGCTCTGCAGCCCACTCATCAACTGGGGGTCGTTGCGATACATCTCAATGACCTGCTCCGGTTCTTCGTAGGTCGAGGCGATCAAACGCAACGTTTCGCTGACGCGCTTGGATTCCAGGCGCAACTCGTTGCGACGGGCCACTTCGCCGACCAGCAGACCGACCAGTACGCGCTTGGCGGCGGCTTCCATGAAGCCCTGGTGTGCGTCGTCCGGCACCTGGCCAGGGTCGCGACCGCTGCGGCGCATCTGTTCGACCTGCTGGGCCAGCATCGAGCGGGCTTCGTTCTCGACCAGACGCGGCGGCATTTCGACGTGCGCATAGGCGGCGATCAGCTGTTCGCCCACTTCGCGACGCAGGCGATTCATCAGCGCACCCTTGAGCTCGCGCTCCAGGTTGGTGCGGATGTCGGCGCGGAACTGCTCGGCATCGCCACTCTTCACGCCAAAGCTCTTGATGAACTCCTTGTCCACCACCGGCAACACCGGCTCGGACACCTCGACCGCCTTGACGTGCACCTGCACGGTCTTGCCGGCCAGCTGCGGCACGCGCCATTCGGCCGGGAAGTCGACGGTCAGGGTCTTCTCTTGCCCCTTGGTCAGACCTTCCAGACCCTTTTCGATCTGGTCGAACATCACGCCCGAGCCCAGCACGCTGCTGCCGGTTTCCACACCTTCGGCGGGCAGGCGCTCGTCGCCGGCCTGCGACCAGGTCTCCAACGCCACCAGGTCGCCGACCTGCGCGCCGCGCTCGACCGGGTTCCAGGTGCGGCGCTGCAGGCGCAGGTTTTCGATCATCTGGTCGATGTCGGCGTCGGTCACCTCGGCGGTATGACGCACCACCGACAGCTTGGCCACGTCGATATCGCCGAAATCCGGCACCACTTCGAAGGTGGCGACGAAGTCGAAATCGCTTTCGCCCTGATCGATGCGCGGGTTGCCGGCCAGGCGCAGCGAATGCTCGCGCACCGCCGAGTCGAAGGTTTCACGCAGCAAGCCTTCCATCGCCTCGGCCCGCACCTGCTGACCGAAGCGCTGCTCGATGACCTTGGTCGGCACCTTGCCTGGGCGGAAGCCCTTGATGCGCGTGGTCCGCGCAAGCTCGCGCAGGCGGCCACCGACGTGGGTCTCCAGGCGCTCCTGCGGCAGGGTGAAGGTCAGGCGGCGTTCCAGATTGCCGGTGGATTCGATCGATGCTTGCATGTTGACTCCTGCCACCGACTGCACAAGCGTCGGCACGAGATGGAAGATGCGGGTTGACGGATGGCGAGAAAGCCGCCGAGCCTTGTAGTTTCGCCGATAACGGCGGCCGCTGCCAGCGAAACGCGCACAGTCGGTGCCGCTTGCCTGGAGATGACCTGGTTTATGAACGTCGCAGCGGCCGGAATATGCACGACCGCAGGGCATTGGTGCGAAAGGGGGGACTCGAACCCCCACGCCTTGCGGCGTCAGAACCTAAATCTGGTGCGTCTACCAATTCCGCCACTTTCGCAGTGCCGCGCGTACCGGGGCATTGTTGCAGGGATGCCGGGAAAGAAAAAGCATTGCGAGGCAGATTCAGGCCACCAACGCACATCCACTCCGTCCTGCGCCCGAAGCAGCCTGGCGGGATTCTGCGACCGCCAAAGCGGCTGCCTTTCGAGGTGAACTTGTTCACCATCCGATAGATGCGCGCCCATGCATGGTGCCCCACCAGCGCAGGGCAACTCTTGTATTCGCTAAAATTACGTTAAACCCGACTGCGCGTAGCGCTGCCGCGATGAGGGATCGGCAGATCGCCGCGCTGTCCCGCGACTGCATCAAGAAGATCGACCTCGACGGGCGAATCATGGCGATCAACGCCAACGGCGTGGCGGATCGGGCGCCAGTCATACGGAAGATAGAGAGGTTGCCTTGCACGGACGTGATGCGTCCCTCGTCGCGCCGCTCAACCGGCATCGGCCACTGGAGAAAACTGCGACCATCCAAGCCAGGCAAGCACCGCGCAGACACCACCTGCCCACAGCCCGAATGGCAACAGGCCCAGAATAAAAGCGCGATCGGACACCATCGACCAGCCACCGATGATCGCCAGCAACAGCACCACCATCCCGCCCGAAAGCAGCCCACTCAGCGCACCGATGCCGGTGTGGACCAATACGGGGGGCCGACGCCCGCGATACAGCCAAGCGCAGGCTCGCGCGCATATCCATCCGGCAACCGCGCACGCAATCATCGGCAACACCAGTCCATAGGACCAGACGATGATCGACAGCGCAGCCGAGACATCGAGGCGAACCCAGCGCGCCGCGCTCAGCAAGCCGCCGACCGCAGGACCGGCCAGTGCAAAGATGACCACATGGCCCATGATCGAACGCCGCATAGACTCAGACACATCGCGCCTCATTTGCGCTCACCAGCCGTGGCTGGAGCAGCCAGCCGCAATCACGCTCCCGATGCACAACCCGATGTGCAGGGCTGCCGAAGCATTGAGCGTATCCCCGATGTCGGGCGCAGCGACAGAAGCGTAAATCGCCCCGACGCCCCATCTTTCCAGGCGACAAAAAGAAAAGCACCTAGGCATCGCCTAAGTGCTTTTATTTGGTGGGCCGTCAAGGATTCGAACCTTGGACCTATTGATTAAGAGTCAACTGCTCTACCAACTGAGCTAACGGCCCTGAAACTGGTCGCACATTGTATGTGCATTTTTGCTTCGTTGCAACACCCCGCGATGCATCGGGTCCAACGTTCCAGCAATCAGTGGGGTGGCTGAGGGGACTCGAACCCCCGACATCTGGAATCACAATCCAGTACTCTAACCAGCTGAGCTACAGCCACCACTGAAAACCTACTTCCTACCGTACCGCCGATGGCGCGCCCGACAGGACTCGAACCTGTAACCGCCGGCTTAGAAGGCCGGTGCTCTATCCGGTTGAGCTACGGGCGCCCGGACCGAACTTCGCATTCCCACGCCGTCAAGAGCTCGGAATGGTCGGGGTAGAGGGATTCGAACCCCCGACATCCTGCTCCCAAAGCAGGCGCGCTACCAGACTGCGCTATACCCCGGCGGGACCTTCCGATCCCGAAGGCTCGAAAGGTCGGCTATTTTGGGAACGATTGGCCTTGCTGTCAATCACTGCGTGTCAATTCGCCAATCCGGTATCCTCGCAACACTGCTCGCCAAGTCGGCAGGCATCTATATTTCATGGAGAACACGCATGCGTAGCGGCAATCCTGCCCTTCGGGAATCCACGTTCCTCGACCTTGGCTCCGGCGCGGTGGTCACCCGCGACGGTCAAGCGATGACGCTCAACGGCACTGTCAACAAGACCGGCGCGCTGTTGCTGATGGCGCTTGTCACCGCCGCTTTCGCCTGGAATCAGTCGATCGGCCTGGATGGCAAGCCGCTGCCGATTGCCAGCGTGTAGATGATCGGCGGCGCCATCGGCGGTCTGGTGCTGGCGTTTGCCACCATCTTCAAGCCGACCTGGGCACCGGTCAGCGCACCGCTGTACGCGCTGGTGGAGGGGTTTTTCCTCGGTGCGATTTCGGCGGTGTACGAAGCACGTTTCAACGGCATCGTCTTCCAGGCGGTGCTGCTGACGTTCGGCACGCTGTTTGCGTTGCTGTTCGCCTACCGCAGTGGATTGATCAAGGCGACCGAGAACTTCAAGCTCGGCGTGGTTGCCGCCACCGGCGGTATCGCCCTGGTCTATCTGGCCTCGTTCGTGCTGAGCTTCTTCGGCATCAGGGTGCCGATGATCCACGACTCCGGCTGGCTGGGCATCGCCTTCAGCCTGTTCGTGGTGGTGGTCGCTGCATTGAATCTGGTGCTGGACTTCGACTTCATCGAAAGCGGCGTGGAGCACGGCGCGCCCAAGCACATGGAGTGGTACGGCGCGTTTGGCCTGATGGTCACGCTGGTGTGGCTGTATCTGGAGTTCCTGCGTTTGCTGTCCAAGTTGCAGTCGCGCAACTGAGCCGGGAATTGGGGAATCGGGATTGGGGAATCGTAAGAGCCGATTCCCTGCGCATCCTGCGTTTCGAGCAAAAAGAAAGGGCGCCGTTGGGCGCCCTTTCTTTCTTGAGTCGCCGCGTCGCTTAGAGGCGGCTGGCGATGGCTTTCGCAAAGCCCATGGTGTTGCCGGTGCCGCCCAGGTCGGGGGTCAGCGAATCCTTGGCTTCCAAGGTGGCGACGATCGCCTCGCGCAGGCGCTCGGCGTTCTGCGGCTGACCGATGTGGTCCAGCATCTGCGCGGCGCCCAGCAGCAGTGCGCACGGGTTGGCCTTGCCCTGCCCCGCGATGTCCGGCGCCGAGCCGTGCACGGCTTCGAAGATCGCCGCATCGACGCCAATGTTGGCGCCCGGAGCCAGGCCCAGGCCGCCGACCAGACCGGCGCACAGGTCGGAGATGATGTCGCCGAACAGGTTGGTGGTCACGATGATGTCGAACTGTTCCGGACGCATCACCAGCTGCATGCAGGTGTTGTCGACGATCATTTCCTGGAATTCGATTTCCGGGTATTGCGCGGCCACGTCGCGGGCCACCTTCAGGAACAGGCCCGAGGTCGACTTGATGATGTTGGCCTTGTGCACGGCGGTGACCTTCTTGCGGCCGGTGGCGCGCGCCAGGTCGAAGGCATAGCGCACGATGCGCTCGGAGCCCTTGCGGGTGACGCGGGCGCCGGAGATGGCGACTTCGCCATCGGCCGAGACTTCCTGGCCTTCGCTCAGGTAGGCGCCTTCGGTGTTTTCACGCACCGTGATCAGGTCCACGCCATCGGCAAAACGCGACTTGGTGTTGGGGAACGACTTGGCCGGACGCACGTTGGCGTACAGGTCGAACTTGCGACGCATGGCGACATTGATCGAGCTGAAACCCTCGCCCACCGGCGTGGTCAGCGGGCTTTTCAGCGCGACCTTGTTTTTGGTGATCGAGGCCAGGGTGGACTCGGGCAGCAGGTCGCCGTGCTTTTCCAGCGCGACCAGGCCGGCATCGGCGTACTCGTAGGTCAGGCCAGCTTGCAGCGCGTCGAGCACGAACAGCGTGGCATCCATGATCTCCGGGCCAATACCGTCGCCGCGGATGACCGTGATTGTCTGCGTCATAACGTTGGGTTTCCGAACTTGAAGGGGGGAGCGCCAGCCGGAACCCCGGCAGATCGGCGCAAGGAGGTTTCACCGGCAATTATGCCCGATGCCGGTGAAGGCGCCCAAACCGACCTTGGTCTAAGAGCGAGCGCGATGCCCGCTGCGGGAGCCGGTGAAGCGCGATGGCGCAGGATGCCGACGTGCGGCCATCGCACGTCGGCAGACCGAACGCCAACGCAGGCAGATACCGTAGGGACGTATCTGCCCATGCCTGGCCGTCAGAAAACCAGACCACCCAAACGCAACGTGCCGCCTCGAATGGCGGCACGCGCTGTCATGCCTCTAAAGAATCCCGAATCACCAATCCCGACGCGCGCGCGCAGACGTTCCGGCTGTCATCCATCAGCCGCGCGTCAGCCGTGCGCGTGCTGCGCCGGCGCCGGCGCGCCGCCTTCGAGCTGGTCGAGGAAATCCACCGCGCGGCGCAGGTGCGGAATGACGATGGAACCGCCGACCACCAGGCCGACCGAGAAGGTTTCGAAGAATTCCTCGCGGGTCACGCCGGCCTCCTTGCATTGGGCGACGTGATAGCTGATGCAGTCGTCGCAGCGCAGCACCATCGAGGCGACCAGGCCGAGCAGCTCCTTGGTTTTGACGTCCAGCGCGCCGGCCTGGTAGGTCTGGGTGTCCAGTGCGAAGAAGCGGCGGACCACCTGGTTCGGCTCGGCCAGGATGCGCTGGTTCATGCGCTGGCGGAATTCGGTGAACTCGCGCAGACGATCGTCGGTATCGTGATCGCCCCCACTCATGCCTGACCGCCCGTGGCGCCGGCCAGCAACGGTTCGAGTTTGCCGGCGCGGTGCATGGCCATCATGTCGTCGTAGCCGCCGACATGCACGTCGCCGACGAAGATCTGCGGCACGCTGGTGCGCTTGGCCAGGGCGACCATCCTGTCGCGCTCGGCCGGATCCAGGTCGATGCGCACCTCGGTCCAGGTTTGGCCCTTGCTTTTGAGGAAATTCTTGGCCGCCACGCAATACGGGCAGATCGCGGAGGAATACAGGGTGATCTGCGGGCCAGTAGCTGCCTGCACGGTATCGTCTTGGCTCACGGGAAACTCCGTGGTTGGTCTGAAGGTCTGACACATGGTACCGGGCGACTGGAATTTCCATGTCGTCACCGCAACACTGTGGATCATGCCAACTGTCGGACCGTGGCAACCGGGCGTCAGGGTGCGCGGATGGAGGACAGGCGCCGCAGCAAGGGTGGCACCTGGTGCGCGCCCGCCAACTGTAGCGCCCGTCTGGTCAACGCCGCAGCCGTGCTTGATAGTCGCCCTTAATTGCCGATTCACGCCATTGCGCCGCGCTGCCTGCATGCTCCGCGCACCACCTGGGAGTTTCACTTGCGCCTGCTACCGCTCGCCACCGCCCTCACGTTGGCCATTGCCGTGGGTGTGGCACCTGCGCAGGAAAGCCGCCTGCCCGACATCGGCTCGTCTGCCGGCGAGTTGCTGACCCCGGCGCGCCAGGCCGAATACGGCAAGATGATGCTGGCCGAGTTGCGCAACTACGACTATGTGCTGGACGATCCGCTGATCACCGATTGGCTGCAGACCATGGGCACCCGGTTGGGCGCCAACAGCGACCAGCCGCAGCAGCCGTTTACGTTCTTCATGCTGCGCGACCGCCAGATCAATGCCTTCGCCACCCTGGGCGGCTATATCGCGGTCAATGCGGGACTGGTGCTGACCGCCGAGCGCGAGGACGAGGTGGCCGCGGTGCTGTCGCACGAAATCGCCCATGTCACCCAGCAGCATGTGCTGCGCGGAGTGGAGCGCGCGCAACGCGATCAGATCCCGATCCTGCTCGGCATGCTGGCGGCGGTGGTCGCCGCACAGCAGGCCGGCGGCAACTCCAAGGGCGATGCCACCATGGCCGGCATCACCAGCGCGATGGGGCTGATGCAGCAGCGCCAGATCGACTTCACCCGCTCCAACGAATCCGAAGCCGACCGCCTGGGCATCCGCACGCTGGTCCGCAGCGGCTACGACGCCGATGCGATGGCCGGCTTCTTTGAACGCATGTCGGTGGCGATGCGCGCCAACGAAGGCGGCTACAGCGCGCCGGATTTCCTGCAGACCCACCCGGTCACCGTCACCCGCATCAGCGAGGCCAAGGCGCGCGCCGAGCAGATGAAGAAGAACACCGTGGTGCTGACCACCTCGGTACCGGGCGGGACGCGCCAGGAGCGGGTGAACCCCTCCGATCCGTCGCTGTCCGAACCACTGAGCCGCAACGGCAACGCACTGCTTCCGTATGCGCTGCGGCTGCCGGTGGACGCACTGAGCCGGGGTGGCGACCAACAGGGCTTCGACTGGGCAAAGGAGCGCCTGCGGGTGCTCAGCGCCGCCACGCCGAGTGCCGCCATCCGCGAATACGACACCCTGCGTCGCGGCACCAAGCACGGCCTGACCGACGCCCAGCGTTACGGGCTGGCGCTGGCGCAGTTACGCAACAGCGGCGGTCGCCCAAGCGAACCGATCGCCGAGTTGAGCAGCCTGCTGGAAGCGCATCCGGACAATCTTTGGCTCACCCTGGGCCTGAGCGAGGCGCAGGCACGGGTGGGCCAGCGCGAGGCGGCCAACGCGCGCTTCGATGCACTACTCAAACAATTGCCGAACAACCGCGCAGTGGTGCTGACCTATGCCGGCGCGCTCAACGAGCAGTCCAGCAAGGACTCCGGCCAGCGCGCGCGTCAGGTGCTGGAACCGCTGCTGCATCGCAGTGGCGACGACGCGTTGCTGCAGCAGACCTACGCCCGCGCCTGCGAATTGGCCGGCGACCACCTGCGTGCCAGCGAGGCGTATGCCGAGTCGGCATATTTGAACGGCCGCCCGGAGCAGGCCCTGATCCAGCTGGAAGCACTGAAAAAGAAGGACCTCGACTATGTGACACGGGCGCGTGTGGATGCGCGCATCGCGGCGATCACCCCGACCGTGCTCGAATTGCGCCGCCAGGGGATTCGCGACCCGGATCTCTCCAGGGATTGATGCGCCACCCGGCCGCGTCCCGCACACCGAGCGACGACAGCACATCGCCATCCCCGTCAGCTTCAAGGAACAGTTCGCTTCGGAATGTGTCAGCGCGCTGAGGATTCGCCATCCATGTCACATTAGAGTCACAAAACCGTAGTCTACTGGCGACCAACCAAAGCCAGACGGTACGCCCCGCGTGCAAAAACGCATTCTGATCGTCGATGACGAACCCGCGATCCGCGACATGGTGGCGTTCGCGCTGCGCAAAGGCGAGTTCGAGCCCATCCATGCTGGCGACGCACGCGAGGCGCAGACCGCCATTGCCGACCGTGTGCCCGACCTGATCCTGCTGGACTGGATGTTGCCAGGCACCAGCGGGCTGGATCTTGCACGGCGTTGGCGCAAGGAATCGCTGACCCGCGAGATCCCGATCATCATGCTGACCGCGCGCGGCGAGGAAAACGACCGGGTCGGCGGCCTGGAGGCCGGGGTCGACGACTACGTGGTCAAGCCGTTCTCGGCGCGCGAGTTGCTGGCACGCATCCGTGCGGTGATGCGCCGCACCCGCGACGACGACGAGGACGGCAGCGTGGCGGTGGGTCGCCTGCGCATCGACGGCGCCGCGCACCGGGTATTCGCCGGCGACGCGCCGGTGCCGATCGGCCCGACCGAGTACCGCCTGCTGCATTTCTTCATGACCCATCCGGAGCGGGTGTACACCCGTACCCAGTTGCTGGACCATGTCTGGGGCGGCAGCGTCTACGTGGAAGAGCGCACCATCGACGTGCATATCCGCCGCCTACGCAAGACGCTGGAGCCCTTCGGCCTGGAAAACATGGTGCAGACCGTGCGGGGCTCGGGCTACCGTTTCTCTTCGGCAACGTAGTGGTTGTCGCAAAGGCCGCGCAAACTGGCCGGGTCGCACGCCTACCTGACGCTTTGTGGTAACGCCTTCCATGCCCCGACATATCCGTTCCGCCTGGCTCAAGACGCTCGGCACCCTTGCCCTGCTGCTGGGCGCTGCCGTGCTGGTCGGCATCCTGATCGAGCATATCTGGATGGCGCTGACGTTGACCGCGCTGGGCGTGCTGGCGTGGCACTACTGGCGACTGCGCCAGGTGCTGCGCCGCCTGACCGCGCGCCAGCGCGCCGAGCCGGCCGCCGGTGTCGGTGCGTGGAACGAACTGGATCGGCTGCTCTACCGCAGCCAGGCCGAAATGCGCGCGCGCAAGCGCCGTTTGATCGACATGCTGCGGACCTACCGCGCCGCCGCGCAGGCATTGCCCGACGCGGTGGTGGTGGTGGATCGCAACAGCCAGCGCGTGCAGTGGTTCAACAAGGCCGCCGGCGGACTGCTGGGCCTGCATCATCCTGGCGACATGGGCGTGTCGGTGGTGGAGCGGCTGCAGCCGCTGCCGCTGGCGCATTGGCTGGCGGCCGGCCGCAATGCCGAACCCATGCTCGATGCGGCCTCGCCGGTGGACCCGGACCTGCGTTTGAATCTGCGCCTGATCCCCTACTCGGACGATTACTGGCTGCTGGTGGCCCGCGATGTCAGCAAGCTGCTGCGGCTGGAGCAGGTACGCCGCGACTTCGTGGCCAACGTCTCGCACGAACTGCGCACACCACTGACGGTGGTGCACGGCTATCTGGACATGCTCGACCCGGAGGACTTTCCCGACTCCGGCCCGATGCTGGCCGAAATGCGCAAGCAGTCTCAGCGCATGGCGCAACTGGTCGAAGACCTGCTGACCCTGTCGCGGCTGGAATCGCAGGAAGAGCTCGGCGAAGAACACGTGGCGATGGCGCCGATGCTTTCGACCCTGCGCCGCGAGGCCGAAGCGCACAGCCAGGGCCGGCACACGGTGGAAGTGATCGATGAAGCCGGCGTGGACCTGCTCGGTTCCAACAAGGAATTGCACAGCGCGTTTTCCAACCTGGTGACCAATGCGGTGCGCTATACCCCCGGCGGCGGCATGGTGACGATCCGCTTCGTGCGCGAAGGCGATGGCGCCGCACTGGCCGTGCGCGACACCGGCTACGGCATTCCCGCCTCGCATCTGCCGCGCATTACAGAACGCTTCTACCGCGTGTCCAGCAGCCGCTCGCGCGAAAGCGGCGGCACCGGGCTGGGGCTGTCGATCGTCAAGCACATCCTGGGGCTGCATCAGGCGCGGCTGGAAATCGAAAGCGAAGTCGGACGCGGCAGCGAATTTTCATGCCATTTCGGTGCGGCACGCGTCGCGCAACGCGAACAGTCGGTGCCACTGTCACGCTTGGCGTGATATGTAGAGAGCGCGTGCCGCAGCGCGGCGCGATGCAGCCGCGCAACGCGCGCTGCATTGCCTGCGCCGCAGCTTGCGCGCTGTAACACCGCACACCATCTCCGTCTTGATGACCGACTCCATGGGCCACGCCAAAAATTTGCACGACACCACACCTTCCGAAGACATCGCCACCGATCCGTTACGCGATCCGGCGCTGTACATCAACCGGGAACTGTCGCAGCTGGATTTCAATTTCCGGGTGCTGGCGCAGGCGCTGGACGAGCAGGTGCCGCTACTGGAACGGCTGCGCTTTCTGTGTATCTCCTGCACCAATCTGGATGAGTTCTTCGAGATCCGTGCCGCCACCGTGCGGCATGCGCAGGAGTTCGGACTGCCGCCTTCGCCGGACGGCCTGAGTCCGACCGCCATCCTCAATGCCGTGCACGATCGTGCCGCCAAGCTGGTCGAGCAGCAGTACCACGCCTGGAATGAAGTGCTGCGCCCGGCGATGGAGTCGGCCGGCGTTGCCGTGCTCGGCCGCGCGACGTGGACCTCGCGCCAGAAACGCTGGCTGCGCGCCTACTTCCGCAACGAGATCATGCCGGTGCTGTCGCCGTTGGGCCTGGACCCGGCGCATCCGTTCCCGAAGATTCTCAACAAGACCTTGAACATCGTGGTAGTGCTGGAAGGCCAGGACGCATTCGGCCGCGCCGGCCACCTGGCCATCGTGCGTGCGCCGCGTTCGTTGCCGCGCATCATCCAGTTGCCGGCCAGCCTGTCGCCGGAGGGGACGCAGAGCTTCGTGTTCCTGTCCTCGGTGTTGTCGGAGTTCGTGGACGAACTGTTCCCGGGCATGCAGGTCCAGGGCTCCTATCAGTTCCGCGTCACCCGCAATTCCGAGCTGGTGGTGGACGAGGAAGAAGTCGAGAACCTGGCGTTGGCCTTGCGCGACGAACTGGTCACGCGCGGCTACCGGCCGGCGGTGCGCCTGGAGATCGCACACGACTGCCCGGCGCCGATCATGCGCACCCTGCTGCAGAATTTCGGTTTGAACGAAAACGCGGTGTATCGCATCGTCGGGCCGGTCAATCTGAGCCGCGTCACCCAGGTCTACGACCTGGTGCAGCGCCCGGAGCTCAAGTATCCGCAGTTCAATCCGCGCACCTTGCGCGACAACGACGGTATTTTCCAGATCGTCAGCAAGGGCGATGTGTTGCTGCATCATCCCTTCGATGCGTTCACTGCGGTGCTGGATGTGATCCGCCAGGCCGCCGTCGACCCGAACGTGCTGGCGATCAAGCAGACGCTGTACCGCACCGGCAAGGATTCGCTGATCGTCGATGCATTGATCCTGGCCGCACGCAACGGCAAGGACGTCACCGTGGTGGTGGAATTGCGCGCGCGCTTCGACGAAGAAGCCAACCTGGGCCTGGCCGACAAGCTGCAGGAAGCCGGCGTGCAGGTGGTCTACGGCGTGGTCGGTTTCAAGACCCACGCCAAGATGCTGCTGATCGTGCGGCGCGAAGGACGCAAGCTCAAACGCTACGTGCATCTGGGTACCGGCAACTACCACAGCGGCACCGCACGTGCGTACACCGACATCAGCCTGATCACCGCCGATGTGGATATCGGCAACGACGTGCACATGCTGTTCCAGCAATTGTCCGGGCTTGCACCGCGCCTGAAACTGGATCAGTTGCTGCAATCGCCATTTACGCTGCATGCCGGCGTGTTGAAGCGGATCGAGCGCGAAACACGGCTGGCCCGCAATGGCCGGCCAGGCCGCATCATCGCCAAGATGAACGCGCTCAACGAGCCGCAGGTGGTGCGTGCGTTGTATACCGCCTCGCAAGCCGGCGTGCAGATCGATCTGATCGTGCGTGGCGCCTGCACGCTGCGCCCCGGCGTACCAGGCGTGTCGGACAACATCCGGGTACGTTCGATCGTGGGGCGCTTCCTGGAACACAGCCGCGTGTACTGGTTCGGCAACGATGGAGCAGCGGAGCTGTATTGCGCCAGCGCCGACTGGCTGGAGCGCAACTTGCTGCGGCGTGTGGAAACCTGCTTCCCGATCCTGGACCCGGACCTGGCCAAGCGCGTCTATCGCGAGGGGCTGCAGAACTATCTGGACGACAACGTCAGCGCGTGGGAACTGGATGCCGAAGGTGTCTACCACAAGCGCACGCCGGGCCCCGGCGAGCCGCCACATTCGGCGCAAATGACCTTGCTCGATCGGGTCTGAGCACGGCTGACCCCACCTGGCGAGCGCACGTCGGGTGGCTGCGGCGACGCAGTGGCCGCGTGATCCCGGCCGCACCGAGCATCCGCACCGAGCATCGATCGCGCCTGCCGGGCAACGCGCGCAGGCGTTTAGCGAGTTGCTCTCACGGGGCCAACGGCCCATCGGCTACCATTCGGCCATGCCAATGCCCTCCCCCACGATACCGCCCCTGCGCGATGGCGATTATCTTGCCGCCATCGACCTAGGGTCCAACAGCTTCCATATGGTCATTGCGCGCTACCTGATGGGTCAGCTGCGCGTGGTCGATCGCCTACGCGAAACCGTGCGCATGGCCGACGGCCTCGATGGCAAGGGCGGTTTGTCCAACGACGCGCGCCAGCGCGCGCTCGAATGCCTGGCGCGGTTTGGCCAACGCATTCGCGACGTGCCCTCGCTGCGCGTGCGCGCGCTGGCCACCAACACGGTGCGTCAACTACGCTCTCCGCAGACGTTCCTGATGCCGGCAGAGACCGCGCTCGGGCATGCAATCGAAGTGGTCAGCGGGCGCGAGGAAGCGCGCCTGATCTATCTGGGCGTTGCGCATGCACAGCCCCCCAAGCACGATCAACGCCGGTTGGTGATCGACATCGGTGGCGGCTCGACCGAGTTCATCATCGGCCGCGGTTTCCAGACGCTGGAACGCGAAAGCCTGCAGGCCGGCTGCATTGCCAGCACGCGGCGCTTCTTTCCCGGCGGCAAGCTGTCGAAGAAGAAATGGAAGGATGCGCTGACCGAGATCGGCGCCGAGTTCCAGCAGTTCGCCAATCAGTACAAGGCGCTGGGCTGGCATGAGGCGATCGGCTCGTCCGGCACGCACAAGGCCATTGGCGAGATCTGTGCGGCGATGAAGCTGACCAAGGGCGCGATCACCGCCGAGGCGCTGCCCGCGCTGCGCGACGAATTGCTCAAGGCCAAGCGCATCGAAGACATCCAACTCCCCGGCCTGGCCGCCGAACGGCGACCGATCATCGCCGGCGGCATCCTGGTGCTGGAAGCGGCATTCCAGGCCCTGGGACTGGAGAAGCTGATGGTCAGCAAGGCGGCGATGCGCGAAGGCATCCTGTACGACATGCTCGGCCGTGGCGGCGAAAACGACCCGCGCGACAGCTCGGTGGCTTCGCTGGTGCAGCGCTACGGCATCGACGAAGTACAGGCCCAGCGCGTGGAAGCCACTGCGTGCCGCCTGTTCGATCAGATCTGCGAATCCTGGCAACTGGACGGCGACGATGCGCAGGTGTTGCGCCGCGCCGCACGCCTGCACGAGCTGGGGCTGATCATCGCCCACAGCCAGTATCACGTGCACGGCAGCTACATCCTGGAGCATTCGGATATCGCCGGTTTTTCGCGGCAGGAACAGCAGGTGCTGGCGTCGCTGGTGCGCACGCATCGACGCAATGTGCCCAAGACCGCATTCGACGCATTGCCCGATCGCCTGCTGCTGCCGACCCGTCGCAAGGCCGCACTGTTGCGGTTGGCGGTACTGCTGCATCGCGCGCACGAGTCCGACCCCATTCCGACGCTGGAACTCAGCGCCGACGACACGCGGCTGTCATTGATCCTGTCGCAAAGCTGGATCGACTCGCGCCCGCTGCTGCGCGCCGACCTGATCGGCGAAGTCGAAAGCATGGCCGGGCTGGGGATCGAGTTCAAACCGTTTGTGACCTGAGGCCTGGGCCTCAGGCGGGATTCGAGATTGGGGATTGGGGATTTGTTGACCGCGGCTCGTGATGTGTTGCGTGCTCGCCGAGATGCGCAGAGGCCGCTTTTGCGAGTCTCCAATCCCGAATCCCCAAACCCGTCGCGCTTGTCACCGCTGCGTCTTGTCGGCGCAACATCAATGCCATGGCCTTCCCTGAAGCTAGCGAAAACGGGAGTCCGGGCATGCGCTACGCGATCGTTACCGAAACCTATCCCCCCGAAGTCAACGGCGTCGCACTGACCGTGCACGGGCTGGAAACCGGCCTGCGCGCGCGCGGGCACCAGGTGGACGTGGTCCGCCCACGGCAAACCGACGAGAGCGAGCCAACCACGGCGCTGCTGGTACGCGGCGCATCGCTGCCGCGCTATCCGGGACTGAAATTCGGCCTGCCTGCCACCCAACGCCTCATCCGCCATTGGCGCGCCACGCAACCGGATGCGATCTACGTGGCCACCGAAGGCCCCCTGGGTTGGTCGGCCATGCGTGCCGCACGCCGGCTCGGCATCCCGGTCGCCACCGGCTTCCATACGCGCTTTGACGAATACCTGCCCGACTACGGTGCGGCCTGGCTGCAAGGCACCGCATTGCGCTGGATGCGGCGTTTCCACAACCAGGCCGAGGCCACGCTGGTGCCCACGCGCGAGCTGCAGCAGTTTCTGCGCGATGGCGGCTTCGAGCGCGTGCAGTTGCTGGCCCGCGCGGTGGACAGCCAGCAGTTCGACCCGGTGCGCCGCGATCCCGCCTTGCGCGCCGAATGGGGCATCGAAGGCGAAGGCTTCGCCGCAATCTATGTGGGACGCATCGCCAACGAGAAGAATTTGCCGCTGGCCGTGCGCGCGTTTCGCAAGCTGCAGCAGATCCGCCCGAAGGCGCGCTTCGTCTGGGTCGGCGATGGACCGGCGCGCGAAAAGATCGCGCACGAAAATCCCGACTTCATTTTCTGCGGCGTGCAGCGCGGCGAGGCGCTGGCGCGTCACTTCGCCAGCGGCGATCTATTCCTGTTCCCCAGCCGCAGCGAGACCTTCGGCAACGTGACCCTGGAGGCGATGGCCAGCGGCGTGACCACCATCGCCTTCGACTACGGCGCGGCCCGCGAGTACCTGCGCAGCGGCCAGAGCGGCGAGGCCGTCGAGACCGACGAGGCCTTCACCCAGGCCGCCGTCGCCCTGACCGAAGACGATGCACTGCGCCAGCGCATGGGCGCGGCAGCGGCGCAGGCGATGAAGAAATTGCATCCGGACAATGTGGTGTCCGATTTCGAAGCCCTGCTGTTGGGCATCACCGCTGCACGGGGGCGTTATGTCGACAACGCGGCTTGAGGTTCTACGCGGTCACGAAGCACGCTGGTGCCGGCGCGCCAATCACTGGTGCCGGCGTCATGCGGTACGCCGCGTCTTCGCCACCATCAGCCGCCTGGGCGATGGAATGTTCTGGTACGGGCTGATGGCGTTGCTGGTGGTGCTGGACGGCATGGACGGCGTACGCGCATCGGCGCATATGGCGGCCACCGGCGTGCTCGCGCTGACGCTGTACAAGTCGCTCAAGCGCTGGACGCGTCGGCCGCGCCCGTACGCGGCCGACGTGCGCATCCGCGCCTGGGTCGCCCCCCTGGACGAGTTCAGTTTCCCGTCCGGCCACACCTTGCATGCGGTGTCCTTCAGCATCGTGGCACTGGCCTATTACCCGTGGCTGGCGCCCTTGCTGGTGCCGTTTTCGGCCGGCGTGGCGCTGTCGCGGGTGGTGCTGGGCCTGCATTATCCCAGCGATGTGCTGGCTGCCACGGCGATCGGCGTGGTGCTGGCCAGTCTCTCGCTGTGGGGGCTGCCGCTGTTGTTGGGGTGACAGGTGAGGCAACTGCCGGGCTGACGGTCTGACCTTCAAGCAACAGCCCCGCGCCTTTCTCCCGTCGGGAAAAGGTGCCACGTAGGGGCGGATGAACGTACCAACAAAGCCGCGCGCATTCGGCAGAGAAGATCTTCTACGGAGTTTGAAAAAACGCCGGCGCGAATCGATTGCAGCTACCGCTTCCGTCCCCTCACCCCAACCCCTCTCCCGCACGCGGGAGAGGGGCTCTGCGCATCGATCTACGTCCCTTCTGCCGCACGCGGGAGTGGGCCACTGCGCATCGGTCTACGTCCCTTCTGCCGCACGCGGGAGTGGGGCTCTGCGCGTCGGCCTACGTCCCCTCTCCCGCACGCGGGAGAGGGGCTATGCGCATCGATCTACGTCCCCTCTGCCGCACGCGCGAGTGGGCCACTGCGCAGTCGATCCATGTCCCTTCTCCCGCATGCGGGGGAAGGTGCCCGCAGGGCGGATGGGGGAGGGGTCGCCGGCAGCCACTCACGCCGGTTGCTCTTCCGCCACAGGCGAGGCGACGTCCGCCCCGACGGTCGTGCTGGCAACGGACAGCATCTGCCGACTGCTAACGCCTGTGCCGCCAGACATCGCGTGACCGCCCGGGTGTGCACCTTGGCTGTTTATCACTGCTCCTCGCCGTAAAGAGCACGACCACCCGCACGGCAGTTGCCATGCCGATGCGACGCTTCGCCGAATCCCCGAGCCCCGGTTCCCGTCCCGCGCTACCGCCGTACAATGGCGTAATGACGACACTGTTCATTTCCGACCTGCATCTGGAT
Organism: Xanthomonas sp. 3075; assembly: GCF_014197275.1. Classification (GTDB taxonomy): domain Bacteria; phylum Pseudomonadota; class Gammaproteobacteria; order Xanthomonadales; family Xanthomonadaceae; genus Xanthomonas; species Xanthomonas campestris_B. Next base: position 64,137 of record NZ_JACIFI010000004.1, on the reverse strand, counting down.
CCGGCCCGGCCGGCGATCACCGAGTTGTTTCTGGACTTCCTGCGCACGCAGGTCCCCGGTAGCGACGCGCTCTACATCCTCGGCGATCTGTTCGAAGCCTGGATCGGCGATGACACCCCATCGACCGCCGCCGACACCGTCGCGGTGGCGCTACACGCGGTGGCCGATACCGGCGTGCCGGTATTCTTCATGCCGGGCAATCGCGATTTTCTGGTCGGCGACGACTACGCGCAGCGCGCCGGTTTTCGCATCCTGCCCGACCCTACCGTCATCGATCTGTACGCACACCCGACGTTGCTGATGCACGGCGATCTGCTGTGCACCGACGACACCGCGTACCAGGCGTTCCGTGCGCAAACCCGCGACCCGGTGTTTCAGGCGCAGTTTCTGGCACAGCCACTGGAAGCACGGGTGGCATTCGCGCAACAGGCGCGTGCGGCCAGCCAGGCGCGCCATACCGAACTCAAGCAAGGCGACCAGTCGCGTTTTGAAACGGTCACCGACGTCACGCCAGCCGAAGTGGAAGCGACCTTCGTGCGTTACGGACTGGATCGCCTGATCCACGGGCATACCCATCGCCCGGCCATCCACACCCTGCAAGCCGGCGGCCAGACCTGTACACGCATCGTGTTGGGCGACTGGTACGAACAAGGCTCGGTGTTGCGCGTGGATGCCGATGGCGTCGTGCTGGAGCAATTGACTCCATAGGCATTGCCAGCTGTCGCATGTCGCCGCCCAACGCGGCGACAGCTGCATGCAGAAGTGGCTGCCACATCCACCACATGCACCGCCGGGCGACATCGATCTGGTGCCGCGCTTATGCCGCGGACCAGCGGCCCGATGGGCCTGGGCGAGCCGCCGACCTCACCCGACAAACAGTGCTCCACGCTTGTGCCAGCCATACCAGGGCATGTAGCCGACCAACGCAGCACCGTCGGCGTGGACGACAGCCGGGCGCGATGGGGCTTCATCGATCAAGCCCCATCGCACGCACGCGCCCGAACGACTGCACCGGGCTCTGCGATCGCAGTCCATCACTGCGGCGCGCGTGCATGCTCGGCGTAGTCGACGAAATCGGCATTGACCACGTCGTACCACAGCACCTTGCCATCGGCCTGCACGCGGAAGCGATCGCGCACCGGGCTGGTCTGCGGGTCGCCGGGGCAGCCGTTGCCATGGCGCTCGTGTACCGCAAAATCCAAGGCACCGGGACTGCCGGCGTCAGCCTCCTCGGACAGGATGCTGATGCAGTTGTCCGGATAGAACTGGTCGCCCTGCAACCTGGCTTCCAGCAGATGCAGCGCGCGTGCCCTGGCATCGCGTTCGGTGACCGGCGCGGGAGTCGCAATCGCCGGTTTAGGCTGCGACGCAGTGGGTTCGGCAGGTTGCTGCTTGCATCCGGCAACCGTCAGCGCGGCGAGGCACAGGGCCGCATAACGCAGGGACGTGGACATGAGGGCTCCGCTCGACAAGACATGGCCGGCCACTGCCGGCGGTGGGTCTAGTCTGCGCGATGATCGCGCGCGGGTGTAGCGTCACTTCCCGGCACACGCGGTGCCGGGAAGTGAACAGCTCATCCTCACGCCATCAACGGAACCCGGCGATGGTGGCCTTGGTGTTGACCAGCACGCGCTGATTGTCGGCGGTGCTGGCATTGCCCATCGGCACACCGTTGTAGTTGATGTTGGGGTTGGACCAGTAGTTCAACCGCGGGCAACCGCCGGTGCAGTCGTAGGCCATGATGGTGCGCCAGCTGTTGCCGTAGCGATAGCCATGCCCGTAGGCGTACGGCGAGGTGCTCGGATCGTTGGCACTGTCGTGGCGGGCGCTCTGCAGATGCCCGATTTCATGCGCGAAACTGTAGTAACCGGTGGCGCAATCCCAGTACACCGATGCGAATGCGCTCGCGGCGGTGGAGCCGATGCCCGAGGCCAGGCCGCAGTAACTGTTGTTGTTCAACACGATCACGCCCACGTCGGCGGTGTAGGTGTTGCGGCTGCTGTGGATGCTGTCCATGTAACCGTCGTTGGTGACGCGGAAGCGCTGCAGGTCAGTGGTGAAGTTGCCGCTCTCGCTGTAACTGGTGGTTTCGTAGCGGGCCAGCTGCAAGGTGATGCCGACATTGCTGTTGATGTAGCCCTGGTTGGCCTCGGCCACGGCCAGCTGCACCAGCGACTGCATGTTGCCGCCGTACGCGGCGACCGCCTGATTGGTGGCCACGACCAGCACGCGGATGGTGGCCGGGCTGCCAGACGATGCGGCAGCGGCGGTGACGCGGCCGTCGCTGGGCATGTCGATGGTCGGCAACAGGGAGTAGTCGGCCGGATGCTCCTGCGGCATGCGGCTTTCTTCCAGCTGCACCAGCACATGACGGCCATCGGCGAGCGGGCGCAGGCGATACAGCTTGCCGGCATAGCGGATGGTGCCGGTGACGGTGTCGCCGCTGCGCACCAGGATGGCCGAATTCAGCGGATCCACGCCCGACAGCGTGCGTGCACGGGTGCCCGCGCGCGGGCCCAGGTTTCCGTACCACACGCTATCGCCGCCCTCCAGGGCATCGACCTTGGCCTGGGTGGCGGTGACGGTCTGCCCATCGAGCTGCAGTTCCAGCAGTTTTTCCGACGCGGCAACCGCGTCGGCATCGAGCTGGACCACCTGCGCGTTGGCCGTGGACGGTGCACTCAGCAAGCGCTGCAATGAGGGTTCGGCATTGGCCGTGGCGGTCGCGCCGCGACTCAGCGCAGGGCCGGATTGATACAGCGGTTTGCCGGCAGCAGCGGCCGACCCGGCCAGACACATGGCGATCAGACCCACCGTGGTGCACATCGACTTCGACTTCATCGTCTCTCTCTCCTTAAGACATGGAAGTAACGGATGTGAAACGCCGGGCCCCTGCCCCCGGGACGCCATTAGGGCGCGCCGGACTGCATCCAATGCAAGGTGTTACACCATGAAAGTACGGTTCTGTGATGTTTATCTGTGAATGGATGCGATTCCGGCGGCCATGCGATCGGAACCAGCGCACAGTCGGGCGGCGGGAGGCACTCAAGACGGGGCGGATATCGAGTGCAACGCCCGCCGACCGCGCAGAAGCAAGCAATCGCTGCCGCCATTTGGAGACGCGACCGGAATCGGAGCTGCATCGGCACACGGTGCATGAGCAACCCGCGTTGGACGCAGCGCTGCATCGGCGCATGCCGGCCGCAGCAGATCGGCGGCGCAGTCCTTGCGCGCGATGATGCGTCACAGCGCCCACGCGCCCTTCCCGCTCTCAGCCGGCCTGCTCCACCAGGCTGGCGAGTTCGTCTTCATCGAAGCCGGCGAGCAGCCGCGCCTGGATATTGAATGGCCCGTGCAGATAGCCGCCCGCGTATTCGCGCAGCAACTGCTTGAAACGCGCGCGCGGCTCGATGCCGGCCTGCGCGCAATACCAGCGATACCAGCGCGAACCAGCGGCCACATGCGCCACCTCTTCGCGCAGGATGGTGTCCAGCACGTCGGCGGTGGCGCTATCGCCGAGCGAGCGCAGTTTGACGATCATTCCCGGTGTCACATCCAGGCCGCGCGCTTCGAGCACGCGCGGCACCAGCGCCATGCGCGCCAGTCCGTCGTGCGCGGTTTTCTCGCACATTTCCCACAGGCCGTTGTGCGCAGGGAAGTCGCCATAGGCGTGATCGTGTGCGTGCAATCGCGCGCGCAGCAGCATGAAGTGACGCGATTCGTCGTCGGCCACCGCCACCCAGTCGGCATAAAACGCCTCGGGCAGGCCACGGAACCGGTAGACCGCATCCCAGGCCAGATCGATGGCGTTGAGTTCGATATGCGCGATGGCATGGATGAAGGCCGCACGCCCTTCCGGCGTACCCAGGCCGCGTCGCGGCAGCTCGCGCGGATGCACCAGCACCGGCGTTGCGGGCCGGCCCGGCATGCGGATCGGGCACGGCGCCGGCGCATCGGCATCGCGCCTCAGCGCGCCATCGCGCCAGGCGGCGGCGTAGCGCTGGGTCAGCGCCACCTTGTGCAGCGGGTCGGCCTCGTCCAGGCACGCGCGCGCGGCCTGGTACAGGTCGCCGTTCACGACACTGCCGGCGCGCGCGGCGGCGCCTGGCGCATGTCCAGCCAGGCGCGCGCGGCCTGCTCGCAACGGTTGCCAGCCACCTTGAGCTCGCAATCCACGCGATGCGCGCAGGCCAGGGCGAACGCGCGGCGGCGGTCGGTGATGGTCGGTTCGGCAATGTCCGCCACGGGTGCGTGCGAGGGCCAGCCGGCATCGACGCCGATGCCGGCGGCGAGCAGACGATCCGTGCCGTCCCGGCAGTCAACCGCATAGCCCCACTGCAGCGCATCGGCGCGTACGTCGTCGGAGGAGCGCTGCGCGCGCAGTCGCAACATGAGTAGATCCTGGCCGATCCGGTAGCCGCCGACAATCGCCAGCGGTGCGCTGTAGCCGGGCTGCAGCACCGCCAACTGGTCCGGGGCCATGGACAGTTGCAGCGCGGTCAACTGCGCGCTTGGCACGCTGCCATCGCGCAGACGCGGGTCGTCCACGCTGTGGACCGCTACCGGATCGCGGCCGATGCAGCCGACCAGCATCAACGCGGCAAGCACGGCAGCCGCACTGGCCCGCCGGCTACGTCGCACCAGCGACTCAGGCGCGACGACGCTTCTTGGCATCGTCCGAGCGCAACTGCTGGATGCGTTCGAAATAGCCCGGCTCGATGCCGGTGATGTACTCGCCGTTGAAGCACGAGGAATCGAACTGCTGGATGTCCGGATTGCCTTCGCGCACCGCCACCTCCAGGTCTTCCAGATCCTGGTAGATCAGCCAGTCGCAGCCCAGGAACTCCTGGATTTCCAGCTCGCTGCGGCCATGCGCGATCAGCTCTTCGGCCGCCGGCATGTCGATGCCGTAGATGTTGGGGTAACGCACCGGCGGCGCGGCCGAGGCCAGATACACCTTGCGCGCGCCGGCGTCGCGCGCCATCTGCACGATCTGCCGGCTGGTGGTGCCGCGCACGATCGAATCGTCCACCAGCAGCACCACGCGATTACGGAATTCCAGGTGGATCGGGTTGAGCTTGCGACGCACCGATTTCTGCCGCTCGCCCTGCCCCGGCATAATGAAGGTGCGGCCCACGTAGCGATTCTTGACGAAGCCCTCGCGGTACTTCACCCCGAGCACGTTGGACATCTCCAGCGCCACGTCGCGCGAGGTGTCGGGGATCGGAATGATGGTGTCGATATCGTGATCCGGGCGCAGGCGCAGGATCTTCTCGCCCAGCTTCAGGCCCATGCGCATGCGCGCCTTGTGCACCGAGATGTTGTCGATCATCGAATCGGGACGCGCGAAGTACACATATTCGAAGATGCACGGCGCATTGGTGGTCGGCGAGGCGCAAACCTCCGAAAACAACTCGCCACGTGCGGTGATCACCAAGGCTTCGCCCGGGCGTACATCGCGCACGCGCTGATAGCCCAGGATGTCCAGCGCCGCCGATTCGGAGGACACGATGTATTCGATGCCTTCGGCGTGCTCGCGCTTGCCCAGCACCAGCGGACGGATGCCGTGCGGGTCGCGGAATGCCACCAGGCCCAAACCCAGCACCACGCTGACCACCGCATAGCCGCCCTTGCAGCGGCGGTGCACGCCGGCCACCGCGCGGATCGCCGCTTCGGGGGTGAGCATGCGCTGTGCGTCCAGCTCGTAGGCGAACACGTTCAGCAGCACTTCGCTGTCCGAATCGGTATTGATGTTGCGACGATCGGCCTCGAACACCTGCTGGCGCAAGGCCTCGGTGTTGATCAGGTTGCCGTTGTGCGCCAGCGCGATGCCGTAGGGCGAGTTGACGTAGAACGGCTGCGCCTCGTCCATGCCTTCCGAGCCTGCGGTCGGATAGCGGCAATGCGCGATGCCGACACGGCCTTCCAGCACCGCCATCTTCTTTTCGTCGAAGACATCGCGCACCAGCCCGTTGGCCTTTTGCACGCGCAGGCGCGTGCCGTCTGCGGTGGCGATGCCTGCGGCGTCCTGCCCTCGATGCTGCAGGACGGTCAGGCCGTCATACAGCTGCCCGGCGACGTTCTGGTTGCCGACAATACCGACGATGCCACACATGGTGCGCGTTCTCCGCTACGGCTTGCGCCGTTACTGTGAAGGGGGCCGTGCCTGGCCTTGGGACTCGACCCGAGCCGGGTCACTTTCTCCGCCGCGAACCTGCGCCGGATCGATATTGGCCGGCATCGCCTGCGTCGGACCGCGTCCGTCGCTGGCGGCTTTACCGGGTTGCCCAAGTGCACGCGTGAAGGTATCGCTCAGACCGGACCCGGACAGCGCCTTGCCCAGGTCGGTATTATCGCCTGTTGAAGGCAACTTCCCCAACTCCGTTTGCAGGTTGCCCAGTTCCATCGATGGCATGTCCATCGACGGCATCCGCCAGGCCGGCAGTTGCGCGCGCATCCAGCCCGCCCCTGGCGACAGCACCGGCAGCAACACCGACTGGCGCCACGACGGCTCGCGCGGCAGCGGCGTAAAGCCCATCAGCAGCACCAGCACGCTGGCCAGAAACCCGCCGCGCACCACGCCCAGGCCAAACCCGAGCATGCGGTCCATGCCGCCCAGCCGCACCGCATCGACGCCTGCGCGGATCACCATGCCGATCACCGCCACGGTGATCAGCACGCCGACGAATACCATTGCGTAGCCGCCGAACGACTCGGTCGCCGACGGATGCTTGCCGTCGGCAAGCCAGCGCGCGGCCGAGCCGCCGAACTGAAAGGTGGCCCAGCCGGCCAGCAGCCACGACAGCGTGCCGACCACGATCGCGACAAAGCCGCGCAGCAAACCCAACAGGGCCGAGACCAGAATGATGACGCCCAACACCATGTCGATCATCGCCAACCTCTCCGCGCGGCGCGCGCGCCGTTGCTGCAACGTGACTCGGTGTTCATTGCCCTCCCCTCCGTGGGTGTGAGGCGATCCAAGCGCTGACCGCAGCCGATCGCATGGCATCGGCGGCAATCCGATAGCGGCCGACGGCGTGCGACACCCACAGTGTACGGGGGGTCATGCCGATGGCCAGGTGCTGCATCGACTGCGCTCACCCGACGGTGGCGCGATCGACTTACGGATGCGGACGCACCATGCCGGAAATACCGACCTTGGCCGCCACTTGTGCACGCAATTGCTCGGCATCGCCACGATTGGCCACCGGACCGACGCGCACGCGGTTGAGCGCGCCCTTATCGGTGCGCACCTGCTCGACAAATGCACTGAAACCGGCGGCGCGCACACGGTCGCGCAATGCGTTGGCGTCTTCTGCGCGACCGAAGGCGCCCAATTGCACGGCAAAGCCGACCGAACTGGCAGCCGGTGCAGCCGGCGCAGCTGCTGCCGGCTTGGCAGGTTCGGGCTTGGCCGGCTCAGCCTTGGCCATGTCCGGTTTGGCCGGCGCAGGCTTGGGGGCTTCGGCCGGCTTGGGCGCGGCGGCGACCGGCTTGGCCGGCTCAGGCGGCAGGCTTTCGGTCTTGGTCGCAGCGGCACTGCTGGCGGCGGCCACGCTGCTGCTCGGCTTTGCCACCGGTGCAGGCGTCGAGGCGACAGCGGCGGCCGGCGGGGCGGCGGCGTTGGCATCCAGCGTCACCACCTGGGCATTGACGTCGCTGCGCACCTTCACCGCCTGCAGGCGGGCCGACTCGGCTTGCGCCCGATCGACATACGGCCCTACGCGCACGCGCCAGGCCGGGCGGCCGTTGATCTGGGTCTTTTCGCTGAAGCCGGGCAGCTGCGCCTGCTTGAGTCGCGCCAATACCGCGTCGGCATCGGCGCTGGTGGCATAGGCGCCGAAGTTGACTGCGTAGTTGCCGGCCGCCACCTCAGGCGCGGATGGCGCACTGGCGGGGTTGGCCAGATCGGCCGCATCGGGGTTGTCCTGCACCGCTGCCGGCGCGCTCGCGGCACCGCGCATGCCCAGCGCGCCACCGGCCGGCGCATCACCCGGGGTGACCAGCGGCAGCTCGCGGGTTTCGAACTCGCCATTGGCCGGTGCGGCAGGTGCCTCCAGCGGCACATCGGCCACGCCGCTCGAAGGCGCGGGGCCCTTGACCAGCATCGGCAGGAAGATCACGGCAAGCGCCACCAGAACGATGGCGCCAATCAGTCGCTGTTTCAGAGCAGTATCCACGTGATAGAGACAGGAGGCGGCGTGGCGGGGTGCCGCAGCGATTATAAGGCCGCCGCCCGGCTACCGACCCGGATGGGCTGAATGAAGTGCCTGCACTGCGTCGGCCACGGTGTGAAACGAACCGAACACCAGCACGCGATCGCCGGGCTTGGCCTGCGCCAGCACCGCGCGCAGGGCGCTCGCCACATCGACGTGACAGGCCGCCTGCGCGGCGGCACTGCTATGCAGACGGGCCAGCAAGGCCTGCGCCGACTGCCCGCGCGCGCCTTCCAGCCCGGCCAGCGCCCAGTGGTCGACCTGCGCGGCCACAGCCTCCACCACGCCCAGCACATCCTTGTCCGCCAATGCGGCATAGATCGCGTGCGTGCTGCCGGCGTGCGCCTGCGCGCCGAGCGCGTCGGCCAGCGCGCGCGCGGCCTGCGGGTTGTGGCCGACATCCAGCAACACCTGCACGCCATCGGCGTCGATACGCTGCAGGCGCCCGGCCACTTGCGCGTTGGCGATGCCCTGCGCCCAGGCGGCATGGGGTACCTCGACCGGCAATGCCTGCACCGCGGCGATCGCGGCGGCGGCGTTGGCCAGTTGCACGGGTGCGTGCAGGGCCGGCATCGGTAGTTCCAGGGTCACTGCAACATCGCGCCAGCGCCAATGCTGCACGTCCGCGTGCGGTGCGTCGATCCGCTCGAAGAAATAATCGCTGCCGGCGCGGATCGCATTGGCGCCCAGCTGATAGGCGCGCCGCAACACGCTCGATGGCGGATCGATCTCGCCCAGCACCACCGGTTTCCAGGCGCGGATGATGCCGGCCTTCTCGGCGCCGATCGCCTCGCGGTCTTCGCCCAGCCAATCGGTGTGGTCGATATCCACGGTGGTGATCACAGCAACATCGGAATCGATGATATTCACCGCATCCAGCCGCCCGCCCAGGCCGATTTCCAGCACCGCCAGGTCCAGCCCGGAGTGCTGCAACAGCCACAGCGCGGCCAGCGTGCCGTACTCGAAATAGGTCAGTGCGGTCTGGCCGCGCGCCGCTTCGACGGCTGCGAATGCGTCCACCAGTTGCGCATCGCTCGCTTCACTGCCATCGAGACGCACGCGCTCGTTGTAGCGCAGCAGATGCGGCGAGGTGTAGGCACCCACCTTCCAGCCGGCCGCGCGCCCGATCGCCTCGATAAAGGCCACGGTGGAGCCCTTGCCGTTGGTGCCGCCAACCACGATGACGTGTTTGGCCGGCGCCACCAATTGCAACTGCGTAGCGACCTCGCGCACGCGCTCCAGGCCCATGGCGATGTTCTGCGGATGCTGCTGCTCGATATAGGCGAGCCAGTCGGAGAGTGTGTTGGGGGTGGTCACTGTGCTACCTGACGTCTTGCGGGCAGCGCGCATTATCGCGGTTGCCCGGGTCCTGGACTACCAGCAGTAGCAGTTTTCCACCGTTGAATCGCAGACGCTCGGTGCCTGCCATCCGTGAGCACTTGGCAACGCGCTGAATGTGGGACGACATCTATTCGGCCAACACGACAATAATCGAGTGGTGCGTCATTGCGGACCGTAGATTTCGACGATGTGTGTCCCCAATCGTGAGCGCTGCCCTCTCAATATCACTGCGACCTGCTGCTGTGGATAGCGGTGATACAGCTCCTCGTGGATGCAGAGGTAATCTGGAAACCCATGTTCCATTGGCCCACCCCGCAGCCGATATTCACAGGTGCTTCGACTCGATTGATGGTCCGTCTGCATGACATACGCTTCTTCGAATGACCCGCCAATGGCCCAGGTCAGCAACCAGGGTACCGTTTTTGCCAGCAACAACCACGACACAAAGGCCAGCATTACGGGTGTTGCGAAGAACATGAAGACACTGAAAATACGCCCGTGTCCGTCCAGGTCCGTTGGGCGACCTAGACGCCGGTTGTGCTTGCGTAGCCACACTGTCAGCACGATACCAACCGCTAAACATGGCCATTTTAAATTGCGTCCCTGCAGGAAATCTGCAGGAACAAAATCGGCAAACAGACCTAAGACAAGCAGTCCCATCAAGACAAAAAATGTTCCGATCTTCATCCATGCGAACAACTTTAACTTCACTGGACCGCCCTTGTAATCGCTCGTTACACCACACACTCATGAGCAGTGCGACGAGGGCTAAAACATCGTCTTATACAACCAAAAAAAAGCAAAGCATTCATTGCACTCACTCCTGGCTCATACAGCACATCAGCATGGCTAGGGCGACGTTACCTGCGGTGCGGTGGGATAGTAATCATGCACAGTGGAGCCCAGTGATGAACGCTTGCCTTGGATGACCGCACTAACCGCAACTTTCGGGAAGCTCATTACCTCGTGCTCGCGAACGCAAAGCCGCATAGGTGCGCCATGAGGCAATGGGTAGATCAGGAGTGCGTTAGGGCACATCAGGCTTTTAGGCCCTGGGTGTATGAGCACTTGCTCTGAATACATGCTGCCGAACGCCTCGGTCCATGCCCAGGGCACAATTCTGACAACAAGCGCCCACGCAACCAGCCCGATCACCATCGTCGACATCAGCCACCGAAAGACACAGCGTTCGATACCTATCCGCTGCGACTGACGTTGGAGCCTGCCAGTCGCATTGGCCCAGAAAAGCGTACCGAACAGGGCCATCGCAGCGAGACTGAAGACCACAAGGGTGAGGTCGATTGAAGCGTTGACAGGCGGAAGAAATTTGAAAGAATTAGCAAAGAAAAGCAACGCCGTCGGCGTTAAAAACAAAATAGCTAAACGTATATGACGCGGCCTATGCATTCGTTGGACACCCGACAAAAGTAGACACAGTCCTTCCTTGTGCGCCTCACCTACCCGTGACTGCTACAGCGCCCGATGCTTGGCTTCGCCGAAGAACGGCGTGTGATGCGCGCAGTCGTTCAGACGCACCACGTCCAGGTGATCCACATCCTCGCCTTCGAGCAGGTTGAGCGTGGTCGGTGCCTGGCGGAAGCTCCATAGCCTGGACAACGGCAGGCCCAGGATCTTGCACAGGATCACGCGGTTGACCGCATCGTGCGCCACCACCAGCAAGGTGTCGTCGGCGCCCAGGCCATCGGCGGCGCGCACCAGGCCGCGCCAGCTGCGGTCCAGCACCTGGCGCAAGGATTCGCCGCCGGGCATCAGCACGGTGTCTGGTTCCTCGCGCCAGGCACGCAGACGTGCCGGATCCTTGTCGTTGATCTCGCTGGCCAGCAGGCCTTCCCATTCGCCGTGCGCGATTTCCTGCAGGTCCACATCGGTCTGCAGCAAGCTCTCACGAGCGCTGCCCAGTGCCAGCTTGGCAGTGGCCTGCGCACGCGACAGCGGCGATGCCACCGCGCGGGTGATCTCCAGCGACTGCAGACGCGCGCCAAGCGCGGCCGCCTGGCCTTCGCCGACCGGCGACAGCGGGATATCGATCTGGCCCTGGTAGCGGCCTTCGGCGTTCCACGGCGTCTCGCCGTGACGAGCAAGCAGGATGCGCATGCGCGAGAGATTCCTTGGGGAAGAGGCCGACTCGCCGCAGCGAAACGGGAGCGCATCATAACCCCTCCTGCCCCCCGTGCCGGCCGCCTGCGTCAGCGCACGCCGAGTTCCTTCAACAGCTGCGGCGCCGGTGCCACTTCGGACATGATCCAGCGCAGATAGCGGCTGTCCACGGCGATCATGCGGGTCATCGCCGGATCGAAGATCCAGTTGCTGCTCACCGACTCCCAGTTGCCGTCGAAGGCCAGGCCGACCAGCCTGCCCTGCGCGTCCATCACCGGCGAGCCGGAGTTGCCGCCGGTGATGTCCAGGTCAGACAGGAAGTTGACCGGCACCGAGCCCAGGCGCTTGTCGTCCAGGCCTGCATAGCGCTTGGCCTTGACCGCATCCAACAGGGCCTTTGGCGAATCGAACGGATCGGCGCCGGTTTCTTTCGCTGCCACGCCTTCCAGCGTGGTGAACGGGGTGTACGCCACGCCATCCTTGGGGGTGTAGCCCTTGACGTTGCCGAAGGTGATACGCAGCGACAGGTTGGCGTCCGGATACACCGCCTCGCCCTTGCTCTTCTTGTAGTCGGCCAGGGCTTGCAGATACACCGGCCGCGCCCTGAGCTGCTCGCCGGTCTGCTGCTTGTCGTCGCGTTCGATCTGCAACAGCGACGGGGTCACCGCCACGGCGTACTGGATCGCCGGATCGGTGCTGGCCTCGAACGCGGCGCGATCGGCCGTGAGCCATTTCAAACGTGCGTCGGTGCTGCCCAGCGTGGTGGCATCGAGCTTGCCCAACGCCGCCTGCACGGCGGCCGCGTCGTTGCCGCCCAGCCATTGGTCCAGCGCTGCAACGCGCTGGTTGGCCGGCAGCTTCAGATACTGGCCGAGCCAGTACTGCTGAAGTTGACGATCCATCGCCGGCACATAGCGACGTTCCATCTGCTTCATCGCCCCCTCGATGGCCGGCAGGTCGCGGTCCTGGTACCCGGATTCGCGTTGCGCATTGGGCTTGGCGCGTTCCAGCGCCAACCGGTACAGCGTCACCGCCGCACCCACCGTGCCGGTGTTGTCGAACTGACGCAGCACCATATCGCGCTGCTGGGTGGCCTGGACGCGCTTGACCAGCGTGACCAGCGTGTCGTGCGCCTTGAGCGCTTCGCGCCCGGACGCGCCCTGGCGTTTGAGCCAGGCCAGCACCGCGGCTTCGTCGGCCTGCTTGGTGGCCTGCGCATCGATGCGCTTGAAGCCTTCCAGTTGCCCGTCGAAGTTCTTTGCGGAGTTATTGAGACCGGCAACGGTGCTTGCGTACTTCACCTGGATGTCGGGGTTCTGCTTGCCGGCCTGTTCGATCAGGCCGATCACGTCCTTGTAGTACTGGCCGACCACCGGATAGGTCCAGGTGGCGGTGTTGTTGAATTCGGCTACCAGCGCATAGCGGTTGGTGCGGCCCGGATAGCCGGCCACCATCACAAAGTCGCCCGCGCCCAGTGGTTGGTCGGCAACCTTCAGGAAGTGCTTGGGCTGATAAGGCACGTTGTCCTTGGCATAGGCGGCCGGCTTGCCGTCCTTGCCCACGTAGGCACGGTAGAAGGAAAAATCGCCGGTATGGCGCGGCCACATCCAGTTGTCGATATCGCCACCGAACTTGCCCACGCTGCCTGGCGGCGCATAGGCCAGGCGCACGTCCTTGATTTCCAGGTTCTTGAACAAGCGGTAGGTGTTGCCGCCGGCAAAGCTGAAGAACTGGCAGCGATAGCCTGGTTGCGCCTCGCAGGCGGCGATCTGCTGCTTGCTGAAATCCTCCAGGGCCAGGGTGCGCTTGAGCGGATCCTCACCGGCCGTCGCCATCGCCGCCTTGGCCGGCGCGGTCACGTCGGTGATGGCATCGAGCACGTAGATACGCGCGTTGGGCCCGGCGCTGAGTTCGTCGGCAGGTCTGGCGGCGGTGAAGCCGTCCTTGATCAGATTCTTCTGCGCGGTGGAATTGAGCTGGATCGCACCGTAGGCGCAATGGTGATTGGTCACCACCAGGCCTTGCGGCGAAACGAAGCTGGCGGTGCAGCCGCCCAGCGCGACCACCGCACCCATCGGATCGCCGGTCAGGTCGGCCAGTTGTTGCGGCGACAGGCGCAGGCCGGCCTGCTTCAATGGCCCGGCAATATCGGGCAATTGCTGCGGCACCCACATCCCTTCGGCTGCCTGCGCGGAAGAGGCGACTGCCAAGGAGGACAGCAGGGAAAGGACAAGCAGGTTCAGACGCATCGTACAGCCCCGGATTCGTGAGCGTTACAGTGTAACCCTCGCACCTGCGACTGCTCCCATGACTAACGGCAGGGTCGACGCCTCACTCCAGGACGCTTGCCGATGCGTTCGCCCCCCGTATTTCCGGGTAGCGAGGGTGGCATCCGCAAGGCGGGTGATCGGACGATCCGCTCAGGCGCGCCCGAACGCCGGGTCGCTACGGCTGGGCTTGCCGGTTTCCAGATGCCCGGCCAGACGTCGGCGGAATGCCGCACCCGGCTGCTCGACGACAAGGTCGTACCAATGGTCGCTTGCCGCAAGCGACAGCCGGATGGTCTCGCGCTGACCCGCGCCCACCTGCAGCGTTCGCGCCACCGGGCTCGCATAGTCCAGCGCGCGTAGTTGCAGCGTGCAGGCCTGCTGGCCGGCATTGCCGATCTCCAGCACCAGCATGTCGCCGTCCTGCCGCGCTTCCAACCACGGCGCTGCCGATGGCGTCCCGGCGACAGCAAGTGCGCCAGCGAATTCGCGCAGAAAGCCATTCGGTCCATGCACGCTCAGCGCATACGCACCGTTGTGCGCAGCGCCGAGCGGCACATCGTCGAGCTGGGTGCCTGGCAACACGGTGTAGTACCACGGGCCACCGCTTGCAGCGCTGGTGTAGACGTTGAACGCAGCCGCAGCAGCGCCACTGTTGACGAACTGCAACTGCACGCCGCGCTCGTCCTGTACGCGTGCGTGCACCTGCAAGGCATAGGGCAGCGCGCGCGCCGGTCGTTGCCCGGGTTCCTGCCGCGGCATGACGGCCTTCGTCGGCGGCACCGGGATCGGCTTGTCGCGCACGGCTGCGGTGCGCGCGCGATAGTCGTCGATCGTCGGCAACGCGCTCACTGCGGAATCGTCCGGGTTGCGGAAATCGAACACGCTGGTCAGATCGCCACTCACCGCGCGACGCCATGGGCTGATGTTCGGTTCGGCCACACCGAAACGACGCTCCAGCAAGCGCAGTACCGAGGTGTGATCGAACACCTGCGAATTGACCCAGCCACCGCGCGTCCACGGCGAGATCACCAGCATCGGCACGCGAATGCCCAGGCCCATCGGCACGCCTTCATAGACTTCGCCACGCGTATCGACGTTGCTACGCCCCATCCGCGCGTCCAGCGCCGGCAAGGGCGCCGGCACGTGATCGAAGAAGCCATCGTTCTCGTCGTAGTTGATGATCAGCGCGGTCTTCGCCCACACCTGCGGATTGGCGGTGAGCGCATCGATCAAACGCGCCACCAGCGATTCGCCGTATGCCGGCGGCGCTTCCGGGTGTTCGCAATACGCGGTCGGCGGAATGATCCACGACACCTGCGGCAAGCGATTGGCCTGCACATCGGCGGCGATGGCGGCGACCAGATGATCGGCCTGCGTGGTGGCGGCATTGTCCGCAGTGGAACCGGGCACGCATGCACGGGCGCGCCGATAGCGTTCGTCGCCGGGTTGCAGATCACGATAGTGCGAAAAATAGGCCAGCGAGTTGCAGCCGAAGTTGTCGTATTCCTGATAGACGCGCCAATCCACGCCTGCAGCCTGCAGGCGCTGTGCGTAGGTGGTCCAGTCCATTGCCGCATAACCGGGCTTGTCGCGCGCCATGTCGGCGGTCCAGTTGCCGTCGTCGGCATTGGTCACCGCTTGCGCGCCGACATTGCCCACGCTCGGGCCGCTGGTGCCGGTGAACAGATACATGCGATTGGGATTGGTCGGCCCGTGCAACGAACAGAAATAGCCGTCGCAAATGGTGAACGCATCGGCGAGTGCGTGGTAGTACGGAATGTCGTTGCGCTGGAAATACCCCATCGTCAACTCGCCCTTGTACGGCACCCAGGCGTCGTATTCGGCCCACCGGGCAGGATCCTGCCCGTGACCGGCTTTCCAGGAATGATCCAGGCTCTTGATCAACGGCGCGCAGGTGTTTTGCGAATCGAAGGCGAACGGCAACAGGCGACGACCATCCGCCGCCGGCTGGCTCCACACCGGATGGCCGTCGCGCAGCTGCAACGGACGCGGATCGCCAAACCCACGCACGCCACGCAGGGCACCGAAGTAGTGATCGAAGGAGCGGTTTTCCTGCATCAGGATCACCACGTGTTCGATGTCGCGCAGCGTGCCGGTGCGCGAATTGGCAGGTAACGCGAGTGCGCGGCCGATCGAGGACGGCAAGGCGCCTGCAGCGGTGAGCGCGGCGACGCGCTTGAGAAAGTCACGGCGCGAGGAGGAAGACGTCATAAATGCAGGTCCTGCCAATACGGATACGACGCCGCACGTGGCGGCTGGGCACGACACGTATAGCGGGCAAGCACGACAGTTTTGCGACAGCCGCCGTCATCAATGTTTCATACGTCGTTGACACCCTGCGTCGCGAAACGCCGGTGTTTCACCGTGCGTCCGATCTCAGCCGTGCCCGCACAGGACTCCCCCATGACTTCCGCTCGTCGCTTTCATGTCACACCGCTGGCGCTCGCCCTGGCAGCGCTGCTTCCGGGCGTTGCGTACGCCATCACACCGGTTGCCGACCCAGTCGCAGACGCACCGGCAGCCGATACATCCGCAGCCGTGGCCGGTGCCGCCAACAACGCCACCCAGCTGGATGCGATCAACGTGGTGTCGCAAGGCAGCACGCGGCAGGTGCAGCGCATCAGCCGGCAGGACATCGAGCAGCTGGCACCGGGCAGCAGCGCCTTCAAGGCGGTGGAAAAACTGCCGGGCGTGCAGTTCCAATCGGCCGACCCGTTCGGCACCTACGAATGGTCCGCACAGGTGACCCTGCACGGCTTCGATCAGAGCCGCCTGGGTTACACGCTCGACGGGATCCCGCTCGGCAACATGAGCTACGGCGTCACCAACGGCCTGCATATCACCCGCGCCATCATTTCGGAAAACCTCGGTTCGGTGGAGATCGCGCAAGGCGCCGGTGCGCTCGGTACTGCGTCCAACACCAACCTGGGCGGCACGATGCAGTTCTATTCGGCCGATCCGCAATCCACGCCGGGCCTGCGGCTGGTGCAGACGGTCGGCAGCGATGCGACGCGTCGCACCTTCGTGCGTGGCGACACCGGCGATCGCAATGGCTTGTCGGCGTATCTGTCCTATGCCAACGCCAGTACCGACAAGTGGAAAGGCTTCGGCGACCAGCAGTCCGAGCAGGCCAACCTCAAGACCGTGTACCAGTGGGGCGACGGCAATCGCCTGAGCCTGTTCGTGGATACCTCGCGGCGCAAGGAATACGACTATATGGATCTGTCGTTGACCAGCCAGCGCGTGCTGGGCTGGGACTACGACTATCTGCAGCCGGATTGGGCCACCGCCGTGCAGATGGCGCGCGCCTACCAGACCACCGGCGCGACCAGTGGCGTGGCCAACGGCTATCCGCAATCGCTGGCCGGGCTGCCCAGCGATTACAGCTGGCTCGATGCCAGCTACTACGCCGGCGGCGGTCTGCGCCGCGACAATCTGGCCGGTTTGTCGGGCACGTTCGTGTTCGGCGATGCAACGCTCGACGCCTCCGGCTATTACCATGGCAATCGTGGCGAAGGTCAGTGGGTGACGCCGTATGTGCCGACGTCTGCGCAGGTGCCGGTGTCGATGCGCACCACCGACTACGGCCTGGATCGTTTCGGCGGCACCAGCGCGCTGAAATGGTCGTGGGGCAACCATGATCTGGAAGCCGGTGTCTGGGCAGAAAACGCACGTACCACGCAGGAGCGCAACTATTTCGCACTCGGTGCCGACGGGTACACCTCGTTGTACAACGTGTACGCAGCGCAGACCCCGTTCCGTCGCGATTTCCTGCAGCGCTACACCACCCAGACCCGCATGCTGTATCTGCAGGACACCGTGCGTCTGCTCGACGACCGCCTGACGCTGAACTACGGCGCAAAGGCGCTCAGCACCACCACACGCGCACAGTCGCTGGTGCCGACCAACTCGCTGGCGCAGGGCCGCATCCGCGCCGAAGACAACTTCCTGCCGCAGGTCGGCGTGAACTACAAGCTGGACGAGCGCCAGGACCTCTATGCGTCCTACAGCAAGAACATCGCCGCGTTCGGCTTCACCCCGTTCGGCACCTCGCAGGCCGCCTTCGACCGTAGCCGCTCCACGCTGGAGCCGGAAGAATCGCAGACCGTGCAGGTGGGCTATCGCGTGCAGGACGCGCAATTCCAGCTCTCGGCCGACGCCTACTTCACCAAGTTCTCCAACCGCCTGCTGACCACATCGCCGTGCAGCGCGGTGCAGACCTGTGCGGCAATCCTGAGCAACGTCGGCGCCGTCCACAGCGCCGGCGCCGACCTGGCCTTGATGTGGCGCCCGACCGAAGGCCTGAGCTGGTTGAACTCGCTGTCGTGGAACCGCTCGCGCTATCAGGACGATTACCTCAACAACGGCGTGGTCGCGACATCCGGTAAGGACGTTGTGGGCATCCCTGCGTTGATGTTCTCCTCCAGCGCCAGCTACCAGATCGGCAACCTGCGCCTGGATCTGGACGGCAAATACGTCGACAAGCGCTACATCAGCTTCCTCAACGATTCGCAGGTGCCCTCGTACTGGCTGTTCAATGCAGGTGCGCGCTACGACTTCGGCCGTGTCGGCGGCGTGGCCGATGTGGCGTTGGCCCTCAACATCACCAACCTCACCGACAAGCGCTATTTCGCCAGCACCGGCACCAACGGTTATGTCGCCTCCGACCCGGATGGCTACAACCAGACGATGGTGGTCGGCGCACCGCGCCAGTACTTCATGAGTCTGGACGTGAAGTTTTAAGCAACTCTGCACCACTTGAAGCGCCCTCATCCGGCGCTACGCGCCACCTTCTCCCGCGTGCGGGAGAAGGTGCATGCCGACGGTGCCCCGACGCCTCAAGCCGGTCCGCCGATTCCCTTCCCAGCCTTCATGCTTGCTCGGCGCATCCGCATCCCGGCTTTATCTGCTTCCTGTCTCCCTGCCTTCCTGCGTTTCCTTTCTGCCTTCCCTGCGTGGTGGCCTCCTTGCGTGGTGGCCTTCTTGCGTGGTGGCTCCTTGCGTGGTTGCTTCCCTAGCTTGTTGGCTTGCCTGTTTCTCGACGTCCCTGCCCTTCCCCCGCCTGCGGGGGAAGGTGCCCGAAGGGCGGATGGGGGCACCCGCCCGGCAACAGACGCATGCTGTCTGCCAAGCAACCCAGCGCCACCGTCGCCCCCACCCGGACTGCAAGCACCAGCGCAGACCATGGTTCTTGCACCGCCACATGGAAGCCACCTCGCCCCGCATATAATTGGCGCCTTACTTTCCACTCAGCAGGCCCGCCAGATGGCGCAGACAATGAAGGCGCTGGTCAAGCGCGAAGCGAACAAAGGCATCTGGCTGGAACAGGTTCCCGTGCCCGCGCCCGGCCCCAACGAGGTATTGATCAAGCTGGAAAAGACCGCAATTTGCGGTACCGACCTGCACATCTACCTGTGGGACGAGTGGAGCCAGCGCACCATCAAGCCCGGCCTGACCATCGGCCATGAGTTCGTCGGCCGCGTGGCCGAGCTCGGTTCTGCGGTGACTGGCTACCAGGTCGGTCAACGCGTCTCTGCCGAAGGCCACATCGTCTGCGGGCATTGCCGCAACTGCCGCGGTGGCCGCCCGCACCTGTGCCCCAACACGGTCGGCATCGGCGTCAACGTCAACGGCGCATTCGCCGAGTACATGGTGATGCCGGCATCCAACCTGTGGCCGATCCCCGACCAGATCCCGTCCGAGCTGGCCGCGTTCTTCGACCCATACGGCAACGCCGCGCATTGCGCGCTGGAATTCGATGTGATCGGCGAAGACGTGCTGATCACCGGCGCCGGCCCGATCGGCATCATTGCCGCCGGCATCTGCAAGCACATCGGTGCGCGCAACGTGGTGGTCACCGACGTCAACGATTTCCGCCTCAAGCTGGCCGCCGACATGGGCGCCACCCGTGTGGTCAACGTCTCCAAGACCTCGCTCAAGGACGTCATGGCCGACCTGCACATGGAAGGCTTCGACGTCGGCCTGGAAATGAGCGGCAACCCGCGCGCCTTCAACGACATGCTCGATTGCATGTATCACGGCGGCAAGATTGCCATGCTCGGCATCATGCCGCGCGGTGCCGGCTGCGACTGGGACAAGATCATCTTCAAGGGCCTCACCGTGCAGGGCATCTACGGCCGCAAGATGTACGAGACCTGGTACAAGATGACGCAACTGGTGTTGTCAGGCTTTCCGTTGCACAAGGTGCTGACCCATCAGATGCCGATCGACGATTTCCAGAAAGGCTTCGACCTGATGGAAGAAGGCAAGGCCGGCAAGGTCGTGTTGAGCTGGAACTGATCGGCGCATACGCTTCAACGCAAAAGGCGCCGCTCGGCGCCTTTTGCATGTCCATCTTCAGAAATGCCGACAAACGCGGCAAGCACTCCTGGTGCGGACGGAGCACTTCAGGAAACGCATGGTCTGCGAGGATGCAGAAAGGCTCTCAATGGGTCGAGGGCGCGATGCCCTCAGCGCTCGCGGGACACGCCGCAAGTACGTCCTTGCAGGCTAGATGGCGGTATCCATGCCGCCAACGTTCCCGCAAGCGGCGAGGACATCAGATAGGTTTGGTGACCGCGTAAGAAAGCGCTTCTGGCTCGACCTATAGTGGATGTTGAGCCTGTGCATCATGGTCGAACAGCCCGCATCGCGCATTGCTTGCACCATGCCCACCGACCATCTCCGATGGCCCTTGTCCGCCCACCGTCGCGGGACCTTATGCGGCATGGATGCCGCATAAGAGCCTACAAGGACGTACTTGCGGCGTGTCCTGCGATGGTGGGCGGGCAAGGGCCCTGCAGCCAAGCAGCAGATCAACCGCTCGACAAGCGATCCATCCGCACGATGCAATCATTCAAAGACAAACCAATCGAGATTTAGAGCCCTAACGTCGTCCAGATATAAGGCGAACAATCCGAGCATCGATTCTTCCCGCCCCACCACGACACAACCAGGGCGTCAGAACCACTGCTCAGGCGCTGCACTCACGGCCAAGTGACCGTGGCAGTGGCCACCAGATGGTTCTGCGAATTCTGCCGCCCGAAGCCGAATTCGGCCGCCTTGCTGGTGTCGTAATAGCCCACGCTCAAGCCCAGCGGGCCGAACGCCTTGCCCACGTTCACGCCGAAGTCGTTGTAGTCGTGATCCACCTGGCTGAGCGACGAGGTGTAGATGCTGTGTCCCGCATGCGCGCCGAACGTGAAGTCGTACGGCAACGACCAGTTGGCATCCACTGCGTAGTAGTAGCCGTCGGTATCGGAGCCGTACAAGTCGTTGGTGTAGGCGATGGTGACGCTATAGGTCTTCAGAAACGTGGTCTTGGTGATCAGTTCTGCGTAATTGGAGGCGCCCGCTCCCAGGTATTGGTAGCGATTGAGCAGCACATCGACATTCCAGTTGCTGCCCAGGTCGGTGTTGTAGCCGACAAAGCCGTCCACTTCCCAATCCGGGTCGCCGGCGCCGTAGTCCACATTGGAGGTCCAGGTGCCGAAATACAGGCCTAACGGCGTCTTATAGGTCAGCCCGGCCTGGAAGGCAGGCGCTTCATTGGTCTGCGAGATGCCGCGAAACAGATAGTCGCTGGTGACCGCGAAGGTGCCACTGAACGGCGACGCGGGCACGTCTTCATCCTGCGCCTGTGCCAACGGCACCACACTGAGCATCAGTAACGACAGGCAACACGCGAGCGAGGACGGCTTCATGGACATCTCCTGAAACAAGGGACGATTGGATATGCGATGCAGTACCGCACTGACGTTATTAGTCCAACCGTCATTGCAGTGCAACATAAAAGTCGGGTTCGCTTGACCCAGCGCACAACCTGGAGCGCCGATGGCGTTGATCTGGGTGCTATCTCATCGACCGATAACACAGAATCTTGATGCATCACCCTCGGGATTGGCGGGGGATTAGGGACTGGTGACAGCCAAGGCGCACGGCGCATGCAGTGCGATTCGCTGTTCCTGTTTCCTCACCCCGCGCGCAAGACCAGACGCAGCCGGCGCTGCATCACGCCGGAAACACCCCGTACTGCCGCGCAGCCAGGCGCAATTGCTGCCCTGGCTGAAAGCTGCCCGCCGAGGCCGGCAGCTCCACTTCCACTTCGTTGCCTGCAGGCTCCAAGGTTGCGCGCAGGCGCAGGCGCGCACCGCTGCGCTGCGACCATGCCACCGTGGCCGGCCAGCCGGCATCGTCCGGCACCAGATCTTCCGGTCGCACATAGACCTCGACCGGGCCGGCCGCCAGCGCGGAGTCCGACGCTGGCAGCGCATGCCCGGCGACCTGGATCTGCCCCTGCGCCAGCACGCCGGGAAGACGGTTTACCGCACCCACGAACGAATACACGAAGGGCGAGGCCGGCTTGTCGTAGATCATTGCCGGCGTATCGAGCTGCTCGATGCGCCCACGGTTGAGGATCGCCACGCGGTCGGCCAGTTCCAGCGCCTCTTCCTGATCGTGGGTCACGAACACCGTGGTCAGGCCAGTGCGTTCGTGCAACTCGCGCAACCAGCGGCGCAGGTCACGGCGAACCTGCGCGTCCAGCGCGCCGAAGGGTTCGTCCAGCAGCAGCACGCGCGGCTCGATCGCCAGCGCACGCGCCAGCGCCACACGTTGCCGTTGGCCACCGGACAACTGGGTCGGATAGCGCTGTTCCAGGCCCTGCAACTGCACCAGCGACAGCAATTCTTCCACCCGCGCGCGAATACGCGCTTCGGCCCAGCACTGCTTGCCACGCCGCACCCGCAAGCCGAAGGCGATGTTCTCGAACACGTCCATATGCTTGAACAGCGCGTAGTGCTGAAACACGAAGCCGACCCGGCGCGATTGCACGCTCATGCGGGTGGCATCTTCGTCGCCGAACAGCACCTGCCCGCCATCGGCGTGCTCCAGACCGGCCATGATCCGCAGCAGGGTGGTCTTGCCCGAACCGGACGGCCCCAGCAACGCCAGCAACTCGCCCTGGCGCACGTCCAGGGTGATGTCGTCCAGCGCGGTGAACGTCTCGAACTGCTTGCGCAGGCGGTGGATGCGGATGCCCATGTTCACCTCAGTGTCGGTGGTTGGCGGCGAGCGAATCGCCGTGCCGCCATTCCAGATACGTCTTCAGCGCCAGCGTCAGCAGCGCGGTCAATGCCAGCAGCGACGCGCACGCGAATGCGGCGCTGTAGGCGTATTCGTTGTAGAGAATTTCCACATGCAGCGGCAGCGTATTGGTGCGCCCACGGATATGCCCGGACACCACCGACACCGCACCGAACTCGCCCATCGCGCGCGCCGCGCACAGCAACACGCCGTACATCAGCCCCCAACGGATGTTGGGCAGGGTCACCCGCCAGAACATCTGCCACCCGCTCGCACCCAGACTCAACGCGGCCAGTTCCTCGTCGCTGCCTTGCTGCTCCATCAGCGGCATCAGCTCGCGCGCGATGAACGGGAAAGTGACGAAGGTCGTCGCCAGCACGATGCCGGGCAACGCAAACACGATGCGCGGCAGCTGGATCAGCATGTCGCCAAAAAACGGCAACTGCACGCGCCAGCCTTCGTCGATCAACGGCCACGCCCAACCGCCGCGACCGAAGATCAGCACGAAGATCAAACCCGCCACCACCGGCGACACCGAGAACGGCAGGTCGATCAGACTGACCAGCAACCGCTTGCCGGGAAACCGATGTTTGCTCACCGCCCACGCCGCCGCCACGCCGAACACCAGATTCAACGGCAGCACGATGGCGGTCACGATCAGGGTCAGCTTGATCGCCGACAACGCATCCGGGTCGACGATCGCGCGCAGGAAGGTGTCCCAACCACCGCGCAGCGCTTCGGCAAACACCAGCACCAGCGGCAACAGCAGGAACGCCAGCAGGAATACCAGGGCGCCCAGGATCATCAACCACTGCACCCAACGCGGCTCGTTGGTGGCCGACTCGGTGATGCGGCGGGCCTGATCGGACACGACGCGCGAGGGCAGCACCGAAGGCGATGACGAACCGGCATCGTTCATGCGGGTTTCCGTTGATAGCGCTGCAGGCGCGCCTGCAATGTGTTGACCACCAGCAGGATCACGAACGACAGCAGCAGCATGGCCGCGGCAATTGCAGTGGCGCCGGCATAGTCGAATTCTTCCAACCGGATGGTGATCAGCAGCGGCGCGATCTCGGTGGCATTGGGCAGGTTGCCGGCGATGAAGATCACCGAGCCGTACTCACCCACGCCGCGCGCAAACGCCAGCGCGAACCCGGTCAGCACCGCAGGCCAGAGCGCCGGCAACACCACCCGCGTGACCGACTGCCAACGCGATGCACCCAGCGTGGTGGCCGCCTCTTCCAGCTCGCGTTCGCTCTCGGCCAACACCGGCTGCACCACCCGCACCACGAACGGCAGACCCACGAACACCAGCGCCAGCACGATACCCAATTGGGTGTAGGCCACCTTGATGCCGATCGCCTCCAGCCAACGGCCGATCCAGCCATTGCCACCGTACAACGCGGTCAATGCGATGCCGGCCACCGCAGTCGGCAACGCGAACGGTAGGTCGATCACCGCATCGAACAATCGCTTGCCGGGAAAGCTGTAGCGCACGAACACCCAGGCCACCCAGGTGCCCATCACTGCATTGAACGCACCGGCCACGAACGCTGTTCCAAAGCTCACCCGCAGCGCCGACAGCACCCGCGGCTCGCTCCAGACCCGCCACAATCCGTCCCAACCCAGGCCGCTGGTCTTGACGAAGACGCCCAGCAACGGGATCAGCACGATCAATCCGAGCCAGGCCAGGGTAATGCCAAGACTCAAGCCCAGCCCTGGCATCACGCGTCGGCGCATTGGCCGCGCGGGATGAGGTGCAACCGACATCCGCATTGCCTACTTTTTTGCCTGGATCTGATCGAACATGCCGCCGTCGGCGAAGTGTTCCTGCTGCGCCTTGTCCCACGATCCGAACGCCTGTTCGATGGTCACCAGCTTGATCTGCGGAAAACGCGCCAGATCGGCGGGGTCGGCAAATTCCGGGTGACGCGGGCGATAGAAATGCTTGGCTGCCAGCTTCTGGCCTTCCGGTGCATACAGGTAGCGCAGGTAGTCTTCGGCCACCGCGCGCGTGCCGCGCTTGTCGACGTTCTTGTCGACCAGCGCCACCGACGGCTCGGCCAGGATCGACAATTTCGGCACCACGATTTCGAACTTGTCCTTGCCCAGCTCTTCGCGCGCCAGCAGCGCTTCGTTTTCCCAGGCCAGCAGCACATCGCCAATCCCCCGCTGCACGAAGGTGGTGGTGGCGCCGCGCGCGCCGGTATCCAGCACCGGTACGTTGCGGAACAGGGCCTGCATATAGCGCACGATGCGCTCGTGGTCGCCCTTGAAGATATGGTCGGCATACGCCCACGCAGCCAGGTAGTTCCAGCGCGCACCACCGGAGGTCTTGGGGTTGGGCGTCACCACTGCCACGCCCGAGCGCAGCAGGTCAGGCCAGTCGTGGATGTTCTTCGGGTTGCCCTTGCGCACCAGAAACACAATGGTCGAGGTGTACGGCGCGCTGTTGTCGGGCAGGCGCTTTTCCCAACCGCTGTCGATCAGTTTGGCCTTCTGCGCGATCGCATCCACGTCGTAGGCCAGCGCCAGGGTGACCACATCGGCTTCGATGCCGTCGATCACCGCGCGCGCCTGCTTGCCGGAACCGCCATGCGAGGTTTCCACCGTGACGGTGTCCTGCGGATGCTGCTGTTTCCAGTGCGCAGCGAAGGCGGCGTTGTAGTCGCGGTAGAACTCGCGGGTAGGGTCGTAACTCACGTTGAGCAGGCCGATGTCGCGTGCACCAGCCGGGCCGGCGAGCGCCAGCATTGCAGACAACAAGAGCGACACAAGACGGAAACGGGGGTGGGTCACAGCAATCTCCAGGCCGGTGGGGCGCAGCTGGTTGGGGGCCCAGCCGAACAGCAAGCATGCCATGCTGCGCAGCGGCACGCAGGCGGTGAAATGACATCAGGGCCAAGGCTTATGCTCATTTTGCATGACGTAGTGGTATGTCACCGTGATCGTTAACATTGTGCCTCTCCTTGCCACTGCGATCGCCATGACCAACGCACCTGCCGCGCTGACTGCCCACTACGCCGCCGAACTGGAGACCATCCAGGCCCAGGGCCTGTTCAAGTCCGAGCGCATCATCACCGGCCCGCAGTCGGCCCAGATCACCTTGGCCGACGGCCGCAGCGTGCTCAACTTCTGCGCCAACAACTACCTGGGCCTGGCCGACCATCCGGACATCATCCAGGCCGCCAAGGACGCGCTGGACACGCATGGTTTCGGCATGGCCTCGGTGCGCTTCATCTGCGGCACCCAGGATTTGCACAAGCAACTCGAGCGCACCATTGCCGAATTTTTCGGCACCGAAGACACCATCCTCTACGCTGCCTGCTTCGATGCCAACGGCGGTCTGTTCGAACCGCTGCTGGGCGAGCACGACGCGATCATTTCCGATGCGCTCAACCACGCCTCCATCATCGACGGCGTACGCCTGTGCAAGGCCAAGCGCTTCCGCTACGCCAACTGCGACATGGCCGACCTGGAGGCGCAGTTGCAGGCCGCCGATGCCGCCGGGTGCAAGACCAAGCTGATCACCAGCGACGGCGTGTTCTCGATGGACGGCTTCATCGCGCCGCTGGACGAGATCACCGCGCTGGCGCGCAAGTACAACGCGCTGGTGCATATCGACGAATGCCATGCCACCGGCTTTCTGGGCGCCACCGGCCGCGGCTCGGCCGAGGTCAAGGGCGTGCTGGACCAGATCGACATCATCACCGGCACCCTGGGCAAGGCAATGGGCGGCGCACTGGGCGGCTTCACCACCGCCAGGCGCGAGATCATCGAACTGCTGCGGCAGCGCTCGCGCCCGTACCTGTTTTCCAACTCGCTGCCGCCGCACGTGGTGGCTGCAGGCATCAAGGCGTTCGAGATGCTGGAAGCGGCCGGCGAGCTGCGCACGCAATTGGTCGAAAACACCCACTATTTCCGCGAGCGCATGACCGCCGCCGGCTTCGACCTCAAGCCCGGCGTGCATCCGATCAGCCCGGTGATGCTCTACGACGCGCCGCTGGCGCAGAAGTTCGCCGAGCGCTTGCTGGAAGAAGGCATCTACGCCATCGGCTTCTTCTTCCCGGTGGTGCCCAAGGGCCAGGCGCGCATTCGCACCCAGATCAGCGCCGCGCACACGCGCGAACATCTGGATCAGGCCATCGACGCCTTCATCAAGATCGGCCGCGAGCTCAAGGTCATTGACGCCTGAGCATGCGCACGGTGCTGCGCCAACGGCTGTTGCTGGCGGCGCACACCGATGCCCAAGCGCACTTGGTCGGCGGCCACTGGGAAACCCGTTGCCTGCATTGCCGTCGGCGTCTGCAGGTGCGCGCCGATGGCGAACCACTCGGGCACACCACGCTGGAACACGTGGTGCCGCAGGCTTGGTTCGGCCGCCGCGCTGCGACCGCGCTGTGTGCGCTGGTCGGAGACGACCCGAATGCGGCGCGCAACCTCGCCCTGGCCTGTGCCAGCTGCAATCACACCAAAGGCCGCCACCACGATGTCAACGGTGCCGGCAACACGCGTGCCGTTGAGGTCGTGAGCGCCCTGCTCAGCGCGCGTCTGGCGCGGTGGCGGGAGCCGCAGCCAGCGCCTTGACTTCGGCCGGGCCTAGCATCCGCCACGCTCCCTTGCCCAACTCGCCCATCGCCAGCGCACCGATCGCCACCCGCACCAGGCGCAGCACACCGATGTCCAACCCCGCCAGCAGGCGACGGATCTGCCGATTGCGCCCCTCGTCCAGCACGATCTCCAGCCACGCATTGCGCTCGCCCTCGCGCAGCACGCCGACGTGCTTGGCGCGCAGCAGCATACCGCCGCCCTCAGGATCGGGATCGACCACACCGGCCTGCAACTGTGCCAGCTGCGCAGCGCTCGGGCGGCAATCGATCTGCACGTGATAGGTCTTGTCCGGCCCGGTCGCGGGGTCGGTCACCGCCGCTGCCCATTGCGGATCGTTACTGAAAAGCAGCAGCCCCTCGCTGGCCTTGTCCAGCCGCCCGACCGGCGCGATCCACGGCAGGCCGGCGCCGTCGAAGCAGCGATACACCGTGTCCCTGCCCTGCTCGTCGCGCACCGTGGTGACCACGCCGCGTGGCTTGTTGAGCATCAAATAGACCCGCGCAGGCCCGGCCAATGGCTGACCATCGACTGCGATCGCTTCGTGTTGATCGGAACGGATCGGAAATTCGGGGTCGCGCACCACCCGCGCCGCCACGCTGACCCGCCCATCGGCGATCCAGCGCGCCGCTTCGGTGCGCGAACACACGCCGAGCTTGGACAACACCCGTGCCAGGCCATGCCGTGGTAAGGCGGTGGCAGCCGTTCCTGCGGCGGACGCGCGGGACGCGCCTGCCGATGCCGGACCAAGACTGCGCTGCCGGGACGTTGCCGGCGCAGGTCGCCGGGTCATCCCGTCCCGACCTGGCCGCTTACTTTTTTTCGACCGACTTGGCGTCGGCCGGCGGCGTTGCGGTTGCAGCCGGCGCCGGTGCGGCAGCGGCAGGCACCGGACGTGCCTTGACCACACGCACGCCGCGCGCCTTCATCCAGGCATCGAATTCTTCGGCGGTCATGCGCTTGCCGTTCTGGCTCATGTCAAAGCGCCACGGCGTGTTGTCGAACGCGGTGGTGGCCTTGTAGGCGGCCGGATCGTTCGGATTGACAGTGCCGCCGGGCGGAATGACCTTGGCCAGGTCCTGGCAACCTTCAACGCGCAGACGCAGCAGCACGCGGTCCACCGATTGCTCGCTGGTGTAAGGCTGGGCGAGCACGCCGGTGGGCATGCCCAATTGCACGCTGCGGGTATAGAACTCGGCAGCCGCCGGTGCGATGGCGGTGGCGGGCAACGGCAGCGGCTGGGACACCGTGCTGCCGGCGCAGTTCGGAGCGGCGTAGGCGGCGGGAATCAAGACGAGACAGAGCAATCCTGCCGTGGCGGTACGCAGCATCGGGTTCTTCCAGTATGAGGATGGTGTTGACGCGGCGAGTGTAGGCAGCGATGAACGCTGTTTCAACCGGAACCGTGCCCGGATGGCAACACAGACAGCATTGGCGGTAGATCAGCCCGCTTGTCCTGGCCCTACAAAGACAAAACCCGGCACAAGGCCGGGTTTTGTATGAAGCAAGCTAGCGGCCCAATTAGTTCTGGACGTTCAGCTCGGTACGACGGTTCTTCGCACGGCCTTCCGGATTGTCGGAACCATCCGGGTTGGCGTTCGGAGCAATCGGACGGCTCTCGCCGTAGCCGATCGGGCCGACCAGACGCGACGCGTCAACGCCGTTCTTGGTCAGGTAGTCGTACACGGTGGTCGCACGACGCTCGGACAGCTTCTGGTTGTACGCGTCGGTACCCTTCGAGTCGGTGTGACCGGCAACCTCGACCTTCAGGTCGGGGTAACGCTTCAGGATCTCGGTCGCTTCGCTCAGGATCGACACAGCGTCCGGACGCAGGGTCGACTTGTTGAAGTCGAAGTTCACGCCCTTCAGGTCGATCGAGACAGGAACCGGGCAGCCGTCCGGGCCGATAGTCTGGCCAGGCTGCGAAGCCGGGCACTTGTCGTCGCAGTTGTTGACGCCGTCACCGTCGTCATCCAGGTCTGCGCAGCTCGGGGCAACCGGAGCCGGAGCCGGCGGCGGAGCGGTCGACGGAGCCGGTCCCAACGGGATCACGACGCCGACCGAAGCCAGCACGTCGCCGAACCAGTCTTCCTGCGGAGCAGCAACGCTCTGGTCGTTGAAGTCAGCGCGGTAGGCCAACTCGGCACGCACGGCGACGCGCTTGTCGAAGGTGGTCTGCAGACCGACACCAGCCTTGGCGGCAAAGTTGCCGTCTTTCTGCTGGCCCGGCGAAACCGGGTTCGGGGTGGCGTCGAACTCTTCTTCCGAACGCTGATAGCCCAGACCGAACAGCAGGTAGGGGTTCCAGCCGCGGCCTTCCTGGATGAAGTGGCGACGCAGGTCGAACGAGATGCCGTACTGGCTCCAGTTCTGGTCCTGGTTGGCATCGAAGTTCGGGTTCTGATAGTTCAGCTCGCCGTCGATCGACCAGTTCGGGCTGACGAACTTGCCCAGACCCAGGGTGACGAACGGAGCATCATTGGTCAGACGATCGCTGTCCTGGAAGTTGAAGCCAGCGCTACCGGTCAGGTACCAACGGTCATCGAACTCCTGCGCGGAAGCAGCCTGGGCAACTGCCAGACCGCCGAGCAACGCGGCAGTGAGAATTTTCTTGTTCATTTATACAGCTCCTTCTTTGGGAGATAAAAACCGATAGAGGCGGTGTTCTTGGTAAAGATGCTCATCACATCCAGAGCCATCGGGGCGCAGATTAAGCCCGCTTCAGTGAAGATCGCGTTAACGGTCATATAACATGTGAAAGCAATCACCAGATCCGCCAAGCCCACACAATCCTACGTATACAGTTTTATGAAGGAAAGCGCTCATCGTTTGCATCGCGGTATCAGCACGGATGAACGGCAGCCCAATTGACCCAGGTGAATACGGTTCCGGATCGTCGGCAACGGGCGGCGGTTGTGTTGCGTGGCGACCACATTGGTGAACGCAGGAGCCTGTCCGAGCTGAATTGCACTGCCAGTGGTTGCGGGTGACGGCGCCACAACGCACCCTGAACTCCCCCACCCGGAGCGCTCAGATGAAAGCCGTCGCCATCACCCGCCACCTTCCCATCGACGATCCGGACGCCCTGTGCGACATGGAGCTCCCGGCGCCGGCAGCGCCATCTGGGTATGACTTATTGGTACGCGTCGAAGCGATTTCGGTGAATCCAGTGGACACGAAGGTCCGCGCGCCCAAGCCGCAGACGCTGGACGCGCCCAAGATCCTGGGCTACGACGCGGCCGGCGTGGTCGAAGCCATCGGCCCGGACGTCACCGCGTTCGTGGTCGGCGACGAGGTCTATTACGCCGGCGACATCGGACGACCGGGCAGCAACGCGCAGTATCAGTTGGTGGACGCGCGCATCGCCGGCTGCAAGCCGACCTCGCTGAGCTTCGCCCAGGCCGCAGCCCTGCCCTTGACCACGCTGACGGCATGGGAGCTGTTGTTCCAGCGCATGCCGTTTGCGTTCGACGGCGACCGCAATCGCGGCAGGCACCTGTTGATCATCGGCGGTGCCGGCGGGGTGGGGTCGATTGCGATCCAGCTGGCGCGGCATGCCGGTTTCACCGTGATCGCGACTGCCTCGCGGCCGGAAACCGTCGAGTGGGTGCGGCAGATGGGCGCACAGCATGTCATCGACCATCACCAGCCGCTGCACCCGCAGCTGCAGGCGCTGGGCATGCAGACGGTGGATGCGGCGCTCAACCTGGCCGACACCGATCGCTATTGGCAGCAGCTGGGCGAGATCCTGGCACCGCAAGGGCACGTGGGCCTGATCGTGGAACCGCGTGGCCCGCTGCCGATTGGCGACCCGTACAAGTCCAAGTGCATCGGCATCCATTGGGAGCTGATGTTCACGCGGTCTCGCTATGCGACCGACGACATGATCGAACAGCACCGCATCCTCAACCGCGCCGCCAGCCTGATCGATGCCGGCGAACTGCGCACCACACACACCGAGACGCTGTCGCCGATCAATGCGCAGCAACTGCGCGAGGCGCATCGGCGACTGGAAAGCGGCGGCACGATCGGCAAACTGGTCCTGGCTGGCTGGTAAGCAAACCGCGCTGGCTGGCTCCTTCAACGCAGTGGCGTGGGATAGGACTTACCAGGCCTGCGAAACAGTGCCCGACCTCGCCTGCCGGTGCCGCCGACACCGGCAGCATGTGTCAAGACTTGCCGACGAGCGCGTTTGCCTGCATCGTGCGCACTCCGTACGCCAGCGTATCCATGCTATGTCGCCCGCCACCGGCACGCCCGTCCCGCCCTACCCGCACCTGTTCGCCCCACTGGATCTCGGTTTCACGCAATTGCGCAATCGCGTCCTGATGGGGTCGATGCATACCGGTCTGGAAGACCGGGCGCGCGACTTCCCCAAACTGGCCGCGTATTTCGCCGAGCGCGCGGCCGGCGGTGTCGGCCTGATCGTCACCGGTGGTTTTTCCCCGAACGTGGTGGGCTGGCTCAAGCCCTTCGGCGGCAAGTTGTCGTGGCCGTGGGAAGTGCGCCCGCATCGCCAGGTCACGCAGGCGGTGCATGCGCACGGCGCCAAGATCTGCATGCAATTGCTGCATGCCGGGCGCTATGCCTATCACCCGCTGTCGGTGGCGCCTTCCAGGATCAAGGCACCGATCAACCCGTTCACCCCGCGTGCGTTGTCCACACGTGGCGTCGATCGGCAGATCGCCTCCTATGCACGCGCCGCACGGCTGGCGCGCGAGGCCGGCTACGACGGCGTGGAAGTGATGGGGTCGGAAGGCTATCTGATCAACGAATTCACCGCCGCACGCACCAACCGGCGCAACGATGCCTGGGGCGGCGATGCAGCCAAGCGCATGCGCTTTGCGGTGGAGATCGTGCAGCGGATCCGTGAAGCCTGCGGACCGGACTTCATCATCATCTACCGGCTGTCGCTGGTGGACCTGGTCGAAGGCGGCAACCAGTGGCAGGAGATCCTGGCGCAGGCGCAGGCGATCGAAGCGGCCGGGGCGACCATCATCAATTCCGGCATCGGCTGGCACGAGGCGCGCATCCCGACCATCGCCACCTCGGTGCCGCGCGCGGCGTTTGCCGGCGTCACCGCCAAACTCAAGCCGCACCTGCGCATCCCGGTGGTGGCGACCAACCGCATCAACATGCCGGACGTGGCCGAGCGCATCCTGGCCGATGGTGCGGCCGACATGGTGTCGCTGGCGCGCCCGTTGCTGGCCGACCCGCAGTGGACCAACAAGGCCCGCGCCGGCCAGTCGCAGGCCATCAATACGTGCATCGCCTGCAACCAGGCCTGCCTGGATCACGTGTTCGACAACAAGCTGGCCAGTTGCCTGGTCAATCCACGCGCAGCGCACGAAACCGAACTGATCTATGCACCGACCACCAATCCCAAGCGCATTGCGGTGGTCGGTGCCGGCCCCGCCGGCCTGGCCTGCGCGACGGTGGCGGCCGAGCGCGGCCACCGGGTCACCTTGTTCGATGCAAGCGATGCGATCGGCGGGCAATTCAATGTCGCCAAGCGCATCCCGGGCAAGGAAGAATTCAACGAGACCTTGCGCTATTACGGTCACCGTATCGAGGCCACCGGCGTGCAGTTGCGCTTGCACACACGCGTGCAGGCGGAGGATCTGAACGATTTCGACGAGATCGTGCTGGCCACCGGTATCGAGCCACGCAAGGTCAACTTCCCGGGCGCCGATCACCCAATGGTCGTCAGCTACCTCGACGTGGTACTGGGCCGCCATGTGGCCGCAGACAAGGTGGCGATCATCGGCGCTGGCGGGATCGGCTTCGATGTCGGCGAATTTCTGGTGCACACCGGCGAGTCGCCATCGCTGGACCCTGCGCGCTGGATGGCCGAATGGGGCGTGGACCCCAGCTTCGAAACCCGCGGCGCGCTGACCAAACCGCAGCCCGAGCACCCAGCCCGCCAGGTCTGGCTGCTGCAGCGCAGCCCCGGGAAACCCGGCGCGCGTCTAGGCAAGACCACTGGCTGGATCCATCGCGCCACGCTCAAGGCCAAGGGCGTCAAGATGCTCGGCGGCGTGGAATATCTGGGCGTGGACGATGCTGGCCTGCGCATCCGCGTGGAGGGCACCGAACAGTTGCTCGATGTCGGCACGGTGGTGATCTGCGCCGGGCAGGAACCACGCCGCGAGCTGCTTGCCGCGCTTCAGGCCACTGGCCAGCAGCCGCATCTGATCGGTGGTGCGGACGTCGCCGCCGAACTGGATGCCAAGCGCGCGATCGATCAGGCGTGTCGGTTGGCGGCGAGGTTGTAACGCGCCGCTGCGACGCCCTGATGGCGGCACCCGCCAGCGCTCACCAAGCGCGCATGTGCGTACGCGCGAGGCGCCGGCAACGGTACGGTGACAAGCAGGCCGACACAGCAGCGCGGCATCTCGATGCCTTGCTGGACACGCGCTGGTCTGGAGCGAGCAATGCCCGCTAATGGGTCTGACCACACCATGCAGAGTCGCATCTGGGTCATGCCACAGGTTGCGCTCCACAACAGCATGCCCTGCGTTTTTACCTGCGCGCTGCAGCAAATTTGATTAAGCAGGACGCAGATAGTCGATCGAGGCTTGTAATGCGCATGACCGCATTGCCGACATGGCCAGATACGTAGAGATTACGCACAAGCTCAACCCTGATTGCGCGGACACGCATCAATGCTCTCAGGAGAACGCTGCAACTTCATTGAGCGCGAAAGCTTCCATCGCATAGACCCAAGACGTGCACTCCATCCGCACCTTTGATCCACACACGTACAAACTCAAACAGCTGAAAAACGTGCTGACGCACTTCGCAGCGAATGCTCGATGGCAACCGTCGAACATTGCGGACATTCCAACGACCACGTTGAAATTTACGACGCGGATGAGTGACGGCACCTACAACGTCGCATCTTGGATGGCGCCAACAGTCACCACGATCCACGCTGCAGCGAATATTCGATCCACTGAGGCGCAATGGCCAACCAGCGCCGTTATGCAGCTCGAATGGCGACACCAATGCCTTGCATTCAACCGGATGCCACATCAATGCACGCCGAGCAACCGTCGCACATCACTGCTAGAGCGCGATACGCCGTGGTGTAGACCGCACAATAACTAGCCTGGGGCGCCGTGCGTATCACACGAGATGGTGAGCAGTGCAGGAAAGACACCGCCGAACATCTGCGCTGCCGCTGCTTTCAACGCATAGCGACCAGTGACGACGGCGTGTAATACGAATTGGCGTTGCATGCGCTAGCACTACACCTGACATCGACGCGGACATCACGCCTACGCTAGGCATTGCCCGCGATTTCACGACACTGGAGTGCGTTACTGCAATCGCCAAGGGCATGCGACGCATTCGAGACGATATTTACATCGTCGTCACCCGACGAAATACCAGACACCACTAGCAATCCCAGGCGAAACCGCACCTATTCAGCCGGGATTATGTGATGGCCGCCTACCTTGCGCCAACTTTTTGACCCACCTCATCCGGTGGGCGCCCCCGGTTAGAGCTTTCTTTCGCCGGAGCCCGGGCGACCCGTGACAGGTCGCCTCCCCATGACGCCAAGCCCTCTGCACTGGTACATCCACGTTGGATGCTCTGCGGATCGGCCCATACGGAGCAAGGAGTTTTATGAAATTGGCTTGGATACTTTGGCTGTCGCAATTATTGCCGCAGCCGGCTGCAGATTCGCTGTGCTTGAGTACCACCGTGTACCTGGAAGCACGCGACCAGACCTTGCGTGGCCAACAGGCGGTTGCGGAAGTTGCATTGCGTCGACTCGACAGTGGTTTGTGGGGCGACTCGATGTGTCAGGTCGTTACCGCACGCAAGCAGTTTGCCCCGACCATCGTGTCGCCGGGGACCCAATTGAAGAACGATCAGGCCTGGAACAAAGCGTTGGATGTGGCACTGGCCGCAGAGCGCAACTGGGCGCTGCCGGTGGGTCAACGCAAGGAAATCGTGCCCGGCGCGAGTCACTTTGCCGCAAGCGCAATCGCAAGTCCGAGTTGGCGCAATGCCTACCAAGTGGCCACCATCGGCGACCACACGTTCTATCGCGTGCAGAAGCTGCGTCCCCGCACCGCATCGTAAGCGAGCGACGTGCGCGCCAGGCGCGCAACGTCCCTGCGCTTCTGCCGCATCGCCACTGCAACCAGCGCCCGCCTTCGACGATGAACGCATGATGCGTCGTGGATGCGGAGATCCTGCACCCACGCGCTGCGTGGGATCGCGCAGGCAATGCGAGGTGGCTGCCTCCAGGCATCTTGTTGCGGCGCGCTTGCACGTGGCTGCGCCCGCCGAGCTAAGAGCGGCTAACAAAACGACTTCGCGTCAGCCTACTGCAGGCCGGCTATCTGCGGCCTGGCTGCAGGGCCCTTGCCCGCCCAGCGTCGCGGGACACGCTGCAAGTACGTCCTTGTAAGCGCTTACGCGGCATCCATGCCTCGTAAGGTCCCGCGACGCTGGGCGGGCAAGGGCCAGTCGAGATGGTCGGCATGCATGGGTTTAAACAAAGCAACCAGCGGAGTCTCTGGTGCGGTGTCCTCGCCGCTGGCGGGACCGTGTGGCGGCATGGATGCCGCCACCGAGCCTCCAGGGATGGATTCACGGCGTGTCCCGCGAGCGGTGAGGGCACCGCGCATTCGACCCACTCAGTGTTTGATCTGGACTTCTGACTGCATCCACCAAGATACGGCCGACAAACCACTGCACTCACTGACAGGCGCTCGCTCGCCAGGTTTTGTTAGCTGCTCTAAGCTTGCAGCTTCATCCCTGCGTGGACTGTCCATGAAGCTCTACACCAAGCCCGGCGCGTGTTCGCTGGCAGATCACATCGTGTTGCGTTGGTCCGGCCTGCCGTTCGAGCTGACCGTGGTCGATGCGGCAACGATGAAATCGCCCGACTATTTGCGCCTCAATCCAGCCGGCGCGGTTCCGTTACTGGTGGTCGACGACTGGGCGCTGACCCAGAACGCCGCCATCCTGAACTACATCGCCGACATCGCCCCGCTCACCGGCTTGTCCGGCGACGGCACCGCGCGTAGCCGTGCAGAAATCAATCGCTGGATCGCCTTCGCCAATGCCGACGTGCATCCGACCTTCAAGCCGATCTTCGGCAGCACCGCGTATCTGCAGGACGAGGCGCTGATTGCACGCAGTCACGAAGATGCACGCGCCAAGCTGCGCACCTTGTATGCACGCGCCGATACGCATCTGCAGGGACGCACCTGGCTGGCCAGCGACGCCCATACCGGCGCCGACGCGTATCTGTTCGTGACCTTGCTGTGGGCGAAGAAGGTTGGCGTGGATCTGAGTGGCCTGGATGCACTGGAGGCATTCGTGCAGCGCATGCTGGCCGATGTCGACGTGCAAGCCGCATTGCAGGCCGAAGGCCTGGCCTGAGCCGATCGCCACACGCGATGCAGGAGAGGCTGCATTGCATCGCAACGCACCGGTATGGCATCGCGCGGCCGCCAGCCTGCGCAGGCACCATCTGCACTGCACCGAACACGTGAGGCACCAATGAAAACGCCGGGCAATGCCCGGCGTTTTCATTTCATCTACTGCACAGACTCAGCCCAGCAGGTGCGACACGCCGCTGCGCTCTTCTTCCAGTTCGGCCAGGGTCTTGTCGATGTACTTCTGGCTGAAGTCGTCGATCGGCAGATCCTTGACCAGGGTGTACTGGCCGTTCTCGGTGGTCACCGGGAAGCCGAAGATCACGCCTTCCGGAATGCCGTAGGAGCCGTCGGACGGCACACCCATCGTCACCCACTTGCCATTGCTGCCCAGCACCCAATCACGCACGTGATCGATGGCGGCATTGGCGGCCGACGCCGCCGAGGACAGGCCGCGCGCTTCGATGATCGCCGCGCCGCGCTTGCCCACGGTCGGGATGAAGGTGGACGCGTTCCATTCCTGGTCGTTGATCGCATCGCCGATGGATGCGCCATCGGAGGTGGCGAAACGGTAGTCCGGGTACATGGTCGGGCTGTGGTTGCCCCACACCACCAGCTTCTCGATGCCACCGACCGGCTTGCCGAGCTTTTGCGACAGCTGGCTCAGCGCACGGTTGTGGTCCAGACGCAGCATGGCGGTGAAGTTCTTCGGGTTCAGATCCGGGGCCGACTTCATCGCGATATAGGCGTTGGTGTTGGCCGGGTTGCCGACCACCAGCACCTTGACGTCACGCTTGGCGACCTTGTTCAGGGCAGCGCCCTGCGCGGTGAAGATCTTGGCGTTCTCCAACAGCAGGTCCTTGCGCTCCATGCCCGGGCCGCGCGGACGCGCACCGACCAGCAGGGCGACGTCGATGTCCTTGAACGCCACTTCGGCGTCGTCGGTGCCGACCACGCCGGCCAGCAGCGGGAATGCGCAGTCTTCCAGCTCCATGATCACGCCCTTGAGCGCGGCCTGGGCCTTTTCGTTGGACAGTTCCAGCAATTGCAGGATCACCGGCTGATCCTTGCCCAGCATTTCGCCGGAGGCGATGCGGAACAGCAGGGCATAGCCGATCTGGCCGGCAGCGCCGGTCACAGCAACACGAACGGGTGCTTTCATGGGGAGTTTCCTCTGCTAAAAAAACATGGGTGAAGATGCACGCTGGCGGGGCGCAAGGCCTGGCGGCGCGCAGCGACAAACAAACGGCCGCACATGGCGGCCGTTCGGAGAAGACATCAGGCGGCGAGGATCTTGTTCCACTCCGCAACGCGGTCGGCCTTGGCGGCCAGCACGGCGTCGGTATCGCCTTCGATGGTCACCTTGTTGATCACATCGCCCTGGGCGACGGCATCGACCACGTCCAGACCCTGGGTGACCTTGCCGAACACGGTGTGCTTGCCGTCCAGCCAGTTGGTGGCGACATGGGTGATGAAGAACTGGCTGCCGTTGGTGTTCGGGCCGGCATTGGCCATGGACAGCACGCCCCGGTCGTGCCCGATGCCGTTGTTGGCTTCGTCTTCGAAACGGTAGCCCGGGCCACCGCGACCGGAACCTTCCGGGCAACCGCCCTGAATCATGAAGTCGGCAATGACGCGGTGGAAGCTCAGGCCGTCATAGAAGCCGCGCTGGACCAGGTTGACGAAGTTGGCAACGGTCAGCGGCGCCTTGTCGGCGAACAGCTCGACCACGATCGGGCCACGGGAGGTGTCTAAATGGGCAATCAGGGACATGGAAATCCTTGCAGGTTTCAGGGTGTACGACAGCCCATTAGGATACACCCGGGCGCGCAGGCGTCCGTGCAGCTTGAGACCATCGTCGGGGGGTGGCAGGGAAAGCTGAATAGGCATCCCGGAGCACATCGACGCCGGACGCAACGGCACGGCAATGAAACCGCTATAATGTTGGGCTTACCTCATCTCAAGACTGGCGCCAGACAGGGGCCCTTTCCGCATGTCCATTGAAAAACTCCGCAATATCGCCATCGTCGCGCACGTCGACCACGGCAAGACCACCCTCGTCGACTGCCTGCTGAAGCAGTCCGGCACCCTGTCCGAACGCACCGTGTTGGCTGAGCGCGTGATGGACAGCAACGATCAGGAAAAGGAACGTGGCATCACGATCCTGGCCAAGAACACGGCCATCACCTGGAACGGCAACCGCATCAACATCGTCGACACCCCGGGACACGCCGACTTCGGTGGCGAAGTCGAGCGCGTGCTGTCGATGGTGGACTCGGTGCTGATCCTGGTCGACGCGATGGACGGCCCGATGCCGCAGACCCGCTTCGTGACCCAGAAGGCGTTCGCGATGGGCTTCAAGCCAATCGTGGTGGTCAACAAGATCGACCGTCCCGGCGCACGCCCGGATTGGGTGATCGACCAGGTGTTCGACCTGTTCGACAAGCTCGGCGCAACCGACGAGCAGCTGGACTTCCCGATCGTCTACACCTCCGCGTTGAACGGCTACGCCAGCCTGGATTCGGACGTGCGCGACGGCGACATGACCCCGCTGTACGAAGCGATCATGCAGCACGTTTCGGCACCGGACGTGGATCCGGACGGCCCGTTCCAGATGCGCATCAGCCAGCTCGATTACAACAACTTCGTCGGCGTGATCGGCATCGGCCGCATCCAGCGCGGCGTGTTGAAGAAGAACATGCCGGTCAGCGTGATCGACCGCGAAGGCAAGAAGCGCCAGGGCAAGGTACTGCAGGTGCTCGGCTTCCTGGGCCTGGAGCGCATCGAGCAGGACACCGCCGAGGCCGGCGACATCGTCGCCATCTCCGGCGTGGCCGAGCTGACCATTTCCGACACCGTGTGCGCGCTCGACGCGCCGGAAGGCCTGCCGCCGCTGACCGTGGACGAGCCGACCATCTCGATGACCTTCCAGGTCAACAACTCGCCGTTCGCCGGCAACAAGGACCTGTCTGGTGGCAAGTTCCTGACCAGCCGCCAGCTGCGCGACCGTCTGGACCGCGAGAAGGTGCACAACGTGGCGCTGAAGGTCGAGGAAGGTTCCGACGCCGACAAGTTCCTGGTCTCCGGCCGTGGCGAACTGCATCTGTCGGTGCTGATCGAAAACATGCGTCGCGAAGGCTATGAGCTGGCCGTGTCGCGCCCCGAAGTCATCATCAAGGAAATCGACGGCAAGCAGATGGAGCCGATCGAACAGCTGGTGGTGGACATCGAAGAACAGCACCAGGGCGGCGTGATGGAAAAGCTGGGCACCCGCAAGGGCCAGCTGAAGAACATGGAGCCGGACGGCAAGGGCCGCGTGCGTCTGGATTACATGATCCCGGCGCGTGGCCTGATCGGCTTCCAGAACGAATTCCGCACCCTGACCCAGGGGTCGGGCCTGCTGTTCCACGTGTTCGACCATTACGGCCCGAAGGAACAGGGCGCGATCGCCAAGCGCCAGAACGGCGTGATGATTGCCAACGCACCGGGCGCGACGCCGGCCTACGCGCTGGGACCGTTGGAAGAGCGTGGCCGTCTGTTCGCCGCTGAAGGCGACAACGTGTACGAAGGCCAGCTGATCGGTATCCACTCCAAGGACAACGATCTGACCGTCAACGCGATCAAGACCAAGCCGCTGACCAACATGCGCGCTTCGGGCAAGGACGATGCGATCAAGCTGACCCCGGCGATCAAGTACACGCTGGAACAGGCCCTGGACTTCATCGAGGACGACGAGCTGGTCGAAGTCACCCCGAAGGAAATCCGCCTGCGCAAGAAGTTCCTGACCGAAAGCGACCGTAAGCGCGCTGGCCGTTCCGGCTGAGTTGTCAGGCCGACACGCGTGAGCGATAAGCCCTACAGCCCGGATCCGCGCGCGCATCCGGGGCTGCATGTGATCGCCTTGCTAGAGGCGGTCAAGGGGGTGCTTGCGCTGTTGGCGGCGACGGGCCTGGAACTTCTGGGCCCGCTCCCGCTGCAACACGCGGTCAGTACGCTGATCCGCCGTTTCAGTCTGGATCCCGACCACGGCGCACTGCCGTCGTTGCTCAAGACCATCAGCCCCGATGCGGTGCATCTGGCCGCCGCCGCCATGCTGGCCTACGGCCTGCTGCATGTGGTGGAAGCCTGGGGTCTGTGGCGTGCCAAGGCATGGGCCTCGCTGCTGGGCTGCCTGTCGGCGGCCATCTACCTGCCGTTCGATATCTACGCCATCGTCCGTCATCCCGGCTGGACCGCCTGGGGCGTCCTGGCGATCAATCTGATCGTTGTCGGCGTGCTGGCACGCGATCTGATCAAGCGCCGACGTCGCTGACGCACTTGCCCGTTGCGGGCAGCTCAAAGACGTTGTCACCCCGACGCAGCGCCATTAGCCTGCGAACACGCCTCCGGGGATGACCGCCAATGCGATGCACCACCTTGTCCTTCGCGCTGCTGTTTGCGCTGTGCGGCTGTGCGCATGCCGATGGCCCCGCGCCTACGTCGGCACCGACGGCCCGCCAACCCGATCTGATCGAAGCCGACGTCGCCAGCCTGCAGGCACGCATGAGCGCCGGCCAGGGCAGCAGCCTGGAACTGACGCGCGCCTACCTGCAACGCATCGCGACCATCGATCGGGCCGGCCCCACGCTCAACGCGGTGATCGAACTCAATCCGCAGGCCGAAGCCGATGCCCGTGCGCTGGACGCCGAACGCCGTCGCGGCCATGTGCGCGGGCCGTTGCACGGCATCCCGGTGCTCCTCAAGGACAACATCGATGCGCTGCCGATGGTCAACAGCGCAGGCTCGCTGGCCCTGGCCGAGTTTCGCCCCGCGCGCGACGCATTTCTGGTGCAGCGCCTGCGCAACGCCGGCGCGGTGATCCTGGGCAAGACCAACTTGAGCGAATGGGCCAACTTTCGCTCCACCCAATCCAGCTCCGGCTGGAGCGCGCGCGGCGGCCTGACCCGCAATCCGTACGCGCTGGATCGCAACCCCTGCGGCTCCAGCGCCGGCACCGGCGCGGCGATTGCCGCCAGTCTGGCCACGGTGGGCATCGGCACCGAAACCGATGGCAGCATCACCTGCCCGGCCTCGGTGAACGGCTTGGTCGGGCTCAAACCGACCGTGGGCCTGGTCAGCCGCGACGGCATCGTTCCGATCTCTGCCAGCCAGGACACCGCCGGCCCGATGACGCGCAGCGTCGCCGATGCCGCCGCACTGCTGCAGGCGATTGCCGCACCCGATCCGCAGGATCCGGCCACGCGCAATGCGCCCACGTCCACACCGAACTATCTTGCCCACCTCAAACCCGATGGCCTGCGCGGTGCACGCCTGGGCCTGCTGCGCAATCCACTGCGCGAGGATCCCGCGATCGCCGCCACATTGGATCGCTCCGTACAGACCCTGCGCGCGGCAGGCGCCACGGTGATCGAAACCAGCCTGGCAACCGATGGCCAATGGGACGCGGCCGAGCAAACGGTCTTATTGGTCGAATTCAAGGCCGGCTTGAACGCGTATCTGCGCAGCCGCACCGCACCGGTGTCGAGCCTGGACCAGCTGATCGCCTTCAACCGCGCGCATGCCCAGCGCGAGATGCCCTACTTCGCGCAGGAGTTGTTCGAGCAGGCGCAAGCTGCACGCGGTCTCGACGATGCGGGCTATCTGCACGCGCGCGCCCTGGCCAAACGACTGGCAGGCCCGGACGGCATCGACGCCGCATTGCAGGCCCATCGCCTGGACGCGTTGATCGTGCCCACCACCGGCGCGGCCTGGGTCACCGACCTGGTCAAGGGCGACACCTTCCCGGGTGCCGGCTACGGTGCGCCAGCCGTGGCCGGCTATCCCAGCCTCAGCGTGCCGATGGGGCAGACCCAGGGCCTGCCGCTCGGCCTGTTGTTCATCGGTACGGCCTGGAGCGAGCCGCGCCTGATCGAGCTTGCCTACGCGTACGAGCAACGTAGCCGTGCGCGTTTCGCACCCAGCTACGCAGCAAGCGTGCCGGCCGCGACGCCCGCGTCTAAACCGTAGCCGCAGGCTCGCCGTCTTCGGCACCCGGCGAACGCACGCTCTCCTGGGCGATCGGCTCGGCCGCGCGCGCCAGCGGTTTTTCCTGCGCAGCGATTTCGGCGCGGATGCGCGGCAATGCGTAGGCATGCTCGCGGGTCAGGAAGTCGATCATGCGCTCGCGCACCAGGCAGCGCAGATCGAATGCGTCGCCGGAATTGCGCGCGCTCACCAACAGGCGCACCTGGATGGTGTTGTCGCTGGTGTCGGTAATCTGGGTCACGCAGACACGCCCGTCCCACAGCGGCTCGCTCTGGCAGATGCGTTCCAGCTCGGCGCGTACCGCGGCGATCGGAGTGCGGTAATCCAGCCATAGAAACGCGGTGCCGAGCAGATCGGCGCTGCTGCGTGTCCAGTTCTGAAAGGGATTTTCGATGAACCAGGTCAACGGCACCACCATGCGCCGCTCGTCCCAGATGCGCACCACGACATAGGAGCTGCCGATCTCTTCGATGCGCCCCCACTCGCCTTCGACGATCACCACATCGTCCAGCCGGATCGGTTGGGTCAAGGCAATCTGCAGACCGGCGATCAGGTTGCCGAACACTGGCTTGGCCGCAATACCGGCCACCAGGCCGATGATGCCGGCCGATGCCAGCAAGGTCTTGCCGATCTGGCGCACCTGCGGAAACGTCAGCAACACCACCGAGATGCCGAGCAGGATCATCGTCCCCATCACCACCCGGCTCAACACGCGCGTCTGGGTCTGGATGCGCCGTGCGGTGAGGTTGTCGGACACTTCGATCGGGTTGCTGCGCAGGATCGCCGCCTCGCCGGCAGCCACTGCACGCACCAGTAACCAGGTCACGCACCCGACAATGCCGACATGCAGCAGATGTTGCACCGCCGACAGCGCCTTGTCGGCCAGCGGCGTTGCCTCGGTGGCTGCAGACAGGAACAGCAACGGAAGGATGAATGCCGCTGGCAAGGTGACCACGCGAATGATGCGCGCGCGGCGGTAATCGCGGCCCTGCATGCGGCGAAACAGCCACAGCATCAACGACCAGGTGGCAACACCCGCCAGTAGCGCGGCGCCAAGCGGGATTGCGTATTCGCGGATGACGTTCCAATCGGCA
The DNA here is from genome assembly GCF_014197275.1 of Xanthomonas sp. 3075. Classification (GTDB taxonomy): domain Bacteria; phylum Pseudomonadota; class Gammaproteobacteria; order Xanthomonadales; family Xanthomonadaceae; genus Xanthomonas; species Xanthomonas campestris_B. Next base: position 19,960 of record NZ_JACIFI010000004.1, on the reverse strand, counting down.
GTCAAACCGTTCCTCCTGTGGGGGGAAAGAGGGATGGCTGCAACATCATGCCGCACGCGGCATGAGCATCACGTCATGCGCACAGACGCATCATGCACCCAACGGCTGCGCAGCCACCTGTTGCTGCTTGCGCACGATCGCCATCGCAATCTCCAGCGACTGCTCGTAATTCAGGCGTGGATCCACACTGGAGCGATAGGCACGTTCCAGATCGCGCTCGGTCAATTCGCGCGCACCACCGGTGCATTCGGTGACGTCTTCGCCGGTGAGTTCCAGATGCACGCCGCCCAGCCGCGTGCCGGCCGCCGCATGCAGATCGAACGACAACTCGACCTCGCTGCGGATGTTGTCGAAACGCCGTGTTTTATAGCCATTTCCGGTGCTTTCGGTATTGCCGTGCATCGCATCGCACACCCACAACACCCGCCGCCCGTCGCGCTTGACCGCATCCAGCAACGGCGGCAACTTCTCGGCGATCTGCGCCGCCCCCATCCGATGGATGAAGCTCAATCGGCCGGGTTCGTCTTCCGGATTGAGCACGTCGATCAGGCGCAGCAGCTGATCCGGCTGCACCGACGGCCCCACCTTGATCGCAATCGGATTGCGTACGCCACGCAGATATTCCACATGCGCACCATCCAGCGCGGCGGTGCGCATACCGATCCACGGGTAATGCGTGCTCAGGTTGAACCAGCCCCACTGGCGCGGCACCTGACGGGTCAGGCCTTCTTCGTAGGGCAGCAACAGCGCTTCGTGCGAGGTGTAGAAATCGATGCGATTGAGGTTGTACACCTCCGACCCGGACAGGGTTTCCATGAAACGTACCGCATCGCCGATCGAGGACACCATTTTCTGGTAGTCCGCCGCCAGCGGCGAATAGCCCACCCAGTCCAGATTCCAGTATTCGGGGTGATGCAGGTCGGCGAAGCCGCCATCGATCAAGGCGCGCACGAAGTTCATCGTCATCGCCGAACGCGAATGCGCAGTGATCATGCGGCGCGGATCCGGTATGCGTGCCGTTTCGGTGAAGGCCGGCGCGTTGATCACATCGCCGCGGTAGCTCGGCAAGGTCACTCCATCGCGGGTTTCGGTATCGGCCGAGCGCGGCTTGGCGTACTGGCCGGCAAAACGGCCCACGCGCACCACCGGCAGGCGCAAGCCGTGCACCAGCACCAGGCTCATTTGCAGCAGCACCTTCAGGCGATTGGAGATCGTGCCCGATTCGCAATCACTGAAATTTTCTGCGCAGTCGCCACCTTGCAGCAGGAAGCGCTTGCCCTCCTGCGCTTCGGCCAGCTGGCGTTTGAGCGCGAAGATTTCCCACGAGGTCACCAGCGGCGGCAACTGCCCCAACTCGTCCATGGCCGCCTGCAATGCAGTCTGGTCCGGGTAAACCGGCAGTTGCAGCGCGGGTTTGCCACGCCAGCTGTCCGGCGCCCACGATGCGGCAGCGGAGTCGGAAACGGGAGAGGGGGCGGAAAGATTCATGGCAAAGCTCCTGGACAGCCTGCGATGGTGGCAGAGCCTGACCGCCACGCAAAGCATCGGCGCATCCGATTCCGGCAGCGCTGCGCCGCGATGTACCGCCCAGGCAGGCGTGGCAAGGCGGACGCGACTGAACGGCAAGCAAAGCCTCACGGCCCGGCATGACTTTCGGCCTACGCCAGCGTGCGCGCGGAAGCGGAGTGTTATGAAGTAACACACCTCCCCACGCCGCCTCGCCACTGCCATGACTCCTCGCCTCCTCTCCGCCGCCATCGTCTCCGTTCTGCTGGCCACCCCGACCGGCGCCGCACTTGCCGCCGACGTCGCGCCTGAACGCACCACCGATCTGGACACCGTCAACGTCATCGCCAAGCTCGAAGCCGCGCGCAATGCGCTGTCGCCGGATATCGGCAGCAGCCAATACGTCATCACCGCCGAGGACATCGATCGCCTGCCGCTCGGCGCCTCCACACCGCTCAATCAGGTGCTGCTGCAGGCGCCCGGCGTGGTGCAGGATTCGTATGGCAGCATCCACGTGCGCGGCGACCACGCCAATCTGCAATACCGCATCAATGGCGTGATGATTCCCGAATCCATCTCCGGCTTCGGCCAGAGTCTGGAGCCGCGCATCATCAAGAACATCAAACTGCTCGACGGCGCACTACCGGCTCAGTTCGGCGACCGTACCGCCGCCGTGGTCGACATCACCACCAAGAATGGCGCCGAGTTGGGCAATGGCGGAAGCGTGGGGATCACCGGCGGCTCCTTCGGCACGGTCAACCCGAATGCCTCGCTGTGGGGCAGCAACGGGCGCTGGAGCTGGTTCGTCACCGGCGACTACGAACAGAACAAGCACGGCCTGGAGAACCCGGTCGACAGCCGCTCGCCGGACCACGACACCACCCACCAAGGCAAGGGCTTTGCCGACCTGAGCTATCTGATCGACGAAAACACCCGTCTCAGCCTGTTGGTCGGTTACGCCAACAACCGCTTCCAGATCCCCAACAATCCCGGCCAGACACCCGCCTTCGACTATCTGGGCACCACCGACTTCGACTCATCTGCCCTTGACGAAAACCAGCGCGAGAACACCCGCTTCGGCACCTTGGCCCTGCAAGGCATGCTCGGCGACACCAGCTACCAGCTCTCTGCCGGCCAGCGGTACAGCAGCGTGGCGTTCTCGCCCGACGTTGCCGGCGACCTGATCTTCAACGGAGTGGCCTCGCAGGTAGATCGCAGCAACCGCTCCAATACGGTGCAAGCCGACTTCTCCACCCCCTGGGGCGGCGGCGCGCACACCTTGCGCTATGGCCTGTACGGCAACTTCGAACACGCCAGCGCCAGCAACGATTCCTATGCCTTCCCCGCCGACGAAGACGGCAACCAGACCAGCAACACGCCGCTGTTCATTCCCGATGGCAGTCGCTTTCATGCCAGCACTTACGCGCTGTACCTGCAGGACGAATGGAAAATCGGCGACGACTGGACCGTCAATTACGGCGTCCGTGGCGACAAATACAAGGCCTTCGGCAACACCGAAGGCCAGCTCAGCCCTCGCCTGGGCGTGGTCTGGCGCGCCAGTGACAGCACCACCGTGCATGCCGGCTACGCACGCTACTTCACCCCGCCGGCCAGCGAGTTGATCTCCACCAGCGATATCGCGCTCTACGACGGCACCACCAATCAGCAATCCACCGATGGCGGCTCGACCACGCCACTGAGCGAACGCAGCGATTACTACGATCTGGGCATCTCGCAAGCGGTCGGCGAGCATCTGACCCTGGGCCTGGATACTTACTACCGCAAGGCAGACCGGCTGCAGGACGAGGGCCAGTTTGGCGCAGCCTACGTCTATTCCACCTTCAACTACCGCTACGGCCGCATCCGTGGCGCCGAGTTCAGCGCCGACTACAGCAACGGCCCGGTGACGGCGTATTTCAACGTTGCCTACAGCAAGGCGATGGGCAAGCGGGTCATGACCAGCCTGTACAACTTCGACCCGGATGCACTGGCCTACGCTTACAACAACTGGATCCATCTGGATCACGACCAGAAGCTGACGTCCTCCGGCGGCATCAATTACGCCATCGACGACAGCAGCAGGATCGGCGCCAACTACCTGTACGGCAGCGGCCTACGCACCGATACCGACACCGTACCCAATGGCGCAGCGTTGCCGTCGTACTTCCAGTTGAACCTCAGTGCCGGCCACGACTTCGACGTCAGTGCGCATCCGCTGCACGCACAGCTGGCGGTGCTCAACGTGCTAGATCGCAGCTACCAGCTACGCGATGGCGGTGGCATCGGCGTGTTCGCGCCGCAATGGGCACCACGCCGCGGGGTCTATCTGAGTCTGCAGCAGGACTTCTGACCGCCGAGCAGGAACAGCGCACGGACCTGACAGAAGCAGGTCCGTCAGACTGCAGGACCCGGCGCGCCGGCTGGATCGATTGGCGTGGCGATTGCCTTACCGTCAACCGCTCAGCCCGCCAGCGGAAAAGCTCGTTTGCCAGGCTGGCTCGTTGGCGCTTACGCCCATCGCTCGATGCGCTCTGCACGCATTGATGCAATCCTAGGCGTACAGTCCCTCAACGGCGGCGTTCTTCGTGCATTCAACGACGAATGCATGAACGACGCGAGGCTGTCGATCCCTCGAACGATCGAGGTCAGGGCGACAACCTTGGCCAACTCACCCTGTAACGCGAATCCCCACCGATCGACACCAACGCTCACGGCACGCAAGTATCTTCTGCATCCGCACAACGCATCACCGATCAGTGATGGACCGAACTCCGCCGTGCCTTGAAGCCGGCATATAGCGCCCAAAGCGCCAGCGCCACGAACCACACCATGCTCCACATCGGCATGCTCAAGCCCAGAAAACGCCAATCGATAGTGCCGCAGTCGCCGGTGCCGGTCAGTACGGTGCGGAACACTTCGAACGGCCCCATCGTCTCGCTCAAAAAGCTCAACGGCGGCCCGCACGAAGACATCATGTCCTTGGGACGGATCTGCACCCAGACGTGCCGCGCCGCGATGCCCATGCCCACTCCGGCAGCGATGAAACTCAGGACGCCGTGGATCTTGCGCGTGCCCGCCGCGCGTGGCCCATGCAGCGCACCGAGCAGGAACAATAGCGCCAACGCAGCAAACGCGATCCGCTGGAAAATGCACAGCGGACAAGGTTCCAGCCCAAGGTGCAACTGCACATAGATGGCGTAGCCGAGCAGACCCGCGCATGCAAGAAAGCCCAGCAGAAACTGCGCCCGAAAGCTCCAACGGAATGGATTCATCGCCACTGCTTGCCTAGGATCATTGGCCGATTATCAGCCATTGCCGCCGCCATGACCACGGATGCGGTGGATGCGGTGTCGCACGCCACGTAGCACACCAGGTCCGGCGCCTATCGGCAGTGTCTTCGCAATGCTCCGCAGCAAAAAAACCGGAACGAAACAGCCGGCCAAAACGTCTCACGTGGCCGACCTGCAACGCCACAGTAGCTATCTGATTGCTTCGACACGCTTCGCTCCGTCCGCCAATGAAAAAGCCCGGCGCAAGCCGGGCTTTTCAAGAATCTTTGCGAAGAGCGATCCGATTACTCGGCCACTTCCTCGGCGACGACCGGACGGTCGACCAGTTCGACATACGCCATCGGCGCATTGTCGCCGGCACGGAAGCCGGCCTTCAGGATGCGCAGGTAGCCGCCGGGACGGGTCGCATAACGCGGGCCCAGTTCGACGAACAGCTTGCCCACCGCTTCCTTGTCGCGCAGGCGAGCGAACGCCAGACGACGATTTGCCACGCCATCGACCTTGCCGATGGTGATCAGCGGCTCGGCGACGCGACGCAGTTCCTTGGCCTTCGGCAAGGTGGTCTTGATCAGCTCGTGCTTGAACAGCGACGCGGCCATATTGCGGAACATGGCTTCGCGGTGCGCGCTGGTGCGGTTGAATTTACGACCGGATTTCTGGTGACGCATGAGTGTGATTTCCTAAGAATATTGAGACTGCTTGAGAGACGTTGTCGCCATCCTGGCGCTGTTGAATGGACTGCGGTTGGTCCGAGCCGGCCGTCCTTTGACCGGGTGTCACCGCGGGCTTTGGCCCGTCGATGTAGAAAAAACAAACATGGGCGCCCGAAGACGCCCATGTCTTGACACATTAACCAAGCATGCCGTGCTGGGCGACACCGGCCGGCGGCCAGTTCTCCAGCTTCATGCCCAGCGCAAGGCCGCGCTGTGCCAGCACTTCCTTGATTTCGGTCAGCGACTTCTTGCCAAGATTCGGGGTCTTGAGCAGCTCCACTTCGGTCTTCTGGATCAGATCGCCGATGTAGTAGATGCTCTCGGCCTTGAGGCAGTTGGCCGAACGCACGGTCAGCTCGAGGTCGTCGATCGGGCGCAGCAGCACCGGATCCACACCGCTGGCAGCCGGCTTGGCCGCACCGCGATCGCGGTGGGTGAAATCGCCGAACACCGACAGCTGATCGCTGAGGATGTCGGCGGCGGTGCGCACGGCTTCCTCGGCATCGATCGTGCCGTTGGTTTCGATGTCGATGACGAGCTTGTCGAGGTCGGTACGCTGTTCAACGCGTGCAGCTTCCACGGCGTAGGCAACGCGACGCACCGGCGAGAACGACGCATCCAGCATCAGACGACCGATGGTACGGGTCTCTTCGTCCGGACGACGACGTGCGGCAGCCGGCTGATAGCCGAAGCCACGCTCGATCTTCAGGCGCATGTTCAGCGCCGTGTCCTTGGTCAGGTGGCAGATCACATGGTCGCCGTTGATGATCTCAACGTTGTGATCGGTCCTGATGTCGGCCGCAGTGACCGTCCCCGGACCCTGCTTGGACAACGACAGCGTTGCGCTGTCGCCACTGTGCATACGAATCGCCACGTCTTTCAGGTTGAGCAGGACGTCAAGCACGTCTTCCTGCAGCCCTTCGACCGTGGTGTACTCGTGCAGCACGCCGTCGATCTCGACCTCGGTGATCGCAAAACCCGGGATCGACGACAACAGCACACGACGCAGGGCATTGCCCAGCGTGTGCCCGTAACCGCGCTCCAAGGGCTCGATCACGACCTTTGCGCGATTGTCGGTAAGACGTTCGATCTGCGGACCACGGGGGCGCAGAACCTGGTTGGCGGTAACCGTCATGTTGCGGGGTCTCCTGCGAACCTCCGGCGGTGCCGGAGGCTCTCCAATGTGAATTACTTCGAATACAACTCGACGATCAGCGCTTCGTTGATATCCGAAGGCAGGTCAGCGCGATCCGGCACGGCCTTGAACACGCCGCTGAACTTCTTCGAATCGACTTCAACCCACGACGGCGTCATCTCGTGCTGCTCAGCCACGGTCAGGGCTTCCTGCACGCGGAGCTGCTTCTGTGCTTTTTCCGACAGCGTGATCGCATCGCCAGCCTTGATCTGGTACGAAGCCAGATTCACCGACTTGCCGTTGACCAGCACGCCACGGTGCGACACCAGCTGGCGCGCGGCCGGACGGGTGACCGCAAAGCCCATGCGATAGCAGACGTTGTCCAGACGGGTTTCCAACAACTGCAGCAGGTTCTCGCCGGTGTTGCCCTTCTTGGTCGAGGCCTTCTTGTAGTAGTTGCGGAACTGACGCTCCAGCAAACCATAGATACGCTTGACCTTCTGCTTTTCACGCAGCTGGGTAGCATAGTCGGAGAGCTTGCCTTTACGCGCCGCGCCGTGTTGGCCGGGCTTCTGCTCAAGCTTGCACTTGGAGTCCAGCGCACGCGCCGGGCTCTTGAGGGAAAGATCGGCGCCTTCGCGGCGGGCGAGCTTACAGGTAGGACCGATATAACGAGCCATTTCTTATCGCTCCCTTTAGACGCGACGCTTCTTCGGCGGACGGCACCCGTTGTGCGGGATTGGCGTCACGTCGATGATGTTGGTGATCTTGTAGCCCACGTTGTTCAACGAACGCACGGCCGACTCACGGCCCGGACCCGGACCCTTGATACGTACTTCCAGCGACTTCACGCCGTAGTCGAGCGCAGCGCGGCCGGCCTTTTCGGCGGCAACCTGAGCAGCGAACGGGGTCGACTTACGCGAACCACGGAAACCGGCGCCGCCGGACGTAGCCCACGACAGTGCATTGCCCTGGCGATCGGTGATGGTGACGATGGTGTTGTTGAACGAAGCGTGGACGTGGGCGACGCCGTCAGTGATGACGCGCTTGATCTTCTTCTTCGTTTTCTTTTCTGCTGGCTTTGCCATGATCTATCCCTTACTTCCTGATCGCCTTGCGCGGACCCTTACGGGTGCGGGCGTTGGTACGGGTGCGCTGACCACGCAGCGGGAGACCACGGCGATGACGCAGACCGCGATAGCAGCCCAGGTCCATCAGTCGCTTGATCGCGATACCGATTTCGCGGCGCAGGTCGCCTTCGACGACATACTTGCCGACTTCGGCGCGCAGGCGCTCGATTTCGGGTTCGGACAGATCACGAATCTTCGTGGTCGAGGTAACGCCTGCGGATTCGCAGAGCTTCTTCGAACGGGTACGGCCGATGCCGTAGATGCTTTGCAACCCGACCCAGACGTGCTTCTGGGCTGGCAGGTTGACGCCTGCAATACGCGCCATGACGCGATTCTCCAACTGAGTGATGGCCCGACAGCGCCCAGGCGCCATCCGGCAGGATGGATCAAAAGTGAACTCGGAATTGTAGCAAGGCCTCGGATTGCTTTGAAGCCCGTGGAACCAAAAAGTTCCATGGACCCGGCGTGGGGAGTGTGCCCTCGCTCCGGCGCCGGACGATGTTGATCCAGAAAACTTCTCCGAATCGCCTGTACTACTCCCGCACAGGACCACCTCGTCACACCCGCGCGCGAGACGTCGCGCGAGCCGCCCTTCTGATCGGAAGATCGTGGCCCGGGAACCAGGCCGTCTTCACGTAATGAAGCTCTAGTGTACCACTTAACCGCGCGCCAGACCGCCGCGCGAGCCGCCCTTCAGGTTGGCCTTCTTCAGCAGACTCTCATACTGATGCGACATCAGGTGCGCCTGGATCTGCGCAATGAAGTCCATCACCACCACCACCGCGATCAACAGCGAGGTGCCACCAAAGTGGAACGAGGTGCCCAGCTGCGTACGCATGATTTCCGGCAGCAGGCAAACGATGACCAGGTATAGCGAACCGGCCGCCGTCAGGCGCGTCAGCACGCCGTCGACGTAATCCGCCGTGGCCTTGCCCGGACGGATACCCGGAATCAGTGCACCCGACTTCTTGAGGTTGTCTGCCGTTTCCTGCGAATTGAACACTAGCGCGGTATAGAAGAACGCAAACCCGATAATCAGCGCCGCGAACACCAACATGTGCACCGGCTCACCCGGTCCAAGCGCATTGGCGATCTTCTGCAGCCATGACCCCACGCCACTGCCCGATGCTGCCTGACCCGACCACATCGACAACGTCGCCGGGAAGGCCAGGATGCTCGACGCGAAGATCGGCGGAATCACACCGGCCATATTGAGCTTCAATGGCAGGAACGAGGTCTGGTTCATGTACGCGTTGCGACCGCCCTGGCGGCGCGCGTAGTTGACCGTGATCCGCCGCTGCCCGCGCTCGACAAACACCACAAACAGCGTAAACGCCAGGATGGTGATGACGATCAGCAATAGCGAAATGAAGCTCAGGTTGCCTTCGCGGAAGGCCTCCACGGTCTGGATCGCCGCCGACGGCAAACCCGCCACGATGCCTGCAAAGATGATCAGCGACACACCGTTACCGATGCCGCGCTCGGTGACCTGCTCGCCCACCCACATCAAGAAGATGGTGCCGGCGGTCAATGCAATCACTGCGGTGAGCACAAAGCCCATGCCCGGCGCATACACCACCGGTGCGCCACCGGGCGCGGTCTGGTTCTGCAGTGCGAGCGCGATACTGCCGCCCTGCACCACCGCCAACAACACCGCACCGATGCGCGAATATTGGGTGATCTTGCGTCGGCCGGACTCACCTTCCTTCTGCATCGCCTTGAGGGCGGGAAAGATATGCGTGGCCAACTGGATCACGATCGACGCCGAGATATACGGCATCACATTCAACGCAAAAATACTGAAACGGTGCAGGGCGCCGCCCGAGAACATGTTGAACATGTCCACGATGCCGCCGCCCTGCGCCTGCATCAACGAAAGCATGGCATCGGGATTGACGCCTGGCACTGGCACATAGCAGCCGATGCGGTAGACGATCAATGCCCCGAGGACGAACAGTAGCCGCTGGCGAAGTTCCGTGAACTTGCCGAGCCCGCCACCGAGGTTACCAATGCCAGCCTGCGCCATCTGCCGATTACTCCTCTACGCTGCCGCCGGCAGCTTCGATTGCCGCCTTGGCGCCTGCAGTTGCAGCGACACCCTTCAGCACAAACTTCTTGCTCAGCTCGCCCTTCAGCACGATCTTCGCCTTCTTGGCGCGGCTCGGGACCAGATTGGCCGCACGCAGCGCTGCAAAGTCGATCTCACCGGCTTCCAGCTTGTCCAGCTGGTAGGACAACACTTCTGCGCTGTCACGCGCCATCTTGGAACGGAAACCGATCTTCGGCAGACGACGCTGCATCGGGGTCTGGCCGCCTTCGAAGCCGGCCTTGATCTTGCCGCCACCCTTACGCGCGAACGAACCCTTGTGGCCGCGGCCGCAGGTCTTGCCAAGGCCGGAGCCGATGCCACGACCGACGCGGGTGCGCTCGGTACGGGCGCCGTCGGCGGGCTTGAGGTCATTGAGATGCATAGTCATGGGATTAGTCCTCAACCTTGACGAGGTAGTGAACCGTATTGATCAGGCCACGCACCTGCGGGCTGTCCTTGAGTTCACGCACATCGTTGATCTTATTCAGGCCCAACGCATGCACCGACAGGCGGTGACGCGACTGGGTACCACGCAGGCCACGCACCAGGCGCACCTTCACAGTCTTGCCAGTGTCCTTAGCCATGGTTGAGCTCCTCCACCTTCTTGCCGCGCTTGGCCGCAACACGCGACGGCGACTGCACTTCCGACAGACCCTTCAGGGTTGCACGGACCAGGTTGATCGGGTTACGCGAACCGACGGCCTTGGCCAGCACGTTCTTCACGCCAACCGCTTCCAGCACAGCGCGCATGGCGCCGCCTGCGATGACGCCCGTACCTTCCGACGCCGGCTGCATGTAGACGCGTGCTGCGCCATGACCCGACTTGACGGCATGCCACAAGGTGCCGTTGTTCAGATCGACAGTGGCCAGGTTCTTGCGCGCCTGCTCCATCGACTTCTGGATGGCGACCGGCACTTCGCGCGCCTTGCCATACCCGAAACCAACCTTGCCCAAGCCATCGCCGACCACGGTCAGCGCGGTGAAGGTGAACTGGCGACCGCCCTTGACCGTCTTGCTGACGCGATTGACCGCGACCAGCTTTTCGATCATGCCATCGTCGACTTTCTCTTCGCGGTTACGGTCGCGATCACGACCCCGCGGTGCACGTTCTTCTGCCATTTTGAATCCTTGATTGATTGAGTATGTACGGCTCGAAGCCGCTTATGGTTGGGAAGTCACGCTGTGTTCCCGGCTCCGTTGCAAAAGAACGGGACGGCCCGGCATCTCCCTGCCGGCGGGATTGCGGATGCGGCCGAAGGCCACATCCGCAGCAGTGCTTAGAACTGCAGGCCGCCTTCGCGAGCTGCGTCGGCCAGCGCCTTGATACGGCCGTGGTAGCGGTAGCCCGAGCGGTCGAATGCGACCTTCTCGATGCCCGCAGCCTTGGCGCGCTCGGCGATCAGCTTGCCGACCTTGACGGCCGCATCGCTGTTCTTGCCGTTCTTCAGGCCGTCCTTGACGTCGGCCTGCAGCGTGTTAGCCGCAGCGATCACCTTGGAGCCGTCGGCAGTGAACACCTGCGCATACAGATGCTGGCCGGTGCGCAGCACCGACAGACGGGCGACACCCAGTTCGCGGATGTGCGCACGGGTGGACTTGGCGCGACGCAGACGGGCAATGTTCTTGTTGATGCTCATGATATTTATCCTACGAAAGCTGAAGGAAAACAGGCTTTTGCATTGAAAAGTCCGGCCATGGATGGCCGGGCTCCTAGCAGAGGGACCTGCCTTACGCCTTCTTGGCTTCCTTGCGAATGATGACTTCACCGGCGTACTTCACACCCTTGCCCTTGTAGGGCTCCGGCGGACGGAAACCGCGAATCTTGGCGGCAACTTCGCCGACGCGCTGCTTGTCTGCACCCTGCACCAGGATTTCGGTCTGGGTCGGGGTCGACAGCGTGATGCCTTCCGGCGCCACGAACACCAGCGGGTGCGAGAAACCGAGCGCCAGGCTCAGATCCTTGCCCTGCATGGCAGCGCGGTAACCGACGCCGACCAGCTCCAGCTTGCGCTCGAAGCCTTCGGAGACACCCTTGACCATATTGGCCAGGATGGCACGCACGGTACCGGTGATGGCGATCTGCGACGGATCGTTGGCCGACAGGGTGGCGACGCCGCCATCGACAGCGATTTCGACGCCAACCGGCTTGGGCAGAGTCAGGGTGCCTTTCGGGCCCTTGACGCTGACCAGCTCAGGCTGGACGTTGAGCTCAACACCCTTCGGGAGGGACACAGGCTTCTTGGCTACACGGGACATGTTCGATTCCTTCCCTTAGGCCACGAAGCACAGAACTTCACCACCAACGCCGGCTTCGCGAGCCTGCGCATCGGTCATGATGCCCTTCGACGTGGAGATGATGGCGATACCCAGGCCACCCAGGACCTTGGGCAGCTCGGTCTTGCCGCGGTACTGACGCAGACCCGAGCGCGAGAAACGCTTCAGGGTCTCGATGACCGGACGGCCTTCGAAATACTTCAGCACGATTTCCAGCTCCGACTTGTTGTTTTCGGTGGCCGTAACGCGCAGGTCGGTGATGTAACCCTCGTCCTTCAGGACTTGGGCGATCGCAACCTTGATCTTGGACGACGGCAATTTCACCGTCTGCTTACCAACCGCGGCCGCATTCTTGATGCGTACCAGCAGGTCGGCGATGGGATCAGTCATGCTCATATGAGTACCTTTGAGTGCACCGATATCCGCTTTCGCGAAAATCTTGTGTTTTCCTGGGGACGGGCCAGGACCCTTGACGCCATGCCGAGCCCGTACGGGCAAGACAGAAGCGGAAGTATACGACAAAAGAGCCCGACTTGCGTCGGACTCCCTTGTTGAACAGAACAATCCTGTTCCAGCCGGCCGCGAACGGCCGGCAATGCTGTTACCAGCTTGCCTTGCGCAGACCCGGAACGTCGCCGTTCATCGTGGCCTTGCGCAGCATGTTGCGACCCAGACCGAACTTGCGGTAGACACCGCGCGGACGACCGGACAACTCGCAACGGTTGCGGTGACGGCTCGGCGACGAATCGCGCGGCAGCTTCTGCAACTTGGTCGATGCATCGATCTTCTCTTCGTAGGACGCATCCTGACTGGAGAGGATCTTCTTCAGCGCATCACGCTTGCCGGCGAATTTCTTCGCCAGCTTTGCACGCTTGATGTCGCGGTGGATCATGGAGGTCTTTGCCATTTCGGATGTCCTCGACGGTCAGTTACGGAACGGGAACTTGAACGCTGCCAGCAGCGCCTTCGCTTCCGCATCCGTCTTGGCGGTGGTGGTGATGGCGATATCCATACCGCGGATCGCGTCGACAGCGTCGAAATCGATTTCCGGGAAGATGATCTGTTCCTTCACACCCATGTTGAAGTTGCCACGACCGTCAAAGGAACGACCGGAAACACCACGGAAGTCGCGCACGCGCGGCAACGAGATGTTGATCAGACGATCCATAAACTCGTACATCTTGGCGCGACGCAACGTGGTCTTGCAGCCGATCGGCCAACCGTCACGAATCTTGAACGATGCGACCGAAACGCGCGACTTGGTGACCACCGGCTTCTGGCCGGAGATCTTGGACATGTCGGCGACCGCATTTTCCAGAATCTTCTTGTTGGTAGCCGCCTCGCCCACGCCCATGTTGAGCGTGACCTTGACCAGCTTCGGCACTTCCATCGGATTGGTGTAGCCGAATTCCTTCATCAGGGCCGGCACCACGTTTTCCTTGTAAAACTTTTCGAGACGAGTGTTCATGATCTCATTCCTCAGGCGTCGAGCGCCTCACCGCTGGAGCGGAACACACGCAATTTGCGTCCATCCTCCAGCACCTTGAAGCCAACGCGCTCGCCCTTGCCCGTTGCCGGGTTGACGATATTGACGTTGGAGATATGGATCGACGCTTCACGCTCGACCACGCCGCCGGCGACACCCGCCTGCGGGTTCGGCTTGGTATGGCGCTTGATGATGTTGGCGTTGGAAACGATCACCCGATCGCCGTCCACACGCACCACTTCACCCTGCTTACCCTTGTCCTTGCCGGTGTTGATGACGACCTGGTCGCCCTTCTTGATACGGTTAGCCATGTGTATGTCCTCCGCTCACAGCACTTCGGGAGCGAGCGAGACGATCTTCATGAACTTCTCGGAACGCAGCTCGCGCGTCACCGGCCCGAAGATGCGGGTCCCGATCGGCTCCTGCTTATTGTTCAACAGCACAGCGGCGTTGCCGTCGAAGCGGATCAGCGAACCGTCGGGACGGCGCACACCCTTGCGGGTACGCACCACGACGGCGTCGTAGACTTCGCCTTTCTTGACCTTACCGCGCGGAATGGCGTCCTTGACGGTCACCTTGATGATGTCGCCAATGTGTGCGTAGCGGCGCTTTGAGCCGCCCAGCACCTTGATGCACATCACTTCCTTGGCACCCGAATTGTCGGCGACATCGAGGTAGCTCTGCATCTGGATCATGATTCAGATCTCCCTTATTCGGCCGAACGGGTGACGATTTCGACCACCCGCCAGTTCTTGGTCTTGGACATCGGAGCAATCTCGGTCACACGCACGACGTCGCCTTCGTTGCAGGCATTGTCGGCATCGTGTGCGTGGAGCTTGGACGAGCGCTTGATGTACTTACCGTACAACGGGTGCTTGACCTGGCGCTCTACCAACACGGTGACCGTCTTGTCCATCTTGTTGCTGACGACACGGCCTTCGACCGTGCGCAGCGTTTGCTTTTCGTTGTTGTCGCTCATCGCGGCCGTCCTTACTTGGTGCTGCCGAGCAGGTGCTTGACGCGAGCAATCTCGCGGCGCACCCGGCGGGTTTCGTGGGTCTTCGGCAGCTGGCCGGTGACCTGCTGCATGCGGAGCGAGAACTGCTCCTTACGCAGATCGGTCAGGTGGGCCTTCAGTTCGTCAGCCGACTTCTCGCGGAGTTGTTTGATATCCATCAGCGCACCGTCCGGGTCACGAAAGTGGTGGTCACCGACAGCTTGGCGGCGGCAAGGCGGAAGGCCTCACGTGCGACATCTTCGGGAACACCCTCGATTTCATAGATCATGCGGCCCGGCTGAATCTGCGCGACCCAGTACTCCACGTTGCCCTTACCGGAGCCCATGCGGACTTCGATCGGCTTCTTGGTGATCGGCTTGTCGGGGAACACACGGATCCACATCTTGCCGCCCTTCTTGGCGACGCGACTGATCGTGCGACGTGCTGCTTCAATCTGACGCGCGGTCAGCTGACCGTGCGCGGTTGCCTTGAGACCGTACTCGCCGAAGCTGACGGCGTTTCCGCTCCATGCCAGGCCGTCATTGCGGCCCTTGTGCATCTTGCGATATTTGGTTCGCTTGGGTTGCAACATTGCCGTTACCTCGCTTCACGAGCCGGGCGCGAAGGACGGTCACCACGGTCGCCGCGATCGTTACGATCGTTGCGCGGGCTGTCGTCCTGCTTCTCCTGGCCAACCTGGGAGAAGTCGAAGACCTCGCCCTTATAGATCCAAACCTTGATACCGATGATGCCGTACGTCGTGGACGCTTCGGCAAAACCGTAATCGATGTCGGCACGTAGCGTGTGCAGCGGCACGCGACCTTCGCGGTACCACTCCGAACGGGCGATTTCTGCACCGTTGAGGCGGCCAGCCACGTTGACCTTGATGCCCAGGGCACCCAGGCGCATCGCGTTGCCGACCGAGCGCTTCATTGCACGGCGGAACATGATGCGACGCTCGAGCTGCTGCGCGATCGACTCGGCGACCAGCTGCGCATCCAGCTCCGGCTTGCGCACTTCGGTGACGTTGATGTGGGCGGGAACGCCCATCATCTCGCTCACTTCCTTGCGCAGCTTTTCGATGTCCTCACCACGCTTGCCGATCACAACGCCCGGACGGGCAGTGTGGATCGTCACGCGGGCGGTTTTGGCAGGGCGCTCGATCAAGATCTTGCTGATACCTGCCTGCGCGAGCTTCTTGCGCAGCATTTCACGCACTTTCAGGTCGGCTGCCAGATAACCGGCGAAGTCGGCCTTGTTTGCGTACCACTTGGAATTCCAGTCCTTGGCGATGCCAAGACGGATTCCAGTCGGATGAACTTTATGACCCATGGTCTTTTCCTTTCCGCTTACTTGGCGGCGCCAACAATCACAGTGATGTGACTGGTGCGCTTGAGGATGCGGGTACCGCGGCCTTTCGCCCGCGCCATGAAACGCTTCAGGGACGGACCTTCATCAACCATGATGGTCTTGACCTTCAGCTCGTCGACATCCGCGCCCTGATTGTTCTCGGCATTGGCAATAGCCGACTCCACCACCTTTTTGATCAGGTGTGCAGCCTTCTTGTCCGAGAACTTCAGCAGATTGACCGCACGCTCGGCGGACAAACCACGCACCTGGTCAGCGACCAGGCGGGCCTTCTGCGGGGAGATGCGCGCGGTGCGCAGGATTGCTTTCGCTTCCATCGTCATCTCTCCTTACCTGCTCGACTTCTTGTCGCCACCGTGACCCTTGAAGGTCCGGGTGACGGCAAATTCGCCGAGCTTGTGGCCGACCATATTCTCGTTGACGAGCACCGGAATGTGGTTCTTGCCGTTATGCACGGCGATGGTGATGCCTACCATTTCCGGCAGGATCATCGAACGGCGCGACCAGGTCTTGATCGGCTTCTTGCTACCCGCAGCGGACTCCACCTTCTTTGCAAGGTGGTGATCGACGAACGGGCCCTTCTTGAGTGAACGTGCCATGGTCGATTAGCCCCTACGATCGCGGACGATGAATTGCTGGGTGCGCTTGTTCTTGCGCGTCTTGTAACCCTTGGTCGGCACACCCCACGGGGTGACCGGATGCGGATTACCCTGACCAGCCTTCGCTTCACCACCACCGTGCGGGTGATCGACCGGGTTCATGGCCGCACCGCGAACGGTCGGGCGAACACCGCGCCAGCGCTTGGCGCCGGCCTTGCCCAACTTCTCGAGGTTGTGCTCGTCGTTGCCGACTTCGCCGATGGTGGCGCGGCACTCGACCGGCACCTTGCGCATTTCGCCCGAGCGCAGACGCAGCGTGGCGTAGATGCCTTCGCGAGCGACCAGCTGGACGGCTGCACCGGCAGCACGTGCGATCTGAGCGCCCTTACCCGGCTTCAGCTCGATACCGTGAACCGTCGTACCGACCGGGATGTTGCGCAGCGGCAGCGTGTTGCCGGTCTTGATCGGTGCGTTGGCACCGGCAATGACCTGGTCGCCAGCCTTCAGGCCCTTGGGGGCGATGATGTAGCGACGCTCGCCGTCGACGTAGCACAGCAGGGCGATATGGGCGGTACGGTTCGGATCGTATTCGATCCGCTCCACACGCGCCGGAATGCCTTCCTTGTTGCGCTTGAAGTCGATGATGCGGTAGTGCTGCTTGTGGCCACCACCGACGTGACGCACGGTGATGCGGCCATGGTGGTTACGACCACCGGACTTGCTCTGCGAATCGAGCAGCGCCGCGTGCGGTGCGCCCTTGTGCAGATCGGGAGTAACCACGCGCACGGCGGAACGACGGCCGGGAGAGGTGGGTTTGAACTTCATCAATGGCATGGGATGGACCTCAGGCCTTGGCCGTTACGTCGATGGACTGACCATCAACCAGGCGGACGTACGCCTTGCGCCAATTGCCACGGCTGCCAGCACGGTTACGGAAGGACTTGCTCTTGCCCTTGACGTTGACCACGTTGACTGCCTTGACCTTGACGTCGAACAGCTGCTCAACCGCGGCCTTTACATCGGCCTTGGTGGCTTCGTTCGAAACTTCGAAGACATACTGGTTGGAGATTTCCTGCAGGCGCGCGGTCTTTTCGGAGACTCGCGGAGCACGCAGCACGCTGAAGATTTTTTCGTTGCTGCTCATGCCAGCCACTCCTCGACCTTCTTGACCGCATCGGCGGTGATCACGACCGTATCGGCCCCGACCAGAGCGACCGGATCCAGACCCTGCACATCACGCACCTGCACATACGGCAGATTGCGAGCGGACAGATACAGGTGCTCGGAGGCTTCTTCGGTGACGATCAGCGGGCGCTTGCCCACATCCAGTCCCTTCAGCTTCTCGATCAGAGCCTGGGTCTTGGTGGTTTCGACGTCGAACGCATCGACGATCATCAGGCGACCCTGGCGATTAAGCTCAGAGAAGATCGCGCAGATGGCCGCACGGTACATCTTGCGGTTGACTTTCTGTTCGAAGCTGCGCGGCTTGGCCGCGAAGGTCACGCCGCCGCCGACGAAGATCGGAGCCGTCAGCGCGCCATGACGCGCACCGCCGCCCTTCTGCTTCTTCGACTTCTTGGTCGTGCCCGCAACTTCCGAACGCGTCTTCTGTGCCTTGGTACCAGCGCGACCGGCATTGCGATAAGCGACGACGACCTGGTGAACCAGATCTTCGCTGAATTCGCGACCGAACACGGCATCGGAGACCGAGACCTTGTTGTTGCTACCCGTGATAACGAGTTCCATCGTCATCTCTCCCTTATGCCTTGCTCGCCGGACGGACGATCACGTCGCCACCAGCTGCGCCAGGCACGGCGCCGCGGATAGCAATCAGACCACGCTCGACGTCGACCTTGACCACTTCCAGGTTCTGCGTGCTTTGCTGCACGGCGCCCATGTGGCCCGACATCTTCTTACCCGGGAAAACGCGACCCGGGGTCTGGCGCTGACCCAACGAACCCGGCGCGCGATGCGACAGCGAGTTACCGTGAGTTGCATCGCCCATACGGAAGTTGTAGCGCTTGATGGTGCCCTGGAAACCCTTACCCTTGGTGACGCCCTGGACGTCGACCTTCTGGCCGACCTCGAAGATGTCCGCCTTGATTTCGCCGCCGACGGCGAAATCGCCGAGCTGCGCATCTTCAACGCGGAATTCCCACAAGCCACGACCCGCTTCGACCTTCGCCTTGGCGAAGTGACCGGCGGCCGGCTTGTTGACCAGTGCGGCGCGACGCGCGCCAACGGTAATCTGCACTGCGCTGTAGCCGTCGGCTTCGACGGTCTTGATCTGCGCGATGCGGTTTGGAGTTGCTTCGATCAGCGTGACTGGTATTGCACGGCCGTCTTCAGTGAAGACGCGGCTCATACCAGCCTTGCGGCCCACGAAGCCCAACGAATATTTCTTCGTCATGGTCGTAGTCCTCAGGTCAACTTGATCTGAACGTCGACGCCAGCCGCGAGCTCGAGCTTCATCAGCGCGTCCACGGTCTTGTCGTTGGGATCGACGATATCGAGCACACGCTTGTGCGTGCGGGTTTCATACTGGTCACGCGCATCCTTGTCGGCATGCGGGGAGACGAGGATGGTGTAACGTTCAATCTTGGTCGGCAGTGGGATCGGGCCACGCACTTGCGCGCCGGTCCGCTTGGCTGTCTCGACGATCTCGCTGGCCGAACGGTCGATCAAACGATGATCGAACGCCTTCAGCCGAATCCGGATCTTTTGTTCCGACATGACGGAAGCTTCCTTCGTTAAAAGAGCGACGGGCAAGGCCTCTGGGATACCTGCCCCGATATTCCTGCGTAGATGAAATCGCCGCGCATCCTGCCGACGAGGGCACTTCCTCCGCCCAAAAACTGAGGCAGACCGGTAAACCGGTCTGCCCAGACGGAAAAGTATAGTGCGCAACAAGAGCACGGTCAACAACGCATGAGTTGTTGAGTGCTCCAAGCAACGCGACCTTCCCGGTCTGGCGAACACGAGCGGCATCCTGCCGTTCTTTTCGCTGTAACTCAGCGCCCTACCCAGGGACACCGAGCCGCGCATTATAGCGAGGGTGTTTTCCCTGCGCAAGCACCCTGACCCATCAATCCCATCGCACAGAAACACTTCAGCGCAATGAAGACTTCCATAAAAAAAAGGGCCGGCTTGCGCCGACCCTTGTTGCCGCGTCGACGACCGAAGTCGCCGAACTGCAGGCTACTTACTTGATGATCTTGGCAACCACGCCGGCGCCGACGGTACGACCGCCTTCACGGATGGCAAAGCGCAGACCTTCGTCCATCGCGACCGGGTTGATCAGGGTCACGACCATCTTCACGTTGTCGCCCGGCATCACCATCTCCACGCCTTCCGGCAACTGGCAAGCGCCAGT